>NZ_CP024920.1:965000-2165000 GCF_002795865.1 Qipengyuania seohaensis
GGCGCGCCCTGCTTGTCGCCATGGGCTCGACCGAGACGGTGGATACGGTGGAACTCGACGGGCTGGAATTTGCCGATCGCGTATTCAACGGGATGGTCGCCCCCCTTCTGGACGGCCACCATATAGGAGCCGACGGCATCCTGGGGCTCGACAGCCTGCAGGACCTGCGAGTGGCAATGGATTTCCGCGAAGACCGCATCGCTGTGGCCGACGCTGAACAACTCGGCGGCAATCGCGGCTACGAGATCATCGTGCGCGCGCGAAACAAGCTGGGCCAGATGATAATCACCGATGCCCGGGTGAATGGCATCCGCACGGCAGTGATCATCGACACGGGCGCGCAGCACTCCTTCGGCAATCCCGCTCTCCTCAAGCGGTTGTCACGGCGCAAGGGCGAACGTGACGAGCTCTTCATCTCCGACGTCAACGGAGTGCACCTGAGCAGCGACCTTGCGTATGCGAGGGAAATCGTAATCGGCGGAGTGACCATCAAGAGAGCGCCTATAGGCTTCGCCGATAGTCCGGCCTTCCATGCGCTGGGTTATACGGACAAGCCGGCGCTCATCCTCGGTCTTCGCAACCTGTCGATGTTCGAACGCGTCGCGATCGATTTCTCCAGCCGCACGGTATTGTTCGATCTGCCGAATGGTGTTGGCCGACCATCGCTCATCCAGAACGGCATCTTTCGCGACAGTCCCGGCCCCTGAACTTGTCGGCGCGGGCCGCGCGCCCCACATAGCGCCCCATGCCGCCAGACACGATAACATCAGACCAGCGGCACGACGCCGATAGCTGGGCGACGCTCAAGCGCTTCCTTCCCTATCTATGGCCCAAGGACAATCCGGGCCTGCGCCGGCGGATCGTCATCGCAATGGGGTTGGTCCTTCTGGCCAAGGGCACGGTCCTCGCCCTGCCCTTCGCCTATAAGAAGGCAGTGGACGCGATGACCGGCCCGGCCAACGAGGCGGCGATGGTCGCCATGGCATTGGTCCTCGCTTACGGCCTCGGAAGGTTTGCCGGGACCGCTTTCGACAATCTGAGGAACATCGTGTTCGAGCGGGTCGGACAGGAAGCGACGCGCCATCTGGCCGAAGACGTCTTTCACCGGCTTCACCGCCTGTCACTGCGCTTCCACCTTTCCCGGCGCACGGGGGAGGTAACCAAGATTATCGAGCGGGGTACGAAGAGCATCGATTCCATGCTCTATTTCCTGCTCTTCAATATCGCGCCCACCATCATCGAACTGGTTGCGGTCGGCGTCATCTTCTACCTGAACTTCGGTTGGGGCCTCGTGGCTGCAACGGCATTCACGGTTGTCGCCTATATAGGAGTGACGCGGCAGATCACGGAATGGCGCACCAAACTGCGGCGCGACATGAACGATCTCGATGGCCTCGCCTTGTCGCGCGCCGTCGACAGCCTTCTCAATTTCGAGACAGTCAAATACTTCGGCGCCGAGAAGCGCGAGGAGGCGCGCTATGCCCGCGCCGCCAAGGCATACAGCGAAGCCGCGATCAAATCCGATTCCTCGCTCGGCCTTCTCAACATAGTGCAGGCCTTCATCACCAATGCCCTGATGGCAGGCGCAATGGCCTATACTGTTTGGGGCTGGAGCAAAGGCGAGCTTTCCGTGGGCGACCTGGTGTTCGTGAACACCTACCTCATGCAGCTCTTCCGTCCGCTCGATATGCTGGGCTGGGTCTATCGCACCATCCGCCAGGGCCTTGTGGACATGGCCGCCATGTTCGATCTTATCGACACCAATGTGGAAGTGGCCGACAGGCCGGGGGCGCCTGCCCTTGTCGTCCGCCAGCCTTCCATTGCATTCGAGAAGGTATCTTTCGGGTATGACGAGGACCGGCAGATCCTGAAGGACCTGTCCTTCGAAGTCCCGGCAGGGAGTCATGTCGCCATCGTCGGCCCCTCGGGTGCGGGAAAGAGCACCATCGCGCGCTTGCTGTTCCGTTTCTACGACCCGCTATCGGGGCGCATCCTTATCGACGGACAGGACATCGCCGAGGTCACACAGGAAAGCCTGCGTGCCGCAATCGGCATCGTCCCGCAGGACAGCGTCCTGTTCAATGACACCATCGGGTACAATATTGCCTATGGCCGGGAAGGCGCGAGCGAGGCGGACATAATTGCGGCCGCACGCGATTCCGCAATCCTGCCCTTCATCGCAAGCCTGACCGAAGGTTTCGACACCGAAGTCGGCGAGCGCGGACTCAAGCTGTCGGGCGGTGAGAAGCAGCGGGTCGCCATTGCCAGAACGCTGGTAAAGAACCCGCCGATCCTGGTGCTGGACGAGGCGACCAGTGCGCTCGACACGAGAACCGAGCAGGACATCCTCCAGACCCTCGACCGGGTCAGTGAAAACCGCACCACTCTCGCCATTGCTCACCGCCTGTCGACAATCGCGAACGCCGACAGGATCCTTGTCCTCGATCACGGCCAGCTTGCGGAAAGCGGCACCCATGCTCAACTTCTGGCGCGGGACGACCTCTACGCGGAGATGTGGGCCCGCCAGGCGGCAGAAAGCCAGGCGGAGCCCGTCAGCTGATTATTCTCCAGCCATAGTAAGGGCGGGGGTCGAAAGGTCGATCGCCTCGGCATCGATAACTTCGACATCGGGACGGATGGCCCTGAGGTCATCGAGAAATTCGTCCGCCTTACCGACTACGATTATGGTCGCTTTTTCCGAACCAACGTAATCCGCTGCAGCCTTCGTGGCGGCTTGCGGTGATACGGCAGCGAGACGGTCGGCGTACCGAGCCGCCTCTGCAGGCTCCAAGCCGTCGAGCAGCAAGTTCGCGACGATCGAATTGAACCCCGAGGAGGTTTCGAGGCTGCGGGCATAGCCACCACTCAGGTAAAGGCGCCTTTTCCCGAGCAGCTCGTCATCGATGGCCTCATCGCCGAGCCGGTCGAATTCGTCGAGGAAGACCTGTACGACCTCGTCCGCAGTGCTGTTCTGAGTCTGCGCGGAAGCGAGCAGCATATCGGTGCCGAGCCCGCTCCCCGCACCGTAGCTGATCGAACGCTTGGTCCGGACCTCTTCGAAAAGACGCCCGCTCGACCCGCCTCCAAGAATGGCATTGGCGATTTCCAGCGGGTGATACTCAGCATCCGTGCGCGAGGGCGCGCGCATGCCGGCATAGACAGCAGCCTGCCCTGCATCGGGCATATCGATGACGATCGTCCGGACGGGCTCGCCCTGCCCGGTCGGATCGGCGATCTCGGCCGGCGGCGGAGTATCGACAATCCAGTCGCCCAGCAAAGTGTCGGCCAGCGCGACCGCACGCTCTGGCGCGATGCCTCCGCTCACGATGATCTGCGTCCTTTGCGGATGCCAGTATCTTGCGCGATGCGTGACAAGATCCTCGCGAGTGAGCGACGCCAGGCTTTCCTGTGTCCCGCTCGGGATAGTTCCGAAGGGCGCATCGCCATAAAGGACAGGTCGCGCAACCATGCGGGCAAGTCCGCCGGGGTCCTTCAACTGGACTGCAAGGCCATCGACGGCGCGCTTGCGCTCGCGCTCGAAGGCTTCCTGCGGATAGTCCGCGCTGGTAATGATTGCCGCCAGCACTTTGCCCGCTTCGTCCATATTCTCGACCGGTGCGGTTAGGCTGAAGAAAGAACCTTGCGAACCGGCTGTCGCACCGAAGCTCGCGCCGAGGCTTTCGAGTCGGCGGGCTATCTCGCTCTCCTCCATGCCGCCCGCGCCCTTGTCCGCCAGCGTCGCTGCCATCTCGGCGATACCGGCCTTGGCGCGCGGATCACTGATGGAACCGCCGGGCACCAACACGGTCATCGTTGCGAGGGGAACGTCGCCGGTTTGCGCAGCGACCACCTGGATACCGTTATCGAGCGTGCGTTCGACGATTGCGGCGGCCTCGACTACCGGGCGTTCGCCGGGTCCGGGCACAGGCTCGCGCTCACCTTCGGGCGCAACCGACAGCGGCTCGCCGTCGGCGGGCGGCAAGCTGCGGAATTTCGGCATGGGGACGGGATTGGCGTAGGCGGAAGGATCGTCTTCGCCTGCCGTATAGGTAATGTCCGTGCGCGCATCTTCCCGATAATAGGTGCGGGCCACGCGCTGGACATCTTCAATGCTCACAGCGGCGATGGCGGCAAGGCGCTTGTCGGCAAAGCCGGGATCCCCGGTACTGACCAGCGCTTCGCCCAATTCGAAAGCGCGGCCGCGTGCCGTTTCGCGCTGGCGCAAGGCTGAAGCGATCAGTTCGTTCTTTGCTTCCGCAAGCTCGGCAGCGGAGACCGGCTGCTCCATCATGCGCCTGCGTTCGGCCCCTAGGATCGAACGTACCTCCTCTGCATCGGCCTGCGGATTGGTCACCGCGAACTGGGCCAGCATCCCGCCCTCTTCCTGAAGGTTGGCGAAGTGAACTGCCTCGACCGCCTTGCCGGTGCGAACGAGGGCCGCGTGCATCCGACTGTTGTCTCCGCGCGACATGATAGCATCCATCACTTCAAGCGGCGCAGCGTCGGGGTGGGTCAGCGGGGGCAGCTTCCACACGGTCCCGACCAGCGGCAGCGGAACGTTGGGAGCTGTCGCATTGACCGTACGCGGCGCGGTGCGCTCCATCGCCGCGGCATCGACGGTTACCTCGACCGGATCGGAACGGCGCGGAATATCTGCAAAATAATCCGAAACCATCGTGCGCAGACGATCCATCTCGAAATTGCCTGCAACGATCAGGGTCGCCGTGTCCGGCCCGTAATAGGCCTGATAGAATGCGCGCGCATCGTCGAGCGTCGCGGCGTCCAGTTCCTCGATGCTGCCGATGCCGGGGCGGCGATACGGCAGGGTGTCATAGGCACTTTCGGGAAGGACGAACCGGCTGAAGCGGCCATAGGGCGGCGCCAGCACGCGTTGGCGAAGCTCTTCCTTCACCACGTCGCGTTCCTTGTCGAACACCTCCTGGTCGATGACAGGGAAGCCCATGCGTTCGCGGTGGGTCCACAACATCGCTTCGAGATATTCCGCAGGGACGGTCTCGTAATAATTGGTGCGGTCGGAGCTGTTCGAAGCATTGCGGGTCCCGCCGACATCGGCGGTCAGGCCGTAGATCATATTGTACGGCATGTTCCGCGTCTTGCGGCTGAGGATATGCTCGAACAGATGCGCAAAGCCGCTGCGGCCTTCGGGGTCGAGCTTCGAGCCGACCTCATACCACATGGAGGTCGTCACCGTGCCGGTGGAAGCATCGGGAATGGCGATGATCTGGAGGCCGTTGTCCAGCGTCCAGCGCTCGTACTCGATGGCGGGTGCGGAAATGGCTCCGCCAGCGTCTGCACGATCGTCGGCGATGGCCGGACTTGCAGCGAGGATCGCGAGCGTCGCTACACCGGCGCTCAGAATGGCGGATTTCATCATGTCCCTACCCCTGTCGATTGATTTGCCCGAATCTGGCTAGCAAACGGCAGCCTGTAAACGGACCCCGGCTCGACGGAGAGGCAAGCAGGTTCTGCGAACCACACCACGCGGCCTTTACCCCCGAAGGTTGTGTTGCAGCGCAACATAGGCCAAAGGGGCCTCACATGCAGGCCGCCGCCTGCCCAACTCCACGTAAGACGAACGGACAAAGCATGCTCGACCGCAGCGCGATCAAACGCGACTGGTTCTCCAACATCCGCGCAGACATCCTTGCCGGCATCGTTGTGGCCCTGGCCCTCATTCCCGAAGCGATCGGCTTTTCGATCATCGCGGGCGTCGATCCGCGCGTGGGTCTTTATGCCTCTGTCGCGATTGCGATGGTCATCGCGTTCACTGGCGGTCGGCCGGGCATGATCAGCGCGGCCACGGCCGCGGTTGCCGTGGTCGTTGTGCCGCTGGTACGCGACCACGGGGTCGAATACCTGTTCGCAGCAACGATCCTGATGGGCATCTTCCAGGGCATCGCGGCGCTGCTTCGTCTCGACCTGCTGATGCAGTTCGTCTCGCGATCGGTGATCACCGGCTTCGTCAACGCGCTCGCCATCTTGATTTTCATGGCGCAGCTGCCGCAGCTCGATCCGACCGCCGCGGGCATCGGCTGGATGACCTATGCCATGGTCGCGGCCGCGCTCGCGATGATCTACATCATTCCGCGCTTCACCACCGCCATACCCAGCCCGCTGATCGCGATTATCGTGCTGACCGCGCTGACGATCTGGCTGGATGCACCGGTCAATACTGTCTCCGATATGGGCGAGCTGCCCGAAGGCCTGCCCTATTTCGCCCTGCCCGACGTGCCGCTTACCTGGGAGACACTCGCCATCATCGCGCCCTATGCGGCCACAATGGCCGCTGTCGGCCTGCTTGAGTCGCTACTGACTGCGCAGATCGTCGACGACATGACGCACACTGGCTCGAACAAGCGCCGCGAGAGCGCAGGCCAGGGTATCGCCAACGTCGTTGCCGCCATGTTCGGCGGTATGGGCGGCTGTGCCATGATCGGCCAGTCGGTCATCAACGTGACCAGCGGTGGTCGCGGACGCCTCTCGACCTTCACGGCGGGCCTGTCGCTGCTCATCCTGCTCGCCGTTCTTGGCGGCCTTGTCGGCCAGGTGCCGATGCCGGCGCTGGTGGCGATCATGATCATGGTGTCGATCGGCACCTTCTCGTGGAACTCGATACCCAACATCTCCAAGCACCCGTGGCAGTCGAGCGTCGTCATGCTCGCCACTGTCGTGGTGGTGGTCGCGACGCACAATCTTGCGCTTGGCGTGCTGGCGGGCGTGATCCTGTCGGGCGTGTTCTTCACCCACAAGGTGATGACCATGTTCGAGGTCGTGCGCGAGCGCGAGGGCGACACTGCTATCTACCGTGCCAAGGGCCAGATCTTCTACGCCAGCGTCGAACGCTTCGAAGCCGCGCTCGGCCCCGAAAGCTCCATGCCGGACCCCGCCGACCACGTTATCATCGACGTGCGCAAGGCCCACTTCTGGGACATCAGCGCAATCGGAGCGCTCGACAAGGTGGTGGAGCGCATGCGCCGCAACGGCCGCAGCGTACAGGTACGCGGCCTGAACAGGGCTAGCTCTGACCTGGTCGACAAGTTCGCGCTGACCGACAAGACCGGTGTAGAGATCGGGCTGGCACCGCACCCCTAGGCTCAGTTTGCCCTTGCGCATCGCGGCAGGTGTTCCATACTCGGCGCATGGCGGAGGGGAAGGCACCGGTATTTCTGAACAGGATCGCTGCGCATCTGCGCGATCAGAACTGGTTCGCCCTAGTGGCCGAGTTCCTGATCGTCGTGAGCGGCGTCTTCCTCGGCCTGCAGGCCGCGAACTGGAAAGAGGCACGACAGGAGCGCGAGGACGAAGCGAAGATTCTGACGCGGCTCCAGGCGGAAACCGGCACGCTGCTCGAGGCTGTCCGTCAGGAACGCGCAGGGCTGCAAGCGAGAGCGGACCTCTACGTGCAGGCCCAAGACGTCATTTACACCTCGGCTAACCCGCGAGAGCTAACACCGGAGGAGTGCAACGTCTTCGCCGCCTCGCATATCCATCGCCTCGCAGCTGACCAGTTACCGATTGTCGAAGAATTGCTAGCGACCGGGCGTTTCGATCGCTTGAAAGATGAGAGCGTCAAGAGCCAGCTGCGACGCTATATCCTCTTTAGGGACCGCGAGCGCGCCAATCATGAAGAACGCACGAACGAGTTGTTCCGTCTCTACAGCCGCCATCCAGATGCGATCGAGATCGCAGCGCTCCCTAGGATGGCGGATACGGAACTCGATTGGGGTTTCTTGAATAATCCGGACCTGCGCTTCGCTCCGCAATGCAATGTCGAAGAGATGCGCGCCAACCAGCAGTTCCTCAACGAGCTTTTCGACAATATGGGCCGCAACGGGCATGTCTTGGTCGGTTACGAAAAGCGCGAGGCCATCTTGGTCGAACTGCAGCAGCGACTGGACGAACTCCTGAAATCCTGACCGCAACCTAGGCGGAAGATCTGGCCAGATCCCTCAGCAGGGACAGCGCTTGCTCGCCCCTCGCGGCAGGCACGAACGCGTGATCGTGGTGCATCGCGGCGACCATGTTGCAGGCGATCCCGGCATCGGCGAGGCACGTAGCGACCGCAGCGGTCAGCCCCACGCCCTCGAGGTCTGAATAAACCCCCAGAGTGATGCGAGCCATATCGGGGCCATCGACATCCGCCTGGTCGGCGATCGCCGCCGGGACGATGGCGGATACGCCCTCGTCTTCGCGGAAGGTGGCTATGGCCGCGCCAAGCAATTGCGGGGCGTTTGACGGAACGATCTGCACATAGCGATAACGGTCCGGGTCCAGCTGCGGCGATAGCTGCTTGAGCATCGCGGCAAGATCACGGACAGTATCGCGGCTCACAGGATATACTTGCTGAGGTCAGTGTCGCCCGACAAATCTTCGAGCCGTTCGCGGACATAGGCTGCATCGACCGTGATCGTCTCGCCCTTGTGCTCTTCCGCCTCGAAACTGATGTCTTCGAGCAGGCGCTCCATAACCGTCTGCAGACGGCGGGCGCCGATGTTCTCGACGCTCTCGTTAACGCGGGCCGCAATCTTCGCCACTTCGGCAACCGCGTCCTCGGTGATGTCGAGCGTCACTTCCTCGGTGGCGATTAGCGCGCGATACTGGTCCACCAGATTCGCGCGTGTCTCTCTAAGGATGCGGACGAAATCCTCTTCGGTCAGCGCACGCAGTTCGACGCGGATCGGCAGGCGACCCTGCAGTTCGGGCAGCATGTCGGAAGGCTTGGCCACGTGGAACGCGCCGCTGGCGATGAAGAGCACGTGATCGGTCTTCATCGGGCCGTACTTGGTCGCAACCGTCGTGCCTTCGATCAGCGGCAGCAAGTCGCGCTGCACGCCTTCACGGCTCACCGAACCACCACGCACGTCGCTGACGGCAATCTTGTCGATCTCGTCGAGGAACACGATGCCATTGGTTTCCGCATTTTCCAGCGCGACGCGGTGCACGTCATCCTGATCCATGCGCTTTTCGGCCTCTTCTTCGACCAGCTTGTCCCACGCGTCGGGAACCTTGAGCTTCCGGCGCTTGGTCGGCGCCTTGCCCATCGCCTTGCCGAGCATGTCGGAAAGGTCGATCATGCCGACATTGCCGGGCATGCCGGGGATTTCCATATTGCTGCTCGGCTGGTCCTTCACGTCGATTTCGACTTCGGTGTCGTTCATCGCGTTCTGGACAATGCGCTCGCGGAAGGCCTCGCGCGTCGCTTCGCTGGCGTTCTCTCCGACAAGGGCGTTGAGCAGGCGGTCCATGGCGGCCTTGCTGGCTGCCTCGCGCACAGCTTCGCGGCGGCGTTCTTTTTCGAGGCGAATCGCCTCTTCCACCAAGTCTCTCGCGATCTGTTCGACGTCGCGGCCAACATAGCCGACCTCGGTGAACTTGGTCGCCTCGATCTTCACGAAAGGCGCTTCGGCCAGCTTTGCCAGGCGGCGGCTGATCTCGGTCTTGCCGCAGCCCGTGGGGCCGATCATCAGGATGTTCTTGGGCGTCACCTCGTCGCGCAGATCCGCATCAAGGCGCTGGCGGCGCCAGCGATTGCGCAGCGCCACGGCGACGGCGCGCTTGGCGTCCTTCTGGCCGATGATGTGTTCGTCCAGCGACGCGACGATCGCCTTGGGGGTCAGATTGTCCATGAATTCTCTCAGACCTCTTCGAGGGTCACATTGCCATTGGTGAAGACACAGATGTCGGCGGCGACCTTCATCGCCTTGCGCGCGATCACCTCGGGATCGTCTTCGTATTCGGCGATCGCCTTGGCAGCGGCGAGCGCATAATTGCCGCCCGAGCCGATGGCCGTGATGCCGCCTTCGGGCTCCAGCACGTCACCATTGCCGGTTAGGACGAGGAGGTTTTCCTTGTCCGCCACGATCATCAGGGCTTCGAGATTGCGCAGGTATTTGTCCGTGCGCCAGTCCTTCGTCAGCTCGACAGCAGCACGCAGCAGCTGTCCGCTATACTGTTCCAGCTTCTTTTCGAGCCGCTCGAAAAGCGTGAAGGCATCCGCCGTCGCCCCGGCGAACCCGGCCACAACCTTGCCGCCCTCGCCGATCCGGCGGACCTTGCGGGCATTGGGCTTCATGACCGTGTTGCCCATGGAGACCTGTCCGTCTCCGGCAACGACGATCCGATCGCCCTTGCGTACGCCGATTATCGTGGTGCCATGCCACTGGGTAAGCCCGTGGCGATTGTCTTGTTCACTCATGCCGCCGGATATGGGGTGCCGAGCGAAGGGGTCAAGCGATCAGCGACCCGGACCGCCCTGACCGCCAAGACCCGGCTGGCCGACCGTGCCGATATTGCCGAACAGGTCTTCGAGAAAGCTGCGCTCACGGCCCAAGGTCGGCGTCTCGTCGCCATCAGGCGAAAGGTAGACGACCTTTTCCATTCCGCTGCGATCGGCGGACAGGACATTGCCTGCCGCGTCGAACTTGACCGCCAGCACCTGGTGTTCGCGGATAGAGGGGCGGACAAAGGGCTTACGCCCCGTCGTGCTGGACACGTAATACCAGGTTGGTTCGCCATACTGGCTGGTGAAGGTCGGTCGGCCGAGCGTCTCCTCCACGCTGCGCTGGTTGTCGATGCCGGGCTGGACCGTTCCAAGCAGGAGCGAATCGACGATGTAACCGCGCGGCTCGCGAATCGACGAGCAGGCGGTCGTTGCGAGACCCGCTGCGAGAATGGCAGCGATACCGAAAATCTTGGACCTGTTCATGGGAACAGCATGTCTCCATCCTGGTGTGCGCTTGGCGTGCTCGCCAGCGCATCCTATATGCGGCTCACGCCCTAAACCGAAAGGCGCGCGCCTTGCAACGTGCGTATCGCGAACCGGTGGGGATGGCGGCTTTAATTGCCGCTGAACGATAGTCGAAGAAAGCGCTTTTACCCGATGACCTTTTTTGCCCGCCTGTTCGGCACCCAGCAAGACCCGCGCGAACAATGGCGCCCGCTCTGGCACCGTGTCGTTGAGGAAGCCCGCGATCCGGACTGGTACCGTATGTGCGGGGTGGCCGATACACTGGAAGGCCGTTTCGACATGGTCACGCTGGTTCTCAGCCTTTCCATCCTGAAGATGGAAACGGAAGAAGAGCTTGCGCCGCACACAGCGCTGCTGACCGAATTGTTCGTGGAGGACATGGAAGGCCAGCTGCGCGAGGCCGGCATCGGCGATCCCACCGTTGGCAAGAAAATCGGCAATCTTATGAGCAGCATGGGCGGCCGGTTGGGCGCCTATCGCACGGCGCTTGCCGCCGAAGACCGCGTCGCACTGGCCGATGCGTTGAGGCGCAATGTCACCATGGCGCAGGAAGACGAAGCGGAAGCCCTCGCCGAGCGCATGATCCGCCTGCACAAGCGGCTGGCGCGCTCGGACGCAACTCAGCTCCGCGCAGGGGAGTTTGCCGCATGAGTACAGCCGAGCTTTCCCGCCCGATCAAGCCACGCGCACTTCCTGCCGATACGCTCACCATCAACGCGACCGACAGCGAACGCGCCGCTTTGGCCGAACGGTTCTCCGTTACCGCGATCGAAAAGCTGACCGCTGCAGTCGATTTCGACGAGAAAGACGGCGCGACTATCGCCAAGGGTTCGCTGGATGCCATCATCGTCCAGCCCTGCGCCGTCAGCCGCGAGGACATTTCCTATCCGGTGACCGAGAGCTTCGAACTTCGTTTTGTCCCCGAGAGCGCGCCGGTAGCGCACGAGCCCGACGAGGAGTTCGAGCTCAGTCTCGAAGACCTCGACGAAATCGAATACGAGGGCGAGACTTTCGACATCGGCGAAGCCATCGCACAGACGCTCGGCCTCGCCATCGATCCCTTTCGTGAAGGTCCCGACGCGGACCGCATCCGGGCCGAGAAAGGCATCGAGAGCGACGAGGACAGGGCCCCTAGCGGACCGCTCGCGGAAGCCCTGGCGGCGCTCAAGAAGTAAGCGACCAAAGAAAAGGGCCGCTCCATGGCGGCCCTTTGCAAAATCCTGTCGCCTTCGCGATCAGAACGGGATGTCGTCGTCGAGATCGTCGTAGTTCGATCCGCCGCCCGAGCTGCCGCCCTGCGAGCCACCGCCCGACGAACCGCCGCCACTGCGCCAATTGTCGCCGCCGCCCGAAGACTGGTCGCCGCCCTGGTCCCAACTGGAACCGCCGCCGCCGCCGCCGCGATTACCGCCTTGGGCACCGTCCAGCATGGTCAGCGTGCCATTGAGGCCGCGTAGGACGATTTCGGTCGAGTAACGGTCGTTGCCGCTCTGGTCCTGCCACTTGCGGGTCTGGAGCTGGCCTTCGATGTAAACCTTCGAACCCTTGCGCAGAAAACGCTCGACCACGCCGATCAGGCCTTCGGAGAAGATCGCGACGGTGTGCCATTCGGTGCGTTCCTGGCGTTCGCCGGTGTTGCGGTCCTTCCACGTCTCGCTGGTGGCGATGCGTAGGTTGGCGACCTTACCGCCGTTCTGGAAGCTGCGGATTTCCGGGTCTGCGCCCAGATTACCGATCAGCATGACTTTGTTGAGGCTACCTGCCATCGAATCGTTCCTTCGTAACTGTTAGCCGTGGCCTAACCGAGCCAGCGCACAGGTTCTAGGTCGCAGACGAGCTTTCCACCGAAGCGGAGCTAAAGACCCGCCGCTGTCGCTATCCAGTATGTCGCTCCGGCAGAGAGCCATGCGAGCGCGAAGAGGTAGACCACCATAACAGTCGGCCACTTCCATCCGTTCGTTTCGCGGCGGGCGACAGCGATGGTCGATAGGCATTGCGGGGCGAAGACGAACCACGCGAGGAAGGCCAGCGCGGTCGGCAGGCTCCAAAGCGCAGCGATCTTCGCGGTCACGCCCTCGGCGGCGATGTCCTCGTCTTCCGCATCAACGGCATAGGTCGTCGCGAGCGCGGACACGGCGACTTCGCGCGCGGCCAGTGCCGGAATGATCGCAAGGCTCATTTCACGATTGAAGCCCACCGGTTCCAGAACCGGGTGCAGCGTATCGGCCACCGCGCCTGCGAGGCTTGCGTCGAGCTGGCTTTGGCCAGGTTCCGCCTTGGGGAAGCTGAGCAGCACCCACAGCGCGATCGTCGCCACGAAAATGATCGTACCCGCACGGCGCAGGAACACCCAGGCGCGCTGCCACAGGCCGATGGCAAGGTCCTTGAGGCGCGGCAGCTGGTAGCGCGGCAGCTCCATGATAAAGCCCGACGCCGCACCCTTCGTCACTGTGCTGCGCAGAACGAGGGCGACGAGCATCGCACCCACGATGCCTGCTACATAAAGCGCGAACAAGACAAGGCCCTGGAGGCCGATACCCGGCCCTACCGTCGTTTGCGGAATGACCGCGGCGATGACCACGGCATAGACCGGCAGGCGCGCCGAGCAGGTCATCAGCGGCGCGATCAGAATCGTGGTCAGCCGGTCCTTGGGATCGGAAATGGAGCGCGTCGCCATGATTCCGGGAATGGCGCAGGCGAAGCTGGACAGAAGGGGGATGAAGCTACGGCCCGAAAGGCCGACCAGTGCCATCAGCCGGTCCATCAGGAACGCGGCGCGCGCCATGTATCCGCTCGCTTCCATCACCAGGATGAAGAAGAATAAGATCACAATCTGCGGCAGGAAGACGACCACAGATCCGACGCCGGCAAGTACGCCTTCGACGAGGAAATCCCGTAAAAGGCCTTCGGGAAGCCGCTCTGAAACCACTCCCGAAATCGCGCCCACGCCGCCTTCAAGCGCATCGGCGAAGGGGGTGGCCCACGCGAATACGGCTTGGAAGACTACGAATAACAGGCCGAACAGAATGAACGGCCCGATCCACGGATTGAGAAGGATGCGGTCGACTCCGTTCTCGATGGTGTGACGGGTCGACTTCGAGAGGATCGCGCTGCGGGCGATGTGCTTTGCCGTCAGGCGGCGCTCGGGCAGCGTCAGATGCCAGCGCGTATGTGCTTCTTCGTCGGCATGGGTGCGCGCCTCGGCGATAGCATCGGTCAGTTCTGCAATGCCTTTGCGACGCACGGCGACGGTCGGCACAACGGGCACGCCCAAGGCTTCGGACAGGGCTTCGGGGTCGAGGGTCAGTCCGTCGCGCTCGGCCAGGTCGACCATGTTGAGCGCCACGACCGTCGGCTTGCCCAGTTCCAGCACTTCCTGCGCGAAGACGAGGTGCTGTTCGAGATTTGCTGCATCGAGCACGAGGATCAGCACATCGGGTGCCGCCTCCCCGTCGAAGGCGCCCTTCACCACATCGCGGGTGACTGCCTCGTCGGGGCTTGCCGCATCGAAACTGTAGGAACCCGGCAGGTCGAGCAGCTCGACCGGCGCAGCGTTCGGCAACGAAAGGCGTCCTGCCTTACGCTCGACCGTCACGCCGGCATAATTGGCTATCTTCTGACGCGCACCGGTGAGTGCGTTGAAAAGGGCCGACTTGCCCGAATTGGGGTTACCGACAAGCGCCGCTGTGCGTTTCGCGCTCATGCTGCTTCCACCTCGATTGCACGGGCGTGGACGCGGCGGATGGCGATGGTCATGTTGCCGAGCCGAAGCGCCAGAGGATCGCGTCCGCCGAACACGCCGCGATGGACCACGGCGATTTCGGCACCTTCGTCCACGCCAAGCGCCTTCAGTCGCTTGCCTTCGTCTTCGGCCAGACCGGCCCAGTTCACGGCGACGATGCGCGCCGGTTTTCCGCTGTCGAGAACGTCCAGAGTCATGCTGACGCCCTGTCAGAGCGCACAGCTAATTGCAACTGGTTATCAATAGCGAATTAGCGCGCCGGGTAGCGCAGCCGGCCGAGGAAACGTGACAGGCTAAAAGTTTCGCGATCGGGGTTTAGCCATTTGGCCTTCACCTTTTCGAACTTCATCACGCCTTCGATTCGGCGATCGAGAAAGGCCTTGGTCTCGGCCTTGCCTTCGCTTTCGTCTTCTACGAACACTGCGAGAGTTGCACCGTAAAGAGATGCGAGGATCGCGCGCTTGGTATAGTGATTGTAATCGGTCGCCGTATCTCCAGCGAGCCGCCACATCAGGTCGGCGGTTTGCCAGCCGCGCTTGGCGGAAGCCGGGGCGTTCTGCGGCATTGCCATAATCGCGAGCGCGCGTCGAAGCGCCTCTTCCTGTCCGGCGACGGCATCCAGCCGGAACTGGACCAGGCTGCGGATTCGCTCGCGGATTTTCATCTGCGCGACCTTCTCATCAGGGAAAGCTGCTGCCATCGCCATGTCGACCGCCTCAATCCAGGCGAAGACCATGTCGATCGCACCGCCCTTGAAGGCGAGACGCGCGACATCGATGTCCGCACCCATCTGGTCGGCGGCCATTTCCAGGGCCGCATCGCTCCAGCCGTCGAAAATGGCGGCATCCGCTATCGCGGGGGCTAGCACGAGCCTCAGCTCGTCCAGCGTGAGATCGGCGATATCGGCTGCCTGCGTGTCGGTCATCAACTCGGTCCGTATGTTTCGGGTTCGCCGTCGCGCGCGGTTTCGGCCTTTTCGATGGCGGCCATCACTTTTTCGTTCGAGGCAAGCAGCTTGGCGTAATCGCGCGCCGTGCGGCCGCTGTTGTCGGTCCGGTCGAGATCGGCGCCAGCTTCGATCAGGACTTCGATCATGCCGGTGTCGCGGCGATGGATCGCAGTCATAAGAGGGGTCTCGCCGGTAGAATTGGCAACATCGACATCAGCCCCACCCTTGATCAGCCGCCCGACCCCTTCGATGAAGCCGAGTTGCACGGCGATCTGCAGCGGCGTGACGCCATTGTTGTCGGCAATGTTCGGGTTGGCACCGCGCTGGAGCAGGAACCGCACCCAGGTGAGATCGCGCCGCTGGACCACTGCGTGCATGGCAGTTTCGCCGGAGGTGATTTCACGCGCGTTGACAATTGTGCTGCCCGGCTGGTCGAGCAGGGCCGTGGCCTCGGTCCCGTCACGGTCGCGGACCGCCTTGATGAACTTGTACCCATCGGATTGCCCCTGCGCGGCGAGCGGAGTCGCCACCAGGCTCGCCATGCCGATGGTGAGGGTCAGGAAACGAGTGACCGGATTTACGCGCACCTTAGGGAACTCCCGTGATTTTTCCGTCTGAGAACAGTCTGCATGCCCTTGAATGCGGGCGCTTAGCAGACCATGAACCAACCTGTCATGCCCTACAAGTTTCCTGCCGTATTGGCCGCACTCTTACTGACTGCCTGCAACGCCCAACCCGCTGAAGAACCGCCCTTGGCTGGTGCGGCTCTTGGCGGCGATTTCACGCTGACGGGAGAAGACAATTCGCCGGTCAGCTGGAGCGACTTCGACGGCAAATACCGGATCGTCTACTTCGGTTATGCCTTTTGCCCCGATGTCTGCCCGACCGACGTGCAGCGCGCCATGGCCGGTCTCAAGCAGTTCGAGGAAAGCGAGCCCGACCTGGGCGCACAGATCCAGCCGCTGTTCGTGACCATCGATCCGGAACGCGATACGCCGGAAGTCGTCGCGGAATTCACCGACGCCTTCCACCCCCGGCTGATCGGGCTGACCGGTTCGCCTGAAGAGGTGAAGGCCGCAGCAGGCAAGTTCGCCGTATACTATGCGCGCGGTGCGGATAGCGAGGCGGGCGGTTACCTCATGGATCATTCCAACATCACTTACCTGTTCGGTCCCGCAGGCGAACCGATCGCCATGCTGCCGACCGACGAGGGGCCCGATGCCGTGGCCACGGAACTGGCGAAATGGGTGCGTTGAGGGCCCGCTTCTGGGAGCTTCCGCTGGCGAAGCTCAACCAGGAAGAGTGGGAAGCGCTGTGCGACGGATGCGGACGCTGCTGCCTGCACAAGGTCGAATATGAGGACACGGGCGAGATCGAGGAGACCAACGTCGCCTGCACCTTGCTCGATTGCTCGACGGCGCGTTGCAAGGACTACAAGAACCGCAAGGCCTTCGTGCCGGACTGCCTGCGCCTTACGCTCAAGTTGGTCGACAAGGTTCCATGGCTCCCGGACACCTGCGCCTATCGCCGCAGGGCTGACGACCGCCCATTGCCAAGCTGGCATTACCTGATTTCAGGCGATCGCGAGGCCGTAATTGCCGCAGGAATCTCGGTCGCGGGCCGCGTAATCAGCGAGGACGAAGCGGGCCCGCTTGAACACCACATCGTCGAATGGGGTGACGGCGAGGAGGAGCCGGCGTGATCGAGTGGCTCCGTTCCGAATCGCTCGAGCCTGCCATCGATCTCGGCGGTCGGCAAATCCCCATCGAACTGCGCCGCCACGCCCGCGCCAAGCGCCTGACCCTGCGTCTCGCGCCCGATGGACGGGCCGTACTCATCACCCTGCCGCGCTGGTGTGCCAGCAAGGAAGCGATCGCTTTTGCCCATGCGCGTGCAGCCTGGCTGCAGGCGCAACTCGGCAAGGTGCCCGAAGCCTTCGATCCTGTCGCCACCCGCCTGCTGCCCTACAAGGGCGGCGAGATTGCCATCGACTGGCGAGAGGACGCGCCGCGCAAGCCCGAGCTAGTTTCAGAGACGCTCAATCTGGGCGGGCCGGAAGAAACGCTCGAGAAGCGGTTGCAGCGGTTCCTCGAAACCGAGGCTCAATCCCATTTCGCCGAAGACGCTGCGTTCTATTGCAGGCGCGCCTCCCTCCCAGTCGCGCCGGTGAAGCTGACCCGCGCCCGGCGCCGCTGGGGCAGTTGTTCAAGCGAGGGCGTGCTGCGGCTCAACTGGCGGCTCATCATGGCCCCCGATTTCGTGCGCCGTTCGGTCGTCGCGCACGAAGTCGCCCATCTCGTGCATTTCGATCACAGCGAGGCGTTCCACACCCTCCTCGACGACCTTTACGAAGACGACATAGAGCGGGCCAATCGCTGGCTGTCCGCAAGCGGGCGCAAACTCTATGCCTGCTTCACCTAGCGCCGGGCGCACAACCCTACTATCTGTATAGCATGCGCTATTTTCGCAGAGTGAACCCCGTCGGGGGCATTTCCGATTTCTGGAGCTATATCCGGCAGCCGCAGCCCTATCGCTGGGCCTTCCTGCTGGTATCGCTGCTCGCCTGCCTCGGCCTCATCTCCATCCTCACGCACGAGCGGGTGTTCATGCCGCCGGAACAACCCGAGGTGGAATATATCCGCACCTTCGCGGCTGACCGCACGGATGAGGAAATTCGCCAGTCGAATCTCGAAAACCAGCGCCTGAAGGAAGAACGCCAGGCCGAGCTTGACCGGATCGAAGAGGAAAAACGCGACCTCTACCGCCGTGTCGGAGCGGCGACGGGCGTCGATACAACCGCTGCCGAGGCGAAGGCCGAAGCGGAACGCGATGCTGCCGAGCAGGCCGAGCGCGAACGGCTGGAGCGTCTCTTCGGCGAACAGAACCAAGACACGGATGCAACGGTTGTCGACCAGGGGGAATGACATCCGCTGGCTGAATGCAACAGCGCGTCTGGCTGCGCGCGGACGCCCCATGTCGCGCCCGAATCCGGCTGTCGGCTGCCTGATCGTAAAGGAAGGGACAGTCGTCGGTCGCGGGTGGACCCACGGTGGCGGACGCCCCCATGCCGAGGCAGCCGCGCTGGAAGAGGCCGGCGATTTGGCGGCAGGGGCGACCGCTTACGTCACGCTCGAACCGTGCGCCCATGTCTCGCCTCGCGGTCCGGCCTGTGCCAACCTGCTTCGCGAAGCGGGAGTTGCCCGCGTAGTAGTCGGCTCGCCCGACCCGGATCCTCGCACAGCAGGTGAAGGTGTCGCAAGATTACGCGATGCCGGGATCGAGGTGGATTTACTCCCAACTCCCGAGGTCGGAGACAGCCTTACCGGGTATCTGACCCGCGCGCGCCTTGCCCGCCCGTTCGTAACACTAAAGCTCGCTGTCTCTTTGGACGGCCAGATTGCAACCGCTTCTGGCGAGAGCCAGTGGATCACCGGCGAAACCTCCCGCGCACATGTCCATTCCCGCAGAGCCATGCACGACGCCATTCTTGTCGGCGGTGGCACATGGCGCGCGGACCAGCCGCGCCTTGATGTTCGCCTGGCCGGCCTTGAGCACCAGTCTCCGCGCCGGATCTTGTTGTCGCGTGGCATTGCGCCCGACGGCGTCACCGTCATCAACACCCCTTCTCAGATCGGCCGCCTCGACGAGGTGCAATACCTTTACGTCGAAGGCGGCGCGCAGACGGCGGGCAGTTTCCTTGCCGAAGATCTCGTCGACCGCATCGAGTTATACCGCGCACCTGTCCTTATCGGCGAAGGACGCTCGGCGCTGGGCGACATCGGGCTCGGAAGCCTCGACGAAGCGCACGGGCGCTGGAAACTGACCGAACGCCGCCAGCTTGGCAGCGATTGCTTCGAAGCCTACAGCCGCTCGCGCCAAGAGGAGAATTGACCGCAATGTTTACCGGTATCGTCACGGCGATAGGCAAAATCGAAAAGGTCGAGAAGCGCCAGGATACGCGCGTCACCGTCGCCTGTCCGTTCGACCCCGGAGCGATCGACATCGGCGCATCGATTGCCTGCTCTGGCGTCTGCCTGACCGTGGTAGGTCTTGCAGGCGAGGCCGGAGCGGCACGGATCGGCTTCGACGTCTCCGACGAAACTATCCGCCGTACGGTGCCTGCGATGTGGCAGGAGGGCCGCATACTCAATCTCGAACCGGCCCTGCGGCTGGGCGACGAACTCGGCGGCCATCTCGTTACCGGTCATGTCGATACCGTCGGACAGGTCGTGGCCGTCAAGGATGCCGGCGGGTCGACAATGCTGGCCATTCGCATCTCGCGCGAATTCGCGCCGTTCGTGGCCGAAAAGGGGTCGATCACCGTCGACGGCGTTTCGCTGACGGTAAACGACGTTCGCGACCGCGAAGATGGCGCCTGCGACTTCGCGCTCAACATCATCCCCCATACCGGCGAGGTCACGACGCTGGGTGCCCTTCGCCAAGGTGATAGCGTCAATCTCGAAATCGACGTGCTCGCCCGCTATCTCATGCGGATGCAGAGCCTGAAGGGCTGAAGCCACATTCCCGGAATGCAAAACGGGGCGGCCCACTGGACCGCCCCGCTCCATAATTCCGGTCAGTTCCGGAGATGGATTACATTCCGTCGACGCTCTTGCTGACGAGAATGTTGACCGAAACGCGGCGGTTCTGCGCCTTGCCTTCGGGCGTGCTGTTGTCTGCCAGCGGGTCCGACGCTGCCATGCCGGTCGGGCTCAGCATACGCCAGGGCTGCCAGCCGCATTCCTGCTGAAGGAAGTTGACCACGCGTCCTGCACGCCGTTCGCTGAGCTCCTGGTTGATCTCGTAGCTGCCGGTCGAGTCGGTGTACCCGACGACAAGCAGGAGAGCGTTGTCCATCGCGTTCGCCTGGTCGGCTGCTGCACACAGGTCCTGACGGGCTTCTGCCGACAGATTGTACTTGCCGGTGTCGAAGAACACGTTCGTCGAACCCTTGATGTTGTACTTGTCGATATCGCCCATGCGTCCACGCAGCGATTCAGCGAGCGCCGCGTTGGCGTCGATGTCTTCGCGCTGTTCGGCGAACTGCTGCGAAGTACCGTTGCGGATCATGGCTGCGGTTTCGAGATCGTCATCCTTCAGGCGCACGTCGGTCGCGATCAGGCCGCGGCCGCCCCACTGGACCGTCTTCACAGTAACCGGCAAGCCATTTAGCAGCGACGAAGCGGTGAGCTCCTTGCTGCCGAGACCGAGAAAACCGCCCTTGGCACGGATTTCGGTGCCTTCGCTGATCACGATCAGCGTGTTCTGGCCGCCCAGCGTGGTGACCTGCATGCGGTTGCCGCTGCGGGCCGAGATGAAGCCTTCGACTTCGGGACCTTCGGGCAGGCCGGTAAGGTCGCTGGGCACGCTGCCCTCGACGATGGTCAGCACTTCGGCTTCTTCGGTTTCGGCCTGAGCTTCGCCGACGGGGCGGAGTTCCTGGGCCGAAAGGCTGGCCGAAAGCGGCAGCGAAAGCGCGGCAAGCCAGACAAGCGTCTTCGGCTTCTTGGAAATAGTAGTCATTGCAATCCTCCTTCAAACTCTGACAGCCGACCCCGCGAATACGCCAATTAGGTCCGTTCGCCCCCTGATGGCGCACCCGGCTATCATAAATCCATGCGTTTGGCTGTAAGCGCCCGCGACCCGAATGCCGCACGTCGACGCTATGGATTTCGCCCCCTGTTCAGAGCCACCTTTCGCTTAGGTGAACATATTGCGCGAGTCCTCCAAACCGGCAGGCGGTCTGGTCGGAAGGTGCGATGAACCGTTAAATTTGGTGAGAACGAAAGACGTAAACAGGTCAGCAAGAATCGGCTGAATTTGGCCGAAACCGGCCTATCCGGCCTCCGCGAGCGGCCCTTCGGCGAAGCTGTCCCGCGTAATTTCGTAAACCAGATGGACGATACGCTTGCCGTCATACCGACCCAATTCGTACCGGTCCGTGCGCACCGCTCCGATTGCCTCCAGCGCGTTGCGCGATCGGTAGTTCGTGTCCCCGACGCGGAATTCGACGAGCGCAACACTGGCAAAAGCGTGCTGCAGCATCGCCGCTTTCATTTCAGAGTTTATGCCCTTCCCCCAGCAAACGCGTTCCAGATAGGTCCAGCCGATCTCGACCACGCCGCCTTCGTCCGGATCAAACTTATCGAAGCGCGTGTGCCCGACGATGCGATCCTTGTCCTTGCGGATCACGGCCAGTGCGCCGCCACTGGCGAGGCATTCGTCGAAGAATGCGTCGAAGACCTCGCGCCTCCAGCGGTCGTGGACCGGGTGCTGTTCCCACACCATCGGATCGCTCGCGACCTCGAAAAGGGTGCTGCGGTCCTCCTCCTGCAGGGGGCGGATCAGCAGGCGCTGTGTTTCAAGTACCGGCTGGCGATCCATGCGGGATCAGCCCTTGGTCACGTCCGCAAGCGCAGCGATGAACTTCTCGGTATTGCCCGCGTGAAGTCCGGCCACGTTGATCCGGCCCGAACCCGCCATGTAGATCGCATGCTCCTCGCGAAGCTGCACGATCTGGTCCTTGGAAAGCGGGAGCATTGCGAACAGGCCATTCTGGTCGCCAAGTGATGCGAGGCCGAGACCCGGCGCTTCGCTGTCGGCTTCGGAGAGCCGCGCGCGAACGCGGCGCATGCGCGAGCGCATCTCGTCGAGTTCGTCCTGCCAGACTTTGGTCATGTGCTCGTCGCAAAGCGCGATCCTGACGGCCGCTCCACCGTGGTCGGGCGGCATGGACCAGTTCGCGCGGGCAAGCGCATTGGCATTGGAAGCGATCGCGGCAAGCTGGCCCGGCTCCTTGGCCATCATGTAGAACGCACCCACGCGGTCACGGTACAGGCCGAAGTTCTTATCGCAGCTATAAGCGATCAAGGCCTCGGGCACGTGATCGAGCACGGTGCGAACGCCCGCGACGTCTTCTTCCATGCCCTGTCCGAGCCCCTGGTAGGCTATATCGAGTATCGGCAACGCACCGGAAGCTACAAACGCCTCTGCAATCTCTGCCCATTGGTCGGGCGTATAATCGATGCCGGTCGGGTTATGGCAGCACCCGTGGAGCAGCACGGCGTCCCCCGCGCCGGCCGCCTCGATCGTCGCCAGCACAGCATCGAGATCGGCGGTGCCTTCGTCGGTCGAGTGGCGGAAAGTGACGGTCTCGACACCTACATCGTCGAGGATCTGGGCGTGGTTGGGCCAGCTTGGCACGCCCAGATGGACGCGCTTCACACCGGCCTTTGCAGCCAGGGCGACCGCAAGGCGAACCGCGCCTGTACCGCCGGGCGTCTGCATCCCTTCGATGCGCGCGGCGAGAGCTTCGTCGTCGCCGAAAATATACGGCATCAGCGCTTTCACGAAGCCGGTATCGCCTTCCGGCCCGAGGTAGGACTTGCTGTCCTGCTCGTCGATCAGGCGCTGTTCCGCCAACTTGATCGAACGGAAAACCGGCGTCGCGCCGTCATTCGTACGATACACTCCGACACCGAGGTCGATCTTGTCCTCACGCTCGTCGGCTGCATACATCTTGATGAGTGCGAGGAGGGCGTCAGGCGGCTGGGCGTCTAGTCTATCGAGCATGGAAAGCCCTTTCGCCCAACAAGCCGAGGGCCGCAACCGAAATACGGTTGCGGCCCTTCAAGATTGCCTATTTTTTGCGGAATCGCACCGGGTCAGAAGGGCAGCCAGCGCTGCTTCTTGGAAAACCGGAGATACCCCGCATTCACACCGAGCCGCAGGCCGGCACCCATGCGGATCGGGATCAGGACCACGTCGCCCTTGCGCACATAGCTCGCATGCAGGCCGCCGATCACATAGGCCTGGCCCTCGGCTGCAGGGAAGCGTTCGTAGAGTTCTTCGGTGTCATAGAGATTGTAGACCAGCACGAAGGTGCTGCCCGCATTGGCCCCGGCATCGAACCCGACGGACGGGCCTGTCCAGTAAACCGGCATTTCGCCTTCGATCTTGTGGAAGAGCGTGCCCGAACCATAGCGCGCGCCGACCACGAACGCGCCGCCCGCCTCGCGGCCTACGATGTATCCGTTCGGCTCGCCCTGATCGGCCAGGAGCTTGCGGATCATATTGGCGACACCTTCGGCACCCTTGCCAAATACGCCCTCTGCCGCACCGATAAGATCGTCTTCGCGATACGTCGTGGCAGGATTGTCGACATTGGCGCTATCGACTGCAGCCGATGCGGCCTCCTCAGCCTGCTGTTCCGACCAGACCGGCGGCACCCCGGCATCAGCCTCGTCCTCTATCCCGTATGCCGGGTCTTGCGGCGCATCGGCTGCCGGAGCCTCGTAGGGTGATGGCTCACCCGGGGTCTCTTCCAGGTCGCCATCGATTGCAGCGTCGTAGGCCGCATCCGGGTCGACGGTTTCGACCTGCGCGGACAGTGGGGCTGCGATGAGCCCCAACCCGGCGGCGAAACTCACCAAAAGCGTGCGTGCGGTGTTCATTTCGAAATCCCTTCCTGTGCCCCATCGTCGATCGAGCCGACAAGGCTGCGCCGATGAGGAGAATCGCTTTGGAGCAGGTGGGCAATGACAGGGCGATGAACCGAATCGAATTCGCGGCGAAGCGAGTCTTTCGCACGGTAAGAAGATGACGGCGGATTCACCCTTGATGGCATCCCAACCCCTAGCTATAGCGCGCCCCTCGCAGCCGAGGCTTGCGATGCGGAGACGTGGGTGAGTGGCTGAAACCAGCTCCCTGCTAAGGAGCCATACCTGGTAACGGGTATCGAGGGTTCGAATCCCTCCGTCTCCGCCATATCCTGCCGAAAAACGTGGGTTTAGAGCTAGATTCGACTGACGATGCGCTAATGGGTGCGCCGATAACGCGCTCATAGGCGGCGTGGATAATCGATACATCTTGAGTGTTGTTCATGCGGGCGTCCGTGTTCGCACAGTGTATTTTGACCCAATTTCCAGTTTCCAAATCTCACTACTTTAGCAACCTCGCGCGGGCGAGAAGCTGTATTAGCGGTCCGGCTATGGACTCCGACCGCCCTCCTGGTCTGCATATTCAACAATCCCACCCCCCCGGGCGATAGCTAATCCTGCGAGTGAAGTGAAAACCGCACCGGCTGGACTTGGCTAGAGGGTGACGGTCAGCGTTGGAACCTTGTCTATACAAACCGGCCAGTCGTTTGCTGAAAAGGTTGGGCCGCCTGCGGACCGGCTAATATCGGGGTGAGATCAGCGAATGCTGACCTACGGACCGAGACCCATTCAGCAATTCTTTGGTTTGAGCCCTCATGCTCTTACCTCCCTTGCTGCGGTAATCCATTATGGATCAAGGGATCAGTTTGCTCTTTAGCGGGCCGGTCGGCGTATGGAGTAGTTTTTGGGAAAGCCATTCATCAGCATCCTCACCGCCACCGCGTCCAGATAGATTATACCACATTGCTTTGGCGATGCATGCAAGCGGCCCATTAGGTAGGAGAACGTCGATAGCCTCCGTTTTGGGGCGAACCACTATGTTCACCTTGCTTTTAAGCGACTTGCCTGCGAGCTATACACATGGGGTCAAGCCCTATTGAGCCGCAGGCACAGCACGATCGGTTGTACCGCTGAGAGACTAACTAAGTTCGGAGCACTCAGCATGACCTTTATCGCGTAGCCCTTGTAAACAGTGGAGCTTGCAGTGAACGTTCGAGGTCCTGAATTCGACCAGATAAGCCGTTGCATCCCTAATGACCATGCTCGTCCAACTCAGGCTTTGGATCTTCTGGAGAAGGCAGGGTGCGTTGATCCGGTTCGCTTCCTCGATTTAGGTTGCGGCGAAGGCGGTGCCGTAGACCAAGCACGCGCCTTCTTCCCCAATGCTGCTTACATTGGTGTGGACATTGAAGGGTCTCCAGAGGTCGACGCGCGCAGCCGCAAAGATGCTATATTCAAGACATACGATGGTAAAAATCTGCCGTTCAAAACGGAGACCTTCGACATTATTTTTAGCAAGCAGGTTTTCGAGCACATTAGGCATCCTGATCGGGTGGCAGAAGAAGCACATCGCGTTCTAAAGACCGGCGGCAGCTTTATTGGATCGATGTCAAACCTTGAACCTTACCACTCGTATTCGATCTTCAATTTTACACCATACGGGGTCTTCCGCTTGCTGGAAGACAATGGCTTTTACATCCAAGAAATGCGCCCAGGCCCCGAGGGATTGGCAGTGATCACTCGTCAACTGACGATGCGCCGCTTGTCAATCGGGGCAGTCTACCCGGTGATTGAAATGGCAGCGCGATTGAAGGGGTGGGACGTGCAAATGCGGAATTATTTGAAGCTGCGCTTTTCTGGACAAATTACTTTTCGAGCAAACAAGCTGTAATCCGGTTTTGACGCGTCGCCGCATGAACGGAGATCAACTCATGAAGCGATTGGCGCATATTGCAGGAACTGCGATCTTCTTGGCCTGCCTTGGCCTCATCGGATATTTCGTATTTACCAATTGGCCATCGCGGATCGACATTGGCATTAGCGTAGTGTTGGCAGCCGCCTTAGTTTATTTTACCGCCCATCTGACGAACGTTCTATCGTGGCTAGCAATCGTGCGAGCGCTCGGCTCGCAGCTTTCGCTTAAGGACGGAGGCCGGATCGTGCTTATTTCCCAAGTCGGAAAGTACCTTCCAGGCAACGTCGCTCATCATGTCGGCCGAGCGGCGCTGGCCAAACGCATGAATGTTCCTTTGAAAGTGTCCGCCATCTCAACCGGAATTGAGATGGCTTCTGCCATCTTGGCATCAGCATTTGTTGGTGCAGCAGCACTCGTGATTCTACCTGAGATTCCAACCTCAGCGATGATCGCTTTCGTTCTCGTCCTTCTTGCAGCGATTGCTATCTATTTCTCGCCTTGGAAACCTGCTCTTTGGTCGCTGCCTTACCTTACTGTGAGTACAGCGCTCAATTGTTTGTCGTTCCAGCTCGTGGAAGGCAGCACTTGGGCTCTGCCTGCATTTGCTTTGGCATGGTTACTCGGTTTTCTGGTGCCCGGCGCACCCGGAGGTCTTGGGGTGCGAGAGGCTGCTTTGGTTGCAATGCTCGGACCCAATATGGCTCCAATCATTATTCACCGCCTTATGACCGTTGTCGTGGACGCTTTGGTCGCGACGGTGGCTTCCCTGACCTTGAAAACGAAGAAGTCTGCCGGGGAGGTTTCGTCTGGGTCCGATACACTAAATGGATAGGGGTTGGCGTCGTGTAACACGAGTTCGGCATCCGTGTTGGTAGCGACCCAATCGGTAAATTTTCTGTTCCGGACATGCGCTGACACTGATCGGTCATCAATGTTGCTTGAATAGATAATCACAAAGCTCTTTGCAGCCTCAAACAACTGGCGCATGTGGGCCTCAAAAACTTGATCTTCGACCAAGTGATAAATCACGTCGAGAGACATCGACAAATCCGCCTGTGATCCGTCGTAGTCCTGCAACAGCATGAAGCGTTTAGACGTGTCGCCGGCAAACATTTTGATCGTCTGATCGAGAACCGTCAAAGACACATCGATCCCGATGTAATCTGGGAATTTCAGGAGCTGTAGTTGAGCCCCATCCCCACACCCGAATTCAATGACGCTCTGAATATCATGGCGCTTGACGAAATCGTTGAGAAACTCGGCTTTGTAAGCTGCAAGCCTGCTGTATGATCCCGGTCCGGAATTTTCACCTTTACGGTATCTCGATTCCCAATATCGACCGGAGTCAAAATTTTTGCGCCTTTGCTCGACCGTCATTGCCATGATCGCCCTAGCCACGCTTCTGACGATCGGCGTCTTCTTGATGATTTCTTTGATCATGGGAAGAGCTTGGCAGAAACGTATTAACATTCAATCCGCAATGGCGCTTCACCTGGGAGCATTTAGCGACTCCGATATACTTCCAATACTTCTTCGGCGACACGGGACCAGCTGTAGCGCCGCTGCGCCTTTGCCATTGAGAGCGCAATAAATTCGTGTCGTCTCTGATAATCCCACGCTGCAATTTCGCCTAGTTTTGACTCCCACTCTGCTGGCTCTCCTGATGCCAACAGGAACCCTGTCACACCATCTTGCACCGCCTCAACAAGTCCACCCGTTCGCGCTGCCAATACGACTCCGCCGACTGCTGCTGCTTCCGGAGCGACCAATCCGAATCCCTCGAAGTCTCCGTCTATCTCGATATTCGGGACGACAACGCATAAGGCGCGCCGATATTCCGACAACAACTTTTCCTGAGAAAGCGGTCCGAGGAATTCGACCCGAGGGTGTTTTAATACCTCGCTTTCTTTTTCGTCCCAGATCGTTCCAGCGATCTTAATCGGGATTTCGGTGCGTACATTTTCGACAAACCACCTGCACCCCTTTCTTGGGATTAGGCGACCAGCGAAAAGAATGTGTCCCTCACAGGAAGTCGGCGGACTGGCTGCCTGCAAGTTCGTTGCCAACGGGATGATCCTTTGCGTACACCATCCTGTCTCTGCGGCCGCATCCTTGGTAGCGGTCGAATTGGATATAAGCTTTGCACTTCGCAGCAATCTTGATCCAGCCTTTAGGTAGGCTCGGTACAGCTTCCCCTTTAAGTGCTTTCGCTGAGCGTACCCTGCATCCGTGCCGTGAACCGAAATAACGATATTTGGCCGGGGTGATCGAACCAACGTTACCAACGCCAAGGGCCAGGAAGCTAAATCTCCGATGTGCAAAGTCCGAGGCGGCTTTGACCGAAGGTAGCGAAAAATGAAGCGCGCAGCGAAACCAATAAGTGATGCCGGAGACGGCGGGGAACCGTCGTCCTTTCCTGGCAAAACAACTTTCCGAAGCTCCGTGTGTCTTTCGAGCTCATTTGTGAGTTCGACACTGTATGTTTCCATGCCACCGACAGCAGGTGGCCATTTGCGAGTTACGAATAAATCCATCCTGAGGCAAATAGCGTAAACAGAAGCAGCGTAAAAGCTTCTGCTACCCAGCACTTGGCGAAGTTGCTGACGATGTGATTAGTTGGGAACTATGTCTCGCCGCGTAGGCTACTCGGAGTTCGCTCAGCTTACCGTCCCTAAACTGCGCTAGCCTACCATTTAGAGCAGCACCGATTGACCGCCGCCGACACGGACGGCAAAGCAGGTGTATGCTCTATCTTTAGTCTAGGCGCGCCCGCGCGTACTGCTCTTTAAGCCCAATTGGTGAAGCCGCTCGAATAGAAAAGCGCCAGCGCGTTAAGGCTTAGAGAAACTCAGTCGCCGCCGATGTTTCGGCTCGTCCCGCAACGCTTGCCTATTATTGTGCCGCCGGGCTTGTGCTCTCGTCCTAAAGCCATTGTCACGGACGGCTCCGCTCCCTTCAGATCGTAGGAAAAGACCGTGCCGAAGTTCTCGGTATAGAGAAGCGAGTCCGGATGATCGGAGCCTCTGACTTTGCGCGTGTGGATCAAATCCCGCTGGTATGGCTTTCCCGTGCACCGCCTTATCCAGCGCTGAGAAATTGCGCCACTCATCGCCTTTCCCCTTGGAACATGTGCCAGAATATGAACGTGCGAACCTTTCCCCTCGCCATTCTCGCGCACCCAGAGATAGGCCGTATCTCCTCTGAGCCATTCGCGCAGGTACTTAAGGAAGGCCGTTGTCGCTTGCATCGCCTCCCGGTCGCTAAGGCCAGCCGCTTCCCAATGGATCGTAATGTGTCGATTGAGTGGTCGCCCGATTTGAATTGCGCGATGGGCCGCTTCGATCAGCTTTTGAGCCTTTTTAGGGGTTAAGTAATCGCTCGTGCGGTTGGCGCTATTGCGTGCTCCACCGTGCGGGAAGATGGTCTTGGAGGCGGGAGACTGCGCGCACCCTACATGTAGAGGTAAATTTGCAAGGCCCGTGCCAAACGGGGAGTCAGTTCCGCAAGCTGCCGTTATCTCAGGCTTCTTTATGGCCTCCGGAAACTCTGAACCCTGCCGAGCATGGCCGTTGCTCTCGTCCCGCAAAATACGCGCATTTACGCGACTTGTCGCGTTTGCAGCATCCGGCATGGCTGGGGACCTGTCTTGTTTTTCAAGTGAACTGCGGCGGAAGGGTTAGCGAGGGCGTATTTCGCACCGCCCTCGCCTGTATCTTGCCTGTTAAATCAGGCGTCGTTTGCCTCGACTGACCGCAGTGCTTCGATCAATTCGGGGAGCCGATCAAACGGGACCGCGAAACCGCCGCCGTATTGTTGCTTGCCTGGACGAAGATCGCCTGTCTGCTTGTCGCGAAACCATGGCCAGAACTGGAGGCGCGGCTGGCCATTCCACTCGGTCGCTTCAATCCTCCAGACGTGACGCCCGTGCTCTTGCTCAAAGACGACCAACGGAGGACCTCCTCGTGACAGCTAGAGAGGCACCTGAAAGCGATCCCCTCCTTTGCGGACCCGCATCCCCATTCAGCATCGGACCTACTTCACATGACAACGTATCGGCGTCATGTGTGCGGCGACAGATACCGAGACGAAGCCGGGGCAGCGCATCTTCCAATGGAAGCTGGCACCAGCCGTCGGGCAAAGCCGTTGGATCGCGGCTGGCCAACCAATCCGGCACATAGCGGGACATTGGCCTTACTGCCCACAGAGGACACGCTACGGCAGGACAGCAAGAGACATGCTCGCGCCAGTTGGCTCCCGCATCGCATGCTCCACAGTCGCGGCAGTGGGCGTCAATCGACGCGCGCAACGATCGCCTGCTCATGCGAGACCCCCTAGCTGCGCTGAGAAAGGACACGTGCTACCTGCCGTACCTTTGCAAGCAAGAATCGTTTGTCCTGCCTTTCTCGTGTGTGTATGTGGATTTGTCAGCTTTGGAGCTTCGACAATTCCGGCCCTGTTCTCGACGGCAATCGAGGCAGGGCCTTTTACATACTCGGCCTTGGGCCCATCAGTCCGGCCCGCCATGTCACGCGGCCCTTCCGATGTCGAAGGACTCGACAAGGCGATGAATGCTGGCGACTTTGACCAGCCGCCGAGAGCCGATAGAAACTGTCTCCAGGGAGCCGTCCGAGATCAACTCGTACGCCTTGGTTTTTCCAATACCGAGTACTTGCGCGCACTCCGGCACGCTGCACAATAGTGCTTCTTTCAACACACTCATGTGTCTGTCTTTCTGTGCTCCCTTCCCCGCCGTGCATGACCGCGCGGTCGTTCGTGGGCACGCCAGAAAGATATTTGCGACCGCACTGTAGCGCTAGGATGTTCTCATTTTGTCTGGGGATTATTCCTTGGCCGCGCGGATGGCATTTCAGCAGTTCTGTATGAATTGCCTCGGCAGACACCTGCGCAGAGCTCTGGCACCCACCTGTGGAAGGATTGCCCGATGTGCACCAGCAAACCGGAGAAATTCCATCCAGATGCACGAGGGATATTGGTCTTCAGGCAGCCACTTCGCGAATCGGAGTGACGTTATCCTGCCGACCATCAGAGGCTCCGCTGCCTCCGCAGTAATCTGCCCAAGCCTCCATCAGCTTGCGGCGCTTTGGTAGCAAGACCCCACGCCGATAGGCAGCCTCGCTTTTGCTCCCAATCGTATGGGCAAGCGCCATCTCGCAAACCTCGTGCGTAAAGCCGGTCGTCTCCGCCGCCCAATCGCGGAAACTGGAACGAAACCCATGTACGGTCACCCCAGTGGTCATTCGGCGAAGCTGCATCAGCATTGCCATATTCGAGAGGCTGCCGCCGTGGATTGCTGGGAATACCGGTCGATTGCTGACGTCGCCTTTTGATCGTGCAAGCTGCCGTAGGGCACCCAATAATTCAGTGATGCGTGACGGTAAGGGAACGGTATGTTCCGACTCCGCTTTCATGCGGTTGGCAGGAATGGTCCAGACTGCCGCTTCCAAATTAATCTCACTCCACGTAGCACCTACCGTCTCACCGGTTCGCGCAGCAGTAAGGATGGTAAACTCCAGCGCCATTGCAGCGATGCCCTCGCGCTCCCTCAACTTGGCCATAAAGGCAGGGACCTCCGCATAGGGCATGGCCGCATGGTGGCCCGATCGGCCCAGCCGTTCATTGCGTCGCCTCTTCGCCTTGCTTGGTTTCGGGAGCACATTCTCCAGATGCCCCCTCCAACGCGCTGGATTTTCACTGTCCCGCAAGCCCTCGACTTTCGCGGCGTCAAGAATTCTCTCAATGCGACCACGCACCCGATTGGCGGTTTCCGGCTTCTCATTCCAGATCGGCTTGAGTGCTGCCATCACGTGTTCGGTAGCGACCTCGCCAACGGGGAGGTCTCCGAAATGCGGATAGGCATACGTCTCCAGAGTTGAGTGCCACTGCTTACGATGCTTGTCATTTTTCCAGCCGCCTTCGTTTAGCGAGAGGTAGCTAGCTGCCGCATCCCGAAAGGTCGTGCTCGATATGCGTGCTGATTGCTCCGCTGCTTTGGCTTCCCGCTGGCGTTTGCGCCAGTTGGACACAGGTATGACGCCAGCGGCTACCTCCTTCGCCTTCTCCCGCGCTGCCTCGCGGGCATCGGCTAGTGACAATGCTCCCGCGCCTGCTGCACTGCCCAGCCCTACATAGCGCACCTTGCCCGCCACGGTGCCGCGATAAACCCAACTTCTCGCGCCACCCGGCTTGACCTGGAGATAGAGTCCACCGCCGTCTGCGTAGCGCTTTACGTATTCCGATCCACTCGGGCCGATCCCCGGTTTAGCATTCTTCACGGTTACGGGGGTCAACGCGTTGTGCAGTTGGCGCGGCATGAAATTGGCTCCGTTGCCCTAACAGATGCACCAAAGGTACTGCGGTTTTAGGACATCCGCAACGATAGGATACGAACAGCTACGGAAAGGATCACTCACGCCACCCCTGAAAAAAACGCGATTCTAGTCTTTTAAACGGTCGCGCGCGAACTCTCACGCTTCGGTGTTAGACGGACTCCGTCTCCGCCATTTTCTGATTATCCCGCCCGAAATCTGACTAGGCTGCGGTCGCTCCTTGGCATGAGGGCCGGCGGTCGGTATCGAAGAGGCATGGATAGCATCCCATCCGAAGCTGCCCTGAACTTCTGTCAGGCTTGCGCCGTCCGCAACCGCGCCATTTGCGCGGATCTGGACGACGGCGAAATTCGCGTTCTCAATTCCATCGGTCGCAGGCGCCAGCTCGAAGCCGGTGAACAATTGTTCTGGGAAGGCGACGAGGCAGTCGTCGTCGCCAATGTCATCGAGGGACTGCTGAAGCTTTCGACCCAGACGAGCGACGGCAAGGAGCAGATCCTGGGTCTTGCCTATCCAAGCGATTTCATGGGCCGACCCTTCGGTCCATCGACCCCTTACGGCGTCGAAGCACTTACTCCGGCACTGGTGTGCACTTTCCAGCGATCCGATTTCGACCGCTTTGCGCGCGAACATCCTCGGCTTGAACACAAATTGCTCGAACGCACGCTGTCGGAACTCGACCGGACGCGGCGCTGGATGCTCCTGCTCGGCCGCATGAACGCGGAACAAAAGCTCGCGACCTTCCTTCTCGACATGGCGGACCGCCTTGCGCCCAAGGGCTGCGTGCCCATCGACCAAGTATCGAATTCTTTCGAGCTGCCTTTGTCTCGCCAGCAAATCGCGGACGTACTGGGCCTGACCATCGAAACCGTAAGCCGCCAGTTCACGAAATTCCGCAAGCAGGGCCTGATCGACCTGCCCTCGCGTCGTGAAGCCGTGATCCAGCAACGAGGACGGCTGGAGGAACTGGCGCAGTAAGCCTGCACCAAGCCTTTTTCAAATGCGATGATCTCCATGTTCACAGGGTCGGCAGCCTTCTTCTGAGCAATCCCCCAGGCTCGACTGACGCGCCTGCCGCCAAGATCACCCGTCCTTGGCCAGCGCTTCGAGCAGTTTTTCGGCAGCCGGCTCACTGGACGGAGGGTTTTGGCCGGTAATCAGCAGCCCGTCCCGGACCACGTGAGGTTCGAAAACGCCTCCTTCCGAAAAGTCGCCGCCTTGTTGCTTCAGTACATCCTCGAGCAGGAACGGCACCACGTCGGTCAAGCCGACCGCTTCTTCTTCCGCATTGGTAAAGCCGGTGACCTTCCGGCCCTTTACGATCGGATCGCCTTCAGGAGACGTTACATTCTTGAGCACGGCAGGCGCATGGCAAACGAGCGCCACCGGCTTGTCCGCCTTAAGCGCGCCTTCGATGATCGCTTTGGAATCGGCGCTTTCGGCCAGGTCCCACAAGGGGCCGTGGCCGCCCGGGTAAAACACCCCGTCGAATTTGGAGACGTCGATATCGGCAAGCTTGTGGGTCGACGCGAGGTGGGCCTGCGCTTCCTCGTCTTCCTTGAACCGCTTGGTCGCATCGGTCTGCGCGTCGGGCTCGTCGGACTTGGGGTCGAGCGGCGGCTGTCCGCCGGCCGGGCTCGCCAGCGTGATCTCGTGGCCCGCATCCTTGAGCACGTAATAGGGCGCCGCAAACTCCTCGAGCCAGAAACCGGTCTTCTTGCCGGTATCGCCCAGCTTGTCGTGGCTGGTGAGAACCATGAGGATTTTCATGCGAGTAGTCCTTTTATCGAGGGAACTGCGCCCGTCGCAATCGAAGCGGGCTTCGTGATGTGAACACGCCAGCGGCAGTTCGGTTTCGATAAGCAATTTTCCCTGTCGGGCGGAACCATTCGCGCGACGGTGTTTATCCAAAGAGAATGGGTCGCTCCGCGCGGTTGGCAGCCGGCCCATGTCGATTTATTCAACACCCATTGAATAATCATTTGCCGGGCCTTATGTTGCAGCGCACAAGGAGCGGTGAATGGCCGAGCGACGCGGGCGGGGACGCCCCAAACAAACCGATACCGACACCAGTGAAGCGATTTCTCGCGCCGCGCTGCAGCGCTTTGCCGCGCAGGGTTTCGAGGCCACCTCGCTCCGCGAGATCGCGGGCGATGCCGAGGTCGACGTCGCGCTGATTTCCTATCGTTTCGGCGGCAAGCAGGGCTTGTGGAAGGATATCGTCTCGCAGGCCGGAGCCGACCTGCGCGAGGCGCTGGAACAGGCTCCCGGTAATGGCGGCGAGGCAAGCGCGCAGCAGCGGCTCGACCATTCGGCCCGCACCTTCCTCGCCTACCTCCTCGACCGGCCCGAGGTCCCGCGCCTGCTGCTGCGCGATATCACCATCGACAGCGACCGCTCGCAATGGCTGCTCGAAACGCTTTCGCTGCCGCTGCACCGGCATTTCATCGATCTGGCTCAGGCGGCGGCACAGGAGCGGGGTGACGCACCCGCGCATCTCGAGTTCAGGGTGGCGAATTTCATCTATTCCGCCGCAAGCACCGTCGCCCGGCGCGAACGCCTCGGCAAGCTTGTCGGCGGCATGGAAGACGATGCGCAATTTGCAGCCGCGCTCGAAGAGGTACTCGTCGCAGGAGCGCTGGTGCCATGACCGGACGCGATACCCTCATCGACACTGTGGACGGCTATCTGTTCAAGCCGCATGAGATGCCGATCCTCCCCGGCTCTCCGGCCAATCCCGACCACCCCCCGGCGCGCCGCGCGGCCTATCTCGCCATCGGTGTCTTCATGGCGCTGGTGGGCGGTGCGCAAAACGGCTTCTTGCTCGCCAACGGGCCCGCGCTCCAGGCCGAGTTTGCGCTGACCCCGGTCGAGGCGGGCTGGCTGACCGTGGCCTTCTATTCGACCTATGCCACGATGAGCATGCTGCTGTTCCGCGTGCGCCAGGAATTCGGCATCCAGCCCTTCGTGCGCTGGGCCATGGCAGGACTGGTCGCAGCCAATTTCGTGCAGATGATCGGTCCCGGCTACCATCCCGAACTCGCCGCGCGTGCGGTTGCGGGCATCACCGCCAGCGGGCTGTCGGCGCTCGCCATCTATTACCTCATGCAGGGCCTGCCCGCCGCCATGCGCGTCGGCGGGCTGGTTATCTCGCTCGGCCTGACACAGGTCGCTTTCCCGCTGACCCGTGCGCTGTCGCCAGCGCTGCTGGTCGATGGCGACATCACCCATATCTTCCAGTTCCAGTTCGCCCTTTCCTTGCTCGGCCTGGGGATGGTCTACTGGCTGCGCCTGCCGCCGGGCATCCGCAAGCAGACCTTCGAGAAGCTCGATATCCCGAGCATCGCCCTGTTCGTCGTCGGCGTCGCCGCGCTCTGCGCCTTCCTCATCCAGGGCCGCATCCAGTGGTGGGACACGCCATGGCTCGGCTACGCGCTGGCCGCCAGCATCCTCGCGCTGGGCGGCTGCTTCCTGATCGAGGCCAACCGCAAGAGCCCCATGCTCGACCTCAGCTGGCTGTCGAGCCGCTCCATCCTCGCGCTCGCGCTGATCGGGGCGACGGTGCGCATTCTCGTTGCCGAACAGGGCTTCGGGGCGAGCGGGATGTTCGCCGCTCTGGGTTACGGCAGCGAGCAGCTGACGGGTTATTTCTGGGTGCTTGCCGGGGCGACATTCGGCGGCATGGCGCTGTCGGTCGTGCGGCTGGACCCCAAGGACCTCACGCGGCCCGTGCTCTTCGCGATTCTCGTCATCTGCATCGCCGCCTTTACCGATACACGCACCGGGGTGATGACGCGGCCGCAGGACCTCTACCTCACGCAGGCCGCCATCGCCTTCGCGGCGGTCTTCGCGATGGGGCCGATCATGATGGAGGGCATGCTGCGCGCGCTTGCGGCAGGCCAGAGCTACGTCATCAGTTTCATCGCGATATTTTCGCTCTCGCAATCGATCGGCGGCCTCGCGGGTATCTCGCTGCTGTCCGCCTTCCACACCGTGCGCCTGAAGACGCATCTCATCGATGCGGGCAGTACGCTCACGCTCGCCAACCAGCAGCTGGGCCAGGCCCTCGGCAATGCCGCACAGCGCGCCGCGCCGCTCCAGGGCGACCCCGCCCTTCAGCAACAGGCCGCCGCCGCGAGCGTCTCGCAGGAAGTCGGCCGCGAGGCCGCAGTGCTCGCCTTCAACGATGTTTTCTTCCTCATCGGCACGCTGTCGGCGGTGACGTTCGCCGTCGTCTTCGTGCCGTGGCTCATCAACAAGATCCGCGGGCGCAACCCGCTCGCCAAGGAACTGGCCTTCATGGAGGCCATGCTCGCAAGGACCAGACAATGACCGAACCGAACCCTTCCGAAACCGAAACCATGACCGAAGACGCGCCCGCTTCCGGGCAGGAGACAGGGTGGTCGCCCAATCCCTCCCGCCGCCGCATCGTGGTGGCGGTCGGAGCGATCCTGATCGGCGTAGTTGTGGCGCTGTTCGCCTGGGGCCTGCCACCTTTCGCAGGCGGCGACGAGACAACGAACAACGCCTATGTCCGCGGGCGTACCACGGTCGTCAGCCCGCAGGTCGCAGGCTACCTCGTCGATGTGCCGGTGGTGGACTTCCAGCGCGTGAAGAAGGGCGATCTGCTCGCCCGGATCGACGATGCACCCTACCAGCAAAAACTCCAGCAGGGCGCGGCCAACACGGCGGCGCAGCAAGCCACGCTGGCCAACAGCGCCCAGAGCCTGCGCTCGGCTCAGGCGCAGCTCGAAGCGCAGGATGCCGCCGTCGCTGCCGCCCGCGCAGGATTGCAGAAAGCGCAGGCCGACATGAACCGCATCGCCGAACTGGTGGGCGAAGGCTCGGTCTCCTTACGCGAACGCGACCAGGCCCGCGCAGCGCTGCAACAGGCACAGGCGGGCGTCCGGCAGGCGCAGGCGCAGCGCGCGATCGCGGCTGAAAACGTGCGCTCCGTCACAGTCGGGCGCGGCGCGCTCGAAGCGCAGGTGGCTGGCGCCGAGGCTACCAAAGGCCTCGCCGAGTTCGAGCTTTCCCGCACCGAGATCCGCGCGCCGCGGGCCGGACGCCTGAGCGAGGTCAGCGCGCGCGTCGGCCAGCTGGTCACTGCCGGGACCCAGCTCATGTATATCGTGCCGGACGATTTGTGGGTGGTGGCGAATTTCAAGGAAACGCAAACCGCGAACATGGCGGTCGGCCAGCGCGCCACGCTCGAAATCGACGCGCTGGGCGGCGTCGAACTCACCGGCCGCGTGCAGAGCATCGCGCCCGCGGCCAGCAGCGAATTCAGCCTCGTGAAGCCCGACACGGGAGCAGGCAATTTCGTGAAGGTGCCGCAGCGCATCGCCGTGCGCATCGTGCTCGACAAGGGGCAGGAGGCGGCAAGGCGCCTCGGCCCGGGCATGTCGGTCATCGCCAAAGTCCATACGGAGGATTGATCGTGAAGCGCATATCGCTCGCCCTGTTGGCCACCACCGCGCTTGCCCTCTCCGCCTGTGCACCCGCGTTGCAGGAGGCCCCGATCGGTAGCGCCGTCGCCCCGCCGACCGAATGGCGCACAGACCTCAAAGAGACCACCCCCATCGAGCGTGACTGGTGGGACGCTTTCGGCGACCCGCATCTCTCGGTCCTCGTCGAAAAGGCGCGGGCCAACAATGCGGACATGCAGGTCGCCGCAGCCCGCGTCGAAGAGGCGCGCGCGACCGAACGGGGCTCACGTGGCTACCTCCTGCCTTCGGTGGGTGCTGGCGTAGAGGGCGGGGTCCGGCGCGAGGTTTCCCCCTTCGGACAGGCGCAGACTTCCGTCGCTGCGCAGCCTGCCTTTCGCGCTTCCTACGAAGTGGATCTGTTCGGCAAGAACGCCGCCCGCATCGATGCCGCCGAGGCGGGTGTCGCTGCCAGCGCTGCGGGCGCGGAGGCGGCGCGGCTGTCGGTGAGCGCGGCAACCGCGACCGGCTATATCACCCTGCTGGCGCTCGACCGGCGGCTCTCGGTGCTGGAAGAAACGCTTGCCAAGCGGCAGGAGGCGGTGAAATTCGCCCGCGACCGGGCCGAGGTCGGCTACACTTCGCAGCTTCCCCTCAGGCAGGCCGAAGCCGAGCACCAGGCCACCGCGCAGTTGGTCCCGCAACTGAAAGCGCAGATCGCGCGGCAGGAAAACGCCCTTTCGGTCCTGACCGGCGAACTGCCGGGTGCGATCGTAAGAGGCGGGACATTGGAGGACCTCCGCCGGCCACCTCCGCCTGCGACCCTGCCGTCCGAGCTGCTTCGCCGCCGTCCGGATGTGGCAGCAGCGGAATATCGCATTGCCGCAGCCGACGCGAAAATGCGCATGGCGCGCGCCGACTTCATGCCCTCGATCGATCTGGGCGCGGCGGCGGGACTGGCGCTATCCGACCTGCTCGCCGATCCCGTGGGCGTCTGGTCGCTGGGCGGCAGCATCCTTGCCCCGATCTTCCAGGGCGGCAAGCTGCAGGCGCAGCTCGACGGAGCCACGGCGCAGCGGGACCAGGCGGCCTGGTCCTACCGCGCGACCGTGCTCAACGCCTTCCGCGAGGTAGAGGATCGCATGGCGGTGCTGGCCAATCTGAAAGAGCAGGAAGCTGCACTCGAAGCCCAGCAATTGGCCGTGGCCGATGCTCTGCGTCATGCACGCAACCGGTATCGCGCCGGCTATTCGCCCTATATCGAGCAGGTCGATGCACAGCGCGCCTTGCTGGGCGTCGAGCTGTCACTGGTGCAGGTGAAGGCCGACGAGCTTACTACTCTGGTCGGGCTCTATCAGGCTGTCGGAGGGGCGCCAGAATGAATGGAGGGAGACCTGCCCACCTTCGACCGAGAGGCACGGCTCGCCTCAGGCTTGTCGGCATCCACATCGGGCGTGGCCGAGGAATGGCGATTTTCAGCGGCCCACGAGAAGTGGTGCGCTTACGTGACCCGCACATGATACCTATGTAACTGATTTAGTTATGCTTATTCTAGAGAGGTCTGGGCAGTGCCCCCAAAAGTGCCCCCAATACTACGGATTTGACTGACCGAATGTCCACAGCACTGTCAGCTTTCGGCAGCCATCAAAGGCAAGATCAGTGACCGCTTGTGGGTGGCAAGCGGACTCTCGACGAAAGGATCGGGATGGTCAATTTGTCGTCCGGTAGACGGCTGTCCGACTTGAAATGCAATTGACGGAGTGCCTATTTTACAAAGCACCGCTTCCGTGTTTCAAGGGCTATCCCTCGCTGATTCTTGCAACGCTTCGATCCTCTGAAGCGCTTCCTGTAAGCGGGAACTATCGGGACTGAGCCGCAACGCCTCTTGATATGAGGAAATGGAATTGGCCCACTGGCCTGCCTTCTCATAAGTCTCTCCAAGGCTGTCAAACGCGTTCGTCGAATCTGGGAAAAGCCGAGAGTTGAGCCGGAAAACAGCGATTGACCGATCCAAATCACCCGCGCCCAACAGAGCGTAGCCAAATCCGTTAATGTCCTGCTCCCGCGGCTTTTCGATCTTGCCGGATTTCACGAGTGACTCGAAGTGGCTGATGCCTTCGACGATGCCTTCGCTTGCCAACAGCTGTGCCAGACGCAAATCTGCAGGCTGGGAGGGTACGTTTGTTTCGAGGCCGTATGCCGCCCGGACCAAATCTTCGCCCAGCCGTACCGTTTCTCCGTATGTCCTGCTGCCGGTGCCGCTGATGCTGTCCGCTGCAAAAACAATCAGCCCTTTCTCGGGAATGTATTGAAGGTTGGCGGTAAACGGCGGGCCCCAGCCATCATGGCCAATCGCCTTAACCTGTTCATCGCCAACAGAAATGAGCGAGGTAAACAGCCCATAGCCAATAAAACTTGTCTCATTATAGGCGACTGCGCGGGGCACGGTCATTTTCTCCAGAGTGCCCGGATTACGGAAGAATCCGCCCGAAAAGAGCGCCTGAAACCATTTGGCCATGTCACCAGCGGTGGAATAAAGGCCGCCCGGCGCTGCGGCCCCGACAAACTGAGCCTGTAGCGGCGCTTCAAATCCGCCTGGGACGACCACATAACCATCGGCCAGATCGCGATTGACGGACCGATAGGTCAGGATTCCGGAACCCTCCATTGCGAGAGGATCGAAAATGAAAGTCCGCAATAGCTGCGCGAATGATTGCCCCGTGGCCTTTTCGGCAATCGCCTGAAGCAGGACGTAGTTCGAATTGCTGTAACCGTAATCCTCGCCGGGCGTGAAAGTCAGGGGTCTGTCAATGAAGGTCCCGATCATATCATCCAGATCAACGGGCAAGCTGGTCATGCCGGACGTCAGCACTCGGGTCTGAATCGCCTGATAAGGCGGCGTATATTGGTAATTCGGAATACCTGAGCGATGGCTCAACAACTGGTCGACCGTCACCTCAGCTGCCGGACTGGAAGAAAACTCTGGCAGCAGCTCTGCAATCGTTTGTTCGGTCGAGAGCAAACCAACCTCTTCGAGCCTGAGTATGAGTGCCGCCGTGAACGGTTTTGACACCGAAGCAAGACGCACTTTCGTATTTGTGGTGTAAGAAATATCGAACGGGATGTTCGCAGGGCCGAAGGCACCTTGGTAGAGTATCTCGGACTGAGTGGCGACGATCACGACGCCATCAAGAATCCCGGCGTCGTGGTACGACTGCGCGATGGCGGCAGCTTTTTGCCGGTAGTCCTGTGAAATGGCCTGTTCAGCCGGCTTGCCCGCAGAGACGCTGAAACTTGCAGTAAGCAATGTCGTTGCGACTATCAGGCCAAGAAATCGAGTAAGCTTTGCCATCTTTGGTCCTTAGTCAGGGGCTGGGGCGTCAAGATCGGCAAATCGCGTGCTCATGTTGCGCACATGCAAACGCGCGATGGCATCATCGAGCGCAGCGACCAGATCCACGCCAATCTCTGAGAACAGGTCGGAATTCATCCGCGTAGCCAACGCCATCGTCTCGTCGAGCAGACGCCATGTTCGTTCGCCTTCAGCGGTCAAGGTGTATAGCGTCTTGCGGCCATCGGTGGGGTCAGCTGCCCGGTAGACGAGTCTGCGGCTCTCCAGCTTTCGCAGACGCTGCGCGACGAGTTGATGGGACTGGCCAAGATCCCGTGCCAGATCGCTGAGTGATACCGAAGAGCCCGGCTTAATCGCCTGAAGCGTCGAAGATCCCTGCACGGGGATATTCAATCCGCGTTGAGCATAGACATCCTGCATCTGCTCGTGGGCAAGATCCATCATGTCTTGCAGTCGCTTCCCCAGATAGGCCGCGTGAAATTGATCCTGATTTGGCTCGCCAGGCATTGTCGACACGAATCTCCGCAATAAGTTGCGCAATTAATTGTGGAGATTCGTGTGATGGTCAAGCGGAGTTGATTGACCTCTGGATAGATCAATCAATTCGCGACTGATGGAACCGGGTCGTTAGTAGCCCGTCCGCTCTTGGCTCATTTCCAGCTCGGTGAAAGCGTCACGAGATGGGGTGGAAAGCGGACTAAGCGATCTGTGTGATCCAGTGGCTGCAATTGGGCCGAGGGCGATATCTAACATTGCAATAGGCGGAAGCTTCCCAAGGTGTTAGGCCATGTGCGATGCTCAAGGATATGAATTTCAAGGGGAACTGGCGGGACTATCAAGCCCGAATCCTTGAAGAGATGGGCGAGCATTTTGATGACGGAAGACTGCATGTCGTAGCCGCCCCTGGTGCCGGGAAGACGGTGCTCGGTCTGGAGATCGTGCGCCGTATTGGAAGGCCTGCGCTTGTATTTGCTCCAACGATCGCCATTCGCGAACAGTGGACACACCGGCTTTGCCCGCTGTTTCTCGACACGCCGCCGAAAGCGGAGGAAATCTCTCGCGATCTGGCAGACATCCGCGAACTGACGCTGGCGACCTATCAGGCGCTCGATAGCCTGCGACGCGGCGAGGAGCTCGATGCGCTGATTGATAAGCTGAATTACCGGGGGCCGCTGACGCTGGTTCTGGACGAAGCACATCACCTGCGGCGGGAGTGGTGGAAATGTCTCAAAGAGCTGGCCAACCGACTGGATGATGTCCGTCTGGTCGCACTGACTGCGACACCCCCTTACGATGCCAGCTTCGCCGAATGGTCTCGCTACGAGGAACTGTGCGGGCCAATAGACCTCGAAATTGGCATTCCCGAACTGGTGCGCAATGGCGATCTCTGTCCTCATCAGGATCACCTCATCCTGTCGGAACCGACCGAAGATGCTCTGGTGCAACTCGATAGAAGGCGGGCGGCCATTGGTTCGTTGCACATAGAATTGCGCCAAAATGACGGGTTGCTGGACTGGCTGGCAGCGCACCCTTGGTTGACGGAATCGCAAGCGCATGTCGAAGAGATCCTCGAAGCGCCCGAGATGTTGTCGGCAGCGCTCGTTCTGCTGGCATCAGCCGGACGGGATCTGCCCCGCCCTCCGCTCAAGTTGCTTGGTGTGTCGGCGCGCAATGTACCGCAGCCATCGTTGTTCTGGCTCGAACGCTTTCTTGACGGCGTGATATCGCAACACACCGCCTCGTTTCCGCTTGATCCGGTGCGGCTCAGGACTCTGCGCGACCTGCTGAATCGTCATGGACTGATCGAAGGCGGCCGCGTTCTGCTGCAGCACACACGCTCAGTCTTCAAACTGATGACTTCCAGCCTCGGGAAGCTGGATTCGATAGTGGACATCGCGAAAGCCGAACAGAATGCGTTGGATGGCGATTTGCGCATGGTCGTGTTGTCCGATCATATTCGCGCTGGTGAGCTGCCGAACGGACCCGATGCGGAGTTCAAGCCTGCCAAGCTCGGCGTGGTGCCAATCTTCGAGAAGCTAAGACGCTCAGGCATCGCTGATGATTATCTCGGGGTTCTAACAGGCAGTCTGGTCATCCTTCCCAAGCGCACTCTGTCTAAGCTCGACCAGGTCGCAGCAGACTTGCACATCGATCCTGGCAACTTTCGAGCAAGCGATTTGCCGGGTTGCCCGGAACACGTGCGTATCGAATGTAGGACCGGTGGCACCGCTGAACTGGTCCGCCTCGTCACGGCCTTGTTCACACGCGGCTTCATTCGCATACTCGTTGGCACGCAGTCGCTGCTCGGCGAGGGATGGGATGCGCCAGCGCTCAACAGCTTGGTACTTGCGAGCAATACGGCTTCTTTCATGCTGTCCAACCAGATGCGCGGACGAGCAATCCGGATCGATCCGGCCAGGCCCGACAAGGTAGCCAACATCTGGCATCTGGCGACGGTCGATCCGCAGGATCGCGAAAGCTGGGATGCGGTCGTCTCGACGTTCAACTGGGGCTTTCTCAATGATGGGGGCGCACCTGGGTTGTCTGATATTGAAGTGGTCGCGCGCCGCTTCAAGGCGTTCGAAGGGATTTCCAATGGTGCGTCCACCCTCATCGAAGACGGTGTTGCCCGCCTAGGCCTCGATCCATCAAGACCGGCGGCATTCGCGAATCTCAAGACATTTGCAGCCGCAGCAGACCGTCCAGCCATTGCAGAACGCTGGAAAGTGTCTCTCGGTGAAGGAGCCGAGCGAGCGCAGGTGCGCGAAACCGCGGCTCCCCGTTACGCACCGCGCGCTTTAAGCTGGTTCGATACCCTGCAGGCATTGGTTTGGAGCGCGGCGGGTAGTGGAGCCTTTGCAGCGGCCATCGAACTGCGGGGCATTGCGTCATACGAAGGAATTGGGATCATCGCGACGGGGCTTGCCGGTGTTGCCACGCTCGCAAGCCTGCCTCGTCTGGCAAAGGCCGGGATGCTCATTTGGCGCAATGGTTCTTTGGAGGGCAGTCTGGAATCGGTGACCCGTGTTGTCTTGCGTTCGCTGGTCGATGTCGACGTCATTAGCGGGCGCGAACTGGATGCCGCTAACGTCGAAATTCGCACTAGCCTCGACGGGCGAAAGGATATCGTCCTGACCGGAGTCAGCCGGGCCGCCGAACGGCAAGTCATGCAGGCAATCGCTGAAATTCTCGGGCCGGTACAGAACCCACGATACCTGCTGGTGCGCAATTCATGGCTCGGCCTCAAGAAGCGGGTCGATTACCACGCTGTCCCCGCTGTGCTCGGTGCTCGCAAGGAAAATGCTGAACGATTTGCCGAATTATGGCGTGGGAGTGTTGGCTCATCAAAACTAGTGTTCACACGGACTGCGGAAGGCAGGCGAGCTTTGCTGCGAGCAAGAGCTTCATCCTTCGCGGCAGGCTTTCAGCGGATCGTAGATCGGAGATCGGTTTGGCTGTGATTGGGGTGGAACGCTGACTTAGGATGTGGTGCCAGCCAATGTCCGCAATCGGGTCGTAAGCGGCTGGTCCGCTTTTGGTCATTCGGTTGGCGTTCCTGGCTATCTTGCGAGCAAACCTATCACCCGCATCATTTCGACCGCACAAAGTTCATCAAGCCGCCAATACTCTTCTTCCAGCCGGGCGAAGGTGCTTTGATGCATGCCTTTCGGTCGGCGGATTGGTTGCTCCCAACCCTGAGGGCACCCCAACCGCTTCTGGATGCGGAACAGCGCCTCGAAAGGGCGGTCTCGGTTCGCGATACGCTGGGACTGATATCCAATTTGCCATGCCTTTCGCGAGGCGAAACGATCGCCCCCTGGAGGCAGGTAGAGCTTGCCGACACGAATGCCGCGATAAGGGCAAATCATCCACCAGCGCTTCCCACCGAAGTGGGGCTCCGTGTGAGTTAGTCGCACAGATTGCTCGACGCTTTCGCGCTCCTCACCTGTCCCGCGCGAGAAGCTGAGCAGAAGCGTCTCTTCGCCAGATTCGCTCATTTTCGCGACATAGCTGACAATACCAGCCGGTTGCCCCCCACGGTCCCAGCGAAGGGTGCCCGGCACGTCACACCCTTCGCGCGCCAAGCCTGCGCGCATCATCCAAGACAAATCGATACGGAGCGATTGCTCCGCCGTTGGCCTGCCGCCGCTCCGTCCCGATCCAAATCCACCCATGCTGGTGTATTACACTAATAACACGCAAATTGCGAGCCCGAGACGAGCGTTCTCACCCGAAAGATTCGCTCCAAGTCTTTTTGCTTGAACGGCTTTCTTTGGCGCGCCATGCACTGGCCATGGGGGAAATCGACCTAACCAAGATTGCGGACCTTATCGACGAAGCGAAGGCCTCGGGCGGTTCCGAAATGGCCAATGCCCAGCTCTTTATTGAGAGGCTGACAGTAGCGTTGGGTCTGCCTTCGCCCAAACTTCAAAAAGAAGACACCGCAACCAGCGACTACGTCTTCGAACGTCCAGTGACCTTCCGCCACACGGGCGGCTCTACATCAACCGGTCGTATCGACTGCTACAAGCGCGACTGCTTCATTCTAGAGGCAAAGCAGTCAGCCAAGCGCAAGAAAGCCCGCGAAAGCGAGCAACTCGAACTGGCTGGCATAGAAACCTCGCAGAAGCTCGGGCATGCCAAGCGTGGCACGAAGACCTGGGACAAGGTCATGATCGCTGCCAAGAAGCAGGCGGAAGACTATGCTCGCTCCCTTCCCGACGACCACGCCTATCCACCGTTCCTGCTCATTGCAGACATCGGGAATGTCATTGAGGTCTATGCCGACTTCAGCGGACAGGGCCGCAACTATGCGCATTTTCCGGATCGACAGAGCTATCGGCTCTCAATGGATGATCTGCTAGAGGAAGAAGTCCAGCAGCGATTGCGAGCCATCTGGACCGAACCTCATGCCCTCGATCCCGCGCGTATCAGTGCAGAGGTAACCGAGGATATCGCTACCCGGCTCGCCAAGATCGCAAAGAGCCTGGAAAGGAAATACGACCCCAAGGACATCGCAGAATTCCTCATGCGCTGCCTCTTCACGATGTTTGCAGAAGACATCGGCCTGATCGAGGAAACCGACGAGGAAAAGCGCGCAGGCGTCGGCCCGTTCGAAGCGATGCTCGAACGAATGGTGGAGACGCCCGACTACTTCCCGCAGGCGCTCGAAAGCCTTTGGGCAACGATGGATGCAGGCGGCTACGCTGGCGAGTTTGGCAGGCCCCTGAAACGCTTCAACGGGTCGCTGTTCAAGAAGCGCACAGCGCTTAAGCTGGAGGCCGATGACATCAGGGAGCTTTGGCTCGCCGCACGTAAGGATTGGCACGAGGTCGAACCCGCCATCTTCGGCACCCTACTCGAACGTGCCTTGGCCTCGAAGGAGCGCGGCAAGTTGGGTGCCCACTTCACACCGCGCGTTTACGTCGAACGGCTGGTCGTGCCGACGATCATCGAACCACTCCGCGAAGATTGGGACGAAGTTCAGGCTCTGGTCGCCGACCTGCGTCGCGCAGGGAAAAACGAAGCTGCGATCGAAGCGGTGAGGCAATTCCACCACCAGCTCTGCACTACCCGCGTGCTCGACCCGGCATGCGGTACGGGCAACTTCCTTTATGTCAGTCTCGAACTGATGAAGCGGCTGGAGGGTGAAGTGCTCGACACGCTGGAATCGTTGGGCGATGACGAGGCGCGACTGCTGCTCGATGGCGAAACTGTCAATCCGCGCCAGTTCTACGGGTTGGAGATAAACCCGCGCGCCGTGCCGATTGCCGACCTCGTGCTGTGGATCGGCTTCCTGAAATGGCAGCTACGCACGACCGAGGCCAAGAACCTGCCCGAACCGATCCTGCACGCCTATGGCACGATCAAGGAACAGGATGCGCTTCTCGCCTATGACAGCATGGAAATGCTGCGCGACGACAAGGGCAAGCCGTTGTCTCGCTGGGACGGCGAGACGATGAAGCTGCATCCGATCACGGGCGAGGAAATCCCCGATCCCGATGCCAAGATGGAGCTGTACCAATATGTGAACCCGCGCCGCGCCGACTGGCCGGAGGTGGAATTCATCGTCGGCAACCCGCCCTTTATCGGCGGCAAGGACATGCGCGCCGAACTGGGTGATGGTTATGCCGAGGCCGCGTGGAAGGTGCGCAAGGACGTACCCGGTGGTGCGGATTTCGTGATGCATTTCTGGGACGAGGCGGCGACGCGCCTGCTCGCCAAGCCGCCCAAGGGTGCCAACGGCGAAAACTCGCTGCGCCGTTTCGGCTTCATCACCACCAATTCGATCACCCAGACCTTCAGCCGCCGCGTGGTGGAGCGGCACATGAACGCCAAGCTGCCGCTATCGTTGGTGTATGCCATTCCCGATCACCCCTGGCTTAAGGCGAGCGACAAGGCAGCGGTGCGCATTGCCATGACTGTCGCGGTTCGCGGCGAGCGGCAGGGCAAGCTGGCGGAAGTGGTGCACGAGAGCGGGCTGAACACCGATACGCCCGAAGTGCGACTGGAGGTGGATGAAGGGAAGATTACGAGCGGGCTTCGAATTGGTCCCGACATGTCGAAAGTTGAGCCGCTACTGGCCAATGAAGCCTTATCAAGCGCCGGGGTAAAACTTCACGGTTCCGGGTTCATTGTTGAACCGAAGACTGCTGCGAATTTGGGGCTTGGGACTGTCGATGGATTGGACGCGCATATTCGGCAGTATCGACACGGCCGTGATCTCGCTTCTCGACCGCGAGGCGTGATGGCAATCGACCTGTTCGGATTAACGGCACCAGATGTACAGCGTCGCTTTCCTGCAACATATCAGCACGTTGTCGAAACCGTCAAACCAGAGCGCGATCAAAACAATCGCAAGCAGTATCGGGAGAATTGGTGGATTTTTGGCGAGCCGAGGTCGGAACTTCGGCCCGCAATTGCAGGGATCGAGAGATATGTTGCTACCATCGAAACGGCAAAGCACAGGGTTTTCCAGTTCTTAGAAAGTACAATACTCCCAGATAACAAACTGATTTGCCTCACCATGGAGGAAGCGGGCCAGTTTGCAGTCCTCTCGTCCTCCGTACATTGCTATTGGTTTCAAGCGAATGCGGGGAAAATCGGTGTGTATGCGATGGACTCTGTCTACGTGAAAACGCGTTGTTTCGACCCTTTCCCATTCCCAATCCTCACCGACGCGCAATCCTCCAAGCTCGACCAGCTCGGCGAGCGGCTCGATGCCTTCCGCAAGGAGCGGCTCGCCGAACACGACTTCCTCACCATGACCGACATGTACAATGTGCTCGAACGCCTGCGCGAGCTGGAGCAAAATGTCGGAGAGCCGTTCAGCCAGAAGGAGCGCGATATCCACGAGGCGGGGCTGATCTCGGTGCTCAAGGATATCCACGACGATATCGACCGCGAAGTTTTCGCCGCCTATGGCTGGGAAGACCTTGGCGCGCGGCTGGTCGGCCGCCCCGGCGCGACCACGCCCAGTCCGCACAAATCCGAAGACCAGGAAGCTGCCGAGGAGGAACTGCTCACGCGGTTGGTTGCGCTCAATCAGGAACGCGCAGCGGAGGAAAAGCGCGGCCTCGTCCGTTGGCTGCGCCCCGAATACCAGAAGCCGCGTCTCGCCCATAAGGTGAAGGGTCAGGACGATCTCGACATGGACCTTGTCGAAGCAGGCGTAGTCGAGGAGCGGGCTTGGCCCAAGGATGGTCTCGAACAGATCCGTGCCTTGCGCGATGTGCTGTCCGAAGCAGAAGCGCCGCTGCCAGCCGACGCACTAGCCACCCTCTTCAAAGGCCGGACGACATCCAAACGCAGACAGCGTGTCGAGGAGGTGCTGGAAACCCTCGTCGAAACAGGGGCGGCCCGCGACAGCGAAGAGGGCTACTTCCTTCCTCGCTAACCCGTTTCCAGATTTTCCGAAATCAATTGGAAGAATTGCATTTCTGGTCCGATCAGGAACGTCGGGACGCAAAGACCCGCGACGGCTATTCCATCCTATTTTAGCGGCCCTCGCGCGCGCGGGCGAGAAACTGTATTAGCGCTTCCTTGAAGCTGTCGTACCGCCAGCGATCTGCGGAGGCTGAGAGATTGCCCCACCCCCTCCCCCGCAACTTCGCTGCCAGGCCCCCGCTCTCTTGCCAACGACCCGGCTCGACTGACCCCATGGCTTGTGCCCCCAGCTGATCATGCCGAGTGCCCCTTCCAAGTGAGTGGGGGTGCACTTCAGCATGTAGTGCAGCTTCCCGAGCATGACCGCCCGATAAAGCTCGGGATTGACCTTGTGAGTGTAGGCCGAAGCCAGTCGCTGCGATTGAATAGTTCCCGCAACATAGCCGCCTTTCAGCAACGCCTTGCCCCAGCGAAGCGGCATGGGTCGAAAGAGCAAGTCCAGTTCGGCGGGAACGTGCAGCAGAACGTGCGCGTGCTGGCCGAATGTATTCCCGTGCTCCTGCACCCAGACCCAAGGCATGGGGTGACCGTGCCAACGCATCCAGTCGCGTGAGGTCTTGATGAATTTACCCGTGGCCTGAGTTGCCTCGCATCCTCCTTTCCCCGCTTTGCCCCAAGCCAGGGTAATGAACCGATTGAGCGGCATTCCGGCTTCCCATGCGTCATGGCTGCGATCCAGAAGTAGCTGGCACTGGCGCTTGCTCAATTGCCAGCTCACCCTGTCCGCTCGATTGCGCGCACCGCCCTGCTTCAATCCGGCTGGAGGCAAAGATAAAGGCCCTATAATAGGGGGAAGATACGATGTCTCTAGCAACCCACTGATCTAAAAGATTTCTCTTTTTGCGGGTTGCGACAATGAGGCACGATCCGCCGCAAGTTTCAAAGGAACGGTGAGATACACTGTGGCACTACACAGACGTGTTTCAACCGGGGCGACCAGCCATTCGGCCAGCCGCCCCGATCATGTCAGTCGCTACACAATTTGTGTGGACGACCTCGTTTTCCTTTGGCATTGAAGCTGCATCCAACTGGGAGCTAACCACTGGATACGAGCGCTGATAAGGTCACTAGCCTTGTCGGCGCTCTTGCTTATCTGCCACCGGGTCAATCATTCGCAGCCTCGTCGAAAAGAGACTGATACCAACGCTCGGCGTCCTCGCGACGTATACGCGCCGCTCGTCCGATATGAACGTGAGGAACAGCGCCGCTGTCGCGCAGGCGGTATGCGGTTGATCGACTGACGTTGTACTCGTCACAGAAGTTTCTGATTGTCAGCAATGCTGCCATCTATTTCACCTTGCTTTGCGACCACGAGGGGCCAGTGAACGCATCGCATCGCAGGGCAGATGTTCCCCGCCTGTTCACGATGCGTGCACAAATATCTCTGCGCGCCCTCACGGCACACGACAAGGGGTTGGACTCATGATCCGGGGAAAATACCCTGTGGATAGCGGGGAGTATTGAGGCCGCTAAGGGCTTATCTTCCTTCACCGCTGCTTACGGGGCGAAAACTCACGACCTCCCCGCCAACCCTCAGTGTATCCAGATAATCACTCCACCACTGAGCCATGGAGACGCGCTCGTCCCAATGCTGTCCTCTGGCGTAAGTGCCCCTCGTCTGGTCACTTTGCCCGTGGGCCAAAGCACGCTCAATGGCATCCGGGTGCCACTTGCCGCTCTCATTCAGCAGGGTGGAGGCAGTCGAACGCAATCCGTGGGCGGTGACGACATCACTGCCAAACCCCATACGGCGAAAAGCAGCGTTCAACGCATTCTCGCTCATCGGTCGCAAGTGACTACGTTGACCAATGAACATTAAGTCGAAGCCTCCTGAATGTTGCTTCAACTCACGCAATAGTCTGAGGGATTGGCCGGACAGCGGTACGGTGTGCGGACGGCGAAGTTTCGTTCGGTCGGCTGGAATGGTCCAATTGGCCTCTTCCCAGTTTACCTCTTCCCAACGCCCTTGGCGCAATTCGCCAGGTCGCAAGAATACGTGTGGGCTGATTCGCATCGCTAAGTGAACGACAGGCGAGCCATTGAACTCATCGATTGCACGCAAAAACTCGCCTAAAAGCTTCGGCTCTACGATTGCAGCGTGATGTTTGACGACCGGCGTAGACAAAGCCCCAGACAAGAGGTGCGCCGGGTCCGATGTGCAGCGGGCGGTTGCTACTCCGTGCCGGAAAACGCGGCTGGCAAAATTCCTCGTGCGCACGGCTGTCTCACGATGCCCACGCTTTTCGATCTTTTTTAGTGCAGCCAGAAGCTCCGCTGGCTCAATCTCGGCGATGGGTCGGTTACCGATCGATGGGCTTAGATGGGACAAGAACCAACGCGCCTTCGATATCGTGGACCCTGCCTTGTTATTTGCCTCCAGCTTTGTCGCGATGAAATCCTCTGCGACCGACTGGAAGGTATTGCCCGCTCCTATGCGCTTCTCGATCTTCGCCATCTTGCGATCGAATAGTGGATCGCGGCCCGCCTGAATTTCGATCCGAGCTGCATCCCTAGCCTTGCGTGCATCTGCCAAGCTGACATCTGGATAGCTTCCAAGGCCCAGCCGCTTTTCTTTGCCGTTCACGCGGTATTTCAGAAACCAAAGCTTTGATCCGTTTGGACGCACCTCAATGTAGAGGCCTTTTTCATCGCTCCTCCGGAAAGCCTTTTCAGAGGGCGACAATGCTTTCATCGATAATGCTTTGAGGGGCATCTGGGGGCACCTGAGTTCAGTAATGCGGCCAGTGCCCCCACTAGTGCCCCCAAATTCGCTGAATTTTGGGGGCACCGACAGATACAACTAGCGCCGTCGAGAACCGATGTATCCCGCAAAAACGTCTGATTTTCAAGGCTTCGAGAGAAATTGAGAGACGAGTTGGTGGTGCCGCTTACGTGACTCGAACACGTGACCCCATCATTACGAATGATGTGCTCTACCAACTGAGCTAAAGCGGCACATTCCCACAAAAGGGGAAATGGAGGCCCGAGCCGGAATCGAACCGGCGTGCAAGGATTTGCAGTCCTCTGCGTAACCACTCCGCCATCGGGCCTCGCCCGACCTCTCGGAACGGGAAGCGGCCCACTAGCGATTCTGTAAAGGGTTTGCAATCGGCTTTGCTCGAACTGCCTTCCGTAACGTCAGTCTGGACGCAGGCGCGGCCAGCGGCAATGAAGCGGGCATGAGCATAGCCAGCCTGATCGATCCGATCACTCCCGAGGGCGGTCACGCCCGTTTCGACAACCTCGACCACTGGTTGCAGGGCCGCACGCTATATGGCGGCGCCTCCGCGCTGATCGCCTATACGGCCGCCGTCCGGGCCTTCCCCGACCTGCCCCCCTTGCGCGCCGCACAGGTGGCCTTCGTAGCGCCGACTGCGCCCGAGGCAGAATTGCGCCGGGAAATCGTGCGCCAGGGCCGCAACGTCGCCCAGGTGCGCAGCGAGATCTGGTGCGAGGGCAAATGCACGCTCACCGCTTTCTGGCTTTTCGGCACATCGCGCGAAGCCAATGCGACCCATCCTGCAGCCCCGGTCGCCGACTGGCCGGGACCGCCCGAGGAGGCGGAAAGCGCGATGAACGGCAAGGGGCCGGCTTTCATCCAGCATAATTTCGAGATCCGCCGCGCCCAGGAAATACGGGGCCCCGGCGAGCCGGTCGTGCGCCGCTGGGCAAGGCTGGAAGACCGCGAGGGCCTCGACCCGGTGAGCGAGCTCATCCTGCTGGGCGATGTCATGCCGCCGGGCGCCATGCGCGCCATGAAACGGCAGGGCCCGATCAGTTCGATCAACTGGTCCTTCAACCTGCTCGAGCCTGCGCCGACGACACGCGACGGCTGGTGGCTTTCCGAAAACGCCAGCCAGCACGCCGACGACGGCTATTCGTCGGAACGGCTGCGGCTGTGGAATGCGGACGGCAAGCAGGTGATGGACGGATTGCAGAGCGTCGCAATTTTCGGGTGACGAAGGCGACAGTGTGTCGCCTTCGGTTTCGCATCTCAAGGCACTGAAAACCGGGCGATAACCCGATGCAGGACGGGGTGACACCTACGCGCCCCGTTTTCACTAGCCTCAATCGGCGCCTGCCTCCCCATCCTCCTCATACCGCAGCTCGAGTTCCGCATCGGCGTCCTCGAGCCAGCTTTCCGGCCCCTTCTCGACCCGATCGGCGAGCTCTCGCACTTCGTCGGGTTCATAGGCATAGGCGGGATGATCGGCCCACTCCGGCCGTCGCACGAAGTGGGACCTCATGGCGAGCAACCCCAGCGTCAGTCGCTCGTCGAAGCGGCGTGAAGTGCCGATCAGCTCGCCCTTGTGGTAATGCGGGACTTCCACGCCGTTCAGCGCGCGGTCGAGCGCAGCTTCGGCAAGCACGTCGAAGCGCTGGATGAAGGCGGCTTCCCACCCCTTGTCGAACGGCTGGCCTTGCAGGCGCGCGCGCAGCTTGTAGGCCGACTGGCGGCTCATCCCCACCGCCCGCGCGGCGGCAGTGACATTATGCGTTGCCGCCAGTTCGCGCAGGAACGCTGCCTGTCGGGCGGGCGTCCAGCCGTCGTGGCGCTGGGTTTCGATCTGGAGGGAGGAAGGAGCGGGCGCACAGGCGGCTTTGCCTGCAGGCACGAGCGATGCGATGGGCTGATGCTTGGTCATTCACCAGGATAAGGCAAATTCCGGGCGAGTAGGAAAGGGGGCAGGCGGTAGGGGCGCGGAGACCTAAGCCCGATCGCGCATCGACGTCTGCTTTTGACGAAACCTGAAAAGCGCGAGAACGTCTGGAAATGGGTGGTTAGCTGCCGTTCTCGTCGGGAGGCACGTATAGTTGCCCCTCACCCCAATCTGGCGGAAGATCCAAGTCATACTGATCGATGTAGGTTAGCTTCCCCGCTTTGTAGAGGTCGCTTTCCTTCAGTTCGGAATGGACGGATTTCATTGCCAGCATAAGCGCTTGAACACCGTCTAAGCCGCAAGCGTAGCGTTCCTGAACGTGATCAGGCCAAACGATGGCCCATCGGCATTGATACTCACCACCGGGAGCTAATAACGGTTTCAGAAAGCGGGCCGTGACTTTTTGGTCACCGCTGTCGAAGATACGCTCGATAAAGGACTCGTCGCTCATGGGTGGTTAGTGGCACGGCAAGGGAACGTCGGCAAACGGGTCGTTAGCAGCCCGTCCGCTCCTGGCGCATCTCTAGCTCGGTGAAAGCGTCACGAGATGGGTGGAAAGCGGTCATCTACTGCCCGGCAAGAGATGCCTCTTCGACTTTTCCGTCCATCAGGCGTGCTATAGCTTGGCTGAAGGCTTCAAGTTCGGGATAGTTCGTCTTGAAAGTCGTGCGAACGCAGTTTTGCGGCACTCCTTCACCCATTTCTAGGTTGTCCCGCAGCCAGACCTGCACTGACAAATTGCCTCGCTTGTCAGCAGGGGCCACTTCCACGCTCACGACAAGAGCGTCACCCTCCCAAGGTTCATATCCCCAAGCGGCTTTGAGCGGAGCTTCGGGCGAGATTGGATAGGTCGTAAGTTGCTCGCCAAACTCTTTTACGTCCTGCCATTGAACCCAAAATCCGCCTTCGCCTGAAAACTTCTCACCGATGACCTTAACACCCAGCCAACCGAAATCATCGTTTGGGTCTCTGCTAAATTGATAGGAGAAGGAAAGGCGTGTGTTCATTCTCGGTAGTTTTGGCATTCAAAGCTGATGTCCGCAATCGGGTCGTTAGCGGAATGACCGCTCATGGCTCATCGCTAGCTCAGCAATGCGGTCAGGAAATTGGCGGGGAGCGGACGTGAATGCAATTCGCTTAGAAGTCAGGGTAGGGCTGATCGCGAGCTTCCCGCACTTGGCGGAATACTCGCCGACGTGGACATCCACTGGCCGAGCGGACCGTAAGCCGGTTCCAAGCGTTACTCTCACATGACCATGCACCACACGCGCACAGGCCGCGGAAAACCCCTCCTCCTTGTCCACGGGCTTGGAGGTACTTGCCACTCTTGGGATACGATCTTGCAGGCACTTGCTGAATCCAGGGAAGTAATCGCCTTGGACTTGCCAGGCCACGGAAAGACACCCGAAGAGGTCGACAGTGGCACGTTTGACGGGCTGACGCGCAGCTTGGACAAATGGCTCGGCGCTGAGGATCTTAGAGGTATCGATATGGTTGGCAGCTCCATGGGGGCCCGCCTGGTGCTTGAGATGGCGCGGCGCGGTCACTCCGGCGCGGTTGTTGCCTTGGATCCGGGCGGCTTTTGGCAAGGGTGGGAGCGTACGTTCTTCAGGACCACTATAACGGCATCAATTGCTCTGGTTCGGGCACTGCGACCGGCGCTACCCGCGATCACCCGCAATGTTGCGGGTCGGACCGCGCTCATGGCCCAGCTCTCCGCGAAACCGTGGGCGCTTGATCCCGCGTTCATCTCGCAGGAACTCAGGGCATTGGCAGATACGCACACAGTCGGATCGCTCGTGAAGGATCTTGCCAACGGCGAAAATCAGAAGGGCTCTGCGAACACGCCCGCGCCAATTACAATCGGCTGGGGCTGCAAGGACCGGCTGTGCCTGCCGCAGCAAGCGCAACGTGCGACAGCGGCATTCCCCAAGGCAGCGATGCACTGGTTTGAGCATAGCGGACACTTCCCGATGTGGGATCAGCCACAGGAAACAGTCCGCGTGATCCTGGATGCAACAAGCCATTCGTTATCTACATGACATTACGATAAGTTTGATGGAATTTCGAACGCTCAAGTGATAATTCGATCCAGCAATATCCGCTATCGGGTCGTCAGCTGCCCGTCAGCTCCTGGCACATCGCCAGCACGATGAAACGGCAGGAAAGTGGGAGGGAAGCGGACGTTCCGGCATGCGTGCCGTCCGCAAAGAGGCTTCTCTATTCTGCGCGGGCGAGAGCGTCGTTCGGTTGCCAGTAGTCCTCGATCAACATCGACCAGTTCCTGCCATCTGCAGATACCATTTCCGGATACATACTGATTGAGGTTCTGCCCGGCTTCGCAACGAAAGTCATGAGATTCAACGCTCCGTCAGAAACTATCTGATCAACCTCATCCCATGATAGCTTCTGAACACGACGCCCCCTTTTATATAGGACTCCCTCCTCGCTAACCACTAAAGTCGGGTCACCTGGAAAACGGTTTCTACATATCAGATAGAGGCCGCCGCTCCAGAGCACGAAGGTTGCCAGAAGGAGATAGGCAGACGGAGGCTTGGGGGCGAGGATGGCACTCAGCATGTGGGCTATCAAAATCACCGAGATGACCAAAAACGCCCAGTTTTCCTTCAAGCGAGGACGTACTGGACGGAAATGGATAGACTCTTTTGACACCTGTCCTCCAAATTCCTGCCACCCAATGCATGGCACACCAAAGGTCATAAAGGTCAGATAATTCGTCGGTTGCGCCAGCGCCGCAATCGGGCCGTTTGCCGCGCTACCTCACACGTCGGTGAACTTCGCCGGGCGTTTCTGCATGCCCGCCATCACGGCCTCCACCTGGTTGGGCTTGCGCATGATAGCGGCCTGTTCGACGCTTTCTTCCATCAGGATGTCGTCGCCCGGTTTTTCCAGCATGGCTTCGGACAGGCGCTTGGCGCCGCGGATGGCCTCGGGATTGCGGTTGGCGATTTCCTTGGCGATGTCGTTCGCCTTGCCGAGCGGATCCTCGCTGACGAAGGTTGCGAGGCCGTATCCCTGCGCTTCTTCGCCGGTGAATTCGCGGTTGGTGTAGACGAGTTCGCGCAGCACGTCGTCGCGCACGAGGCCGCGCCACAGGTGATAGCCGCCCATGTCGGGCACGAGGCCCCATTTCATTTCCATGATCGCCATGCGGCTGGCCGGGTGGACGACGCGGATGTCCGCCCCGCTCGCGATCTGCATACCGCCGCCGAAGCAGACGCCGTGCACCGCCGCGATGACCGGCACCGGGCACTTGCGCCATGTCATCGCCACTTCCTGGAAGGTGTTGGCATTGCCGTGCGTTCGCTCGGTCAGCGGCTTGCGCTCTCCATCCGGCGCGGCAGTGAAGCTCGACACGTCGAGGCCGGCACAAAAGCTGCGTCCCTCGCCCGCCAGGACGACGGCGCGCAGGCCCTTCATCGTGCGCAATTCCTCGCCTGCAGCGATGATCGCTTCGAACATCGCCGGGTCCAGCGCATTCATCTTGTCCGGACGGTTCAGGCGGACCTGGGCAACGCCGTTATCGGCGAGTTCAATCGTTACGCGTTCGCTGGACATGATACTCCGCAAGGTTTGACTGATCGGGCCGGCGACCTTGCGACATGGTAGATGCGCTGTCCAGCATGGACCTGCGCTCCCGGGCGAATGCGGGAAAGGTCGAGCGCGCTTCGGTACAGATGAAATAGCCGCCGTCGGAATGTGTCTGGACCAGCCAGCCAAGACCCGACACGGCCAGCTTGGCCCTGAGGCGCGACACATGGACTTCGAGCGAATTGGTTTCCGGTTCGTGGCGCAGACGCCAGACGTCCTTGAGCAATGCCGCCTTGTCGACCCTTTGCCCCGGATCCGCGGCCAGCCGCCACATCAGGGCGAATTCGCGCGGGTGCAGCCCTATCCAGCGGCCGTCGACATAGGCATCGCGGTAAAAAAGATCGAGCCGGACCGGACCGATGATACGGTATTGCGGGATCAATTCCCGCAAGCCTTCCAGCTTCAGCATCCTGGCGCCGAGCTCGACCAGCGCGACCTGCGTGGAGAGAGCATCGGCAAACCCTTGTTCGAGGAGTTTGGCGCGGGTCCCGGCATCGTCGACGCCGACGATCAAGGCGCTCTTCTTGTCGGCGACAAGGTTCCAGTCCGTACAGCGTCCCCCGATCCGGCAGTCGATCAAAAGCGATTGGCCTGCGATCGTATCGTCGGCGCGGAATGCAGGCGTCATCCGCCAGTCGAGCAGGCGCAGGTCCCACCGCCCCGGCGGACTGGTGGACATGGAGAGCCAGGTAAAATTAGGTTGCGACACGGCCCTTCTCCTAAGGCCTCCCGTCGTGTTACCCAATATGAAAGGTTTATCTCCGGCCCAATCCGGACGAATACCTAGCGGCGATACGCAAACCTCTTGCTAGCTCGCGTGTTCGGCAAGGAACCGCTTCACGTTCCGGGCCGCCTGGCGAATACGTTGTTCGTTCTCGACCATGGCGATGCGGACGTATCCCTCACCCTCTTCACCGAATCCCACTCCGGCGGCGACCGCGACCTCGGCGTGCTGAAGCAGCTGTTTGGAGAATTCGAGGCTGCCCATGTGCTCGAAACCGGGAGGCAGCTTGGCCCAGGTAAACATGCTGGCGGGCGGCGAAGGGATTGCCCAGCCGGCCCGCGTAAAGCTTTCGACCATCACATCGCGGCGAGCCTGATACCGCGCGCGGTTCTGGGCGATCACGTCTTCCGGGCCGTTGAGTGCAGCACAGGCAGCCGCCTGCACCGGCGTGAAAGCGCCATAGTCGAGATAGCTCTTCACGCGGGTCAGCGCCGCGATCAGCTTCTGGTTGCCGACGCAGAACCCGATCCGCCAGCCCGCCATGGAAAAGGTCTTCGACATGGAGGTGAATTCCACAGCGACATCCTTCGCCCCGGGCACTTCCAGGATCGAGCGCGTCGGCTTGCCGTCGTAATAGAGTTCCGAATAGGCGAGGTCGGACAGCACCCAGACCTCGTTCTTCTTCGCCCAGGCGACCAGCCGCTCGTAGAATTCGAGGTCGACCGTCTCGGCAGTCGGATTGCTGGGATAGTTGCACACCAGCACGGTCGGACGCGGCACCGTATAGGCCATCGCATTGTCGAGCGCGCGCCAATAGTTCTCGTCAGGCGTCGTCGGTACGCTGCGGATCGTCGCCCCTGCGATCATGAAGCCATAGGTGTGGATCGGATAGGCCGGGCTCGGCGCGAGGATGACATCGCCCGGCGCGCTGATGGCCGTCGCCATCGACGACAGCCCCTCTTTGGAACCCATCGTGACGACCACTTCCCGTTCGGGATCGAGTTCGACCCCGAAGCGGCGCTGGTAGTAATTCGCCTGGGCGCGGCGCAGGCCGGGAATGCCCTTCGACTGCGAATAGCCGTGCGCATCGGGCTTGGCCGCGACTTCGCACAGCTTGTCGATCACATGCTGCGGCGGCGGCTGGTCGGGATTGCCCATGCCGAGGTCGATGATGTCGCGACCCGCCTGACGTGCCGCGTGGCGCATCGCATTGACCTCTGCGATGACATAGGGCGGCATACGTTTGATGCGGTAGAATTCGTCGGACATCCATTGCTCCTGCGACGCCGGCCGAAATGCTGGCCGAAAGTGATTTGCGTCGTCACATTGATTACCTATTCACGATGCAAGCGCAAAGCCGCTCGCTATCACAAGTGTGCGAATTATCGTGTAAGTGACTAAAGACGCGCTTCGACGCCAGAGGATTGCCATGAACGATACGCCCGATCCCTTCACCAATATGTACGAAGGCCCCGCCAAGCTGATGCGCGCCATGTTCGCGCCGATGATGGGCACGATGGATGCGGCCAAGGGAATCGACGGCGCGGTATCGCCCGAAGATGCAAAGCATTGGGCAGAGGTCGGCGCGAAGCTCCAGGCCATGTGGCTGCAGTACCAGTCGGAACAATTGTCCAATCCTCAGGCGCTGGTGCCCTATTTCGATCCCGCGCGCTGGATGGCGCTGGCAACCGACTGGTACCAGAAGATGCCGCTGGCGCAGGCGGAACAACAGAAAGCCCTGATGGAAGAGGGCATGCGCCTGTGGGAAGACGTGCTGGGGCAGTACGGCCTTGGCCCCAAGGCAGCGGAAAAGCACGGCGGCGAGGTCGAGCTGCCACGTAAGGACCGCCGCTTCGCCGACGAAAAATGGCGCGCACATCCTGCCTTCGCCCTGATCCACCAGACCTATCTGTTCCTGGCGGAACGCGTGGCGGAAATGGTCGAAAAGGCGGACAATCTTAATCCGCAGCAGCGTGAACAATTGCGCTTCACCACCAAGGCGATCACCGAGGCGGCGAGCCCTGCCAATTTCCCGCTGCTCAATCCGGTGGTGATGGAGCGGACGCTCGAAACCCGGGGCGACAATCTGGTGAAGGGCATGGAGCATCTGCTCACAGACATGCGCCGGGGCCAATTGTCCCACACGGACGCAAGCGCGTTCACGCTGGGCGAGAACATCGCCACCACGTCCGGCAAGGTGGTGCACGAGACCCCGCTCTACCAGCTGATCCAGTATTCCCCCACGACCGACAAGGTCATGGAGACGCCGCTCATCATCTTCCCGCCGTGGATCAACCGGTTCTACATCCTCGATCTCAACGCGAAGAAGAGCTTCGTGAAATGGGCGGTCGACCAGGGTGTGACCGTTTTCATGGTCAGCTGGAAATCGGCCGACGCCAGCATGAAGGACGTGATCTGGGACGATTACGTGCGCGCGCAAATCGATGCGATCGACCATGTGCGCGAGCGGCTGGACGTGCCGAGCGTCCATGCGATCGGCTATTGCGTTGCCGGAACCACGCTAGCCGCCACGCTGGCGATCCTCCACCGCCGCGAACAGGAAGACAAGGTCAGGAGCGCGACCTTCTTTACCGCCCAGGTGGATTTCGAAAAGGCGGGCGAGCTGCTCAACTTCATCGACGACCAGCAACTGGCCGCGATCAAGGGAATGTCGCCCGACGGCTATCTCGACGGGCGGTATATGGCGGCGACCTTCAACCTGCTGCGCGGCACGGACCTCATCTGGAACTATGTGGTCAACAACTACCTGCTGGGCGAAGACTATCCGGCCTTCGACCTTCTCCACTGGAACGGGGACGTAACCAACCTTCCCGCCAAGTGGCACCAGCAGTATTTGCGCGATCTTTACCGCGACAACAGGCTCGTCGAAGGCGACGCGCTGACGGTCGACAATACGCCGGTCGATCTCGGCCGGGTAAACACCCCCACCTATGTGCAGGCGGGCAAGGAAGACCACATTGCGCCGGCCGAAAGCGTCTGGAGGATCACCGAACATTTCGGCGGCCCATTGCGATTCGTGCTGGCCGGATCGGGCCATATCGCAGGCGTGGTCAATCCGCCGTCCTCCGGCAAATACCAGTATTGGACCAATGACGGCTCCCCGCGAAGCCTCGCCGAATTCCGCGAAGGGGCCGAAGAGCATCCGGGAAGCTGGTGGCCGGACTGGATCGACTGGCTGCGCGAACAGGACGGCGAAACCGTGCCCGCAAAAGGCAAGCGCAAGCCCGGTGCGAAAGGTGACAGGGTCATCGAAAATGCGCCTGGACGCTACGTCGCCACTCGGTAAACCCGGTATAACTCGCTGAAAATACGCCTCGTCGCGGTTTATTGTGCACTGCACAAAAAATCCTTGACTTCGCAGTTGCAATGCCTATTTTGTGCACTGCAACAAAGTGAGGTTTCCCATGGCTGATAGCCAGAGCAAAATTGACGCCGCTGCCGAGAAGGCATTTGCCGACGCAGCGGAAAAGAAGGCTGCTGACGCGGCCAAGGGCGACGTGGACGTGAAGGCCGTCGAAAAGGCAGTCGAAGCGGACACGAGCGCACCGGTCAAGGCCGACAAGGTCGCCAAGGCCGTTGCCGCTCCTGCCAAGAAGAAGCCGGTCGCAAAGAAGAAGGCCGCTCCGGCCAAGGCCAAGAAGGTCGCTGCCAAGAAGGCACCGGCGAAGAAGGCCGCTCCTAAGAAGGTCGCCGCCAAGAAGGCAGCACCTGCAAAGAAGAAGGCCGCAGCCAAGAAGCCCGCGACCGCCACCACTCCGATTTCCAAGTTGAAGGATACCATCATGGCTACTGCCAAGAACGCAAAGACCACCGACTACACCGCCAAGGCGAAGGAAGTTGCTGCCGACGTGCAGACCCGCGCCAAGGCCGCTTACGACAAGGGTGCAGAAATGACCCAGGACGTCGTCGAATTCCAGAAGGGCAACCTCGAAGCTCTCGTCGCATCGGGCAAGATCCTCGCCAACGGCATGCAGGACATGGGCCGCACCTATGTCGAAGAAGCCAAGTCGGCTGCCGAAACCGTCCAGGGCGACGTCAAGAAGTTCGCTGCGATCAAGTCGCCGACCGAACTCTTCCAGCTCCAGGGTGAAATCGCACGTCGCAACTTCGACGCGATGGTTTCGACCACTTCGAAGAACACCGAAGCCATGGTCAAGCTGGCCAACGAAGCTTTCGCTCCGCTTTCGAGCCGCTTCAGCCTCGCTGCCGAAAAGGTCCGCAAGGCTGCCTAAGGCAAACTGACTTCAATCCGCCGGGCTCTCTCTCCTCTCTCCCTCGCCCGGTGGTTGGACAGGACGGGTCGGACGACATCACTGTCGTTCGGCCCGTTTCCTTTTTCGGTCCCAAGATGTCCGTTTCGACGTTTTCTTAACTCGCGACGGCGCAGGGGCTGACTGATGCCTTGCGATTTGGTGAAACGATACGATATTGCCGCTACCGATGATCGATTACACCGCCCTCCCCCCAATTCGCGCCGCCAATGGCGAGGATGACGACAACCGCGAGGGCGAAGGCCAGACCGGTCTCGCGACAAAGACCCGTACCAAGCCCAAGAAGCCGAGCCAGTACAAGGTCCTGCTGCTGAACGACGATTATACGCCGATGGAATTCGTCGTCATCGTGCTGAAGCGCTTCTTCCGCATGAACATGGAAGAGGCGACCCGCGTGATGCTGCACGTCCACCAGAAGGGTGTCGGCGTCTGCGGCGTATTTCCGTATGAAGTGGCCGAGACCAAGGTGAACCAGGTGATGGATTTCGCGCGCGAGAACCAGCACCCGCTGCAGTGCACGCTGGAGAAGGCCTGATCGCCATCCCCTTTCTCGTTTCCGGTAGGGCATGACGCGCGGGTAATTTCTCGCTAGAGCCGCCCGAACGCCAAGAAACCGGAAACCGCGTGCTCAACTTCCTTCCTGCCATCGACCGCTATATCTTCCGGCTGGTGATCGTGCCGATGCTGGGCGTATTCGCCCTCGCGGCATCGCTCCTGACCCTCGACAAGATGCTGCGCCTGCTCGACTTCGTGGCGGTGGAAGGCGGACCGATCGGTGTCGTCTTCAAGATGCTGGCGACGCTCGTTCCCGAATATGCCAGCCTTGCGATTCCGCTTGGCCTGCTGCTGGGCATCCTGCTCGCCTTCCGCAAGCTCGCCACCACGAGCGAGCTGGACGTGTTCCGCGCAGTCGGTCTCAGCTACGGCCGCCTGCTGCGGGTGCCCTACATCATCACCATGGTCTTCATGGCCATCAATGTGGCGCTGGTCTTCTTCGTCCAGCCCGTCAGCCGCTTCACCTACGAGCGGCTCGAATACGAGCTTCGCTCCGGCGCTCTGGGGGCATCGATCAAGGTGGGAGAATTCACCACGCTCGCCGATCGCATGGCGCTGCGGATCGAGGAAAGCGAAGACGATGGCCGGCGGCTGATCGGAATCTTTGCGCGTGTTGCCAACGACAAGGGCCAGGTACTGTCGATCTCGGCGCGCGAGGGTTCATTCCTCGCCACTACCGACGATCCCGACACGATCATCCTGCGCCTGACCGAGGGCACCATCGTCCAGGACACGGGCAACCAGACGCCCCGCGTCCTCACCTTCACACGCCATGACCTGCCCATAGACTTGCCCGCGATCGAGGAATTCCGGGCGCGCGGCGAGGATGAACGCGAATACATCCTGCCCGAACTGCTGCGCGTCGGCTGGGCGGACAACCAGACCGAAACCAAGCGCGACGCCAGCCAGGCGAGCTTCAATTTCCGGCTGGTCGAGGTCGTAATGATGGCGCTGATGCCATTGCTCGCCGTGGCGCTTGGCATACCGCCCAAGCGATCGACCAGCGCGCTGGGCGTCTTCCTGTCGATCATCATGGTCGTCGCCTATCACAAGATAAACCAATACGGAGAGGACGTGGCCGCGCTGGGCCTTGCCGACCCGATCCTCGCCCTATGGGGGCCATTCGTGATTTTCGCCGCGCTGATATTGTGGATGTACTGGCGCGTGGCCTTCGTGCCGGGCGGACAGGCAATCGGCGCGCTGGAGAACTGGTTCGCCAAGATTTCCAAGAAGATTGGCAAGCTCTTCAAACGCAAGCGCCGACACCATGTCCTTGCGGATGACGACCTGGCGGCGGAGGGCTGATCGATGCAACTCGACTTTTTCCCCTCGCGCACGCTGACGCTCTACCTCGCGAAGTTGTTCGTGGTCCGCATCCTGGCGGTACTGGTCATGCTCGTGCTCGTGCTGATGATGCTCGACCTGTTGTCGAACAGCGGCAAGATCCTGGCGGTTGACGGTAACGGGCAAGGCGAATTGCTGACCTATGCCAGCCTCAGGATACCGCAGCTTATCCAGCGTTTCCTGCCTTACTCGGTGCTCCTCGCGACGCTGATTTCGCTGGTTACGCTCAACCAGAACAGCGAAGTTATCGCGATGAAGGCGGCCGGATTGTCGGCTCACCAAGTCCTCGCCCCGCTGCTGCTGACGGCGCTGGTCGTTGCAGCGTTCAGCTTCGTCTTCAACGAACGTCTGGTGACCCGCGCGACGGCCACCCTCAAGGCTTGGGAGGCGGCCGAATACGGGCCCATTCCCGAAGAATCCAATGTGCGAGCCAACGTCTACCTGACCGATGGCGAGAACGTGATGACTGCGGCCCAGCTGGCGGGGCAAGGCAATGCCATCGCCATGCGCAAGGTTACCTTTTACCGCCGCAACGCAGACGGCGCGATCCTCGAACAGATCGTAGCCGACCGCGCCACCTACGCGGCACCGGGCTGGAAGCTGGAAGATGTCCAGCGCTTCGAGGTCGCCACGGCCAATTACGCGACGAGCGACGAGATCGTGGTGGGTGAAGGCCTCACCCCCGACCAGATCGATCTTGCCAGAATCGATCCCGATGCGGTGCCCTTCTGGGAGCTGGGGCCGACCATCGATGCTTATGAAGAAGCCGGCAGGCGCACGGGTGAAATGCGCGCCAAGTGGTGGCACAAGCTGTCCGGCCCGCTGTCGTCCTTTCTCATGCCGCTGCTCGGCGCAGTGGCCGCTTTCGGACTGGCGCGATCGGGCCAGCTTTTCGTGCGCGCCCTGATCGGCATGGCGCTGGGCTTTGCCTATTTCGTGGTCGACAATGCCGCGCTGGCAATGGGCAATTTCGGTGGTTACCCGCCCTTCCTCGCGGCATGGGCGCCGTTCTTCCTGTTCCTCCTGATCGGTGAAACCGTCCTGATCCGGACCGAGGAATGACCGGCTGGAGCATCCGGCTCGCTAAGCCGGAAGATGCCGAGCACCTGCCGGCGATCGAAAGCGCGGCAGGCAGGCTCTTCCTGGAAGTGGACGGCCTGTCCGGCATAGCCGGCATGGACCCGATCCCGGCGGACGCGCAGCGCGCCATGATCCGCAAGGGTCATTGCCTGGTGGCTGAAAGCGACGGGCGCGTCGTCGGTTTCCTGTCCACCCAGCCGCACCGCCGCGAACTGCACATACGCGAGCTTTCCGTTCATCCCGACATGCAGGGGCGGGGGATCGGTGCGGTGCTGCTGCGGGCTATCGGCGTCGATGCCCTCAACAGCGGGTTTGCCGCGCTCACGCTAACGACCTTTACCGACGTCGCGTGGAACGCGCCCTTCTATGCACGGCTGGGTTTCGAGACGGTCGAGGACCTAGATGCCCATCCGCGCTTGAAAGCCGATATCGAGCAAGAGGTCGCGCACGGCCTCCCGCGTGAGCGCCGCTGCGCGATGATCAGGTTTTTAAGCTGAGGGCACTCAGCCCTTGCGGCCACCCATCGTGCTGCGGGCAATGCGCGCAACCAGCACGCCCATCCCGGCGTGGTTCGCACCGTGATAGGTCGATTCCGTGCCCAGTTCGCGCACGAGGCGGCGGTGCGCCTCGGGCAGCGAGTGGTAGGGCATCGAAGGCATAAGGTGATGCAGCGCGTGATAGCGCAGGCCCACCGGGGCCCAGATTTCGGCGACAACGCCTGGCGGCGGCACATTCACGCTGTCGAGGAACTGCGCGGTCACGGTCATCGCCTCGCCCTCGTTCTCCCACAAATGCGCGACGAGTGTGCGCAACTGGTTGAGGAGCGCGACGACGGATGCAACGCCCAGTGCGAAGAGGAGCGGCTTCCAGCCGAAGGCGAAGACGCTGCCGACCAGCATCCACGACCAGACGAACCCGCCCAGCTCCAGCAGCATGACCCGCGGACGCAGGTCGCCTTCGGGCGGGCGACGGCGGAATTCCGGATTGATCGCCAGCGCGCTGGCACGCTGCCAGGTCAGGCGGCGGATCGGCGGGATGATCGCGCCCAGCGGCACCAGCACCGCAAAGCGGAACAGCAGGGCCACTGGCGCAAGGATTGCGACAATGACGAACAGCGGCAGGCTCCACGGCTTCATCAGGGCGAGCGGGAGATACTCCGGATCCTCTACCGTGCCGTATTGCGTGCGCTTGTGGTGCAGCGTGTGAACCTGCTCATACATAAAGGACGGCGTCAGCATGGGAATGCCGACCAGCGCGTTCCACGCTCCGCGAAAACCGGGCAATGCCCCGTTCCGGAAGTGCGAGATCTCGTGGATGAACAGAAGTGCGCGATAAAGCGCCAGCACCGACACGATCGACAGAGCGACCGCCAGCGCAGTGCTTTGCGTCAGGATGGCACCGGCGAGCGACGCGTAACCCAGCAAGGCCGAGCCGACCATGTCGGTCCAGTAGATCGAAGCACGGTGTTCGGCGATATCCTTGGTCAAATCGCGCGCACCGCGAAGCATCGCCTTGTCGTCGGCGATTTGCGAATGCCAGCCGCGCATATCGCGCGAAGGCGCAGGATTTGCAGCAGGAATGGTCTGTTCAGCGTTCATGGTCGTTTCCTGGGGGGAGCCTTAGTGGATCGGCGCGAAAAATGACAGTCTCGGGTCTCGATCATAGTGATCGACCGCGCGCGATTCCTTGACAAAGATCATATGCCATACGCAGGGCTAACCCCGGCTGAACAAGGGAAGTGCTGCGTGGCTGACCAGAATATCGTGATCGTAGAGGCAAATGACAAGAAAGGGCGCGCTGCCTTCGTCGACCTCGGAAGGGAATTTGCCGCACGGGAGCCGCATTTCGTTCCGCAATTGCGTTCCGAGCAGCTCGAGCTTGTAAACCCGGCGAAGAACCCATTCTTCGAGCACGCCGACGTTCAGCTATATATTGCTCTGCGTGGCGGTAAGCCGGTCGGGCGTATTTCAGCGCATATCGACCACCTCGCCCTCGAATTGCCGACGGAGCAGGGGATGGGTCCCGGGACTGGCCTCTTCGGCTATTTCGATGCCGAAGACGAAGCCGTAGCCGCCGCCCTATTCGCAAAGGCAGAGGACTGGCTGCGGTCGCGCGGCATGACGCGCGTCCTCGGCCCGATCTCCCTGTCGATCTGGGAAGAACCGGGCCTGCTCGTCATCGGACAGAGCCACCCCCCCATGATCATGATGGGACACCATCCGGCGCATTATGCGCAGTGGATCGAACGGTCCGGCTACGGCGAAGCCAAGCGCCTCCTGACCTATGACCTCGACGTACAGCAGGAATTTCCGCCGCTGATCCGCCGCATCGTGAAATCCGGCGAACGCAACGAGCGTATCCATGTGCGCAAGGTCGACAAGAAAAAGTGGGACGAGGAAGTCGAGACGATCCTGCACATCCTCAACGATGCATGGTCGAAGAACTGGGGCTTCATCCCTTTCACCGAAGCCGAGATCGAGCAGGCCGGAAAGAAGCTGAAGCCGATCATCCACGAAGACCTCAACATGATCGCCGAACTGGACGGCAAGCCGGTCGCATTCATGCTCACCTTCCCCGACATCAACCGTCCCCTGAAGGAAATCGGAGGCAAGCTTTTGCCCTTCGGCTGGTTCAAGCTGCTGCGCTGGCTGAAGAAGCCCAAGCAGGCGGACATGCGCGTGCCCTTGATGGGTGTCCTCAAGGAACTGCACAATTCGCGGCTCGCCAGCCAGCTTGCTTTCATGATGATCAGCGAAATCCGCGATATCGCTGCGACCAAATACAAGGCTCGCCGCGGCGAGATCGGCTGGATCCTCGATGACAACCAGGGGATGAAAGCAATCGCGGACGCAATCGACAGCCGGGTTAATCGCGAATACGTAGTGTACGAGAAGACCCTGTAGCCCCAAATCCGTTGCCCCGAAGCAACGCCGCGTTCGAATGTGTGGCCGGTGGGAACCGGTTGGCCGTTACTGCCTTTCGAAAGTAGGTGCCGAATAAACGGACCTTTCTATCGGGATCGAACACCATCGCACGCGCTTCATCTTCCGTTTGCAAAATGCCCGAGCATGTCCTTGTCGTCGAGGACGAGGCAATTCTTGGCGTAATGCTCGAAGATGCTCTCCAGGCGGCGGGTGTGAAGCAGGTGGATATCTGTTCGACAACCGAGACGGCCCTTGAGGCGCTACGCCGCAAGCGGCCTGACGCCATCGTACTCGACGTGCATCTCGCCGACCGCGACGACGGCTGGGCAATTGCAGAACTTGTCAGGGAATTGGGGCCGGATAGCCCCCGGATCATTTTCTCTACCGGTCAGCCCGAAGACATTCCTGAACACATCGCGGAAATGGGAAGCGTTCTCGAAAAGCCTTACGATCCCGCAGTCCTGGTCGATGTGCTGTGCCAGCCCGAAAAGCGCGGCATGATTTCGCGTCTGCGCGGGGCGCTGCGCCCAGGCTGAGCACTGCCGTGAGGCAAGCGAAGCAGGCCCCACTTCCTTCAATTCTATAGCGACAAGAAAAAAGGCCTCCGCTCTCTTGGAGCGAAGGCCTTTCGGGATCGTATCACCAGCCGCTTGGACGGGAGGGGGGTCTCGGCGGTGACATAGTAGAAATGTCTCGACCGGAATGGGGTTCCCTGCCCCGCAAAAATTTTTTGAATTTTTTTCGATCCTGTTCAGACGAACGGTCGCTGCCCCTTTTCCGACCGCTCGAAACTGGCGTATTTCGCGGCGGCATCCATGTCAGGAACGCAGATTTCGCGGGAGCTCCACTGGACCAGACCGTCGCGGTCGAGCGATTTGATCGTTCGGTTCGTATGGACCAGGGACAATCCCAGCATATCCGCGATCTGCGATTGGGTTATGGCCATCGAAAGCTTGTTGCCGTCGCGCGCGATGCCTGTGGCCAGTGCCCGGTCGAGAAGCCAGGCAGCCAGGTAAACGACGCGCTCGCGCGCGCTGCGTTGCCCGAGGGAGACGATATGTCCCTCCAGCGCGTTTTCTTCCTTGGCGGCGAGCCAGGTGATATCGAAACCGAGGCGTGGGTGTTCCCTGATCAGGTGCACGAAATCGTTGCGACGGAACCGGCAAAGGCGAAGCGGAAGGACGGCTTCGACCGAATGGCTCAGCGCTTCGTCGAATGCGCCCTGCAAGCCGACGAGATCGCCCGGGAACATGAAATTGATGATCTGGCGGCGACCATCTTCAAGTTCGAGATAGCGAATGGCCACGCCGTCGAGGATGGTGAAAAGATGGTCGGTTTCCTCACCTTCCTTCAAGACGATGTCGCCTCGCTCGAAGCTGACTTCCGCCTGCTTGACCGATTGCATGTATTCTTGCTGCGCAGCATCTAGCGGTCGCAGCCCGGGGCAGCTCTGCAGGGGGCATTCCTGGCAAGCATAGGGCTCAGCAATCTCGAACATTCGCACCCCCTCGTTAACCCTCTCGAAGACCAACCTCGTCGCTGCGATTGAAACATTTGTCAAACAAGATGATTTCGGGAGCCAAGCGAGGAACCGTTCGCTCGGCGGCGCGTTCAATGCGCGCAAACCACGGAAGGGGTTATATGTCGCTTGGTGACCAAATCGCGAAAAACTTGCCTTACCTGCGCCGCTATGCGCGGGCACTGACCGGATCTCAGGCTACCGGTGATGCGTTCGTACGCGCAACCTTGGAGGCTGCTCTGGCCGACGACGATCTGAAGGCATCGCTGGAGGGTGGTCGCGTCCCTCTCTATCGTGCTTTCAACAAGGTCTGGTCCAGCGCTTACCTGGACGTTCAGGAGCCGTCCGATGGCGATCACGAAAGTGCCGCACAGGATCGCCTGAAATCCATCACCCCCATGAACCGGCAGGCTCTGCTTCTGACCACGCTCGAAGATTTCTCCGTCGAACAGGCGAGCGAGATCATGGAAGTCGAGCCATCCGAAATCGAGAGCCTGGTCCAGGAAGCGGTCAGCGAAATCGACCGTGAAAGTTCGACCAGCGTCCTCATCATCGAGGACGAACCGCTCATTTCGATGCAACTGGAAGATCTGGTCACGTCGCTGGGTCACGAGGTTTGCGGCACCGCTGCGACCCGTACACAGGCTCAGGAAGTTGTCGCTCAGAAGACACCCGGACTGGTGCTTGCCGACATCCAGCTGGCAGACGGCTCATCGGGTCTCGATGCAGTCGACGACATTCTGGCTATCGACAGTGTCCCGGTGATCTTCATCACCGCCTATCCCGAGCGCCTGCTGACTGGCGATCGTCCTGAACCGACGTATCTCGTGACCAAGCCGTTCCAGGAGCAGACTGTCCGGGCTGCCATCAGCCAGGCACTCTTCTTCGGGTCCAGCCGCCCGCTGGGTTAATCGGTCCCTCAAATCAAGAACGCCGCCCGGACCCAGGTCCCGGCGGCGTTTTTGTTTGTTTGACTCAGGAGCCCCCAGGGGAGAGCCTACCCCACGTCGTGTTGGGCCGGCGGACTTCTAAGGGCGAATTCGCTCGGCTCACGCACCGGGACGAGCAGCTTGCAACGGACACCAGTCGGAAGGAACTCCAGATCGACAGGGTGACGCAGTTCGTGCGCCACGATCTTTTCGATAAGGTCCGTACCGAAGCCGCGCTTTGTCGGTTCGGTCACACGCGGACCACCGCTTTCTGTCCAGTCTATCCGAGCCAATCGTTCGTTGACGAGTGTCCAGACGATGGAAACCTTGCCGCCCACCGTGCTCAGCGCACCGAATTTCGCTGCATTGGTCGCGAGTTCATGGATCGCGAGTCCGAGCGAGAGCGCGTCGTTCGGCGCGAGCTCGACCTGCGGGCCCTCCGTCACGACCTCGTGCTCGGCATCGTTTGCATAAGGCGCAAGCTCGACTTCGATGACCGAGCGGATGGGGGTGGTACCCCACTCCGATTGCGTCAGCAGGTCATGCGTGGCCGATAGCGCCCTGATGCGTTGATCGATGCCTTCCGCAAAATCGTCGAGGTTGTCTGCCCTGCGGCGTGTGAGGGAAACGATCGACAGGACATTGGCGAGCGTATTCTTGACACGGTGGTTAAGCTCGCGGGTAAGTGAGTTGCGGATCGAGTTCTGTTCGGCGAACCAGTCGAGCGACCGGCTGTCTTCCTGCGCCTGCTGGGTCAAGAGGCGCGCAACGACCAAGAGAAGGCTCGCGACTGCCAATCCGAACAAGAGCGTGATCATCGAGAGAGAGGACAGCGTATTGTCATTGCTAGCCTGTACGACCAGCAGCATTTCCCGACCTGCCATATCTACCTGGCGATCCACCGTCGCACGATCGGGCGCCCAGCCCTGGCGCTCTGCCATCAGGACACGGTCCCCATCGCCAATGTCGAAAAGCCTCACGGGAGTTTCTTCACCCGACACCAGCTCTGCCGCCGATGTCAGGAACTGGGCTGCGGTGAACGGGCTGTAGACGAAGCCTTTCAGAGTGCGATTACCGATACTGCCCTCGAATACAGGCATGTAGATCAGAAAGCCCGGCTCCTCGCCGCCTCCCTCCTGAACCAGCGTCACGCGCCCGGTCGCAGTCGGACGTTCGGTGCGCGTCGCCTCGTCGAGCGCCTTGCGACGGACCTGCTCGGAATACATGTCGAAGCCAAGCGCACGTCGGTTGCGAAGGGTATCGGGCTGAAGAAAAAGAACCGGGACCAATTGCGAACGGGGTTCGGCAACGATGCTCGGCGTGATCCTGATCGAGTGCAGCTTGCCCTCGTTTAGAACCGCTTCGGTTTCCGCGACCACCGTGGAATCGATTGCCGGCGCCCAGCCAATGCCTTCGGCGCCGCGATAATCGGAGTCCAGCCTGAGCTCTGCCACGAATTGACGGAATGTTTCGCCATCCACTTTGTCCTGCGACCCGAACAAGGCACCTGCGGCTCTCAGGAACGCTGAATTGGAGTAGGCCCGCCGCTCGATCGCGAAGGCCATGGCTTGCGCTTTCCGCGTGAGTTCCGCATCTTCGCGGATACGTTGCCCGCTTTCGATCGCAAAAACGCTCAGCGCCGTGACCGCGGCAACCAGCAGGAAGATGGCCAAGGGGACTGCGCGCGGATAGTCGACCAGCCAACGCTGGCGCACCCCTTTGCGCTTAAGCCTGTCCTCAACCACCTATCATCCCCGTCTGGTCTTGCGGTTTGCTTTGGTAATATCCCTCGCGCAAGGGTTGGTTCCGACCCTGCTAACACCTGTCTTATTTATATTGTCCGGACTGGAACCCGATCCCCCCTGCAACGTTACGGGTGCACTAGAGGGATCATAACCAGCGACTTGGCGAAGAACCGATCGGGCCCCAGGTTGCGAGGACAAGGACGTATTTGTAGCACGATGACTTCCCCTGCATCTTCCGAAGGAAAGCTGCCCAAGGGCACCGCCCGGATGTCGAAAAGCGAGAAAGAAGGCCAGCCCGAATGGGCCAATGGCTTGCGTCAGCTCTACGATTCCGTTGTCGATGAACCACTTCCTGATACATTCAAGGACCTCTTGTCGAAACTGGACTCGAAGGACTGATGGAAAGTGAGCAGCGGACGGCTTCCGAGAAAGCCGACTTCAAACGCGAACTGACTGACGTCGTGCCGCACCTTCGTGCGTTTGCGCGCGGGCTTTGCGGCCGCGCCGACATGGCCGACGACCTCGTGCAGGAAACCCTGCTCAAGGCTTGGGCCGCACAGGAACGCTTCCAACCCGGCACCAGCATGCGCGCCTGGACCTTCGTGATCCTGCGTAATGCCTATTTGACCGACATGCGCCGCAATCGATTCCGCGGCGAATATGACGAGACGGTTGCCGAACGTGTACTGACCGCGCCCGCAGGGCAGGAAGAACCGATCCACTTGTCGGATATGCACCGCGCCTTGCTGACCCTTCCTCCGGAACGCCGCGAAGCGCTCCTGCTGGTTGGTGCAGGCGGCTTCTCGTACGAGGAGGCGGCAAACATCTGTGGCTGCGCCGTTGGAACGATCAAGAGCCGCGTGGGCCGCGCCCGCGCCACACTCAACTCGATGCTCGCCGACGGATCCATTCCGAAGCGTTCCATCGACGACGACACGGCCCATCGCGCCATCCTGGAAGAGCTGGACGAAGTTGCTGCCGGCCACGGCGTGGCTTCGCGCAACTGACGGGTGATCCCGCGCTTGTCCCGCCGACCGCTGCACGGCAAATAGGCTAAAGATGAGCAATCAGGATCCAGCCTCGCAATCCCCGCCCCCGGTTCGCCGGCCGGGCCAGCGCAACGCTTTTGCGCAGCAGGAATTGCGCCTTATTTCGGCTCTCGTCCTGCTCCTCGGGGTCGGCCTGTTCCTCGCCTTGCCCTTCGTTCTGTCGATCGGGGCAATCGTTTTTCTGCCCGTTGTAACAGCGGTCATCCTGACCGTCATTCTCTCGCCGCTGGCGGATAAACTGAATGGCTGGGGGCTGCCCAACGCGCTGGCCTCCCTGATATCCTTGCTCATCTTCTTCGCGATCCTGCTTCTCGCGCTCGCGCTGATTCTCCAGCCGGCGATCACGCTTTTCGACGAATTGCCTGCGCTGGTGAAACGCGTCGGTGAACGCTTCGGCGAATTGCAGGAGCGCTTCTCCTGGGTAGCGCAGGTTAACGACCAGCTGGCAGACCTGATGGCTCGGGAAGGACAGCCGCGCGAAGTCGTGCTCGCAACCCCTAGCTTTCTAGAGGAAATCGCCTTCGCCACTCCCACGGTGGTGATCGAGGTGATCCTGACCCTCCTGATGGCTTTCTTCATGATCGAATCGCGCATTCGCCTGCGCCAGAAATTGCTCTTCGGCCGGACGAGTTTCGGGACCAGCATCAAGGCGGCGCGCGTGCTGCGCGAAGTGCAGGACCGCGTGGCCGCATACATCCTCACTGTCGGCTGGATTAATGCACTGGTCGGTATAATCGTGGCGCTTGGTGCGTGGGCGCTAGGCGTCGATGCGCCGATCATGTGGGGCGGCCTTGCGGCGATCCTGAATTTCCTGCCGTACATCGGCCCGACATTGATGGTGGGCCTGCTCGCGCTGTTCGGGATCGGAACTGCGGACACGGTACTGCTGGGGCTGGTTCCGGCGCTTGCCTATCTGGGACTGCACACGATCGAAGCAAATGCGATCACGCCGTCCATCCTTGGCGCACGCTTCACGATGAACCCCGTCATGATCCTGATAGCCCTGTCCTACTTCACGTGGATCTGGGGCGCATTCGGTGCCTTGCTATCGGTGCCGATCCTGCTGATGCTGACGGCATTGTTCGACCATATCGGCAGGCCGAACCTGGTCGGGTTCATCTTCGGCGAGCCGCTATTCACCGCCAGCGTGTTCAGCGACGAAAACGACGAACAATCCACATCCTGACACGAAAAGGCCCGCCGCAACTGGTGCGACGGGCCTTTCGATAGGTCCGTATTCCTGCCGGACTTACGAGGGGTAGGACCAAGTCGAGCCGCGCGACAAATTGTCATGCGCGAAGCTCCAGTTGAGCTTGCCGCTGACGGCATCTAGGTACGCGGGGCGCGCATTCTGGTGGTCGAGGTAGTAGGCGTGCTCCCACAAGTCGATGACGAGCAGCGGGTTCACACCCTCGTGGTCGGCAAGCGTGTCGCCGTCATGGGTTTCCTCGATGGACAGCTTGCCGTCCTTTTCGGCGAGCCAGACCCAGCCGCTGGCGAAGTGGCCTGCGCCGCGATCCTTGAGCTTCGACTTGAGTTCGTCGACCGAACCGAAGGACGCTTCGATCATGCTTTTGAGTTCGTCGGAAAGCGAGGTTTCCGATGGAGCCATCGAATGCCAGTAGAAGCCATGGTTCCAGCTCTGTGCCGAGTTGTTGAACAGGCCCTGGTTGCTGTCACGCGCGGCGGCGATCACTTCTTCCAGGCTCTTGCCGGCAAGATCGGTGCCTTCGATGGCGGCATTGGTCTTGTCGATATAGGCCTGGTGGTGCTTGCCGTGGTGGTAGGACAGCGTTTTCGCAGACACGGCCGGCTCGAGCGCGGTGTCGTCGTACGGCAGGTCGATCAGCTGAAATGCCATGAATGGATCCCCTTTTCGGTATTCGTGTTGAACTTTCGGTTTGCCCTTACAACGCATGGGCAGGCACGAGGTTGCATAGCGGCTCGGAAAAATGGCGCCATGGCTTTTATTCCGCATCAATCACGGCCAAGAAGCGGTGGCAGACAAGGGAGCGCATAGAGAGATGTCACGCAAGTTCTTCGGCACCGACGGCATTCGCGGACGCACGAACGAGGGCGTGATGACCGCCGCCACAGCCATGCGGGTTGGCCAGGCGGCGGGAACACATTTCCTGCGCGGCGGGCATCGCCACCGGGTCGTCATCGGGAAGGATACACGCCTTTCCGGATACATGATGGAAAGCGCGCTGGTGGCCGGTTTCACCAGCGTGGGCATGGATGTGATCATGACCGGCCCGCTTCCCACTCCGGCAATCGCCCTGCTCACCCGTGAAATGCGGGCTGACCTCGGCGTGATGATTTCGGCCAGTCACAATCCGTACGAAGACAATGGCATCAAGTTGTTCGGCCCGGACGGGTTCAAGCTTTCGGACGAGGCCGAAGCGTCGATCGAATTGCTGCTCGAGCAGGAACCGCTGCTCGTCCGGGCCGACAAGATCGGCAGGGCGCGCCGGATTGAAGATGCGCGGGGCCGTTATATCCACGCGATCAAGCAATCGGTGGCCAGCGACATCCGCTTCGACGGGCTAAAGGTCGTCGTCGATTGCGCCAACGGGGCTGCCTACCAGGTCGCGCCCTCCGCAATTTGGGAGCTGGGCGCGGATGTCATCGCCATGGGCGTCGAGCCCGACGGCACCAATATAAACCGCGACGTAGGTTCTACATCGCTCGATGCTATCAAGGCCCGTGTGGTCGAGGAAGGTGCCGATATCGGGATCGCGCTCGATGGCGATGCCGACCGCCTGATCGTGATCGATGAGAAGGGGCGCGCGGTCGACGGGGACCAGATCATGGCCCTGATCGCATCGCGCCTTCATGCGCGCGGCGACCTGACGGGTGGCGGCGTGGTTGCCACTGTCATGAGCAATCTCGGTCTCGAGCGGTACCTGCAAAGCCTTGGCCTGACCCTGGAGCGCGCCAAGGTCGGTGACCGCTATGTGCTCGAGAAAATGAAGCAAGGCGGCTTCAATATCGGCGGCGAGCAATCCGGCCACATGATCCTGCTCGACCATGCGACCACCGGAGACGGCACTGTCGCCGCGCTCCGCGTACTTGCCAGCCTGGTGCGGTCGGGCAAGCCGGCCAGCGAATTGCTGCACGTCTTCGACCCCGTTCCCCAGCTTCTCAAGAATGTGCGCTACTCCGGCGGAAAGCCGTTGGAGGCCGACAGCGTGAAGGCAGTCATCGCCCAGGCGGAAAAGGAACTCGAAGGAACCGGTCGCCTCGTCATCCGGCCCTCCGGCACCGAACCGGTCATCAGGGTCATGGCCGAAGGCGACGATGCCGCGCAGGTCGAGCGCGTGGTCGACCGCATTTGCGATGCCGTGAAGGACGCTGCCTGATGCTGGAAATGCGCCCCGATTGCGAACGCTGCGGCGCGGATACGCCAGCCGACAAGCCAGGCAGTTTCATTTGCAGCTTCGAATGCACTTTCTGCACCCAATGCGCGGATGAACTGGACGATCTGTGCCCCAATTGCGGGGGCGAGCTGATGGACCGCCCGACTCGATCCAAAAAGCTGTTGGAAAAATATCCAGCCAGCACCGCGCGAAAGTACAAGGCATGAGCGGCGCTCCTCCCCGCATTCTCACCATCGCCGGCTCGGACAGCTCGGGCGGTGCGGGCATCCAGGCCGATATCAAGACCATCACCATGCTCGGCGGCTATGCGATGAGCGCGATCACCGCGGTCACGGCGCAGAATACGCGCGGCGTCCAAGGTGTCGAGGTGATGCATCCGGAACTGGTGATGGACCAGATCGAAAGCTGTCTTGGCGACATCGGGGCCGATGCGATCAAGATCGGGATGCTGGGATCGCCGCAAATCGCGATGCAATTGGCAGAGCGGCTCGACACCTTCGCCGGACCGATCGTCTTCGATCCGGTCATGGTCGCCACCAGCGGCTCCGAACTGGCGAGCGAGGCGACGATCGGTGCGTTCGGCGCGCTGATGGAAATCGCCACCATCGTCACCCCCAACCTTCCGGAGCTGGCAGCGTTGACGGGACGCGAGAACATTGGGGACGAGGATGTCTTCGATGCCGCGCGCGAACTGGCGGAAAAGTACGACACCGTGGTGCTGGCGAAAGGCGGGCATGGCGAAGGTGACGAGGTGCTCGACCGCGCGGTTTCCTCCACCGGCAAGGTCGCCAGTTTCGGCCATCATCGCATCGATACACGCCACACGCACGGGACCGGCTGCACGCTGTCGGCCGCGCTGGCGACGTTCCTGGCCTATGGACAGCCGACCACCCACGCGATCAGGCTGGCGCGCGGGTTTGTCTACGCAGCGATCGAGAATGCGCCCGAATTCGGCGAAGGCTCAGGCCCGCTCGGGCACCAGGCGGTGCGCAAGCTGGGCTGAGCCTTCCGGTTTGCCGGCCTTAGAGGCCGTAGAAATTGCTGATGTGCTGCCAGGCGTCCTCGGCCGTTTCGCACCAGCGGAACAGGTCGAGGTCCTTCTTCGAGATCGTGCCTTCTTCGGCAATCGCCTCGAAATTCACCACGCGCTTCCAGAAATCCTCGCCGAAAAGGAGGATCGGCATGGGCTTCATCTTGCCGGTCTGGATCAGCGTCAGCAGTTCGAAGAATTCGTCGAACGTACCGAAGCCGCCCGGGAATACCGCCACAGCGCGCGCACGCAGCAGGAAGTGCATCTTGCGCAGCGCGAAATAGTGGAAGTTGAGCGAGAGGTATGGCGTCACATACTGGTTCGGAGCCTGCTCGTGCGGCAGGATGATGTTGAGGCCGATGGATTCGCCGCCTGCTTCGCTGGCGCCGCGGTTGGCAGCTTCCATGATCGAGGGACCGCCGCCCGAACACACGACGAACTGGCGTTTGCCGTCTTCGATGATCGACTTTTCGGTCGCCATCTTCGCCAGCTTCATGGCTTCGGCGTAATACTTGCTCTTGGCGACGAGACTTTCGACGACCTTGCGCTCGTCTTCGGGCAGCTCCTTGGCGCCTTCCAGTGCCGCCTCCGCCGCTTCGGGAGGGGGAATGCGGGCGCTGCCGTACATCACGAGCGTCGAGCCGACACCGGCTTCGTCGAGAATCATCTCGGGCTTGAGGAGTTCAAGCTGGAAACGAACCGGGCGCAGTTCCTCGCGCAGGAGGAAGTCCTTGTCCTGGAATGCCAGCTTGTAGGAGGGATGCTCGGTCTGCGGCGTGTGCTTTTCGAGGCCCTTCTTTTCGAACTGGGCTTCCTGCTGTGCCGGATAGAATTTGCGATCCGCGAGATCGCGCTTTTGCTTTTCTTCTTCTGTCATGACCCGCGCGATAGTGCGAGGAGACATCGTCGACAAGCCATTGAAGAGGAAATGGCCTTCCCGAGAGGGAATGGCAGGGGTGACAGGATTCGAACCCGTGGCCCTCGGTTTTGGAGACCGATGCTCTACCAGCTGAGCTACACCCCTGCAGCCGAGCGGGCGCATTAGTCGCAACGCGCCCCGCTGGCAAGATGCGTATCGCATATCTGCGCAAACTGTTAGGGACCCAGGCACGATGCACGCCCCCGTTCCCGAAACGATTCCCGTCGATCTGCTGCTGCATGCCTATCGCAGCGGCGTGTTCCCGATGGCCGATCACCGGGACGACCGGGAGGTATACTGGGTCGAGCCGCGCGAGCGGGCGGTGATCCCGCTGGACGGATTTCGCATGTCGTCGAGCCTGCGCAAGATCCTGCGCCAGAACCGCTTTCGCGTTACCTGCGACACCGACTTTGCAGCAATCATCGCTGCTTGCGCCGAACCGCGCGAAGAGCATGCGGAAAGCTGGATCAGCCACCAGATCGAGGAAAGCTACATCGCCTTGCACAAGGCCGGCCACGCTCATTCGGTAGAAGTATGGCGCGATGAAGAGCTTGTGGGCGGGCTATACGGCGTTGCCTTCGACCGTGTGTTCTGCGGAGAAAGCATGTTCAGCCGCGCGGACAACGCCAGCAAGGTGGCGCTCTCTTGGCTCGTTGCCGCGATGCGCGAGGCGGGCTACCGCCTGCTCGACTGCCAGTTCATGACCGACCACCTCGCCTCATTGGGCGCAGTGGCCATGCCGCAATCGGATTACCTGCAATTGCTGAGGGCGGCGCGCGGTGAGCCGCAAGGTTCGATCCCGCAGAGCATCGCTGCGGCGAACGGTCATTCCTCGCCTGGAAAATCCATCGCGCAGTCCTTGACCCAGACGTCATAGATAGGGTGCTCGACCACGTTGAGGCTGGGCGAGTTCTTGAACAGCCAGCCGGAAAAGACGCGGTTGAATTCGTTCTGACTGCCACGTTCGCGTACTAGGACCTGAACGAAGGCGCCCGTTTCCTGCGGCATTTCCCACGGAGCGGTCCGCTCGCACGAAGCGAGGCTGATGATCACATCGCCCACGCGCTTCTGTTCGCCCGGACGCATTTCGAGATCCTGCGTTTCGTTGTTGCGCTTATTGAGCAGGCCGATGGTCGCCACGCGCTCTTCCAGCGGAGTGCCGATCCCCGCTTCCGCAGCGGCGACTTCGGGCAGCTCGACACGCTGCAACTCTTCAGGAATTTCGGTGCTGACCGCTTCCGGCTCGGGCGGGTCCTGCGAGCACGCGCCAAGGACCAACGCAGCGCCTAGGAGCAGGCCGATCCGGGCCATGATCAGGCGTCCGGCGACCAGGCTTCGTAATCGCCGACCGCACGCGCACGCTTGCCGCCACGCTCCAGCGCGCCCTGCGGACGATAGGCGTTACCGGTGCCGGTTGCGTTAGGCGTGTAGTCGGTTTCCCAGATGCGCGGTGCTGGCAGGAAGCTTTCCGGCACGTCGTCGCCCGATCCGTGGAGCCAGCCGTGCCATTCGGCGGGCACGCGGCTAGCGTCGTTGGCGCCTTCGTAGATCACCCAGCGGCGCTCTCGCTGGCCTTCGCCCTTTTTCTTGGAGCGGTAATACTTGTTACCCTGCGCGTCGGTGCCGACGTGTTCGCCATTGCGCGAGGACCACAGCATCGTGCCGATGGTGGCACCGTTCCACCAGGTGAAGATCTTTGCGAGAGGATTCATAATTCGCGCGCCTAGCTGATTCCCGCGCGCGCGCCAAGCGCATGCGTGGTGTATTTCGCGCTCACCATTCGACCAGGTCGCCGGGCTCGATGCCGAGTTCTTCGGCCAGACCGCCGCGAATCTCCAGCACCCCGCTGGTGACGCCGACCGAATAAACCGATTCGAGCGAATAGGGCTCGGTCTCGGCGGCGATATTGAGAATGCGGCCGTCTGTCCCGATGAAGATGATGTCGAGCGGGAGCGGGGTGTTCTTCATCCAGAAGCTGCGCGCGGTCTGCGGCTCGCTTGGGAAGATCATTCCCTCGTCGTCCGCCAGTTCCGTGCGGAACATGAGGCCCTGCGCCTGCGCTTCGCGCGACTGAGCGAGTTCGGAGCGAAAAGTGTGGACCGTATCGCCGCTGCGCACGGTTACCGGAATGATCTGCAAGCCGGAGATCGGGTGGACCGCCTCCGCTTGCTGAGATGCGGCGCTGGCGGGTTCCTCGGCGGTTCCGGCAGGTGCACATGCGGCCATGGCAAGCGCAAGGCAGATCGCGCCGCTGCGCAGTACCGGCAAAGCAATTTCGAACTTCATTCCATCAATCCCACAGATCGGCTTCTTCAAGCCATTCTTCCAGCGCCGCCTCGTCGGAAGCGGAAAGGATGGCCTGAGCGTGGGCGAAGGTGTGCCCCGCCCTAACCATCGCTGCAAGCTGCTTTTCATTCCGTTTGTGACGCATCTCGCTCGTCTCGCCCCCGAGTTGGCTGGAGAAGGGACCGAAGCGCCTGCGTCGCGCAAGCGCCAGTGCCGCCTCTCGTGCGTCACGTTCGCCCGGCGCAAGTTCGCTTCGCAACCCTTCGTCGAGGCCGGCTGCACGCAGCGTTTCGTCGACCCGCCGCGCGCCATATCCGCGTGACAGCAGGCCGCCCGCCTTCATTTTTCCGTATCCGCGATCGTCGACGTAGCCTTTGTCCACGAAATCGGCGACCATCGCATCGATGCCGGGCTCCCCTTCGTCCTCCCAGCCACGTTCGCGCAGCTTGCGCTTGAGATAGGTTTCAAGCTTGCCCGCGCTGGTCGCAAATCGCGCTACGTAGGACAGCGCCAGGTCGCGCAACCGCGTGCGGTCGAGCGGCTTGGGCTTGCGACGAGCGCGCCGCTGTGTTGCGTTACGATCAACCATCGGCCATATTCGTGCCACAGTCCTTACCGAATGGGAAAGCTCGATATAGCGTTGCGGCAGTGATCGTGGCGCATAGGGATCATGAGGGATGCCGCAAGGCTCTGTTATTTCACGGGAATCGCGAAAACCAATGACCGACGCCGCATTGACGCCGACGCCAAATGATTGCGACCTGCCACGCCGCAGGGCCGACTTCGCCACCTTCAACGAGGCGGTGGATTACGCTGCCCGTAGCGAAAAGGGGCTCAATTTTCACGATATGCGCGGCGACCTCGTTCGCCCCTATCCCTTCAGCGAGATGCGGGAAGACGCGCTCAAATTCGCGCGCCAGCTGGCCGCCTATGGCATCGGCAAGGAAGACCGCGTCGCGCTCGTCGCGGAAACCTGCCCCGAGTTTGCCGCGCTGTTCTGCGCCTGCACCTATGTCGGCGCTTGGCCGGTGCCGCTGCCCCTGCCCACCGGCTTCGGCGGCAAGGAAGGCTATATCGACCAGCTTGCGGTCCAGCTCCAAAGCAGCGATCCGAAGATTCTTATCTACCCCGAAGAGATCGCGGAAATGGCCAAGGCCGCTGCCGACCGGCAGGGCTGCGAGGGCGAGAGCTGGCAGGAGTTCGCCAAGCGCCCCGATCCCGAATGCGAGCTGCCCGAAGCGCAGCCTAAGGACATCTGCTATCTCCAGTATTCCAGCGGATCGACGCGCTTCCCGACCGGCGTAGCAGTGACGCACGAGGCGCTGCTGCACAATCTCTTCGGGCATTCGACCGGCGTGGACCTTGGCGTCAATGACCGCGTGGTTAGCTGGCTGCCGTGGTATCACGACATGGGCCTCGTCGGCTGTTTGCTGTCGCCCATCGCGAACCAGGCATCGGTCGACTACCTGAAGACCGAGCATTTCGCTCGCCGCCCGCTGGCGTGGCTCGACCTGATCAGCCGGAACAAGGGCAATACGCTCAGTTATTCGCCGACTTTCGGCTACGACATTTGCGCGCGCCGCATCTCCAGTCAGAGCCATGTGGACGAACGCTTCGACCTGTCGCGCTGGCGCACCGCCGGCAATGGCGCGGACATGATCCGTCCCGACGTGATGCAGAGCTTCGTCAACGCCTTTGCGCAGGCCGGCTTCAAGGCCAGCGCCTTCACGCCCAGCTACGGCCTTGCCGAAGCGACGCTGGCAGTCACCGTCATGCCCCCGGGGGAAGGTATCCGCGTCGAACTGGTCGAGGAAGAACGCCTGTCAGGTCGCCCGCGCAACCTCGATCATCCGGCCCGCTATCGGGCGATCGTCAATTGCGGCAAGGCCCTGCCCGGCATGGAAGTCGAAATCCGCGACGAGAAGGGTGCAGCCAAAAGCGATCACCAGATCGGCAAGGTCTGGTGCCGCGGCACCAGCGTCATGCATTCCTATTTCCGGAACGAGGAAGCGACCGAGGAATGCCTCGTCGACGGCTGGCTGGACACGGGTGACATGGGCTACCAGGCCGACGGCTATTTGTTCATCGTGGGCCGCGCGAAGGACATGATCATCATCAACGGCAAGAATCTCTGGCCGCAGGATATCGAGTGGGCAGTCGAACAATTGCCCGGTTTCAACCACGGCGACATCGCCGCCTTCTCGGTCGATACCGAAAATGGCGAAGAAGCGCCTGCCGTGCTCGTCCATTGCCGCGTTTCGGAACCGGAAGAGCGGATCAAGCTGCGCGACCAGATCGCCGACAAGGTTCGCGGCGTGACCGGCATGAGCTGCGTCGTCGAACTCGTCCCGCCGCGCACGCTGCCGCGCACAAGCTCGGGTAAACTGAGCCGTGCCAAGGCGAAGAGGCTCTATCTCTCGGGTGAAATCCAGCCGCTCGAACTGGCCGCCTGAGCGTTCGATACTGTCACTGCGAAGCTTTGTAGCTGCCATCGCATGATGGCACCTTGAAACTCGTGTTATAGAGACCTAATACAGGGAAGAGTAATCTTCCGGGAGGTCTGCGTAAATTCATGAGTGACGAAAAGCCCCAGGCAGCCGCTGCCACGCCCGCTGCAAAGCCCGCCGCTACTGCCACGATGGCGCCGCCGGAATTCGACCTGACGCCGCCCGATCCGGTGCCGGCCGTTGCGCCTGAAAAGGCTGCCGGCCTCGTGCCCGTGTCGGAAGAGGTGAAGAGCAAGCTGGAAAGCAAGGTGGACGGTTTCGTCGACGACCTGATCGCGCAGGACGCAAACTCGCCTGAATTCGGCAAGAAAGTCGACCAGTTGACCAACATGGGCCGCAAGGAAATCATGGCGGCAGCGGGCATGTCGAATCGCTTCCTCGACCGCCCTGTCCGCGCGATGGACAAGGACGAGGGCGTCGGCGCGAACCTCGCCGAATTGCGCCGCGTGGTGGAAGACCTCGACCCGGGCAAGCGCGGCAAGCTGTCGGGCACGCGCAAGATCCTCGGCATCATTCCTTTCGGCAACAAGCTGACCAATTACTTCCGCAGCTACCAGAGCGCGCAGACGCACATCCAGTCGATCCTCTCGAACCTTTCCAGCGGCAAGGACGAACTGATCATGGACAATGCCGCGATCGACGTCGAACGCCAGAAACTGTGGGAGGCGATGGGTAATCTGGAACAGATGATCCATATCTCCAACACGCTCGACGGCAAGCTGGAGGAAAAGGCCGCCGAACTCGACGCGACCGATCCGGCCAAGGCGAAGGCCGTGCGAGAGACCGCACTGTTCTATGTCCGCCAGCGCACGCAAGACCTGCTCACGCAAATGGCTGTGAGCGTGCAGGGCTATCTCGCCCTCGACCTCGTGAAGAAGAATAATGTCGAGCTGGTGAAGGGCGTCGACCGCGCCAGCACCACGACCGTCGGCGCGCTGCGCACGGCCGTCACCGTGGCCGAAGCAATGACCAACCAGCGCCTCGTGCTTGGCCAGATCACTGCCTTGAACGACACGACGGCGGGCATCATCGACAGCACCAGCACCATGTTGCGCGACCAGACCGGCAAGATCCACGAACAGGCCGCCGCCAGCACGATCCCGCTGGAAACGCTGCAACGCGCCTTCCAGAACATCTACGACACCATGGACGAGGTCGACGAATTCAAGATTCGCGCGCTCGATTCCATGAAACAGACGGTGACGCTGCTCGGCGAAGAAGTCGAAAAGTCGAAGGGTTATATCGCGCGCGCCGAAGGTCAGTCCCAAGCGCAGAAGCAGATGGCGACCAGCGACCTGTTGAGCATCGAGGGATAAGGGAACAGCCTTGAGCGACCTCAGCCGAGATTCCGACCGCATCCTTTCCGAAGGCAGGGCACTCGTGCGCGACAACCAAGAAGGTGGCCGCCATCGCCGCGCCGTGTCGATCGGTGAAGGATCGGCCCGGGTTCGCCGCAAGAACTGGACGAAACGCCTGACCTATTTCGTCGGCGCCGTCTTCACGATCCTCGTTGCGGGATCGGTCGCGGGGCTGGTGCTCGACGGGATCGGTTTCGTCGGAGTGATGGCGATCGCTCTCGCGGTAGTCGTGGCTGCAGCGGTCTTTTCGAATTACCCCAAGGTGAAGGTCCCCAAGCGGTCCGACATCAACAGGGGCGACGTGAAGCAGATGGTGAGCCGCACCGAATTATGGCTCGAAGCGCAGCGCCCCGCCCTGCCCCCGCCGGCCGTGAACCTCGTCGACCAGATCGGCGTGCAGCTCGACAATCTCGGGTTCCAGCTCGAAGGCCTGGACCAGAATCACCCCAAGGCGCGCGAAATCCGCAGCCTGGTCGGTGAACAGCTTCCCGAAATGGTCGACAGCTATCGCAAGATCCCGGCGCATCTCCGCACCGAAAAGCGCGCCGGCGCAACGCCCGATGAACAGCTGACCGGGAGCCTCTCCAAGATCAGCGGCGAAATCGATTCGATCACACGCCAGCTGGCAGAGGGCTCGCTCGACGATCTGGCGATCAAGCACCGGTTCCTCGAATACAAGTTCGGCGAAGGTGCCGAAACCAGCCCGCAACTGGAGCACAAGAGCTGATGCGCGTCCCGATCTCCCACGATCTTCCCAAGGAAGAAGTGCGCCACCGCCTTTCCAGCCGCAGCCACGAAATCGCCGATGTCGTGCCGGGCGGCATGGCGGAAGTCGACGTGTCCTGGCCTGACGAAGACACCATGGCGGTGAACGTCGTCACCATGGGACAATCGCTGAATTCGCGGGTCCTGATCGAGGACAAGCAAGTGGTGTTCGAAGTCGACCTGCCGATGGCCCTGAGCTTCGTGAAACCGATGATCGAGAGCGCGATCCGCTCCAAGGGTGAAAAGCTGCTAAGCGCTCCTAAAACCTGACCATCAATTTTTTCCGCGACAGCGGGAACTCCGTTCGCTTTCAGTCGCTTGGTGGTGAGGACCGTCATTCTGGCGGCCCGTTCGTGTTCGCTTGCGGCCCCCCGACAGCCGAACACAACCGCGGGGGGAGCGGGTTTGAGACAAAGACTACGCGCGGCCACGGCCCCGCTGCACGACCGACTAGACGACGCGATGGGTGCTCTGCCCGTCGGTGATGACAGTTCTTTTGCGCGGTTCCTCACCATTCAATACGCCAGCCGGCGCTATCTCGACGCGGGTTTCTCCGATTACCGGCCCGTGCAGATCGGCGCTCCTCCTTCGCAACTCGACCTGATTGCGCGCGATCTCGAGGTGCTCGGTGGTGCCCCGGCGCAAATTGCGGGAGGCGCCTCATTCGAATCGACAGCTGCGGCGTTGGGCGCGGCCTGGGTCCTTGCGGGTTCGTCCATGGGAAATCGCGCTATGCTGGCCCAGCGACGCAAGCTCGGCCTCGGCCATGCGGACGCCTTTCTCGCCGACCCGCGGATGCCTGACTATTTCCAATCTCTCCTGCCATTGCTAGCGGGCGATTTCGACACTCTTGAGCAAGACCGGATGATCGATGGCGCGACCCTCGCCTTCACGACCTTCCTGGATGTGCTTGCCCGAACCGAATTGAAAGAAGCCGCATGAGCGCCCCCGATTACCAGGTCGATCTGACCAATTGCGATCGTGAACCGATCCACCAGCTCGGGCGCATCCAGAGTTTCGGCGCGCTTGTCGCCGTCAACACCGATTGGCTGGTCTCCCAACGATCGGCGAACCTTGAAGAGATGCTCGGGCTCGACGAGGAGATCGAGATCGGCAGCCGGCTCGGCGATGCGCTGGCCGGCCCGGCAATCGACCAATTGCGCAGCGCGGTTAGCGGGATCATCGACAACAACCAGATCGAACGCTTGTTCGGCCTCGACCTGCGCGGCGACGGCACGCTGTTTGATTGTGCCCTGCATTGCTCCGGCCCCTATTCGGTCATCGAGATAGAGCGGCACAAGCAAGGCGACATCAGCCGCCAGCTTGGCCTCCTGCGCCCTGCCATGCAGCGCCTCGAAAAGCTGGACGACCTAGACACCTTGCTGGAAGAGGCCGCGCGCCAGGTGCGCACGACGCTGCACATGGACCGGGTCATGGTCTACCGGTTCCACGGCGATCTTTCCGGCGAAGTTGTGGCAGAATCGGCGCGCGGCGATCTCGAGAAATTCCACGGCCTTCGCTATCCCAAGTCGGACATTCCCGCCCAGGCGCGCGAACTCTATGTGCGCAATCGTTTTCGCATCATCAGCGACGTAAACGACGAGCCGGTCGCGATTGAACCCGGAATGACCGCAGAAGGTGCGCCGCTCGACCTGTCTATGAGCACATTGCGTGCCGTCTCGCCCATCCACATAGAGTATCTGCGCAACATGGGCGTCGAGGCTTCGCTCTCTATCTCGATCGTAATCGGCGGAAAGCTGTGGGGCCTGTTCGCCTGCCATCATTATTGCCCCAAGTTCCTTCCCTATTCGCAGCGCACCGCCGCCGAACTCTATTCCGAAATGGTATCGCTGCTGATCGAGCGCGCGCTCAACAAGAAACATGGGCAGCTCCGCGATCGCGGGCGCGAGGTGCATGACCGGCTGATGCGCGATATCGTCGCCGGGCAAAGCCTGTTGCAAAGCCTCCCGACCCTCGATCCGGTGATCGGTCAGATCATTCCGCATGACGGAATCAGCATCTTCGTCGACGATATCTACAAATTGAGCGGCAAGGGCCCGAACGAGGAAGAATTCCGGGCGCTCGTCAAATCCCTGAACGCGGCGGCCACCAGCCGGGTATTGGCGGTGGACGAGCTACCGGCTCGCTTCCCCCGCGCCGAGCGGTTTGCAGACCGCGCTGTGGGAGCCTTGATCATCCCCGTATCGCGCTCGCCGCGCGACTATCTCGTGCTTTGGCGCTCCAGCCTCGCTCAGGTCGTCACCTGGGCGGGCAATCCCGACAAGCCGGTCGAAATGGGTCCGAACGGTGCGCGCCTGACCCCGCGCAAGAGCTTTGAAGCGTGGCAGGAAACGGTCGAAGGCAAAAGCAACCCCTGGACCGAAGGCGAATTACAGATGGCAGACCAGCTGCGCGTAAGCCTGCTGGAAATCATCCTGCGCCTGACCGACAAGGACCTGGAAGAACGGCGCAAGGCGCAAGCGCATCAGGAATTGCTGATCGCGGAACTCAACCACCGCGTGCGCAACATCCTCAACCTGATCCGCGGCCTGATCAACCAGTCGCGCGGCGATGCACGCGATATCGAGACTTTTACCGAGATAATCGGTGGTCGGGTTTCCGCGTTGGCGCTCGCACACGACAATATCACCAAGGGCAATTGGTCATCGGCGCCGCTCGGCGAATTGATCGACAGCGAGGCGAAGGCGTACCTAGCAGGGAAAACCGACCGCCTGCGTGTGAGAGGCCCCGAGGCCCAGATCAACCCTGAAGCCTATACGGTGCTCGCCCTCGTCCTCCATGAGATGATCACGAACTCGGCCAAATACGGAAGCTTGAGCGACAGCACCGGCCTGCTCGAGATCACCACGCGGCGCGACTACGACGATTCGCTCGTAATCGACTGGACGGAAAGCCAGGGCCCGCCAGTGAAGCCCCCGTCCCGGCGCGGCTTCGGATCCACCATCATCGAGCGGTCGATTCCGCACGAATTAGGCGGCGAGGCCCGGGTTGATTACAAGCTTAGCGGGGTCGAAGCGAGTTTCCGGGTTCCCGACCGTTTCGTCGAGTGGGACGGGGCTGCAGAGGCCACTAGCGGACCTGCGGACAGCGAAGCGGATGGTATTTCAAACTCCGAAACAGACAGCGACACAAAGCCTGCCCCCGGCAGCGTGCTGCTGGTCGAAGACAGCATGATCATCGCCCTCGATGCCGAAGATTGCCTCAAGGAACTCGGCGTGGCGCAGGTACGCGTGGAAAGTTCGGTCGCAGGCGCAATGGAGGCGCTGGCGAAAAACGAATTCGAAGCCGCCATACTCGACTACAATCTGGGCGGCGAGAACAGCGAGGCAATCGCCAAAGAGCTGGCTGGACGCGGGACTCCGTTCTGGATGGCTACCGGCTATGGCGAAATGAAGGACCGCGTCGAAGAGCTGGGCGCGCGGGGGCTCTTGACCAAGCCTTATGGCAAGAAAGAGCTCGAAAAGCTGCTGTCCGATCTTGCGGCCGGCTGAAGCGCCCTAGTTGAAGAACCGCTGCTGGTAATAAAAGGGCGCGGCAACCGGCTGCCCCTCGGCGTTGCGCGCAGGTTCAAACCGCAGCTGTTGAAGCGCGAGGTCGCACACTTTCGCATCGGTCTCGGGAAACGGACTCGGCCGGTAGACTGAACAGCTCGTGGCGCGGCCTTCTGCCGAAACCCGCAGCTTGACGATGACCGACTTGCCGATGCGCGCTTCCCGACCGCCAGGCGGTATGGGGAAAGCGCTGGCATCTGTGATGGCCCGCACGAGGACAGGCTTGGTTGCGGCCACACCGCCCTGCCCGCCGCCGCCGCGGCCAGCACCTGTTCCGAGGCCGCTCCCCGCCGCGCCAGTCCCGGTACCGCTATCGGTTGCGCCTGAATCGGTCGCCGTACCGGTCGACGATGCACGCGGGACAGGACGATCTTCCCGAACCTGTTGCTTGGGGGTCGGGGCAGTGACCGGTTGGGGCACTGCTTCGCGACCGGGATCGCCCTGTGCTCCCTCATCGGGCTCGGGTTCGACTTCCGGCGTTTCTTCGGGCGGCGCCGTGACGGTCACCGTGAAGGCGGAGACAACTTCACGTTCCACGGTGGCGACAACGCCGGGCGCGAGGCTACGTATCAGTGCGTAGAAGATACCGATGTGAATCAGCAATATAAGCAGGATAACCCAGCCGTTGGGCCGTCTCTTTTGGGTGCTGAACCGGGAGTGTGCTTCGCTCATTGCCTCTCAACGGGAAATCGGGCGGCCGCGTTCCACGGCCCGAAAGGTTCATTGCCGAACCTACGAGGAGATGCTGATATCGCAAGTCTTCCTACGAGAGCCGATTTCCTCAATCGATCCGTCCTGCCCGATCGAAAAAGCCTGATCGCGTCTATCGTCGGCTTCGCCGTCTTTGGCGTACTTGCTTTTATCAGCATCGAACTGACGCGCGGAGACGGCCGCATTGCAGTGGTCTGGTTGCCGAACGCCCTGGCCGTGGCTGCATTGCTGCGCTTGAATGTCCGGAATGAACAAACCGTCCTGTTGGCGCTGTTCGCCAGCAATCTCACCGCCAATCTGTTTGTCGGCGACCCATTTTCGACTGCTGCCATCCTGTCGACCGCGAACTTGGTCGAAATTGTCATCGCCCTGCACCTGGTCCGCAAATTCGCCAGCGCGCACCCGACGATGGACGATATCAGCGACTTGCTCTGGTTCGTGCTGGGCGCCGGCCTGATTGCACCGCTGGCTTCTGCAACGGTTGCATCACTCGCGCTCGCCGGGGGCAATATAACATCGCTGTCCGGCGTGCTGCAGTGGGCAGCATCCGATTCGCTGTCGATGGTAATTATCGCTCCTGCGGTCCTCGTCGCGTGGGACGCACTGTCCGAACCGCGCTGGCCCACACGCAGGGAAGCGGCGGAATGGATTGGGCTTACGATGGTGGGCACTTCGGTCACCTTGATGGTGTTTATCCAAACCTCCTACCCGCTCCTCTTCCTCGTCCCGCCGATTATCATCTGCCATGCCTTCCGATTGGGTGCGCTCGGGACGGCTTTCTCCGTAATGAAAGTCGCGACGATAGCTATTCTGGCCACGCAACTGGGGACGGGTCCGATCAATCTGCTGACCATGCCCCTCCATGCCCAGTTGCTCGTCCTTGAGGCCTTCCTCGCATCGTCGGTTCTGGTGGGCTTCCCGGTCGCCGCAATCCTTTCCACACGCAAGCGACTGACCGACGAGATTGTCTCCAGACGCAAGCAGCTGGCCCTGCTTACCGAAAATATAACCGACGCCATCCTGCGCTATGATCTTCATGGCGTGTGCACCTATGCCTCGCCCTCCGTCGCACGGGTTCTGGGCGCTCCACCGACCGATTTCCTCGGCATGACTACGGGGGAGAGGGTGCACCCCGAAGCGCGCGACAAGGTCGCCCGGGCCGAGGAACGACTTCTTTCCGGAAAAAGTCGCAGCGAGCGCTTCACCTACCGGCGATTCCTGGACGGCATCGATGGAGAGCCCGTCTACATCGAAGCCGACTGCGCTATCGCCTACGACCACGCCACGGGCGACAAGGAGGGCATCGTCGTCTCCGCCCGTGACGTAACCGAACGCGTGGAGCTGGAAGGGAAGCTGAAGCGGGCCATGCGCCACGCGGAAAACGCCGCACGCGCCAAGGCCCAGTTCCTGGCGAACATGAGCCACGAAATACGCACTCCGATGAACGGCGTCCTTGGCTTCGCCGACCTGCTGACGCGGATGAAGCTGGATCCGGATGCGGAACGGTACGCCGATCTTATCGCGCGCTCCGGCCGTTCGATGATGATGCTGCTTAACGATATTCTCGACATTTCGAAGATCGAGTCCGGCCAGCTCGTCATCAATTACGAGACGTTCGACCTGCCCCGTCTCGTGGAAGATTGCGCACGCCTCCACATGGCAGGCGCAAACCAGAAAGGCATCGAACTAACCGTCTCGTGCCCCGATGACATTCCGACGCACATACAAAGCGATCCGCTGCGTTTGCGGCAGGTCCTGCTCAACCTCATCGGCAATGCAGTCAAGTTCACCCAGAACGGCGCCGTTTCGGTAAGCGTTCTGCAAGACGGTGCGCAATTGGCAATTTCGGTCGAAGACAGCGGGATCGGCATCGATCCCAAGCGGTTCGAGAACATTTTCGATCCCTTCATTCAGGAAGAATCCAGCACCACCCGGCGGTTCGGCGGAACGGGGCTGGGCCTTTCGATTTCGCGCCAGCTTGCCGAATTGCTGGGCGGCAATCTGACGGTCGACTCCATGCCTGGCGTCGGATCGCGGTTTACGTTGCGCATCCCCTTGCAGGAAGTCGACATCGATCAGGTGGTAGGTGATACACCGGAGAGACGCGCCGCAAACAGGCTTGCGCCACCGCCTTCGGCCAGCGTGCTTCTGGCAGAAGATCACGATGTAAACCGGATGCTGGTGACGGCCATGCTTGAGGAGTTGGGGCAGCGCGTAACCGTGGCACACGATGGCGCGGAAGCCGTGAAAATGACCCTCGATGCGGCGCAGAGCGAAGCGCCCTTCGATCTTGTCCTGATGGATATCCAGATGCCGGGCTGCGACGGCTACACCGCCACACATACAATTCGCAAGAACGGGGTTTCGTGCAACCAGCTTCCGATCATTGCGCTCACCGCCAACGCTTTCCCGGAGGACATCGCCGCCGCACAGGAGGCCGGAATGCAAGGTCATCTTGCAAAGCCACTCGTCTTCGAGGAATTGACCGCAACCCTCGCCCGGTGGCTGCCCGTGCGCATCGTGACAGAAGAAGCCGGAAGCCGGCCCGTAGCGCCTATCAAGGCGTCCGAGAGGAAACCTTCCGCAGAACTGCTGGAGCGCTGGAGGGAGCGGCGGTCGGAAGCTCTGGCGGCTGTAACTGCCGCGGTCGAGCAGGACATCCTCGAAGGTATGCATGTCGAAGAGCTGGCGAGAACCGTGCACAAACTCGCCGGGACCGCCGGCATGTTTGGCGAAGAAGCGTTGGGCAAGAAGGCTGCTGCGCTCGAACGGGCGCTGCGTTCGGGCGTCGAACCGATCGTACGGCGCAAACTAGCCGAAGAATTGCTGGCCACCGCCTGAGCGTTTGACCTAGCCAAAGAAAAAGGGCGGCCCCCGCTGTGGGAGCCGCCCTTCGATATTACGGGATACTAGTAATTAGAACTCGTAGGTCAGACCGAACTGGATCTGCCATACTGACGGCGAGCGCGCCGCCCGCTGCTCGATTTCGCCAGTATCCGGGTCACGCGGGTCATCGAACGATTCGAAAACGTAGTTTCCTGTCACGGGATCGATCGTCGTCGCAACCACCGGCTGATTATACTCGAAGCCAACCTGGCGCAGCGTATTCCAGCTGCTGTTGATCAGGTTCAAAGCATTCTCGACGTCGAAGATGAACTTGAACCGGTCACTGCCAAAGAAACCGGGGAGTTCCTGCGACAGACGCAGGTCCAGATCCCAGTAATCGTCCGAGCGGAACTCGTTACGGCCGACAATCTGACCGCGATACTCGTCGAGGCCGCTTTCGGCGATAAACGAGTTGAACGCCTCAAGGTCGAAGCCGTCGGCATAGGTAACATTCGCATCACCTTCAGCCGGCACGTAGAGGAGCACACGGTCTTCGAAGCAGCGGCTGTCGCCGAACGGGTTGATGTCCGTGCCGTCCGAGCAGAAGAAGCCGCGAGCAACCGAAGTGTCGAAGTTGTAGCTGTAAGGCTGACCGCTGCGATACTTCAGGAAGAAGGTCAGGTCGGTGGTGTTCTCACCGAAGAAGTCCTTCTCCAGGTTCAACCGGAAGATGGCGTTGTGCGCACGCGATGCGTTTGCATTGCCGGCTTCCGGGTTGTTCACGTCGATCTTCGAGAAGTTGCCGTAGTTCGAAACGGCACGGCTCGAGGTGAGCGGCTGGATTTCGGTCGCATCCTGGAACGAATATGCGAGCGTCCAGCTACCTCCGATGCCGAGCGGGCCGTTGTCCTGATACCAGCGATCGCTAAGCGATGCGCTAAAGACATGCGCTTCGCCGCCTTCGCCATTGGTCAGCAGATAGTCGCTGGTGAAGCGACCGCGGCAGACCGACGAGACGCCGGGGTTGGTGGCGCAATCCGGGTCGGAAAAATCGACCTGGCGATAGAGCGGACGGCCGTCGGGGGCAGTACCGGTCTGTGCCAAAGTCAAATCCTGCACGAAGAGCGGATCGTACGACTTCGAGTAGATATAGTCGAGCATCAGGCGCGGGCCAAAGTCGAAGATGTGGTCGAAGCCGAGGTTCGCACGCAGGAAGCGCGGGATTTCGAAGTCGGGATCGATGGCGTTCACTTCGCCGTCACCCGCAACCAGCAGGGCCTGCGCGCCAGTCGGCGGGCTGAAGCCGTCGGTGGTGAAGCCATCAGGCAGGTCGCGTTCGTCGATATCGTCCAGAGCGACACCGTTGTTGGTGAAGCTATTGGAGAAGATCACGGACGGGTCACCGCCCGAGAAGATGCCGACGCCGCCACGGATGACCGTGTCACCTGCGAGGCCCAGATTGCCTGCGTCGTAGCGGAAGCCGAAGCGCGGCTGCAGCACATCGAGCTTGTCGAAAGCGTTCGAGTTGGAAAAACCATAACGCTCAACGAAGGTCTCGTTGTAAACCGGACGACCGTTACCATCATAGAAGTCGTAGCGGAGGCCGGCCTGCAGCGTCAGGGCCGGCGTGGCGAGCCACTCGTCCTGGATGTAGAAGCTGAAGATCGAACGATCGAAGATCGCTGCCGCATCGTCGCGGTTGCCCGTGGGCGAGCCACGGAAGTCGAAATCGTCCGGCGTCTGGTTGCGCAGCGCATCGAAGCTGTCGAACACGGCGGTGCCGTTCGCATCCTGGATGAACAGGTTGAAGACGTCGAAGTTGTCATATTCACCGCCGATGGTGAAGGTGTGATCGCCTGCGGTGAGGAAACCGGCAACCTTCGCCTGGGTGGTCTTGGTGCGCAGGTCGTTCGCCTGACGGAAACTGTCGGGGCCGAGGAAGACCGAACCGCCGCTCGGGGTCACGACTTCGAACTGCTGGAAGTCGACACCGTTGAGGCTGTCCTGGAGGTCCTTGTTCTCGATGCGCGAGAGACGGACTTCGGTCGAGAAATTGTCCGACCAGTCGCTGAAGAAACGCAGCGAGTAGGAGTCGATCTCGTTACCCGACTGGTAGTAGTTCGACGACAGGCCGAGTTCGTTGAAGCGCGCATTGGTATTCTGCGGAGTCACGAAGTCTTCGCGGGTGCGCTGGTAGTTGAACGCAACGCGGTGATCGTCGGAGATGTTGGCATCGAGACGCGCAAGGAAACGTTCCGTGCTGCGCGGGATCGACGACAGAATGGTGCCAGCCTCATAGCCGTAGACATCCTGCATGATCTGCTGGATCTCGGCGATTTCGGCCTGCGTAATCTCGTCGGCTTCGTTGGTGAAGCCCGAACCGGCCGGACCATCGTCGAGGCCGGCAGTGCCGTCTTCGCGGTCGTAGGTCATGTGGAAGAAGAGGCGATCGCGGATGATCGGGCCACCGACGTATGCGCCGTATTTTTTGGTCTCGAAAGTTCCGAGGCTGACCTCTTCTCCGTCTACCGTGTTCCCGACGAGGCTGTCGTCGTTATAGTAGAAGAAGGCGCCGCCGTGAAATTCGTTGGTGCCCGACTTGGTGACAACGTTGATGTTACAACCCGAAAACAAACCGTACTGGACGTCGAACGGAGCGAATTCGACCGAAACGGCCGAAAGTGCTTCGAACGGGAAGGGCTGAGATTCGCTCGGGAAGCCGGAGTCGTTGAGGCCGAAGCCGTCATCCTGGCGAACGCCGTCGACGGTCAGCGAGTTCACGCGGGTCGAGGCACCGAGGCAAGAAACCGTACCGCGGTTCGAAGAACTGTCCGGGAAGGACGAGTCAAGGACAACACGGGGGTCGGTCTGGATGACGTCGCGGATGTCGCGGTTGAGCGAGGGCTGTTCTTCTAGAACTTCGAGACCGAAGGCGCTGCCCGGGCCGAGCGCGCGGGGGCTGGTCATGATCGACTGTGCAGTAACGATGATGACGTCTTCGCTTTCGACTGCGGTCGCCGATGCCAGTTCGAAACGGAGCGATGCCGTGTCGGACAGCGTGACGAAGACGCCCTCTGCTTGCTCACCCTGATAGCCTGCCGCGTTGGCAACGACGGTGAACGGACCACCGACTTCAAGGTTGCGGAAGCTGAACGAGCCGCTGGCGGTCGTCTGCACGCGGGTCTCGCGACCGGTACGCGTGTCGGTCAACACGACTTCGGCACCCGGAACCGGATCGCCTGTTTCGGTTGTAACGACGCCCTGGATGGCCGAGGTAACTTCCTGCGCAGCAGCAGGAGCAGCGACCATCCCAGCGGTAGCCGTGAGGCTGACCGCGCTGGCCGCGAGAAGATATTTGAACTTCATCGAGAAGACCCCTTCGTCTCTTCGGGTGTGAATTTGCTTTGTTGGAAGCCCAGCCCCGCTAGGCCGTGCATGTTTCCGCAAAGCGGTGGTTTTATGACAGAGTCAAGACAGCAACCCACACCCCTGATTCACCATGGCAACACTTACCGGTTAAGCGTTGAAAAACAGAAGCTTAGGTGCGTTGCAAAATTGCATCACCGGGGAAATTTTTATGAATTGATGTGCGGCGGCGCAATTTCCCTTTCGAGATTTGTTGCGCCGCAGCAATCAGGCCAGATTGATCTCGCGCAAGCGCTGCATCAGGAAATCATGGCTCGAAATCGGTTCGGGATGCGCATCGGGGCGCTCCGGGTCGATGCAGCTTTCCAGCGTCTCGATCGTGTAATCGGGCCGGAAATGCAGGAAGAACGGCATCGAGTAGCGCGCCCGATAGGCCGCTTCGCCGCGCGGGTTGACCACGCGATGCGTCGTCGAGCGCAGCTTGCCGTTGGTCAGGCGGTCGAGCATGTCGCCGACATTGATGACCAGCGCACCTTCGGGCACGTCGACAGCCTTCCACTCGTCCTGCTTGGTCAGCAATTCGAGACCCGCCTCTTCCGCACCGAGTAGGAGGGTGATGGTGTTGATGTCGCCGTGCGCAGCCGCGCGGATCGCGCCTTCGGCTTCCTTGCCTTCGAGCGGCGGGTAGCGCAGCAGGCGCATCACGGAATTGCCGTCTTCGACAGTCGCGGCGAAGAAGTCCTGCGGCAGGCCGAGGTGAAGCGCAATCGCTTCCAGCACGCGCCCGCCCGCCTCTTCGAAGGCGGCGTAGAGCTCGCTGAAAGTCTGGCGGAAACCGTCAACTTCACTGGGCCAGACATTGTCGGCCATGAATTGCGAAAGAGGATGTCCTTCGGGCAGTTCGCGTCCAACGTGCCAGAATTCCTTCAGGTCGTGGACGTTGGCGTCCTTCGCCTTCTCCGTGCCGAAGGGCGTATAGCCGCGCGCGCCGCCACCACCCGGGATGTGATAAGCTTTCTTCACATCGTCAGGCAGGGCGAAGAATTGCTTCGACATATCTTCGGCCCGGTCGATCAGGTCCTGCGGGATGCCGTGATCGCGGACCACGGCGAAGCCGTATTCCTGGAAGCTACGGCCCAGTTCGTCGGCAATGGATGCGAGCGGCTGTGCCAGTGACACAACCGCAATATCGGTGTTCGAGTCGGTCATAATGAATGCGGCCCTTAATACGGCAGGAAGAGTCCCGCCAGTGCTGCGCTCATCAGATTGGCTAGGCTACCGGCGGCGAGCGCGCGGATACCGAGTTTTGCGATGACGGGTCTTTGATTTGGCGCAAGGCCGCCCGTCACCGCCATCTGGATCGCAATGGAGCTGAAATTCGCGAAACCACACAGCGCGAATGTCACGATTGCGCGGCTGCGATCGGTCAGCATGCCGGCGTCCATTCCACCAAGCTGGATGAAGGCGACGAATTCGTTGAGCACGATCTTCGTGCCGAACAGCCCGCCAGCCGCCCCCGCCTGGTCCCACGGAATGCCGATGAGGTACATGACCGGAGCGAACACAAAGCCGAGCAATTGCTGGAAGCTGATATCGGGATAACCGAACCAGCCGCCGATACCGCCGAGTATGCCGTTCGCAAGAGCCACCAGCGCCACGAAAACCATGACCATCGCGCCGACGGCGACGGCAAGTTTCACACCGGTCTGCGTACCTTGCGCAGCTGCTTCGATGACGTTCGCGGGTTTGTGGCCCTCTTCGAATGTCTCGGCCACTTCGACTTCGTGCGGGCGGCCGCTTTCGGTGAGGGCCGCGGGTCCGTCGCCGCTGATGCGCGCATCGGGCAGCTTCACATCCGACAGTTCTGCCGCGTCCTTTGCCAGATCGCTCTCGTCGTCGGGCATGATGATCTTGGCCATCAGGATGCCGCCAGGTGCGGACATGAAGGCGGCGGCCAGCAGGAACGGCACCGCCTCGGCACCGATGAAGCTGGCGTAGGCTGCCAGGATCGTGCCTGCGACGCCGGCCATGCCGACGCTCATAAGCGTGAACAGGCGGCTTGGCGTGAGCGAGGCGAGATAGGGGCGTACAACCAGTGGGCTTTCGGACTGGCCGACGAAAATATTCGCCGCGCTGCCCAGCGCTTCCACCTTGCTGATGCCGGTGATCCAGCCGATCGCACCGCCGACCCATCGCACCAGGCGCTGCATGATGCCCCAGTGGTAGAGGATCGAGACCAGGGCTGCGAAGAAGATGATGACCGGAAGAGCGGCAATCACGAATGTGTTGGTGAAGGGGTTCGCTTCCATCGGGCCGAAGATCGCGGTGATACCGGCCTTCGAATAATCGAGCAGTGCGATGACGCCGTTCGACATCGCCTCGATCGCCTCGACGCCCCAAGGGGTGCGCAAGACCAGCAAGGCCATCAACGCCTGGAGCGCGAAGGCTGCCCCGACGACACGCAGCTTGATGCGGCGCTTGCCTGTCGAGATCAGGAAGGCGATGAAAAGTATCGCGAGGATACCGAGAATATTAATTATGAAAGGCGGCATTGCGGACCCCTTCGCGATGCGACTAGTTGCGGATGAAATCAGCCGCTACCTTGCGCGGCGGCTCCGCTTAGTCAATTTTCGCGCGCTCCGCCAGCTTCGGCTGTCACCAGTTTGATAAGATCGGCCCAATCCAGACATGACCGACCAACCGGCTAATGAATCCCGCCTTGCCGCAGCAGCAATGCCGCTGGGCCTATTCGTATTCCTCGTGCTGTATGGCGGCCTGACCGTTATCGCGGGCGTCCTTGCGTTCAAGCAGGTGCAGCTCTGGCCGACCCAGCTGGCTGTCGAATCGGGCATCTTCGCCTTTCTCGGCCTGGTCGTTATCTCGAGCACGATCGCACAGCTCTACGGAGAGAAACTGGCGCGCAGGCTGGTATGGTGGGGTTTCCTACCGCTGGCCGTGTCGGCGGCGCTGATCTTACTGGTCATGTCGCTCCCGGCCTCGCCGGAAATGCTGGCATATCGCAGCACCGATCTCGACGCGTTCAACACCGTCCTTGCCCAGACGCCGCGTATCATGGCCGCAGGGCCCGCTGCATATATCGTCTCGCTGCTCCTCAACGTGTGGATTTTCTCCCGCCTGCGCGGCACCGGAGAAGCCAATACGCTGGGGCTCATGGCCCGTGGTGCGATCGCATCCGCGCTGAGCCAGGCAATCGATTCGGTAATCTTCGTGACGCTGGCGTTCTACGGCCAGTTCGACATCACACCGCTGCTGATCGGGCAGGTCCTGGCGAAGGTCGCCCTCAGCATCGTCCTCGTGCCGTTCCTGATCACGGGCGGTGTGGCGCTGGCCAAATACCTCGACAAGAATACCCTCTAGGCTTCCTCGACATCCTGGGTGAGGCGCTCGTCGAGCGTCTCGCCGTGCAGAACCGAAACGTCGCCGGTCGCTTCCAGGACGACTGCGCGGACTTCGTCGAAATGCATGACATTGGCTTCGCGCAGTTTCGCGATCAGGTCGCTGTGCGCCACGCGCGTCTTGGCGAGCGCTTCTTCGTCAATCACGCCGTCGCGCATCAAATAGACAGGGCAATTCTGGATGGCCGCCTCGATACTCTCCGACTGGCGCCGCAGGACAGCCGCGGAAACCTGTACGACAAACAGCATCGCGATCCCGACAAGAATCTGGACATAGGCGCCCCATTCGGTGACCTGGCTCGCACTGGCCAGCAACGAGCCGAGGGCGACCGTCATCACGAAATCGAAATTGGTCATCTTCGACAGCGACCGCAATCCGACAATGCGGATCAGCAGGACTATCCAGACCAATGCCAAGGCGGTGAGGATGGAGCCGCGCGCGGCAATATCGAGCCATTTTTCATCGAAGAACATGGCCCACCAACGACCATGCGACAGATAAGCTCCTAGGCCGAGCAGCTGGCCCCGCCCAGAACGCAGAAGCGCGCGCAATGGGGATGGTTGAGAGCGACATCCTGTCTGGCCTCTTCAAGTGTAGCGCCGAGCAGGAAATCCGGATCGTACGGGATCAGCGTGCAGGCTGCGACTTCCGGCGCGTCCCTGCCCTTGCGGTGGACCACCATGCGGCTGCTTGCGCACATGATATCGGACGGAGACTTGCCGAGTATGTCCCAGCACCCGGTCGAGATCTCGGCGATGTCCTTGCCTGCGTCCATTTCGGGGAAGAGCACGAGCCGAGCGGGATCGAACGCGTCGATAGCTATCCCCTCGGTCTCGAACAGGCGCGCGTAGTTTGCGCGCGAATCCTGCTCGCCCTCCATCGGCAGCAGGCGACCCGCGACAGCGATCGAAAAACCCTTCGCCGACAGCCACGCCAACCCGTCCATCGCAGGTGCCCAGCTGTTCGCCCCGCGTTCGCCCTCGTGAACGGCCTGCGTATGGTGATCGAGGCTAACCCGTAAAGTCAGCTTCTCGCGATAGGTGTCGAGCAGGTCCAGCAACAGCGCCTCGTGCCGTCGCATGGGCCGCATGGCGTTCGTGAGTATCAGGACCTCGAAGCCCCGCGCGAGGCTGTCTTGCAGCATCGCCGGGAAGTCGGGGTTCATGAAGGGTTCGCCCCCGGTAAACCCGATCTCGCGCGTCCCCATTGCCTCCGCTTCGTCGAGGAAGCGGGGGGCGTCATCGGCGCCGAGGTATATCAGCGCGTCGTTGGTGGGGCTGCTCTCGATGTAACAGGTCGCGCAGGCGAGATTGCACAGCGTCCCGGTGTTCAGCCACAGCGTGTCCAGCCGCGACAGGGGAACGCTTGCGCGCGGCTCGCCCTTGGCCGTCCATTGCGGATCGGAAAACTTCTCCGCCGGCAGTCGCTCACCTTCGACGGCGAACGGGGACGGCCCCACGGGGGCGTTGCGCATCTTGGCTTGCCTGCTCATCCCAGCCGGCGGCGCAACGAGGCGAGGAAACCAGCCCATTTCTTCGGGATCGGACCGAAGACCGTTGGCTCCCACGCCTGAAATGCGGTGGCCTTCGTAATCTCGCTTCGTGTCGGATAGGCGATGATCGCTGATCCGAGTGCGAATGTGCTGCTCTTGCCGGTAATCGTCTGGCTGAACGGCAGGAGCAACTCGCCCACGTTCTTTCCGACAAGGCTGGCGCCGACCACCTTCTTGCCCTTGAACATGACCTTCACCTGGCCCTTGTCATTGCCTTCGGTCAGGGCGCGTTCGTTGTCGTGGAAGCTTTCGGTCACGACGCGTATCGCATCGCCGTGTTTTTCGCGCGCTTCGGTTTCGGTGAGACCGATCTGGGCTACTTCCGGCTCTGTATAGGTGCACCAGGGAAGCGCGGTGTAATCCACCTTGGTCGGCACGCCGAGTGTGATTTCGAGCGCCACGTTGGAACCTTCATAGCCCGACACATGGGTGAGACGGGGACCATCGCGGCAATCACCGATAGCATAGATGCCCTTAACCGAAGTGCGGCGGCGCTGGTCGGTGATGATCCCGCCCTTCCCCATCTCGACGCCGATGTCTTCCAGACCGAAGCCCCTGCAATTGGCCAAGCGGCCAGTGGCAATCAGGAGGTGGGAGCCGGCGATTGTTTCATCGCCGACCGTCAACTCGACGGCTCCGGTAGAGCCTTTCACAGCAGAAGCCAGGCCTTTGACGAAGCGTACACCTTCGCTTTCCATCGTCTCGCGCACGATGGCGACACTTTCGCGGTCGTCGCGGCCCATTAGCTCGCCCGGTTCCACCACGGTCACCGCGCTGCCAAGGCGCCGGAAAGCCTGCGCCATCTCCATCCCGATCACACCGCCACCAACGATTACGAGATGATCGGGCAGCTCCTCGATGTCGAAGATGTTCTCGTTAGTGAGGTAAGGCACCTCGTCGACGCCATCGATGGGGGGCACGGCGGGTTTGGACCCGGTCGCGATCACGATGCGCGGTGCGGTGAGCGTACGGCCGGCGACTTCGACCGATTGTGGCCCGGTGACACGCGCCCAGTCGCGAATGACCTCGCAGCCCATTTCTTCGAACCGTTCTTCGCTGTCATGCGGTTCGATCGCGGCGATCACCTCGCGGATGTGCCGTTTTACCCCGCTCCAATCCACCTTCGGCGCGGCGAGCGTTACGCCATAGCGTTCGCTGTCGCGTGCCTCTGCGGCGCGCTTGGCTGCGGTGATGAGGGCCTTGGACGGTACACAGCCGTCGTTGAGGCATTCGCCCCCCATCTTGCGGCCTTCGATCAAGGCCACGTCGAGCCCGAAAAGCGCGCAGCCTCCGGCGGCTGTAAGGCCAGCGGCTCCGCCCCCGATCACGATAACGTCATGAGTAAATTTCATTGCTTGTCCCGTAACCGAATTTGCTGAAGATGCGAACTTTCTCGCAATATCCTTCCTATTCGGCGGAAAATTCCCATCGGTTACATCATGCAAAAGCGCGGCACATGAGAGTGCTGGTCACTGGCGCGGCCGGCCTTCTCGGCGGCGAGATCTGCGCGCGACTGGTGCGTGCGGGACACCAGGTAACAGGGCTGGTCCACCGTAATCGCGATATCCGCGCCAACGACGGATCGCCGGTCGAAATCGCGACGATCGCGGGCGACGTTTCCCATCCTCAATTCGGTTGGGGAGAGGACGAATTTGCCCAAGCAGCCGCATCCCATGACTTGCTGGTCCATTGTGCGGCGACGGTACGCTTCGACCTCGAAGAAGCCGATTACGCTGCCGTCAACGTGGATGGTACGAAGCACGCCCTGTCGCTCGCCCGGAAAGGCGAAATGGACTTCCTGCATGTTTCGACTGCCTATGTGTGCGGCAGGCGGGATGGCACGATCCTCGAAAGCGATCCTCTGCCGGAGACCGGTTTCGCCAACGGCTACGAAGCGAGCAAGGCCGCAGGGGAGCGGCTGGTCCGCGCGTCAGGTCTGAGGTGGGTGATTGCCCGCCCTTCCATCGTTGTCGGTGCGCATGAGAGCGGGGCGATCCGCCAGTTCGACACCACCTATGCTGCGTTCAAGCTGATTGCGGAAGGACGGGTGAGACATATGCCTGCCCGCATGGACGCAACGCTCGACTTTGTGCCGATCGATCATGTGGCATCGGGCATCGCGGCGCTGGCGCAAGCCATGGAACAAGCCGCAGGAAAGACCTTCCATCTCGTCTCTGCCCAGCCGCTGCCCGTTGCGGAATTCACTGGCGCCATTGGCGAATTCCCGCAATTCCAGGAACCGGAGCTGGTCGAGCCCCGCAATTTCGACCCCGCCACCCTGCCTGCATTGGAGCGGCGGTTGTTCAAGCGCGTGGCCGGACTTTACGCGAGCTACTTCCAGCGCGATCCCCACTTTGATAATGCAAACCTGCGCGAATTTCTGGGAATGCAATGCCCGCAAACCGGGCGCGCCTATATCCGCCGTCTCATTCAGCACTGCATCGAGGTGGGTTTCCTCAAGCGGGACTAGCGGACGTCGGGATAGTGTTTCGCCATGCGCGAACGCAGGCCGAACGCCCACAGCATCCCGACCTTGAAGTAGATCCAGTTGGCCTTGAGCGCGCCCCATTCGGCTATTCGGCGGTCCGACGTGTAGACCTTGCGCGGGACCATCCGGACTTTCCCTAGCCGCGCGAGCTTCACGCAAAGGTCGGCCTCTTCCATTACCGCATCGCCTGGCGTGCAGCCGCCAATGGCCAGGAAGTCCTCGCGTCGGAAGAACATCGCGTGATCGCCGAACAGCAGGCGCACGCCCTGAAAGAAGCGATGCGGCCGGGTCAGGAGCGGCGCGTACCAGGTCTTGGCCCAGTTATGCAGGGTCGTGCCCCAGCGAATCTTCTCCGGTCCGCGGATGACAGGGGTGAAACTGGCCAGCGCAATACGGCGATCCGCCAGCGTGCTCTCGATGACTTTCACCATGTCACAGGGCGGCAGAGTATCGGCATGGACGACGCAGACGTACTCCGACAGAGCAGCTTCGACACCCGCGTTGATCTGTTTGGCCCTGCCCCGTTCCGCGGAGAGGATCCGCCATCCTGCATCCCTCGCGATCCGCACCGTTTCATCCACGCTGCCGCCATCGACGAGGAGGATTTCGGCAGGCGGCGGCACAAGTTCGGCAAAGCGGGCGACGAGCGCCGGGAGAGCCTTGGCTTCGTCAAGCACCGGCACAAGGAGCGTGGTGCTCATTCGTATTCCGGCCAGGCTGCAAGGTCTTCGGCCGTGTCGATATCAGCCAGTTCGGGAAGTATCGCCGGCCCGATACCGCGCGCTGCGAGGCGCACGAGAGTTTCCGGCAGGACCTTGGGAGTCGACCATTCCATATCCTCGAACAGGAAAGGCATGCGCTCACGAAATCCGATCAGGTAGTAGCCCCCGTCATTTGCAGGCCCCAGAACCACGCTGCGATCTTCCAGCGCACCGTCCGCGGCCTGCAGCAAGGGTACGCTGATACCGGGGCAATCGCTCCCGATCAGGAGAGCGGGGCCTTCTACCGCGGCCATTTTCGCACCCAGATCGCCCTCGCCCTGGTCGACAACCGCGGTATTGGCACCGAAGAGGTCATGGAATGCCGCGATTTCCCCTCCGGTGACTCGCAATTCGAAATCCAGTCCACTGTCCTTGGCGGTTTGCACCGTGTGCGCGAGTAACCGAGCGTAAATCCGCGCAGCGCCCTCTTCTCCCATCGCGGGTATCAGGCGGGTCTTCACCTCTCCCGGCACTGGCAAACGGGCGAAGATGGAAAGCTTGGGTGAGAACATATTCGATGCCGTAACGACTGGTCGCAATCCAAGGCAAGTAAACGATGACTTGGGCATGAAGCGCTGCTAGTCGCCACCCAATCATGCCAACGATACATCCCATTATCCTCAGCGGCGGGAGCGGAACACGTTTGTGGCCTCGCAGCCGCCGCAGCCACCCCAAACCCTTCCTCCCTCTGCTTGGCGATCGCACGCTGTTCCAGCAGGCTCTCGACCGTGCTTCGGATTCCTCTCTTTTCGCACAGCCCATGATCGTCGCCGGCGAGGCGCATACGCGTTTCATCGCCGAGCAGGCTGGAGAGCATCGACTTGTCGTCGAACCGGCAGCAAAGAATACCGCCCCAGCGATCGCGCTCGCGGCAAGCCTGCTACCGCGCGATGCCATTATGCTGGTCTGCCCGAGCGACCATCACATCGCCGATGAGCAGGCGTTCATTGCCGGCGCACGCCACGCCGCATCGCTGGCCGCCGATGGCAATCTCGTCAGCTTCGGCATCGCGCCCGACCGGCCCGCAACGGGTTACGGCTACATCAAGCTTGGCGACAGCTTGGGCAATGGCCACCGGATCGAGCGGTTCGTAGAAAAGCCCGATCTCGAACGCGCGCGGGAATTCCTGTCATCCGGCGACTACGTCTGGAACGGCGGGATATTCGCCTTCCAGGCAGGCACATTTCTGGATGAACTGGCCGCTCACCGGCCCGATATGGCCAAGGCGGTTGCCCTTGCAGTCGAAGGCGGCAGCTGGTCCGGCAATCGCTTCGATCCCGACGCGCAGCACTTTGACGCAATAGCGGGCGAAAGCGTCGATTACGCCGTGATGGAAAACACCGCCCAGGCCGCAGTGGTCGCAGCCGACATGGGGTGGTCCGACATCGGCGACTGGAATGCGCTGTTCGAGGCGCGCTCAGCCCAAGGCTCCTCCGACACCATCATCTCCGGCGCGGCCGAAGTGAAATCGGCAAAATCGGTGATGATCGACACGGATGGCCCCCGAGTGTCCTTGATCGGCTTCGACAATGCGATCGTGGTCGTCGACGGGGATGAAATCCTGGTCCTCAATCGCGATTACGCCCAGGGAGTCGGGAAGCTGGAAGGGGCGACAAACCAATGAGTTCGGGACGCCTTGAGATCAAGACCGTCGAGAAAGTGTGGGGGATGGACAACCTGCCCGCACCCTTTACGCGGGACGACCAATCGGCGCGGATAGGCGAGATATGGTTCCAGCCGTCGACGGCGATGACCGAACTTCTTGTGAAATACCTTTTCACCAATGAAAAGCTGTCGGTCCAGGTGCACCCCAACGGGGAAGCCAGCCCGACCGGGTGCGGCAAGGAGGAATGCTGGCTCATCCTCGACGCGCAGCCTGGCGCCAAGCTGGCAGTAGGCTTCGTTCGCGAAGTTTCTGCAGATGAAATGCGCGCAGCGGCGCTCGATGACACGATCGAGGATCTGCTCCACTGGCGCGAAGTCAGAACCGGCGATTTCTTCTATATCCCGGCAGGCACGGTCCATGCACTCGGTGCGGGACTGACATTGCTGGAGGTTCAGGAGAATACCGACATCACTTATCGGCTCTACGACTACGGTCGTCCGCGCGAATTGCACCTCGACGAAGGTCTGGCGGTGTCCAAGGGGCAACCCTATCCCGACGATCTCTCGCAAACGGTCCCCTCCGACCAGGAAATCCTGCTGGTCGACGGGCCGCAGTTCACCCTCGCACAAGTTATCGGGCAGCCTTCGCAGGACATTGAGTCCCGCTTTGCAGGGCCAGTGCAGGTTATGCCGCTCTCCGGATCGGTCATGATCGGGGACAGCATGATCGAGCCGGGCCAGAGCGCGCTGGCAGACACGCTCCGTGACGTCGCCTTTCAGGAAAATGCACGAACGATGATCGCTCGCCCAAGCTAGGCGAGAGCGGCGCTCGACCCGTTCCCTCACTACCCCTGACTCCAAGAAACAGCCGGTGACGTGAATTATTTTCCGGCCATCGGACACCGTCGGCCTCCCGATAGTTAGGAAGGCAAAGGAGGCGTTTGTGTCCGATACAATTTCCGTCAACGGCAAGCTGCAGCCCCTGCCGACAGATCCGCGAACCTCGCTGCTCGATTTCCTCCGCCACGATCTGGGCCTGACAGGGACCAAGAAGGGGTGCGACCATGGCCAGTGCGGGGCCTGCACCGTCATCGTCAATGGCATCCGGATAAACAGCTGCCTGACGCTCGCAGCGATGCACGATGGCGACGAGGTTACGACAATCGAAGGCCTCGGCACCCCGGACAATCCATCGGCGCTCCAGAAAGCCTTCCTTGAACATGACGGATTCCAGTGCGGCTATTGCACCCCCGGGCAGATTTGTTCGGCGACAGCCATGCTCCAGGAAATTGCCAACAACTGGCCCAGCGATGCCAGCGAAACCCTCGAGGGCGACATGACCGCCACCGGCGAGGAAATCCGCGAACGCATGAGCGGCAACCTTTGCCGCTGCGGCGCCTACGCCAATATCGTCGCGGCCATTCGCGAAGTGGCGGGGGAGAGCGCATGAGACCGTTTTCCTACGCGCGCGCCAGGACCTTGGAAGATGCAGCCCGGCTCACCCGAGACGAGGGAGCGATTCCCATCGCGGGCGGGACCAACCTGCTGGACCTCATGAAATTGCAGGTCGAAACGCCCGATGCGCTTGCCGACATCAATCGCATCGGGTTCGGTGGGATCGAAGAAACAGACGATGGCGGTCTTTGGATCGGCGGCCTCGCTACCAATACGGAAACGGCCATTCACCCGCGGGTGCGCACCGACTACCCCGTCTTGGCGCGCGCAATACTCGCTGGCGCGACCCAGCAGTTGCGAAACAAGGCCACGACAGGCGGCAATCTCTGCCAGCGTACGCGCTGTTTCTACTTCACGAATATCGACCAGCCCTGCAACAAGCGCGAACCGGGAAGCGGTTGTGGCGCCATTGACGGCATAGCAAAGCTTCATGCCGTGCTGGGGACCAGCGACCAATGCATCGCGACATATCCCGGCGATATGGCAGTCGCGCTAAGTGCCCTTGATGCGCAGGTCGAGATAGCAGCCCCCAGCGGCGATACGCGCAGGGTGCCGGTTCGCCATTTCCATTGCCTTCCCGGCGACACGCCCTGGCGCGAAAACGTTCTGGAACCGGGCGAAATCATCACCTCCGTAGCCCTTCCGCCGCCGGTCGGCGGAACGCAGATCTATCGCAAGGTTCGCGAACGATCCTCCTATGCCTTCGCACTCGTGTCGGTCGCTGCCATCATCGAGATGGACGATGGCAAATTCACCCGGGCCGATTTCGCCTTCGGGGGACTTGCACACAAGCCCTGGCACGACGAGCGCATTGCCGAAACTCTCATCGGAAAGGTCGCTTCCGACGATGTGTTCGATAAGGCCGCCGACATCCTGCTGGAAGATGCCCGCGGCTACGGTGAAAACGACTTCAAGATACCGCTGGCCCGGCGAACGCTTCACGCGGTCTTGCAACAGGCAACGGAGGCTGCGGCATGACCGTGCATCTCAAGCAAGACAAGCCCGACGACAGCAATCGCCTCGACGGGATGAAACAGGGCGTTCTCGGCAAGGGTATCTCCCGCGTCGAGGGCATGCCCAAGGTGACGGGCACCGCTCCTTATTCCGCCGAATATCCGATCGCCGATTGCGCCGAAGGTGTGCTGGTTACATCCACGATCACGAGGGGCAAGGTCGTCTCGATCGACAAGGACGCCGCGCTATCGATGCCCGGCGTTATTGCGGTGATCGACGATCCGGCAATGACCACCCGCGCCGCGCAGGGCACGGCCGACGAGGCTCCTCAACAGGAACCGGGCACGGTCTGCTATTGGGGCCAACCGATCGCCTTGGTCGTCGCCGAAACCTTCGAGCAGGCTCGCCATGCGGCCAAGCATCTTGTCGTCGAATATCGCGAAGATGCGGGTGCGCCGCTCGATCCGCAGGCGGTCGAAGCAGAGGAGCAGGAAGACGAGACCGTCCGGCAAGGCGATCTCGACCATGCGATGGCGACTGCTGCCCATTCGGTCGATGTCACATATACCACCAAGGGTCATGCCTCGGCTGCCATGGAGCCACACGCATCCATAGCCCATTGGGACGGCGACAAGCTGACTGTCTACGCATCGCTCCAGATGCTGAACTACAATATCACCGAACTTTCCGACGCGCTCGGGATGGAAGAGGAAAATGTCCGTCTCGTCTCGCGCTTCGTCGGGGGCGGATTCGGATCGAAACTGGGTATCAGCGAAGATGTGGTCGCAGCTGCCATCGCGTCCAAGAAGGTCGGGCGGCCGGTCCGGGTCGTCATGTCCCGGCAACAGGTGTTCCAATGCGTGATGCGCCGTTCGGAAACGACACAACGCCTGCGGCTTGCGGCTGATGAGAGCGGAAAGCTGATCGGCTTCGGCCATCACGCACTCGTCTCCAACTTGCCCGGAGAAACTTTTGCAGAGCCGGTCCTGCAGTCCTCGCACTTCCTTTACGGCGGAGAGAACCGTGACCTGACGCTCGAGGTCGCGCGCATCCACCAGATGACCGCAGGGTCGGTCCGCGCCCCGGGCGAAGCGGTCGGCATGCCCGCGCTCGAAGGCGCAATGGATGTGCTGGCCGAGAAAGCGGGTATCGACCCGGTCGAATTGCGCCTGACAAACATTCCTGAAGAAGACCCGGAAGAGGGCCTGCCCTTCTCATCGCACAAGTTGGCCGAATGCCTCAGGCAGGGGGCCGACGCATTCGGTTGGGACAGCGCCCCCCGCAGCCCGCGCCACACGTGCGAGGGCGAGTGGTGGGTGGGCACCGGCATGGCGAGCGCCGCACGCGTTCACAATATCGCCGAGGCAAAGGCACGCGTCACGCTGAAAGCCGACGGCAGTGCCATCGTCGAAACGGACATGACCGATATCGGTACGGGGACCTATACGATCCTCGCCCAGCTTGCAGGTGAGATGCTGGGCCTCGATCCGGCCCAAGTGCTGGTCGAACTGGGCGATACGAAGCATCCGCGCGGTCCCGGATCGGGTGGAAGCTGGGGCGCTGCCTCGATCGGGTCGGCCGTATACGTCGCGTGCAAGGCGATCAGGGAAGAACTCGGCCAACGACTGGGCGTCGACGAAACCGAACTGGAATTGTCGAACGGAAAAGCCGCTTCGGGCGACAGCCTGGTCTCGGTGCTCGACGGCGCAGACCTGTCGCGCGAAGGTCATTACGAACCGGGCGACATCAAGGACGAATTTACCGCTTCCGGCTTCGGCGCCTTCTTCGCGCAGGTGAGGGTGAACCGCTTCACCGGCGAAACCCGGGTCGACCGAATGCTGGGCGCATTCGGCTTCGGCCGCGTGCTCAACCACAAGACTGCACGGTCACAATGCCTTGGAGGGATCACCTGGAGCATCGGTGTGGCCCTGACCGAAGCGCTCGAATTCGACCCGCGCGACGGACATCTCGTCAACTGCGATCTCGCCGAATATCACGTGCCCGTGCATCGGGACGTGCCGGACCTCGAAGTCGTTCTCGTCGAAGAGCGGGACCCGGCCGCGAGTCCGATCCAGGCGAAAGGGATCGGCGAACTCGGCATGTGCGGCGGCGCGGCGGCGATTGCAAATGCGATTTACAACGCCTGCGGAGCGCGCATCTTCGACTACCCGATGACACCGGACCGTGTGCTGGCGGCGATGCCCGACTGATGCTCGACCAGCTGGCCAGCCGTGCACCCCGTAGCGCCGATCACGAGGCGCTTGCCGCAGCGTGCGAAGCAGGCGCGGGACTATGTACGGTGGTCGGTATCGAAGGCAGCTTTTCGCGCAGGATCGGAGCGCAACTGGCAGTGTTGCCGGACGGCTCGACGATCGGCAGCCTGGCCGATGGATGCCTCGAAGCACAGCTGGCTTCGGACATGCGCGAGCTCGGGAAGCCCGCGGTAATTCGCTACGGCGCAGGATCCGAGAAAATCGATTTCCGCCTACCGTGCGGCGGCGGTCTGGACATCCTAGTCGATCCCTCACCCGATCGCGGCACATGTCGCGCGGCGATGATGAAGCTTGAGAAGCGTCTGCCTTCGAGCATATCCCTTCCTGAAAACAGTCTCCTTGCGGAGCGCCGCTATCTGCCTTCCCTTCGAATTGCCGCATTCGGCGAAGGGCCAGAGTTGGAGTATCTCGAGGTTTTGGCCAAGGCCCTCGATATCGAGCTCACACCTTACGATAAATCGGTCCTTCAATTGGGGCAGCGAGCCGCAGAATGCCGCCCGGACCGATGGACGGCTTGCCTGTTCCTGTTCCACGATCACGAGTGGGAATTGCCCCTGCTCGAACAGGTCCTTGCATCCGAAGCTTTCTACATCGGCGCGCAAGGCGGCGAGAATGCCCGCATCGCACGCACCCTCGGTCTTTCCGGCCGCGGGATGGCGGAGGAGCAAATCGCTCGGATCCATAGCCCCCTTGGCCTGATCCCATCCTGCAAGACTCCCCATGCGCTCGCCCTGTCCGCGTTGGCGGAAGTGGTCTCTCGCTATGAAAGATTGCATGACGCTGCTTGACTCCGGCATCGCGTTGGTCCTGCTCGCCGCAGGGCGTAGCGAGCGGTTTGGCGGCGACAAGCTTTTGGCCGAATACAAAGGCAAGCCGCTGTGGACCTGGGCTGCAATGGCGGCGGAAGAAGCAGGTTTCCAGGACCTCTACATCGTGAACTCGCCAAGGACCTCGATAGAGCCGGGAGATCGGTGGAAGCCGTTGGTAAATGCCGATGCAGACCGGGGAATGGGCACATCTATCGCGGCGGGAGTCGCTGCCGCGAAAGCTAGCCAGCGCATTGTCATCACGCTTGGGGACATGCCCATGGTCGCGCCGACGCACTTGAGAGCGCTGGCCGAAAGAACGGGGCCGGTTTTCACCCGGCAACCGGACGGCAATGCGGGATGTCCCGCAGCCTTCGGGCGGGAGTCATTCGACCAGTTGCGGCAACTGGGAGGGGACCGGGGCGCACGCATCCTGGCCAATCCGGATGCTGTGATGATGGAGCCGGCCAGCACGGGGATGCTTGTCGACATCGACTACAAGAGCGATCTTGCAGCTAAAGGCTCGCGCTAATGCGCCCCCGGCGGCTCAGGCGTTAGCGACACCGGCCTCCGACGAAGGGCGATGCGGGTTCTGTTTCTCCAGACACTTGGCTGCTCGCCAATAGCAAAAGATGGCGAACGGCGTCGCGCAGGCAATGACGAACAGTGCCTGGCGAAGCGATTCCTGGCCGTATTCCGGTGTGAAATAGTCCGACAGGACGCCGACCATGGTCGGTCCGAGGCCCAGCCCGATGAGGTTGATCACCAGAAGCGTAATGGCAGCCCAGACGGCACGCATACGCAAGGGTGCAAGCGTCTGGATCAGCGCGAAGGTCGGTCCCAAGTAACAGGACTGGAACAGCACGGCGATAAAGTAGACGCCCACCGCGAGGGGCGCGCTGTCGGCCACATAGAACCAGATCAGAAACGGCAGGGCGATGGTCTTGAGGGCGGCAACCATCAACGGTTGCGCCTTGAGGCCGTACTTTGCGGACAATCGGTTGGCGAGCCAGCCGCTGCCGAGACCGCTTGCGACGCCCGCGATGGCGAGTAATGGCGCCACGATATTGCCGACCTGCAAAGTGTTGAGCCCGAATGAGCGTATGAGATAGGCCGGGGTCCATCCGGTCAGTGCGTATCCGATCATCGAGGTTATGGTGACGCCCGCGACGAGCCAGACGGCTGCCGGATTGCCGAAGATCGAGCGGAAACCTGCGCCGATGGATGGGGTCTTCGTCTCCTCGACCGCGCCCGGTTCCGCCCGACGCATCGGTTCGGTCGCATACAGTTTTACGATCACCGCGAGGATAACGCCGGGCAGGCCGATCGCTAAGAAAGCGACACGCCAATCGAAGAAATAGGTCAGGTTGCCGCCGAATATCTGGCCTGCAGCCGCCCCCAGCGTCACGCCGAGGGAATAGATGGATAGGGCAAGCGCGCGTTTTTCCGCCGGATAGAGGTCTGCGATAATCGAATGGCTGGGCGGTGAGGAACCTGCCTCACCGACGCCGACGCCGATGCGCGCGAGCAAAAGGTGGACGAAGTTTTGTGCCAGCCCGCAGGCGGCGGTCATGCCGCTCCACAACGCAAGCGCGATGGAGATGATGTTGACCCGGTTCATCCTGTCCGCAAGCGCCGCGACCGGGATGCCGAGTGTCGCATAGAACAATGCGAACGCGAGGCCCGACAGCAGGCCCAGCTGGGTGTCGTTGAGCAGCAAGTCCGCCTTGATATCCTCCAGCAGGATGGCGAGAATTTGCCGGTCCATATAGCTGAAGAAATAGGTCACGGTCAGGAGGAACAATGTGACCCGCCGCGCGCGCGGGCTAACCGTGTCCGCGCCTTGGGCGGGAGCTTGTGCTGAGGTCATCGAATGTCCTGAAAATAAGGGGGCGAGGCGGACCCGAGCCCGCCCCGCCCTCAAGTACGGCTCAGAAGCGGGTGCGTAGCCCGATCCTGTAGTTGCGACCGATCGCGTTACCGATGAACGGATTGTAACCGAGTGGCAGCTGCGCTTCGGCAGGCTCCGCGTCGGTGAAGTTCTCGATAGCGCCTTGCAGTTCGACCTCGGCACCGGCCAGGTCGAGTTGCAGGGTCACCGCAATGTCATGCTGCGTGTACGAACCGCTTTCGATGCCGAAATCGGTCGGTCCCTGCGAGGTCTGGAAGCAGGGATCGCGATTGATGCAACGGTCGTCGATCACACCGTCGATGTGAGTGACGGAATAGCGAACGTTGAGCATATCCCAGTTCAGGTTCGCATAGCCGTTTGCACGCCATTCCGGCACGGTGTTCGGGTCGCGGAAGTAGTTTCCGAAACCGACCGCGTCGTAAGCTTCCTGGACCAGAACACCCTGGACTTCGAAATCGTCGAATTCGTAGCCCAGATTGTAGACTGCGTTTCCGCCAAACGAGAATACCGCCTCGCCGAACGGTACATCGACATTCAATGCGAAATCGAGGCCGGTGATATCGACGTCGGGCCCATTCACGAAGTCGGTCCGAACGCGGCTGATATCGAGGCCGGTCGTCGTACCCTGGACACAGACATTATTGCTGAATGTGATCAGGCCAACCAGCGGACTTGAGCAATCGACCGGAGCGGCGCCCGTCGTCTGACCGTTGGCGACGAGGCTGGCGATCGCGTCACCGGGAGTGGTGGTGATACGGTCCTTCAGGTTGATCGCCCAATAGTCGGCGCTGAACGTCATGCTCGCTTCGCCGAGCGGTACGTTGAAAATCACGCCCGCATTGTAGGTGAGAGCCGTTTCGGGTCCGAGGTCATTCGGGTTGCCGAACACGTCCAGCGATTTGTAGTTGCCGCCCGCCGCAGTGAAGCCCTGCAACGCGGTTACCGAGTTCGGAGCGACGTTGACGGCCAGCGGGCCGCGGAAGGTCGTACCGATCGAGCCGCGCAGCGTCAGCCAATCGGTCGCTTCGAAACGGATCGACCCCTTCGGATTGATGGTCGAGCCGATCGGACTGCCATAGTCTTCGAAGCGGATAGCCCCTGCCAGTTCCAGGCGATCGGTGACCGGTGCATTCACCTCTGCAAAGATTGCATAGACGTCTTGCGAAAGCCGCGCCGGACGGGTGCCACCCAGGAAGATGAATGATCCGACGCCCTCGGTCGTGGTGCCAATACACGATTGGTCGCCCTCGATGAAACACGGGTTGATGTCGAGATTGGATTCGTCGTTGATCGGATCGGTGCGATAGTCATTCTTGCGGTATTGTGCACCCACAGCGAAGGCCAGCGGGCCTCCGCCCAATTCGATGCCCGTTGGACCGGAAAGAACCGCGTCGAAGACGACCTGTACTTCCTCTTCGACCGTGCCGTTGGGAACCTGCAGCCAACGCACGAGATCTGCGGAGTTCTCCGCACCCGGCACGTAGAAGGGGTTGCTGAGGCCAAGAGTAGGATTGCTTGGGCCCGCATTTGCGAAGGGATTGAAGTACGAGCATCCGTTTGCACCGGGTGTAGTACCCGTGCAGTTCTCCCCGCCGAACCCATTGAGCGCTGCCTGGAGACGCGAACCGACGATCCCGGGCGCAAATGCCTCGCGCTTGGATTCCCAGAAGGTCCCGTCGATTTCGAAGACCAGGTCGTTGCCCAGTTCGAAATCGAATCCGCCCGTGATGCGCCAGGCTTCGTTCTTGGCACCGCCGGTCCCCGCTCCGCGATCGGGATCGGCGTCAATCGGGTTACCCAGGTACCCGAACGGGCGGAACAGCACGTTCGTCACCCTCACGATCGGGTTGGTCGGAGAGGATTGTGGGAGACCGACCTGATCGAGAAACGCCGAAACTCCGGGGTTCGACGGCGAGGTGGTGAACGCCGACTGGAACCCCGAGCCGTTCGGGCCCTGAGTAGGAGGAAAGGCTGGCGAATAGTTGAGCGATTCAAGATCGCTTCTCGCCCACAGGGCATCGGTCTGGAAAGTGACCGTATCGCTCAGCTGTGCCGTGAATTGCGCAAAGACCTGGTAGCGATCTTCATCTTCGACGAGGTTGTCGAACGGGACATAGGTGAAGCGGCACACCGCTCCGTCCTGGAAACCGCCTAGGTCGGTACATCCCCGATCAGGCCTAATTTGTGTGTCGAATGAATCCGTTGCGGCATCGTAATATGTAACCCCGAAGAGGCCGACGGGTTGGCGGCGTATCCGACGTTGATGTAATCGCGTGCGGTCGTCGGCAATTCGGAGCGATGCTGCCAGCCAGCACCGACAACGAGGTTGGCATCGCCGAACTCGAATCCGGCCAGGCCGCTCATGCTGTAATTGCCGTCCGAGCCATCAACGAAATTGTAGTCGCCCTGAACCTCAAAACCGGTGAACCTGCTGCGAGTGATGAAGTTGGCTACCCCGGCAATCGCGTCCGAACCATAGGTCGAACCAGCACCGTCCTTCAGGATTTCAACGCGTTCGAGAGCGAAGAGCGGAATAAGCTGCGTGTCCACGAAACCTGCGCCCGGTGTCAGGATGGTGCGCTTGCCATTCATGAGGACCAGCGTTCGCGTTGCACCCAGCCCGCGCAGGTTGATCGAACCGACGCCCTGGAAGCCCTGCGCATCGGTGCTGAACTGGTTGGAGTCGCCAAGAACGGCGCCTACCGACGGGAGGTCCTTGATGAACTCGAGCGGGCTATCGACACCCTGTTTGCGGAGGTCATCGGCAGTGAAAACATCGACCGGTAGTGCAGCATCTTCGGGCGTGCCCCGAATGAGCGAGCCCGTGACGACGATCGTATTCGTGTCCGGCTCATCCGCGCCTGCCTGCTCGGCTTCCGCCTGTGCTAAGGCGACGCCAGGACATGCCAGCAGCCCAACACAAAGTGCGGTGCGGCCGATTGTCGCATTCAGTCGATTTCTCATATTCTCTCCCCGGGCAATATTTTGACCACGCCCGAGAGAGCTAAGGATCGACAGGCGTCCTCTCGCCGGCCGAACCGATTTGTCTTTTATGGCCTCTCCCCGGCAGCGCCATACTGCGGGTGTGAAAATCAAAAAACAAGCACAATTTGTCGCCTATAATCTGGCAGGAACGGCAGAGCGTTGGAAATGTCTCCGTACCTAGATTGCGAAACCTCTGAGCAGCCGATCCATGACGAGTGCAATGTTCCGATCTTTCGGCTCATATCGATACAAGCGCGCAAGATCGTAGGCCGAATTGGCGCCGACCGAGACATATTGAGCTGCGATAAACGGATCCACATCCGTTGCCTGTCCGCGCCTGTGCAATGCCGTTAGCTCGGCCACGAACCACCTGTCCAAGGCAGCGGCGCCCCCAATGACCGACATTCGCAAGTCGCGCGGTAGGCCGGGCAACGCCGATGACCGGATAATGGGCGTTTCCTGGCGCATCTGGATGGTAACGATCGACCCGACGACCGTTGCTATCCGGTCGAGCGGTTCGTGAAAGCGTTCGCTGGCCTCGCATTGCAGCTGGCTGACCCGCTCGTAACTATCCTCGAAGCACTGCTGGACCAGCGAGATTTTCTCGGAGTTGTGGTGGTAGAAACTACCCTTTGTCAGGCCGAGCCTTGCTGCGATATCGTCGATGGAGGTCCCTCTGTATCCACGCTCGCTGACAAGCTGCGTCGCGGTCCGCAGAAAGGCGTCGGCCCTGCCGTTCTGCGAAGCCAGATCCGAACCGGCGTCGGTTATCGCCTGCCATTCAAACGATGTACCATCTCGCGCGATACCGTCACAAAGCACGCGTGCCAGATCGCGCGCAGCCCTTGGAAATTCCCAGTCGCTGAAATGCTCGATCCATGCGGGAATCCAGAACAGGTTCTCCAGCAATATTTGCGCCGGGAGAAACGGCATTTCTTCGGGAATTTCGACATCGTGAAAGGCGAACAACTCGTTCGCTTGGCGAAGCACCTGCTCGAACCGCGCTCCAACACGAGTGCGACGCTCCTTGCTGAGCGTCCGGACTTCGCCAAACTGGGGTATCCGGCTCGACTGGCCTTCCGATTCCTGCGCCCAATGTTCGATCTCTATCCGGCACAGGATTTCGACAGCTTCCTCGAGCGACTGGGTCTTGCGAACTCTCGCCAGGCCTTCTCCGACCTCTTCGAGCCGCTCAAGGTAAATCGCCTCTGCGAGCGCCTCGCGGTTTTTGAAATAATATCTGAGGCTCGAGGTTTTGAGCCCGACCGTCGCGGCTATTTCACTGAGGTCGAGATCGGCGATCCCGCCAACAGCGAGCGCCTCCGCTCCAGCCTGCAAGATCAGCGACCGTTTCATGAGGGCCTTTTAAGTGCCCGTGGCAAGAAGGCAAAGCCCACAACCATAGGTGGCTATAAACCATTGATTTCATTTGTCATCTTGCAAGTACAAGCGCAGCCCCCCGCATTTCAAAAAGAAACAGGAAAGTGCGCCATTGCCCAAGACTGCCGGGACTTTCGAAGAATGAAACCCATTGCCTTTAGGTTTTTTCGCCTGGCCTGTGTCGCGTACCTTTACCGGATTCTAGCGGAGCGGCCCGAATTTCGTCGCTTTGGCGGTAACCGAAATTCGGCATTACGTCTGGCGTGATTGCTGCCAGAGTCATATCATCGGACCATGAGTGCGACCTTGTTGAACCGATATCTCGACGCGATCATCGAACGCGGCACCCTGGAAGTTACTTTCGCCGATGGTTCGGTTTCCCGCTTCGGGTCTCCGGCAGAAGACTTCCCGGACGTTTCAATCCGTCTCGCTGACAAGAAGGTTCCCCGAGACATCGTGCTCGATCCGCGGCTCGGCGCTGCAGAAGCCTTCATGGACGGGCGCCTGGTCATCGAGCAGGGCGGGATCATGGAGCTCGTCGAACTGCTCCGTTCCAACCAGCCGTGGGACAGAGGTGGTACCATCGGCTCGCCAAAGCTGGTGCGACGGATCGTCAACCGCATCGGCTTCGCGCGCGAGGCAGTGAACGACCGGATCCGTTCGCAACGCAATGTCTCGCACCACTACGATATCGGCAATGATCTTTATAAGTTGATGCTCGATCCCGAGCACATGCAGTATTCGTGCGCCTACTGGGCAGATGGGTTCGACACACTGGGCGAAGCGCAGGAAGCGAAGCTCGCGCACATCGCCTCCAAGCTCGCGCTCGCCGATGGCCATAGCGTGCTCGACATTGGATGCGGCTGGGGCGGCATGGCGATCTACCTTGCCAGGCATTTCGACCTGAAAGTTCACGGGATCACCTTGTCGCGCGAGCAGCTGGAACTTGCCAGAAAGCGCGCCGCAAAGGCCGGCGTGGCCGATCGCATAACCTTCGAGCTGGTGGATTATCGCGAGTTGGCGGACCGGGGAAGCCGGTACGACCGGATCGTTTCGGTCGGCATGTTCGAGCATGTCGGCAGGCCGCAGTACGATACGTTCTTCCAGACCTGCGCCAACCTGTTAGCGGACGATGGGGTGATGCTGCTCCACACCATCGGCCGCATCGGTGGGCCGGGCATGACCGATGCCTTCACCCGCAAGTACATTTTCCCTGGCGGCTATATCCCGTCACTTTCCGAGACTGTGGCCGCAAGCGAGAAGTACCGGCTGATCGCCAGCGATACGGAGATGCTGCGCCTGCATTACGCAAGAACGCTGCGCGCATGGTACGCGAACTGCGTGAAGCACCGGGAGGCGATCGTCGCGATGTACGACGAACGCTTTTTCCGGATGTGGACCTTCTATCTCGCCGGGGCGACGTCGAGCTTCGAGAACGGCGGCATGTGCAATTACCAGATCCAGTATTGCCGCGATCGTCGCGTCTTGCCGCTGACGCGCGATTATATGATGCGCTGCGAACAACAGTTAGCTTTGCCCTAGGGACACGCCACCTCCGCGAGCGCGGTCTTTTTCGGATCGTCAATGGAGCGCTACGACGGCAAAATCACCCTAGCGGCAAGGCGTCTCGCGGCGAAGCGGGCGAGCGCTCAAAATGGAGCGGATTATCGGAAAGTGGAAGAGATCCTGGATAAATCGTCAAGAGAAGCACGCTCCACAAACGGACGCCTTACGGACCCGTCGTGACAGGCCGACTTCACTTTTTGAGCTAAGCGTTTGGGAAAGGTGGTGAGCCGTGCTGGGTTCGAACCAGCGACCTACTGATTAAAAGTTGCGCTCACAAACTTTGACCGAGGCCAATCATGGTCAGCTTAGGTCCCGCAAGCCAGCAAAACCGAGACATTCGAGCCAATCAGCGTCGACTGAAGGTGAGCAAAGGAGGTCACCGTTCGGTGCTCGGCGCGGTGTTTCTTTAAGAATGTCGAATGGCCAACCTCCACCGCCCCCCCATGCGCAAAGCGTAGCTTCCGCCCTATCAAAAACATTATCTTCATGCACTTCACGAACTTGTTGACATATGCAGGCGGCCGCACTATCTGCATCTTGTCCAAGCAATTAATGAGGAACAAAGGAGATCGAATATGTCCATTCTCGTCGCAAACAAACAGCAGGTTCTCGAGAACATCGCGCGATTCGAAGAAGAGCTCGACAAAAGTCAGGAGCTCCAACGGCGCCTTGCATATGCCAGGGCTTGGTATGCGACTTATGATGACGACGGCGAATGGATGTTCGCCCCCTCGAAATTCTGCGGCTACGAGACGATGACGGCCGAGGAATATGTCAATGACGATCCGCGGGACGGTCGGCGCACTGAAAAGCAGCTGCAAAATTGGTTCACCATTGTTCCTGAAGACGGAGACCTCTTCGATGAACTTAATGAGGAATTGACCGCATTTCTCGCCAAATACGACAAACCCCCAAGCACTGCTGTGCGCATCAACGTAGAGAAGGAATTTCTGGAAGGTTGGTACGCGGGGGACGAGTTGGGTAAGCAGCGTGAAATCGCCGACTTGCTTATCGCCGTGGCGCGTTCGCTTCCCGCTGATGAACGGCAACGGGTCAAGGCGGCGATCTAACAATTCGGGGCACGGGATCCGCGCCCGTGCCCCCGCACCGGCTCATTGCGCCCAAATCAGCTGAATGAAGCTAATCATGGTCAGTTTAGGGCCCGCAAGCCAGTAAAACCGCGACATTCAAGCCAATCAGCGTCGACTGACGGTGACCAAAGGAGGCCACCGTTGGGTGCTCGGCGCGGTGTTTTTAGGAGAATGTCGAATGGCCGTTACCAACCTCACAGAAGCCCGCATCAGGGACCTCCCGCTAGGCTCTGGCATCCATAGGGATGCACAAGTGAAAGGGCTGATGGTGCTATGTCACAAGACGACCAAATCGTATGCGGTCCAGGGTGATGTGCGCAAGAATGGGCGACATGTCCGCACTGTGCGAATGAAGATCGATCGGTGCGACCGGATCGGACTGCGTGAGGCCCGCAATAAGGCCCGCGCACTGATGAGCCAGATACAGTCGGGTATCGACCCGAGCGCAGGACCGGATGAAACCGGCATCACTCTGGCTAAGGCGCTGGAAGCCCACCTCGAAGAGAAGGAGCATAGCCCGCGCACAGTCGAGGGATATCGCTACCATGTGGATCACTATCTGACCCGCTTCAAAAACCGAGCCGTGGCAGATATTTCGCGCCAGGAAGTCCGTGAGCTTTTCGGCAAGCTGAAGAAGAAGCATGGCGAGACGACAGGCGCGAGTGTGATGAGAACGCTCCGTGCTGTCATCAACACAGCCATGCGCATCGACGAGACGATTGAAGCCAACCCGGTGGCTGCGTTGCGCGTGCCTGCAACGAAGAGGAGGAAGGTGGACGCGCTTGATATCACCGAATGGTGGGAGCTCGTTCAGAAGCTCAAGCCTGCTCGCAGGGACCTTCACATCGCGATGTTGCTGACGGGCGCTCGCCGGTCGTCAATCTTGCAGGTAAAGCGCAAGGACGTGGATTTGGAGAACCGAATTCTGACTTTCCGCCACATGAAGACGGGCGGCCAGTTGCTCTTCCCTATGGGCGAAGGTCTGACCGACCTGTTGGCAAACCGGATGGCAGATGATGAGCCGATTGGGAGCGAGTGGCTTTGGCCTGCTCCGCTAAGCCGCAGCGGGCATATCATGGAACCGAGAGAGGATGGCCTGCCTAGCCCACACGAGTATCGGCATCACGCTCGAACGCTCTTCATTCAGGCCGGTGCACCGTATGCAGAGAGCGCCCTTCTGCTTGGCCAGAAGCTGCCTGGTGCATCCGGTGGCTATGTCCACGCCGAACACCTCGTCGAGCATCTGCGCGTCCACGCACAGGCCTTGGAGAAGCATGTCTATGAGAAGTTTCCGATGGACCTCCATGGAGCGATGCTCGGCATGGAGATTATCAGGCCTAGGGAAGTCGAAAAATCCTAAGTCACTGAAAACACGGCGGGAGAAACGTTGGTCGATTTATTCGTTGACGCAGGCTAATCCGAGTCGCGTGAATGCGAGGGCGGTCTGATCCACAATGGGATCGGCCTTCACCAGCGGACTGAGATAGCTCCCTCAAACTGACCCTCGGGTCGGCACAGTCATCACAGACAGAAACCCAACCACCGGGCGGCCTAGCTGCCCGGCAAGAAGGAGTAGTGTCATGATGATAGACGCTATCGAAAAGAAGATTGAGGGAGCCGTCGAGCGAGCTTTCTCGAAGTTTGCAAAGCCCACACCTTGGTTCGATCCCGAGCAGGCAGCAGCCTATCTCGGTTGCACAGCAGGCACACTGAAAACGTGGCGGTGCCGGGGTCAGGGACCCAACTACAACCTCATTCAGGACCGGCTAGTCCGGTATCACGTGGACGACCTCGACGCCTTTGTGCGCGGGGAGGTAGCGCGATGAGAACGGACAAAGAAAAAGGTGGCCGCGTTGACCAAAACGCGACCACCCACAACATCGGATTGGAAGGGACCGATGCAGAGATTAATGTCTCCGCCTCCACTCCCAGACAACCAGCAGTCGATCAGCTTCAGGCGTATGAGGCTTCTAATGCGGAGCTTATTCCCTTGCATGGCCCCGATGAGGTCAATCGCAAGGGTCAGAAGTTGGGTAAAGCGCCGATCGGCCAGTGGCGTAAAGAACCCGCAATGAGCTTAACCGAAGCGATAGACCATCGCACTATCGGTAAGAACATCGGCGTGAGACTTCGTCCGACAGACTTGGTCATTGACGTTGATCCGCGCAATTTCGGTGAAGGTGTGAACCCGCTAGCCGACCTGTTTGAAATGATCGGTGAGGAGTTCGAGGACTATCCGACCGTGATGACCGGCTCTGGCGGACTGCACATCTATATGACGCTGCCTCAGCCGATTCAGGTTCTCAACGAGTTGCCCGATTTCAAGGGCGTCGAGTTCAAAGCGCATGGTCGTCAAGTAGTCGCAGCCGGTTCGATCCACCCCGATACAGGGAAGCCGTATCTGTGGGACGTCTTAGCAATTCCGCTAGACAACGGCGCACCAGAGGCACCGCGCGCATTGATCGAATTGATCCGCAAGCCGGTCAGCGAGCAGTCGCAGGCAGAAGCTGGTGACGTTGAGCCCGAGCGGCTTGCCGAGATGCTCGGCGCGTTGACGGTGGAGGATTACCGCGATCAGAACGAGTGGCTAAACCTGATGATGGCCTGCCACCACGCTACGGGCGGCGATGGCCTGCTAGAATTTATCGAATGGTCTACGTCCGATCCAGACTACGCTGAGCATAGCGAAGTCATCCGAAACCGGTGGAACAGCTTGAGCTGTGACGGGCCGGGCGGGAAGGTAACGCAAGGCTTTCTGTTCAAGCGCATCAATGAGGCAGGACGTGGGGACTTGGTCCCCCGCCCGAGCGCCAAAGAGGACTTTGCCGACATCGATTGCGATGATGATGCAGGTCGCTTCGAGAAGCCGGTCGAAGGCTCCAAAGCCTGGTGGGACGAATGGGTCTGGATTTCAGACATCGTTCGCTTCGTGCGCCGCTCGGACTTGAAGAAGCACGACGAGAAGCAGTTCAAGTCGATGTATCAGCATCGGTGGCCGGACGGAGACATTTGCAATGCAGTGTGGAAGCAGAAGCTGCCGATGCGCCGGTTCGAGTCACTCGCTTACGTTCCCAGTCAGCGGGAAATCATCACCGAAGGTGAATGGAAAGGACGCTATAACCTGTGGCGTCCCGGCGGCGTGGAACCCGAGGCTGGCGACGTTTCGGTGTTCCTCGAACATATGGCCTACCTGTTTCCCGACGAGCAGGAGCGGGAGCACGTGCTGGACTACCTCTCGTTCTTGGTCGCACCCGAATTCGTGAAGGTGCACTTTGCCTTGTTGATCCAGGGCAAGCCGGGCACCGGCAAGAGCTTCCTCTCGAAACTCATGCGGGCGATGATCGGTGAGAACAATGTTTCCACGCCGCTCAGCAGCGAGGTGACGGAGAAATACACCGGGTGGCAGGAAGGCGTTCAGCTCGCGATCCTCGAAGAACTGATGGCGCTTGGTCGGAAGGAAGTCTCGAACACGCTTAAGCCGGTAATCACGGATGATTATCTGCGCATCCGGCTGATGCACACGAATACCTACAGCCAGCCGAACTTCCTCAATCTGCTCTGCATCTCGAACCACAAGGACGCTTTGCCGATCGAGATCGGGGATCGCCGGTGGTTGGTCGTGTTTTCCGAGAGTGAGCCACAGGATGAGGCTTACTACGATCGGCTCTTCGGTTTGCTCAAGGAGAAGCACGTCGCAGCAATCAAGTATTACCTGCAGAACCGCGAGGTGAAGCTGAACCCGAAGGGCGTAGCGCCGCGCACAAAGGGCAAGGCCGAGATGCAGCACCTCTCGCTCGGTGAGGTCGAGCAGGTGCTTGACGAGATGCTCGAAGACCGGGCTGAGCCGTTCGACTTCGACCTAGTGCGCGTGGCCGATGTGATCGAGGCCCTGCCCTATGGTTTGCGAAGCCACAAAGGCTTGAGGAACCGAGTGCCTAGCTGGCTGCGTGACGTGGCCGGGGCAAAAGAACAGAAGCGCTATAAGAAGCAGGACGGATCGGGTCGCAAGTCCTGGCAGCTCTGGTCCATCGATAACCACGCCGAATGGGAAGCCAAAGGCGCGGCTGGTTGCATCGATGCTTTTATGGAAAAGCGAGGGGAGACATAAACCGCTCGGTAGACAAGCACATTCTGTCTACGGGCTTGGGACAGCGGCAATCGTGGCCTGAAAGGTAGACAGGCAGGCTACGGGTAGACAAGCGGTAGACAGGCACTTTCGAAAGTGCCTGTCTACCCTTCTAAGCCTTGGTTTTCTTGGCTTTTCGGACCTTAGTAGACAGGTAGACAAGCACTTTTCTAGTTCTTGTCAGATTGATGAAAACTGATCCGATATCGCTTGGAAAGGCGATGACGGTGGTCATCGATAGAGATAAGAAGAAAGGTGCCTGTCTACCTGTCTACCTGGATTCAAAGCAGGGGACTGTGGCCTGTCTGATGGAGGGAGCCAAGAGGACCTCCAGCCTGGTCTCTGTAGGAACCGACCAGCCCCATCAGAGCACCCTTATCTGCCTATTGCCCGCGCTTAAAAAAACGCGCGACTAAGCGGGCTGTGGGCATTGCTGGCATTTCTTTCCTTCTCGTTCCGTCATTCGATTGCCTGCCTCTGCCAAGAAACTCGGCCCAACTGATTTGAAATCAGTTGGGCGGTCAGCAGAAAACCCAAGCATTCTAGGAGCCTGTCGATGGCCGACGATAACAAGAACAGTGCCAAGCACCGGAACGCGCCCGACAAGCCCAAGCGCGGCAAGCCTAAATACGTCATCCCCGAGCGCCTCATCCCTCAGGTCCTCGATGCGATCCGCAAGAACAACACTCAGGCTTCGATCGCGAAGGCCTTGGGTATCAGCTTCCACACCTGGCAGCGCGTGCGCGACGAAGACGAGCGGATCACTGCTGCGATCGACGAGACCCTGAACTTCGAGGAGAAGGAACTGGTCGATCTGCTGATGGACAAAGCCCGCAACGGCGAGACCACCGCCATCCTCTTCGCGCTCAAGAGCCGCCACGGTTATCGCGATCACGGTCAGGTGGACACGGGCAAGGAGCAGAAGGTCAACGTTACGATCAACCTGCCTGGCGCACAGGGCACGGTCGATGACTACATCAAGACCATCAAGGGCAAGGCGTGACCGATGGATGAGTTCAGGCCCACCCGATATCAGGAGAAAGTCCTGTCGGTCCCCGAGAACGTCGATCTGTTCCTTGGCGGCGGTCGCGGCGGCGGCAAGTCCTACTGCAAGGCGCTGCTGATACTGCGGCACGTCGAGCAGTATCGCGAGAAGGCGCGCGTCCTCTACATTCGCAAGACCTACAAGGGCCTCTCCGACTTCGAGATTGTGCTGCGTCAGCTCTTCTCGGCGGCATACGGCAAGAAAGTGTCCTACAACGCCACCGAGCACGTGTTTCGGCTGCCGTATGGCTATGTGGAGCTTGCACAGGTCGATGGGCCTAACGCTTACGACAAGGTGCAGGGCCGCAGCTTCACGCTCATCATGGTGGACGAGCTCACGCAGTGGGCCGACCCGTATGTCATCGACATGCTCCGCTCCAATCTGCGCGGTCCCAAGGATATCCCGCTGCGCACGGTCTATGCGGGCAATCCCGGCGGCGTAGGTCACCAGTGGGTGGCCTCGCGCTACGTCCTGCCTGCCGATGCATGGATGCCATTCCCCGGTCACTCTGGCGGCCTGTGCGTCCACGCACCATCCACCTACCTGGACAACCCGCACCTCGATGAAGAGGACTACCGGCGCCAGTTGCAGGCTGCCTGTGCGGGTGACGATGACCTGTTCCGCGCATGGACTGAAGGCGACTGGTCAGTTGCCCGCGGTGCCTTCTTTGCAGGGTGCTTGTCGCCTGACCGCTGCGCCCTCGATCCGTGGCAGGAGATACCGAAGGGCTGGAAGGCGTGGATCGCCCACGACTTCGGCACAGCTTCGCCTTCAGCGACCTACGTCATGGCCCGCTCGCCCGGTGCCACAGGACCGGATGGTCACTACTATCCGCGTGGCTCCATAGTGGTCCTCGACGAGCTTGCCACCAGCCGACCCAACCGCCCTAGCGAGGGATTGGGCTGGACCGTGCCGAGGCTATCGGACGCGATCAAAGAGATGTGCGCCAAGTGGGGCATCCAGCCTGACGGCGCAGCCGACGATGCGATCTTTGCCCGAGCACGTGGCTTCGATGCTGCGACGATTGCCGACGAGTTCAGTCAGCAAGGCGTTCGGTTCTATCCGGCTGGCAAGGGTAGCCGAAAAGCGGGCTGGGAGCGAATGCGCACACTGCTTTCGCAAGCCGGACAGCCCGACCTGCCTGGCCTCTATATCTCCCGCCTGTGCACCTACGCCTGGGAAACCTTGCCAGTCATTCCGCGCGACCCGCGAGACCCTGAAGATCTGGACAGTGACGCGCCCGACCACGCTGCCGATGCGATCCGATACGGTTGCATCTACGAGCCGGTGAGGGCGTCGCAGCGAGACTTCTAGGTTTCACTCCACTCGGCCCATTTGGGGTCGGTGGAATCGATCCGGTTCTTCACCGTCTGCGGTGCGATGCCTAGCGCTCGCGCAGCTTCTCGTTTGGTCGCGAACACCTCCTTGCCGATGCGAACCTGATGCCCGTTCGTGAAACGGTCCATGCGCCCGTTCTTGAAGAAGCGACGGAGCGCGAAGGATATACGGTCCGCGTTGAGGCTGTAATCTCTGTCCAGCCATTCAAGCAGTGAGCGAACCTTATCGAGTGTCGGACGCTCGCCCTTGTCGATCAGGTGCTCTGCATAGGCTCGGATAATCCTGCCATGGCTGAGAAACCTTGTGCCCGGCGGAAGGGGTTGGCGGTAGCGCAGCCCCCTCTGCTTACGGAGCACTTCTGGGAGAGTTTCGGGGTCGATTGACATTGGACACTTTTGACCATGACAAGGTTCGAAAGTCAAAGTGTTGATGGTGCTCTGGGTTGTCATGTTTATTGGAGTTGGTCGCCCACTTTGGGGCAAGCATCGCAACATAGGAGCGACTAATGACAATAAGCAAAGAAATCGAAATTTTTCCCGCCTCGCAGTCGGCGACTGAAGCACTGACGCAGGGATTTGCGGAGTTCCACCTCCGCGTCCCGGTCGAGTGTTTTGAGGAGTCCGACAAATTTCTGTGGGAGTGGCTGACAGGCTCACCCGAATACGGAATTTGGTGCGATAATCAGCGAGACTTAGGGGATGAACCGCCTGAGCTGGAGTTGAAAAGCGAACTGGCTATCTTCTGGGCGCTGTTTAAGCAGCTACCGATGGGCCTTTTCGAGCACTTTAGGTGGATGGCCGAATATGGCGAAAGCCAAGGCAACTCCCAGATCGATTGGCATATTGAAGACTTCGCGATTGAAAGATTGCTTACGAAGAAACTCTGCCGACGGGGGTCCCATCATGAACTTGCCCGTCTCCGCGAAAAACTCGACGCCAGGTTGGAAGAACAGGCAGCAGCGTAAGCCGAGCCTTATCGGTCGCACTGCTGGTCCGACTTTCTGTCTCTTCGACATACTGACCTGTTTGTGCGGCCGATAATTGCTTCGGCCCTCCGCGATGGCGGGAACCTGAAAGCGGCTGATGCCGCACCATAAGGACCTCTCGGCAGCGCGTGATGCAACACCGATGAAGGAAGAACCTTATGGCAAAGACCAAGCCCTCACTGGCGAGCCGGTGGGCGTCCGAGACGGACGTTCAGAGCCGACTTGCGAAGGCCAAGACTAATAGGGCCGAGCAAAAGAAACTGCTCGGCTCTCTTTCCAGCAAAATCGAAAAGAAGCGCGGCGAAGTCGAGCGTTCGCTTGCAGACCTGTCGCAGGTGCAGCGCACCCAGGTCGTCGGGCAAGCGACAAGCGGTTTTCGCGGCGAGGTGCTCCGCTCCAGCCGCGACGTGCGGACGGCCTTCGTTAAGCAGGCTGGCGAGAATACGGACTGGAAGAAGTCCGTAGAAACCCACTACCGAAGTCCGATGCAGATGCTGACCCGCGATACGATCGGGTCGGAACGCCGTTCGCTTATTCTCGAACAGCTCAAATATGCGGGTCCTGCCGAGCTCCAGTCGTTTGCTGAGCTCGCGGCAGCCAAGATGGACCTCGAGATGGGCGCAGCAGTCTGCTCGAAGCTCGCTGAGCTTCCCGCCCGCGACCGGCCGGTATCAGGCAACGAGATTGCCGAAGCCTTGGTCGGCAAGAAGTTCCTCACAATCGCGAACGCCCTCAAGGAAATCGAGCAACTGAGCGACGAGGTTCTTCTCGAAGAGCGCGAGTTCGAGAGCGGCCGTGCCGATGGCCGCGGTCGCATCAGCCTTGGTCTCAAGAAGCGCGCGGACGCCCGCGTCGATGACGACCAGGACGACGACACCGATGACAGCCAGCCAGAAGATCGGATAGCCAAGGGCCTGAAGGCTCGTCGTGCGTCCGAAGCCCAAGGAGATGATGCATGAAGACCTTCGTATTTTTCGCAGACACACCGAACAAGCGCCGCAGCGACACGATGAACACCGTGGTCGCGACCGGCGCTGATGAAGCCGCAGCACGCGAAGAGGCTGCGCAACTTATCGGAGCGGGTGTGGCCTCATTCAAGGCTGTCGAGCTTACCGACGACACCCCGGCCTTCACGGTCGAGGGCGGCTGGCCGGTCAGCTTCTGGGGCCAAAGCATTTTCCCGCAGCACACCCGCGGCGGCAACAAGATGCGAGCACGCCCCAATGTCGGGTGAGCTCACGTCACAGGATGCTTGGGCTGAGGCGTGCAGGCGGCTTACCGGCTATCAGGTCATCGCCTTCCACAAGGCATTTGAGCTTCTCGAAGGCAGGCATGACACAGACATGGCCAACCCCGATGGATGGGAGGGCCTCCTGATGGTGTTGAAGGCTTTCGGCTACCGTCACGTCTGGATGGAGAACCTCAAGACAGAGCGCTCCTATCAGCTCTTTGTTCGCGACCCTTGGCCTGGTGACCTGGAGGCTTGGGCCGAGCATGGAATGGCCGCCTTCAGACGGCTTTAACTGCCTGTGAGTTGAACGGGGGATTGGCGGGACGCAGCGATGCGTTCCGCCAATTTCATTCAGGCTGCAATCAATGCGTTCACATCGCCTTGCAGGCTATCCACCGAACGGCCCATCTGGTCGGAGCGCGGAAACGTCAGTTCGTTCAACAGGCGATGGGCCACGCGTTCGTCGAGCACATCAACTAGCTCGTCTTTCACCTTTCGCTGTCCGATATACATCAAACGGCGGATCGACACGTTGCCGGTCAGACGTCGTTCTTGTTGCGGCCCGTCGAGCGCGTAGGTCAGCGCGGCAATCCTCGCACGGTCCAAACCGAAGAACTCTTCGACCTCGGTGCCGGCCACACCGATCTGTGTGCCCTTCTGGTGCTCTCGGTGGACTTCATAGCGCGTTCGGCAGTCCGGCGCGCCGCGAAGGTCTGACGGGGCTGAAACGGGTAGGGTCATTGGCTTCACCTTAATTGCTGATCGGTCAGCAACGAAAGCCACGCCGCGGCGCAAAACTGAACCGGCAAACCCCTAACTTGACCCACCGGCGCGGTTCATCAATACCCCCCAAACTCAGTAAGTTGGGGGTCTTATGCCTAGCGAATTCGATAAGCGGGAAGATATTGAGCAAACCGTAGCAGCCTTACGATCACTCTCCCCAATCCAGGTCGAGGTCCTCGCAGGTATCATCGAGAAGTTCGCTGAGGAGCAGACCGGAGAACATCTCAGAGATGACTTCCTGGATGCGGACGCGTTTGAGTATTTTTCAACTCGCTTGGCTGCTCATCACGCTTCGAGTGGGATTGCTCTCAAGAAGGAGAATTTTGAGCATATTCTCGAACAGTCATTCCAGCGAGCCGGTCGAGAGGCGAAGCGCACGGAAAGCATGGTTCATCGTGGTGCTGACCTTGAGGTAGATGGAAATTTCTACTCGCTGAAAACTGAAGCAGCGAAGGGCTTAAATCCTCGATCGATCACTATTTCTAAGTTGATGGAAGCCCGCTGGATTAGGGATTTGTCTGGCCCTGCTGACGCCCCCGAGCAGGTGAGGCAACGGATCTTGTCTCACTTGGACGAGTACGAGCGGATTTTCATGCTGAGGAGTTATGGCGATGATAAGACTGTCAGATACGATTTGCGGGAAATCCCGAAGGACGTCTTGGCCGCTGTAGCAAACCTGGGAGCAGAAGATTTCGGTCCCATCACGAAAGCTGGGGGGACAAGCGCAAATGTACTTGTAGGTAATCGAAAGGCTTTTCGACTGGTCTTGGACGGCAGTGTCGAGAAGATCACGATCTCAAGCCTCAGCGTCGACTTCTGCCCGCTTCATGCATGGTGGGAACTGGGGCGACCAGGCTAGACAGAAAGCGCCAGCTGCTTTTCGGTTGCCGGTGCTGGGGTGACTTCTCCTGCAGCGTCAGCGAGAATTGCACGTGCGATTTGTTCTGCAACCATAGGCGGAACGGCGTCACCAATTTGACGATATTTGAAGGAAAGGCTCCCACGGAACTGGTAGTCCTTCGGAAAACCTTGGAGCAATGCCATTTCACGCACGGTGAGCAGCCTATCCTGATCCGGATGGGAGTAGCGGCCATTACCCGGATGACTGCATTCGCGGGTCACTGTCGGAGCGGGACGATCCCACGCCAATCGGCCATAGATGTCAGGGAAGGAACCGGGCTTTTTGACATTCATACTCGGTATACGAAGATGACCAAGATCTTCAGGAATGTCAGTCCAGCTTCCACCATCCTTAGGGATTGCCTGCATTCGCTCCATCGAGCGTTCGGTCATCCGCGGTGCTACATGCATCGCATCATCAGGGTGCTGCTCACCGGCCTCGACGGCTGGCAAATGACCAATTGCATCGCGAACCGTCTTGAAGGTTTCGCGCTCTGGAACATGCCAATTAAAGGGCCCGCCAAGTTTGGCAACAATGAGCGACCGGATGCGGCTCTGAGGAAGGCCAAGATGCTTCAAGTCGTGCACCTCTGCGAAAACCTCATAGCCCAGCTTGGTTAGGCGGCGATGCAGACCTTCGAAATGGTGCTTATGCTTCCCTCGAAGAAGCTCTTTTACGTTCTCGATGACGACGTACTTAGGTTGCCATGCCTCAGCGAAATCGGCCGCGCGTTCTACGAGCTTATTTCGGGCATCGTCCTTAATATGATTGCGCGACTGCTTTTGGCTAAATCCAGTGCATGGAGCGCAGGAGATAAGAACGTCGACGTCCTCTGCGGAAAAACCAAAATGAGTAGAGACTTCATCAGGAGTCGTGACCGCCAAATCGGCTGACAGCGGACGCAATCCAAGATTGGCTTCGTAGGTATCGTTGCAAGCTGTAGCTCCGACAGGATGACTAGGCTTTGCGACCTCAAGATCGACGGCGCCGATAGAGTGAAATTTTCCTGTTCCAGCAAAGCCGGTCGACATTCCGCCACCACACGAAAACAAATCAACGAAATTCAATTGGGAGCTCCGATTGTCTGCTAGGCCAGTCTCATATCACGCTGTGAACAACTCGGGAACATCCCCTGCAGAAATGTCCCCAATGGCTTGAATTCGGCGTCGGACTTCCTGATAGATACCGAATGAAGTTAGAAACTTACCGCTCCTGTGGCGCTTGACCAACTAGGCGAGTTCAAGGCTGCACTAGCAGACCTCGACAACCAGGTAATCCTGGATAGGTTCTATTATTCGCGTCAAGCGCTCATGCTTGATGGCGATGCGGAGGCCCAATTACGCAGGTCAGTTGCTAAGAACTTCGGTGTGGCCATGCGCGATGTCATTGTTACCGGCTCTGCCAAGCTTGGCTTTACAATCGTGGCTAAGGAGAAGCGGCCGATATTTTCCCCCTTCGCCGATGAGTCGGACATCGACATCGCGATCATTTCGGCCGACCTATTCACGAGTTTATGGAAGGATGCCGCGGCTTTCGTGGTTGAGCACGGGCAAGGCAGTTGGCCTGACGCAAATTCATTCCGCAAATACCTACTGCGAGGCTGGCTCCGCCCTGACCGATTACCGAAGACTGCCGAGTTTCCCCGCTCCAAGGCTTGGTTTGACTTTTTTCGGCTACTGACCGCGTCGGGAGAGTATGGCCCGTACAAGATCACCGGGGGCGTGTACTATGATGAACAGTTCTGGGAAACCTACGCCGCCTCATCATTCGATTCCTGCAGACTGGCAATTGAGACACCCATATGAAAGCTTCCGCTGAGAGCCGTCGCATCGGCAATATCATTAAGGCGATCCGCGAAGGTGCGCTGATACCCCGTCCCGATTTTCAACGCCGAGCAGTCTGGACCAACCCAGACAAAGTCGCGTTCATCGACACAATTCTGTCGGGCTACCCATTCCCAGAAATATATATCGCGACACAAAGCGTCGATGTTGATGCTGGCGATGTGGTAGAAATGCTCGTCGATGGGCAGCAGAGAATGCGTACCGTTTTTGACTACTTCACGGGGGTGTCCCCGTTCAAAAACTCCCGCTCCATCACTGCGTTCAAGGACCTGACAAAGGAACAAAAGGAAGCTTTTCTCGCCTACGAGGTTGCGGTTAGAAATCTCGGCATCAATGACGATGAGACTATTCGCGGCATTTTTCGGCGGATGAACCGCACCTCATACAGTCTGAACGATATGGAGCGCTATAACGCAGCTTATCTTGGCCAGTTCAAGAAGTTCTCCGAAGCCCTTGCGGAAGATGACTTCATTAAGGACCACAAGATTTTCAGCTCTACCGACGTAAGGAGAATGCGGGACGTATCGTACATCGCTTCACTGACTGCGACGATGATGTCTAATTATTTTAATCGGGACTCTGAGGTTGAAGAGTTTCTTGAGAACTACAACGAGGAGTTCTCGCAAGCGCAAGAAGTCTATAGCCGGTATCAGGCGGTCTTCGACTTCCTAACGGAGCTTGATTTATCAAGTAAATCGCGAGCCTGGAGGAAGGTGGATTTCTACAACTTGGCGACAGAACTAGATCGCCTTTTGTTTAAGGAAAAGAAACGCCCTGTCCCTGAGGCCGCAAAGGAAGCTCTGGCAAATCTCTACGCAGCAGTAGATGAAGCTCGTGAGAATGCTCCCACCGACCCACTCGTTGAAAAGTATTTCAGCGCTACGTTGCAGAATACCAACGACCGAGCTCAGAGAATCATGCGGGGTGAAGTTCTGAAGGAGATACTTGGCCGTCTTGAGGCTGACGAGTTTGAGGTAGCCATCACCGAATTGCCATTCGACATTGAAGGTCGAGAATCCGACGGAGAGGTCGGCGACGCGTTGGCCAAGGACGATCAAGGCGCAACAGAATCTATACAAGCTGGCCTCATCTAGCCACTCGGTGCTTATTCGGTGTTCAGTGGCAGGCCGAGCACCAGAGCCTTGCCAAGGGACCACCCAAGTCGCTGTTATCTAAGGGAAAAGGTGGTGAGCCGTGCTGGGTTCGAACCAGCGACCTACTGATTAAAAGTCAGTTGCTCTACCGACTGAGCTAACGGCCCGACCACGAGGGCCACCTAGGCATGCTATCGCGGGTGGTCAAGCATGGTTTCACCTGTCATCAACCCAAGCACGAAATAAGCCGGAAGCCGGCGAGCAATTGGAGCGAATGAAGCTTGGAACCCCTCGACGCGCGATCTGCCCGGAGCCGTGACGGAGGACCCTCGTTCTCTCTCGGCTCGCGCGTGCTGCGCGCGTTCTGGTCGGCAAGCTGGCTGCTGCTTGCGCGTTGGACTCCGCCGCCCTTCCATGGCTGGCGGGTATTGGTGCTGAAGTGTTTCGGTGCAAAGCTGGGGCCGAACTGCCGTGTTCATGCCAGCGCCAATATCTGGTGGCCCGGAAACCTCAGTTGCGGTTCAGGGGTCCTGATCGGCCCTGGGGCGATAATCTACAATCAGGGGCAAGTAACGATTGGCGATAGGGCGGTAATCTCGCAGCGGGCGCATCTTTGTGCGAGCACGCATGATATTGAAGACCCGCATTTCCAGCTGGTCCTGGCTCCTATCGACATCGGGCCTTCTTGCTGGGTCGCCGCCGAAGCGTTCGTTGGCCCCAAGGTCTCCATGGCTGCGGGATCCGTGCTCGCAGCCAGGGGCGCTTTGTTTGCCGACACCGAGGAATGGACCGTCTATTCGGGCAATCCGGCTGCTGCGTTCAAGGCGCGCGCGCGGCAAGCTGGCGCAGGGTCAGACCGGTAACCGGGTCGCGCCAGCCGGGCGCAATCGCCGCGCAAGGCTGCAGGACGAAGTCGCGCTCGCGAAACAGCGCATGGGGAATGGTGAGATCGGGCGAGGACCATGTACCGCCGCTCCACAGAACGATGTCGAGGTCCAGTTGCCTGCGACGCCAAGGGGCACCGGTGCGTCGGCGACCGAAATCCGCTTCTATTTCCTGGAGCAGGAGGAGCATCTGCCGCGGTGCTGCCTGCGCAAGGATGATGGCTGCGGCATTTGCATATTCGCGCTCGGAGGGGCCTATGGGCCGGCTGCGCATGATCGGCGATAAGCTTTCGACACCAAGGCCGCGTGCTTCGAAAACGGACCGAACCTGCGTCAGAACAGCCCGCGGTCCTCCGATACCGGGCACACGCATGTTGGAACCAAGCGCGATAAGGTAGCGGTGTTCGGCCCCATCGCTCGCATCTTTGGGTTCAGAAAATTGCATTGGCCGCTTCGCTGGCAGAGAAATCTCCGAGCGTTACCCGGCGCCGGCGTTTTATCAGGCCTTCGATCCCGATTTTGAATGGGACCTCGATATTCTGGCTGTAATTCGACGCGCGCATCTGCACGCAGAAGGTCTTTTCGTCGGGGCGGTGGGTGATGATGGCGGCCGCGTGAATTTTCCCGCTTTCGGCCCGGGGACGAAGGAGCGTGGCAAGGCGATCCTGCACCTCCTCTTTCCCATTGATGGGGGCCAGATCCAGCACGGCGAGATTGTGGATGACGCCGCTGGCCCTCAATTCGAAGATCAGCGGGAAGAAATGGCCATCCTTCTCGATCCGGGCCACCGCCGCTTCGAGCGCGGAGGTGAACAGGCGGTCCAGCTGTCCTTGGTCGATGTCCCCTTCGGACAAGGTCAGATGTCCTCGCAAATCCGGGAATAGAGTTGCGGCCTGCGATCCCGGAAGAAGCCCATTCCGGCGCGGTGCGTTGCCGCCTGATCGAGATCGAGCGTCGCGACCAGTACCCCGTCCTCGTCGCGGCCGTACTGCTCGAGGAGGTCGCCCCACTCGTCGCTGATGAAGCTGTGGCCGTAGAAGCTTTGCCGGCGATTGTCGGGCCCTTCGTGGCCGATCCGATTGGCTGCCGCGACCGGCATGCAATTCGAGACCGCATGACCGATCATCGCCCGCCGCCACATCCGGCTGGTGTCGAGATCGGCATCGTATGGCTCGGACCCGATTGCCGTGGGATAGAGCAGGACTTCGGCCCCCTTCAGCGCCATGACGCGGGCGCATTCCGGGTACCATTGGTCCCAGCAAATGCCGACGCCGATCCGGGCAGTGCCGCCAGTGCAAGGCACGTCCCAGACCTTGAACCCGTCGTTCCCGGGCCGGAAATAGTACTTTTCCTCATAGCCCGGGCCATCGGGGATATGGCTCTTGCGATAGGTCCCCATGATACCGCCATCGGGCCCGATCATCGCCAGCGTGTTGTAGTAGTGATGCCCGTCACGCTCGAAATAGCTGGTCGGGATCGCCACCTTCAGCTTCGCCGCCAGCTCCTGCATAGCAAGGACGGAGGCATGCTCCGCCGTCGGGCGCGCGCGGGCGAACAGCGCTTCGTCCTCTTCACGGCAGAAGTACTCGCCGGCAAACAGCTCGGGCGGCAGGATCACCTGCGCGCCCTTGCTTGCCGCCTCCTCCACGAGCGCGGCCACGGCGGCCACGTTCTCCCTCTCGGCCTTGCGGGCGAGGGCAAGCTGGATGACGGCGACGGTCAGCTGTCGCATGGCGGGCCTCAGGGACGCTTCTTGAACAGGAGCGTCATGCGATCGCTCTCGCCCTTGTCGGCGAGATCGGCGCGCTTGGTGCTCTGGACCGGGGGCATTTCCCACACGCCGCCATCATGGTCGGCGGTATCGTTGGGGTTGGCGTTGATTTCGCTCGAAGCCACGAGATCGAAGCCGTTGAGGCGCATGAAATCGACGACGTCCTGCTGGCGGAGGTACCCCTTGGTGCCATTGGCATAGGACCACGGCGCATCGGCTTTCGCGCGGTGCTGGACCACGCCGAGATAGCCGTCGTCCTTGAGCAGTTCGCGCATGGCGCGGATCTCGGTATCGGCAATGCCGGCGCGGGTGATGCCGTGCAGGCTGCGAATGACGAGAATACGGTCGAAAGTTCCCTTCTGATCATCAGGGATAGTTTCCAGCGTCATACCCGAGAAGTTGTCTGCGGCGAGCCCGGTATAGCCCGCCACTTCCTCGCCGAAGCCGGCAGCTGCCGCACGGATGCGGTCCTGCCGCTCCGCGTCGCTGGTGGCGTTGAGCGGGTTGGCATAGAGGCCGACCAGTTCGCCCTCGCCGCCGAGATAGTGGCCGAGCAGGCGCGAATACCAGCCGCCGCCGGGGGCGTATTCGCCCACCTTCATATGCGGACCGACGTGGAAGAAGGCGAGCGTTTCGGCCGGGTGGCGGAATACGTCGCGCTGGCTGTCCTCGGCGCGGGTGGGGTGCTGGATGGCACCCGACAATGCCTCTCCATGATGCTTCATGAAGGTCGCGGTGTCCTTCACATGCTCGGCCATGTCGTGCTGGCCGTGATGGCCTTCGTGCCCTGCCTTGCCGTGGTTATGGGCAATGGCGGGCGCTGCGATCGCCAGAGTGGTCGCGGCGGCAGCGGCGGCAAGCAGTATACGCATCATGTCTCTCCTTGAACTTGTTCCGCGCGTCCTGCCTGCACACGCACTGGATGACAAGCGGGGAGAGGCTTCCTATCTCCCAGTCCAACAAGGAGAATGGCTACATGGCGCAGCAACAGGCGATTGTCGCAGGCGGATGCTTCTGGTGCACCGAAGCGGTGATGAAGGACGTGATCGGCGTAAGCGACGTCGAGAGCGGATATATCGGCGGCGACAAGCCGAACCCTACCTACAAGGAGGTCTGCACCGGCACGACCGGCCATGCCGAAGGCGTGCGCGTCACCTTTGACGATGAACAGCTTGCGCTGGGCGATCTCTACGACGTCTTCCTCGGCACGCACGACCCGACCCAGCTCAACCGCCAGGGCGGCGACATCGGCACCCAGTACCGCAGCGCCATCTTCCCCTTGGGCGACGACCAGCGCGCCGAGGCCGAAGCCGCCATCCAGCGCTGGAACAAGGACCACGCCGGACAGAGCGCGGTGACCACGATCGAGACGGGCGATTGGTACCCGGCAGAGGACTACCACCAGGAGTACTGGGACGGCGAAGGCCAGCGCAATCCCTATTGCCTCGCGGTCATCCCGCCCAAGCTGATGAAGCTTAGGAAGAGCTTCCAGAAGTACCTCAAGCCCGAGGCCTGAACACCTCGCACCCCCTGTAGGACGCAGGTAGGACTGCCCCCTGCCTGCCCTACAGAATGGAACGGGTGGAACACGGTCCTGGGGGAGAAATCGTCGGCAGCGCGCAAGCCCGGAGTGCCAATCGAGGCTGCCGCGTTTTCTTGCAGGGGCGCTCGGCTTTTTCACGCCTAGGATGTTGGCACGATCGCTGGAATGTAGGAAATAGACCACTGTCAGCGATCGGGGCCTGATTTGCGGTCTTCTGGTGGCACCCTCGCCACATATATAAGGCCTAATACTTTCTCAGCCAACCGGACTTCTTGATGCGACCGTCTGTCAGCATGTCCAAGACTGCTGCGCGCAGGTCCAAGTTTGTGGTCCAGTCCTCAGGATGAAAATAGGCTATCGTTGAATCAATGATGCGCAGGGGCGTAGAGTGCGCGCCAAGGGATCTCAGACCGTTCTCTTCATACCCTTGGCCTTCCGCTTTCGTCAGCAGCGTTGTCCAGTAGGCGACCACATCCGGGTAATTTGTTCTCAGAAACTCAGAAATTCGCAGCAACTCCTTATCAGTGACGCAACTCGTTGCTTGTGAGCGAGGGTAGGGGGACAGAGTTTTATTGAGATAGGAAAGTCGCGGTTGAGCGTAAAAAGCATCGATCTGTTCACGCGTTAGCAGAGGCAAGCCTAGCCTCTTTCTGACAGCTTGACGCGACATGAGATGGACCAGCTTCTCGGGCACCTCATAAGTAAAATGACGGTCGCTAAAGTCATCGAACAGCGCCTTGTACCCCTCTACCAGCGGTATGAGCCCAAGCTGCTCAGAGGATTCCAATGCCCAAAGAGGATACGCAAAATCCGCTGCCAAAAGCATCGAATTCAGGTCGTTGCGCTCAATGAACTCAAGCTCTGCGTCAAGGTTAAACCAATTCAAATGACCAAGCCACGAAGGCTCGCGATTCTCAGCTAGGAAATGCTCGATGTTTTCAGCAGTGCAAATCTCTATAAAGCCCTTCCAACGGCCTTCGAAAACGTCACTGATCGTCATGAAAGGGGCTCACTCTAACTACAGTCACATCGACCATTTGAAGGCTTATCATCTTCAAAGCGTTAAAGTACGTTACCCGCCCGTCTGCATCCATTATTTTACGCTTTTTCCAACCCACCCATCAGCGCGCAATGAAGAAGTCGTCAAGATCACCTTTGCTGGCAGGCAGTGAGAGATTTCTTCGCAATCTGAAGTTCTAGAAATCTTAAGCTTTTGAAGCGAAGCGCAGTATATGTGGCATTTATTGGCAAAACTCAGTGCCGGGGTGTTCGGGGTCTGTGTGTTTCTGGGGGTCGGATTCGCGTCCTTCCATAGCCGTGCGCCGAACTGGAAATTTATAGTCATAATATCCACGATTGTTACAGGCGTCTTCGCCGTTCGAGCCTATTTCCTCCTTCGCAGCGAGGAAGCACGGGTAAGCAAAGAATTGACGCCAGAGATAAGGGCTCTGCAGAAATTAGTGGATTCCATGGCTCTTCTGTCTTTAGCTGACCTTTCGGTTTTTATTACCGCACAACAGCAATTGACTCATGACGAGGATGAATTTGTGTTCGTCACATCACTCGGCAGCCCTGTACATAAAGTCGGCATACATATGAAGCGCTTAGGGCTCGCAGCCCATTTGCCGTATACGCAGATGAGCGAAGCGGAATTGGATCTTACAAAATTTAGCCTGACTCCCGAGGGGAAGGATTACCTTGGTACTCTACTCGATGGTGTCGCTAAGCGCAGACGTTTCTTGGCCCGCCAAGCAACCGCAGGATGATGCCTCGCATCGACAATCGGACCTGATTTCGCAGCCTCCGGACCAACCGTCTCGAAGACCAGCAATCACAGCTACTCCGCCTGCCAACGCGCGACGAAAAAGCCGTCGAGGCCGCCATGGTCGGGCAGCATTCCGGGATCGGTACGCAGCCAGCCTTCGGAAGTGGGTGACAGGCCCTCGGGCAGTTCGTCCTGCGTTATCGGGTGCGGCTGCAGCCTCACGCGTTCGGCCTGCGCTTCGCCCTCCTCACCCTCCAGCGAGCAGACGGCGTAGATCAGCGTGCCGCCGGGCTTCAGCCAGCCTTGGGCGCGCTCCAATAGTGCGGACTGGAGCTCGGCCATCTCCGCGATCTGGCGTTGGCCGATGCGGTGGAGCACGTCGGGGTGGCGGCGGCAGGTGCCGGTCGCCGTGCAGGGCGCGTCGAGCAGGATCGCATCGAACTGGTGCTTCGGCTCCCACGCCAGCGCGTCGGCGCGCACGGTTCCGGCCTTCAATTCGGTGCGCTTCAGGTTCTGTTTCAAGAGGTCGAGGCGGCGCTTGGAGATATCGAGCGCGGTGACCTTCCACCCTTGCGCGGCAAGTTGCAGGGTCTTGCCGCCGGGCGCAGCGCACAAATCGAGGACGTGGCGGCCCTCGCCCTCACCCAGCAGGCGCGCAGGCAAGGAGGCGGCAAGGTCCTGCACCCACCATGCGCCGCCGCCGTCTTTCGTGCCGAAGCCCGCCAGCTTTTCGACATTCTCGCCGCGCGGCAGGCGCAAATGGCCCGGCATCAGGCTGTCGGCGGCAAGCTTCGCCTTGAACACCTCGGTCTCGCCTGCATCCTTCAGCGCCAGGTCGAGCGGCGGGGGATTGGCCAGACCGCTGGCGATCGAGCCTGCCCTCTCCCCCCAACGCTCCGCCACATCGGCAGGCAGCGTCGGCGCTTCGGGCAGTGCGAGTTCCTGTTTGCTCAGCGTCGAGAATACACCGTGAGCAAGCCGGCGCGGACCGCCTGCGAGCAGCGGCAGTCCCGTCGCCAGAACTGCATGCGGCGGCGTGTCCAGTCGCAGCCACTGGGCCAGCATCATGCGCAGCACCATGCGTGCCTTTGCATCGTTCGGCAGATTGGTCTTGGTCGCGCTGTCGATCGCGGCGTCGAGATCGACCATCCAGCGCAGCACCTCGCTGGCGATGGCGCGGGCAAGCGCCTTGTCCTCGAACTTGCGCACCTCCTTGGTGGCCGCGCCGAAGGCGGTGTCGAGCGTCTCGCCGCGGCGCATGATTGCATCGAGCAGGCGAAGCGCGGCCTTGCGCGCATGAATTCCGGGGGGCTGTGCCATTGGCGATGCGCCTACTCGCTCTTGAAACCATGCGCCAGTCTGCGCATTTCAAATGCATGACCAAACGCGCGACCAAGCGGCCCGAGAAATTCGAGAAGCCCGAACACTGGAGCAGCGAACCGCCGCCCAAGCCCCAGAAAGGTGAGGTCGAAGAAGACCTCAGCCCGACGCGCTATGGCGACTGGGTCAAGGACGGCATCGCGATAGATTTCTGATTTTTGCGCACCTGCCTCCGCAGGTGCGTCCTCGCTAGACGCGCAGCAAGCTGCGCCCGCTGCGGGCGCGCAGTCGCCCTTGCCGGGCCTCGACCGGCCCGGATGCAACTTGCGCCTTCTTCATGAAATTTTCTTCAAGACCACTTTCAGCCCGTCCTTGGGCTTGGGAATGGGCCAGGCCTGCCAATCGGGATCGCCCCCTGCCAGCTCGATCCGATAAAGCGGCAGCATCTGCGCCATCAGCACCTTCACCTGCATATAGGCAAAGTGCAGGCCCAGACACATGTGCGCACCGCCGCCGAAGGGAACCCAGGCATATTTGTGGCGCGCCTTTACCGCCTCGGGGGTGAAGTGCATGGGATTGAATTCGTGCGGCGTTTCCCAATGCTCTTCCTCGTGGTGGACGAAATGGGCATTGATCCCGACATGCGCGCCCGCCGGGATGCGATATCCGCCGTACTCGAACGAACGCAGGGCGCGGCGCGGGGTAGAGGGCACAGGCGGAACCATGCGCAGCGCCTCCTTGAACGCCATCTCGGTCAGTTCGAGCTTGCCGAGATCCTCGTATGCAAGGTCGCGCGCCTTTCCGGAGGCGTCCAGCCCGCCGGTCACGCTTTCGATCTCCTGCCGCAGCTTTTCCTGCCATTCGGGGTTCTTCGCCAGCAACCAGACGAGCGAGGTTGCGCTTGAGGTGATCGTGTCGTGCGCCGCCATCATCAGGAAATTCATGTGATCGACAACCTCGTCGACCGGCATGAGCGAGCCGTCTTCATATTCCGCCGTGGCGAACTGGCTGAACATGTCCTGCCCCCCGCCCTCTGCGCGGCGGCGATGGGTCTCCTTCGTAAAGTAATCGACGAGGAATTCCCGGCCCTTCACGCCCTTGCGCATCAGCGTGAACGGTAGCGGTTTGCGTACCGGCGCGACGCTGGCCTGGACCATGTAGACGAAGGCTTCGTTGATGCGGTCCGCTTCCGGGCCCCAGGGGATGCCGATGAAGCTGTCTGCGGCGAGGTCGAGGGTCAGTTCCTTGATCGCGGGATAGAACTGCAGATCTCCCGCACCCCACTCGTCCATGCGCTTAGCGATGCCGCGATTGAGGCTTCCGGAATAATGCCGCATCGGTCCGGGTTTGAACGCGATGGAAAGCGCACGGCGATCGACGCGGTGATGGTCGAAATCCATCAGCATGAGCCCGCGCGGGAAGAGCTGGTCGAGGATCGGCCCCCAGCCCTGTTCGCTGCTGAACAATTTCTGCCGGTCGAACAGCACGAGTTCGTTCGCGTCAGCACCGATCAGGGCGATGTTCCAGCCGCCAAACGCCTTGTTCTTGTAGACCCGGCCGTACTTCTCGACCGCGCGGCGCGTGAAGCCGTGCGGATCGGCCAGCATCTTGAAAGTGTTGCCGACGACCGGCCAGCCGCCCTCCCCCGGAATATGCGCCAGCTCGTCGGGCGAAGGATTGCCTTCGGTCCAGTGAGTGGGTGCGATTTCAGCCGGTTGGTGCGGTGCGAGGGTGGCCATAATTAGGTTGCTCCTGACTACTTACCTCCTTGTAAGTAATCGCGCAGCCTAAATCCAGCCCGACAATTCCCTGCGCAATATATGTTCGAGCATATCGAGCCCGGCGTCCGACGCATTGAGGCAGGAAAGGGCGGCAAACTGCTCCCCACCCGCCTCGGTGAACTGCTCCTTGCCCTGGATCGCAAGCTCTTCCAGCGTCTCGAGGCAATCGGCCGAAAATCCGGGTGCCGCAATGGCAAGCCGCTTGGTCCCGGCCTTTGCTTCTTCTTCCAGAACCTTGTCGGTGGCGGGCTCGAGCCACTTGGCCGGACCGAATCGCGACTGGAAGGTCGTGCGGAAACGTAGGCCCGTCCCGGCGAGCTTTTCCTGCAGCAGCCGCGAGGTCTTGTGGCAATGGCAGTGATAGGGATCGCCCTGCTCCAGCGTGCGCTGCGGCATGCCGTGAAAGCTGAGCAAAAGGACCTCGGGTTCGAAATCGAGCGCGTCCAGCTGGCGGGTCAGATCCACTGCGAGCGCATCGATATAGGCCGGGTCGTCGTGATAGGGCGGGAGGGTCCGCAGACTCGCCTGCCAACGCATTTCCCGCAGCTTGTCCGCAGCTTTGTCCACAACCGTCGCGGTCGTTGCCCCGCTGTATTGCGGATAGAGCGGAGCCAGCAGGATGCGTTCGCACCCCTGGTCCATCAGCCCCTGCATCCGCTCGGGGATCGACGGGGTGCCGTAGCGCATGGCCCAGTCGACGATGACCCCCTCGCCCAGCCGCACCTGCATTGCTTCGGCCTGCTTGCGGGTGATTACCGCAAGCGGGGACCCTTCCTCGGTCCAGACCTGCGAATAGGCGTGTGCGCTTTTCTTAGGCCGGGTGTTGAGGATGATACCGCGCAGGATCGGCTGCCAGGCGATCGCCGGGATTTCCACCACCCGTCGGTCCGACAGGAATTCGCCGAGATACCGCTTCACCGCTCCCTTTTCAGGCGCATCGGGAGTGCCGAGATTGACCACCAGCACGCCAACCTTGCCCGATTTCACGGGTGGATGGTCACTGGGGAGTTTCTGATCCTGCCAGGTCAAAACGAACCTCTCATAAACCTTCTGACAACAGCGGTAGGCGCCGCATCCTCAGGCCCGTCGCCGCGAAGAGTGCGTTGGCGATAGCGGGCGCGGCCACGGCTACACCAAGCTCTCCGGGGTCGAAGGGTTCCGCATCGCTCGAAATGAAATCGACCACGATGTCCGGGCAGTCGGCGAGACGCGGCAGGCCGAGCGCACCCATGTTGCGCGGCACCGGGTGGCCGTTTTCGAACCTGACCGAAGAACCGAGCGCCAGTGACAGACCGAACACCAGCCCGCCCTCGATCTGCTGGCGGGCGATGTCGAGATTGACGATCCTGCCGATGTCGACCGTGGCCGACAGCCTTGTCACCCGCGCACCGCCGGCCCCCATGCCCGCCTGTGCCACGCAGGCGATATGGCCTGCCGTCTGCGGATCGTTGCCCATGCGCACCATCGCAACACCCTGTCCGCTGCCCGAGCGCGCGCCGTCCCATTCGCCCAGCCTCGTCGCCCGGCGCAGGCATTCCGCCATGCGCGGTGCGCCGCCGAGGAGCGCCATGCGATACAGGAAGGGATCGCGTCCCGCTTCTGCGGCCAGTTCGTCGATAAAGCACTCGGTGAAGAACGCCGTCATAGCCTCCGCCCCGCCGCGCATACGCGTGACGGGAAGGCGAATGCTGGCCGGGACGTGGTCGACCGCCACGTCCGAAATGCCGTAGGGCGGCATTGCACCTGCGACGGCAAGCGCGTCCGCCTTACCCCGACTTTCCGCACGAGCCGCCTCGGGCACGAGGTTGTCGAACAGCCGGTGCCCCATCTCGCGCATGAAGGGCGGCGTCGTGATCCTTGCGCGCCAAGCCAGCGGCTGGCCGTCGGCGCCGGTAATAGCGGCCATGTCTGCCGTCGCGGGAGCACGCGGGGGCACGGCCTGCAAGTCTTGCACCCTCGACCAAGTCAGCTGGACGGGCCTCCCGATCTCCGCCGCGATCTGGGCGATTTCGATAGCGTGCTGTTTTTCCAGCCGCGCGTCGAAACTGCCCCCTGCAGCAACCGGGTACAGCACGACATCCTCCGGAGATATCCCGATTGCCTTCGCCGCGGCCTCGCGGGCCAGTGAGGGAACCTGCGATGCCATCCACAATTCGAGCCGCCCGTCGACAAAGCGTGCAGTCGCACTCGCCGTTTCGAGCGGGGCATGGACTGCGGGGGCGATCTCGTATCGCCGCACGAGGGGCGCATTTTCGAGCATCGCGTCGGGATCGCCGACTTCCATGATCCGCTCCGCCAGTTCCTCGCGCTGCTCCGAAGCGCGTTCGAGGTCGGTGTCGAGCACCGCCTGTTCGAGCGCGCCGGGACCGGTGAAATGCGCGCGCATACGCGAAAGTGCCTGGTCCGCGATCCACCAACTCTCCGCCACGGCAGCCAGCCAGCGCTTCGATTTGACGACCCCGACTAGCCCGCGCATCCCGGCAACCGCATCGGCGTCGAAACGGTAGAGCTCGGGCAGGCCGACCGGACCGTGCCGTATGGAGGCGAAGACCATGCCGGGCAGGCGGATATCTCCTGCAAAAAGATGGCTGCCGTCGACCTTGGAAGGCAGGTCGATGCGCGGGAAGCTGGTCTGCGCATCCGCTTCCCCGAACACCGGCAGCTCGAACGCTGCTTGCGGGCGCAGCGGCGCAGGATCGGGCGGATCGAGTTCGCGCGCCTCGTCGACCAGGTCGCCGAAGCGTAGCTCGCCCCCGGTGGGATGACGCACGAAGCCGTCCGCGACCTCGCATTCTTCGGGTACGACGTCCCATCGCTCGGCAGCTGCGCGCACCAGCATATCCCGCGCGCTGGCGGCAGCGACCCGCAGCGGCATTTCATATGCGGCGAGGCTGGTGCCCGCGACCGTTGCATTGAATGCTTGTGCGGTAGCGAAGCGATCGACCAGCCAATCTTCGGGGCTATCGGCCAGTGACGGGAAATTCGCCCAAAAAGGTGCCCAGTCCGCTGCCAGCGGAAGGTTCGGGAAGAGGCCCGAAGGCATGACCGGCTCCGCTCCGACCTGACGCCAGTCCGCGCCCAGTTCTACTGCTGCAACCTGCGCCAGAAGCGTCGTGATGCCCTGGCCCATTTCCAGCTGCGGGATCGCGACCGTCACCACGCCGTCGCGCCCGATGGTCAGCCAGCCGCCGAAGTCGGCCTCATTCGGGCCCGGAACCAGCGTCGTCGCATAATCGCGCGGCCACAGCGTCCAGGCAAGCAACAGGCCGCCCGCCGCCGCGCCTCCGACCAGCAGCTGGCGGCGAGAGACATCGGGTAATTTCACCCGGTCCGTGGCCAGGGTCAGCTTCTCGCGGAAATCCATTCGGCCAACCTGTCAGCGATTGCATTGAAGGGCGCTGCCATTTCCGTGTCGCCGGCTGCAGGAGGGTCACCGGCGTCGCTCCCCTGCCTGATCGCAAGGTCGAGTGGGATGCGCCCGAGGAACGGTAGCTCAAGTCGCTCGGCAGCAGCTTCCACGCCGCCTGCGCCGAACGGATCGGATACCTCGCCGCAGTGGGGGCAGGCATATCCAGCCATGTTTTCCACCAGCCCGATCACCGGCACGCCAGCCGCCTCGAACAGCTGACCTGCGCGCGCGGCATCGATCAGGGCGAGATCCTGCGGGGTGGAGATCAGCACAGCGCCTGCAGGCTTGTATTTCTGGAGCATGGTCAGCTGGACGTCACCCGTGCCAGGCGGCAGGTCGATCAGGATGACTTCACGGTCGCCCCAATGCGCGTCGATCATCTGCGACAGCGCATTGCCGACCATCGGCCCGCGCCATGCGATTGCTCGTCCCGGCTGCACGAGATGCCCCATGGAAAGCATCGGGATTTCGAACCGGCTTTCCACCGGCACCAGCTTGTTGTCGCGCGCTTCCGGTTTCGCGTCGGCGGTCCCCAAGATTACCTGCTGCGAAGGGCCGTAGATGTCGGCGTCGACCAGCCCGACTTTCTTGCCGCGGCGGGCCAGCGCAATGGCGAGGTTCGCCGTCAGCGTCGACTTGCCGACGCCGCCCTTGCCGGATCCAACCGCGATCAAGAGCGGACCGCTGCGCTGTGCCGTCATGACGACGCGCACCTCGTTCACGTCTTCACGCTCGGTCAGGCGCTGGGTGATGTCGCGCTCCAGCGCGGCGCGCTCTTCCTCGCCCAGCCCTGAGGCATCAAGCACCAGTGTCGCGCGCCCTTCCTTCAGTGTCGCACCGCTCACGCGGTCGGCAAATTCGGGGGGAAGATTGTCGGTTAAATCGCTCGTCGCCATGCTGGGGGCTGCTGTAGCATCGAATTACAGGCCGCAACCCCTGTTTTTCCCGCAAAGGCTACCTATAAGACATTTATGAGAATTATGGACGGGTTTGGAAAAAGGATCGGCCTCGCAATGGCTGGTGGCAAGAATCCCTGGGGATCCAAGGGCGGATCTTCCGGAGACGGTGAAGGCGACGCGCCCAAGGGCGGCAAGTCGAACGGGCCGAAGAACCCGTGGCTTCCGCCAGGTAGCGGCGGTGGGGACGGCGATCGGCGCGGTCCCAATATAGAAGACATCTTCAAGAGCCGCGGCCCCGAAGGTCCGCGCCGCACCGGTGGCCCCGGTGGTCCGAACTTCCGCATTCCCCAGCGCCCCGGCGGCAAGAGCTGGTTCCCGGTCGCCGTGGTGGCGATCCTCGTCATCGGCCTCTTGGCGACCAGCGTCCACCTGATCGGCCCGCAACAGCAAGCCGTTGTCAAGACGCTCGGCAACTACACGCGGTCGATGGAACCGGGCCTCAATTTCTCCGCCCCGTTCCCGATCGAAACAGTGGATGTCGAAGATGTGCAGGGCGTGCGCGTGGTTCGTATTCCCGAAGGCAGCCAGCAGGTGAAGCTGATCCTCACCGGCGACCAGAATTTGGTCGATCTCAGCTTCATCGTGCGCTGGAACATCAAGAACCTGGAAGACTACAAGTTCGAACTGGTCGACCCGATTGAAACGGTGAACGAAGTGGCCGAAGCCGCGATGCGTGCCGCCGTCGCCGAAAAGGAACTGGACGAGACTTTCTCCGGTCAGGGCCGTGCCGCCATTGAGCTCGATGTGCGCGAGCGGATGCAGCGGACACTCGACAGATATGAGGCAGGCGTTCGCGTCCTGGGTGTCGAAATCGAAAAGGCCGATCCGCCCGCAGAGGTGGTCGACGCCTTCCGCGACGTGCAGGTTGCCGAACAGAACGCCGACGCCGCACGCAACCAGGCGCGCGGTTATGCCCAGCAGGTGCTGGCACAGGCGGAAGGTGAAGCGGAGGCCTTCGACAAGGTCTACGAACAGTATCGCCTCGCCCCCGAAGTGACGCGGCAGCGCCTTTACTACGAAACCATGGAGCGCGTGTTGTCGAAGACCGACAAGACCGTGGTCGAAACCGGCGGGGTACAGACCTACCTGCCGCTGCCCGAGCTTAGGCGTCGTGCCCAGCAGGCAAACCCGACCGCCACTGTAACCGCGCAGGAGGGCCAGTAACATGGCCGTAAATATGCAACGCATCTGGGAAGATCATAAGGCGACTCTCGTCGTTCTCGGCATCGCTCTCGTCGGCCTCATGATGAGCGCCTACGTCGTGCCCGAGGAAGAACAGGTCGTCATCGTCAGGACGGGTGAACCGGTGGGCGTGGTCAACACGCCGAACGGTGGCACGAACGCAGGCCTTTATTTCCGCCTACCTTTCATCGACCGCGTCGTGCGGATCGAAAAGCGCCTGCTCGACCTCGAAATGAGCGACGAGGAAGTGCTCTCGAACGACCAGCAGCGCCTGCTCGTCAACGCCTATGCACGCTTCCGCGTGATCGACCCGGTTACGATGGTGGAACGTGCAGGATCGACCGACGGTGTGCGAAACGCGCTCGAACCGATCCTCAACTCGGTGCTGCGCCAGGAACTCGGCCGCCGGACCTTCCAGTCCATGCTGACCGCCGAACGCGGCAGTGCGCTGGCGAATGTGACCGCTAATCTCGACCGCCAGGCACGCCAGTACGGTGCCGAAGTGGTGGACGTGAAGATTACCCGCACCGACCTGCCCGACGCGCCGCTGCAATCGGCATTCCGGCGCATGGAGTCGGATCGTGAACGTGAAGCGCGCACCATCCGTGCACAGGGTGGCCGCGATGCGCGGATCATCCGCGCGGAAGCGGACGCCGAAAGCGCGCGGATCTACGCCGAGGCATTCGGCAAGGATGCGCAGTTCTACGACTTCTATCGCGCCATGCAGAGCTATGATGCCACCTTCGCACCCGAGAACGGCGATGCGGAAAGCAGCATCATCCTGTCGCCGGACAATGAGTATCTGAGGCAGTTCCGCGGACGGCGTTGACCGTTCGTCGAACCGCCCACGGGGCGTTCAAGGGGCATTCAGCGCCCCTTTGCACTCTCTTCGTCCGGAACCGCTTGCGCGGGACCGCATAGAAGAAGTGCGTTCCGCGCACAGATAATATCGAAGAGGAAATGAAGGACGTGAAGCCAGTGCGATATGCCTATTCCGTAACCGCCGCCCTGCTTGCCGGAGGTGCAGCCCTTTCGCTCGCAGGCTATCCCGCAGGTGCCCAGGTCGCCCAGAACGACGACACGCACATGGCCAATGTGGTGCCGCGCGCAGGTGCGCCCGCCAGCTTTGCCGACCTGACCGAGCAATTGCAGCCGGCCGTGGTCAACATCTCCACCCGTCAGCGGATCGAGGTACCGACCAACAACGGCAATCCTTTCGCCGGCACCCCGTTCGAAGATCTGTTCAACCGCCGCAACGGTGGCCAGCAGCGTGAACCGCAGTACCGCGAAGGCCAGTCGCTGGGTTCGGGCTTCTTCATTTCGGCAGACGGTTATGTCGTCACCAACAATCACGTCGTCAGCCCCTCGGGACGCGGCACCGTGGAAGAGATCACCGTGACCCTGCCCGACGGCAGCGAGTACGAAGCCGAACTGGTGGGCACCGATGCGCAGTCGGACCTTGCCGTGCTGAAGGTGAACCGCCGAGAAGATTTCCCGTTCGTCCGCTTCGGCGATTCCAGCCAGGCCCGTGTGGGTGACTGGGTGGTCGCCATCGGCAACCCCTTTGGCCTTGGCGGAACCGTGACCAGCGGCATCGTCTCCAGCGTGCTGCGCAACACCGGTGCGGGCGCTTACGATCGCTATATCCAGACCGACGCCGCCATCAATCGCGGCAACTCGGGCGGTCCGCTGTTCGACATGCAGGGCAATGTGATCGGCATCAACAACGCCATCTATTCGCCCTCCGGCGGCAGCGTGGGGATCGGCTTTGCCATCCCGGCGGAGACGGCAGCTCCCATCGTCGCCAAGCTGCGCGAAGGCGTGGAGATCGAGCGCGGTTACCTGGGCATCCAGATCCAGCCGGTCACCGAAGACGTGGCCGCATCGCTCGGCCTCGAGCGCAATCGCGGCGAATTCGTGCAGTCGGTCCAGCCGGGCCAGCCTGCCGAGGACGCCGGACTTGAGCCAGGCGATATCGTCCTGTCGGTCAACAACCGTGCCGTGACGCCGGACCAGACGCTCTCCTATCTCGTCGCGAATATCGCACCGGGGACGACCATCCCGCTCGAAATCTTCCGCGAGGGCGAACGACGCCGTCTCAACGTGACGGTCGGCAAGCGTCCCAGCGAAGAGGAACTCCGCCAGAGCCAGATGTTCGATCCCGACGCCGAGCCGGAAGAGGACATGGGCCCTGCCGACAGTGAGATCATCGAAGATCGCCTTGGTCTCCAGGTGCTCGAGATCACGCCGCAGATTGCTCGCCAGCTGGGAGCAAGCGCGGACACGGACGGTCTCGTCATCGCCGCGGTGAACCAGAACTCCGATGCAGCCCGCAAAGGCCTTCAGCGCGGCGACATTATCCTGAGCGCAAACTATCGCGCCGTGGCTAACGTCGAGGACCTGGAAGGTGCGGTTCGCGCCGCGCAGGCCGAGAACCGCGAAGCTGTGCTTCTGCGCGTGCAGCGGCGCGGTCGTCCGGCCCAATACGTGGCGGTCCGCCTCAGCCGCTGAGGCTTGCAGTAGTAGTAGCCAAAGAAAAGGCCCTCCCGGTTCGCGCCGGGAGGGCCTTTTCCTTGTCTCGCATGCTTGGCGGCTACCGCCTCGGCCTGTCGCCCTGCGGTCGCGGCTGGTTCCTGCCGGTCGCCCGGTCGAGGAAATCGTCACCGATAGCCTGGGGGGCTCCGTCCGCACCGCGTCCCGTTGCCGGCTGCTCGCGCAAGGGCGGACGCGTTGGGTCCGTGGGTTGCGGACGTGGCTGAGGCTGCATCTGGGGTTGCTGCTGCGGCATTCCTTCGCCGTCGACCGGGTAGGGTAACTGCCCTTCCGGCCCAGTGGGCTGGCGCCCTGGTTCGATCAGGTTCCCCTGCTCGTCGATGTAGTAATAGTCGTCCGGATCCCCGAAGAAGTACTCGTCGTCTTCCTCGATCTGCCAGTCGGGCAGCTTGAGGTCGGTGTCGAACTCTTCGACCGGGCGATCTTTCACGGCATAGCGCATGTAAGCCGAGAAAGCCTGGGCAGGAGCCCGGCCACCTTGCAGGCCGCCCACTCGCCGGTTGTCGTCCCGGCCCATCCATACGCCGGTCGTGATGCCGGAGGAGAAGCCGACGAAATAGCCGTCCTTGTTGGAACTGGTGGTGCCCGTCTTGCCCGCCACGGGTCGGCCGATCTGCGCTGCGCGGCCGGTACCGGTCTGGACCGCTGCCTGAAGCAGGTCCGTAATACCGGCAGCCACATGGTCGGGGACGAGCTGCGAGCTGCGGGCCGCCTTGTGCTCATAAAGCGTTTCGCCATCCGCCGTCGTCACCTTGACGATGCCGTAGGGTTCCACCGACGCGCCTTTGGCCGAAATCGCCGCGAAGGCGCGCGTCATGTCGATCAGCCGGACTTCGTTCGAGCCGAGCACCATGGCGGGATAGGTGTTGATCGGCGTGGTGATGCCGAAGCGGCGCGCCATCGACGCGACCGATCCGAAACCGACCTCATTGCCGAGCTGTGCCGCCACGGTATTCACCGAATAGGCAAAGGCGGTTCGCAGGTCCGTTTCGCCGATATTGCGACCGTTGGAATTGCGCGGACTCCAGTCGCCGATCTTGACCTGGGTATCCACCACGCGGTCATCTGGCGTGTAGCCCGCTTCGAGGGCGGCAAGATAGACGAACAGCTTCCAGCTCGATCCCGGCTGGCGCAGCGCATTGGTGGCGCGGTTGTAATTGGTCTCGACGTAATCGGTACCCCCAACCAGCGCGAGGATGGCACCGTCACGATCCAGGCTCACCAGAGCGCCCTGCGTTGCCTCGGGGACGTTCGCCTGCACTGCCGCGGTGGCAGCGCGCTGCATTCCGACATCCAGCGTGGTCCAGACTTCGATTGGTTCGAAGGTCTCCGGCAACAGGAGGTCGAGCTGCGGGAGCGCCCAGTCGGTAAAGTAACGGACCGAGTTCTGCCCCACCTCTTCCTTGAGGTTGACGGCGGAGATGTCCACGCGCGCCTGGTCCGCAGTGATGCGGCCCTGTTCGCGCATCAGGCGCAGGACTACGCTCGCGCGGCCGACTGCCGCATCGACATCTGCGGTCGGTGAGTAGCGGCTCGGCGCCTTCACCAGGCCGGCGATGATAGCCGCTTCCGCCACGGACATTTCGGTCGCGGGGTGGCTGAAGAACTTACGGCTCGCTGAATCGATGCCGTAGGCACCGCCGCCGAAGTAGACCTTGTTAAGATAAAGCTCGAGGATCTGCTCTTTCGAGAATTTCCATTCCAGCGCCATGGCCAGCACGGCCTCGCGCAGCTTGCGGTCGACCGTGCGGTTCGAATTGAGGAATACGTTTCGCGCCAGCTGCTGCGTGATGGTGGACGTGGCGCCCAACCGGTTTTGTCCGGTTGCCCAGACGTAAACCGCGCGAGTAAGGCCATAGGGGTCGACGCCGGGGTGGGAATAGAAGCGCCGGTCCTCGACCGAAATCATCGCATCCTTCATCACCTGCGGGATTTCTTCCGAAGACAGCCATTTGCCGTAGCTGGGCCCAAGCTCCACGATTTCCGTGCCGTCGCGCGCGCGCACAACGATGGTCTGCGCGTTCTGCGTGGCTTTCAGCTGGTAGTAACTCGGCAGCGAACGCGCTGCGAAACCGACTGCGATGGCGAGGAAGATCGCTCCCAAAACTGCAGCGACGGCGCCCCAGAGGAACAGCCGCTTGATCCAGCGCCAGAAACGGCTCGGCGGATTGCGGCCATCGGCCTCGGCACGTTTCGCCCGCTCTGCGCGCGTTGCCTTGGTGCGCCGGCTGCCTCGTTTATCCATCCGTCGAAAATTCCCTCATGCGGCAAGCCGTGCCTTATAGATGCCGCAATTTTGCATGGCGAGCCTCAACCCCGGCTGAACGCACGGTTCTTTCCAGAAACGCCGGTCAGTCTTCCGGTTCGAAGTCCAGCGCGGCGGAATTGATGCAATAGCGCAGTCCCGTTTCGCCAGGACCGTCGGGGAAGACATGGCCGAGGTGGCCTTCGCACTTCGAACACACGACTTCGGTGCGAATCATGCCGTGGCTGGTATCGCGATGCTCTTCGACGACAGTGCCGTCTGCAGGCGCTGTGAAAGCCGGCCAGCCGCAACCGCTGTCGTATTTTTCGTCGCTCTCGAACAATAGCTGCCCGCAGGCGGCGCAGTGGTACTCACCTTCTTGCGCGTTCTTGTCGTACTTTCCCGTAAAGGCACGCTCGGTGCCCTTTTCGCGCAGGATGTGGTATTGCTCGGGTGTCAGCTCTTCGCGCCATTCGGCGTCGCTCTTGATCAGCTTGTCGGTCACATATTGTCCTTTCGCATACCCCTACCCATATAAGGGCAACAGGAGGCGGTGCACGCGGTTCCTCGCTTCCATGCGATGTCCGCAACGCGCAGGCTGGACGATACGCTTGACGATTCGGACGCCCGCCGCTAAGTGCGCCGCTTTCCGGCGGTCTATCCGCCTCTTTCGACACGACCAAACAGATTTCCGCCGCAACATTGATGCGGCCCGACCGAGGACAGACATGGCCAATACGCCGCAAGCCAAAAAGCGCATCCGCCGCAACGATCGCCGCGCCGAAATCAACGGTGCGCGCATCAGCCGCATCCGCAACTTCGTGAAGAAGGTCGAAACGGCCTGCGAAGCCGGCGACAAGGATGCCGCCAAGACCGCCCTGCAGGCAGCGCAGCCCGAACTGGCTCGCGGTGTCGCTCGCGGCGTGATGCATAAGAACACGGCCTCGCGTAAGCTGAGCCGTCTTTCGAAGCGCGTCGCTGCGCTCTGATTCGCGGCTTCGGCGGCAACGCCGGGCACGAAATTGACAAAGGGGTCGACGCCACAGGTGTCGGCCCCTTTGACACATTTGCGGTAGATCCACGGCTTTGCATCGCGGCCTGTAATCGAGCCGCTTTCAAAAGCGAGCGTTTCCAACGATTCGCGTTTGCGAGATGCCCACATTGACGGAAAAACAGGGGTTTGAACGGCGGCCTGCGGCCTTGCGGGAGTCAACAAGTTTATTTCAGATTTTTTGCAGTTATCCCCCTTGCGACTCATCCCTTCTGGGACCTATCAATTGGTTCTGCTCAGGGGGGACAGCCTGGGCCATTTACATCGACGGTCGATTGGGGGGATGCCCGTGAATCATGCGATTCCGGGCAACGGCGGAGCCGTGCCGCCCCCGCGACAAAAACAGAATATTTCGCCCATGGACGGGGCGGATACGGGGGGTTGAATTTTCATGGTCAAATCGGGTGACCTCGCCAGTAAGCGGAAAGCGAAAAACGAGATGGAGGATCTGGAAGCAGTAAACCTGGCAGCCGATTGGGCTGACATCAGCCAGGGCCTTCGCAAGGATCTCGGACATCAATTGCACAGCCAGTGGATCAAGCCGATCCAGGTCGGAAAGATCGACGCCGAATCCGGTACCCTCGACCTTTTCCTTCCGACCGAATTCAGCGCCAACTGGGTCAAGGACCGGTTCGCCGATCGCCTGAGCCTGGCCTGGAAAATCGCCCGCAGCGAAGTGCGCAAGGTGAATATCTCGGTCCATCCGGGCCGCCGCCAGGTTGCTGACCTGCGCCTCCACGGCGACGGCCGCCGCCCGGCAAACGACAGCGACACCTCGATGATGGCGATCGGTGCGGATACGCTGGGCGACCAGGGCTTTACCTCCAGCGTCGGCCTCGATGCCTCGCTAAGCTTTGCCGCTTTCGTGACCGGTGAGGCGAACATCCTCGCCTTCAACGCGGCACAGCGTATGGCCGCGACCGAAAAGCCGCAGTTCAGCCCGCTCTATCTCAAGGCCGCCACCGGCCAGGGCAAGACGCACCTGCTGCATGCCATCGGCCACACCTTCCTGAAGACCCACACCCGCAGCCGCATCTTCTACTGCAGCGCGGAACGTTTCATGGTGGAGTTCGTCCAGGCCCTGAAGGCCAATCGGATGATCGAATTCAAGGCACGCCTGCGCAGCTTCGACCTGCTGCTGGTGGACGATATCCAGTTCATCATCGGCAAGGCTTCGGCGCAGGAAGAATTGCTCTACACGATCGATGCACTGCTGAACGAAGGCAAGCGCCTGGTCTTTGCTGCCGACCGCGCGCCGCAAGCGCTCGACGGCGTCGAACCGCGCCTCCTTTCGCGCCTGTCGATGGGCCTTGTGGCCGACATCCAGCCCGCAGATATCGAGCTGCGCAAGAAAATCCTGCACTCCAAGTTGAGCAAGTTCGCGCCGCTCGCAGTGCCGGAAGACGTTATCGAGTTTCTCGCCCGCACCATTACGCGCAACGTTCGCGAGCTGGTCGGCGGCCTCAACAAGCTGATCGCCTATGCGCAGCTGACGGGCCAGGAAGTCTCGTTGCAGCTGGCCGAAGAACAGCTGACCGATATCCTGTCGGCCAACCGCCGCCGGATCACCATCGACGAGATCCAGCGCACCGTGTGCCAGTTCTATCGCATCGACCGCTCGGAAATGAGCAGCAAGCGCCGTGCACGCGCCGTGGTGCGCCCGCGCCAGGTGGCGATGTACCTTTCCAAGGTGCTGACCCCGCGCAGCTATCCCGAAATCGGTCGGAAGTTCGGCGGCCGCGATCACTCGACGGTGATCCACGCCGTGCGTCTGATCGAAGACCTGCGCGAACGCGATGCCGACATGGACGGCGACGTTCGCAGCCTGCTCAGACAACTGGAAAGCTGACGGCGGGACACCGCCGCGGCCCTTCGGATCGCTCCACAACCAGACCACCGCTTGTCGACACCCTGTTCACAGGGTTGTCGACAGCGCGCGTCTTAGGCGGCAAAGGCTGCCCATGCCCCTCGACGATCCATCGGCCAAGCGCCCCAACCTGCCCGCCTCGATTTGGGAAGCCCTGCTGCGCGGGGCGCGCTGTCGCTGCCCGCGATGCGGTGACGGGAAGATTTTCCGCCGCTGGCTGAAGCCGGTCGACAGCTGCCCGTCATGCCAGCTGGATATCTCTGGCCAGCGGGCGGACGATTTTCCGGCTTACATCGCCATCTTTGTCACCGGACACCTCCTTGCGCCGGTCATCATCGCCCTTGCCTCGAGCGAGAACCTGTCTGCATGGGCCGTGCTGGCCATTATCATTCCCCTCGCAGTGGCGATGATGTTGCTGATGCTTCAGCCATCGAAAGGCGCGGTGATCGCTCTCCAGTGGTGGAACGGGATGCACGGCTTCCGCAAGGAGCGCCTTCCCGAAAGCGATGAGGACACGACACCGTGAGCCTCGACGAACGACGCCTCGAACGCTTTGCCCGCCACATTGTGCTGCCCGAGATCGGCGGCGCGGGACAGGTCGCGCTGGCAGAAAAGCATTTGGTCCTGGTCGGACTTGGCGGCATCGGCTCCCCCGCTCTTCAGTACCTCGCTGCCGCCGGGATCGGGCGGCTCACCCTGGTGGATGACGACAAGGTCGATGCGAGCAACCTGCAGCGCCAGACGCTCTATAACGAGCGGGATATCGGCTACGGCAAGGCGACCTGCGCCAAGCGGTGGGTCAAGCTGTTCGACCCCGTGCTGGAGGTGGAGATCAGCGACCGCCGGATCGATGCGGACAATGTCGATGCGCTGGTAGAAGGTGCGGACCTCGTCATGGATGGCACGGACAATTTCGCGACGCGGCTGTCGGTTTCCGACGCTTGCGTGAAGGCAGGCGTGCCCTTGCTGTCCGCCGCTGTAGGCCGCTTCCAGGGTCAGGTCGGCGCTTTTGCGGGGCACTTGCCCGACCAGTCTTGCTACCGCTGTTTCGTGGGCGACGCCTTCGATGCCGAAGATTGCGACACTTGCGCCGAAGACGGCATGCTGGGCGCAATGGCCGGTTGGGTGGCGACCTTCGCCGCGATGCAGGCGGTCCGCACCCTGCTCGTCGGGGTGAGCGCCTTCGGACGGTCGGATTGGGGTAAGGTCTACTTGCTGGACGGGCTGAACCCGGGCCTCCGGGCATTTTCGATCGCCAAGGATCCGGCCTGCAACGGCTGCAGCTAGCGCCACCACTCCTGGCGGCGTTTCTCATTGGCCTGATCGAGCGCCGATTTCTTGCGTTTCGGATCCGGCCTGCAGCGCACGCTCGACCCGTGGGGACTCTCTTCGCAGATCCGCCCAAGCCGGTCGCGCCCGGGTTCTGGAGTATCCAGGATCCACCAGGCCATTCCAACCAGTAGCACTGCGCCTGCGATCAGCGCACGCAATCCGAAATAGGCGCAGCCTCCGCTGGTTGCCGCGCCCTCATAATCGTGCTGCGCCATGCTCGCCTTGGTATTGCGGGTGCCGCTAATGAACGCGGTGCCTCCCAAAAGGACCAGCACTACCGGGCTCAGGAACATCAGCCCGAGCGACCAGACAATGAGTTCATTCGAAAAGACGCCGTTATCGGACGAAAGCACCGACCACCACCAATAGGCGAGGTAGAGATACGGCAGCACCAGAAGGGCGCAAATGATGGTTGCCCTGCGCGACATGTCCCCTCCCTAGTCGCGAAACCTTGAGAAATTACCCAGCGCCGAGCAATTCGTCGACCCATTCGGGGACAAGCTTGCCTGCCGGTCCCTGGCGCGATTCGTGAAACCAGTGCGATCCTTCGCTGCGTTCGAGGTTAAGTTCGAGCGTTTTCACACCCAGCTCCCTCGCATCGCTGACGAAGCCCGCCGCCGGGTAAACCGCCCCGCTGGTGCCGATCGACACGAACAGGTGGGCGCTGCGCAAGGCGGCGTAGATGCGGTCCATCTGATAGGGCATCTCGCCGAACCAGACGACATCGGGCCTGAGCGAACGCGCCTCGCAACTGGGGCACTCGGGACGATCGATGAGAGGCCCGGTCCAGCGATGGCGACGCTCGCACATGGGGCACAGCGCGCTGAGCAATTCCCCGTGCATATGGACAACGCGGCTCGCACCGGCACGCTCATGCAAATCGTCGACGTTCTGCGTGACGATCAGGAGCCCGCCGCCCCATTCCCTGTCGAGCCTCGCCAACGCCTCATGCGCGCGGTTGGGCGACACCTTCTGCACTGCCTCGCGCCGTGCATCGTAGAACCGCTGAACCAGGGCCGGATCACGCTCGTAACCTTGCGGTGTCGCGACATCCTCGACCCGGTGCTGCTCCCACAAACCGCCTGCATCGCGGAAAGTATCGATCCCGCTTTCGGCGGAAATGCCGGCCCCGGTCAGGACGACAATGTTGCGTAGCTCGGCCATAGGTTCCATGAACCACACAACCGCAAGGAGGGGCAATGGCAAGTTTCGGCGTAATCGGCAGCAAAGGCGCGATGGGAGAGGCGCTTAGGCGCGTCATCGAGGCATCGGGCCACACCTATGCCGGTGGAATCGACAAGGGCGGCGATCCGGCTGCGCTTGCCGATGCGTGCGATGCGCTGATCGATTTTTCCGCGCCCGGCGCACTTGCCGCCAACCTCCACGCTGCCGTTGGCGCAGGGGTGCCCATCGTGATCGGGACCACCGGTCTCGAGCAGAGCCATCACGACGCGATCGACGGGGCCGCCCAGGCGACACCCGTCCTCCAGACCGGCAATACTTCGCTCGGCGTCACCCTGCTGGCGCACCTGGTGCGCGAAGCTGCGCAGCGTCTTGGCGACGACTGGGACATCGAAATCGTCGAGATGCATCACCGCCGCAAGGTCGATGCTCCTTCCGGCACTGCCCTGCTGCTTGGCGAAGCTGCAGCCAAGGGGCGCGGGATCGAGCTAGCCGACAAGCGCGAAAGCGGGCGTGACGGACAGACCGGCGCACGGGCACGCGGTGCCATCGGCTTTGCCGCCCTGCGCGGCGGGACCGTTGCCGGCGAACACAGCGTCATCCTCGCCGGAGAGCAGGAGCGGCTGACTCTGTCTCACAGCGCCGAGAACCGCGAAATCTTCGCGCGCGGCGCGGTGAAGGCCGCCGAATGGCTGCTGTCGCGCGAGGCGGGGCGGTACACGATGGAGGAGGTCCTCGGCCTTTGACACGATGAACCTGCGCCAGATTCTCTACCATCAGCTACACATCGGTTCGAAGACCGATGGCAGGCTGACGCTGCTGAACATCGTGCTGGTCTGGGTCATCATCGCCGCCGTCGTCACTGCAATCATGTCCACCGAGGTCGAGTTCGACCGCCAATGGCACGACGAAATCCTGATGGCGGAGCTGGTGTTCGGGCTCGTCTTCCTCGCCGAATATGCAGCGCGTCTCTATGCGGCGCCTGAACATCCCGGCCCCGGCACGGCGCTGTCGAAGCGGCTGCGTTTCATGCTCTCACCGCTTGGCGTCATCGACCTCGTTGTCATCCTCGTGACCTTTGCTCCCATCTTCATCGCCAACGCCGCCGCCCTGCGTGTCGTGCGCCTGCTCAGGGTGATTTCGATCATGAAGTTCGGGCGTTTCACGGCGGCGACAAAGGAGATGGCGATGGCCATCCGCGATCGCAGCTACGACCTGCTCGTCTGCATCGCCTTTGCCTTCATCTTCCTGTTGTGCGGGGCCAGCGCGCTGTACTGGATCGAGGGCGAATTGCAGCCCGAAGCGTTTGGCAGCATCCCTCGTGCGCTGTGGTGGGCGGTCATCACTTTCACCACCGTGGGCTATGGCGATGCCTATCCTATCACCTCGGCGGGCCGCGTCGTCGGATCGCTGGTAGCGATCACCGGCGTCCTACTGGTGGCGCTGCCGACCGGCATCGTTGCCGCCGCATTCAGCGATGCGATGCAGCACCGCCGCGAAGAGATCCAAAAGGCACTCGAAAGAGCCCGCGAAAAGGGCGAACTCGACGATGAAGATACCCGCGAGGACACGTGACCAAGGACCAGATTTTCGAATTCTTCCGCCGCCTGGCGGAGGACAATCCCTCGCCCGAGACCGAACTGGAATACGGCAATTGCTACCAGCTGGTGGTGGCCGTGGCGCTTTCCGCGCAGGCGACCGACGTGGGCGTAAACAAGGCCACCCGCGCGCTCTTCCGCGAGGTCGAGACGCCGCAGCAGATGCTGGAGCTGGGTGAAGAGGGATTGAAAGAGCACATCAAGACCATCGGCCTGTTCAACTCCAAGGCCAAGAACGTCATCCTGCTCTCGCAGCTGCTGGTCGACGAATATGGTGGTGAGGTACCGGACACGCGCGACGATCTCGTCCGGCTGCCCGGCGTGGGCCGCAAGACTGCCAATGTGGTGCTCAATTGCTGGTTCGGGCAGGAGACTTTTGCGGTCGACACGCATATCCTGCGCGTCGGCAACCGCACCGGCCTCGCCAAGGGCAAGACGCCCGAGCAGGTCGAAGCAAAGCTGGAAAAGCGCGTGCCCCAGCCCTTCCGCCTCGGCGCGCATCACTGGCTGATCCTGCACGGCCGCTATGTCTGCAAAGCGCGAACGCCGGAATGCTGGCGCTGTCCGGTGGTAGATCTGTGTAGCTACCGCAAGAAGGTGCTGGAGAAGCCGAAGCGCAGTTCCGCCAAGGCTTAATCGCTCCGCGATTTGCCATAATCGCGATTGAAGCGCATCATCGGCAGCCTCGACAGGGAGGTTTCCGCATGAATAAGCAGACCATGTCAGCCATTCTCGCTCTATGTCTCGGTGCAGGTCTGAGCACGCCCGCCGCAGCACAGGTTGCGGCCGAAGAGGCAATGATCCTGTCGGGCGCATCCGGCCAGGGTTCCGCGCAAAGAGCCTTGAGCGATTCCATTACCGGGAGCGTAAACTCCGCCGCACAAGCCTTGCGCGCCGCAAATTCGGCAAGCTCGGGCGGGGCTGGCCAAAGCTCGGGCGGCAACAGCGCCGGTTACGCAGGCTCGATCCCCGAAGGCGATCCGCTAGAAAACACCGACGTCAAGGCCTATCAGGTCCAGGGCGGCGCGCGCATCAGGGTAAGCGGAAACTTCCGTCCCTCGAAATCGACCAGCTGCGAGCAGAATTGTGAGCCGGAAGCCGCTGAGCCTCAAATGACGCCCGACGCAGCAGCCGAGCAGCCTGAATAGGAACTCAGACGTCGTCTGCCGAGGTCATCTCGCGCGTGTCGATCTCGCCGGTCATCACCGCCACCGTCGTCGCCACCGCAGCATCGCCGCTGACGTTGGTGGTGGTGCGCATCATGTCCATGATCCTGTCCACGCCGGCGACGAAGGCGATGGTTTCCAGCGGTACGCCGACCGCGCCGAAGACCAGCGCCATCATGATGAGGCCCGCACCCGGAATGCCCGCCGCGCCGACTGCGCCGAGCGTGGCAAGGATCGATATCAGGAAATAATCGCCCCATGACAGGTCGACCCCGAAGATCTGCGCCCCGAACAGCGTGGCAAGGCCGAGATACATGGCTGTGCCATTCATGTTGATCGTTGCGCCAAGGCTAATCACGAAGGCTGCGACCGAGTTCGAGACACCGAGGTTGCGCTCTGCACAGCGCAGCGTCACCGGCAGCGTGGCGTTGGACGAAGCGGTCGAATAGCTCACCGCCATCGCGTCCACGATGCCGCGGAAGAAGTCGCGCACCGGCAGCTTGGCGAGGAACTTGATCATGCTGCCGTAGACGATGCCGATGATCAGCAGGCAGCCGAGGTAATTGAGGCCCACCAGCTTGGCGAGGCTGACCAGCGCGTCGAGGCCAAGCGTACCCGCCACCCATGCCATCAGCGCGAAGACGCCGAAGGGGGTCAGCTCCATGACGATCATCGTGACCTTCTGCATCACGACAGCGCCGCTATCGAAGATCTTCTGGACCGGCTCGCCGTCCTTGCCCGCCATCAGGATGCCGATCCCGATCAGCAGCGAGAACACGATCAGAGGCAGCACCGCTACGTCCGCCATCACCTGCACCGGGCTTTCGGGCACGATGGACAGGATCATGTCGACCGCGGTCGTCTCGTTCGGCACCGGCGTCTCGCCGCGCGCGATGGCGCTGGTGTCGACGCCTGCACCAGGTTTCACCAGCGTACCCAGCGCAAGGCCGAGCCAGACCGCGATCTGGCCGGTTACGACGAAGAGCAGCATGGCCCTGCCGCCGACCGCGCCCAGTTTCCTGAGATCACCGATTGCCGCGACGCCTGCCACGAGGCTGAAGAAGATCAGCGGGACGACCAGCATCTTGATCGACTTGATGAAGAAATCGCCGATCCACTTGATGCTTTCCGCATCCGGGCCCCAGCTATAGCCGGTCAGCACGCCCAGGATGAGGGCAGTCAGCACGCGCTGCCAAAGCGGAATTTCGAACCAGACCTTCAGCATTCTTATCCCCTCTCGTCCCGGTCTTCGTGCCGGTGTGTCTAACCCAGCGCGTCTTTCGCAATCGCCGTATAGATGCGGCTTAGCGTGGAAAGGTCCTCAATGGCCACAGCCTCATTACTCTTGTGCATGGTCGCGTTGACGAGGCCGAACTCTATCACCGGGCAAACCGCGCGCAGGAAGCGGGCATCCGAGGTACCGCCCGTCGTCGAAGGTTCGGGGTCGATCCCCGTCTCCGCCTTAACCGCGCGGGCGATCATGGCGCTGAACTCGCCGGGCGGGGTCAGGAAGGGTTCGCCCGAAATGATGGGCTTCGCCACACCGCCATGCTTTTCCGCAATCGCGCCGACCATTTCGGGCAGAGAAGCTCCGGAATGTTCGTCGTTGAAGCGGATCGAAATACGCGCCTCGGCTTTGGCCGGAATGACGTTGTGCGCCATGTTGCCGACCTCGAGATCGGTTATTTCCAGATTCGACGCCTGGAACCAGTCATTCCCTTCATCCAGCACCAGCGCGTCCAATTCCGCCAGCATGGCGACCAGCTTGGGGATCGGGTTATCCGCCAGGTGCGGATAGGCGACGTGGCCCTGCGTGCCCTCCACCTCGAGCCAGATATTGACCGAGCCGCGCCGTCCGATCTTCATCATGTCGCCTAGGCGATTGACGCTGGTCGGCTCTCCGACGAGGCACAGGTCGGGCTGGTGTCCGTGTTCGCCCATGTAGTCGATCAGCGCGCGGGTTCCGTGAAGGGCCGGCCCCTCTTCGTCACCGGTGATGATGAAGCTGATCGTGCCGGCATCGGCCGGAACATGGGCGACCGCGTCGACCATGCAGGCGATAGCTCCCTTCATATCGACCGCGCCGCGGCCATAGAGCAGTTCTCCGCGCACTTCCGGCTCGAAGGCTCCGGAGTGCCAGCCGCCGCCCGGCGGGACCACGTCGAGGTGCCCGGCAAAGGCGAAATGCTTCGAACCCTCGGGCCCGCGGCGGATGGCGAAGAGATTTTCGACCGGTGCTTCCGGACTGCCCGGCGCCCCATCGCCTCGGGTGAAGCGGTGCACGGCAAAACCAAGCGGGTCGAGCATGGCCTCGAGCCGGTCGAAGACGGAGCCCGTGGCGGGAGTGACGCTTTCAGCGGCCATCAACCGCTTGGCGAGTTCGAGGACTTCGGTCATGCTGTGTCCGCTAGCAGGAGTGAGTGCCAATGCCCAAGCTCGATCTCGACGCCATTCCCCAGACCAATGCGACCGGATATCCGCCGCCCTTCGATGCCGACGTCAAGGGGCGTAATTACCGCCGCCTCGCGCCGGTCGCCGGCCTTACCAAGCTTGGCGCGAGCCACGTAGTGCTCGACCCGGGTGCCTATTCCTCCCAGCGTCATTGGCACGAAGGACAGGACGAACTGGTCATCATGCTCCAGGGCGAGGCTGTCCTGATCGAGGATGCAGGCGAAATTCCCGTTGGACCGGGCGATATTCTCGCCTGGCCCGCAGGAGAGCCGAACGGTCACCGGCTCCACAATCGCGGCGACATACCCTGCGTCTTCATAGCCATCAGCGGCGGCGACCGTGACACCGACCGGGGCCAATACCCAGACATCGATATGGTCTTCACACCCGATGGCTATTTCAGGAAAGACGGCACGCCTTACCCGACTAGCCGCGTTCCCTAGTTGCGCTCTGGCTCCGGCAGCGGGCCAGGCGCGAAGGCCGCATCCAGATACTCGGACATGCGAATACCCGCCTGCACGACGCGGCGCTGCGAGATCGGGATCGCGCGCTCGATATCTTCCTGCGTCAATGCCGTCTCTTTGGGCAGGTCCGCACCTTCGCAGGGGGGCCGGTCGAAAGCGTTGGGATAAACGAAGTCGCGGCTTGTCTCCCAACTTTCACGGCCCCAGTCGGCAGGCGTCCCGCCACCCAGTTCCGCACGTTCTTCGGCGCTGTAGCGACGCACCAGCGGCGTCGGCGAAGAGGTGATGGCGCGTTCCGCCAGCGGGCCGTCCCAGATCCAGTGCAGGTTCAATCCCGGCGCGATGCCGTAGGCGGTTTCGATGTCGTTGCCGCCACGATCATCGTGGTCGCCCGAATGCAGCGGCATATGCACATCGCCGATGAAGTGGACGAGAAAGGCGAGCGCTTCCAGGCGGACGTTCGCCGGCAGGCCTTCATCGGCAAGGATGCGCTGGTTGCGTTCGATCTGGGCGAGAATGCAGTTCTGGCCCGAGCAGTTCTTGCGCGGCTCGTAAGCCTCACAAACCGGCGAGGTGCGATAGTGCCAGGCGAAGGTATAGCCCCAGCGCCAGTAATCCTTACGCAGGCAATCGGGCCAGACGCTCGCATCCTCGAGCGTGGCCAGGTCGCAGTCGGGCACGCCTAGTTCGGGCGCGGCACGCATCAGCTTCACAATGCCGGCGCGCGTTTCCGGGCGGATGTTCTCGTTCGCGATCTCGGCGGTGGTGCGGTGGGCATAGAAGCCCCACGCGCTCGCCTGCGTTGGAAGCAGCGCAGCCAGCGCCGCCAGTGCGGTCAGGAGACCGTGTCGTATTGCTCGATAGCCCATTCTTCGCTTTCCGATGCCGAAATCCATGCCTGCATCCACTCGTGCTCCCATAGCGCCTGCATATATGACGCCGCGAAGCCGGGGACCGCTATCTGGTAGCTGATGAAGCGGCTGACAACCGGGGCGAAGAAGATGTCCGCCGCCCCGAACGTGCCGAACAGGAACGGCCCGCCGCTGCCGAAACGGCTGCGCGCTTCGGCCCACAGGCCGAGAATGCGCAGGATGTCGTCCTTGCAGGCCTCGCTCGGCTCGAATCCGTCGAAGCGCTTGCGCACGTTCATCGGGCATTCGCTGCGCAGGGCGGCGAAAGAAGAGTGCATTTCGGCGACCATCGAACGGGCCATGCCGCGCGCCGCGTCGTCCTTGGGCCAGAACCGGTCGCGCCCTACCTTATCGGACAGGTATTCCAGGATGGCGAGGCTGTCCCACACGACCACATCGTCGTCCCACAGGATCGGAACCTTGCCGCTGGAGGGGCGGATTTCGCCGCCCTGCTTGGTGGCTTCCCAGTTTTCGCCGAAGAGTGGCACCACGATCTCTTCGAAGGACAGGCCCGATTGCTTTGCGGCGAGCCAGCCGCGCAGCGACCAGCTGGAGTAGTTCTTGTTACCGACGATAATCTTCATGCGGGCTCCACCATTGCCTTGCGTCATGCGGGGTAGGCGTTCAGCAACCTGCTGTCGAGCCTGAATGAGCGACGCCGGGCCGGGTGACAAAGGCGACACCCTGTCACCCGATTGAAGCGTCGGATTGTGGCTGCAATTCAGAACCTTATCAATTTTCCGTCAGGGTGACACTCTTGCCGTCGAACCGCGATCCGGTCCGAGAATTCCTGCGCAAGCCATGCACGGCCATAGCCGCGTAGGAAAACCTTTATCGCACGCGGCTCGTCCACTATTCTAAGCCCATGACCCTGCGCCCTTTCCACCTCGCCTTTCCCGTCCGCGACCTTGCGGAGGCGCGCGCCTTTTACGGCGGCTTGATGGGCTGTGCGGAAGGACGCTCGAGCGAGGAATGGATCGACTTCGATTTCTACGGCCACCAGATCGTGGCCCATACCGGCGGGGAAGCAGGCGACCGCACGAGCAATCCGGTCGACGGGCACGACGTCCCCGTGCCGCATTTCGGCGTGGTGCTGACGATGGAGGACTGGCAGGCGCTGGCCGACCGGCTGGTTGCGGCAGGCACTGAATTCGCCATCGAGCCGACCATCCGTTTCAAGGGCCAGCCGGGCGAACAGGCGACGATGTTCTTCCGCGATCCCAGCGGCAATGCGCTGGAGATGAAAGCCTTTGCCGACGATGCGATGCTCTTTGCGAAGTGATCACGCGAACGCCGGTTTTCCCTTCGACGTAAATCTCGGCTAGGCACGCGCAGCAATGCCTGAACTTCGCGAATACGACCGCCCAAGTGCCCAGACCTTCAGGGACGAGATCTATCCTGCAGCGCAGCCCGCGATCCTGCGGCAGGTTGCAGCGGACCTCGCCCCTGTGCAGATGGCGAAGCGCGGCACCCAAGAGCTTGCCGACTATCTCAAGCAGGCGATCGGCGAAAAGGCGATCAGCGTGCTGGCTTCCAATCCCGATGCTGGCCCGACCTTCTTCTTCGACGGCGATGTCTCGCGCCTCAATTTCCAACGCGGCAATATGCCGTTTTCGCGCTTTATCGACAGCGTCGTGTCACCCGACAGGGGGGAGCAGATGCTGTACCTGGAATCGACCAAACTGGCAGACCTCAGCGCCGGATTGGCGAGCGCGCTGCACTTGCCGATCCTGTCAACGCAGGTCCAGCCGCGCGTCTGGATGGGGAACAATACCGGCACGCACACCCATTTCGACGTGATGCAGAACGTCGCCTATGTGCTTAGCGGCAAGCGGCGCTTCACACTGTTTCCGCCCGACCAGACGCCCAATCTCTACATGGCCCCGTTCGAAGCTTCGCCGTCGAATGCACCTGTGTCGATGGTCCAGCTGGAAGACCCCGATTTCGAGCGCTTCCCCCGCTTCCGCGAGGCACAGGCACAGGCACTGGTCGCCGAACTGGAGCCGGGCGACGGCATCTTCATTCCCTATATGTGGTGGCACCATGTGAAGGCCGAGGGCGATCTCAACATACTCGTCAATTACTGGTGGAACGAGCACGAGGGGCTCGGCACCCCGCTCGATGCGATGCTGCATTCGATCCTCGCGGTGCGCGACCTGCCCGAGCCCATGCGCAATGCCTGGCAGACCATGTTCGAGACTTTCGTGTTCAAGCAGCATGGCGAGCCGATGGACCATGTCGAGCCGCAACTGAGGGGCGGTCTCGGCCCGCATACCGAGCAGTCACGCGTGCAGATGTGGCAATCCCTGGGAGCGGGCCTCTCCAAGACAATGGAGAAGGTCTTCAGCCCGCGATTCCGGCGCTAGCGCAGCCTCAGATTGGCCGCTGGAGTTGTTGTGTCCTGTCCGGTAGATATGCCGACCAAGTGAACCGGCATTGGAGAGTTCGCAGTTTTCGATCGAGTCGCCAACGTTAATACGGGTGTGACTGTCAGCTACGCGCTGCCTGCGGCTGCGCTGCGCCCCTACGTCTCTACCTATTCCCTGACGGTGGTCGATGCCGATTCGCCCACGGTGTTCGACCAGGTCTATCCCGAATGGCCCAATATCCGCATGACGGTTGGCGGCGATATGGCCGCCTGCACTGGCCCCGGACCCTTGGTCGACTGCAATCCGATTTGCGCAATCGGCCCGACCACTCACGCGACGCATTTCTCTCTCGCACCCGGCCGATACTGGACGATCAGCCTGCTGCCGCTCGGCTGGGCCAGGTTCCTCGACATAAGGGCCAATGAATTTGCCGACCGCTGGGAGGTAATAGGCCCCGATAGCCCGTTCGCCGACCTTGCCCCGCTACTCGAATGCGACCGACGTCATCAGAGCCTGTCCAAGGTAGCGGCGCGGATCGACGCACACCTGCTTGCGATGCTCGATCGCCCGGCGCGCAGGGAAGAAGTTATTTACAAGGCGCACCGCGCGCTGCTCGATCCGGAGGTCAATTCGGTCAGCGCCCTTGCGGAGCAGACCGGGATCGGTGTGCGCGCACTTGAACGGCTGTCGCTTGCCGTTTTCGGATTCAGCCCCCGGTTGCTGCTGCGCCGCCAGCGTTTCCTGCGCAGCCTCGGCCAGTTCATGCTGGACCCGTCGCTGGCGTGGATCGAAACGCTCGACAGCCAGTATGTCGACCAGGCGCATTTCATCCGCGACTTCCGCCGGTTCATGGATACGACGCCCAGCGCCTATGCTGCCCAGCCGCATCCGGTGCTGTGGGCCGCCGCCAAGGCACGGAACGAGATCGCGGGAAAGCCGATGCAGGTGCTCCAGCCGCCAAGCGGCTTCATTTCCGAAGCGGAATAACGACCGGCGGCAATGCCGGAACTTAGATACCGGCGTCCTGAAGCAGGGCGGCGCGCAATTCGCCGATGCCCATGCCCTTTTCGCTGCTGGTCACATGGATCTGCGGATAGGCGGCGACGTGGGTCTTCGCCTCTGCCTCGACTGCGGCGACGGTCTTGGCCAGCTCGCTCGCCTTGATCTTGTCGGCCTTGGTCAGCACCACGCGGTAGCCCACGGCCGCCTCGTCGAGCATCTTCATCATCTCGCGGTCGACGTCCTTCAGCCCGTGGCGGGCATCGACCAGCACGAGATTGCGCACCAGCACCTGGCGGCCGCGCAAATAGGTGCGCACCAGGTTCTTCCATTTCTCGACGACCTTCACCGGCGCCTTGGCAAAGCCGTAGCCGGGCATGTCGACGAGCCGGAACTGGGTCGGTTCGCCCACTTCGAAGAAGTTGAGTTCCTGCGTGCGCCCCGGCGTCACGGAAGCACGCGCGATCGAGCGGCGACCGGTGATCGCATTCAGCAGCGAGCTCTTGCCCACGTTCGAACGGCCCGCAAAGGCGATTTCGGGCACGGTCGGCTCGGGCAGGAACTTGAGCTGCGGAGCCGAGAGGAGGAACTCCACCCGGCCCGAAAACAGCTTGTTGGCGCGCCGTTCCAGCTTGGCCAGTTCGGCGGCTTCTTCGTCGGTCATTGTCTACCCAATCAGCCCTTGGCCTTGGCCGCCGCGGCGGCTTTCTCGGCCTTTTCCTTTTCAGCCGCGGCTTTCAGCTGCGGATGCTTGGAATAGAGGTATTTCTGCTGCGCCAGCGTCAGGATGTTCGAAGTTACCCAGTAGAGCAGCAGGCCTGCCGCGAACGGGGCCATGATGAACATCAGCACCCACGGCATGATCGAGAACACCTGTTGCTGGATCGGGTCCATCGCCGACGGGTTCAGTTTGAACGTCAGCCACATGGTAACACCGAGCAGCACGGCCAGCACGCCGATGGCGAGGAAGCTGGGCGGCGTGAACGGCAGCAGGCCGAACAGGTTGAGGATGGTCGCCGGATCGGGCGCGGAAAGGTCGTCGATCCACAGGAAATTGCGGTGACGCATCTCGATCGCGAGGTAGAGCACCTTGTAGAGCGCGAAGAATATCGGAATTTGCAGCAGCAAAGGCAGGCAGCCGGCCAGCGGGTTGACCTTCTCCTCCTTGAATAGCTTCTGCATTTCCTGCTGCTGCTTGACGCGGTCTTCCTTATACTTTTCCTGCAGCGCTTTCATTTTCGGCTGGATGGCTTTCATCGCGGCCATCGATGCGAACTGCTTCTGCGCGATGGGGAACATTACGCCGCGCACCACGATGGTCAGGCAGATGATCGCCACGCCGAAATTGCCGACCAGGTCGTACAGGTTCTTGAGCAGCCACAGCAGCGGCTTTTCGAACCAGCGGAACCAGCCCCAGTCGATTGCGAGGCCGAACTTCTCGAGGCCCGCATCTTCGTAGGCATCGAGGATGGTGGAATCCTTGGCGCCCGCATAGAGGCGCGAATCCGTCGTGTACTTGCGCCCGGCCGGAATAGTGACCGGATCGTAGATCATGTCGGCGCGATAGGTATCGTTGCCCAGCGCTCGGAAAGTCGCCTCGGGTGCGGCGCCGTCCTGCGGGACGAGAGCCGACAGCCAGTAGATGTCGGTGAAACCAAGCCATTCGGCGCGGCCTTCCGGATTGGCCGGACCGTCATCATCGAGATCGCTGTAGTCGAAATCGTAATTCGCGCTGTCGCCGAACACGCCGATGGGGCCGGAATGCGCGATGAAGAAGTCGGCGCTGGCGGTGTCAGATGTGCGGCTGACGAGGCCATAGGGCTGCGCCACGATGGGCACGCCCGAACGGTTGGCGATGCTCTGCTCGACCGAGATCATGTAGTTCTCGTCGATCGAATAGCGCAGCTGCAGTTCCAGCCCGTTGCCCGCATCATGCGTCAGCGTGACGGGCGTATCGAGCGACAGCAGCTTGCCATCGGCGGTCCAGACGGTTTCGTCGGGCACCTTCTGCCCGTTCACGAGGAAACCGTATTGCGCGAAGTGCTGTGCGGGGGTGCCGCGCGGCGAATAAAGGCGGACCGGGCCGCTGTCCTCGTCGGTCGTCTCGGCGTAATCCTTGAGCACGAGGTCATCGACCACCGCGCCCACGAGGTTGATCGACCCTGCGACCTTGGGCGAATCGATGGCAACGCGGTTGCCCGATGCCAGCGCCGTGTCGAGATCGGCCACTTCCTGCGCGATCGCCGCCGGATCGGTCAGCCCGCCGGTTCGCGAATGCACGACTTCTCCGCCCTCGACCGGAGTCGTCGCCGTCTCTGCCGCCACCACGGGTTCGTCCGGTTGCGGGTAGAAGTAGTTCATCGCAGCGTCCCAGCCCAAAAGCAGGGCCATCGAGAGCACGACTACGAAGATGATATTGCGCGAGTTTTCCAAGGTCGATCCCGGGTTTGATTTCTGTTCAGATGGGAATGGTGTGTTATCTAGTCAAGACAGTAGATGGCACTTACGGTACTGGGTCGTGCCCGCAGCCCCCCCATGGCTGGCAGCGCAATAGCCGCTTGAACGCCAACCATCCACCCTTGATCGCCCCATATTTTTGCAGCGCCTCGATCGCGTACTGGCTGCACGATGGGGTGAAGCGGCAGGTCGGCGGGAGGATGCGGCTGGGGCCGAGTTGCCAGGCGCGCGCAATCCAGATCAGCGGATACTTCATGCGCGCGGGCTCCGGCGTTTGCGGGGGCCGCGTGCGCGGTCGCCCTTGCCTTCGCCTGCCCGCGCCAGCGCTGCCTCGAGCTCCTGCGTCATCGCGGCGAAATCGCGTTCGATCGATCCGTCGCGCCCGATGAGGATGTGGTCGTGATCGGCAAGACCATGGTCCGGCAGCGCGGCCCACAGCAGCTCGCGAAACCGGCGCTTGATGCGATTGCGGACGACCGCATTGCCGACCTTCTTGGTAACGGTGATGCCATAGCGCTTGCCCTTCCCCTCGTTCGGCCTCGTCAGCAGCACGAAACCGGGCTTCGCATTGCGCAGCCCGCGGTTGGCAGCAAGGAAGTCGCTGCGCTTGCGGATGACGGAAAGACCGTGGGGCATTGGTAGCAGATACGCAAAACGGGCCCCCGATGGGAGCCCGTTTGATTATCGCGATCCTGTCCGCACCGGGGTGCGGCAGAACATGCGATTAAGCGCAGAGGTTCTTGCGGCCGCGGTTGCGGCGAGCGCGAAGCACCTTGCGGCCACCCGGGGTAGCCTTGCGCGCAAAGAAACCGTGGCGACGGGCGCGCACGAGGTTCGAGGGCTGGAAAGTCCGCTTCATCGGATGGTCCTTCAAAAAATTCGTTGTTCGTCGGGCAACACGCGAAGAGGCGAATCGCGCCAACAAAAAGGGCCGCCGCTTCCGGCGACCGCATTGGTGGAGGGGCGCTTAGGCCAAAGCTTGGTGTCGGTCAAGTCCTTCAAGGCGCTCAAAACGCGGCATAGGCAATCTGCGCCGGACGCGGTGCGCCGCCGATCCAGCGGCGCATTTCGCGCGCCCCCAGCCAGCGCGCTTCGCGATGCGGTACCGAGTTGGTGAAGCTGTAGAATTCGCGGGCGTCTCGCTCGCTCATGCCCATCTCGCGGTAATAGCTGAGATAGCGGCGGTTCTGCGGCGCATCCATGGCAAATTCGTGTGCTTCGCGGCCCTGTTCGTCCATCCAGCTATGGACTGCAAACTCGGCGCCTTCCGCGATTTCGCGCACCGCGCCTGCCAGGAACAGTTCGACTGCGCCCGAGCGGACCGAACCGCGCCGCGGAACGTAGGTCGAAAGGCCAGCGGATCGGATCATTCGTCCAAGCTTCAGGTTGGCGATATCGTCGCGCGTGCCAGGGCACTCCACCATGTCGATCTGCGAAAGGCCGGGATGGTTCCGCAGCATGACGCGGAACCAGCGCGGGCTCTCGCGGTCGGTTTCGCCCATGAGCGCGACGCGGTTTTCGTCGATCACGCGAAACGGCCCGTATTGCGCGATGCCGCCCGAATAGCTGCGCGCGCTGGTGTCGATCGACGGCAAGCGATGCGCAACGGCGGAATAGGGCTTTGCCGTGATCGCTTGCGGCTTGGGCACGGGACGCGGCACGAAGCGCGTGGTGGCGGCGGACGGCGGCGGTGCTAGGACAAGCGTGTCCACGCTGACCGAAGCCTTGTGCGGAGCTACCTTCGCGATGGCGCTCACGGGCATCGGATCGACAGGCGGCTGCCCGACGAATGCAACAGGCAGCTTCACGAGGCCCAACGACTGCGCCACAACAGGGGAGGCAAATCCAGAGGCAAGCATGGCTAGCAGAAGGAGGGCCGCGCGAAGCATGGGCAACCCAATGCGCCCGCCTCCCTTTCCGACCTGCCAAGGGTCATGGTCAACACCGGGTTAACCGCACCTCTTCCCCACGCCTTTTCGCGTGCAAGCCTCGACAATCAAAGGCTTTCTTGTCACTGCCTGCGCACGAATACTGAAGCGGGGGTTAAGCGTGGTCGCATTGGTCCGGACGGTGGCCTATCTCGGGCTGGAGGCGCGCAGCGTGGAGGTGCAATGTTCCCTCGCGCCGGGCCTGCCGAACTTCAATATCGTGGGTCTGGCCGACAAGGCCGTCGGCGAAAGCAAGGAGCGTGTGCGCGCCGCGTTGGCCTCGATGGGTCTGGCGCTGCCGCCCAAGCGGATCACTATCAACCTCTCGCCAGCCGACCTGCCCAAGGAAGGCTCGCATTACGATCTGCCCGTGGCGCTAGCCGTGCTGGCGGCGATGGGCATTACCGATGCCGAGCAGCTGGAGGACTGGGTCGTGGTGGGCGAATTGGCCCTCGACGGGCGCGTGGCACCTTCTCCAGGCGTGCTCCTCGCCGCGCTCCATGCGAGCGAGGCGGAAAAGGGCCTTATTTGTCCCGCCGCGCAAGGCGCGGAGGCGAAATGGGCGAGCGATGTGCCGGTCCTCGCCGCACCTGACCTCGTCAGCCTGCTGAACCATCTCAAGGGAACGGCCCAGCTGGCCGAACCCGACCGCGGCCTCGTCGAAGAACCCGCCCCCTTCACCGATCTCAAGCAGGTCAAGGGTCAGGAAACCGCCAAGCGCGCGCTGGAGATCGCCGCGGCGGGCGGGCACAATCTCCTGATGGTCGGCCCTCCGGGTGCGGGAAAGTCGCTGATGGCGAGTTGCCTTCCCGGCATCCTGCCCGAGCTCACCCCCGCAGAAGCGCTGGAAGTCAGCATGGTGCAATCGGTGGCGGGGATCCTGGAGGAAGGCCGGATCAGCCGTGCGCGCCCGTTCCGCGCTCCCCACCATTCGGCCAGCATGGCTGCGCTGACCGGCGGCGGGCTGCGGGTGAAGCCGGGCGAGGTGAGCCTGGCGCATCTGGGCGTGCTCTTCCTCGACGAATTGCCCGAATTTCAGCGCGCCGTGCTCGATTCGCTGCGCCAGCCGCTGGAAACGAACAAGGTCGATGTCGCGCGCGCCAATGCTCACGTCACCTTCCCCGCCAATGTACAGCTGATCGCGGCGATGAACCCGTGCCGCTGCGGCCATTTGGGCGATCCGGCTCTTGCGTGTTCGCGCGCGCCGAAATGTGCCGCCGACTACCAGAGCAAGGTTTCGGGTCCCATGCTCGACCGCATCGACCTGCATGTCGAAGCCGACCCCGTCAGCGCGGCCGATCTTGCGCTCCCGCCTCCGGCAGAGGGCAGCGCCGAAGTCGCGGCGCGCGTAGCCGCAGCACGCCAGCGGCAGACTGCGCGAAAGGACGAGACCGGCGTGCGCACAAATGCCGAATTGCAGGGCGACGCGCTCGACCGTTTTGCCGCGCCGGACGAGGACGGGCGGGCCCTGTTGCTGCAGGCGGCAACGGCCATGCGCCTCTCCGCGCGCGCCTATACGCGCATGCTGAGAGTGGCGCGCACGATTGCGGACCTCGCAGGCGCGGAGCAGGTCGGGCGGATCCATGTCGCGGAAGCGCTTAGCTATCGGCGGCAACCTCCGCGCGCCTGATGCGTTATCTCCTTCTATCGGAAGGAGAAATGCAATGTTTGCTGCCGGATCGAAGACGCTTCTTTCTACAGCCCTTGTTGCCTTGATGGCAGGTTGCACAACGGCGCCAGCGGATAATTCGGGTGCCGAGGAACCCGCATCCGTCACCGAACAACGCGATGGCGCCATGGCGCTACTGTCGGTGCTGGATGCCGAGGCCGGGCCGAAAGAGAACGTGGTCTTCTCTCCTGCCAGCATAAACCTTGCATTCGGGCTGCTTTACGAGGGGTCCGGCGGCGACACCCGTGCCCAAATTGCTCGCGTCCTGCCGCCGCCCGCCGATCCTCTCGGCTATGCGAGCGACGAGAAAGACGTCGAGGTCAGCGTGGCCAACGCCCTGTTCCTGGACCGGGACTTCCGGTTCCGCGACAGCTACGTCAGCCGCACGCGCCGGGCCTATGATGCTGCTGCCATTGCAGTCGATTATTCCGATGCCGTCGCTTCGGCCAAAACGATCAATGATTGGGCGGACAAGGCGACGCGGGGGCTGATCCCCAATGTGATCTCTCCTCCGGCGATCGACGAATCCATGATCGCGGTCCTTGCCAACGCCCTTTATTTCGAGGGGCTGTGGAAGACGAAGCTGCTGTATCGCAAACAGCATCCCTTCCTGTTCGGCAATGGCGCGGAAGAACCTTTCACTTTCGTCGGACAGACGTTCGACGTGGCCTATGCCAGCAGGGGCGACTGGGAGGCGATCCGCCTGCCCTATCGCAACGCACGCTACGCCATGGATATCGTGATGCCGCGCAATCGCGAGGTGATGGAGCGGGCCGCATCGGCGCAATTGCTCGAAAGCTTTGCCGGCGACCTCGCAAAGGCAAAACCCGACCTCGTCGAAGTCGAAATACCCCAGTTCGAAACCGATTATTCGCAAAGCCTCGTCGCGCCGCTCAAGGCGATTGGCCTCACATTACCTTTCACGAAAGGCGAGGCCGATTTCTCGGCCATGGTGGAACCGGGCCAGCCGCCCGTGGTGGTGAGCGACGTTCGCCACCTCACCAAGCTGCAGGTCTATGACGAGGGGACCAAGGCATCGGCAGTGACGACGATATCGATCATCACGACCAGCGCGCGCATCCTGCCCAAGGAGCCCCGACGGTTCCGCGCCGACCGGCCGTTCATGATCGTGCTGCGAGACCTCGAGCGTGATGCGATCCTGTTCGTCGGCCGGATCGCAGACCCGCAGCCGTTCGAACCCGAAGTCGAAGAACCCTGATCCTCAGCTGTCGGACATGTCGAGGTTGAGCCTGGTCGGCTTGTGCTCTGCGTCGCCTTCGAATTTCTTCAGGAAGTCCTCGATCGGGACGGCCTGCGCCTTGTCGACCATGGGGTTCGACTTGGCCATTTCGACTGCCTTCAGCTCGTCCGGCGTCATGCGGACATGGATGTAGGGCATCCATACCTCGCCGAAATCGGCCTGCTGGTACCATACGTCGAGGATGTCGTAGGACGCCCACGACCCGCCCGGTTCGCGCAGCCGGATGCCCTCGCCGATGCGCGGCACCGCCACGGTCTTGATCCGGAAGACCGACTGGTGGGTCTCGTTCTGAACTTCGATTTCGATCACATTATGGCCCGGCTTGTTGGGGAGTGAATCCCGTGTGCAGCCACCGCGATGACAGCAAGGCGTTGAGATCGTTTTAACGATGACGTCACGGAGCCACCGTGGAAAGTGACGTCACTTTTGCGCGTAGGGCGTGTTCTTGACGAGGTGGCGATTGTAATCGGGCGCGCCATCGTCCCACCACACCGGGCCGCGTTCTCCCAACGCAACCTTGGCTTCATGCACCTGCTTGCGTGCAGCACGCTCTGCCGCTGCGTCTTTATCGCGTAGCGCCGCACCGACTGCACGGCGCGCATCCATCAGCTGCGCGACGAGACGCGCTCGCTCGCTTTCCGGCAAATGGGGATTGGAGGCGCGCCACAGCCTGCCGCGCACGATGATGTAGCGCCCATCGCCCGTTCGTTCGACGGAATCGCTCAGGCGGCGTCCTTGGCCTTGCGCGCAGTGGCGATGTCCACCACCGAGCCGTTCTTGAGCGTCATGACCGGACTGGCGGTCGAGCCGTCGGCGCGTACGCCGAGGTTCTTGCGCTCGACGAGGGCAAGATCGGCTGGGCCAAGGATACGTCCGTCATGGCTGAGGATCGAGGTCGGACCGATCGGCAGGCGGTCGATTTCGTCCACCAGCACGGGGTTCTCGACGATCTCGCCGCCATATTTCTGGCCCCACTGGCGCAGCGCCACCATGGCCGGCAGCAGGTCGAAACCCTTGTCGGTCAAGCGGTATTCGATCTTGCGTCGGTCGTCCGGGCAGGGATCGCGTTTGAGAATCCCGTGCTCCACCAGCTTGGCGAGGCGATTCGACAGGATGTTGCGCGCAATGCCCAGCTCGGTGAGGAATTCCTCGAAGTGATGCAGGCCGTTGAAGCTGGCGCGCAGGATCATGAAACTCCAGCGTTCGCCCATGACCTCGAGTGCCTGCGGCAGGCCGCATTCCGTCAGTTCGCGTAGTGGTTCGCGGATATCGCCCATAAATTCAGTCCTTCTGGTGCAACCTATCTACCGACTTTCTCGGCAAAGCCAAATTCTTTGAAAAATGGGTTGCATCACGAAACCTAATTATCTAGGTAGCGATTCGCAACTGGTTGCAAATTGAAACTTACATTGCATTTTTCGCACGGCCAGTTGAGAAAAATGCAATGCACTGAAGGAATGTACGATGACCCTCTCCCTCGATCGTAGCGCCAAGATCAGCGTATTCGTGTCGGCTTTCGCCTACACCGCTCTCACTTTCGGCGCCCTTACCGCCCCGACCGCGGCCGAAGCCCGCGACAATGCGCCCTACTATACCGCCGAACTCGCCCAGCCCGCTGCCGAGCGCACGACGGTTGCTGGCGGCGTTGCCTGGATCTGCTCGGACACGAGCTGCGTCGCTCGCAAGGGCACCTCGCGGCCGGTGCGCATCTGCCGCGAACTCAAGCGCGATCTCGGCGAAGTGAAGGCCTTCACCGCCAAGGGTGAAAAACTCGACGCCGACAAGCTGGCGAAGTGCAACGGCTGATCCCGCGCACAACCTTATCCCCCCACCCCCTCTCCATCAGGGTGGACCTTGGGCCCCGGCATTCGTGTCGGGGCCTTTTTTGTTCAGATCAGTCCGCGCTCGCTCAGATCGTTCTCGAGCAGGCTTGCCTCGGTGAAGTGATGGACGTGCCAGCCGCAGGTGCGCGCAGCATCGATATTGGCGGGGTTGTCGTCGATGAAAAGCATGGCGGCGGCAGGCAGGCCGAAGCGCCGCTCCGCCAGCGCGAAGATCGCAGGATCGGGCTTGGCAACACGCTCCTCGCCCGAAACCACGATATCGCGGAACCGGTCGAAGATGCGTTCCTGCGGACGGAAGCCGGCCCAGAATTCGGCACCGAAGTTGGTGATGGCGAACAGCGGCATACCTGCCTCGTCGAGCCGTTCGACCAGCGCATGGCTGCCGGGTACCGGCCCAGGGATGGTCTCGTTGAATCGGGTCGCATAGGCGCGAATTTCCTCGGCATAGTCCGGATAAAGCGCGATACGCTCCGGGACCATCTGCGAGAGCGGACGTCCGGCATCGTGGAGGAAATGCCATTCCTCGGTCACGACCTCGCCCAGCACCTTTTCCAACCGCTCTGGATCGTCGACGATCTTTTCGAACAGGGCGCTGAGTTGCCACTGGTAGAGCACCCGGCCGACGTCGAATACGACTGCCTCGATTGATTTATCGCTCATTATGCACCTTCCATACACGAACGGCCCGCACTCCCTTGCGGGAGCCGGGCCGGTTCATGACGCTTGCGGGGCAAATTGCCCCACATCGCAGCTTAGCCCTGGCGGGCCTTGAAGCGGCGGTTGGTCTTGTTGATGACGTAAGTCCGCCCGCGGCGACGGATCACGCGGCAGTCGCGATGCCGGTTCTTGAGCGACTTGAGGCTGTTGCGGATCTTCATGGTAGGTCTCGTTTCACAAATAAATACGCGCCGGAGATGGTGCCCCGACGCGCCAATTTCAAGCGCGCCCGTTAGCGGCGGTGGTGATTCCCGTCAAGCTTCTCGGCGAATTTCAGCCAGCTTGCGCTCCCATTGCAGCGCGTGGGTAATAATCTGGTCCAGGTCCGCATATTGCGGCTTCCATGGCAGGGTTGCCCTGATGCGCGACGGGTCGGACACCAGTTCGCCCGGATCGCCTGCGCGGCGCGGTTCCATCCGGCGCTCGATCGTAACGTTCGTCACCCGGTCGACAGCATCGAGAACTTCCAGGACCGAGAAGCCGCGCCCGTAGCCGCAATTCATCGTCAGCGATCGGTCCGGCTGTTCGATCAGCGCCTCCAGCGCAAGCACGTGGGCCGCCGCCAGATCGCTGACATGGATATAGTCGCGCACGCCCGTTCCATCCGGCGTATCGTAATCCGTCCCGAAGACCGAAACCCCGTCGCGCTTGCCCGTGGCCGCTTCGCAAGCAACCTTGATGAGATGCGTGGCACCGGCCGTCGACTGGCCGGTGCGCCCTTGCGGATCGGCGCCTGCAACGTTGAAATAACGCAGGGCGCAATGGTTGAACCCATGGGCAGCGCTGGCATCGGACAGCATCTGTTCGGTCATCAGCTTTGACCAGCCGTAGGGGTTGATTGGCTGCTTGGGCGTATCTTCGGAGACCGGCGATGTTTCGGGCGTGCCATAGGTCGCCGCGGTCGACGAGAAGATGAAGTGATCCACCCCGCCGCGGACGGCAGCCTCAATCAAGGCCCGGCTCTTCACCGTGTTGTTCTCATAATAGCCGAGCGGATTCTCTACCGATTCGGGCACGACGATCGAGCCCGCGAAGTGCATGATCGCCTTCGTGCCCTGCTCGAGGAATATCTGCTCCAGCAGGACTGCGTCGGCAATGTCGCCTTCGTAGAGGGGTACGTCTTCCGGCACTGCGAATGCAAAGCCGGTCGACAGATTGTCGACAACAGCGACGGGCCACCCGGCATCGCGCAAAGCCAGGACTGCGTGGCTTCCGATATATCCTGCACCGCCCGTCACGAGCACCGGCACTTTTGCGTCCCTGTCCATGGAAGCGGCACCTAGCAGATATTGCGAAGCGGGCAATCTCGGAGCCTTGCCGCTTCTGGCGCGTTCTTCTTTCTTTAACGCCCATATCGGAAAGACCCCGCCCATGAGTCGCATCACGCCAACGCTGGCCCTGTTTTCGGCCCTCGCCCTGTCCGCCTGCGCCACCACGCCCGGCCCTGTCGAGGTCACGCGCTTCGTCGCGCCGGAGGCCGCATCGCAGCTTGGGCAAGGGACGATCTTCGTCGCCAGCGCACAAGATGGCGAGGACAACAGCCTTGCCCTGATGCCGTACAAATCGGCCGTCGCCGAAGAACTTCGCAGCCTCGGCTATGTCGAGACCGACCGTGCATCGGCAGACCAGATCGCCACCGTGCGGATCGAGCGTTATGTCCTGACCGCGCAGGGTCGCCGCTCTCCGGTCAGCGTCGGCGTGGGCGGTCGCACCGGCTCCTATGGCTCGGGCGTGGGTGTCGGCATCGGCATCAATCTGGGCGGCGGAGAGCGCGACAAGGTCGGCAGCGAACTGTCGGTCACGATCCGCAGCGCCGCTTCGGAAGCAAACCTGTGGGAAGGCCGCGCGGACCTGCGCGTTCCCGACAATTCAGAACTTGCGCAGGCGCAAGCAAACGCACAAACCCTCGCCGCCGCGCTGTTCAGCGATTTTCCCGGCAACAATGGCGAAACGATAGAAATCGAGGTTCCCTAAGTGAGCGATATCCGGATCGATGCGGCTTTCGACAGCGGCAATATCGAAGTCCTTTCCATCGACGGCGCGAGCGCGAAGCTCGCGATCCCGCTCGATACCAGCAGCGAATTCAAGCAGTGGTTCCACTTCCGCGTAAGCGGGGCGCGGGGCCGCGAACTGGTGCTCAAGATCACCGACCTGGAAACCAGCGCCTATCCCGGCGGCTGGCCCGGCTACGACGCCTGTGTTTCGGAAGACCGCGATTACTGGGGCCGCGCCGCATCGTCCTATGACAAGAACGAAGACGGCGGCACGCTGACGATCCGCTATACCCCTGCCAGCGACATCGCCTGGTTCGCTTATTTCGCGCCCTATTCGATGGAGCGTCATCACGACCTCGTGTCCGAAGCCGCGGCATCGGAAGGCGTCGATCACCTGCACCTTGGCACCACACTCGACGGCCAGCCGATCGACTGCCTCGAAATGGGCGAAGGCGAATTCAAGGTCTGGCTCTATGCCCGCCAGCATCCCGGCGAAACGCAGGCCGAATGGTGGATGGAAGGCGCGCTCGAAGTGCTTACCGACCCGAGCGACAGCGTCGGCCGCCTCCTGCGCGAGAAATGCCGCCTCCATATCGTGCCCAACTGCAACCCGGACGGATCGAAGCGCGGCAATTTGCGCGTCAATGCGGCAGGCACGAACCTCAACCGCGAATGGGACAATCCCAGCGCGGAAAAGAGCCCCGAAGTCCTCGCCATCCGCAATCGCATGGATGAAACCGGCGTCGATTTCGCGATGGACGTCCACGGCGACGAAGCTATTCCGGTGAGCTTCCTTGCAGGCTTCGAAGGCATCCCGGGCTGGACCGACGAACAGGGCGACAGCTATTATGGCTATGAGGCGATCCTCGACCGCCGGACCCCCGATTTCCAGACGGAACAGGGCTACACCAAGTCCGCTCCCGGCAAGGCGAACCTGTCGATGAGCACCAACCAGGTCGCGGAGCGTTTCGGCGCCACCGCGATGACGCTGGAAATGCCCTACAAGGACAATCCCGCTAGCCCCGAGCCCGAACAGGGCTGGTCGCCCGAACGCTGCAAGATGCTGGCGCGCGATTGCCTTGCGAGCCTGCTCGAATGGCTGGAAACGCGCGAGGCGTAAGCGACCGGAAATGCTGGGTTAAGCGAGCGCCGGGTAGTGAATGCCCATGCGCTTGCCCCTCGCCATTCTCGGCCTGATCGGCCTCTCCACCCTTGCCGCGCCGGCGCAGGCTACGGGCGGGTTCCTGTGCAAGACGGCCAGCGGTCCGCAAATCGAGATCGCGCTCGGCTTCGGCCACGTGCCGGGCGCCCCGCTGGTCGGGCACCGGCTGCGCGTGGACGACAAGCTTATCGCGTCGGATGCGCCGCAATGGTGGCTAGACGACAAGGAAATGCGGCTCGAGCTCACTTCGCCCGATGCGATGAAATCGCTGTTGGTGATGCGCACCAAGCGGGTCGGATATCATTTCGACGGGCAGGTCGAGTACGATGGCCGCACCCAATGGATCCGCTGCAAGGAAAGCTGATTCTGCGCAGCTAGACGGTGACCGCCTCCAGCGGCGTCAGCGTACCTGCATCGGCATCGAAAGCGACCTGAGCACCATGCGGCAGGCAGAGCTGGCCGCGAATATGGCCGATGTTCGCGCCGGTCACGACGGGGCAGTCCAACGTGCCGAGATGCTGGTCCAGCACATCGTCGAGCGTGAAGCTTTCGCCTTCGGGATCGTCGACACTGCACGCCCGGCACCGTCCGAATATCACGCCCGCAGCTTTATCGAGGACTCCCGCCAGCTTCAGTTGCTGGAGCATGCGGTCGATCCGGTACGGCTCCTCGTTCACATCCTCCAGGAACAGCACCGCGCCCTCCATTTCAGGCAGGCGGCCCGTGCCCATCAGGGTGGAGAGGATGGTGAGGTTACCGCCGAGCAGCCGTCCCTCGCCCCTGCCGGGTTTGAGGACGCGGTCCGCAGCCAGGTCGAGCGTCGGCATCTCGCCCGTAAAGGCAAGCCGCCACAGGCTTTCCCAACTCGCCGCCTCGCTCCACGGGCTAGCCGCATTGGGCGCGTGGAGCGTTGCAAAGCCCGCATCGCGCGCGATCGCGAGGTGGAGGGCGGTGTTGTCGCTATACCCGATGAAAAGCTTCGGGTTTGCACGGATGGTCGGCCAATCGAGCAAAGGCAGGATGCGCGCCGCGCCATAGCCCCCGCGAATGGCGAAGATCGCGCGGATGGATTGATCGGCGAAGGCTGCATCGAGGTCCGCTGCGCGCTGCGCATCCGTGCCCGCGAGATAGCCGAACTTCGCCTCGGCGTTCGCCCCGAATTGCGGGACCAGCCCCATGCTGGACACCCAGTGCTGCGCCCGCTCGATCTCGGCAGCGGACACGGCGCTGGCCGGGGCGACCAGTGCAACCTTGTCCCCTGCCTGCAAGCGCGGGGGCCGGACACGCTTCTGCGCAGCGACAAGCGGAGAGACGGACAGCGCAGCGTACGCGGCGGCAAATCCGCCCATCGCGCTGCGCCGCGTGATCAAACGAGGCTCGCCGGGCCGAAAGCTTCGGGGAGGAGCGCGCTCAGCGTGGTGCGACGCACTTCTCCGGGGCCGACACACAGGACCAGCGGGTCGGTTCCGCCAAGCTGCGCCAGTTCGTTGAGCACCTGGCGGCAGCGCCCGCAAGGCGTGATCGGCATGTCGCCCGGTCCGGTAACCGCGACCGCTTCCAGCCCGCCGCGCACCCCGTCGGCCATGGCTTTCGATACGGCCACGGTCTCGGCGCACAGCGCAAGCCCGTAGCTCGCATTCTCGATATTGGTGCCGGTCACGACGCTGCCGTCGGCAAATCGCAGCGCAGCCCCGACCGCGAAACTGGAGTAGGGCGAATAGGAGTTGGCGGCAGCCTCTCGGGCGGCGGCGATCAGGTCGTCATCGGTCATTCGTCAGCACCTAGCCGGATCAGGGCCGCACGACCAGCCAGCGCAGCGGCGTATCGGCAGCCTGCGTGGCGTGAGTCGCATTGGCGGTCCACACGGTCCACGGCCGCCCCGCATAGCCCGGTTCGTCCATGTCGCCCTCGAGCCAGAGCGCCCGCTCCAGCCGGGCGGCGGGACGATAGCGTTCCTCGAAATCGCGGCTGGGTGCCAACACCACCGGCGCGCCGGCATGGGCCTCGATCTGATTGACCAGCGTCAGCAATTCGCTCTGCACCGCGGCATCGGACACCCGCGTCGGGCACTCGTCGGCGGTTCGCGCCAGCCTGATCGCGGGCGGGAGCAATTGCTCGTCGCGCGGCACGATGGTGACGTAATTCGCCGACTGGCCGTCCGCCCGTTCGCAAGGGTCGAATTCGTGCACTGTGCCGACTTCCAGACCCGCTTCGCGCGCTGCGGCAAGGTTGTCCGAAAAGCCTGCATCCTTGTCGCGCGCACCCTTGCTCGCTTCGAGGTAGACGAAGCTTGCGCCCAGCCCTGCAAGCACTTCGAAATCGACGTTCTCGTCCTCTTCGCCGATCAGGGCGCCCTGGTCGGGGTAGGTGTCCTCGTCCGGGCGCCAGTTGCGTTTCTCGTTCCACAGCCAGATCGCCGCAACACCTGCAATGACGGCCGCCAGCAGCACCAGCTTAAGGAGCCAGCCCGATCCGGCTTTCTTCTTGCGACGCGCCATGCCTTCAGCCCTTGATGTGCAGGACGCAGATCAGCGTGAACAGCCGGCGCGCAGTGGCGAAGTCCGTCTCGATCTTGCCTTCGAGCCGTTCCAGGAGGAGTTCTGCCGCCTGGTTGTGAACTCCGCGGCGGGCCATATCGATGGTCTCGATCTCGTTGGCGGTCGCCTTGCGGATCGCCTGGTAATAGCTGTCGCAAATGGCGAAATATTCGCGGATCGGCCGGCGGAAGCGCGCGAGGCCAAGCAGCAACTCCTCCACCATATCGCCTTCGGTATTGGCGATGGTCATCAGGAGGCGCCCGTCGCGCACTGCCAGCGTCAGGTGATAGGGGCCTTCGGCCCCGCGCTCCACCGCGCGTAGCGGCTTGAACGTATTTTCCTCGATCAGGTCGAAGATCGCGATCCGGCGTTCCTGCTCGATGTCCGCATTACGCCAGATGATCGTCTCCTCATCGAGATCGATGTGCGCGATGCGGTGATCGGGTCTGGGTGATGCGGATTCGGTCATGGTCGTTAGTGACGCTTTCGCAACTGGCGCAGATGCATTCAAGGGGTTGCGCGATAATCCCCGCTATCCACAAGCGACAGGGCCAATTTGGCCACATGCTTTGCTTGTGGAGCAGCAGAGCCTCGACCATGGTGCCGCGCATGGCCGACACCGATCTCCTCTTCCCCGCCGATGATTCGATTTCCACTCCCGCCAAGCAGGGCCAGACCCTGCCGAGCAATATCGAGGCGGAGGCCGCGTTTCTCGGCGCGGTGCTGATCGACAACCAAGTGGTGCAGGAGCTCAACACTCCGCTCCAGCCGCATCATTTCTACGAACCGGTGCACCAGCGCATTTACGAGCGTGTCCACAAGCTGCTCGATCGTAATTCGATCGCGACCCCGGTTACATTGAAGCCCTATTTCGAAAGCGACGAGGCGCTGAAGCAGCTCGGCGGGATTACCTATCTCGCCAAGCTGACACAGGACGGACAGGGCCTGCTCGCGACCGGCAAGCTGGCCGAGCAGATCTACGACCTCGCCCTACTGCGCGAACTGGTCCACGTGGGCCGCAACCTCGTCGAAGGGGCGCTCGACACCTCGGACGAAGTCGCGCCGATGGACCGCATCAGCCAGGCCGAAGCCGATCTCTACAAGGTCGCCGAAGGGGCGACTTCGGGTAACGAGGCACAGGATTTCCGCACTGCGGCGCTCGGCGCGCTGAAGATGGTCGAGGCGGCGATCAATTCGGGCGGGCGGTTCTCGGGCAAGACCACCGGCCTCGATACGATCAACGACAAGACATCGGGCCTGCACAATTCCGACCTTATCATCCTTGCCGGGCGTCCCGGCATGGGCAAGACCTCGCTGGCGACCAATATCGCCTTCAACGCCGCACGCCGCCTGATGGACGATGAGAAGATCGGGATCGACCGCAGCGAATCGCCGGGCGCAGGCACGGCTTTTTTCAGCCTGGAAATGAGCGCGGACCAGCTGGCGACGCGTATCCTTGCCGAGACTGCAGAAATCTCCAGCGAGAAACTGCGTTCGGGCAAGCTGAGCCGCGAGGAATTCCAGCGCCTGTCCTTCGCGAGCCAGGAACTGAACGAGCTTCCCCTTTATATCGACGACACACCCGGCCTCACTATCGGCGCACTACGCACCCGCGCCCGCCGCCTGAAACGCAGACACGATATCGGCCTCGTCATCGTCGACTATTTGCAGCTGCTGCAGGGTTCGGGCCGCGCGAACGACAACCGTGTGAACGAAATCTCGGAAATCAGCCGTGGGCTCAAGACGCTGGCCAAGGAACTGAATGTCCCGGTTATCGCCCTGTCGCAGCTCAGCCGTGCGGTGGAGCAGCGCGAGGACAAGCGCCCGCAGCTGTCCGACCTTCGCGAATCCGGCTCGATCGAGCAGGACGCCGACATGGTGTGGTTCATCTTCCGCGGCGAATATTACCACAACGCCCTGAAGCCCGACACGCCGGACGAGACCAGCAGCGAGGACGTGCGCCAGAAATATGCCGACTGGGAAGCGCGGCACCTCGAACTGGTCAATCGCGCCACGCTGATCGTCGCCAAGCAGCGTCACGGTTCGACCGGCAACGTGCCACTCCTGTTCCAGAGCGAGTTCACCAAGTTCACTTCGCCTGAAATGCGCGGCGGCTACGACGATTACGAATAAGGCTCAGATGCCGAGGTTGAGGCGGCGCGTCACCGTGTAATCGACCACGGAGACGAGCAGCCAGCTCAGGTTCCAGCGGATACGGTTCCACAAGGTCGCGCGCTTCTTGTGCAGCGGGATCGTCACCTGCTGCGATGCCGCGATGTGATCGGTGACAAATTGCCGCATCCGGTCGGCCAGCGCGGCATCGTCGATCTTCAGCACCAGCTCCAGATTGATGTAGAGGCTGCGCATGTCGAAATTGGCGCTGCCGATGTATACGGAATCGTCAAGAACGATCAGCTTGGTGTGCAGCTTGCACGGCACGAATTCCCAGATCTTGGCCCGCTTCGACAGCAGGAAATCATAAAGCGAACGGCTGGCCCCGATGGTTGCGCCATTGTCCGACTTGCCAGCCATTACCAGCCGCGTCTCGCCCTTTTGCGCGATCCGGCCCATGTGCTTGAGCAGTTTCTTGGGCGGGCTGAAATAGGCCATGAACATATCCAGCCGCTCGCCTTCCACCAGGTCGTCCGACACGCAGCGCGCCCAGCTCGACAGTCCGCGCGTCGGCCCGCCGACAAGCCAGGTGGCGTTCGGCTCCTTCCATTCCCAGTCGCGCACGGTGCGCGCGATTTCGCGAGCGTGCTGCTCCTCGCGCTCGGTCCATGAGCGCAGCTTGGCATACCAGTCGTTAAGCCCCTCGACCGCCGATCCTTCGATAACGATGCCAAGGTCGTTCCAGCCGTTTTCCTCCGGCGGCGCGAAATAGTCGTCGGCGATGTTGAAGCCGCCGAACATCGCCCGTTTGCCGTCGGCGACGACGAGCTTCTGGTGGTTGCGAATGAGATAGCGCCGCGTTTTCTTGGCGGAGAAGACGAGAAACGTGCCCCCGGCATCGATCAGCGGGCGCAGGAACAGGTCGGAAGCATCTGCCCCGAACCGGTCGACGATTAGCGTGACTTCGACCCCGCGCTTCGCCGCCGCGACCAGCTTGTCGCGAAATTCGGTGCTGACCGTGTCCTCGGCAAAGATATAGAAGCACACGTCGAGCTTCTCTTTTGCGCTTTCGACCAGCTCGAACAGCGCGGCGCGGCGATCGGCACCCGCCGGATAGAACGCCAGGTGCTGTCCGGCCGCATCGATTTCGAACGGCTCCGGATCGCGGAATTGAGTGGCCTCGCCCTGCATTTCGCTTGCTCCCATCATCCCTGCCTTAGCGGCTGGCGAGAAAGGCGCAAATTCTTGACCTTTTGCCCCTGTGCACCTATCTGGCCCTCTTTCCCGGATTCTCTAGAATATATCGGAGTGCCCAATGGCGCGCGTTACCGTCGAAGACTGCGTAGACAAGATCCCCAACCGTTTCGATCTCGTGTTGCTGGCTGCCCAGCGCGCACGTGAAATCTCTGGCGGTGCGGAAATCACTCTTGAACGCGACCGTGACAAGAACCCGGTCGTCGCCCTGCGCGAAATCGCCGAACAGACGGTCAAGCCCAAGGACCTCAAGGAAGCTGCGGTTACCAACCTGCAGAAAATCCTCCCTGACGACGACGACGAGATGGACGAAATCGGTTCGCTCAGCCAGTCGGCAGAGGCGCTGCGGATCACCGCTTCGGCCCCGACCCGTTCGACTTCGATCGGCGCCGACTACGAGGGCTGATCGCCTTTCCAGTTTCGGAAAACAGGTAAAAGGCCGTCCTCAGGGGCGGCCTTTTGCGTTGCAGCGCAGGGAAAGCCCGCATAGATTCGCCTGCGACAGGAGGATCGATTGAGCGATATCGGGGAAGGCTTGGGTACGGCTGTCGAAGGGGGACTCTTCGCCAAGGCCGTGAGCGGCGGGGCGAAGCGCGCAGGTAACACCCCTCTCGAAAAAGGCCATTTCGCGGAGAATGCCTGCCTCAATTGCGGGACCGAACTGATCGGGGCGCATTGCCATTCCTGCGGCCAGCAGGCGCATCTCCATCGCACGATGGGGGCATTTCTCCACGACCTGATGCACGGCGCGCTGCATTTCGACGGCAAGACCTGGCGCACCCTGCCCAAGCTGTTCTTCAAGCCGGGCGAACTCACCCGCCGCTATATCGACGGGGAGCGCATGCGCTTCGTGTCGCCCATGGCGCTGTTCCTGTTTTCGATCTTCCTGATGTTCGCCGTGTTCCAGCTGGCCGGGATCAGCGCGCCGACCGACATTCCCGGCGACAACAGCGAAGAGCTGGCCGAATTTACGTCCACCGAGCTCGACCGCCGGGAGAAGCTGTTGGCGGATACCGAAGGGGAACTGGCCGAGCCCGACCTCGATCCGGGGCGCAGGGAAGTTCTCGAGCGACGCCAGAAGGAATACGCCGATCAGGTGATGGCCCTACGTCAGGCGCAGGAGAACGTCCCGTTCTTGCGCAAGGGCGGATCCAATGACGAGTTGATCCGGGATGGCGAATTGGTGGTCCCGCTCGAAGAGGTCGACGGCACAACCATGCGGGTCAGCGGCACCAGCATCGACTGGATCGACGGTGCGATCAAGAAGTGGCGCAAGAACCCGGGGCTGATGCTCTACAAATTGCAGACGAACTTCTACAAGTTCAGCTGGCTGCTGATCCCGCTGTCCATACCCTTCGTGTGGCTGATGTTCGCGTGGAAGCGGCAGTTCAAGGCGTATGACCACGCCATTTTCGTCACCTATTCGCTCAGCTTCATGACGCTGCTGACCCTCGGCCTCACGATTGCGGGGCTAAGCGGCATCTCGAGCGAAATCGTGGCGTTGGCGAGCATCTTCATCCCGCCGATCCATATCTACAAGCACTTGAGAGGCACTTACGGCCTCTCGCGCTTCTCGGCGATCTGGCGGCTCGCGCTCATGTCGGTATTCATCGTCGTGATCCTGGCGCTGTTCCTGCAGCTGCTCCTCGTACTCGGAGCGTTCTGAGGCCCCTCAGCTGGCAGGATCTTCCTGCTCCTGGTTGAGATCGTCGCCCAGGATGGGAGCGGTGTCCGGCGTTTCCTTGTCGCCTTGCTCGATGTGACGCTCCACATCGGCTGCGCCTTCGCTCACTGCCCCGGCTGCTTGCTTCGCGCCTTCCTCGATCACTTCACCCACGACTGCGGCGTTGGCTTCGATATCGTCGCCGGCCAGTTCGGCTGTGCGCGCAGCATCCTCCTGAGTCTGATCGGAACAGGCAGAAGCGCCCGCAAGGGCAAGGGCGGACAGGCTGGCAATGGCAAGACGGTTCATGTGCGGCATCCTCGTGATTTCGATGGCTATTCCATCACAACGCCCGATGTCCCTTCCGCGTTTCCGCGCCGGGTTCAGCGGCAGGGATATTTGCGGATCAATCCGGCACGCCACGCCTGTGCGAGCGTCATGTTGCGGCGATCGCTTTCGGGTACTGCGCCGAGGATCTTCACAGCCTTTTTCGCATCGATGCCCTTCTTGCGCTCCGCCTCGCTCACGCAATAGATCGGCTGGCCCTTGGCTTTTCCCGCCTCGTTCTCATCCCGAGCCAATTGCCCTGCCGCCTTCAGCTGCGCCATACGCGGCTTGGTGCGCTTGTCGAACAGGGCGCCCATGCCCTTGTCCACTAATCCCACCGCATCGACATAGAACGCCTGCGCGTTCACGTCGGCCGGACCGGCCTGTGCGGAGGTTGCGAATGTAAGTGCGGCAATGCCGCCGAGAATCTGCCTGTACATGAAAAAGCTCCGCTCCCATTGTCCGGGAACGGAGCATTTTCCTAGCGGCGCTGAACGCCAGCCGAACGGGGTCCTTATCCCGCCTGCGGCGCGGTGCCTCCGCCGAACTTCTTGCCCGACTTGGGCACGGCGCTGCCGGTGGTCGGCTTGACCGCGATCGCGCCGGTCGGAGCGTCGGGGCGGTCGATCTTGCCGCCCTTCATCAGCTGGTCGATCTCTTCACCGGTCAGGGTTTCGTATTCGAGCAGCGCCTGGGCGAGCAGGTGGAGCTTGTCCTCCTGCTGCGTCAGCACTTCGGTAGCGCGCTTGAGACCGCCCTCGACCAGTTCCTTGATCTCGGCGTCGATCAGCTTGTTGGTTTCCGCGCCGCCCATGGTCCGCGCCGTCTGGCCCATGCCGAGATAGCCTTCCTGGCTCTGCTCGTACTGGAGCGGGCCGAGCTTGTCGCTCATGCCCCACTTGGTGACCATGTTGCGTGCGAGATCGGTCGCGTACTGGATGTCTCCGCTCGCGCCGCTCGACACCTTGTCATGACCGAAGATGATCTCTTCCGCCACACGGCCGCCCATCGCGACGGCAAGGTTCGCATGCATCTTGTCGCGGTGGTACGAGTAATTGTCGCGTTCCGGCAGGCGCATCACCATGCCCAGCGCACGGCCGCGCGGGATGATCGTTGCCTTGTGGATCGGGTCGGATGCCGGTTCATTGATCGAGACGAGCGCATGGCCTGCCTCATGATAGGCGGTCATCTTCTTCTCGTCTTCGGTCATGACCATGGAGCGGCGTTCCGCGCCCATCATGACCTTGTCCTTCGCGTCCTCGAATTCCTGCATGGCGACGAGGCGCTTGTTGCGGCGAGCGGCCAGCAGCGCTGCTTCGTTGCAGAGGTTCGCAAGGTCGGCACCGGAGAAGCCCGGAGTACCGCGCGCAATGGTGCGCGGGTTCACATCGGGAGCCAGCGGGAGCTTGCGCATGTGGACGGCAAGGATCTTCTCGCGCCCGTCGATATCGGGAACCGGCACCACGACCTGGCGGTCGAAACGGCCCGGACGCAGCAGCGCAGGGTCGAGCACATCGGGACGGTTCGTCGCCGCGATGATGATAATGCCTTCGTTGGCTTCGAAGCCATCCATCTCGACCAGCAGCTGGTTCAACGTCTGCTCGCGTTCGTCGTTCGAATTGCCGAGACCATGGCCACGGCTGCGGCCGACCGCGTCGATTTCGTCGATGAAGACGATGCAGGGCGCGTTCTTTTTTGCCTGCTCGAACATATCGCGCACGCGGCTTGCACCGACGCCGACGAACATTTCGACGAAATCGGAGCCGGAAATGGTGAAAAAGGGCACGCCCGCCTCGCCAGCGATGGCGCGTGCGAGCAGCGTCTTACCGGTACCGGGCGAACCGACCAGCAGCGCGCCCTTGGGGATCTGGCCACCAAGCTTGGAAAAGCGACTCGGGTCCTTAAGAAACTCGACGATCTCTTCCAGTTCCTCGCGCGCTTCGTCGATGCCGGCGACATCTTCGAAAGTCACGCGGCCCTGCTTTTCGGTGAGCATCTTGGCCTTGGACTTGCCGAAGCCCATAGCGCCGCCAGCGCCGCCGCCCTTCTGCACCTGGCGCAGCGCGAAGATCGCGATACCCAGGATCAAGATGAAGGGAAGCATGTTGATCAGCGCGTAAAGCAGGATGTTCTGGCTGCCCGCTTCCTTGCCCGAATACTGGACGCCATTGTCCTCCAGCAGCTTCGGCAGCGAGGTGTCGTTACCTACCGGGACCGTGCTGAAAGCTTCGCCTTCCTTGGTCGTGCCGGTGATCTGTTCGTCGGAAATCTCGACCGACTTCACATCGCCTGCGGCAACGCGTTCCTTGAAGTCGGAATAGAGGAGCGGCGTTCCGCCACCACCCGAGGAGTTGCCGAACATCGAAACGACCAGCAAGAGGCCGAGAAACACCCCGCCCCAGACGAGCAGGCTCTTCAGCCAGGGGTTAGGGCCGTTGCCCTCGGGATCGGGCTGCTGGTCCTGATTCTGATCGCGCATGAGCGGACATTCCTTTCAATCTCACCAGAATGTAGGATCGCGCAGGTGAATGGCAAGTTTAGACGGCTCGCCAATTCGTCCTATTTCCGATCACACTCTTCGACTGCATAGGCGCGGCAGAAGACATCGACGGCGCCATCGATGCGCCTGCGCTCCACTTCTGCGTCGGTCGGACGGCCGAAACGGCGCTCCAGATCGCCCATACCCTTGCACATGGAAACGAACTGTTCGACCGCAAGCGCAGTATCGTCGATCGCCAGTTCACCGCTTGCGACCATCGTGTCGAGCAGGCCCGCAAAGGCGGTGCGCATACGGTAGGGGCCGGCCTCCAAGAATGCCTCGCCGATGGTCGGATCACGCTCGGTTTCCGCGGCGATGCGCCGGTCGAACTGGACCATTTCATCACGCAACAAGAAGGCGACCATCGCCTCTGCGATAGCCGTGAGTCTCTGACGCAAAGTCCCTGTCGGAAGCGATTTCAATTCCAGGCTGGACCGCATTGCCGCACATTCGCGGTCCACGGCGGCAGCGAACAGCGCCTGCTTGTCGCCGAAGTGATTGTAGATCGTGACTTTCGACACGCTGGCGTCAGCGGCCAGCTGCTCGATCGAAGTTGCTGCAAAACCTACGCGGAAAAAGGAATCGGCCGCCGCAGCGAGAATCGCTTCCCGCTTGGCCTGGTCCGCCGGCCTTCCGATCGATCGCTTTTCAGCAGCAGTTGACAAAGTGAACGGTCCCGTTCAGTTGAACGCCTCCGTTCACTAATGGACGAGTCGTACAGCAAAGGCAACCGAGCGCCGTGATCTGGATCGCAATCAGAATGCTGACCGGGGATGCCCAGAAGTTCTACGGGCTGGTGTTCGGCATCGCGTTCTCTACGCTCCTCATCACCCAGCAGCTGACGATCTTCGTCAACCTGCTCGAACGCGGGGCGAGCGGCGTCTACAATGTCTCCAGCGCCGATGTCTGGGTGATGGACCCGGTCAGCCGCACGACAGACGTGTCCTACGCCCTTCCCTCCACCGCGCTCGACAAGGTGCGCGGCGTCCCTGGCGTCGAATGGGCCGTGCCGCATATCCGCGCGCAGGCCAGCGTGCGCACCAAGAGCGGCGATCTCGAAGGCGTGGCGGTGATCGGCGTGGACGACGCGACGCTGATCGGCCTGCCCAAGAACATGGTCGAAGGCTCGCCCGATGTTCTCTCCCAGCCCGACAGCGTGATTATCGACGACGTCGGCATGACCCGCATGTTCCCCGGGCAATCCCCTATCGGGGAGCGTCTGGAGTTGAACGACCAGCGCGCCGTGATCCGCGGCATCGCCGATGCGACGCCCAGCTTCACCAGCACCGTCGTGCTCTATACCAAATACAGCCAGGCGCTGAATTACGTCCCCGGCACGCGCAACCGCCTGTCCTTCGTGCTGGTCGGCGCGGAAGACCCCTCGCAGGCCAAGGCGCTATCGGAAAAGATCGAGCGCGAGACGGGACTGAAAGCGCAGACGCGGGACGAATTCGCCCGCGACGGGGTCGATTTCATCATCGAGAACACCGGCATCCCGCTCAATTTCGGGATCACGGTCGCGCTTGGCTTCATCGTCGGGGTCGCCATCGTCGGTCTGACCTTCAGCCTCTTCATCCGCGACAACATCAGGCAGTTCGGGGCGCTGAAGGCGATCGGCGTCACCAATGGCAAGATTGGCAGAATGGTGGCCGCGCAGGCCGCCCTGGTCGGTTTCGTCGGCTATGGTCTGGGCGTCCTCGGCACACTGGCCTTCATCTGGAGCTTCTCCGCGAACCCGACCTTCAAGGGCTTCTACATCCCTTGGCAGATACCGATCATCAGCCTCGTCGCGGTAACGCTGATCCTGGCGCTGACCGGCTGGCTTGCGCTGCGCAACGTCCTCAAGACCGAACCTGCGGCGGTGTTCCGGTGAGCGAGGCCCCCGCCATCTGCACGCGCGGCGTCACGCGCGATTTCAAGGCCGGTCAGCAGACGATTACCGTCCTGCACGGCATCGATCTCGACATCCGCGCGGGCGAGCTGACTTATCTCGTCGGGGAAAGCGGTTCGGGCAAAACGACCATGATCTCGATCATGTGCGGCATCCTCTGGCCGACCGAGGGCGAGGTGAAGGTCTTCGGAACCGACATTTACGAGCTGAGCGACACCGAACTGGTCGAGTTCCGCCTCAACAACATCGGCTTCATCTTCCAGCAGTACAATCTGATCCCCGCGATCGATGCGGCCAGCAATGCCGCCGTGCCGCTGATTGCGCAGGGCATGGACCGTCACAAAGCGCGCGAACGCGCGGTCGCGATGATGGCCAAGCTCAACATCGCGGACCAGGCCGACAAGCTGCCGAACCAGCTTTCCGGCGGGCAGCAGCAGCGCGTCGCCATCGCCCGCGCGCTCGTCCACGAACCGCGACTTGTGGTGTGCGACGAACCCACCGCCGCGCTCGACGCATCATCCGGCAGGCGGGTGATGGACCTGTTGCGCGAAGTGGCCGTCGCCGAAGACCGCGCCTGCATCATCGTCACCCACGACAACCGCATTTTCGACCTCGCCGACCGCATCCTCGTGCTCGAGGACGGCAAGATCATCCATGACGGCACCGAAATGCCCGAGGAACACTGATATGGCTTTCAATCTCCGCAATCTCAGCTTTTCCCGGCAGGTGCTGCCCGCCATCGCCGGCCTGGCGCTGCTGCTCGCCATTGTCTTCATCGTCTCGGGCCTACCCGATCGCGAATTGTCCGAGCCGGAGAACGAGCCGCCCCGCGCGCCCGAACAACTGGCCGATGCGCCGCGCGTTGCCGGATCGGGCGTGGTCGAACCGTCGAGCGAGGTGGTGCAGATCGGCTCGGCCTTGTCGGGCCTCGTCACCGGTCTCTTCGTCCAGCCCGGCGACCGCGTGAGCGAAGGCCAGACGCTGTTCACGGTGGACGACCGCGCCGCCCGCTCTGCCCTGCGCGAAGCGGAAGCCGCCATTGGCGAAGCGCGCGCCGCGATTTCCGAGGCCGAGAATGCGCGCGCCACGGCATCGCAGCAATTGGCGCTCTATCGCAATGTCGATGATCCCGCCGCCGTCAGCCGTTCCGAAGTCATCCGCGCCGAGGGTGAAGCGAGCGCCGCTGCCCAGCGCCTGACGCTTGCCCGGGCACGCTTGCAGGCCGCCCAGGCACGGGCCGCCAGCGCGCGGACCGAAATCGGTCGCCTGACCGTACGCGCGCCCATCGCAGGCGAAATCCTGGCGGTAAACATCCGCAAGGGTGAATATGTCAGCACCATGGGCGGCGGCGGATCGCAGCCTTTCATCGAGATGGGCCAGACGCAGCCGCTCTATGTCCGGATCGATATCGACGAAGAGCAGGCACCCCGCGTCGACATGGGCGCAGTGGCGACCGTCAGCCCGCGCGGAGCATCCGACCAGCAGGTAGAGGCGACCTTCGTGCGCGCCGAACCGCTGGTGGTGCCCAAGCGCTCGCTGACCAATTCCGCCGCAGAGCGCGTCGACGTGAGGGTCTTGCAAGTGCTCTACGAATTGCCCGAGGCGGCATCGACGAGCGAAAAGCTGTTCCGCGTGGGTCAGCAGGTCGATGCCTATATCCCGGCCAAGGGCGCCGAATGATGCGCCTGATACTCGCCTCCACCTGCGCGCTGGCGCTGGCCGGGTGCGTTGCCGGGCCGCCGCCCGAAATCGCCACCCCCACACCGGTCCTGCCGCCGGAATACCTGTTCGCTCCCGATGCCGCGTCGGCGACCGGCCTCGCCGCGCTGCTTCCGGCTGACGATCCTGCCTACGACACGCTGGCGGCGCAGGCCCTCGCCAGTTCGCCCACGCTGGGCGAAGCGCTGGCGCGGATCGACCAGGCGCGTGCAGGCGCAGACCTGCGCGGCGCGAACCGGCTGCCCTCCGTGGGCGCGAATGCGACCGTCGAGGGAAGACGCAGCAATCCCGCGCAATTCGGCGGCGACCTGCCGTCGGCCATAGCGTTCGACACCGAACAACTGTCCTATGCGGCCAATGTCACCGCTCGATGGGATCCGGACATCTTCGGCCGCCTGCGCGCGCAGGAACGCGCGGCGCTCGCCCGGATCGACGCGGCCTCGTCCAGCGCCCGCGGCGTGCGCAACGCACTCCTCGCCGAAATCGCCGCCAGCGTGATCGACTGGCGCACGCTCGATGCGAGGGCCAGCGCCATCGAGAACGACCTTGCCGCTGCCGAGGATCTGGCGCGCCTGTCCAGGGTCCGCGAAGATGCGGGCATCGCGCCCGGCTTCGATCGCGTGAGAGCGGAAAGCGCAGCCGACGCCTCGCGCAGCCGCCTCGCCGCGCTCGAAAGCGAGCGCGCCCGCCTGATCGGCCGCCTCGTTACCCTCACCGCACAGGGCGGCGCGCAGGTGCGGTCGGCCCTGGCCATGGCACCTCGCGAAAGCGGCCTGCCAGCTGCCCCCGCCACCTTGCCGAGCGCCCTGCTGGCCAACCGTCCCGACGTCCTAGCAGCCGCAGCAACCCTCGCCGCGGAAGATGCGGAACTGGCCGCGGCCGCCCGCCGCCGCTTCCCGGTTTTCGACCTCTCGGCCGCCATCGGCCTGCTCGCTTTCAGTCCGGGCGACCTGTTCGACAGCGATTCCATCATCGGCAGCCTCGCCGCCTCCGTCGCCGCACCGCTGCTCGATTTCGGGCGCATCGAGGCCGAGATCGACGGTGCCGCTGCCGAAAAGCGGGCTGCATTCGAAGCCTATCGGGGTGCTGTCTACACTGCCCTCGGCGATGCGGAAGGGGCCTATGGCCTCGTCGCCGCCGCCGACCGCGAAGCCGCAGCCGCCGCACAAGAAGCGGCCAGCCTGCAACGCGCCGCCTCGCTTGCCGAGGTGCGGCAACGCGCTGGCCTCGCCGATTTCCTGACCGTTCTGGAAGCGCGCCGTGCGGCCGATGCCAGCGGCGAGCGCGCGGCTGCAGCCCTTGGACGGGCGGAGCGCGCACGGGTCATTTTGTGGCAGGCGCTCGGCGGCGACACTCAGCCGATCACGCGGTCCACCAGCCAGTAGGCCCCGGTAATGCCGATGGCGTAGGACGCGATACGCAATGCGGGCGCTTCCGCCCCTGCTCGTACGCGCCGGATCACGGCCAGCACCAACAGGACTAGCGCAATCACGAGCAGTTGCCCCGCCTCTACGCCGAGGTTGAAGCTTACGAGCGCTGCCGGCACCTCGCCCTCGGGCAAGCCTATCTCGCGCAGGGCTCCTGCAAAACCGAAACCGTGGAGAAGGCCGAAAGCGAAGGCGACCACCCACGGCAGGCGGCGCGTGATCGTCTCTTTCGTGCCGCGCGCGATCTCGACCGCGAGGAACACGATCGACAGTGCGATCAGGGCCTCGACCGGACGCTGCGGCAGTCCGGTGACCCCCAGCGTCGTCGCCGCGAGTGTGATCGAGTGCGCCACGGTGAAGGCGGTGGTCGCCTTTATGACCGGCCATGTCCGGCCGACGAGGAGGACTAGCGCGATCACGAAGAGAAGATGGTCCCATCCCGCCAAAATGTGTTCGACCCCGATCACGAAATACCCGCGCCACACCTGCAAGCTCGAAGGCCGCGCCTCGACCTCGGCATAGGGTTCCTGCGCGGTCAGGCGGTAGACCTGGACGGGTCGATCCAGAGGGGCAACGCGCAGGATTGCGTCTCCCTGTCCGAAAAGGGCGGGCCAGCCAATGCGGCTCCCGGCGATATCCTCCTTGCAGGTGACGTCCGCTCGACCGACCACCGCGAGCGCGGAATTGTCGAGCACCGGCTCGCCCGAAAACTCGCAGACTTCCGGCAAGTCCGGACGCGCCGTGCGGTCAGCCTGCGGCGAGGCCAGCGGTTGCCTCCAGCCGAGGTTCCAGCGCGCCTCGTCGACCTGCTCCAGCTGTATCGAGACAGGCCGCAATTCGTCCGCCAAGGCGGGACTTGCGATGAGCAGGACGGCGAGCGCCAGCAGCCAGCGGATCATTCGACCTCGATCCGGTAGGCTTCGCGCAGGAGCTCGAATGCCCTTGCGCGCCGCGCGGCAGCAGTCGAACTGCGCCAGTCGGCCTCCACCTTGTCGCGGATTTCCGACAGTGGCCGTTGCCGTCCCTCTACCCGCTTTTCGAGATCGACGAGGTGGTAGCCGTAGCCCGACGTCACCTGCGCACCGGAGGTCTGCTGCATTCCGGCGATCTGTGCGGCGAATTGCGATCCGAAGACTGCCATGATTTCATCATAGCTCGCATCGGACATCCGCTCGGGCAGCGAAATGGCGTCGCCGCTTGCATCTCCCGCTCCGCCGAGCGCGTCTCGAAGTGCGTCTTCGCTGCGAAAATACGTCTGCGAGAAGGTAAAGCGCTCGCCTTCCCCGAACCGGCCGGGATGTTCGCGCAGCCAAGCCGCCAGCGTCTCCTCGCTCGGACGGGCGGTTTCCACTTCGGCTCCTGCCAGATCGTCCATCTTGGTCGACAGTCGCCGCCGCACGACCGGATCGCCCGCATCGAGCCCTAAGCGCAGCGCCTCGCGGTAGAGCACCTCTTCGCGCACCCAGCTTTCGATCTGCGCATCGAGTTCCGCATCGGTGGGCGGACGGCCCATTGTGCGCTCGAAACCAAGCGCGAGGTTCGCCTGCTCCTCTTTCGTGAGCGCGATGGTCCGTTCGGCCGGATCGACCGGCTCATCCGCAAGGGACAGCGCGGCCCATATAGCTGCCCCTGCCACCAGGAAATGCGCGAGCGGATCGCGCAGCAGGCGGCGCATCATTGCATGATCGGCGGCGCATCGCCCGGGATCCTGCGGGGACGCAGCCAGACAGGCGAGGAATAGGCGCGCTGCTGGATAACGTTCGCCTCCACGACCTCCTTCGGGAGCGTCAGGCCGAAGCGCTTCGCATCGTAGAGGACCCAGCTCGGCGTCGGGATTTCGAGGACGCGCACATAGTAGAAGGCGCGCTGGCCCCGCCGATATTCGGGATCGGTCCAGGTTGCGCGCAATTGAGCCGCGCCGATCGAATTTTCATAGGTCGCCTCGGACCGGTTCACCGTATCGCCAACCGGTGGCACGGGCGAATTTGAGGCGGCATCCATCGGCCTCGCGCTCCACGCGACGTCGAACACCTTTTCCTGCTCCGCGCCATTCGCATCGACCCAGCCCTTCACGATCTGGACCCGGTCGAGATTGGCCCCGTCGGGGTCTTTCAGCGCGCTGACAAGGAAGGTCGGAGCCCTGCCGTCGTCCACCAGGTCGCCCCCCATGGGGACGCCGCGCGAATAGCCTGCGCGCACCCAGTCGCCTTCCCAGTCACTTTCGCCGAAATCGAAGCCTGCGAAGAGGCGCACGACCATGCGCGGGCCGGTCGTCGCATAGACTTCGCGCCGCATGAAGGCATCGAAGATTTCCGCCCGCGTGTTGCCGCGCGCCCAGGCTGCCGCATAGCCGCTGGCGAGATAGTGCCAGCCGAAACGGCCCTGCCTTGTGCCAAGGTTCTGTGCCGCCATTGCGCGGTCCGCGCGCGGCTCGTTGCCGGTGTGCTTGCCGAAGAACTGGTCGTCGTCCGCCGTGGCCAGCGAGGTGTGGCTGTCGGTCGATCCGATGAGGCCGAAGGCATAGGGGTTCTCGCCCATCTGCTGTTCCAGCGTCAGGCCCCGCAAGAGGGCCGAGCGTATATAGCTGCCAGCGAACATGTCCGGTGTGCTTTTGGCGGTGAGCGGAAGGTTGCCCAGCTCCCACCCGGCCACGCCGAAACTGGCGTATTCGTCATTGGGTGACAGGAAGGGGTGCGTTTCGCTGTCGCCCTTGATCTGCGTCACCTCGACCACCGGTTCGTGCCGCGCGCGGCGCCGGGCATAATCGGCGTCCATCGGTCCGCCGTCGGGTCCGGAAAATTCGAACATCATCCCGTTCGAAAGGTTCGAATTGTGCGGGATCGCCAGCACCTTACCGCCGGTGCTCTGTTCATAGGAATCCATGTAATCCCACAGGCCGGTGACCTCGCCGTCGATCCCGGGATAGGGAAGAACCTGCCCGGTCTTGGCGCTGCCGTCGCGAAACATCACGACGCGGTGGAGGTTGTTTCCGCCCGGCATCAGCGTCCATTCGAAGCCCGCGAATGCAGTGAACGTGCCCGGCTCGTTATAGCGGTCTAGCAGCCCCAGGTGTCGGTCCCACAATTCGCGCGTCGCCTTGGCCTGACGCTCCGGATCGCGCAGCGCCTCGGGTATCTCGTCGTTTGCAGCAGCCGTGATGAGTTCCGCCACCGCGCGGGTCGACTGGTCGGGGTTCTCGTGCATCATGTCGCGCCAGCGGCGCAGGGTGGGATCGCGGACCATCATGCGCGGCGCATCGTAGAGCCTGCGGGTCGCCCCCATCGCATCGGAGTGGTCGGCAATGACGAGGAAATCGAGCGGCCGGTCGAGCTGTGCGGACATGCCAGTGGTCGCAGTGACCTCTTCCCCGCGCGCGAACTTCAGCGCGTCTTCCGGGCCGAGCCGGACGCCGAAGCCGAATGCGTCGACCGATACGTCGGTGTGAAGGTGGGTGTCGCCCCAATATGGACGGTCGGGAAACTCGGCCAGTTCGATGGTATCGGTGCCGTCACCGCGCTGCTCTTCGCTAACGCCGCCCCCGCCGAAAAGGTCGCAACCTGCCAGAACCAGGGCGCCCGCAATCACGCCGATACGATAGTCCATGTCTCATCCCCTCATCCGCGAGGGAATGTGCAGGAGCAATCGCGTTTACGTCAAGCAGGTATGCGATATGCAACGGGTTCGACGATGGCCATGCCGCCGCCCGAACCCTCGTCATCCGAGGTGTAGTAGTAATAGGTGCCGCCACCGATCGCCGCGATGGCGAGCGCCAGTGCCGCGAGCATGATCACGCCGTCGCGGACCGTCAGCGCCAGGCCAATGGCAGCGATCGCCAACATGGGCGCGCTGCTGGCGAAAGGCAGCACCTCCAGCGGGGGGACCGTTGCGCACAGCAGCAGGATGACCACGGCCGCGATCTTGATCCATACGCCTTCGGTGAGGCCTTCGAGGCGTCCGTGACTGTGTTCGTCCAGCCAGTGGGCGATCCCGCGAAGCTTGGCGATGCCCTTGTGCAGCTTCTTGCTTTCGACAGCGCGATTCTGGAGCCATTGCGGCATCCAGATATGCTCCTTGCCGAACAGGAGCTGCACCGCGATCAGCGCGATCACTGCAGCAAGAAAGCTCGGCACGCCGGGAATGCCGCCGACCGGCGTTATTTCAAGCAGGGCTGGGATCATGATGAAGGGGCCAAAGCTGCGCCCGCCGAAATCGTCCAGCACATCGCCCACCCGGACCTCGTCGTTCTTGGTGGTCAGGTCGTCGAGTTCGCCGAGCACGCTCTCGACGCCATCGGGTTCGGACTGCGATTTATCTTCGGTCATTGCGCTCCCCTTCGCCCCTCAACGCGCGAAGGGCGAAAAGGGGTGCAGGCACGCTTCAGCGTTTCTTTTTGAGCAGCGCAGACCGCTCGCATCGGCAGACCACTTCGCCGCGCTGGTTCACCGCTTCGTGCAGGAAGGTGACGATGCCGGTGTCGGGCCGCGACTTGCTTTCACGCAGGGCGATGACCTCGCTGGTGGCGTGCAGCGTGTCGCCGATGAAGACCGGCTTGGGCATCACCAGCTTGTCGTAGCCGAGGTTCGCCACCAGCGTGCCGAGCGTGGTGTCGCCCACACTCAGGCCCACCATCAACGAGAAGGTGTAGGTCCCGTTGACGAGGATCTGCCCGAATTCGCTTTCCCTGGCCGCTTCCACGTCGAGGTGGAGCGGCTGCGGATTGTGGGTCATCACGGTGAAGAAGAGGTTGTCCGCCTCGGTCACCGTGCGCCGGATTTCATGGGTCAGCTTGTCGCCCACCTGCCATTCGTCGAAGTGCCTGCCCGCCATCAGCCGTGCCCCATGACGGCCTTGACCTCGAGGAAGTCGTGGAAGCCCCACTCGCCCCATTCGCGGCCATTGCCCGATTTCTTGTAGCCACCGAAGGCCGCGTTCATGTCGTAGCCGCCGTTGATCGCGACACGGCCGGCGCGGATGCGCTTGGCGAGCTTCTTCGCAGTCTCGATATCCTCGCCCATGATGTGGCTGGCGAGGCCGTATTCGGTGTCGTTCGAGATGCGGATCGCGTCGTCGTAGTCGTCATAGCCGATCATCGCGAGGACCGGCCCGAAGATTTCCTCGCGCGCGATGGTCATGTCGTTGGTGACATCGGCGAAGACGGTGGGCTTGACGTAATGTCCGGTTTCGAGGCCCTCGGGCTTGCCGGGGCCGCCTGCGACCAGCGTCGCGCCTTCGTCGATACCTTTCTGGATGAGGCCCTGGATCTTGTCCCACTGCGCTTTGGAGACCACCGGTCCGATGGTGGCGTTGCCCTTGGGATCACCCGGGATCACGCCCTCGGCGGCTTCCTTCGCGGCGGCCTTGGCTTCTTCCATGCGCTTGTGCGGAACGAGCATGCGGCTGGGTGCCGTGCAGGTCTGGCCAGAATTGCCCATCATGGCGGTGGTGCCGCGCATGACCGACTGGGTGAAGGCGCTGTCGTCGAGGATGATGTTGGGGCTTTTCCCGCCCAGTTCCTGCGCTACGCGCTTGACCGTATCGGCGGCGTTCTTGGCAATGAGGACGCCCGCGCGGGTCGAGCCGGTGAAACTGATCATGTCGATGTCGGGATGGCCGCTCATTGCTTCGCCCACGCCCGGCCCATCGCCATTCACGAGGTTGAACACGCCGGCAGGCACGCCTGCCGCATCCATGATCTCGGCAAAGATATAAGCATCGAACGGTGCGATCTCGGAAGGCTTCAAAATCATCGTGTTGCCGGTCGCCAGCGCGGGAAAGACCTTGCAGGCGATCTGGTTTAGCGGCCAGTTCCACGGGGTGATCATGCCGACCACGCCGATCGGCTCCCAGATGTGCAGCGTCGGGCCGTCCTGGCGTTCGAATTCGAACTTCTCGAGCACTTCGATCGCGGTCTGGCAGTGACCTGCCAGCAGGCCGGTGTGCGGACCGTTGGCGAGGCTCATCGGCGCGCCCATTTCATCCGAAACGGCGAGCGCAAGGTCGTCCTTGCGATTGGCGATTTCGGCCTGGATCGCGCGCAGCAGCGTGAGACGCTCTTCCTTCGTAGTCTGGCTGAATGTCTCGAACGCACGGCGTGCGGCCTTAACCGCCTTGTCGACATCGGCAGCACTGCCGAAACTGATGTGACCGATGGTCTCTTCCGTCGCGGGGTTCTCGACCGGCTGCGTGTTTTCGGTGACCGGGTCGACCCATTGGCCGTCGATGTAGAACTTGGTGCAATCGCGCATGGGAATTTCTCTCCTTATGCGCGGTCCATTAGCTCCCTTGCGACCAGCGCGCCACCACCTCTTCGCCGTCCTGTGCACTGTCGCGGATCGTGCCCGGCGTGCGATCGAAGCGCGGAGCGGGCGCCGTGTGCGAGCGACCGCCATGTTCGACGAAAGCGCCGCGGGCCTTCATGTGCGGATGGTCCTTCGCCTCGTCCAAGGGAACGACCGGCGCGAAACAGGCATCGGTGCCTTCGAGCAGTTCGATCCACTCCGCCTGCGGCTTCGTCTTGAACAGGGCGGCGAGCTTTTCGGTGTAATCGTCCCAGTTCGCCGGGTTCATCTGGCCTTCGCGCAGTTCTTCGGGAGCGTCGGCGCGCTGGAGCAGTTCCGCATAGAATTGCGGTTCGATAGCGCCGACGCTGACTTCCTTGCCATCGGCACAGGTATAGCAGCGATAGAAATGCGCCGCCCCGCCAAGCAGGCCCGCGCCGCGGGTCGTCGTCCGCAGGGCGCTGTGCGGCTGGCCGTAGAAAAAGCTCATCAGGCTGGTCACGCCATCGACGATTGCCGCATCGACCACCTGTCCCCTGCCGCTGCGCTCGCGTTCGTAGAGGGCGGCGAGAATGCCCATGGCGCAATACATCGACCCGCCCCCGAAATCGCCCACAAGGTTCTGCGGCGGGATCGGCAGCTCGCCCTTCGCCCCGATGGAATCGAGCGCACCGGTGATGGCGATATAGTTCAGGTCGTGCCCAGCAGCCTGCGCCAGCGGCCCGTCCTGCCCCCAGCCGGTCATGCGCGCATAGACGAGACGCGGATTGGCTTCGAGCAACACATCGGGGCCAAGGCCAAGCCGCTCCATCACGCCGGGTCGGAAGCCTTCGACCAGCACATCCGCATGCTTCAGAGCCTGATGGACGAACCGCTGGCCTTCCTCGCTCTTGAGGTCGACGGCCGCGCGGTGGCGGGCCCGTTCGACGACGGGGTTCATCGGCTGGTGTCCCGGACGCTCGATCCGCACGACTTCCGCGCCGAGATCCGCCAGCATCATCGCCACGTGGGGTCCCGGGCCGATTCCTTGGAACTCCACAACCTTCAGTCCGGTCAGCGGTCCATGCGCGGCGTGTTCGGCCATTCTACTCTCTCCACAATCTCGATTTCTCTCGATCGGGAGACAAGGCGAAACGGTTCGCAATTGCAACGCTTTTTGCGTCTAACCTCCGGTGACGCTCATATGGCGGACCGTTGCAGGGGCTTCGGCAGCGATATCGAAGTCGTGCCGCCGGGGCTTGCCCGCCAGCAGGGCATCCATCGCTGCATCGAGCGCCCCTTCGCCGCCATCGCGCATGATGTCGCGCAGTTCGACCTTCTGGTCGTGGCCGAGACAGCCATAGACCGTGCCGGTAGCCGCGATCCTGATGCGATTGCAGGAAGAGCAGAAGTTCTCGCTCAGCGGCGTGATGAACCCGATCCGGCGCCCGGTCCCGGCAACCTTGAAATATCGCGAAGGCCCACCGGTCTGATAGGTCGTCGGCATCAGGGTCAGCTCGCGTTCCAGAGCCGCGCGCGCCTGCGTGAGGGGCAGGTACGTATCGGCCCGTTCGCCCTCCACCTCGCCGAGCGGCATGGTCTCGATCAGTGACAGGTCGCAGCCACGCTCGCCGCACCAACGAGCCATGGACACGAATTCGGTATCGTTCACACCGCGCATCGCGACCATGTTGACCTTCACCGCGATGCCTGCCGCGCGCGCTGCATCGATCCCTTCGATCACGCGCGCAACGTCTCCGCCCCGGGTGATGGCGGCGAAGCGCGATGGGGCGAGCGTATCGAGGCTCACATTGATCCGCTCGATCCCGGCACCGAAAAGCTGCTCGGCCATCTGGGACAGGAGCACGCCGTTGGTGGTCAGGGTGAGCTCTTCGAGGCCCGACGCGCGAAGGGCGCCGAGCTCTTTTGCAAGGTCGACAAAGCCGCGCCTAACCAGCGGCTCTCCACCCGTCAGCCGGATGCGCTTCACGCCGCGGGCGACGAGATGCCGCGCAAGTCCGGCAAGCTCTTCCAGCGTCAGCAAGTCGCGCCGGGGAAGGAACTGCATGTCCTCTGCCATGCAATAAGTGCAGCGCAGATTGCACCGGTCGGTGACCGACATTCTCACGTAGTCGATCCGCCGGCCGAAGCCGTCGATCAGGGGCGCTGCATCATGCATGGCAGGAGATTAGCTACGCCCGGTCAGAAGTCGAGCGCCTGAATGGACTGTCCTGCCGAAAGACCACCGGATCCTCCGGTTTGACGCAGCAAAAGGTCGGCCTTGGCAAGCAAGGCCTGCGCCCCCGATTGCTGGTTGGCGAAGGGCTGGGCCTTACCGTCCCGCAATGCGCCTCGACCGAAGTGCTCGCGTGGGCCGGGGGCGGGCAAATCCCCTGTCAGCTCCAGTTCTCGCCACGCCAGCACCTCGTCATAGCGTCCCCCCGCAAGCGCGGTCATTAGCGGGGCGAGAAAGAGCCGCGCGGTTACGAGCGCCGAGGTGGGGTTGCCGGGCAGGCCGAGAACGTAGCTGCCACTATTCTCGCCTTGCGCGCACCAGACCGGTTTGCCCGGCCGCATGGCAACCTTTGCGAAGAGGGTTCGAAAATCCAGGCCTGCTATCGACCGGGTGGCGAAATCGCGTTCGCCCACCGACGCTCCACCGACCGTGACCAGGACATCGCAACGCGCCAGCAATTGCGCGGCCAGCGCCTCGATTTGGCCGGGATCGTCGGGCGCGATCTCGCTTCCGACTATTGTCGCACCGTATGCTCGAGCCATCCCGGCCAGCGCCAGCGTAATACTGTCGGGCAAGGCACCGGGGCGCTCTTCCGCGGAGCCGGGCGCGACCAGTTCATCGCCGGTGGCAAGAATGGCGACCCGCGGCGCCCGCCAGGCCCAGACCATGGCAGAATCGGCTGCGGCCGCCGCTAACAGTTGCCGTGGTCCAAGCCGAGTCCCCGCCTCCAGCAAGGTCTCGCCTTCGCGAAAATCCGAACCACGCGCGCGCATATGGCGCGCCTCGCCATAATCGCCGACGATTTCCAGCCGGTCGCCCCGCTCCTCGACGATCTCCTGCACCAGCACGCGATCGGCACCTTGGGGTACCGGCGCGCCAGTGAAGATCCGAACCGCCTGCCCTTCCGATATACGGAGGAGTGTTTGCGATCCGGCATAGGACTTACCAGCAACCGTTATCGGGCCGGACAGGTCGGCATCGCGCACCGCATAGCCATCCATCGCGGAAACATCGAAACGCGGCGCATCGATCTTTGCTTCGACCGGACGCGCAAGGCGAAGCCCGGCTGCATCCCCGATCGGGACCTGCGTCTCTTCCAGCGGCTTTGCCACATCGCGCAGGATCGCGCTGGCTTCATTGAAAGAGATCAATGTGTCGGCCCGGTCGCGGCTGGAGCAGCGCATATGGTCCTGCGATCGGTCATTCGCTTTCTCTTCATCCCGCTTCGTTAACGCTGCACCTCTACCAAAGGGTGGCTGCGGCGCAACCGCGCGAAACCGTCCTTGAGGGCAAGGCAGTCATCAGGCAGAAGCATCCGGTATGGACCAAGGGGGAAAAGCGGGCAGCATGCAGACTGGACTTGAACGAGCGTGCGCGCGCATCGGCCTTGGCCGCCCCGGCGATGCAAAGCGGCTGACCGGCGGAGCCACGATGGAAAGCTGGCGTTTCGCTGCAGGTGGCAACGATTACGTTCTGCGCCGCGCACCGAGCATGGAGTTCATGACAGAGCGCCCATTCGGCCATGCAAGCGAAGCCGCGATCATCGAGACGGCGCAAAGCAAGGGCGTGACTGCGCCGCGCATCGCCGGCGTTCTGGAAGAAAGCGACGGCCTCGGCTCCGGCTTCATCATGGAGGCATTGCCCGGAACGCCCGATCCGCGCGCGATCCAGTCGATGGCCAACTCGCGCCAGATCCTCGTCGAAGCGGCAAGGGACCTCGCCCGCATCCATTCACTGGGCGCGGACGACCTGCCCGCCGATGTCCCCATCATGGATTACGCCGAAGCGGTGGCGAACCTTCGCCAGCAATTCGAGGAGGCAGGCGGCGACAGGCCGATTATCGCTTTGGGTCTTCGCTGGCTGATGGACAATCTGCCCGACCCGGTCGAACCGGTTCTCAATCATGGCGATTTCCGGCTTGGCAACCTGCTTGCCGAAGATAGCCACCTGACAGGCGTGCTCGATTGGGAGCTCGCGCACTTCGGGGACTGGCACGAAGACCTCGCCTTCGGCTGCATGGCCGTGTGGCGTTTTGGGGGGTATGACAAACCGGCACTCGGCCTCGGCTCGCTTGAAGATTACTTCGCGGCCTACGAGGAGGCAGGCGGCAGACCGGTAGACTCCGCACGCTTCCGCTTCTGGACAATCTATCGCACCGTCTGGTGGGCGCTGGGCTGCCTCAAGATGGCAAGTTACTGGCGCAGCGGAGAAGACCGCATGCTGGAACGCGTCGTCATCTCGCGCCGCACGAGCGAACAGGAACTGGACCTCCTGCTGTTGCTGGAAGAGGATGCGCCGGAGGAAGAGCGTAGCCATTCGATCGCTGCGCCCGAAGCACCCGAGGCGCAGGGAGAGGCGACCAGCGGTGAAATTGCGACGGCGATCTCGGAATGGCTCGCGACGATCAAGGACCGCATGGAAGGACACGATCGCTTCCAGCTCGCGGTTGCCCGCAACGCTTTGGGCATGATCGCCCGGGACGATGCGCTGATGCCGGTCGAAGGGGACGCCGAACTTGCCCAGGCATTGCTGGAAGGCGAAATCGATCTCGCGTCTCCCGGCCTGCTCGCCGAATTGCGCGAAATGGCCTTCGCGAAGGTCTCGGCGGATGTGCCCAAATACCCCTCGCTGGCAGTGGCGCGGCGTCAATGGATCGGAGACGATTGATGGATTTCAGCATTCCGCAGGACCTCGAGGACTACTACGCCGAACTCGTTTCCTTCATCGAGGCGGAAATCGAACCGCTGGTCGCAAGGGAGGATAACATCCGCTTCTTCGACCACCGCCGCGAAAATGCGCGCACCGACTGGGAGCGCGGCGGCTTGCCGAACCACGATTGGGAAGACCTGCTGCGCCAGGCTCGCAAGGTGGCGGACGAGGCCGGCCACTGGCGTTTCTCCGCGCCGAAGAAATACGGCGGCAAGGACGGCTCCAACCTATGGATGGCAGTCATCCGCGACCGTTTCGCGCAGCGCGGGCTCGGCCTGCACAACGACCTTCAGAACGAACACAGCATTGTCGGGAATTTTCCGTTCGTGGCGATGTTCGAGACCTTCGGGACCGAGGAGCAGAAGCAGGAGTTCATTCTCGGCGGGTTCGAGGGCACGCGGCGCGTCGCCTTCGGCCTGACCGAGCCCGACCACGGTTCGGATGCCACCCACATGGAAACCCGCGCGGTGCACGAAACGCGCGACGGGGTGGATGGCTGGCGGATCAACGGCGAAAAGATGTGGATCACCGGCATGCATGTGGCGACCCATTGCGCGCTCTTTGCCCGCACCGACGGGGAAGACGGCGCAGCGCGCGGGATCACCTGCTTCCTCGTCCCCAATCCGACCGAGGGGCTGGAGATCGAGGAATGGCTGTGGACCTTCAACATGCCCACCGACCATCCGCGCTTAAGCTTCACCGATGTCTGGGTGCCCGATAGCGCGATCCTTGGCGCGGAAGGCCGCGGCCTCGCGCTGGCGCAGAGCTTCGTCCACCAGAACCGCATCCGGCAGGCCGCGAGCAGCCTCGGCGCTGCGACCTATTGCGTCGAAGAGAGCGTCAAATACGCGCGGGAGCGCAAACCCTTCGGCGAAGAACTGGCGCGCAACCAGGCGATCCAGTTCCCCTTGGTCGAGCTGGCAACGCAATGCGAAATGCTGCGCCTGCTGATCTACAAGACCGCCTGGGAGATGGACAATATGCCGCACGAAGAGATCGAGCGGACGATCTCCGACAAGGTGTCCATGTGCAATTACTGGGCGAACCGCCTGGTCTGCGAAGCAGCCGACCGCGCGATGCAGGTGCATGGCGGCATCGGCTATTCACGGCACAAGCCGTTCGAGCATATCTATCGCCATCACCGCCGCTACCGCATCACCGAAGGCGCGGAGGAAATCCAGATGCGCAAGGTAGCCGCCTACCTGTTCGGCTATCTCGGGCCGAGACGTCGCAAATAGGCACTCGGGTAAGCGCGCAAAGAAAAAGGGGCGACCCGAAGGCCGCCCCCAATTCTTCGAACTAGGCCGCGATCAGAACTTGCCGCGGACCGTCACGCCGTACATCCGCGGTTCCTGCGTGAATGCAGACCGCGAACCCGAGCGCAGGGTCGTGTTGAAGGTCACGCCGCGCGTGACCTCGTTGGTGAGGTTGGTTACCCAGCCCTCGATGCCCCAGCGTTCGTCAGCTCCGCCGATCCCGGCGCGCAGGTTGATCTTGACGTTGCTGTCCTGGTAATCGAACGGGGCGAGCGCGGTGTTACCCAGCTGGGCTTCCGTAGTCGGAACCTCGCTCGGCTGGGTCGAAGTACGGCGATCGCTCTCCGCACGGATCTGGCCGTTGAGGAAGAAGCTCAGGCTGTTGCCGATATCGCCGCGATAGGTCGTGCCGACAATCGACACGAATTCCGGGGCATTCGTCAGCGGAGCACCGCACAGGTTGCGAACACGAAGCGGATCGGCATCGGTTGCGCAATCGTCCGGATAGGACGCATCGGTGTAGGTCACACCCGCATTGACGGTCAGCCCGGCCGCGGGGCGGATCTGCGCCTCGAATTCCATACCCTTCGACAGTGCCTTGGGCACGTTGAAGGTCTGGAACTGAGCGCCGGTGAATTCCAGCACCTGGAAGTCGCTGAACTCCTGGTAGAAGATAGCGATGTTCGTGGTCAGGTCCCCGTCGAGGAACCGTCCCTTGAGGCCCAGTTCATAGGCATCGACTTCTTCGGAATCGAAGCGCGGGTCTGCGCCGCCGACTGCGGCTGTGGAATCGAGGTTGAAACCACCTGCCTTGTAGCCGTGCGTAAAGCTGCCGTAGGCATTCACAGCACCGAAATCGTAGCCCAGCTTGACCGTGTAGATCAGCTCTTCATCCTTGAACTCGCCAGCGAATTCTCGCGGCAGCGGGAGCGGGATCGCGTCCGAGCCGATCGCCGGTGCCACGAAGGGGAAGCAGCTCAGGACAAAGGCTGTCGGAGCCAGCGCGCCGACCGTGCCGGGGATCGCCGCCGCCGGAACACCGGCCGCGCCTACTGCCTGGCCAAGACGAGTCACGCCGCCATTAAGGAAGCCTGCGCAGGTGGGGTTGTTGACCGCCAGCTGGTCGAAGCTGCCGTCCTTGCTTTCATCGGACCAGCGCGCGCCCAGCGTCAGGCTGAGCCGGTCGGTCACGTCGAACGTGTTGTGCGTGAAGATCGACCAGCTGGTGCTGTCCTGTTCGAACAGGTTGGTGCTGGTCGTGCCGGCCGGATCGACGCCGCCGCTCAGGAATGAGAGCGGGTTGGCGGGATCGAGCGCAAGCCCGTTGCCCGCAGCAGCATAGAAGATGCCGAGCGGCGGGGTGATCGCCGCGCTGCCGCCGGCCAGCAGCGCGCCCGAAAGCTCGCCATAGTCATCGCCGAGGCCGGCAACGACCGTCTGGTCGATCTTCTCGTTCGAATAGTAGCCGCCCAGCATCCATTGCAGGCGCCCGGCATCGCCCTGGAAGCGAAGCTCGTGCGTCATGGTCTTGATGGTGGTGCCGCCACCGGGAAGGATGTTGAAGACGTCGAGGCCCGAGAAATCGGAATCGTAAGCCTCGTCACTTTCGTACTTGCGATAAGAACCGATGTAGACCGCGTCGATGCTGTCGGACAGCGGATACTCGAACTCGCCGAGGATGCCCCATTGTTCGGTTTCGGCAATATGCTCGAAATCGGCCGATGCGATCTGGTTCTCGGTCGCTTCTTCGGCAGCCGTCTGGTCGAAAGGATTGGTCGCGACGACCGGAGCCGACATCCCGCCCCGCGGGCCGAGGCCTACGATACCGAAGAGACCGCCAGTCTCGACCGGGGACCGATACACTTCCACGGCGCCGCAGCAATCGCCGCTCGATTCCGAATAGTCGCCGATGATCCGGCCGCGGAAACCGCTGTCGGTTTCCCAGCCAAGCTGGCCACGGACGAGGAACTGGTCGACGCTGTTGGTGTCTTCGAGGAAGTTGCCGGCCCCGTCGTTGACGGTGATGAAGCCGTCACGTTCGCGCCAGGCGCCGGTCAGGCGAACCGCGACCTTGTCCTGTACGATCGGCATGTTGACCGCGCCCTGCACGCTCAGCTGGTCGTAATTGCCATAGGTGGCATTCACGAAACCGCCGAATTCGAACAGGTCGGGACGCTTGTTGATGATGTTGAGCGCACCTGCAGAAGTGTTGCGTCCGAACAGCGTGCCCTGCGGACCGCGAAGGACCTCGACGCGTTCCACATCGACGAATTCGGAGAGCGCAATACCCGGGCGCGACTGGTACGCGCCATCGACGAAGATGCCGACCGCGCTTTCGAAGCCGATGTTGTTCGATGTCGTACCGACACCGCGGATACGCAACACGACAGTGCCGGAAGAGTTCTGCGCCTGCGAGGTCGAGAAGCTCGGCGAAACCTGGGTGATGTTCTGGACGTTCACGACGCCCTGCTGTTCCAGCTGGGCCGGGCTGACCGCGGTCACTGCCAGCGGGATCTGCTGCACGTCCTGCGCACGCTTGGTTGCCGTCACGATGATGACGTCCATATCTTCGCCGAGCAGTTCGCTTTCGCCGTCGATCTGACCATCGGTCGAGGCGCTGGTATCCATTGGGTCGGCGTTCTGCGCGAAGGCCGGTGTGGACAGGACGGTCCCGCACAGGGCGGCCGCAACGATCTTCGTTCGATAATTCATGTTTCTCTCCCAAACTGTCCGGTCCTTGCCGGAGCTAGCTCTCTTCCCAACAATCGCGCGGACTTGACCACGTTCGGGGCACTTTTGTCAAAAGTCTATTGCAGCAAATACCGCACAAAACTGCGCCTAACCGGGTCCTTCGAGGCATATTCCGACAGGCTTACGCTACGGCAGCCGCAAATTCGTGCGAAGCGCGCGTGTGGTCAGCTGAAGAATTTTCTGAAGTCTTTCAGGAGAACCCTTTCATGACTTGAATTGGTTGCGAGGCAGCAAGCTGTATCCGCCGCCCCCTAACGCGCCCCCCTTGCAGGCAGGGGCATAGATAGAGGCTATGTCCAAGATCACGACGCGTATTGGCGCCGCAAGCGCGGGAGGGGCAGGATACCCTCCATGGGCTCGAGCGGGACTGCTATTATTGTCGGAGCCGGCGTTATCGGCGTCACGAGCGCATATGCACTGGCAAGGCGCGGCTGGCGGGTCGAAATCATCGATGCAGGGCCGTGCATTGCCGGCGGCGCATCGAAGGGAAACGGCCGCCAGCTCAGCTATTCGCACACCGCCGCCCTCGCCTCGCCGCGCCTGCTTTCCAAACTGCCGGGACTGGCGCTGGGTCTGGACCCTGCGTTTCGCCTGTCGCTCAGACCCGACGCCGCCTTTGCGCGCTGGCTTGTCCAGTTCCTGTCCCAATGCCGTCGGTCCGCCTTTGTACGCAACACGGTAGCTTGCAGTCTCCTTGCAGGAGAATCGCGCCGTGCCATGGACCGGCTGCTCGAAGAACACGCTCTGTCCTTCCGCCTTCGCAATGCCGGGAAACTCGTCCTCCTGCCCGACGAAAAGGCCCGGAGGGATGCAGAGCGCACTCTGCGTCTGACCTCTCAATCCGGGCAGCGACAGAGCATTCTTTCGAGCGCCGAGGCGATCGAGCTCGAACCCGCGCTTGCCGCATTTGCCGGACCGCTTGCCGGAGCGATCCATTCGCCCGAGGACCAGACGGCCGATTGCGCCGAATTCTGCACGCAACTGCTTGGCGCGATCACACGCGAATATGGCGTCTCGTTCCGGAGCGAGAGCGAAGTCGTCCGGATCGATAGCGGTCACTCGGAAAGCGTCGTATACCTAGCGAGCGGGGAAGCGATCCCGTCAGAACTGGTGGTGGTGGCGGCGGGACACGAGGCGAACCGCCTCCTTGCTCCGCTCGGTTACCACCAGCCGCTGGCCCCGATGAAAGGCTACTCCTTTACCGCCCCCGTCGGACCCAGCGCGCCGCGAATCTCGATTACCGAGAACGCCAACCGCATGGTCTTCACCAATCTCGGCGACAGCATGCTGGTCGCAGGCCTGGCCGAACTGGGAGAGGCATCAGGCGAAGTCGATCCCATCCGCCTGGAGCCAATGAAGCGCCGCGCCCAGGCGATCTTTCCCGATGCCCTCGATTACGAGCGCAGCGATGACGGGTGGGCTGGCATCAGGCCGATGACGCCCAATTCGCTGCCGGTCATCGGAAGGCTTTCGCCCTCGCTCGCCGTCAACGTCGGGCACGGGATGCTGGGCTGGACTTTGGCGATGGGATCTTCGCAGCGGCTCGGCCGGATGATCGGCTCACCCGGGGGCACACCTGAAGAGCGGTGTTAATCGCAGTCGGCGCGCTTGAGTAACGGTTTTCCGGGCAGGCTGCCGGTGTAGTTCCCGTCGGCGATGACCGGCTCGCCGTTGACAAGCAGGTGGCGCACACCGACCGATAATTCGCGCGGCGCCTGATAGGTGGCTCGGGGCGCGAATTGCGCCGGATCGAAAATGACGATGTCGGCGGCCATGCCTAGCGCGATGAAACCGCGATCCTCCAGCCCGATCAGCCGCGCGGTCTGCCCACTGCTGCGCTCGATAAACCGGGCGAGGTCCATTTTCGGCTCGTCCAGCACGAGGTCGCGATAAGCCTTGGGAAAGCTGCCGTATTTGCGCGGATGTCCGCTCGACCCGTCAGAGCCGGTGACTACCCAGTCACGCACTGAAAATGCCGCGATGTCAGCCTTGCTCATGTTGAAGGAAGCAAGCCGCGCATCGCCTTCGAGAAGGATTGCGATTGCCGCGTCCACCGGATCGATCCCGATAGCATTGGCATGGTCTGCCAGTGTCCGGCCCGGCTCGACACTTGCTTCGCCCAGCCGCCCGGTAATCAGGAGCTTCTCCGCCCCGCCCCTGCGCGCAATCGCCTCGACCATTGCGTCCCTGATCGCAGCCCGCGTGGCGGGATCGGCCAGCCGCTGCCGCAAGGCGTCGAGACCACCTTCGAGCGCGGTGCGCGGAACTAGCGCTGCGCTGATCCGGGTGCCGGATGCTTCCCACGGATACTGGTCGGCCGTCACCTTGAGGCCGTTGGCCTGCGCTTCTTCGATCGCCTCGATCATTTTCGCGCTGTGGCCCCACACAGCCGGTCCAAGCGCCTTGATGTGGGCTATATGAACAGGGATATCGGCTACATTTGCGATGCTAAGCGTTTCTTCGAGAGCGCCCGTCACAGAGACGTTGTAGGTGCTCTCGTCGCGCATGTGCGTGTCGTAATAGCCGCCATGCGCGCTTGCCACAGATGCCAGCGCTGCCACTTCCGCCGTGTCGGAATAAGCTTGGGGTACATAATATAGACCCGTCGAAAAGCCCCACGCCCCTTCGCACATAGCACCGCGCAACCGGGCCTTCATGGCAGCCAGCTCTGCTTCGTCGGGGGCGCGATCCTCTTTGCCGAGAACCTCTTCCCGGATCGGACCGAAGCCGGCGAGATAGGCCACATTGGTGCCGATGCCTTGTGCCGAGGCGGCGCTTGCCTCGTCGGCGATGTCCGGGCTTCCACCGCCATCGTTACCCACGACGACCGTCGTAACTCCCTGGAAAACGAACGGAAGGTTCGCGCGACGCTCGGCATCGCCGGAAGCTAGATCGCCTCCGGCATGCGTGTGCGGGTCGATAAAGCCGGGCGCGACCACGAGGCCGGTCGCATCGATCTCACGCGCGGGAATATACCTCAACCGGGCATTGGCGCCTACATAGGCTATCCGGCCATCGGCGATTACCAGGTCATCGGAAGTCGCCGGGCTGCCGGATCCATCGTATACCGTTCCGCCCGATATGAGCAGGTCCGCGGGCACAAGCCGGCCCTCGTCCGGATAGGATTGGCATCCCGCCAGCACGACGACACCGGCCAGCAGGACGCCATTGCCAAGCCTCATGGCTGCTCGGTCGCGAGAAGCTCTTCCATCATGGCGATGGCCGCTTCGCGCCCGATGCGGCGGATCAATGTCCTGTCGGTCTCGTCACCAAGCTCGAACGTCACCGCAGGGACGCCATAGGTGTCGAAAGCGTAGGCCTTGGAGATCGGGCGTCCCACCTCGTGGCGCGCATCCCGGTAGACCTCGTAACCGTTCATGCGGTCCTGGTACCGGGCCAGCCAGTTGCGGGTAAACAGCGGCGGATCGGTCTCCAGCTCGTCGGGGATCGTGTAGAATACGTCGCGACCGGTAGAATGGAAATCGAGCAACAGGCGGAGGTCCCGGGCAGGGGCGTTCGCGATATCGGCCAGGAGATCGCGCATGAGCCTTGTTTCCGGCTGGGTGAAAGGTCCCCAATCGCGATTGAGGTCGACGCTGCCGGTATTGTGCCGCCAATGCCCTTTTACAACGCCGTCGGGGTTCAGGAGCGGCACCGCAGAGACGCGAAAGCGCTGGCGAAACCTGCGTGCCAGGTCCGTATCCTCCAGCAAGGTCTCGATGAAAGGAAACATCGCCAGCGCGCCGGTTACTTCGGGCGGATGCTGGCGTCCGACCAGCACGACCTGCTCCCGCGCTGCCGGATTGCCGATACGAACGATCTCGATCGCGCGCCCTTCGGCGGACGAGCCCAGCCGTTCGCGCTCCACCGCTCCGACTTCTTCCAGGCCGTCGAGCCAGGCGTCGTAGGTCGCAGGCGCAACGATTTCCTGTGCAGCGACGAACAAGGGCCGTCCATCCGTGCGGATCGACAGGCGCGCCATCTTCGTCCCGTCGACCTCCAGTACCTCGACACTGGCAGGATCGAGATAGGTCCAGTCCTCCCCGTCGTAGCTCACCTTCGGCTCGTAGCGGTGGCCGCAGGCCGTGTACGTGAGATCGACAGCGACCACGCGCGGGGCGTTGCTGTGCAGGCGAAACGCATACCACGGACTGCAATTGATCGGCGGGGCATCTTCGGGCGACAGGGTGATCGCGATGCGGCCCTCGTCACCGATGGAGCAAGATGCCAGCGCCCCCGCATCGAACGCGGTGTCGATCGCCACTGCTCCGTCGCTACAGCGCGCTTCGGCGACATTGAGTGCTTCCGGCATGACGTCGCCGGATACCGGTCCCGGCGCGGTACAGCTGGAAAGCCATGCCGCGCCGGCGACGCAGACGCCTAATTCGCGTTTCATCGATTTCTCCCGAAAGACCGGTTTCAGAATTCCTTACGCAGATCGATGGAGAACTGGCGTCCCCTCGCGCTGTGCAAGCTTCCATAGAACCCGTAGCTTTCGTCGGCAATCGGCGGCGCTTCGTTGGTGATGTTGTTGATGCCGAAGCGCAGGCGAGTCCCGTCGAGAGCGTTGTCGGCCTCGATCTCGTAGCTGATCGACGCGTTCACGGTGAACCAGTCGTCGACTTCGAAGAATTCCGCCGTCGCGTCGTTTTGCGCACTGGAGTCGAAAACCCGCCCGACATAGCGACCGAACAGGTTCACTCTGACCGGACCGTCTTCCCAGGTGATCGATCCGGAATAGCGCCACTTCGGGCGGCCATCGATTTCCAGCAGCTCGCCGAAGCCTTCCGGCTGGAGCGCCGCAACGTCGGCGATCGACAGCTCGGGAATAGCCTCGAGCAGCGGTGTCAGCTGCGTGAACAGCGGCTCTGCTTCTGGCCCCGCTTCCTGTTCGAAGCCGAGCAGGCGCGCTGCGTTGACCTGGATGTCGAAGTCACCGAAGCCGGTCCCGAACTCGTAGAACAAGCCGAAGTCCAGGCCTTCCGATGTCCGCTGATCGAGGTTGCGATACGGGTTGAGGATCTGCTGGACATCGCCTGCCGCAAGGATGCCGGTCCCCTCGTACAGAGCGATCTGCCCGGCATCCGGGTCGTCGCGAACGACGTTCGGGTTGAAGCTGCCCTGAAGGCGCAAGACCAGGTCGAGCAAGAGCGCATTGCGGTTGCCGAAGATGCCGATGATGCCATCCTGCTTCACGCGCCAGTAGTCGGCAGTCAGCGTCAGCCCCGGAATGAAGCTTGGCTCGAAGACGGCGCCCAGGTTGATGCTCTCTGTTTCTTCCGGCTCCAGGGTTCCTGCACCTGTGCGGAAGTCGATCGTGCCGACGGTGCCGCAATCGGGCACATCGTCCTCGTCGCCCTTGATGATTTCGGCCACGCACTCGACCGCGCGGACAACCGAGTTCGAACGCGTCGTTCCCTCGTCATTGATCTGGATGAGGTTCGGCGCGCGGAAGCCTTGCGAATAGGCGCCGCGCAGCAACAGGTCGGAGAACGGGCGCCATGCCACCGCGGCTCTCGGCACGAAGGCGCTTGTGGAGTCCGAGAAATCCTCGAAGCGGGCTGCCAGCTGGACTTCCAGTTCGTTGATCAGCGGAATGTTCATGTCCGGCGACACGACCGGGATCAAAGCCTCGGCAAATGCCGAATAAACCTCGCGGCTGCCGCTGGTGTCGGGCGACGGACTTGAGCCGAGGACGTCGCTGCCGAAGAAGTCGCCGTTCACGGCGTTGGTGAAGGTAATCGTCCCGTCGAGGCGTGGATCGCGGTCGTCCTTGAAGGTTTCGCGGCGGAATTCCACGCCGGTCGCAATACCGACACCGCCTGCAGGCAGTTCGAAGATGTTCGCCTTCGAAACCTTGAAGTCGGCCAGCGCGAGCGTGGTCTCGCCCTTGCGGAAGACATCGACCGTGATCGAATCTATGACCGACTGCGGATTGGGTGTGCAGTCGGCAACATTCGCACCGAGTTCGCCGGGGAAGCAGCCGCCATTGAAGGGGTTGTATGCCGTCGGATCGGTGCGATTGATCGCAGCCTGGGCTAGGCTGCTGGAGATGCGGTTTTCGGTGAGGTCGGTCGTGTTCGCTTGCGAATAGAGGAAGCCGGTGTCGAAATCCCAGCCCCACAGATCGCCGCGCAGGCCCACCACGATGCGATAGGTGTCCTTGTCGACATAGCCGCGCCGCGGCCCTGCATCGATGAAGCGATAATCCTCCATCAGGAGCGCTCGCCCTTCGTCGGTAACACCCGATCCAAGGCCATTGTCAGCCCGATTGGGATTGGGCGAGCCGTCCGCCAGCAGGGTAGGTCCGAGCGGGTTCCAGTAGGCGCTCGCCTCGACACCAAGCGGGACAGCGCTCAGCATTGTGCTCTGCTCGCGCTCGCGGAAGGATTCCGAGCGGTAGTAGGAGCCCTCGAGATAAGCTTCTACCGAGGGGCTGATCTCGTAGCTGAACAGCGCCTGCGCAGCGTAACGGTCCTTTTCGGAAAACAGGAAGCGATTGGCGCCCAGGTCGTGCCTCAGGTTGCGGTCGATCGTGCCGCCATTGTCGGCGCACAGGCCATTGCCGAGATCGATGACGCGGCCATCGCTGTCAGCGGCGCCATTGGGGCCGAAGTTGATGCATGGCTGGATATGGAAGTCGTCGTCGCGCAGGGCGGTGGTGTTGGACGATGTGGCGCGCGAGCCCTGGATGTCGAAGGCGCCGAAGGGAGAGTTGATCGAGCTATTGTCGAACTGAGTATCGCCTTCGAAGGGAGTGCCCACCAGGAAGGGCCGCAGATCGCTCGACGCCGAATAGTCGCGTGCCGTCGCGCGCAGGCCGTTCTCGTGGAAGTAGTATCCGTTGAGGGTCAGATTGGCGCGGCCATCCGCGAAATCGAACCCGTAGCCGCCACGCAGCGAATAGCTGTAAAGGCTTGTGCCTTCCGATGCACGCCAGTTGCCCTGGATGAAGCCGCCGGTGCGATTGCCCCGCAGGATGGTGTTCACCACGCCTGCCACGGCATCGGCACCATATACGGCCGAGGCACCGTCACGCAGCACCTCTACCCGGCGAATGCTACCGGGCACGATGGTGTTGGTGTCGGGTGATACGACGGGTACGAACAGCTCGGTCTGGAAGCCCGGGTTCAGCACCATCCGGCGACCGTTGATCAGCAACAGGGTATTGCCAGTGCCAAGGCCGCGCAGGTTGATCGACGCGATATCGCCGCGGGCGCCGTTGACGCCGCCGGTCGTGTTCTGCTCGTTGAATTCGACACTGCCTGCCTGGGGGATGGCACGGAAGAGTTCGTCGCCGGAAGCAGGGTCGATCGCGTCGATGAGTTCTTCACCCACTACCGTGACAGGTAAAACGTCGTCGACCTGCGCACCGCGGATCTGGGTGCCGGTCACGACGATCAGGTTCTCGTCGCTTGCGTCTGCATCTTCGGCGGCGACATCGGTACCATCGCCCTCGTCTTCCGCCGACTGCGCCAAAGCAGGCTGCGCCGCCACCAGCGCCAGAGCCGTACCGCAGAAAAGCGCCGACGAAATCTTGCCACCAAACTTCATAAAACCTCTCCCCACTGAGCGTCCCGAGGCAGAACTGACGGAATTTCGCCGCAACGGCAATTCCTTTCAGTTAATTTCTCACAGGGCAGGTATAGCGAAAGGTTATGGCTCTTTGGGCTGCAGGCTTTCTATTCCGTCTCCGATTATGGCGACGACATCGCGAAGGGCATCGACTGCCGGAGAGACTTTGGCCTCGTCAGGATGGTCTGCCAGCGTGATCGCGTAGATCGAGTAGCCCGGGAAATCGTCCAGTCGATAACGCTGTAGTCCTGCGCCGAGATGGGAATAGGCGGTGAACTGGTCGATCAGCGCCAGCCCGACCTGTTTGCGGACCAGCGACAAAGCGACATGATAGGTATGCGCCATGGCGACCTCGCGAGGCATGATCCCCCGGTCTTCCAATTGCTGCCTTATCATCACGCCCAGCGGTCCGCTTTCGCTGATACCGATCATCTCGGCTTCATGCAGGACCTGCTCGCTTATGTCTGAACGCGATCCCGCGAGAGGCTCGCCGGAAACGATCACCATCCGTCCATCGCCGACACGATGGTTGAGGAGACGCGGATCATCGACCGGTTCGAAGCCGATGCACATATCGACGCGTTTTTCCCGCAGCGCAGCTTCGATCTCGACCGAATGCAGGGTTGTCAGCTCGAAACTTAGGTCGGGATCGTCTTCACGCATCCGCGCGACCAGTTCGGGTCCGACGGACAGGCTGAGCGATGGCAGGACACCCAGCCTCAGGTGGCCGCCTTTCCTGCTCCGGATATTCTCCAGCGAACGATTGAACGTCGACAAGCGGGCGTAGATATCTTCCGCCTCGATGAACAATTCGTCGGCCGCAGCGGTGGGGATGAGGCGGCCCTTGCGCCTCATGAACAAGGCGAACCCCAGCCGATCTTCCGCGTGACTGAGTACCTTGCTCACCGACGGCTGGGACACGTTCAGGTCGCGAGCCGCAGCGCTGATCGAGCCGGTGCGATACACGTGGTAGAAGATTTCGATCTGGCGCAGGCGCATGCGATCTATTGGCTACGCTTCGAAGCGATTGGCAAGCGCGTTTTCGATCGCGCACGTCGACATGGCTTGCAGATTGTCCGGGCAAGCTGCATCACCCGTCACGGGCCGATTTGAAAGGCACCGCAGAGGGGGGATGGGATGACTTCATTGCGCGCAGGCTTGTTGGTGCTGTTCGCGGCGGTATCGATGCCGGTCGCCAGCGCTTGCAGCCCTCTTGCGGCGCAATCCGCCGCGGAAACTCTGCCGGCGCCCGAAATCCGGCAGCTCGATCAGGCGGCCCCGCAGACCATTCTCTTCGTCGGCAACAGCTACTTCTATTACAACGACAGCCTGCACAATCACGTCCAGAGAATGGTTGTCGCATCCGGAGTCCTTGGCAGCGCCGAGCCTTCGTACAAATCGGCAACCATCGGCGGCGCTGCACTGCAGGACCATGCCGTTGCGCACCTGGTCGACCACACCAATTTGAGGGTCGATGATCCCTTCGAGCTGGTAATCCTGCAGGGGATCAGTTCCGCGGCGCTGAGCGAAGCAAGCAGGACCCGTTTTACGAATGCAGCCACGAAGCACGCTGCGACGATCCGCGCAGCAGGCGCACAGCCGGTCCTCTACATGACACCTGCCTATGCACCCGAACACCGGCGATACTCGCCGAAGATGACGGCGCAGACCGCCCGACTCTATATCGACACTGCCAACCGCCTCGACGCCCTGGTCATCCCGGTCGGACTGGCGTTCGAGGAAGCTCTCCGCCGACGGCCCGATATCGTCCTGCACAAGCCGTTCGATTCCTCGCACCCGAGCATGCTTGGCACCTATCTTGCGGCCGCGACGGTGTTCGCCACACTCTATGGACAATCTCCGGTCGGAAACACTTACACCTATTTCGGCTCGGTGAGCGCGGAAGATGCGCTGTTCCTGCAGGAAGTTGCGCAGGATACCGTATCCAGCTTCTTCGGACGGACCACGAATGACACAGAATAATCCCGCCGGCAGCGGCGACCAGCCGAGAGGATTCAATCCGATCGGTCTTATCGCAGGCCTGGCAGGCTTCGCGGTCTTCTTCTTCGGCTTCAGTCCGGATGAATTGGAACGTCCCGCAGAAATCGCAGCGGCAATAGGCGTGCTGATGGCGATCTGGTGGGCCACCGAAGGAGTGCCGCTTCCGGTGACCGCGCTCATCCCGATTATTGCTTTCCCGCTTGCCGGCATTGCAACGGTCGACGAGGCTGCTGCTCCCTATGCCAATCCGATCATCTACCTGTTTCTGGGGGGCTTTCTCGTCGCTCTCGCGGTCGAGCGTAGTCAGCTACACAGGCGGCTTGCGCTGGCGATCTTCCGCCACCTCGGCAGTACCGGGAAAGGGCTCGTCGCGGGCTTCATGCTGGCTGCCGCCCTCCTCAGCATGTGGATTTCGAACACCTCGACCACTCTGATGCTGTTCCCGATCGCCGTCTCGCTGGCGCTGGTCGTTGGCGAGACGTCGCCGGGCCTGAGCGAAAAGGGTAAACGCGACTTCACGCTCGCCCTGCTCCTCGGCCTCGCTTACGGCGCCTCGATCGGGGGTGTCGCCACGCTGGTGGGCACTCCGCCAAATGCCTTCATGGCCGGTTTCCTCCAGAGCGAATACCAGGTGGAGATACCTTTCGCCCAATGGATGATGATCGGCGTGCCGGTGTCGGTAATCCTGCTTCCGATCGGCTGGCTGCTGCTTACTCGCTTCCTGTTTCCGGTCGACTTCGTGTCTTCTGCGGAGACGATAGCGGAAATGGATCGACGCCACGACGCGCTCGGAAAGATGACAGTTGCCGAAAAACGCACGGCCGCCCTTTTCGCGCTGCTGGTTTTCGGCTGGATCATGCGCAAGCCGATGTCTTCCCTGCTCGGCATAGAGGGGGTGACCGACGCGGGTATTGCGATGACGGTGGCCCTGCTCGCATTCCTGGTCCCGAGCGGCGTCGATCGCCACGCGCTCGTCACATGGGAAGACACCAAACGTTTGCCCTGGGGCGTCCTGATCCTGTTTGGCGGGGGCCTCTCTCTTGCGGCGGCGCTGTCCTCCACCGGCCTCACGCTATGGATGGGCCAACAGCTCGCCCCATTGGGAGAGATCAACCACATCCTGCTCGTGATTGCACTGACCACACTGGTGATATTCCTGACCGAGCTGACCAGCAATGTTGCGACGACCGCGACGCTGTTGCCGGTAGTTGCGGCGCTGGCGATCGAGCTGGGGATCGACCCCCTGATCCTGGTAGTCCCGGTCACCATCGCGGCAAGCTGCGCCTACATGCTGCCCGTTGCCACGCCTCCCAATGCGATCGTCTTCAGTAGCGGCGACGTCGCGATCAAGGACATGATGCGCGCAGGGCTATGGCTCAATATCGTGGCGATAATCCTGGTTTCGATAGTCGCGGTCTGGCTGGTTCCGGCAGTCCTGTGACGGAGGCTGCGCCTGCCTATCAGGCGTAGGACACGACAAGGTAGCAGGCCGCGTCTTCGCCGCCCCGATTGGCGATCTTGTGCTTGCGATCGGCGGGGTAATGCGCGGTATCGCCCTGCCCGAGCGCGGTGGGCGGTTCGACCCCGACTGCGACCTCGACAGAGCCCTTGGCCACGCTCAACATCTCGCGGGTTCCGGCGAAATGCGCATCGCTGTCCAATTCACCCCCAGGCGCAAAGGTAAGTTCGTAAAACTCGACGTTCTTTTCCATGTGCAGCGGGGTCAGCGTGCGCAGGCGGCAACCGTTCTTCTCGCTGAACAGGGCCTGCTCGTCGTCCGCGTCGACGACTTCGACCAGCGACGGGCGGATTTCCTCTTCGATCAGATGCACGATCGACAGGCCGAAAGCGTCCGCGATCCGCGCCGCCACGGCGAGGGTCGGATTGGCCTTCCCGCGCTCGATCTGGGAGAGCATCGAACGGCTTACACCCGAGCGTTCGGCCAGTTGGTCGAGAGTGATCTTGTGCGTGCGTCGCATCACCCCCACACGACGACCGAATTCCTGGCTGATGGCATTATCCGACATGCTGGGACCCTTATTGCGCCGATGTGCTTTTCCAGTATAGAGGCGCCATTCTGATATAGTGACGGAGACGGTTTGTGAAGGCATTGGTCAAGGCGAAGGCGGAAAAGGGGCTCTGGCTCCAGGACGTGCCCGAGCCCGAGGTCGGCTCGAACGACGTGAAGGTGAAGATTCGCAGGACGGCTATCTGCGGCACCGATATGCACATCTGGAACTGGGACGAATGGGCCCAGCGCACGATCCCCGTGCCCATGACGGTCGGTCACGAATTCGTCGGCGAGATCGTGGAATTCGGCGACAATGTTTCCGGTTTCGAGATCGGCCAGATCGTTTCAGGCGAAGGGCACGTCGTTTGCGGACGGTGCCGCAACTGCATGGCCGGTCGCCGTCACGTATGTGCCGACAGCCAGGGGATCGGCGTGAACCGCCCCGGTGCCTTTGCCGAATATCTCGTCCTTCCCGCAGCGAACCTGTGGGTTCACCAGCAGGGCATCGATCTCGACGTCGCATCGATCTTCGACCCCTTCGGCAATGCCGTGCACACCGCGCTGCAGTTCGACGTCCTGGGTGAAGACGTACTGGTTGTCGGAGCCGGCCCCATCGGCATCATGGCCGCCGCCGTCTGCCGTCACGCAGGCGCGCGCCACGTAGTCGTCAGCGACCTCAACGAAGACCGCCTGGCCCTTGCCCTGAAGATGGGCGCGACCACCACCGTCAATCCCACCAAGCGGACGATCGAGGATGTGCAAAAAGAACTCGGCATGACGGAGGGCTTCGACGTCGGCCTTGAAATGTCGGGATCGCCGGCGGGTTTCGCCTCGCTGATCGACAACATGGCACATGGCGGCAAGGTCGCGATCCTCGGCCTGCCTTCGGAAGCGCCGAAGGTCGACATGGACAAGGTCATCTTCAACATGCTGACGCTCAAGGGCGTCTATGGCCGCGAGATTTTCGAGACCTGGTACAAGATGTCGGTGTTCATCCAGTCGGGCCTCGACCTTTCGCCGATCATCACCCACCGGCTGCCGGTAGACCGTTTCGAGGAAGGCTTCGCCGCCATGGCCTCGGGCGAGGCCTGCAAGGTCGTGCTGAACTGGGATAACTGAGGAAATACGATGAGCCAGCGCTTTTACGAACATCTCGCCCAGGAACTGGAGAGCATCGAGGAACAGGGCCTGTTCAAGTCCGAACAGGAAATCACCTCGCCGCAAAGCGGAACCGTCGACCTCGGATCGCGCAAGGTCGTGAACCTGTGCGCGAACAATTACCTCGGCCTCGCCGATAACGAGGAAATCCGCGCGGCATCGCGCGAAGGGCTCGACACCCACGGTTTCGGCATGGCCTCGGTGCGCTTTATCTGCGGCACGCAGGACATCCACAAGGAGCTGGAACGGAGCATTTCCGATTTCGTCGGCTTCGACGAGACGATCCTCTATCCGTCCTGCTTCGATGCCAATGCGGGCTTGTTCGAAACGCTGCTTACGGCCGAGGATGCGGTCATTTCCGATGCGCTCAATCACGCCAGCATCATCGACGGTGTGCGCCTGTGCAAGACGCAGCGCTATCGCTATGCCAATAACGACATGGGCGAGCTGGAAGAGCGGCTGAAGGAAGCCGATGCCGCCGGTGCCAGGTTCAAGCTGATCACGACCGACGGCGTATTTTCCATGGACGGCTTCATCGCCCGCCTCGACGAGATTTGCGATCTTGCCGAGAAGTACGATGCGCTGGTCCATTTCGACGATTGTCACGCCACCGGTTTCCTTGGCGAGAATGGCCGCGGCACGCATGAATATCGCAATTGCATGGACCGGGTGGACATCACCACCGGCACGCTCGGCAAGGCGCTGGGCGGAGCGAGCGGCGGCTACACCAGCGCCCGTCCGGAGATAGTATCGATGCTGCGCCAGCGTTCGCGTCCGTACCTGTTCTCGAACTCGGTCGCGCCGCCCGTGGTTGCAGGTTCGATCAAGGCGCTCGAACTCGCCCGCCGCGGCGAACAGCGCGCAAAGCTGTGGGAGAACACCCGCTATTTCCGCGAGAAACTGGAAGCGGAAGGGTTCGACATCCTGCCGGGCGAGCACCCGATCATCCCGATCATGCTCTACGATGCGAAGGATGCGGCCGATTTCGCCGCCCATGCCCGCGCCAACGGGATCTACGTGACCGCCTTCTCGTTCCCCGTCGTTCCGAAGGGCAAGGCCCGTATCCGCACGCAGATGTCCTCTGCGATTACGCGCGACGACATCGACCACGCGGTGGAAGTTTTCACGAAGGCGCGGGCCAGCCTCGGCAAATAAGCGCGGAAAGAAATTGAGTACTGCCTCGGCTCCATGCGCAGCCGGGGCAGCTCAGACCTTCAGCCAGAAGCGGATCACCATCGCCACCGCGCCAAGGATCGCGACGCTGGCCAGCCAGATCGCCGCCATCCAGGCCAGCCGTTTCCACAGCGGCGACTGCGGATCGGTAGGATCCGCCATCAGTGGTAGCCCTCGTCCGATACCTTGCCACGGAAGACCCAATAGGCCCATGCGGTATAGGCGATGATCAGTGGCATGGTGATCGCGACACCGACGAGCATGAAGATCTGGCTCCGCTCTGGCGCCGCGGCGTCCCAGATGGTGAGGCCCGGCGGCACGACATAGGGCCACATGGTCACGCCCAGTCCCAGCATCCCGAACAGGAATAGCGCGATGGAGAGCCAGAACGGCTTGCTGTTCCGGTCCGTGCCGATCGCTCGCAGCATCGAAACCGCGATGATTGCCGTGACGATCGGCACCGGCGCGACAAAGTAGATTTCCGGCGCGGTCAGCCAGCGTTCGGCATATTCGGCGTTGAGGAAGATGTTGTAGAGACTGACAGCCCCCATCAGAACGATCGTGGCGATTGCGGCACGAAGCGCGAGCCAGCGGGCATGCTTTTGCGCGCCGCCATCGAGCTTCCAGATCAACCACGTGCTACCGAGCAGTGCATAGCCTGCGACCACGCCCAGTCCGCACAACAGGGTGTATGGCGTCAGCCAGTCGAACCAGCTCCCGGCATAGGCCCGGTCGACCACTTCGACACCTTGCAACAGCGCACCGAGCGTCATGCCCTGCGCCATCGCGGCCACCAGCGATCCGCCGAAGAACGCTGCATCCCAGAACGGCCGGTGTGCCGGATCGCGCCAGCGGTACTCGAAGGCGACTCCGCGAAACACGAGGCCGAGCAGCATAGCAATGATGAGCGGATAGGTCGCAGGCAAGACGACTGCATAGGCCAGCGGGAAGGCGGCGAAGAGGCCGCCCCCGCCGAGCACCAGCCATGTCTCGTTACCGTCCCATACCGGAGCGATGGAGTTCATCGCCCGGTCCCGGCCCTGCCCTACCTTCAGGGTCGGGAACAGGATGCCGATGCCGAGGTCGAACCCGTCCATGACCACATAGGCGAAGACGGCGAAGGCGATGATAAACGCCCACATGACGGTCAGGTCCATCACACGTCCTCCTTGTCGGCAGGAAGCGGGTCGGCATGGCCCGGGTTCTGGGTCGGGCCCGGAGTGATACCGGCGGTGCGGATCGGCCCGGTATCACCGCGTTTGACACCCGCTTCGCCCACGTGTGGAACCTTGCCCATCAGGCGCAGGATATACCAGACGCCAACGCCGAAGACGGCGAAATAGACCAGGATGAAGGCCAGCAGCGATGCCGCCACAGCCGGTGCGTCCAGCGGGCTTGCGGCATCGGCGGTGCGCAGCAATCCGTAGATCACATAAGGCTGCCGCCCGACCTCGGTGGTGATCCACCCTGCCAGCACGGCCGCGAAGCCGGATGGTGCCATGACGAGCGCTGCCCGGTGCAACCAGGTCCAATCATAAAGCTTGCGGCGCCACCTCGCGAACAGGCTCCAAATACCGATCCCCAGCATGGCGAAACCGATCCCTACCATTACGCGGAAGGACCAGAACACCACGCCCACCGGCGGTTCTTCATTGTCCGGGATCGTATCCAGCCCTGCCATCGGTGCATCGAGATCGTGCTTCAGGATCAGCGAGGACAATTTGGGAATCTGGATCGCGTAGCGGACCGTCTTGGCCTCGCTATCGGGAATGCCGAACAGGATCAGCGGCGCGCCATCAGGATGGCTTTCGAAGTGCCCTTCCATCGCCATCACTTTCTGCGGCTGGTGCTCTAGCGTGTTGAGGCCGTGCATGTCGCCCGCGAATATCTGCAGCGGGGTCACGATGGCCGCCATCCACATCGCCATCGAGAACATCTTTCGCGCGTGCAGATTGGTGCTGTCCTTGAGCAGGTGCCATGCGCCGACCCCGCCCACGACGAAGGCCGTCGTCAGGTAAGCGGCCATGACCGTGTGCACCAAGCGGTACGGGAAGCTGGGATTGAACACGATGTCCCACCAGCTCGGCCCGGGCAGGAACTGTCCATTGGCAGCGATCTCGTAACCCGTCGGCGTCTGCATCCAGCTGTTCACCGACAGGATCCAGAAGGCCGACACGAAAGTGCCGAGCGCCACCATGCAGGTCGCTGCGAAATGCAGCTTCTTGCCGACCTTGTTCATGCCGAACAGCATGACACCGAGGAAGCCCGCTTCGAGGAAGAATGCCGTCAGCACCTCGTAAGCCATGAGCGGTCCGATCACGGGCCCGGCCACATCGGAGAAGACCGACCAGTTCGTGCCGAACTGGTAACTCATCACGATCCCCGAGACGACGCCCATCGCAAAGGCGATGGCGAATATCTTGAGCCAGTATTTGAACAGGTCGAGATAGATCTGCCGCCCGGTTTTCAGCCACAGGCCTTCGAGCACCATCAGGTAACTTGCCAGCCCGATCGAAAACGCCGGGAAGAAGAAATGGAAACTCACCGTGAAGGCGAACTGGATGCGCGCAAGCATCAGAGCATCGAGAAAGTCGAGCATGAAACGGCCTTACATCATTCGGGGCGACGGGAGCAGTCGAACAAACACAACGTAACTTGCCTTGGGCGCAACAATCAGATCATTCCGCGGGCGAGATAGTGATCCACCGGAGGCGGCGGTTCGCCATTGTCTTTCGAGACTTCGGCGAAGGCTCGGTCCTGAGAGAGGAAGACCTTGCCGTTCAATTCATCGAGAAAATGCGTGCGCTTCAGCCGGTCCATGACGGGGCCCTTCACCTCGGACAGATGCAGGCCGATCCCGCCGTCACCGAGGCGATGGTTGATCGCTTCGAGACTTTCGAGGCCGGAAGCGTCGATCTCGTTCACGGCGCTGCACATCAGGATCACGTGTCTGAGCGCGGGCCGCTCCGCGACACGCTCAAGCACATATTCTTCCAGCCAGCGCGCGTTGAGATAGGTCAACGCCTCGTCGATGCGGATCGAGAGGACATGCGGGACGGTGAAGACGGAATGCCGCTCGACATTGCGGAAGTGTTCGGTCTCCGGCACGCGCCCGACAATGGCCGCGTGCGGACGGCTGGCACGGTAGAGATAGAGCAGGAGGCCGACCGCTACGCCCGTAATGACGCCAAGTTCGACCCCGGCGATCAAGGTGACGGCGATGGTCGCGACATGCGCGGCAAAATCGGCCTTGGAATAGCGCCACAGCTGCCCCGGCGTCTTCATGTCGACGAGGCTCAGCACCGCGACGATGATGGTTGCGGCCAAGGTGGCAATCGGCAAGCTGAATAGCAGCGGCGTAAGGAACAGCGTCGCCAGCGCGATCCCGACGGCGGTGAAGGCTCCGGCAGCAGGCGTCTCCGCCCCGGCATCGAAATTCACTGCCGAGCGGGCAAAGCCGCCGGTCACCGGATAGCCCCCCGAAAAAGCACTGGCGATGTTGGCAGCACCCAGCCCGATCAGCTCCTGGTCCGGCTCGATGCGTTGGCGGCGCTTGGCGGCCAGCGTCTGGGCCACGGACACGCTCTCCACGAAGCCGATAATCGAAATGAGCAACGCCGGGACCCACAATTGCTGGATAAGCGACAGGTCGGTCGACGGCAGAGCGAACGGTGGCAGGCCCTGCGGGATCGCGCCCACGAGCTTTACACCCTTGTCGCCAAGGTCGAGCACGATCGCGGCCATGATCGTCAGCGCCACCGCGACGACCGGCCCGGCCTTGGCCGTCATGTCGGCGGCGCGCGCAGGAAGGCCAAGTCGCTGTAGCGCGGGTTTGGCGCCCTTGCGGACCCAGAACAGGAAGATCGTCGCCGGGATGCCGATGGCAAGCGTCCAGGGATTGGTTTCAGTGATCGAACTCGCCAGCGAACCGAGCATGCTTGGCCAGTTGTCGCCGCCGGCGGTAATGCCGAGGATGTGCTTCAGCTGGCTGGTTGCGATCAGGATGCCGCTGGCGGTGATAAAGCCGCTGATGACCGGGTGCGACAGCAGGTTCGCCAGGAAACCTGCGCGCAGCAGACCGAGAATGGCCAGCATGACACCGGACAGCATCGCCAGTGTGATCGCCGCCTCGAGATATTCCGCTGTGCCTTGTGCGGCCACAGCGCCCGCCGCGCTCGCCGTCATAAGCGAGACGACTGCGACCGGCCCCACCGCCAAGGTCCGGCTTGTGCCGAAAATGGCATAGAGAACAAGCGGCAGAATGGACGCATAAAGCCCGACCACCGGCGGCAATCCCGCCAGCAAGGCATAGGCGAGGCTCTGCGGAATAAGCATGATGGTCACGATAACCGCGGCCATCAGGTCATTGGTCAGGATCGACCGGTTATATGTCCGACCCCATTCGAGGATCGGCAGGTAACGCGAGAGCATCAAGCAGGTCCCTCGTTATTGGGCGATCAGCCCGCCGGGTCCGGCAAGCCATTCACGCCCCTTGAGCATGCCGTTCCAGTAGATCCACGGCAAGACGTCTGCCTTGAGCATCCAGGACAGGCGCTGCGGCTTGGTGCCGTCGATCAGCCATGTCGGGAAGCTGGGGGCGAGCTTCCCGCCGTAGCCGAATTCGGCCAGCACGATCTTGCCGCGTTCGACCGTAAGCGGGCACGATCCATAGCCGTCATATCCGGCGGTCGGACCCTTGCCGTCCAGCTGTCGCAGGGCGTTCACAGCCACCACGGGTGCCTGCTTGCGGGCGGCGGCGGCAGTCTTGGCATTGGGGGCAGAACAACCGTCCCCCAGTCCGAAGACATTGGGATAGCGCACATGCTGCAGGGTGTGCTGGTCGACATCTACAAACCCGCTTTCTGCCGCCAGCGGACTGTCCGCCACGAACTGCGGCGCGACCTGCGGCGGAACGACATGCATCATGTCGAATTGGCGGGTAACCTCGCCATCCTCAGTGGCAAAGGTCGCCACTTGGCCGGGTCCGTCCACGGCGACCAGATTGTTGCCGAGCTTGAGAGCGATGTCGTATTTCTCGACATAGCTCATCAGCGCAGGGACATAGTCCTGCACGCCGAACAGCACGCCGCCTGCGTTGCAGAACTCGACTTCGATATCGCCAAGGTTGCCGCTGCGGCTCCAATGGTCGCAGGACAGGTACATCGCCTTTTGCGGCGCGCCTGCGCATTTGATCGGCATGGGCGGCTGCGTGAAGAGCGCCCTGCCCGACTTCATACGCTGCACCAGTTCCCACGTGTAGGGAGCCAGGTCGTAGCGATAGTTGGACGTGACGCCGTTCTTTCCGAGAGTAGCCTCAAGGCCTTCGATCTTTTCCCAGGCGAGACGAATGCCCGGCGCCATGATCAGGACATCGTAGACGATTTCGGTGCCGTCCTCGAGTTTAACGAGGTTGTTTTCGGGCTGGAAGGACGCGGCGCGCGCCTTGATCCAGTTCACACCCTTCGGCAGCACGCTCGCAGTCGAACGTCGTGTCTGTTCCGGCTTGAAGACGCCCCCGCCGACCATGGTCCAACCGGGTTGGTAGGCATGGAAGTCGGAGGGCTCGACGATGGCGATGTCGAGATCCGATCGCCTCCGCAACATGGAAGCAGCCGTGGCTATCCCCGCAGAACCCCCGCCTATGACAACGACACGGTGGGATTGTTTCATATCAGCTGTCCTTCAATCGCGGATAGATCGTAGCCGGCGGCGTTGGCCCGCCGAATGCGTTCTGCAGGGCTCACGCCATCGGGATCGGCGAGAGTATCGAGCGTGATCGAGCGAGTACCGGTCCTGCAGTATGCAAGGATGGGACCATCGGTACCGCGCCTTACCGCGCGGAAAGCCGCCACGGCACCGTCGGGGAAATTGCCGCCGGAAACGGGGATATGGTGGAAGGCCATGCCCTGCTGTTCGGCAGCGCGCCTGATGGCCGCCACTTCGGGCTGGCCTTCTTCCTCGCCGTCGGGCCGGTTGCAGATCAGCGCGACGACACCCCGCTCGTGCAGCGCAGCAACGTCTTCCGGCCGAATTTGCGCTGCGACCGCGAAATCAGGGGTCACCTCGAAAATTTCCATCACGCGTTTCCTTCGACGAGTCGTACCACGAACATTCCCGCAAGCATCGAGACGACAAAGATGGCGGCACTCACCGGTTCGATGACAAGCGCTGCAATACCCGGCCCCGGGCACAGACCTGCGATGCCCCAGCCCACGCCGAACAGCGCAGACCCGCCGATCAGACGCGCGGTGAGATCGCTGCGATCCGGCAGCGAGAATTTCTCCGCGAAAAGCGGGTGAGCCATGTGCTCGCGGAACCGCCAGGCGATAGCCATGACGATGACCGCCCCGCCCATGACGAAGGCCAGTGTCGGGTCCCAGTCGCCGAATATGTCGAGGAACCCGCGCACGCGTGCAGGGTCGGTCATACCGCCCAGTGCGAGTCCGGCTCCGAACAGCGAACCGGATACCAGCGGCGGAAGGAGGCGGCGCATCATGGGAGCACCTCCAGTCCGAGAGAATTCATGATCGCCACGGTCGCGATGCCGGCCGCCATGAAGGTAAGCGTCGCAACGATGGACCGCTGCGAAAGGCGGCTCACACCGCAGACGCCATGGCCGCTCGTGCAACCGCTACCCAGGCGCGTGCCGACCCCTACCAAGAGACCGGCCACGATCAGGAATGCGGGACTGGCAAAGCTGGGCGCCATTCCGCCGGATGCAGCTGCAACGATCGCTGCACCGATTGGCAAGCCCAGCAGGAACATCCAGGCGCTCGATTTGGACATGCCGCTATCGCTTATGCCCGTAGCGCGCGCCGCGATGCCGGAAACCCCTGCTATGCGACCGGCGCCCAGAAGCATCAGTGCCGCTGCCAGGCCGATCAGGATTCCACCGATCAGCCCGTTCATCGGAGCGGCGTCGGGAAATGCGGAAAGTGTAAATGCGGCGATCATACGGCGTTCACCGGGATCTTGATGTAGCTGACGCCATTCTCTTCGGGCTCGGGCAACCGGCCACCGCGGATATTGACCTGCACGGAAGGCATGATCAGCGTGGGCATCGCCAAGGTCTTGTCACGTGACGTGCGCATCTCGACGAATTCGTCCTCGCTCACGCCGTCCTTCACATGGACGTTCTCGGTGCGCTGCTGGCCGACCGTGGTTTCCCACGCATATTCGTCACGCCCCGGCGCCTTGTAGTCGTGGCACAGGAACAGCCGCGTCTCGTCGGGAAGCGATAGCAGCCGGCGGATCGACTGGAACAATTGCCGCGCATCACCGCCCGGGAAGTCAGCCCGTGCCGTCCCGAAATCAGGCATGAATATGGTGTCGCCGACAAAAGCCGCATCGCCGATGATGAACGCCATGTCGGCTGGCGTATGGCCCGGAACGTGGAGCGCAATACCCTCGATCTCGCCCAGCCTGAAAGTCTCGCCATCGGTGAAGAGATGGTCGAACTGCGATCCGTCACGTTCGAAATCGGTCCCGGCATTGAACAGCTTTCCGAAGACTTCCTGCACGCGGACGATCTCCGCACCGATCGCCAGCTTGCCGCCTAGCTTCTCCTGCAGATACGGCGCAGCCGAAATGTGATCCGCATGAGCGTGGGTTTCGATGAGCCACGTCACTTTCAGATTATTAGAAGTGACGTATTCGATTATCCGATCTGCAGATCCATAGGAGGTTCGCCCGGCGGCAGCCTCGTAGTCGAGGACCGAGTCGATGATCGCCGCTTCGCAGCTAATCGGATCATGCACTACGTAGCTTACCGTATAGGTAGCCTCGTCGAAAAAACCTGCAATCGAGGGGCGGAGGGCTTTTTCTGCCCGAGCGCGATTGATCTGATCGGTCGCGGCCTGTCGGGCCTTATCAGCGTCAGCCATTGCTAAACTCCATTGGTTACGTAAATTGTGTATATGTATTGCATTTGCAGAGTCAAGTGCTAGAAGGGTCCCATGAGTGCAGACACATCCGTACCGCAGGCGGTCGCAGGGCTCCGCATCGGCGATTTGGCACCGGACTTCGAGGCGCGCAGCACGACCGGACCTGTGCGGCTGAAGGAATTCCGCAAGCGCTGGCTCGTCCTGTTTTCACATCCGGCCGATTTTACTCCGGTATGCACGACAGAGTTCGTAGAACTGTCCCGCAAAGCGCAGGAGTTCGAACACCGTGATTGCGCCCTCATGGCGCTCTCGGTCGACAGCCTTTTCTCGCACTTCGCATGGCTACGCATGATCCGCGATCGCTTCGGAATAGAGGTGCGCTTTCCAATCGTGGAAGACCCCACGCTCGTCATCGGTCGCGCGTTCGGGATGGTCGCACCACAGGACAATGACAGCGCCACGGTCCGATCGACCTTCTTCATCGACCCCAGGGGCGTGATCCGGGCAATGACCTGCTACCCGGCGAACATGGGTCGCTCGATCCCCGAAATGCTTCGCATGCTCGATGCCTTGCAGGCGATCGACGCACAGGATGGACTGGCTCCGGCCAACTGGACACCGGGCCAGCCGCTCCTTCGGCCGCCGACCCACGATCTCGATGAGGTCTTCAAGTCTCCGGGCGAGACGGACTGGTTCCTTCGCGACGCGCCCACCGAGGACAAGGCATGAGCGAAGATGCCCCGATCGAGGAACTCAAGGCGATAGCCCACCCGCTGCGTTTCCGCATTTTGCAGATCTTGAAAGGTGGTGAACTCAACGTCGGTGAGATCGAGCAATATTCCGGCATCGGCCAACCCGCCCTGTCGCAGCAACTCGGCGTATTGAGGAAAGCCGGACTGGTCGAGACGCGCAAGGAAGCAAAGCTGGTCTACTATAGCCTCGATGCCTCTCGACTCGCCGAGTTGGGCGAACTGATCGGCGGCAACAATGGAGAGGCAGTCGACCTGCCACGAGACCGCCGCTCCGCCGCACCGGGCGTCGCCAATTTTGCACGACTATCCTGAACCGCGAACCACATCGCAGCCATATCCTGATAGAGCGACCACGATGCCACGTCACACATCGCCCCGAATTCCGTAACTTTAAGAAAATGGTGCCCAGAAGAGGACTCGAACCTCCACGCCCTTGCGAGCGCCGCCACCTGAAGACGGTGCGTCTACCAATTCCGCCATCTGGGCACACTTTGCATGACCGGTCATCTTTCGCCGGTCCGCAGGTAGGAGCGGGCCACTAGCGAAGGGGGGCGATTCTTGTCAACTGCAATCGCGTTCCTTGGAACGCTTGCAGGCACGCGCAGGTTGTGGCTAGGGGCGCAACACGAATTTCAGACCGGAAAAGACAGGCATCGAAATGGCAAAAGACAGCGCACTGAACGGCAAGCTGGTAGTGCTGATGGGCGGAAGCGGCTTCATCGGCAATTACGTGGCGCAGGCGCTGCTGGAGCGCGGCGCTCGCGTACGGATCGCCAGCCGCAATCCGGAAAAGGCATTCAAGCTCAAGCCTCTCGCCAACCTCGGACAGATGCAATTCGCCCGCTGCGATGCGACCAACCGGCGCAGTGTCGAACAGTGCATCGAAGGCGCCGATGCCGTGGTCAACCTGGTCGGCTCGTTCGAAGGCAATCTTCGCACGCTAATGGGCGAGGCCCCGGGCTGGATGGCCGAGGCCGCAGCCAAGGAAGGCGCGAGCGCATTCGTCCATATCAGCGCAATCGCTGCAGAGCCCGACGAGGACACCTCGAACGACTATGCAGCGGCGAAATGCCTCGGCGAAAAGCGCGTGTTCGAAGCCTTTCCAAATGCAACGGTGCTGCGCCCCTCCATCCTGTTCGGCAAGGACGACAATTTTCTGAATATGTTCGGGAAACTGATTTCCACCTTCCCGGTCTTGCCCGTCTTCGGACCGGACGCGGAACTGCAATTGGTCTATGTCGACGATGTCGCCGAAGCCGTCGCGCGGACCCTCGAAGACCCGGAAAAGCACGGCGGCAAGACTTTCGAGCTGGGCGGTCCGGAAACGCTGTCGATGCTGCAAATCAATCGCCGTATCGCCGAAGCGCAGCGCCGAAATCGCACTTTCCTGCCGGTGCCCGATCCGCTCTCGGCAACCTTCGCCGCTCTGCCGGGCACACCGATGAGCAGCGACCAGTGGGACTTGCTGGCGCAGGGCAACACGGTGTCAGGCGATTTTCCCGGCTTCGCGAAACTCGGGATTGAGCCCAAGCCGCTCGGCCTGTTTCTCGACAAGTGGATGACCCGCTATCGCAAGCACGGCAGGTTTGCCGAACGCCTGAGCGCGTAGGCTAGAGAGCCTCTTCGTAAAGTACCAGCAGCCGGGCCCATGCTCGCTCTGCCTGTTCCTGGTCGTAGGCAGGGGAATCCGGCACGCACCATCCATGGTCGGCCGGATAGACTTCTATTTCGGTCCGGTTATTCACATCCTGAGCGGCGGCGCGCAGCGCTGTTTTCGCTTCCGGCTGCTTGGCATCGTCGTCCTGCGAAATGGCGATGAGATAATGGCCGTCATCCTGGAGCAGACGGTGGGGGCTGAACTCGCTGTCTCGTACCAGGCCGCCCCCGTGAAAACTTGCACCGGCGGAAATCATGTCCTCCGACCATGGGCCCAGCACGGCGAAGTTGCCGGTCATGCAATATCCCTGAACGCCGACACCCCGATTGGGTTCGACCGCGGACTGTTCCTGGAGCCATGCGGCGCAAGCAGCATTGTCGCGCGAGATTGTTTCATGGTCGAAACGGGCCCGCCAAGGTTTCACCTTGTCCCAACCACCGTTCCCGGCAAAGTCTGCAAAATCCTCGAACTGCTGACCGGAAACATCGCGATAGTAGGGATTGGCAAGGAGAACTGCGTAACCGGCCTCTGACAGGCGGATGGCCATGAGGCGCTTGGCCGGCCTGATGCCGGCGATATCGGGCCATAGAATGACCGAAGGATAAGTGCCGCTGGAGGGATGGAAGAATTCCCCGTCCATGGTCCCGTCAGGAGTCGTGAAACTGACCGAGCTGCGCATGATGATGTTCTCCGCCGCGTCATCGCCTGCCGGCTCCATCGAGGTGCAGGCAGCTGCCGTGCCGGCGAGCGCCCCGGCACCGAACGTCCGCCGCGAGATTCCGCTCTGCGCCCATTTGGCCAAGCGTTCCTGATCACACATTGCAGTCTCTCCTCTACCCCGTCCGCAGCCTAACCTAGACCAGTCCTCCCGATGGACAAGGCCCAAGATCGAAGGCAGGATGCAATCGGGTTGAGCGGTCAGAAAAGACCGATGAGGGAGAGATTAGCGATGAAATACGGTTTGGCGGCTGCGGCCGCGCTCCTGCTTGCGTCGTGCAATTCGGCGGAGCCCGAAGGCGGCATTGACGCGATGCGCCTGGTCAATGCGGATCAGGACAGTGCAAATTGGATCAGCCACGGACGAACCTATTCCGAACAGCGCTTCTCCCCCTTGGACCAGGTCAGCCGCGAAAACGTGTCCGATCTCGGCCTTGCCTGGTATGTGGACATGGATACGGCGCGCGGTCAGGAAGCAACGCCGCTCGTCATGGATGGCAAGCTCTACGTGACGACCGCGTGGAGCAAGGTCTTCGCTTTCGATGCCGCCACCGGCGAACCGCTGTGGAGCTACGATCCGCAGGTCCCCGGCGAAACCGGCGTCAAAGCATGCTGCGATGTCGTGAACCGCGGCCTCGCCGCCTGGGGCGACAAGCTATACCTCGGCACGCTGGACGGGCGGCTTGTCGCGCTCGACCGGGACACCGGCGCCGTGGCGTGGGAAAAAGTCACGGTCGACCAGTCTCAGAGCTACACGATTACCGGCGCCCCCCGCGTCATCGACGGCAAGGTCCTCATCGGCAATGGCGGTGCGGAGTTCGGCGTGCGCGGCTACATAGCGGCCTATGACGCGGCGGACGGCGATGAGCTGTGGCGGTTCTATACCGTGCCCGGCGGCAAAGGCGGCGAGGAGCCGGAATATCTGAAGAAGGCCGCCGCGACCTGGAGCGGCGATGTCCTCGGCAGCGAGGACGGCATCGGCGGCGGAGGCACGGTTTGGGATTCCATGGCCTACGACCCCGACCTCGACCTGCTCTATTTCGGGGTCGGCAACGGCAGCCCGTGGAACCGCGCCTACCGCAGTCCCGGCACCGACGGAAAAGGCGAGGGAGACAATCTCTATCTCTCCAGTATCGTCGCCATCCGGCCCGACACGGGCGAGTATGTGTGGCACTACCAGACCACGCCTGGGGAGACCTGGGATTACACCGCCACGCAGCACATCATCCTCGCCGACATGGAGATCGACGGGCGCGAGCGGCAGGTGCTGATGCAGGCCCCCAAGAACGGCTATTTCTACGTGCTGGATCGGGCGACAGGCGAGTTCATCTCTGCGCAGCCCTATATCCCGCAGAACTGGTCGACTGGAATGTCCGATGATGGACGTCCCATCATGAACCCGGAAACGCGGGTCGATATTACCGGCGAACCTGCGCTCGTCATGCCCGGCCCGCTCGGTGGGCATAACTGGCACCCGATGGCATATCACCCCGACGAAAACCTCGTGTATATTCCGGCCTTCGAAGCCGCGATGCTCTATTCGCCCGAAGCGAACTGGAAACCCGACCGGGCACGCGGCTTCAATGTCGGATACGATTTGGCCGCAGGCGACCTGCCGCCAGACCTTGGCATCCGGCGCGAGGTTCAGGGCACGATCAGCGGCAAGCTGCTGGCCTGGGACCCGGTGGCGCAAGAAGTGCGCTGGGAAGTCGAACATCCCGGACCGTGGAACGGCGGGCTTCTGGCGACCGGCGGCGGACTGGTATTCCAGGGCAACTCGGGAAGCGAATTTGCCGCATACAATTCTGCCACGGGCGACAAACTCTGGAGCTTCGCCGCGCAAACTGGGGTGGTTGCACCGCCGATGACCTATACCGTCAATGGCGAGCAATATGTGGCCGTGCTAGCAGGCTGGGGCGGCGCTTTCGCACTGTCGGTGGACGGTGAACTTATCGACCAGATGAAGCCGGTGCGAAACGTCAGCCGCCTACTGGTTTTCAAGCTGGGCGGACAAGAGCAGCTTCCTGCCGAGCCCGATTTTGCGCTTGCACCGCTCGACCCGCCGCTCTCCAAGGCGAGCGCCGGGACCATCGAGCTTGGTCGCACGAAATACGCGCGCTACTGCGCCGTTTGCCACGCCCCCGCGGCCGTGGGTTCGACCGAATTGCCCGATTTGCGCCGCTCCGGTGCGCTCGAAAATCCGGCCACCTGGCTGCAGATCGTCCATGGCGGTGCACTGCAGGATAACGGCATGGCAAGCTTTGCCGGTTCGCTCTCCGAGGACGAGATCGAAGCCATTCGCCAATACGTCATCAAGCGTGCCAACGAAGACAAAGCGATGGAAGCCGAGCGCGCGAAAACGCGAGTGGCGAAACGCTGATCAGCTGCGGAAAACGACCGTTCGCTTCCCATTGAGCAGCACGCGCTCTTCAAGGTGGAGGCGGACGGCTTCCGCCAGCACACGGCTTTCGATTTCGCGGCCTTTGCGCACGAGTTCGTCCGGTTCATCGGCATGGCTGATCGCTTCTGCGGACTGGTGAATGATCGGGCCTTCGTCGAGATCCGCGGTGACATAGTGCGCGCTTGCGCCGATCATTTTGACCCCGCGCTCGTACGCTTGGTGATAGGGCTTCGCGCCCTTGAACCCGGGAAGAAACGAATGGTGTATGTTGATGCAGCGCCCGGCGAAATGAGATGCCTGCTCGTCCGAAAGGATCTGCATATACCGCGCAAGCACGACTAGTTCTGCGTCGCATTCCTTCGCGATCCTGCGGACTTCGGCCTCCTGATCCGCCTTCGTTTCGCGGGTTATGGGCAAGTGATGGAAGGGTATCGTGCCGAGATCGGTATGCCCGATCGCCTCGCGCGGGTGGTTGGAGATGATCGCCACCGGCTCCATCGGCAATTCGCCGATGCGCCAGCGGTAAAGAAGGTCGGCGAGGCAGTGGTCGAACTTGCTGACCATCAGCAGCACCCGCCGCGGCCGATCGCGCAAGGCGAGTTTCCAATCCATCGCGAACTCGTGTGCGACTGAAGCAAAGTCTCCGCGAAGCTGCTTGCGTTCTGTGGCACCCGGATCGAACTCCACCCTCATGAAGAAGGCATCCGAGCCGCGATCGTTGAATTGCTGAGCCTCAAGGATATTCCCACCCCGCTCGAATAGGAACGAGGCGACGCGGGCCGTAATACCAGGGCGATCCGCGCAGGACAGGGTCAGGACGAGTGGTTCGGACATGGTTCGCTAAATGACCGCGACCCTCTCGCAGGACAAGCTCAACTTCCTCAGCGGTGTCAAAGCCACGCTTTCGTGCAAAAGAAAAACGGCCCGGAGATCGCTCTCCGGGCCGTCTCGGTGTAAACAGCCAATCGGGCTGTCAGGAGTTACCAGCCGAAGATGATGCCGACACGGCCACCGACCTTGCCGTTCTTGTTCAGGCCGCCGCCGATACCGGCAGTGATCGCAACCTTGTCGCTGACACGGATGCCGGCGTTGGCTGCGATTGCATTGGCACCTTCGTAGAAGCCGCCTGCAACCGACAGGTTGAAACGCGTGTCGGGCAGGAAGCCCATGCCGCCCAGCGCGATCGCGGTAGCGGTCGAGCTGGAGATACGGTCATCAAGCTGGTCGATGCGTGCTTCGACGAGACCGACGCGACCACCAAGACCGTCGATCTGCGTCTGCAGAGCGGCGTCGCCAGCGATACGGGCGTTTTCTTCTGCAGTCAGCTGATCGAGCAACTGGGCGTCGGCAGCGGCACGCGCTTCCGATTCAGCGACGATCGCATCGGCGTTCGCGGTGATGCGCGTGTCGTATTCGACCAGCGTTTCTTCGACGACCGTGATGCGAGCCGAGTTGTCGGCGATGTTCGCAGCATTGGTCGCGATGTCGGCGGTGTTGGTCGTGATACGCTCTTCGTGATCGACCAGAGCAGCGATGACTTCGACTTCGCTGTTCGTCTCATCAGCGCGCGGGTCGCCGAGAAGAGCCTGCGAAGCAGCAGCGATCGCAGCGTTCTGATTTTCGGCAGCCGGGACGAGAACGTCCTGAGCACGTGCGTAGGTGTTGGTCGCATCATCGAGAGCATCGAACTGTGCCTGCTCCACAACAGCCTGGTCGGCAGCTGCGGTCGCGTCGTTGCTGAGCGTGTTGAGGCCCGAAGCGTCGGCAGTGTAGCCAGCGTCGGTGATGGCGTCGACGAAGTCAGTGTTCGAAGCGAGCGAGGTGTCGAGTGCCGTGAGGGCATCCGAGAAGTCGTCGCTTGCAACTACAGTCGCGTCGGCTGCGGCATTGAACGCGGTCTGTGCGGCGGTCAGGTCTGCAGCGGCATCGTTGGCAACCGCCAGCGCGTCAGCACGGTCTGCCTCGGCAGCATCCAGAGCGAGCTGTGCGTCGGCGCGATCGGCCAGAGCGTCGTTCAGAGCTGCGAGGTTCGCAGTGGTCTGGTTGGCGTCATAGTTTGCCTGCGCGGTGTCGACAGCATCCTGCGCGTCCGACAGATCGGTCTGCGCAGCGCCGAGAGCGACGTTGGCGTCGGTCAGGTCGTCAGCAGCCGCATCGAATGCAGTCTGCGCATCGGTCTGGGCGGCCAGAGCTTCCGCTTCGGCAGCCTGAGCGGCTTCGAGTGCAGCTTCGGTCGTAGCAACATCTTCGAAAGCGGCGAGGTTGTCGTCGGTCAGCGTGGCTTCGACTGCAGTCTGATCTGCTGCAAGCGTATCTGCCGCATCGTTCGCAGCATCGAGTTCTGCCTGCGCAGTTTCGACTTCGGCGTCGGTCGGAGCGGTCTGTTCGATCTTGCTATCGAGATTGTCGTAGGCTCCGTCGTTGATACCCGCATAGCCATAGCTACTTGCGAGATAATCTTGGTCGCCCGGCTCGAAGCAGGAAACATTGCCCGATGCATCACGGAAGCAAGTTTCGTCCGAAGCCTGTGCCGCCGCGGGCGAAGCAACAAGAAGCGCGCCCCCTGCGACGCTGGTCATCAGGCCGGCAACAGCTGCACGACCCGCAATATTCATAGTACGCATAAAGTAACCCCTCAAAAGGTATTTAACATTTATCAAACCAGGCGATCCGAGGACCCAGTTGACGTGGAGCTACGCGATTTGTAGGGGCATTCATAACGCTTTTGAGGTCTTATATTATATATACAAGATACACTTGTAGGCGTTTTATTCATATAATACTTGTTGTACATAATGGTTGGCATCTCGCAGTTCTGCGAATGCTTGGGGGTCATGAATAGTTTCTAGGCGAGTGGCGGCTTTACTGTCGCGAATCGCGACAGGCGGGCAAGTGCAGAAATTTTTAGAGAATTTTTCGAACGAGTTCGGTCGTTCGGGGGTCGAGGTTTTCACTATTGAGGGCAGGATTATTATCCATCTTCTCAATAATGGCAGCTCGCGCATCAAGGAACTGTTGCACGCCTCCGGCTCCTCGTATCGCGGATTCTACCTTGCGATCGAACGGCTCAAGGCCAAAGGTGTAGTGACCGCCGACATCGACCCGAACGACCGACGGGCGCGCCTGATCCGGCTCAATGAAATCCCCGAACAACTCGGCTTGATGGAGGTTCAGTGCTGATCGCGCAGGAATACACTCAATCGATCAACGCCCTGGATTAACCGGGCGCCGGTTCTGCCGGTATCACCTGCGCGACAAAGCCTCTTCGCTCTGCGCCATGAGCTTGTCGATGATGTCCGCGACAGGCTCTTCCGCCTTCAGCATTCCGACCGACTGGCCCGCCATAAGGCTTCCGTTCTCCACGTCGCCATCGATGACCGCACGGCGCAGCGCACCGGCCCAGTAATGTTCGATCTGCAGTTGTGCTTCTTCCATCGCGATTTCTTCGCGATCAAGTGTGCCGGCGACTTCCCGCTGCTTGGCAGTAAATTCTTCGGTGCCCTTGTTCTTCAGCGCTCTCACCGGGATGACCGGCAAGCGTGCGTCGACCTGGACACTCGCCACGGCGTCACGCGCATTGGCGCGGAAGAAAGCCTTCTTGAAATTGGGATGAGCGATGCTTTCGCTGGCACAGGCGAAGCGAGTGCCGAGCTGGACGCCGGCCGCACCCATTTCGAGATATCCCGCAATCGCCTGGCCCCGGCCGATGCCGCCTGCCACGAAAATGATGTGCTCTTCGGCCAGTTCCGGCAGCATTTCCTGCGCCAGTACGCTGGTCGATACCGGACCAATATGGCCACCCGCTTCCATGCCCTCGATCACGAGCGCGTCCGCGCCCGAGCGCAGGAGCTTCTTCGCCAACGCCAGCGTCGGCGCGAAACAGATCACCTTGGCGGGGTTGGCGCCGCCCTTGATCGCTTCCACGCTGCCCTTGGGCGGAATGCCACCGGCCAGCACGACATGGCTGACCCCCGCCTTGTCGCACACTTCGATCAGGTCGAAGAGTTGCGGGTGCATGGTGATGAGGTTCACGCCGAACGGCTTCTCGGTCAGCTTTTGCGTCTCGGCAATCTCGGTTTCGAGCAATTCGGGCGTCATCGCACCGCATGCAATAACGCCGAAGCCACCGGCGTTCGATATGGCGGAAACGAGGTTCCGCTCCGACACCCAGCTCATAGCGCCGCACAGGATGGCGGTTTCGGATCCGAGGAAGTCGGCGCCGCGCTGCATCAGGCGGTCGGTCTTGGGATGGCTAGTCATATGGCGCGCTTAGGGCCGCGCGAACGCTACGGCAAGCGGCTACAGCCAGCCGGCTGCCTTGAGATCGTTTGCGCGGTTACGCGACACCGGTGCTTCGAGCCCGCTGCTGAGCACCAGCCGGAGGTTGCGCCCATCACGCTTGACCTCCTCCACGGCATCACGGGCAACCCACCAGCTGCGATGTGTCTGCAGGCCTTCGATCTCGTCCAGTTCTGTTATGGCATCGCCCAGACGCATGAGGACCAGTTCGCTGCCAAGACCAGTATGCGCGCGGACGTAGTGGTCCTCCATTTCCAACGCGAGCAGGTCGGTCCCCAGGTGGACCGGCAAGCGGTCGAAGAAGCGCGAAGGTCCAGTCTCCGGCGCTGGCGCTGCAGCCACCGGGACTGGCGGCGACGGCGCACCTCCAGTGCCTCGCTGGCCAAGAGTAAAGAGGGCGGTGATCATTCCTCCTACGACGGTTACGTAGAAATAATGCGCCATGGCTGCGGAGAGTGAAGGCACGCGTATGGTACCGGGTAGCTGGGGCAGCACCCATACGAGTACCGACATGAAAGCGGAGGCGAGCAAGACCCCTGCGATCCGCAAGGCCCAGACAGGCAGCGCCAGCGCCGGTGCGATCCGCTGCGCGACGCCGTCAATGGGGGCATAGAGCGCATAACCGACATAAGCGAAGCCGACCCAGACAATGAGACGCAGCGCCAACGGCTCGCGGAAGCTTCCAAACGGTCCGATCAAGGCAAGAACGACGCCAATGGCGCCCATTGCGGCGAGATCGATCAGAAGCTTACGCAGGCGCGCTTGACGCTCAGTGAGTTCAGCGTGTGCCATTGCGCGCCAGATTACTGCCCATTCGCGTTTCGTAAAGTGGCAAAGCCCCGTAAATCCGCGCATTTCACGAAACGCCTTGCCACTTCGCGCAAGCGCAGTTGCGGGCGAATGGGCACGCGGCATTCTCGGCATCGAGCAGTGACAAACGGAGACTTTCGATGACCGCCCATTTCGCCAACTCGCAATCCAAACCAGCTGGCTTCGACCTCGACCAGATGACCCGCCGGATGGTGGTGGCAATTGGCGGCGCAATGACCGCGATCTGCCTCTACGCCATCGGGCGTGCTCTGCTGGGGATGACGCCGGACCTGCCGCATCTCAAGAACATCGCACTGGTCATCCATATCACGACAGTCATTCCTTGCCTTCCGCTCGGAATGTACCTGCTGTTGGCGCGCAAGGGTACAGCGCGGCACAAGCAGCTCGGTAAGATGTGGGTAGCGCTTATGGTCATCACCGCGACGTCCACGATCTTCCTCTACGAGGATTTCCGCTTCTCGTGGATCCACATCTTCGTGCCGATCACATACCGCGCAGCGTGGTTGATCGTCAGCACGGCGCGCAAGGGCGACATCGTCCGCCATCGCAAGGAGATTATCGGCCTCTTCTTCGGCGCGCTGATGATTCCTGGTATCGCCGCTGTCGCGATCCCCGACCGTCTGATGAATGTAATGATTTTCGGCTAGTCGCCGTAGACGATGCGGACCTTGTGGGCAGCGTCGCGGGCCTTGCGGCGGGCTTCCTCGGTGTCGCCCGCGGTCGCAAGCGCCACGCCCATGCGGCGGTATGGACGGCTCGTAGGCTTGGCGAAAATGCGCAGGTCCGTGCCGTCTTCGGCCAAGGCGTCCGCCAGCCCTTCGTAGGACAGGTGCTCGCTATCCTTGTCCGCCAGGATTACCGCGCTGGCCGACGGGCGAGCGCGCAAGGCAGCGGGCACCGGCAATCCCATAATGGCCCGTGCGTGGAGGTCGAACTCTGTCAGGTTCTGGCTGACCAGGGTCACCATTCCCGTGTCATGCGGACGGGGACTGAGTTCGGAGAAGATCACTTCCTCGCCCTTAACGAAGAACTCCACCCCGAACAGGCCGTTACCACCCAGCTCGTCGACCACGGTGCGCGCCATGTCCTGAGCCTTGGCGATTGCCGCGTCGCTCATCGGCGTGGGTTGCCAGCTCTCCTGGTAATCCCCGCGCTCTTGCCGGTGGCCGATCGGCGGGCAGAAGCTCACGCCATCCTTGTGACGGATGGTCAGGAGAGTGATCTCGTAATCAAAGTCGACGAACTGCTCGACGATAACGCGGCTGCGGTCGCCGCGCATATTGGCGCAGGCGTAATCCCAGGCCGGCTCGAGCCCATCGTCGTCGCGGACCGTGCTCTGGCCCTTGCCGGATGACGACATCACCGGCTTGATGACACAGGGAAAGCCCGTGTGCCTTGCCGCTGCGCGCACCTCGTCGAGGTTCTTCGCATAGCGGTATTTCGAGGTCACGAGACCGAGATCGTGCGCCGCGAGGTCGCGGATCGCATCGCGGTTCATGGTCAGCTGCGCCGCCCTTGCCGAGGGAACGACGTTGAAACCCTCTTCCTCAAGTTCGGCAAGGACCGAAGTGCGAATGGCCTCGATCTCGGGGACGATGTAATCCGGCCGGTGCCTCTCGGCCGCGTCGCGCAGCTTCTCGCCATCGAGCATCGAGAAGACCTCGCGCGCATCTGCCAGTTGCATCGCGGGTGCATCGTCATAGGCATCGCAGGCCACGACATAGGCCCCGAGGCGCTTGGCGGAGATGACGAATTCACGGCCCAGTTCCCCGGAGCCGAGAAGGAGGATCTTTGCGGTATGGCTCATTTCACAGTCACCTGTTGCGGCGCCCTCCCCCACCGGGCCAGCGCGAATTACGGCGCAGTTGGTAATGGAAGACGAGCGCGGTGACAAAGGCCGCGACGAACATGAGAATGGCGGCCACGCCGATCTCTTCCATCACCTCCCGATTGCTCGCTTCCGCATACTCCCCGCCTCGAAACCGGAGCAGGACAGCAATCACTCCCGCTCCGCAAAACACCGCATAGGCCCGCCAGGTGCTTCGGACGATGGCGCTCCAACCGTCAGCTACCTTGCGGAATCTGCTCACGCAGCCTCGTCGTTGGCATCCAGACCATAGGCGGTGTGCAGCACGCGCACGGCCAGTTCGGTCTCGTCTTCATCGATAAGCACGCTGACCTTGATCTCCGAAGTCGTGATCGCCTGGATGTTGATCCCGCGATCCGCGAGCGCCTTGAACATGGTGCTGGCGACGCCGGCGTGGCTTTTCATCCCTACACCCACGACGCTGATCTTGGCGATCTTGCTGTCGGTGATGAGCCGGTTGAACCCGATGTCATCGCGCTTGTCTTCCAGCAGCGCCTGAGCCCTTGCAAGGTCGGCCTGCGGGACGGTGAAAGTCACGTCGGTCTCACCCTTGTCGCGGCCCACGTTCTGGATGATCATGTCGACATTGATCGCCGCCTTGGCCAGCGGATCGAAGATATGCGCCACCGCGCCCGGCTTGTCGGGAACGCGGGTGAGGATGATCTTGGCCTCGTTCTTGTCATGCGCGATGCCGGTTACGTGCTGGCGTTCCATTTCGCCCTTCTCCACCAAGATATTCATTTCCTCTTCCGACACGATCATCGTGCCGGGGAGTTCGTCTGCCGGGATGGCGTCGTCGCCCACGAAGCTGGAGAGGACCTGCACGCGCACGCCCTCCTTCATCGCCAGGCCGACGCTGCGGGTCTGGAGGACCTTGGCCCCCACGCTCGCCAGCTCGAGCATTTCTTCATAGGTCACGGCCTTGAGCTTGCGAGCCTTGGCCACGATCCTCGGATCGGTCGTGTAGACGCCGTCGACATCGGTATAGATATCGCACCGGTCAGCCTGGACTGCAGCGGCGATCGCGACTGCGCTGGTGTCCGATCCGCCGCGGCCCATGGTCGTGATACGGCCGTCTTCCGAAACCCCCTGGAAACCCGGGATGACGGCAATCTGTCCGGCTTCCATCGCCGAAGTGAGAGCTTCGCCATCGATCGCTTCAACCCTCGCCTTCGCATGCGCTTCGATGGTGCGGACCGGAAGCTGCCAGCCGAGCCAGCTGCGGGCGTCGCAGCCGAGCGATTGCAGGGTGAGAGCGAGCAGTCCGCTCGTCACCTGTTCGCCGCTGGCAACGACGACGTCGTATTCGGCAGGGTCGTAGAGGGGGTTCGCTTCACGGCAGAAGTTGACGAGACGGTCGGTCTCGCCCGCCATCGCGCTGACGACCACGGCGACCTGGTTGCCACCGGCAGCCTGTTTGCGCACGAGGTTGGCGACGCGCCTGATGCGCTCCGTCCCCGCCATCGAGGTGCCGCCGAATTTCATCACGATACGGGCCAAGCGGATGTCTCTCCGTGCTGGAATGCGTGGGCTATGGCTGCTAGCCACCCCTCATGAGTGATGCAACAACCGACACGCCAAGCAATACTTCAGGCGCCCAAACGATCCGGCCCGAAGAGGCCGCACATTTCGGCAGACTGGCTCGGGACTGGTGGGACCCGAAGGGCTCGTCGGCCATGCTGCACAAGCTCAACCCTGTGCGCCTCCAATTCCTGCGCGATGCGATCGACGTCCACTGGGCCGGCGATATCCGCAATGCGAGTCCGCTCGCCGGCAAGAGCGCCCTCGACGTCGGCTGCGGCGCAGGCCTGCTGTGCGAACCGCTGGCGCGCATGGGAGCGCAGGTTACGGGCGTAGATGCGGCGCCCGAGAACGTTGCTGCGGCCAGCGTTCATGCCGAGGGCGTGGGCCTCGACATACGGTATATGGCGGGCGAGATCGGATCGCTCGATATTGGAAAATTCGACCTCGTCACCGCAATGGAAGTGATCGAGCATGTGGCCGACAAGGCCGCGTTCGTGCGCGAGCTGGCAGCGCGCCTTTCCGACGACGGCCTCATGGTCCTCTCCACTCCCAACCGCACCTCCCAATCGCGCCTGTTGATGATCGGCGCGGCAGAGGGTCTGGGCATGATCCCCAGGGGCACCCACCACTGGGACGACTTCATCACGCCCGATGAGCTGCGCGACCTATTGTCCGAGGCGAGTCTTTCCATGGGCGAGCCGCGCGGGATCGGGTTTTCCCCGATGAAAGGCCTCCACCTCAGCGACGACACGGCGCTCAATTACATCGTCACCGCACGCAAGGCCTGAGACCCGCCGTTAACCCGATCTTTAGGATAGGCGGGTAGGCTCGCGTGATCATGATCAAGAAACTCCTCCTCGGCGGCGCGATCGTGCTTGGCCTGATTTACGGATCGGGTAGCAACCTCGGCGCGGTCAAGCGCCAGATCACCGGCACGGCGAACGACAATGCACGCTCTGTGACGCAGGGCGACAATGGCGGCTGGAGCAATTCCAGCGGCTATTGAAGCGCTGCCGCCCAGTCCTCTTCCTTGAATCCGACCAGTACCCCGCCCGCGTGTTCGACAACGGGCCGTTTGATCATGCTCGGGTGCTCCGCCATCAGCGCGATCGCCTTTTCCCGGTCGATATCGGCCTTGGCTTCTTCGTCCAGCTTGCGAAAGGTGGTGCCGCGCTTGTTGAGCAGCACTTCCCAGCCCACCGCGTCCGACCATGAGGCGAGCCTCGCCGGATCGGCTCCTTCCTTCTTGTAATCGTGGAAGTCGTAATCGATCGTCTGCGCGTCGAGCCACTTGCGGGCCTTCTTGACGGTGTCGCAATTGGGGATGCCGTAGAGCTGGATGGTCACGAGGCTTATCCTACAGAGTGGAACACATGGAACACGGTCCAGGCGGGAATTCCACCGGAGGCCGCAAAGCGCCGTGATCCGGCGGTTTGGTGGGGATTGGGCGCGCTCATCCCACAGGCCTAGCGCGAGGGCGGCGTGTAGGACAGGTGCGCATCGGCAATAGCGACTGCCAGCGCGTCGGCAGCATCGGCGCCGGCCAGTTTTGCGCCTGGGAGGAGCACTTTCAGCATGGCCTGAACCTGCGTCTTGTCGGCCCCGCCGGTCCCGACGACCGCCTTCTTGACCAGCCGCGCAGCGTGTTCGTTCACATCCAGCCCTGCGCCGCCGCAAGCCGCCAGCACAGCGCCGCGCGCTTGCGCGAGCTTGAGGGTCGACTGCGCGTTCTTGTTCGCGAAAACCTCTTCCGCCGCCGCCCGATCTGGGTCGTATTCGGCAATGACGGCTTGGATCGAGGTGTGCAGCAGCGACAGCCGCCGTACCATCGGCGCCTTGGCATCGGTCGGAATCTGGCCGTTCGCGATATGCATGATCCGGCTGCCTTCGACGCGGATCACGCCCCATCCCGTGCAGGACAGCGAGGGGTCGAGACCGAGAATCAGCACGGCGTCACAACCCGATCATCCAGCCGAGCCGCCAGGCAATCGCCAGCAGGAATGCGCCGCCCAATACGATCCCGAGGATCCATTCGCGCAGCTTCACCGGATAACCGATCAGGCGTCCAGCTTGGCCATGACCTCGTCGGAGATTTCGTAATTGCCCCAGACGGTCTGGACATCGTCGTCATCGTCGAGCGTGTCGATCAGCTTGAGCAGGGTCGATGCACCCTTCTCGTCCATTTCGACCGTGATATTGGGCTTCCACGCCAGCTTGACGTTTTCCGCCTCGCCCAGCGACTTTTCGAGGTCGCCTGCAACCTGATGGAGATCGTCGGCTGCAGTCCAGATTGTGTGACCTTCGGCAGTGCTTTCGATATCTTCCGCACCCGCTTCCATCGCGGCTTCGAGGACCTTGTCCTCGTCACCGACGCTGGCGGGATATTCGATCAGGCCAAGCCGTTCGAAGCCGTGCTGGACGCTGCCTTCGGTGCCGAGGTTGCCGCCGTTCTTGCTGAAAGCGGTGCGCACGGCGGTGGCGGTGCGGTTGCGGTTGTCGGTCAGCGCTTCGACGATGATCGCGCTGCCGCCTGGGCCATAGCCTTCGTAGCGCACTTCTTCGTAATTCTCGCCGTCGGTGGCCGATGCCTTGTCGATCGCGCGCTGGATATTGTCCTTCGGCATCGACTGGCTCTTGGCGGCGTTCACCGCCAGGCGCAGGCGCGGGTTCATGTCCGGATCGGGCATGCCCATCTTTGCCGCCACGGTGATTTCGCGGCTCAGCTTGGAAAACAGGTTGGAGCGCTTCTTGTCCTGCGCGCCCTTGCGGTGCATGATGTTCTTGAATTTGGAATGGCCAGCCATGGCTCGTCTCTGCCTTACGCAAAATGGGATTAATCGCGGCGACCCTTAGCCGCGTTGAGGGCACTGCGACAACCCTCCAGCGGGATGCAACATAAGTGAATCCGGCCATTCAAAGCCGGTTCATGGCCTTTGGTATAGAAGTTGCTCTATTCACTGGCAGATTGTCTTGGGGAAAGGCAGACTGCCCCATGTTTCCCGTTTGGTGTATATGATCTGCCAACGCGTGAAAGGACCAAGCTATGACTACCCGTAAACAGGGAATGGGGCGTAAGCTGAAGCTGGCCTCCGTACCGATGATCCTCGCAGGCCTCGCAGCCTGCGCCACGCCTGCCTTCAAGGCCGACGTGACCCGTTTCGAAACCAAGATGCCCGCCCCGACCGGCGAAAGCTATTTCGTGGTCGCAGACGATCCGGCACTCGCCGGCGGTCTGGAATTCTCGATGTACGCCGACCAGGTCGAAGCGCAGATGGAGCGCTTGGGCTATGCGCAGGCCGCATCGGCTGAAGACGCGAGTCTGCTGGTGCGGTTTGACTACGGCGTCGATAACGGGCGCGAGCGTGTCCGCACGACCGGCTTCCACGACCCGTTCTACTCGCCGTGGTACGGCTATCGCGGGCACCTGGGCTATGTCCGTCCGCGCTACTACCGCACCCGCGACGGCCGCATTTTCCGCACGAGCTATTACGGCAGCAGCTGGGGCTACGGCTTCAACGATCCGTGGTTCGGTAGCCCGGAAGTGCGCAGCTACACGGTCTATACAAGCGGCATCGACATGAAGATCGACCGCGCGGCGACGGGTGAGCGCCTGTTCGAAGGCAAGGCGCAGGCCCTGTCCACCTCGAACCGCCTGCAGTACCTGGTGCCGAACCTGGTCGAAGCCATGTTCACGGACTTCCCAGGCAATTCGGGTGAAACCGTACGCATCTCGGTCAAGCCGGAAGACCGGTAAGTGCCCGATCGCATTGAAGCGGTATATAGATGAACTGGAAAGGGCGGCTCGGCGACGGGCCGCCTTTTTTCTTGCGCTTTCCGAGATGCACGTGATCGTGCTATAAAACGTCGCGATATGAGGGAGTTGAGACCATGAGGGCACTTGCCGCACCGGCAGCGAGCCGTATTCGCGCGATCTACTGGACCCTGGCGGCTCTGGTCTTGGTACTTCCCGCCATCGCGATGAACGTCACCGCCGACGTTGCCTGGGGTCCGGGCGATTTCGCGCTCATGGGCGGATTGCTGGGCATGGTCGGGATCGGTATCGAAATGGCCTTGCGGGCAAGGCTGGACGCACGTGCACGGCTTCTGGCCATTGCCGCGATGATCACGCTCTTCCTCTTGGTCTGGGCCGAACTGGCCGTGGGGCTGTTCGACTAGGCGAGTTTCGCGTGGCCACCGGTCGAGCCGAACCCGCCCTCGCCGCGTGTCGTTTCGTCGAGCTCGTCGACCTCTTGCCATGCAGCCTGCGTGACGGGCGCCAGCACGAGCTGGGCGATCCGGTCACCGCGTTCGATCGCAAAACTCTCTTCGCCGTGATTGATCAGCAGGACCTTCAACTCGCCGCGATAGTCGCTGTCGATCGTGCCCGGCGTGTTCGGCACCGTGATTCCGTGCTTGAAGGCAAGGCCCGAACGCGGGCGGACCTGTATTTCGTACCCGTCGGGAATGGCGACCGCAAAGCCGGTGGCGACCGCATGGCGCTGCCCGGGCTTGAGGCTCACGGCCTCGGCTGAAAGGACATCCATGCCCGCTGCGCCATCGGTGGCATAGCGGGGGAGATCGAGGCCGTGGCCATGGGGCAGGCGTTTCAGCCTCACACCGACCGGATCAGTCATGTTCGTCGTCGTCCTGCGGTTCGACCAGCGCTTCGGCAGCGCGGCGGACCAATTCGCGCGCCACTTCTTCCTTGGGCATTTCCGGCAGGCTTTCGACACCCTTGGGGGTGACGATATGGACCTGGTTGATGTCGCCGCCCATCACGCTTTCGCCGACGGCACCGGCAACATCATTGGCGATGATCCAGTCTGCGCCCTTGCGCTTGCGCTTGGTCTTGGCGTTTTCGACCACGTTTTCCGTCTCGGCAGCGAAGCCGATGAGGAGGTGCGGTCGCTTGCGGCCGGCAGCCACTGCGGCAAGAATATCAGGGTTTTCGGCAAGAATGAGCGCGGGCGGCGCGCTGCCCCGCTTCTTCATCTTGTCGGCGGCGACGTGCTTGCTCTTCCAGTCGGACACCGCAGCAACCATAAACGCAGCATCGGCGGGCAGCGCATTGCGCACTTCCTCGGCCATGTCATCGGCGGTTTCGACGTCGATCCGGTCGACCCCATGCGGAGTCGGCAGGTGCACCGGCCCGGAAATCAGCGTCACGCGGGCACCGGCGGCAGCGGCCATTGCGGCGATCGCAAAGCCCTGCTTCCCGCTCGAACGGTTGGCGATATAGCGCACCGGATCGATCGGCTCGCGCGTCGGGCCGGCGGTGACCAGCACGTGCTTGCCGTAAAGCGGGCGGTGTTCGGGATCGGGATCGAATTCGGGCTGCCCGGCGAGCGGGGAATCCTCGAAAGCGACTTCCTGCGTCTGCACGTCTTCTTCGACCGGTTGCGGCTTGGCGCGTTCGTCCTTGCGGGCAACGGTATGGTTCAATGCTTCGGGATCGATCGGCGGTGCGGCTGCGGCCGCGCCCTTCTTCGCCAGCAGCGGCCCTGCGAGATCGGGATCGATCTCGGTGTTCTCGACCAGCGCCTCGGCATCGAGCATTTCCGGCTCGGGCAGGTCCTCGAGCTCTTCGTACTCTTCCTCGATCTCTTCGTGCGAGCGCTTCGCAGTCGAGCGCGGGATGATCATCGACAGCAAGCCGCCAAGGCCGCCGCCGCTCTTTACAATCTCTTCCTCGTCTTCCGGTTCGAGCGCCTCGATTTCGGGCGCTTCGGCTTCGATGTCTTCGACGTCCGCCTCTTTAACCGGCGCTGCGAGCTGCGGGGTCGGCGCTGCCAGTTCGGGCAGATCGATATCGATTTCGAGTTCTTCGGCGATCTTCGACAGGATCGCTACCGGCTCGGGAAGGCGCCCGGGGCCGAATTCGCCGCAGGCCATCGGGCCTTCGTCGGGATCCATGACCTTAACGCCTGCCTGCCGCAGCCAGTCGGCATTGCGCTGGGTGGCGGAATGCTCCCACATCTTCACGTTCATTGCCGGAACCGTCAGCACCGGCTTGTCCGTGGCGAGGATCAGCGTGGTCGCCAGGTCGTCCGCGATACCGGCCGCCATCTTGGCGAGCAGGTCCGCCGTCGCCGGGCACACGACCACCAGATCCGCATCGCGGCTCAGCTGGATATGCCCCATCTCGACCTCGTCCTTGAGGTCGAAGAGCGAGGTGTAGACTTTCTTGCCCGAGAGGGCCGCCAGCGCCATGGGCGTGACGAACTGCTGTCCGCCTTCGGTGAGAACGCAGGTAACCTCGCCCCCGGCCCTGCGGATGAGGCGTACGAGTTCGCACGACTTGTAGGCAGCGATACCGCCGCCGATGACGAGCAGGATCCTGGGGCCGCTCACTTCGCGGTCCCGCTCGAATTCTTCACTGGCGCTGTCCGCGCCGATCGGCTGGTGCATTCCCATTGCGTCATTGTTGCGCTTGCTAGCGCCCCCTGTCCGTCATTGCCAGCACGCAAAACGCGCGCGATTGCCCAAATACCCTTGCCACCCTATGGTTTAAAAAAAGGAAACGGAGGGGTTTCGCTTATGAATTTCGTTCTTGCCGCGCTGATTGCGCTGGGTGCTCTGCTCGATCTGGTTCTCGGAGTGAGCTTTTTCGTCGACCCTGCGCTTGCAGGAGCAGACTTCGGCCTGACCGCCAGCGGAGCCATGGGACTTTCCGCCATGCGGGGCGATTTCACCGCCTTCTTCCTGGTTGCTGCCTTCTTCATGGCCTGGGGCGCGTGGAAGCGCCGCGGCGACGTGTTGCTGCCTGCACTGCTGCTGTTCGCGACTGCCTTTACCGGACGGCTGGTGAACCTTTTCGCGGTCGGGACCTACGAAGGCTGGTGGATGCCGATGCTGGTGGAAGCGGCGCACGTCTTCGTGCTGACCTTCGCCATGCTGCGCTGGCGCGGGCGGACTGCGTGACCTAGCCGATCCAGCCCTGGGTCGCTGCGGCCCAACCCGCGAGGCCCGCTCCTGCTGCAACGAGCAGGTAGCCGAGCACGCCGCGTCGCTCCTGCTTTCGCGCACGGCGTTCCCACACCAGTTCCACATCCGGTAGCGGTGGCGGTTCGGGTGCGCCGCCCTTGGGCGGGAAGCGATCTTCGATCCGGCGCACGAGATCGGGTATGCGAAGCAGCGTTTCGGTATCGGTCCGGATACGGTCCGCAATCGCGGCCTCCGGACCAAGTTCGTCGCGGATCCAGCTGCGCACATAGGGCGCGGACGTGTCCCACATGTTGATCTGCGGGTTGAGCTGAGTGGCGATGCCTTCGACCATGACCATGGTCTTTTGCAGCAGCAGCAGGTGCGGCTGCGTTTGCATGTCGAAATCGCGGGTAATGGCGAAGAGCCCGTCGAGCATCTGGCCGACCGAAAGCTCGCTCACCGGTTTCCCGCGCATGGGCTCGCCCACTGCCCTCAGCGCCGTCGCGAACTCGTCGACATTGTGATAGCTCGGCACGTATTGCGCCTCGAAATGGATTTCGGCGACGCGTTTGTAATTGCCCGTCGTCAGGCCGTAGAGGATTTCCGCCAGCCACATGCGTGCCTGCCGGTCGATCCGACCCATGATGCCGAAATCGATGGCGGCAATGGTCCCGTCCGCTTTCACGAACAGGTTCCCCTGGTGCATGTCGGCATGGAAGAAACCGGCGGCAATCGCCTGCTTCAGGAAGGCGAGAACAAGGCGGTTCGCCAATTCTGCGGTATCGTGGCCCGCAGCCTTCAGGGCTTCGGTGTTGCTGATCTTGATGCCGTCGATCCAGTCGATGGTCATCACACGCCCATTCGTGCGGTCCCAGTCGATGCCCGGTATCTCGTACCCCGGCGTACCCACCATGTGTTCGGCCAGTTCCGATGCCGAGGCCGCTTCGCGTCGCAGGTCCAGCTCGCGAGCGGTCCAGCGCTTGAAGTTTGCGATGACGAGCCGCGGACGAAGCCGCGCGGCCTCTCCGCCCATCGCCTCGACATGGGCCGCTGCCCATTCGTAGGTGTCGATATCGCGAGCAAACTGCTCTCGAACTCCGGGCCGAAGAACTTTTACCGCGACCTCACGGCCTTCGGTCGCAACCGCACGGTGGACCTGCGCGATCGAGGCTGCGCCGATCGGTTCCGGATCGAACTCGGAATAGAGCGCTTCCAGCGGCTGTTCGAAACTGGCCTCGATGCTCTGCCTGATATGCTCGAAACCGACTGGGGGCAGATCGTCCTGCAGCTTGAGAAGGTTGCGCGCTGCGTCTTCGCCTACGAGGTCGGGCCGTGTCGCCAGCGTCTGTCCCAGCTTGATAGCCGCCGGGCCGATATCGCGAAAGGCTCCGGCGTAATCTGGCTCACGCGACTTGATCGTGCCGATGCTGAAGAGGCCGATAAGCCGCTTGACGGGGGCCGGAGTGTTCGGGTCGTTCTGGATACCGCGCAGGGCACCATGCCGCGCCAGGATGCGCGCCCAACGACCAAGTCGCCAGATATGCGTTGCGGGGCGTGTCACGCCTATACCTTCCACCCCGAATGGATGTTGACCGCGCCGCCGAGGATCTTTTCGACCCGCGTGTTCTCGAAGCCCGCATTGCGGATCATCGCCTCGAATTCGGGCGGCTTGGGGAAGCGGCGGATCGATTCGGCGAGGTAGCGATAGCTGTCCTCGTCATTGGCGATAGCCTTGCCGATCTTGGGCATGAGCTGGTGCGAATAGAGGTCGTAGACTTCCTTGAAGCCCGGCCAGTCGGTCTGGCTGAACTCCATGCAATAGAAGCGCCCGCCGTACTTCAGCACGCGGTGCGCCTCGCGAAGGGCCTTGTCGATGAAGGTGACGTTCCGGATGCCGAACACGATCGTGTAAGCGTCGAAAGTGCGGCTCGAAAAAGCCAGCTCCTCGGCGTTCTGGCGGCTCCAGACAAGGCCGTCGATCCCGCGATCCATCGCACGTTCGATGCCGACGTCGAGCATGTCCTGATTGATGTCCGACACGGTGACGCTGGCACCCTTGGCGGCCATTCGGAAAGCGATGTCGCCCGTACCGCCGGCCATGTCGAGGATCTGTTCGCCCGGCTGCGGTTTGACCCGGCGCACGAAGCGGTCCTTCCACAGCCGGTGCATCCCGCCGCTCATCGCGTCGTTCATGATGTCGTACTTGGCGGCGACGTTGGAAAACACCTCGCCCACGCGGCCGGTTTTCTCGTTTGCGTCGATGTCTTCGTAGCCGAAGGAAACTGTGTCGTTCATGGCGAGGTGCCTTAGGGGTTGTTTTTGATGGCGTCTATCCGCTCCCTGCGGTCGCTACGCCCAGCTCCGGCCCTCTCCCCCACCCGGCCACCCACGGCACGATACTGTTTGGGTGGCCGGGTGGGGGAGAGGGCTGGCACCGCATCCGGCGATCTGCCATCTGCAAACATCGATACGTCTCCAATCGCCGGAAAGAAAATGCCCGAACTTCCCGAAGTCGAAACAACGGTGCGCGGCCTTGCGCGGTTCCTCGAAGGCGAGACCATAACGCTTGTGCAGGTCAATCGCCCGGATATGCGCCGCCCCTTCCCGCCCGATCTGGTGCAGGCGCTCACGGGCGCGAGCGTGACGCATCTCTCGCGCCGGGCGAAGTACGGGCTGGTCCATACCAGCCGCGATCATGCAATGGTGTTCCACCTCGGCATGAGCGGGCGCTGGCGGATCGATCCGGAGGAAGACGACAAGCACGACCACCTCGTCATCGAGACGGCGAGCCACCGCTTCGCCCTCAACGATCCGCGCCGCTTCGGTTCGGTCGACCTGATGACGAGCGGCGAACTGGTAACGTGGAAACCCTTCGCCGCGCTGGGGCCGGAGCCGCTGGGCGACGATCTAACGCCCGAGCACCTGCGCGAGGCGACACGCGGGCGCAAACAGGCGATCAAGCTGTTGCTACTGGACCAGAGTATCGTGGCGGGCCTCGGCAATATCTATGTGTGCGAGGCGCTGTGGCATGCGGGGATCCATCCGCGAAAGGCCGGTGGCAAGGTGACCATGCCGCAGCTTCGCCGTCTCGTCCCCGCGATCAAGGACGTGCTGGAGCGTTCGATCCGCGACGGCGGCAGCACATTGCGCGATTTCGCCCAGCCCGACGGAAACCTCGGCTATTTCGCCACCCGCTTCCACGTCTACGGCCGCGAGGGCGAGCCCTGCCACCACGAGGACGGCGGCACCATCCGCCGCATCGTGCAGGGCGGTCGCAGCACGTGGTTCTGCCCGGTTTGTCAGAGGTGAGTGGAATGGACGACAAGAAGCGTCGTGAACGAGCCTTTCAATTCAAATTATCAATGGCGATCGGCGTTACCTTCGCAATTTTTCCGTTTCTGATCATTGTGATGGGCGACTGCTGGGCAAGCTACGATACGTCAGAGCTAATTCGCGAATGCGAGCAAGAAAAACGCTTCGAGGGTCGCTTCTATTTGGTGGCAGTCGCAGCAATCTGGATCGCCGCGATCGTCCGTCGCGCAAGGAACACTTCGATTTCAAAACTGCTCGCGATAGGGGCCGGCCCGCTCGCATTTGCATCAGTCCTGATGATGTCGCATTTGTAACGAGGCTGATCGCCTCACAAATCCAGCGCAGCATATTCCCGCGGCGGGGGCAGGCCTTCCATCTTTTCGCTCAGCAGCGGGCGGAAGCTCGGGCGGCTTTTCATGACCATGTACCAGTCGCGCGCCTGGTCGTGGCCTTTCCATTCGATCCCGCCGAGGTAATCGACCACCGATAGCTGCGCCGCGCAGGCGAGGTCGGCGAGGCTGAGCGTGGGCCCGGCAAGCCAGCTGCGCGTGTCGACCAGCCAATCGATATAATCGAGGTGGCCGTGGAGCAGCCGCCCCATCTCGCGCAGCACCCGCCCGTCGGGCGACTGGCGCAGGATCAGGCGCTTCTTCATCTTTTCGTGCAAGGCAGGCGCGGTGACATCGCCATAGAGGCTTTCGTCGAACAGGCGCGTCAGGCGGCGGATTTCGGCGCGCTGCATGGCATTGCCCGAAATCATCGGATTGCGGTCCACCGTCTCTTCGAAGAACTCGCAGATCGCCTGGCTGTCGCACAGCGTGACCTTGCGCGCCGGGTCATGCAGGACCGGGGTGCGCCCGGCCGGATTGAGCTGCCACAGGCTGTCCCGCCCTTCCCACGGATTTTCGCGCACGAGTTCGTACGCAACCGACTTTTCGCCCATCAGCAGGCGCAGCTTGCGGCTGAAGGGGCACAGGGGAAATTGGTGGAGCTGCCACATGGCCCCTGCCTATGCGGCAGGCGCGCTCACGCGTCCACTGGCGGGCGCGATTTTGGCGAAAATTTCCTGTGAAGTCAGTCGCGCTGCGGCAGCGTGTCCGAAAAGCGTTCGGCCATGGCGCGCAGCTGCGGCAGCATGACTTCCATCGTTTCGGCAAGCGCGCCTGCGGCTTCCATGGCGCGCGGCAGGTTCTTCTCGATCTCTTCCGGCACGCGGCTCGCTTCGGGCGCGATGGAGCGCAACGTCGCATCCCGATCCACACGCGGCGCTTCCTCGCCCGCAATTTCGGCCACGGCGTCGGTCAGAGGCGCAATCGGGAGGTCGAGCAGGACCTCGCTCATCGCGCGCAGCATCATGGCAAGCTCGCGCTGGCGCTCGGGGTCGGACAAAGAGTCCGCCATTTCGGTCAGCCCGGCGCCGTCACGCTCGTCGAAGGCAGCCTCTTCGGCATCCTGCGCCAGTGCGGGCACGGGTGCTGCAAACGCGGCAAGGGTGGCTGCGGCAAGCAGGTGACGACGCATGGGACTTCCTTCGGTAGTTCCGTAGAAGCCCGTCTATGCCGGATCGGCGCTGAAAGCTTGCTGAACGGGCTTCAGAAGCCGGAAGCCTGCATCATCAGCAGGCAGGCGGGCATGACTGCATCGAGCTGGCCGTCCTGCGCCAGCTCTTCGGCCTCTTTCCTGCCGCGAAGGGCAATGCCTTCGCGCGCGATGCCGGTGTCGTCCATCAGCTTGGCCATGGTCCGCACGAAGAATTCGCGGCCGCGTTCGTTCTCCAGCAGGTCGGGCCAGTCCTTGCCATCGGCATTGCCCGCGCGCTGAGCCTCGGTCGCGATGGCTACGGCAACCCCGCAGCGCAGCGCCGACTGCTGTTCGATCGGCAGGTCCACCAGCTCCATGGTGATGACCGGAGCGGGCGTGTCCGCCGGCGCGCTGTCCTGTGCGATTACGGGTGCGGTGAGCATCGCAGCGGCGATGACGGGGAGAATGATCTTCATGGCCGCTCTCCTATCGCGCCGCGCCTGAACCGCAAGCAACTTGGCTTGCGAGGCCAGCGTTGCGCCCCTACCCGTCGCATCATAGAGGAGATTCGCATCATGAAAACCCGCGCCGCCGTTGCCTTCGAAGCCAAGAAACCGCTCGAGATCGTCGAGCTCGACCTCGAAGGCCCCAAGGCGGGCGAAGTGCTGGTCGAAATCATGGCGACCGGCATCTGCCACACCGATGCCTATACGCTCGACGGGCTGGACAGCGAGGGTATTTTCCCTTCCGTCCTCGGCCACGAAGGCTGCGGCGTGGTGCGCGAAGTCGGCGCAGGTGTGACCAGCGTGACAGCAGGCGATCACGTGATCCCGCTCTACACGCCCGAATGCCGCCAGTGTAAGATGTGCCTGTCGGGCAAGACGAACCTGTGCAGCGCCATCCGCGAAACGCAGGGCAAGGGCCTGATGCCCGACGGCACGACGCGCTTCTCCTACAACGGCAAGCCGATCTACCATTACATGGGGTGTTCGACCTTCTCGAACTTCACCGTGCTGCCCGAAATCGCGGTCGCCAAAATCCGCGAGGACGCGCCGTTCGACACCACCTGCTATGTCGGCTGCGGCGTGACCACCGGTGTCGGCGCGGTGACCAATACCGCCAAGGTCCAGCCGGGCGACAACGTCGTGGTCTTCGGCCTCGGCGGGATCGGCCTCAACGTGATCCAGGGCGCGAAGCTGGCCGGGGCAGACCGTATCGTCGGCGTCGATATCAACCCGTCCAAGGAAGAGTGGGGCCGCAAGTTCGGCATGACCGATTTCGTCAATCCGAAGGACGTCGGCAATGTCGTCGAAACACTGGTCAACATGCTCGATGGTGGGGCCGATTACAGCTTCGATTGCACCGGCAACACCGCGGTCATGCGCGATGCGCTGGAATGCTGCCACAAGGGCTGGGGCACCAGCATCATTATCGGCGTGGCCGAAGCGGGCAAGACGATCGAGACGCGCCCTTTCCAGCTCGTCACGGGCCGCAACTGGCGCGGTACGGCATTCGGCGGGGCCAAGGGCCGCACCGACGTGCCCAAGATCGTCGACTGGTACATGAACGGCAAGATCGAGATCGACCCGATGATCACCCACCGCCTGAGCCTGGAAGATATCAACAAGGGCTTCGACCTGATGCACGCAGGCGAAAGCATTCGCGCGGTCGTGGTCTACTGATGCCGTCCAAGGTCAACCTGGACGAGAAGTTCGCCCAGTTTTCCGATCACTGGGCGCCGCGCATCGTCGGGCGGTACAACGAGAACGAGATCCGCCTCGTGAAGGTCGAGGGCGAGTTCATCTGGCATTGTCACGAGGACACGGACGAGCTTTTCCTTATCCTCGACGGCACGCTCGACATGGAGTTCCGAGATCGCACCGAAGTGCTGGAAGCAGGCGAAATGATCATCGTCCCGCGCGGGGTCGAACACCGCCCCTGCGCGCGCCATGGCGAGGTCCGCCTCCTGCTGATCGACCCCAAGGACATGCCGAACACCGGCGACCAGAAGACCGCCACGCTTGCCATCGACATCTGATCGCTTGCGCAGGCCGCAGGCGCGCTTAAGGTGGCGAATCGAAACCTAAAGGAGAGAGTCCAATGTTTAGCCATGTGATGCTGGGGGCCGACGATATCGACGCCGCCAAGAAGTTCTACGACGCTTGCTTCAAGGCGCTCGGCGGACGCGAAGGGATGGTCGATCCCAAAGGCAGGCTTATCTACATGCACAATGGCGGCATCTTCCTCGTCTCCAAGCCGATCGACGGCCAGCCGGCCACCTGCGCCAATGGCGGCACTATCGGCTTTGCCGTCGAAAGCGAGGAACAGGGTAACGCCTGGCACGCAGCAGGCGTCGCCAATGGCGGCACCGCCATCGAAGATCCGCCCGGTATCCGCACCAGCGAGATCGGCTCGATGTATCTCGCCTACCTGCGCGATCCGGCCGGCAACAAGATCTGTGTCATGAAACGCATGGGCTGACGCCTTGACGCCAATCGATGAAAAGGGATTGCGAGCCGACATCGACGCGCTCGCGATCCCTTTTTCGCATCACGAGCACGAGGCCGTCTTCACCGTCGAGGAAAGCCGCGACATCAAGGCCAGCCTTCCCGGCGAGCATACGAAGAACCTCTTCCTCAAGGATGCCAAGGGCGCCTTCTGGCTGGTCACCGTCCCGGCAGAAGCGCGGGTGAACCTGAAGGCCCTGCCCGAAGCCATCGGCTGCAAGCGGGTGAGCTTCGGCAAGCCGGAAGATATGCAGCGCCTTATCGGCATTGCGCCCGGGTCAGTGACGCCGCTAGCCATGATCCATGCATTGCCGGGCAGCGTGACCTGCGTCCTCGAAGCGGGCCTGGCGCGCGCGGAGCGGGTAAATGTCCACCCGCTTCGCAATACCGCGACAATCGGGCTTTCCGGCGCGCATATCTTGCAGCTGCTGGAACATTGGGGTCATGCGCCCGTCGTCGCAGAAATCCCGGTTCAGGAGACCGCATGAAGCTCGATTACCTTTCGCAGAACAAGGCCTACGGCGGGGACCAGTTCGTCTGTTCGCACCAGTCGCAGGCGACCGGCACCGAAATGACGTTCTCGATCTATGTCCCGCCGCATGAAGCGGGCGCGAAGCTGCCGGTCCTGTGGTATCTGTCGGGCCTCACCTGCACGCATGCCAATGTCACCGAGAAGGGCGAATACCGCCGCGCCTGCGCAGAGCATGGCGTGATCTTCGTCGCCCCGGACACCAGCCCGCGTGGCGAGAACGTGCCCGACGCGGCGGACGAATACGACTTCGGCAAGGGTGCGGGTTTCTATGTCGATGCGACGCAGGATCCCTGGAGCGAGCATTTCCGCATGCGCAGCTATATCGAGATAGAGCTGCCCTCCGTCGTCGCGGGCGAATTTCCCGTCGACCTCTCGCGCCAGTCGATCACGGGCCACTCGATGGGGGGGCACGGCGCGCTGACCATCGGGCTGCGCGATCCGCAGCGCTTCCGTTCGATCAGCGCCTTTTCGCCGATCGTCGCGCCTTCGCGCGTGCCATGGGGTGAAAAAGCGCTGTCGCGCTATCTGGGCGAAGACCGCGAAGCATGGCGCGCCTATGACGCGGTGGCCCTGATCGAGGACGGCGCACGCCACGACCATATCCTCGTCGACCAGGGCACTGCCGACCAGTTCCTCGAAGAACAGCTGAAAACCGGCGCGCTTACCATGGCCTGCGCCAAGGCGGGCATGAGTCCGGAAATCCGCATGCAGGAGGGGTATGACCACTCCTACTACTTCATCTCGACCTTTATGGCCGCGCATGTGAAGTGGCATGCGGAACGGCTTGCCTAGAGATCCAGCCACGCCTCCGCGACGTCCACAGCGTCGTAGTCGAAGCTCTTGATATCCATGCCCGGGATCAGCGCGCCTTCCAGTTCCGCAGCTTTCTCCAGCCAGTCCGAATCCGTCAGCACCGCGCATTTGGCGAACGCGCCGAGCATTCTGAAGAGCTTGGGCAGACGGCTGAACTCGACGCCGATCGCGCCCAGAGTAGGCAGTTCGAAATTGGTGATCCGGTAGAACATCTTGCCCCGGGTCATGCCTTCGGACTTCTCGATCAGATCATCGAGCGCCTTGCGCATGATGTCCGCATCGACCTTGCCGTCCAGAACGATATCGATCCGGTCGGCAGCAGTCTTGGTAATGGTCAGCATGGGTCATCCCCTCTTGCAGCCGCGACACTGGCACTCGCTTGGGGGCATCCTAGCACGATTCGGAAAATCCCGGCAGTTGGGCTCAGGTGCCGGCGCCCACCAGCTTCAGGAAGAACGCGTTCGCCTCGTCCGCGAACTCTTCGCTTGCCGGCCGTGAAGCCACCTCCTCAACCCGGTCGAGTTCGTCAGCGATGAAAGCATCGATCGCCGGTCGGGGCTTCGCGCTTCCTGCCTCTCGCGTTTCAGCCTTGATTGCGACCATCTCCTCGATTTCCTCCGACAAAGTGCGAGGCAGGCCTGTGACTGCCATCAGGTCCTGCAACCGCATCGGGGGGCGCGCCTGCGAGCACATGCGAAGCGCTCTCACCGACAATGCAGGGCGCAGCGCGTAGAAGTATTTCTTGACCGTGACGCCTTGCTCGGACTCCAGCCAGCGCTTCACGGTGCTCCGCCCCAAGCTGGCATAGTGGCGGGCATACCCCTGCGGGTCGAAATACCGGTCACCCAGCGCGGCGAGGTCCGCAATCATGGGATCCTGGGGTCGGTAACGAATTGAACTTTCGATCCATTCCGAGAGCACCGCATTTTGCTTGAGCATGAGGCCGAGAGCCTTGCGGATATCCCACCCGTTGAGGTCGATATCGTCGACGATAGGCTGTTCGATCACATCGCGCGGTTGCTTGAGTGACAGATAGTCATCGCGTTGACGCACATATACGAAGCGGACATCGAAATCGCTGTCAGGAGAAGGAAAGCCCCAAGCCCGCGATCCGGATTCGATCGCGAGTAGATAGCGGATGCCCTCCTTCGTCTCGATATCCGCTAGCCGCGTTTCAATTTCGTCCCGCACCGGCTGCGGGATGGCCTGATCGGCGCTCATCCCCGCCTCACCCATGCGCGGCGATGAATTCCTCGACCACTGGCGCGATCTTGCCGCGCCATTTGCTGCCGTTGAAGATGCCGTAATGGCCCGCGCCTTCGGCCATGTAGTAGCGCTTTTTCGAGGCATCGAGATTGGGCGTCAGCTCCAGCGCGGCGCGGGTCTGGCCGAGGCCCGAGATATCGTCGCGCTCGCCCTCGATGGCGAGGAGAGCGGTCCCGGTGATATCGCCGAGGTCGATACGCTTGCCGCGGTGCATGAAGGTGCCGTTCGGGATGGCGTGCGTCTGGAAGACCTCTTCCACCGTCTGGAGATAGAACTCGGCGGTCATGTCGCACACGCTGCGATATTCGTCGTAGAAATCCTTGGTCGCCTGCGCGCTGGCGTCATCGCCAACGGTGAGGTGTTTGAACATCTCGTAGTGGCTCATCATGTGATTGCCGAGGTTCATGCTCATGAAGCCGGCGAGCTGCATGAAGCCGGGATATACGCGCCGGCCGCCGCCGCGATACTGCATCGGGACGGTTGCGATGACATTGTGCTGGAACCACTCGATCGGGCGTTCCATCGCGAGGTCGTTTACGCTGGTCGGCGAACAGCGCGTGTCGATCGGACCGCCCATCATGGTTAGCGTTTTCGGAACGCATTCGTGTCCATCGCGATTCATGATCGCGGTGGCCGCAAAGACCGGCACGGACGGCTGGCACACGGCCATGGCATGGGCGCCGGGACCGATGTATTCGAGGAACTCGATCACGTAGTCCATGTAATCGTCGAGGTCGAAATGACCTTCGTGCAAGGGCACGTTGCGTGCATCGGCCCAGTCGGTGACGAAGACGGTATAGTTTTCGAGCATCCGCTCGACCGTTCCGCGCAGCAGCGTGGCGTAGTGCCCGCTCATCGGGGCGACGACCAGGAGGCGCGGCGCATCTTCGGCAAGGCCTTCACGGCGGAAGCGCTTGAGGTCCCCGAACGGCTTGTTGACCACGGTCGACTCGACGACCGGCCAGTGCCTGCCGCCCGCCTCGACGCTTTCGATACCCCAGGCAGGCTTGCCATAGGTCGCGGTGGCATGGGCGAAGACTTCCAGCGCGCTGGCGGCCATCGGGCCCAACCCCATGTAACCGCCCATGTAATTCTGCGGCAGGGCGGGATTGGACAGCATTTCCGCCCCGATGGAGGCCCATGCGCTGGCGCTGGATAACCAGCTGCGCTGGAGTTCATAGGCGTGATAAAGCATTCGCGTCCCCTGCTGCCCGCGCTGTTATGGTCTCGCTGCGGGCCCTTGTTTCAAACCGGCAGTCTGACGAGTGATTCGTCGTTGTGCAATGCACAAATGGGGTAAAAGTGCCCGAAACGCGCCTCCCCTGTGGATTTTGCCGCGCGCGCTGCCTAGGTGGAGCGAATGGACAAGACGGGCGAAATTGCAGAAGCTGAGGCCACGCCGAAACGCGGCATATTCAGGCGCCGCCGCAAGGACGGGGAAACCCGCTCGCTGGGCGCGCTGGCCATGGTCTGGCAGTCCGCCAAGGCCTATCCGCTCCAGCTGACGCTGGCCTCGATCGCGCTGCTCGCGACGGCTCTCATCACCTCGCTTGCCCTGCCGAGCGCACTCAAGCTGATTATCGACCGCGGTTTCGGCGGCGACGGCACCGGCGATATCGGCCGCTGGTTCCGATACCTGCTTGCCCTCGTGGCGACACTGGGCATCTTTACGGCCCTGCGGTTCTATTTCGTCAGCTGGCTTGGCGAACGCGTGGTCGCCGACATCCGGCGCAAAGTACATGAAAACCTTCTGCGGCTGTCCCCCTCCTTCTTCGAAGAGAACAGCCCCAAGGAAATCTCCAGCCGGATGACCTCCGACACCGCGGTCATCGAACAGGTGGTGGGCACCACCATTTCCATGGCACTGCGCAACGCCATCATGGCTGTGGCCGCGGCAGGCTATTTGTTCTGGCTGGCACCGCAGCTTGCCGTGTACATCTTCATCGGCATCCCGGTGGTCATACTGCCGATCGCGATTTTCGGCGCACGCCTGCGCAATATCAGCCGGTCGAGCCAGGATCGCATTGCCGATGTCGGCGCAATGGTCACCGAAGTGCTGTCCGCGATGAAGGTCGTGCAGGCATTCGGCCAGCAGGATCGCGAAGGCGGCCGTTTCGCCGATGCGGTCGAGCGGACGTTCGAGACGGCCCGCAAGCGCGTGTTGCTGCGCGCCCTGATGACCGCCACCGCCATCACCCTGATTTTCGGCTCCATCGTGCTGCTGCTGTGGCGCGGGGCCGTGCTGGTCGAGGCGGGGGAACTGACCGGCGGCACCATCATGGCCTTCGTCTTTGCCGGCATGATCGTGGGCGGAAGCGTCGGCGCGCTGGCCGAAGTGGTCGGCGACCTGCTGCGTGCAGCCGGTGCCGCCCAGCGCCTCAGCGAACTGCTGGCCGAAAAGCCGGGCATCGCAGCACCCGCGCGTCCGGAAGCGCTGCCCGAACCCGCGCGCGGCAGCCTGTCCTTCCGCAACGTCACCTTCCGCTATCCGACACGGCTCGAAGCGCCCGCCATCACCGACTTCAGCCTTGAGGTTGAGCCGGGCGAAACGGTCGCCATCGTCGGCCCATCGGGTGCCGGCAAGTCGACGATCTTCCAGCTGGCCGAGCGTTTCTACGACCCGCAGGCAGGCACGGTCAGGCTAGACGGCATCCCGCTGACCAGCGCCGATCCCGCCGCAATCCGGAAGCGGATCGCGTTCGTCCCGCAGGAAGGTGTCCTGTTTTCCGCCAGCGCCCGCGACAATTTACGCTATGGCAATTGGGATGCGAGCGAAGAGGATATCTGGGCCGCTGCGCGAGCCGCGAATGCGACCGAATTCCTCGAAAAGCTCCCCGATGGTCTCGATACCTATCTGGGTGAGAACGGAACCCAGCTTTCGGGCGGCCAGCGGCAGCGTATCGCGATTGCCCGCGCCCTGCTGCGCGATGCACCAATCCTTTTGCTGGATGAGGCGACCAGTGCGCTCGATGCGGAAAGCGAGCGCCTGGTGCAGGATGCGCTCGAACGCCTGATGGAGAACCGCACCACGCTGGTAATCGCGCACCGTCTCGCCACCGTGCGCGCGGCAGACCGGATCGTCGTTATGGAGGACGGGCGCATTGCCGAACAAGGCACCCATGCGCAGCTGTCCGATAACGGCGGGCTCTATGCACGGCTCGCCTCGCTCCAGTTCGGCCTCGAAAGCGCCTGAACGGCGCGATTCTTCGACCAAACCGATGACTGAGCCGACGAGCGGCGACACCTTCTTGCCTGGTTTCGCTAGCTAGCCGACATCGAATCCTCGCGCGGGGGGCGCGCAAAAGAGATTTCCTTCGGAGACTTCGCACATGACCAAGAACTTCCTTGCCGCAGGGGCATCTGCCATCGCCCTGATTCTCGGCGCGCCTGCAGCGGCTGAAGAAACGGCCAGCCCGACTATGGACTTCGGCACCTGGGGTGTCGGCACCGACCTGATCGACGACAGCGTCGATCCGGGCGACGATTTCAACGCCTACGTTAACGGCAAGTGGATTGCCGAGAACGAGATCCCTGCCGATCGCCAGCGTTTCGGCGCGTTCGACATGCTGCGTGAAGGCGCGATCCACGACGTGCAGACGCTGGTGAACGACCTCGTCGCGTCCAACCCGGAGCCCGGCACTGCGGCCCGCCGTATCGTCGATGCTTACAACGCCTATCTCGATGTCGAGGCCATCGACGCGAGCGGGCTGGCGCCTGCGCGTCCCTATCTCGACACCATCTTCGCGGCAGAGGACCTTGCCTCGCTGGTCTCGCTGTTCGGCGACCCGCGCTATCCCGGCCTTGTCACCGCCGGCGTCACGATCGACGCACGCAATCCGACCGACCATGCCGTCGGCATCGGGTTCGACGGCATGGGCCTTCCCGACCGCGACTATTACCTCGTCGATTCCGAGAGCAACCTGAAGGTCCGCGAGGCCTATATGGACTATCTCGCGACCATGCTGGGCGCGGCCGGCTATGCCGATCCAGCATCGGCTGCCAAGGCAGTCTACGCGTTCGAGCGCAAGGTCGCCGAACTTGAATGGGCCCGCCAGGTACTGCGAATGCCCAAGCTCACCTATAACGAGCTGACGCCCGACGACCTCACGGCAATGGCCGGGGATTTCCCGATCGCAGCCCTGCTCGAAGCGTCGCAGCTCGGTGGTCAGGAACGCTATCTTGCACGCCAGCTTCCGCCGACTGCGGAGGAAATCGAGGAACTGGAACTGACGCAGGAACAGCTCGACATGATCGGCGGCGGCCTGCCTGCGATGATGAAGCTGTTGAGCGAAACGCCCCTCGCAACGCTCAAGGCCTATATGGCCACGCGCTTCCTAGAGCGTAACGCATCGGTGCTTTCGAGCGAGCTGGACGATGCGAACTTCGCTTTTTACGGCAAGACCATCAACGGTCAGGAGCAGCAGCAGGAACGTTGGAAGCGCGCCATCAACGCGGCCGAAGGCGCTTTGGGCGAGCAGCTCGGTGCCCTTTACGTCGCGCGGTACTTCCCGCCCGAGAGCAAGGCGCGCATGGACGAGCTGGTCGCGAACCTGTCCCGCTCCATGAGCCTGGCGCTCGATGCGAACGAGTGGATGACGCCGGAAACGATCGCCGAAGCGCGCACCAAGCTGGAAGGCTTCGTGCCGATGATCGGCTACCCCGCCGAGTTCGAAACCTATGACGGTCTCGAGATCGACCCGACCGACCCGCTCGGCAATCTGATGAATGCGCGGGTATGGGAAACCGAGGACGCTCGCTCGCGGCTCGGCACCAAGGTCGATCCGACCGAATGGGGCATGTTCCCGCAGACGGTGAATGCCTATTACTCGCCGCTCACCAATCGCATCGTCTTCCCCGCCGCGATCCTTCAGCCGCCGTTCTTCAACGCACAGGCGGACGAGGCAGTGAACTATGGCGGGATCGGTGCCGTAATCGGTCACGAAATCGGCCACGGCTATGACGACCAGGGCAGCCAGTTCGATGCTACCGGAACCCTGCGCAACTGGTGGCAGGATTCCGACCGCGAAGGCTTCGAGGACTACACGAAGCGCATGGCCGGCTTCATCGAAGCCTACTGCCCGGTCGATAGCGCGGAAGGACCCGTCTGCCTGCGCGGCAACCAGTCCATGGGCGAAACGCTGGGCGACGTGGTCGGCCTGCAGATGGCCTACCGCGCCTACCGCCTTTCGCTCAATGGCGAGGAAGCACCGATGATCGACGGGCTGACCGGCGACCAGCGCTTCTTCCTCGGCTTCGCGCAGATCTGGCGCGGCATGGAGCGCGAGGAAAGCCTGCGCAATCGCGTGATGACCGCCAACCACCCGCCGGGTGAATTCCGCCTCAACAATGCGGTGCGCCATCTCGATGCGTGGTACGATGCATTCAATGTATCGCCGGAAGACGATCTCTACCTGCCGCCGGAAGAGCGCATCAAAATCTGGTAACCCGACTACCTCCGATACAGATCGAACCCCGTCGGCCATGCGCCGGCGGGGTTTTTGTTTGACTTGTCCAAACCTTGTGCCAATTCCACCGCCCCATGACCTTCCTCCAAGAATTGCTGATCGCACTGGTCCAGGGAATCACCGAATTCCTGCCGATTTCCTCCTCGGGCCACCTGATCCTGATCCCCAAGCTCACGGATTTTCCCGATCAGGGGCCGCTGATCGACGTCGCCGTCCACGTGGGATCGCTGCTCGCGATCATCCTTTATTTCCGCAAGGACGTGATGGGCCTAGCGCGAGGTGGCTTTGCAAGCGTCGGTCTCGCCAAGGACGATGCCCAGCGCCGCCTGTTCTGGTTCGTCGTCATCGGAACCATCCCTGCCGTCGCGCTCGGCCTGTTCCTCAAGATGGGGGGATACCTGGAAGGCTTCCGGTCGACCCAGCTGGTCGCCACCAACCTTATCGTCTTCGGCATATTGCTGGGCCTTGCAGACCGCTTCGGCAAGGAAACCAAGGCCTATGAAGACATGACCCTGCGCGATGCCATCCTCGTCGGTCTGGCACAGGCGATGGCCCTGATTCCCGGTACGAGCCGATCGGGCGCCACCATGACCGCAGCACGCGCACTCGGTTACCAGCGCGTGGAATCGGCGCGCTTTTCCTTCCTGCTGGCCATTCCGGCCGTTGCAGGGGCAGGTTTGCTTGCCGCCTTTGATCTGGCCGACGCGACCGCGCAAATGCAGCAGGACGCGATCGTCGCCGGCATCCTGACCTTCTTCACAGCGCTGGCCACGATGGTTTTCCTGATGAATTTCCTCAAGAAAGCTTCGATGATGGTCTTCGTGATCTACCGGGTCGCGCTGGGCGCAGCCCTGCTTGCTTTCCTCTGATCGGCGCTCGGCAATCGCCACCATTCTGTCACATTTGTGGAACCAATGGCCGCAAGCGGCTTTTTATTGGGCACGAGTAGACCGCAAGGACTGACAATGGGTTTGATCATTCTGATCGTTACCGGCGCCCTCATGGGATGGCTTGGATCGATCGCACTCAAGATCGAAGATGGCCGCGCCATTCTTCGCAACGTGCTGGCCGGCATTGCCGGTTCGCTGGTTGTGGGAATTGCGACATCGGGCGGTGTCTTCCTCGGAGCGATCCGGGCGGGCACGCTGCTTTGGGCCACCCTCGGCGCCGTAGTGGTGGTCGGACTCTACAATGTCGTTCGAGAACGCGTCCTGCGCTGATTAGCGCATTCGGCAAAATCGTTTGACCAATATCGGATGGCTCAATCCTGATGCCACCCGCCAATAAAAGGGGAACACCACAATGAAATTCACCAAAGCAACTCTCGTCGCTTCTGCCGCTGCCATGAGCCTCGGCCTTGCCGCTTGCGACAGCGCCGCAGAAAACGAAGCTGAAGCCAACATCGAAGAGATGGAAGACGCTCGCGACGCGCAGGTCAATGAAATGGAAGCTGCCGGCGAAATCACCGACGAGCAGGCCGATGCCATGGACGACCAGACCGATGCCATGGAAGAGTCGATGGAAGAACAGGCTGACGAAATCGACGAGATGTAATCTCGAAGCTTTCCAAGCTTAGGAAATGAAGCGGCCCCGGAGCGATCCGGGGCCGTTTTCGTTTGGCGATCAGACCGGCTTCGCGCCCGATCCGCGCCCGCCGCGCAAAGTGTATTCCAGCGTGCCGCGGTTCACCACGTAATCGACGTCGATCACGGCGGTGTTCGCATAGGTGAAGCCCGGGCCGAGGCTCTTGTAGAGCTTGTCGAAATCCCGCTCCACCGTCTGGCGGTAGAGATCCTCGAAGCTGGGAATGACAAAATAGGTCGGCTGCAGGTCGCTGATCACGTAATCCGTGCGCATGACCCGGTCGACATTGAGCATGATGCGGTTGGGGCTTTCCGCCTCCACCGAATAAACGACTTCCGTCGGGCCGGACAGGATGCCGGCACCATAGGCGCGGATGTCGCCAGGTTGCTCCTCGATCAGGCCGAATTCCACCGTGTACCAGTAGAGCGAACCGAGCGCTTTCAACCGGTTGTAGCGCATCGCCTTCCACCCGGCGCGGCCATATTCCTGCATGTAATCGGCATAGACCGGATCGGTCAGCATCGGCACGTGGCCGAACACGTCGTGAAAGACGTCGGGCTCCTGGATGTAGTCGAACGTCTCGCGCGTGCGGATGAAATTGCCTGCCGGGAAACGGCGATTGGCGAGGTGCCAGAAGAAGACGTGATCGGGGATCAGCATGGGCACGGGCACCACGCTCCACCCGGTCAGCTTGTCGAGTTCTTCCGATAGCTTGCCGAATTCCGGAACGCCGCCGCGCCCGAGGTCCAGCTTTTCGGTGCCTTCCATGAACGCAGTCGCCGCACGGCCCGGAAGCACATCCATCTGGCGCTCAAAAAGGTCGTTCCAGATGGCATCGTCTTCGCTGTCGTATTCGGTCTGCTTCGGCTCCAGCCAGTCGTCGCCGACATGCTCCGGCTTTTTCAGCGGGGCCGTAAAGACGTCGTCCGGCAAGTCCGGGAGACGCGAAAAATCCTGTTCGGTTTTTGCAAGTGTAGCCATATCGTTGCCGTTGATACTAGCATACGCAGCAGGACACAAACCGATCGGAGCAGAGCGTGAAGAAGAGCGATTACGAAGACGCGATCGAACCCATGCAGGAAGAGCTTGTCGGCATGGCGCGCTGGGCGATGGCGACCGGTCAGCGGATCGTCGTGCTGTTCGAGGGGCGCGATACCGCCGGCAAGGGTGGTGCGATCAAGGCCGTGCGCGAACGGCTCAATCCGCGCCAGTGCCGCATCGTCGCCCTCTCGAAGCCCAGCGAGGAAGAGCGCAGCCAGTGGTATTTCCAGCGCTATGCCAAGCACCTGCCCTCTGCAGGCGAAATCGTCCTGTTCGATCGCAGCTGGTATAACCGCGCGGGAGTGGAGCGGGTCATGGGCTTTGCCGATGAAGGCCAATTGCAGGATTTCCTGCGCCAGGCCCCGGCGTTCGAGAAGCTGCTGGTCGATGATGGGATAATGCTCTCCAAATACTGGCTCGGCACCGATCAGGAAAAACAGGAAGAGCGCCTGCGCGAACGGCTGGAAGACCCGCTGAAGCGCTGGAAACTCTCGCCGATCGATCTGGCAGCACGCGGGAAATACGACGACTACACGCGAGCCCGCGAGGACATGCTGGCAGCGACCCACACCGAATGGGCGCCGTGGACACTGGTCGATTTCAACGATCAGAAGCGGGGGCGATTGACGCTGGTACGCAACCTGCTGGATCGGCTGCCCGATACGCGGGTGGAAGCGCCTACCATCGATTTTCCGGAGCTGGGGCACGATCCGGTGGAAGAGACCTACGGTTTCCTCAAGCCGATCGCGGATTATCCGGTCGATTAAGCGAGAGTCGCGCTCGCCTTAACCACCTGGCGCCCGTCGTCGGCGAAGGCCCCCAATTCGGTTCCTTCCTCGCCCTCGCGCAGCGCGAGGTGCAGCGGCTCGCCCGCTAGTGCCGGGCTCGTCCCGCGGAAGGTGAAGCTGGCAAGTCGGTTCTCGCCGTATTTTTCGGCGGCGAGTTGCAGCAGCAGGCTGGCGCTGAGGGGACCGTGGACGACCAACCCGCGATAGCGCTCCGTGTCGCGCGCATAAGGCGCGTCGTAGTGGATGCGGTGGGTGTTGAAGGTCAGCGCCGAGAACCGGAACAGCAGGCGCTCGTCGGGGACAAGTTCCCGGTGCGTGTCCCATTGCGAGGGGTCGAAACTGCCCTCGCCAGCAGGCGGCGGGGACAGGGGAGCGTCCTTGGCGAGTGCTTCAAGGTAGACGACGCTTTGCCGCTCTATGACGGCCAGCTTGCCATTGGCGCTGGTCTCGTGATCGATCTCGACGAAAACCATTTCGCCCCTGCTGCCAGACTTGGGTGTGACCGAAGCAATGCGGCTGGCGCGCTCTACCGTGGCGCCAACGGAAATGGGGGCGTGGAACTGCATCGCGCTCGAGGCCCACATGCGGCGCGGGAGCGGAATGGGCGGTAGGAAGCTGGCGTCGCTCTGATCGCGCGTCGGATGGCCGTCTTCACCCAGTTGCGCAGTTCGCGCCTCGGGCGTGCATAGGCACAGGTGAATGCCCTGCGGCATCTGCGCATTCGTCGGCGCATCCCGATCGAAAGTCGCGCACCAGCGCGCGGCAAGCCCCGGATCGAGCCGGTCCGCGCTACGCTGTTCGCGCCCGACCCATGCCTGCCATTCGCTCATCACACGGCGCGCTCGAATACGGCGGCCATGCCCTGCCCGCCGCCGATGCACATGGTTTCCAGCCCGTACTTCACCTCGCGGCGCTGCATCTCATGCGCCATGTCGGCAAGGATACGGATGCCGGTCGCGCCGATGGGGTGGCCGAGCGAGATACCCGAACCGTTGACGTTGACGATATCCCGGCGGCTGTCGTCCTCGGCAAAGCCCCAGCCCTTGAGCACGGCGAGAGCCTGCGGAGCGAAGGCTTCATTGAGTTCGATGAGGCCGATGTCGTCCCAGCCGAGGCCGTTGCGCGCAAACAGCCGCTCGACCGCAGGGACCGGGCCGATGCCCATGCGGCTGGGATCGCAGCCCGCCGCGCTCCACGAATGGAACCACAGGATCGGCTCGAGGCCGAGTTCCTCGACCTTGTCTTCGGCGACGACGAGGCACGCCGCCGCCGCATCGTTCTGCTGGCTGGCATTGCCTGCCGTCACGATGGCATCCGGATCACGCTTCCCGTCGATCGGGCGCAGCTTCGATAGGCTCTCCATGTCGGCATCTGCGCGGAAACCCTCGTCCTTGGCGAAAACAACGGGATCGCCGCGGCGCTGAGGAATTTCGACGGGCACGAGCTGATCATCGAACTTGCCTTCTTCCCACGCCTTTGCCGCGTTCTGGTGGCTGCGGACGGCGAATTCGTCCGATGCCTCGCGGCTGATGTCGTAATCCTTGGCGAGATTTTCCGCCGTCTCGATCATGCCGGTGATGACACCGAACCGCTCGATCGGCTGGCTCATCAGGCGCCCGCGCGTAAGGCGGTCCCAAAGCACCATGTCACCCAGCCGCGCGCCGTGGCGGGCCTTGGTCGTATAGTGTTCGACATTGGACATGCTCTCGACCCCGCCGGCCAGCACGCAATCGGCCATGCCCGTCTGCACCATCATGGCGGCCGTCGCGACCGCCTGCAGGCCCGAACCGCAGCGCCGGTCGAGCTGCATGCCAGGCACTTCTATGGGATAGCCCGCCGCCAGCCAGCTCCAGCGCCCGATGGCGGGAGCCTCGCCGCTGCCGTAACCCTGGCTGAATACCACGTCGTCGACACGCATCGGGTCGAGCCCCGAACGTTCGACCAGCGCCTTGATGATGACCGCACCCAGAGCACCCGCTTCGAGCGGGGCGAGGCTGCCGAGGAATTTGCCGACAGGGGTACGCAAGGGTTTGCAAATGGCGACGCGGCGGAGCTGGGTCATGGGTTAGTCCTTATCGGAAAGACGGGCGATATCGCGGTCGACGAGTGCGCCGATCGCGCCCGAAGACAGGCCGAGGCGTTCCGCGAGCACTTCCTCGGTATGCTGGCCCAGGTACGGGGCTGGTGCAGGCGGACCGGGATCGCGTCCGGGGATGTTCGCAAAGCTGCGAGTGGCGGGATATTCGAAGCCGGAGGGGTTCGCACCGGTCCGCGTGAAGAGCGGATTGTCGTCGACCAGCACCGGATCGTTCGCCGCTTCGTGCATGGTGCGATATCGCTCGAAGGTGCAGCCCTCTGCCGCCATCCTCCGCTCCAGCTCCGGCCAGTCCATCGTTCCGGCCCGCGACTGGAAGAGGTCGAACAGGGCGTGGCGGTGCTTGAAACGCGGGTCGTCGCCATCGGCGAAGCGAACGCCGCATTCCTTCTCCAGCGCGGCGATTTCGTCTTCCACGCCGAATGCCTTCACCAGCCCCGCCCACTGCTTGGCGGTGAGCGCAGCGACCATGAAACGCGTGTTGTCGAGACTGCGGAAATCGCGCCCGAATGCGCCCCAGATCGCGTTGCCAAGCCGTTCGCGATCGGCCCCGCGATAGAGCATCTCTGCCATCGCACCGCTGTTGGCGACCGTGCCGATGGCGACATCGCCCAATGGCACGCGCAACTGGCTTCCCTCGCAGGTGTGGTCGCGGTGGCGGATCGCGGCGATGAGCGCAAAGGCGCAATAGGCGCCGGTGATGAAATCCCACGCGGGCAAAACCTGGTTGACCGGCGGCGCGGTTGCATCGTCCCAATCCTCCGGACCGCACATCAGCGGATAGCCGCTGGCCGCATTGACGGTGAAGTCCATCGCCTGGCGCCCGTCATGCCAGCCCATGATGCGCACGCTGACAAGGTCGGGGCGATTCGCCGCTACAGCATCGTGCGACAGGAAGCTTTTCTCGGGCAGGTTGGTGATCAGATTGCCGGTTTTCGCCGACAGTTCAACCAGCAACTCCCGCCCCTCGCCGCTGCGCAGGTCGAGCGCGACAGATTTCTTCGCCCGGTTGAGGTTTTCCCAGCTTAGGGAGCGGCCCTCTTTCGTGAGCATATAGCGGTCGTAGTCGAGCCCGCCCTCCTTGTGATCGACGCGGATCACCTCCGCTCCCATCTGCGCGCAATAGAGCCCTGCAGTGGGAGAAGCGACGAAGCTCGACGCCTCGATTATGCTCAGGTCATTGAGGAGGCCGTACACGCCTCAGACGCTCGCCGCATATTCGCGCAGCATCCGCTTCGCGATCTGCAGCTGGAGGATCTGCGTGGTGCCTTCGTAGATGCGGTAGATGCGCGCATCGCGGAAGAAACGTTCTGCATCATATTCGGCGAGGTAGCCCGCGCCGCCGTAGATCTGCACCACGCGGTCGACCACACGGCCGCACATTTCGGATGCGAAGACCTTAAAGGCGGCGGCGTGTTTCACCGTGTCCTCGCCGCGGTCCACACGCGCGGTGACATCCGCCATCATCGCTTCGGCGGCGTATATCTCGGTCCAGCTTTCGGCCAGCATCTGCTGGATCAGCTGGAAGTTGGCGATCGGTTCGCCGAACGCCTGCCGCTCGTTCGCATATTTGATCGCGCTGTCGAGCGCACGGCGGGCATAGCCGGCGCTCGCCGCACCGACCGAGATCCGGCCGTTGTCGAGGCTCATCATGGCAAAGCGGAAGCCCTGTCCGGTCTCCCCGCCGAGCAGGGCATCGCCCGGCACATGCACATCGTCGAGCATGACGTCGGAGATATGGCTGCCTGCCTGGCCCATCTTCTTGTCGGGGCTGGAGGTGGACATGCCCGGCGTGTCCATCGGCACGATGAAGGCAGAGACATGGGCATTCTTGGGCAACGCGTCCTTTTCGGTGCGCGCCATGATCAGGGCGACGTCGGCGTGCGGCGCATTGGTGATGTAGCGTTTGGTCCCGTTGAGGATCCAGCCGTTGCCGTCGGGATCGGGCTTCGCCATCGTCTGCATTGCGGCGCTGTCGCTGCCGCTTCCCGGCTCGGTCAGGCCGAAGCAGGCGATCTCGCCGGCGGCGATGCGCGGCCACCATTCCGCCTGCTGTTCCGCAGTGCCGCCGTTCTTGATCGCGGAATTGAACATGCCCACGTTGATCGAGAAGATCGAGCGATAGGCCGGCGCGGCATAGGCCATGGTCTGCACGACCTTGGCATATTGCGTTATGTTGAGACCCGCGCCGCCGAAGTCTTCCGGCACGGTCAATCCGAACAGGCCCATGTCCTTCATCTCGGCCAGGATATCGTCGGGTACCTTGTCCTGTTCGATGACGTCCTTTTCCGCCGGGATCAGCCGTTCGCGGACATAGCGTTCAAGCTGATCCAGGAACTGGTCGAAAGTCTCGGCATCCATTCCGGGATTGGGGGTCGACATGTCCTATTCCTCTCCTGCCTCGGTATCTGCTTGCGTGACCGCTTCGGGTCCGGTTTCGAGCCGCGCCTCGTCCAGCATGCTGGCCGCATCTTCGAGCGCCTCCGCCTCGTCCGCACTTACTTCGGCAGGCGCGGCGGGGGGCTCTTCGCTGCATCCGGCGAGCGCGAGCGGGGCGAGTACCGCGAGGGTTACGAGTCGTCTCATCGGTGACAGACTAAGCCCGCGCATCGGCGGGGCAAAATCCGCTACGGCAAGCAAAGGGACAGACGCGCCATCCGCGCCTGTCCCCTGCCGACGTAGTTTACCGTTACTGGCTTTCTTCGGCCATCGCGTCGAGCGCGGCTTCCGCAGTAGCGGCGGCATTATCGCCCGCTGCTTCGATCGAAGCACTTTCGGCAGCTTCGGCAGCCGAATTGTCGACTTCGACCGGTTCGCTTGCGGCGGTATCTTCGACCGGCTCTTCGGTCACCGGTTCGAGTGCTTCGTCGGCAGCAACTTCGACGGTGTCGGCTTCGGCTTCGGTCGAGGCGTCGTCGGCACTGCCGCAGGCGGCCAGCGCCAGCGAAGCGGTTGCAGCGGCAAGAATACGGAACTTCATCTGTCTCTCCTGATCATCGCGCCGGTCGGCGCGGTCGAGGGGTGGTTAATATGCCCTGCCCCCAAGGTCCAAGGGGAAAATGCACTCGCGCCGCTTGCGCCGCCAGCCTGCTGCGTCGACAGGGAGGTATGCCCCCTCTCGATGGAGACAATCTGGACCGCGCCCGCGAAACCTTGCGTTCGACCTTCGGGTTCGGCGGGTTCCGCGGCCGACAGGAAGATGTCGTCGAGCGTGTGCTCAATAGGCGATCCACCCTCGCGGTCATGCCCACCGGGGCAGGCAAGTCGCTCACCTACCAGCTCCCGGCGGTAATGATGCCCGGCACATGCATCGTCATCAGCCCGCTTATCGCGCTGATGCACGACCAGCTGCGCAGCGCCCGGGCGAACGGGATTCGCGCAGCCACCCTGACCAGCGCCGATGCGGACTGGCGCGAAACGCAGGATGCCTTTCGTGCGGGCGAGCTGGACCTGCTCTACGTCGCGCCCGAACGTGCCAGCCAGCAAGGATTCCGCGATATGCTGGGCGCAACGCCGCTTGCGCTGTTCGCGGTCGACGAAGCGCATTGCGTTTCGGAATGGGGCCACGATTTCCGCCCCGATTATCGCCAGCTGCGCCCGCTGATGGATGCCTTTCCGGATGTGCCGCGCCTGGCGCTGACAGCAACAGCAGACCGGCAGACCCGCGCCGACGTGATGACGCAATTGGGCATTCCGGACGACGGGCTGGTGCTGGCGGGGTTCGACCGGCCCAATATCCGCTATGCGATCACCACGCGCGACAATCCCGTGCGGCAGATCACCGACCTCATGACCCTCCAGCCGGGCCCGGGCATCGTCTACGCCCAGACCCGCCGCAAGGTGGAGGAAATTGCCGACAAGCTCGCCGCAACAACCGGCCGCGCAGTGCGTCCCTATCACGCCGGCCTCCCGGCCGAGACACGCGCCGCAAACCAGGCCGCTTTCGTCGAAAGCGAAGACATGGTCATCGTGGCCACGATCGCTTTCGGCATGGGGATCGACAAGCCGGACGTGCGCTTCGTCGCCCATGTCGGCGTGCCCAAATCGATCGAAGGCTATTACCAGGAAACGGGCCGTGCCGGGCGCGACGGCGACCCGAGCCTTGCGACGATGCTCTGGGGTGCGGCCGATTTCGCCACTGCCCGACAGCGCCTGATGGAATTGCCCGAATCGCGCCGCAGCGCAGAGCGCGCGCGCCTCGATGCGCTGGCCGGACTGGTCGAAACGCCGCATTGCCGCCGCGCGGTCCTACTGCGCCACTTCGGGGAAAACCCGAACGAGAGCTGCGGCAATTGCGACAATTGCCTCGATCCGCCCGAGGTGACCGACACGACCGAACTCGCACGCAAGCTGCTGTCCGCCGTCTATCGCACCGGCCAGAGTTTCGGCATGGGCCATCTTCAGAAGGTGCTGGTCGGCGCAGAGGACGAGCGCGTCCGCCAGCGCGGTCACGACCGTCTCAGCGTATTCGGCATCGTCGAGGGCGAAGACGCCCGCCTGCTGCAGCCGCTTGGCCGTGCACTCCAGGCGCGGGGCGATCTGGTCCCGACCGAGCATGGCGGACTGTCGCTCGGCGGTGCGGCGCGCGAGATTATCAAGGGTGAGCGCAAGGTAGAGATCATCGTCCCGCCCAAACGTACCCGCAGGCGGCGCGGAGAATCGACCGCCAATCCGGTCGGCGATCCACTGTTCGAGGCATTGCGCGATTTGCGCCGGAATTTGGCCAAGGAGGCGGGTGTCCCGCCCTATGTCGTGTTCCACGATTCCACCCTGCGCGAAATGGCTTCGATCCGGCCCTCGACCCTGTCGGATCTGGGCAAGCTTGGCGGAGTGGGAACCCGCAAGCTCGACGCCTATGGCGAGCGGTTCCTTGCGGAGATCGCCCGACACTGACCGGATTTTCTTGACCGATCACCCCTCCTGATATATTTATGATATCATATTTATATAACAGGAGGCAGGATATGTCGGTGGAAATGTCCGGAATGAATGTCAGCCGCGAACACGCGGCGACGAGCTACAATGGTTACATCATGTTGCTGGTGCTGCTGGGTCTTGCTGCGACACTGGCCTTTATCCTGCCGGGGATGGCGCCCGATGGAGGAGCGGCGAAAGGCACGAAGCTGCTCTTTGTCGGCACCTTGGTTCTGTCGGTACTTTCAGTAATCATCGTCGCCGCGGGCTTCTTCATGATCCAGCCCAACCAGGCGGCCGTCATCACCCTTTTCGGCGAATACAAGGGCAGCGAGCGTACCGAGGGGCTGCGCTGGGTCTGGCCGTGGATGGGAAAGGCCAAGATCTCCGCCCGCGCCCACAACATCCATTCGGAACGGGTGAAAATCAACGACCTGCGCGGCAACCCGATCGAGATTGCCTGCAACGTGGTCTGGCGCGTACGCGATACCGCGCAGGCAAGCTTCGATGTCGACGATTACAAGGAGTTCGTGAACATCCAGATCGAGGCGGGGCTGCGCACAGTCGGTTCGCGCCATCCCTATGACGATTTCGAAGGCGAGGAAGTCACGCTTCGCGGCGGCGGTGACGTGGTCAACCGCGAACTGCTGGAAGAGCTGAACGATCGCCTCAAGGTCGCGGGCATCGTCGTGGACGAGGCGGGGCTGACGCACCTCGCCTATGCCAGCGAAATTGCCAGCGCCATGCTCAAGCGCCAGCAAGCCGACGCCATCATCGCGGCGCGGACCAAGATCGTTCTTGGTGCCGTGGGCATGGTCGAGGACGCGCTGACCAAGCTGAGCGAGGACAATATCGTCGAACTCGACGACGAGCGGCGTGCGGCCATGGTGTCGAACCTGATGGTTGTGCTGTGCGGCGAGAAGGATGTGCATCCGGTCGTCAACGCCGGCTCGCTGTACTGATCCCGCAGGATTAGTGGAGAGGCCTCATGGCCAAACCCCCAGCCAAGAAAGCCTTCGCCCTGCGCCTCGACCCGGCAGTCCACGCCGCGGTCGAGCGTCTGGCGGCAGACGAACTGCGCAGCGCCAATGCGCAGATCGAAATGTTGTTGCGCGAAGCGTTGAAAAAGCGCGGTATCGACGTCGCGATTACCAGACAGCCCAAGCGCGGACGACCGAGGAAGGATGATTGAGATGAAGGACGACAATCCGTGGTTCGCTCCGAAGCGCTATGGCTATGGCGCAGGCCTGCCGATCGCCTGGCAGGGGTGGGCCCTGCTGGTAGTATATACCCTGGTCATGTTGGCTCCGGCCCCCTTGCTGGAGTGGGATCCCGTCATCGGGCTTGGATTTGCCATCGTCGTCTGGCTCTTTGCCACGCTCGCCGTAGTGTTCATTGCCAAGCACAAGACCCGCGGGGGCTGGCGGTGGAGGCATGGCGAAGAGGATTGACATCCGCATCCCTGCGATCATCCTGTTTGCGCGATGTTAACCATTAAATCCTACGCAATTGCGATGGTTTCGCCCCTAGCCTTTGCTGCCGGACGCCTGCCGCGCTGGATCGTGGCCGGTGTGGCGACGCTGGCGGTCGGGGCCATTCCGCTCGCCGCGCTGATGGCCCAGCCGGTCCGCGGCAACTTTACCGTGGCGGAAACGGGCCGCGGGTTTGCGCTTCTGCAGGATGCGGTCGACGCGATCGGGAGCGGCGCGGGCACGATCTTGGTTGCTCCCGGCGTCTACGACCAGTGCGCTGTCCAGAAAGCGGGCCGCATAGAATATCGCGCGGCCGAGCCTGGGCGGTCTATCTTCGACAGCGGAATTTGCGAGGGCAAGGCGGCGCTCGTCCTGCGCGGCGATGCTACTGCGGTGCGAGGCCTGACCTTCGCCAACATGCACGTGCGCGAGCACAATGGCGCCGGTATTCGCCTCGAGAATGGGGAACTTTCGATCATCCAGAGCTGGTTCCGCGACAGCGACCAGGGCTTGCTGACCGTCAATGGCAAATCGAACCGGATCACGATCGACAAGTCCACTTTCACCCGTCTCGGCACCTGTGAAGGAAGCGGCGGGTGTGCCCATTCCATCTATGTCGGCGACTACGGCGAACTGGAAGTGACCCGCAGTCGTTTCGAACAGGGCCGCGGCGGGCACTATGTAAAATCGCGCGCCAGCCGCAATCGCATCGCCAACAACAGTTTCGACGATACCGGCGGGCGCGGCACCAATTACATGATCGACCTGCCCGAGGGTGGCTCGGGCATGATCAGCGGGAATTGGTTCGTCCAGGGCACGGACAAGGAAAACTGGTCCGCCCTGATCGCAATCGGGGCGGCAGGCGGGAAATACTCTTCCGACGGGCTGGTCATTCGCGACAACGACGCGCGCCTCGCGCCTGGCATCACACGGAAGCCCGCCTTCATCGCCGACTGGACCGGCGATGCCCTGGCCATCGGCGAGAACTCCCTCGGGACCAATATCAAGCCATTCGAAAGCCGCTGAGGAACACCCTCCCCTCCCGCATCGTTGATGGGGAAAGGAGCGAGAAATGGCAGGCGGATGGGCGCGAGATGGCGCCGTTCAGGACCAGATAGACGATACGGTGAACGATGCGGTCAGCGCCGCACGCGCCCGTATGCCGCGTGGCGAGAGCGCCGAATATTGCGACGAATGCGGCGAACGGATCCCGCAGAAGCGGCGCGACGCCCTTCCCGGCGTGCGCACCTGCGTGGCCTGCCAGTCCGCCCGCGATGCCACCACCCGCCAGTCCGGCATCAATCGTCGAGGCAGCAAGGACAGCCAGTTGCGCTAGGGCGCAATTCGGTTCACGGCCCGGGCATGACATCACCCTTCATCTGGCTTCAGCACATGCTGCCGCATCATGCCGTTTCGCGCGCGGCGGGCACCCTCGCATCGAGCGAGACAGGCGCAGTCAAGAACCTGCTGATCCGCCGCTTCATCGACGCCTACGATGTCGACATGAGCGAGGCGGCACGCGGTATCGACGAGTACCGCAGCTTCAACGACTTCTTCACCCGCGAACTGAAGCCCGGTGCCAGGCCCCTGGCCGATGCCGGCGAGCATATCCTTTCGCCAGCCGACGGCGCCATCAGCCAGATCGGCCGCATCGAGGAAGGCCGCATCTTCCAGGCAAAGGGACGACATTTTACCGCAAGCCAATTGCTGGGCGGCGACGAGGACGCGGCGCGCCTGTTCGAAGGCGGCAGCTTCGCCACGATCTACCTCAGCCCCCGCGATTACCATCGTGTGCATATGCCCGCCGCAGGTAGGCTCACGAGCGCGACCTACGTCCCGGGAGACCTGTTCTCGGTGAACCAGGTCACGGCCGAGAACGTCGATGGACTGTTCGCGCGCAACGAACGCCTCGCCTGCCTGTTTGACGGTCCCGACGGATGCTTTGCCAGCGTCATGGTCGGCGCGATGATCGTGGCGGGGATCGAAACGGTGTGGTCGGGGCTGGAAGAAACCCATTCGCCCAAGCTCAAGCGGACCGATTTTTCCGGTGGCGCGCACCGGTTTGCGGCAGGCGATGAAATGGGTCGCTTTATCCTGGGATCGACCGTCGTACTGCTGTTCGAGCGCGGTCGTGGCGAATGGCTCGACCGGTTCAAGGCAGGCGACAGCGTCCGGATGGGCGAGGCGCTAGGCCGGCGACTTCAGCCGAACGCCGAGGCGTAACTCACGATACCCGTCGGCGCGCTGCCGGTGATGACCAGCCGCTGGAAATACTCGGGCGGCGGTCCGGGGTATTCCAGTTGCGGATCATGTTCGAAACCGAAGCGCGAATAATAGGCCGGATCGCCCAGAAGGACGATACCCGCAGCGCCCATTTGCCGCATATCCGCTATCGTGCGCTGCATCAGGCGCGAACCGATCCCGCCGCGTTGCAGGGACGGCAGTACGGAAATCGGCCCGAGGCCGTACCAATCGCCCGGCTTCCCATCGATCGTGACCGGTGAAACGGCCACATGGCCGACAATCCGTTCTGCATCCTCCGCCACCAGCGAAAGGGTCAGATCACCATCACCGCGCAAGCGGTCGACCAGCTCGTGTTCGTCGCCATCCGCGAAAGCCATGTCGCGAAACGCCGCCTCGGTCAGTGTCCGGATTGCGGCGACATCGCGGGGGTTTTCGCCCCGGATCATGATGGCGCTCATGGAAGCAGGTGCCCCGCACGATCCCGCTTCGTGGCAAGATAACGGGCGTTGTGGGGATTGTCCGGCAGGGCGTGCGGGACACGCTCGTCGATTTGTACGCCGTGCGCGGCCAGTGCGTCGACCTTGGCCGGATTGTTCGTCATCAGGCGGATACTGCGCACACCGAGGAGGTCGAGCATCCTTGCCGCAGTGGGAAAGTCACGTGCTTCGTCCGGCAGGCCCAGCCGCGTGTTCGCATCGACCGTGTCGAAACCCTGGTCCTGCAAGCGATAGGCACGCAGCTTGTTGATGAGGCCGATGCCGCGTCCCTCCTGCCGCATGTAGAGCAGCACACCCCAACCGCCCTCTTCGGCCTCATTCGCCATCGCATGGAGGGCCGCGTCGAGCTGTGGGCCACAATCGCATTTGAGGCTGCCGAGAACGTCGCCGGTAAGGCATTCGGAATGGAGGCGCACCAGCGGCGGCTTGTCCGAGCGTTCCTTGCCGATCACCAGCGCCACATGCTCGCGCGTATCGTCGGGGTGGCGGAAAGCCACGATCCGCGCATCGGGCGCTGCATCCACCGGCAGGGAGGCCCGCGATGCTATGCGCAAGGTGTCGGCTTGCGAAAAAGCATCCAAGTCCGACGCTTCGAGGTGCACAGCCTCCCCCGCACCTTCCGGAGCGACGAGAAACGCGGGCAATATCCCGGCGATGCGCGCCAGTTCCAGGGCAGCTGCCGCCTGCCCTTCCCACTCCAGCGTCAGCGCCTTGAACGGACCCTTCATCGGCTTGGTCAAATCCAGCGCCGGATCGGCAATCGCCAAGGCGGCAGGCAGGTCGAATGTCTCCGCCCCGCGAAGCAGGACCGGCTGGCGCGGTGCCGCCGCTTCGCGCTGGTTGGCCAGTTTCAATGTGACCGCGCGGGTTGCCGAAATCAGCATTTCGCCTGCCGTCACTTCGGCGAACGCCGTCTCGACCGGTTGCAACAGCGGCGCACCGGCAATCGCCAGCGGCCAGCCGTGCCTCAGCGCATCGACGGCCTGCGCCGCCCGGCGTGAAGGCGATGCCTCGTTCAGAGAGAAAACTCCGTCACCAGCGGCACGTGGTCTGAAGGCTTTTCCCAGTCGCGGGCGTATTCATGGACCGAGTGGCCGGTCGCCTGTTCCGCGAGTTCGGGGCTTGCCCACATGTGATCGAGCCGGCGGCCTCGGTCGTTGGCCTTCCAGTCTTTCGCCCGGTAGCTCCACCAGCTGTAATAGCGTTCGGGCGAAGGGATGTGTTCGCGCCCGATATCGGCCCAGCCGTGCGCATCCATGAAGCGCTGCAGCGCGTCGACCTCGACCGGCGTGTGGCTGACGACCTTCAGCAATTGCTTGTGGTTCCACACGTCGCTTTCGAGCGGCGCGATATTGAAATCGCCCACGATAAGCGTGGGGCGATCGACCTTGTCCGCCCAGCGCGTCATCCGCTCGAGAAAATCGAGCTTCTGGCCGAATTTCACATTCTTCTCGCGGTCGGGCTCGTCGCCGCCAGCGGGGACATAGACGTTTTCTACGATCATGCCCTGGTGTGCCGGATCGGTCAGTTCCACCCCGACGTGGCGCGCCTCGCCATTGTCCTGCCAGTCATGCTTCGAAAAATCACGGAAGGGAATTTTCCCGACCGTCGCCACGCCATGGTAGCCCTTCTGCCCATGGATGGCGAAATGCTCGTACCCGAGTTCGCGGAAGGCTTCGAAGGGGAACTGGTGTTCCTGGCACTTGATCTCCTGCAAGCACAGGATGTCGGGCCCCTGCTCCTCCAGGAAGCGGGCGACAATCGGCATACGCAGGCGGACGGAATTGATATTCCAGGATGCAACAGAAACCATGGCCGCCGAGATAGGGCGGCGAAGCGCGGCGGTCCACCCTGCCGCACACAACAAAAAACCCTCGAGCCGGGGGCAAATGGCTCGAGGGTTCCTTGTGAGCGTTCGTCACGCTTGGAACGAAGCGGTTTGAGGGGTGGCAATCAACAGGGGGGAAATTGCCGTCCGCCGCTTCGTAGACTTATAAATAGGACCGATCGTCTTGCTGCTCAATGAACATCGAACCGCCGGAGGTCGTATAAGGCGAACGGTTCGTCGCCGGTCCGTTTATCCCGGACGACGGGACGTTTTGCGCGGGTCCTTGAAGGTGAACGCGCTGTCGGCAACCGACACGCCGTAGCGGTGGTTGCGCAGGCGAACAGTGGTGCGGTGATTCTGTGCATCGAGCGCGACCCAATGGGTGAGGCGCAGGCCGCCAGGGGCGCTGGCATCACGCGCGAAGATGAGGGTGATCGCGCCGAATTCGGGTCGCTTGGGATCGCGCACTTCGATGCTGACGACATCGCTGTGTCCGGTCGGAACCAGCTTGCCGTACCGCTTCACGTCACGGCTCGGGTCGAGCAGCGCGCCGAGAGGCGAATTCTTGATCGGCCAACGCTGGACCTGGCTCACCTCGTAATCGACCATGTACATCGACTTGCCGTTCGAGACGACGAGCAGGGGAACGCCCTTTTCGTATTCGAAACGGATCTTGCCGGGTCGCTTCAGCGTCATGACGCCGGAGACGGACTGGCCGTTGCGGTCGGTCTGGACGAAGTCGGCCTTCATGGTAGCGATACCGCGAAGGGCATCGACCGCACGGTCGAGATCGCCTGCGGCAGCCTCCACCGGGGCGGGGGCTGCCAGAAAGCTTGCCGGAATCGCAGTGGCCACCGCAAACGCGATGGCCGAGGCGAAGGGTCGATTCTTGAAAAGGGTCAAGGTGTTCATGCTCCACGATTTAGCGTCGGAGCATTGAACTGTCACTGAACTGCGTGCGTTCCCGCCGTTCAGCTTGCCGGATCGAATTACTTGATCTTGGCTTCCTTGAACTCGACGTGCTTGCGCACGACCGGATCGTACTTCTTGAAGGTGAACTTCTCGGTGTGATTCCGGGGGTTCTTCTTGGTCACGTAGTAGAAGCCCGTGTCGGCGGTCGAGACGAGCTTGATCTTGACGGTTGCGGGCTTCGCCATGGCGTGTTCCTAAAGATCTCGTTGCAAGGGCCGTCCCGAGAGGGAAACCGGCCGAAAAAATAAGGGCGGCGCAGGTCGCACCGCCGTCCGGCGCGCCCTTTGTGTGATTCCCGGTGAAAAGTCAAGCATTGGCGCGCACTGCATCAGAGCTGGACCTTCCCCCGATTGGCCTTCACCTCGCCCCGCACCTTCTTGGCCTTGAGGCGCTTGACCTTGCCGACCCGATTCACGCGGCTCTTCTTGCGCTTTTTCGGCGGGGTTAGCGCTTCGGTCAGGATTGCCGCCAGCCGGACCCGGGCGGCTTCGCGATTGCGTTCCTGCGTACGGTGTTCGTTCGCGGTGAGGACGATCTCGCCGTCCTGCGTCAGCTTGCTGCCCGCGATATCCTTCAGCCGGTTGAACGCATCAGGCGGCAGGCCAAGCTGGAAAACATCGACCCGCAACTGCACGGCGGTCGCGACCTTGTTGACGTTCTGCCCGCCGGGTCCGGAGGAGGCGATAAATTTCTCCTCCGCAATCGCATTCGCCTTGTCGACGATGCGGCCCATTAGTCCGCTTCGTCGGCGAAACCGAGGGCTGCGAAATCGCGCGGCATCGGCGCCCTCGCCTCGATCATCGATTTCTTTTCGCGTGGCACGACCAGCCCGGCCGCATGCAGCATGGTGCGCGGCGCGCCCTTGCCGGACCCGTAAACCGGGTCGCCGAGCAGCGGCATACCGAGCCCCGCTTCGCAATGGATGCGAATCTGGTGCGTGCGTCCGGTTTCCGGCCGGAACTCGACCAGCGCATGGCCACCGCTTTGGCCTATGACCTTCCAGTGCGTGACGGACGGCTTGCCCTTCTTCGCCGCGATCATCCGCCAGCCCTTTTCGGCGCTGCTGATCTTCGAGAGCGACAGCTCGATCGTGCCCTCGGTTTCCGACGGAATGCCCGTGAGAATGCCAAGATAGCGCTTCTCGACCACGCGGTCTTCGAAGGCCTTGGAGAAGCGCTTCAGCGATTTCGGGTTGCGGGCCAAGAGCAGGCATCCGCTGGTATCGGTGTCGAGCCGGTGTACGGGTGAGGGATCGCGCTGGAAGCCCAGACGCAGCTGCTCGAAATGATCCTCCAGGCACCGCCCGCCCTTCTTCGGCCGGTCGACCGGAAGGCCGGCAGGCTTGTTGATGACGAGCGCTTCGCCGTCTTCGAACAGGATCGGGATATCGGTCATTCAGTCCTTCAGTTCCGCTCGCACCATCTGGCGCAGCGCATTGCCGAGGAAGAAACCGTCCTCGAGATCGGAAATCGCAAGCTCCGCTTCCTTCGCCCTGCCCTCTGCAAGCAGGCTCTGGCGTAGCACGCCGGGAAGGAGGCCAAGTGTGGCAGGCGGCGTCAGCAGGACACCGTCACGCTCAACGAAGATATTGGTGACGCAGCCTTCGGTGACAAGTCCGTCCTCGCGCACCAGCAGGCATTCCTGCGCGCCATGGTGCCGGGCGACTGCTTGTGCGTCCTCGTAGAAACTGCGGTCGGTGGTCTTGTGACGAAGCCGCCAATCGCCCGGATCGACCGGCATCGGCATGACTATGCACTTCGCCGGTTCCGGCCATGGTGCTGGCATATCATGCACTTCAAGGGCGAGTGCCCCCGAACGCGACGCCAAGAGGCGGATCCGGCTGGGCTTTTCGACCACGAAGCATAGCGCGTGCAATTGGTTGCGCGCCTCGTGCCGGTCGAAGGAGAAGCCGAGCACGCCAGCGCTTTCCTTCATGCGCACTAGGTGTTCTTCGAGATGCGCAATCCCCTCGTCGGGCGAAAAACGCATCGTCTCGATGAGGTCGAATTGCGCCGCACGGTGATCGGGCGACGAAGAGCGGGCGAATGCACCCTTGAGGATAGCCTCGCGCCACTCTGTGCGGGCTTCGCTGTCGGCAACGATTGCACCGCCGACACCCAGCACGGCCTTGCCGCGCCCGTTCTCGATCTCTGTCAGGCGCAGCGTGCGGATGGCTACGTTGAAGGCCGCGTCGCCATCGGCACCGATCCGACCGATGGCCCCGCAATAGGGACCGCGGGGGTCGCGTTCGACCTCGTCGATCAACTCCATCGCGCGGATTTTCGGGACGCCGGTGATCGACCCGCACGGGAAAAGCGCCTTCACGAGGTCGATTGCGCCCGCATCCGGCTTGAGCCGCGCGCGAACGACGCTCACCATCTGGTGGACGGTGGGATAGCTTTCGATGGCGAAGGGTTCGTCCACCCGCACGCTACCGGCTTCGGCAACCCGGCTGAGATCGTTGCGCATCAGGTCGACGATCATCAGGTTTTCGGCCTTGTCCTTGACCGATTGCGCCAGTTCCTCTGCCAGCGCCGCATCCTGCTGTGGGTCCGCTGCACGCGGGCGCGTGCCTTTCATCGGTTTGGCCTTGGCTTCGCGGTCCTTGAGCGAGACGAAAAGCTCGGGGCTGAGGCTGAGCAGCCAGTGCGAACCGTCGAAGATCACCCCGCCGTAACCCGCCTGTGCGGCAGGCCTCAGCGCAGCATAAAGCCCCAGCGGATCGCCGGTGAAATTTCCAGCCAGCTGGAAGGTGAGGTTCGCCTGGTAGATGTCGCCTGCGCTGATCGTTTCCTGTAGGCGATCGAACGCCTCGGCGTATCCGCCCGGCGAAACTTGCGGCTCAAGCGGTCCGACGCTTCCGTTTCCGGCAGAACGTTCGTGGAGCCATGCTGGTACGGCCTCGGCCGCAATCCGCGACGGCGCATCGAACAGCCCCAGCCAGACCAGTGGGCCTGAGGCGCCCGTCCTCGAAGCTGCGCGATGTTCAAGCCTGCTCTCAAGCGCCAGCCCCGCCTCGTAAGCGATGAAGCCGGCCAGTTCCCCGCCTTCGCGCCGCGCCTGCTCCGCAGCCTCCAGCGTCGCTGCCACATCTTCGGGCCGCGAGGCGACAAAGACCGCGCGCGGCCGTTCGAACAGCAACGCGTCCGCCGCACCATCGCTGCGTGCATCGTCGAGTAGAACGAAAGGGTCGCGCCGCGCCATATGCCCAGCCTTTACCGCAGCGGCAGGCTATGTCGAGGGATAGCTTGACCCTGCCGCCTCGACTGCGCCAAACCGCTGGCAACACATGACAAGAGGACACGGGGCCAGATGAGCGATATTTTCCTAGGATTGGGCGGCAATGGAGAGAACCAGTATCTCAGGCTGGCGCAGGCCAATCGCCACGGATTGATCGCCGGAGCCACCGGCACGGGCAAGACCGTCACTCTGCAGGGCCTTGCAGAAAGCTTCTCCGCTCGCGGCGTCCCCGTATTCGTGGCCGATGTCAAAGGCGACCTGTCCGGCATCTCCATGGCCGGTTCCCCCCAGTTCAAGCATGCGGTCAAGCTGGAAGGCCGCGCGAAGGAACTGGGCATGGACGACTATGCCTATGCCGACAATGCGGCGGTGTTCTGGGACCTCTATGGGGAAAAGGGTTTCCCGATCCGCACGACGATTTCGGAAATGGGTCCGCTGCTCCTGGCACGGCTGCTGGACCTCAACGACACCCAGGAAGGCGTGCTCAACATCGTCTTCCGCTATGCCGACGAGAACAATTTGCTGCTGCTCGACCTTGGCGACCTGCAGGCCATGCTGACCTTCGCCTATGAAAACGCCAAGGACCTGTCCGGCAAATACGGCAATGTCTCCAAGGCCAGCGTGGGGGCGATCCAGCGCCAGCTGCTCAGCTTCGAGAGCCAGGGAGCGGACGAATTCTTCGGCGAGCCTGCGCTGGAGATCGACGATTTCCTCGCCACCGACGAAAAGGGTCGTGGCGTGATCAACGTGCTAGCTGCCGACAAGCTGATGCGCAGTCCCAAACTCTACGCGACCTTCCTGCTCTGGCTGCTGGCCGAACTGTTCGAAACGCTCCCCGAGGTCGGCGACCCGGACAAGCCGAAGCTGGTGTTCTTCTTCGACGAGGCACACCTCCTCTTCGACGATGCGCCCGAAGCACTGGAAGAAAAGGTCGAGCAGGTCGTACGCCTTATTCGGTCAAAGGGCGTGGGCGTCTATTTCGTCACCCAGAACCCGATCGACATTCCGGAGAAGATCGCGGGCCAGCTAGGCAACCGAGTCCAGCACGCGCTGCGCGCCTTCACTCCGCGCGACCAGCGCGCCATCAAGGCCGCCGCCGAGACATTCCGCATCAATCCCGATCTCGATGTCGAGGAAGCGATCACCGAACTGAAAGTGGGCGAGGCGCTGGTCTCCACGCTCGACGAGGACGGTGCGCCATCGGTCGTGCAGCGCACGCTGATCAAGCCGCCCCACTCGCGCCTCGGCCCGGTGACGGAAAAAGAGCGCAAGATCGTGAACTCTGTCAGCGATCTCGACGGGAAATACGATGAAGCGATCGACCGCGAAAGCGCGGAAGAAGTGCTAGCGGCAAAGACGCTCGACGCCGCCGAAACCGCCAAGGAGGTCGAGGAAAAGGGCGAGGAGGAAGTGCGCAAGCGCGAACGCAAGAGCCCATCCATGTGGAGCAAGGCTGGCAAGGCTGCCGCGACCGCTGCGGCAGGCTCGCTCTCGTCGGTGGCCGTTGCCGCAGTACTCGGCAAGAAATCGCGCGCCGATCCGGTACGCACGGGCCTCAATGCCTTCGTGCGCAATATCGTCGGCGGGTTGATGCGTTAGATCGGAAGGCGCAATTCGGCGCGCAGGCCGCCCTTCTGCCGGTTCTCCAGTACCAGCGAACCACCATGCTGCTCCGCAACGGCGCGCGTGATGGTCAGGCCGAGACCGGCGCCGCCCGTGGCGCGATTGCGGCTTGCCTCGCCGCGGGTGAAAGGTTCGAGCATTTCGGCGATGCGATCTTCGGGAATGCCGGGCCCGTCGTCTTCGACGCGGATCACCGCCTCGTCGCCTTCCCGAACCAACGCGACTTCTGCGGTTCCGCCATAACGTAGCGCATTGGAGATGAGGTTGCGCACGCCTCGTTTCAGCCAGGTGAGGTGCACCGGCGCGGGCACCCGCTGGCCGTCGAGCAGCGCGACCGGCTGGCTCATGTCCTCGAATTCCTCGACCACCGAAACCAGCAGGGCGTAGAGGTCCGTCCGTTCGGCAGGGCGTTCGGCGCGGCCGATGCGCGCGAGCAGCAGGATCTCGTCGAGCGTGCGCGTGATCTCTTCGATCGAATCCGCCATCTTGGCCCTCAGACCCTCATTCCCGATCGCTTCGATCCTTACTCGCAGCGCGGCCAGCGGCGTTTTCAGGTCGTGGCCGATGGCGCCCAGCATGACGTCCTTTTCATCCAGCATGGCAGCGATGCGCGCTTCCATCGCATTATGCGCCGCGATCAGGCTGCGAATATCGTCGGGGCCGCTCGCCTCGATCGGAGTGATGCTGCCCGGATTGGACGAAAACCGTTCCGTCTGATGCGTCAGTCTCGCCAAGGGCCGGGTGATCCGGCGCAGCAGGACGAACAGGACCGTCATGACCAGTATGAAGATCACCAGCGTTTGGGCCGCAGTAACCAGGAAAACCCTCCGGTCGTCGCGTGGAAACGGTACCCGGGCGACGTGCCATGCGCCGCCTTCCTCCCATTGGACGGCGGCGACGAAGACTTTCCTGAACCCTCGGACCATTCTGCGCGATGCCGGGTTCCAGTCGCGAACCCGCTGCATCACCACGGGATCGTCGTCGGTGGAGCGAATGGTCGCAAGGACGGCATGCGGTTCGCGAACGAACCCGGTAAGACGCGCCGCAATGGCTGTCGCAAGCGCATCGTCCGACGTCTCGCCCGGCAAGAGGGGATAGGCTTCGGTCACCTCGCCCCGCATCCAGCGGCCACCCAGTTCACGCCGGTCTGCCCGGAAACGTCGGCGATCCCCTTCGAGCACCGCTTCGCCGCGAGCCTGGCGAAACACCGGCGCGCCCCACAAGGAAAGCTGGGCGGCGCTGATCAAAGCCTCCTCGCGCCGCTCTTCGGCAATACGATAGAGCAGTCCGGTCGTCACCAATTGCGCCAGCAGGAGCGCTCCGGCGACTGCCAGCAATGTCTGGCCCAGCAGGCTCTTGGGAAGGAACCGCATCAGGACTTGTCCGCCGCCTTGCGTGTGACATCCGCGCCGAACCGGTAGCCACCGCCGCGGACCGTCTGGATGAAATGCGGATTGCGGCTGTCTGCCTCGATCTTGCGGCGCAGGCGGCTGACCTGGTTGTCCACCGCGCGGTCGAACAATTGCGCCTCGCGCCCCTGGACCATGTCCAGCAGCCGGTCACGGTCGAGCACCTGTCGCGGGTGGTCGCAGAATGCGCGCAGCATGCGGAATTCCGCCGTCGAGATCGGTACAAGCGTACCTTCAGGATCGGTCAGCCGGCGCTTCAGCGGGTCGAGCGTCCAGCCGTCGAAAACATAAGCTAGATCGTCCGCAGGCTCCGCGCCGGTGCGGTCTGCCCGGCGAAGGACGGAGCGTATGCGCGCAACGAGTTCGCGCGGTTCGAAGGGCTTGGTGACATAATCGTCAGCCCCGATTTCGAGGCCGATAATCCGGTCCATCGCCTCGCCCCTGGCCGTCAGCAGGATGACGGGAAGCTGGCGGCTTTCGACAAGGTGGCGACAGAGGGAAAGCCCATCTTCGCCCGGCATCATGATATCGAGCAGGACGAGGTCGGGCCGATCGGTCTCGAGCCGCGAACGCGCCTGCGCCGCGCTCTCGGCCTCGGTAACGACGAACCCCTGGCCGGAAAGATATTCCGCCAGGGGTTCGCGTAGGCTGGCTTCATCGTCGACCAGCAGCAGGGTGATGGGCGCAGCATCGTTCATGCGTGACCTATGCACTCGCTTGGCGGTGAACGAAACAGAAAGCCGGTTACTGGCTGCGACGCTGGGCGCGGCGTTCCTGCCGTGCCTGCTTCATGGCTTCGCGCTCTGCAGCCGAAATCTCGCCATTGCCGTCGGTATCGGCCCGGGCGAAGCGTGCATCGACTGCCGCCTGGAATTCAGCGCGCGAGATCGACTTGTCGCCATCGGTGTCGGCGCGCTTCAGCATGGCCATGGGGCCACCGCGCTTGCCACCGCGACGCGCCTTGCGACCTTCGCCGCCGCGTTCGCCGCGCATTTCCTTCATGACCTGCATTTCGGTCTGCGAAAGACCGCCCGAATTGTCGGTGTCGAGCTGGGCGAAACGCTCTTCCATCCGCGCCCCACGACGTTCGCCACGCTCGCCGCGGCGTGCTTCGCGCTTCTCCTTGCGCGCTTCGTGCATTGCCTTCATTTCGGCCTGCGACAATTCGCCGTCGCCATTGGCGTCGGCCTTGGCGAACATCGCCTGGCGCCGTTCAATACGGTCTTCGGCATTGATCACGCCGTCGCCATTGGCGTCCATTCGGGCAAACATCTCGTTTGAGTGTGCGGTGTGTTCGGCGCTGGTCACGACGCCGTTGCCATCCGCATCGGGGTTGGTCTTGCCCATGTGCTGGTGCGCGATCGCAGCAGTTCCAGTCAGCGCGAGCGCTGCGGCGGACAGTGTCAAAGTGATCTTTTTCATCATGTGTTCTCCTGAACTTGGAGAACTGCGGCGCGCCTGGGTCGGGGGGAGGGATTGAGGGACAGCGCCGCAGTTCGTCTCACCGTTATAGGCCCGCCTTGTCGCAGCAATGTGCCGGATCGCAGGAGAATTGTAACGGAATGTAACGCGACCGGCGTCCTGTTCACCCACCTGTCAGGAAGTCACCGTGGTCGATGTTGCGTGCCCTCGCCGGCAGTGATGAAGATCGCAGTCGCATGGGATTCCACGTCGGCGATGTGCCACACGCCTGCCGGGTTGATCGCATATTCGCCCACTTCCAGAGTTAGGGTCTCGCGGCGACCGTCGGGAAATTCCTGCGTCAGCACCATGCTCCCTTTCGTGCAGATAACGACTTCCTCGCCATGCGGATGCATTTCCCAGCTATCCCAGTCTTCGGAAAAGCTGTGCTGGCTGACCAGCCTGCCTTCGCGCCCGTCACTGCCGTGACGCTGCCCATAGCCTTCGTACCAGTCCATCCCGCCCTCGAAGGGAGGCTGGGGGACGGCTGTCGCCCCCAGCCCGAGGTGCAGGAAACTGTCCGAAAGGCGGCGCTTGCCCGTGGTCACTCGACCTTGTCCATGAGGTAGGCGTTGAGCTTGTTACCGTCGGGATCGCGGAAATAGGCGGCGTAGAAGAGCATGCCGTTCTCGTCCGGCTCGCCCCTCGGTCCGGGCTCACCCTCGTCGCTGCCGCCATTGGCGAGCGCGATGTCATACAGCCTTTTCACCTGCTCGCGGTCCTTCGCCTCCAGCGCGACCATCGTGCCATTGCCGACCGTCGCCTTTTCGCCATCGAACGGCATGGTCGCCGCGATGCCCGCGCCGCCATCCCATTTGCCCCACGCGATGAAGGTTTCGAATTCCATCATTCGCCCCACGCCCATTTCGGCCGCGATGGCATCATAGAATTTGGCCGCCCTCGTAAGGTCGTTGGTGCCAAGCGTAACGTAACCGATCATGCAAACTCTCCTATTTGGAAACGACTCGCGACCGGTGGAACATTACGTGAACATAACTTTTCCTACAAGGGTGCGCATTCGCGTTCGAGCCAGGCGAGGTCCTCGCCCTCCAGCTGCGGCGCGAGGATGGCGCGGGTCTTGGCGTGGTAGTCATTCCACCATGCGACCTCACGTTCGCTGAGCAGGCTCTTGTCGACCAGCTTGCGGTCGAGCGGCACGTGGGTCAGCGTCTCGAAGCCGAGGTACTTGCCTTCCGATCCATCGATGCCGGCGTCCACCACGAGAACGAGGTTCTCGATCCGGATCCCGTACTCGCCCGGCTTGTAATAGCCCGGTTCGTTGGAAAGGATCATGCCTTCGCGAAGCGGGGTTTCGGTCCCGCGGAAGGCGCCGCCGGGCTTCGAAATGCGCTGCGGGCCCTCATGGACCGACAGATAGCTGCCGACGCCGTGGCCGGTCCCGTGGCCGTAATCCACGCCCGCCTGCCACAGGTGCATACGCGCCAACGCATCGAGAGCGCCGCCGCTGGTCGCATCGGGAAACTTGGCAAGGTCCAGTTCGATATGGCCCTTCAGCACGCGCGTGTTGCGGTCGATCATTTCCGCCGTTGGTTCGCCCGGGCCGACCCAGACCGTCCGAGTGATGTCGGTGGTGCCGTCGGGATACTGGCCGCCCGAATCGCACAGGTAGATGCTGGACGGCGGGATCGGGATATTGCTGTCCTCGTTGACCTTGTAATGCGGCAGGGCAGCATGGCCCGCAGCCGCGCTGATCGTGTCGAAGCTGGTATCCTTGAGGTCCGGGCTAAGGCCGCGGAATTCGCGCAGCTTGGCCGCTGCCGTCAATTCGTCGATCTCGCCCGAGGGAGCGTTTTCCTCGATCCAGCGCAGATATTTCACGACGGCAGCCCCGTCGCGCGCTTGGGCATCGCGGTGGCCTTGCCTTTCAGCCTCGTTCTTGATTGCCTTGGGCAGCACGGCCGGGTCGTCGTCGCGAACGACCTTCGCCCCGCCCGCTTCGAGCGCGTGGAAGATGCCTGCGACCGCATGGCGCGGATCGACAGCCACGGTTTTGCCTTGCAACTTCGCGAGCGCAGGCTCGAAAGCGGCGCGATCTTTGATGCGCACCGCATTGCCGAGGTGCTGGGTCAGTTCGGGCGTGACCTTCTCGGGTGCGATGAAGAGATCGGCGGTCCCGTCCGCATGGGCGACGACATACGATAGGGCCACGGGCGTATTGTCGACGTCCTTGCCGCGCATATTGAGGACCCACGCTACGGAATCGAGCGCGGTGACGACGGTGGCGTCGTACCCTTCCTGCTTCAGCCAGTCTGCGATTTCGGCGCGCTTGTCCGCGCTCGACCGGCCGGCGAGGCGGTCTTCATGCGGCACGGCGGCAGCCTTGCTCGGCTCTGGCCGGTCGGCCCAGACCGCGTCGATCGGATTACCGTCGACAGGGACGAGCTCGATTCCCTTCTTGGCGAAGAGTTTTTCCGCCTCTTCCGCCCAGCCGATGCCGTGCAGCCAGGCGTCGTATCCGATCCGCGCGCCTTCGGGCGCATTGGCCGCGATCCATTTGGCAGGCGAGGTCGCAGGCACGTCCTCGTAGTCGTAGAGCTTGCCGTCGACCTGCTCGCGCACCTGCACGGTATAGCGGCCGTCGGTGAACATGGCCGCCTTGTCCTTCAGCACCACCGCGCTGCCCGCGCTGCCGCCGAAGCCGGTCAGCCAATGTAGGCGCTGGGCATAGGAGCCGACATATTCGCTCATGTGCTCGTCCGAAATGGGGACGACGAAGCCGTGAAGGCCCCGCTTTGCGAGTTCGGTGCGCAGCGCATCGAGGCGCGCTTCGTGGGTCTGCATCAACATGCGAATAAATCCTTTCGTCGGCTGCCGTCCCGCATCGGTGGAGACGGCGCTTGCGGCTTTGCATCTTGCCGCATAGTCACACCTGCAACTTAGACACTTGCGGCACCGCTTTCCAGCTTTGTGCCGCCATCGGGGAGATCATTCATGGCTTACATGCGACTGGCCGCGTGCCTATCTGCCGTATCGCTCGTTCTGGCTGCGCCTGGCGCGGCCCAAGATACCGAAGGGACTTCAGTGACTGCACCTACCTCTCCGCCCAAAGCCGAGAAGCGCGACCATTCCTATACCCATCACGGAATCACGATCTCCGATCCGTATCACTGGCTCAAGGACCAGAGCTATCCGACGATCGATGACGAAGACATCCTCGACTACGTGAAGGCGGAAAACGCCTGGTACGAAGCGCGCATGGCGCCGCAGAAGGAACTCGTCGACACGCTGTTCGAAGAGATGAAGGCGCGGATCAAGGAAGACGATTCAACCGTTCCGCAAAAGGATGGCGACTGGCTTTACTGGTCCGAATTCGAAGAGGGCGCGCAATATCGCAAGCATTACCGCAAGCCGGTATCGGGCGGCGATGCGGTGCTGATCCTTGACGAGAACGAACTGGCACAAGGCCTGGAATATTTCCGGCTCGGTGCAGCGTCGGTCAGCAAGAACGGGCGCTATCTCGCCTATTCGACCGACAGCAACGGGTCCGAACGCTATACCGCGCGGATCAAGGACCTGCAGACCGGAGAATTGCTGCCGGACGAACTGACGAACCTGCGCGGAGGGCTCACCTGGGTCGCTAACGATACGGCGCTGGTCTACGGCCCCTCGACCGAGGAATGGCGCTCGCTCGAAGCGAAGCTGCACGTGCTGGGCACGCCGGTCGAAAGCGACGTCACTCTCTATGAAGAGGAAGACCAGAGCTTCGGCGTGGGCGCAGGCTTGTCGGCACAAGACGACTGGCTGATCATCGCCACGGGCGACAACGAAACCAGCGAAGTGCGCCTCGTGCGCGCAGACGATCCGACCGGCGAACAGATCCTCGTCAGGCCGCGCCAGAAGGGTGTCGAATATTCGGTCGATGTCCGCACAGACGAGACAGGCACGAACCTGTTCGTGTGGACCAATGACGATCACATCAACTTCCGCCTCGCCAAGGCTTCGATCGAAGCACCCGGCGAATGGGAAACCGTGATCGCCGGATCGGACGAATTCTACCTCACCGGTTTCGACCTGTTCCAGGATTTCTTCGTGACGGAAGGTCGCCTCGACGGGCTCGACCAGATCCAGCTGCGCACTTACGACGCGCCGCTTCAGGCACGGGCGATCAGCTTCCCCGAAGCGAGCTACAATGCGGGCCTTTCGAACAATCCCGAATATGCCGTCACCAAGCTGCGCCTCGACTATGAAAGCATGGTCACGCCGGATTCTGTCTATGATTACGACGTCGCCAGCGGCGGGCTCGAACTGCTCAAGCAGCAGGAAATCCCGAGCGGCTACGACGCGTCGCTCTACACCACCGAACGTCTGAGCGTGCAATCGCGCGACGGCACGATGATCCCGGTCAGCGTGGTCTATCGCAAGGATCGCAAGGACGGCGCCATGCCGCTCCATCTCTATGCTTACGGCGCCTATGGCTATGCCATGCCGCCCGGCTTCTCAACCACGCGCCTCAGCCTGATCGACCGCGGCTTCGCCTATGCCATCGCGCATATCCGCGGCGGCGACGACCTCGGCCGGCGCTGGTATTTGCAGGGCAAGATGTTCGAGCGGGCCAACACCTTCAACGATTTCGTCGATGTCGGACGCGGCCTGATCGAGAAGGGCTACACCGCAGAAGGCAAGATCACCGCCAGCGGCGGGTCCGCAGGCGGCGAGCTGATGGGCGCGATCGTCAACCAGGATCCGGAGCAGTACGGCGCTGTCGTGGCCCACGTCCCCTTCGTCGACGTGCTCAACACCATGCTTGACGAGAGCCTCCCACTGACGCCCGGCGAATGGCAGGAATGGGGGAATCCCATCACCGACAAAGCCGCGTTTGCCTATATCCTCAGCTACTCGCCCTATGACCAGGTGAAGGCTCAGGATTACCCGCCGATGCTGGTGACCGCCGGTCTCAACGATCCGCGCGTCACCTATTGGGAACCTGCCAAGTGGGTTGCCAAGCTGCGCGAGGTGAAGACCGACGACAACGAACTGCTGCTCAAGACCAATATGGGCGCAGGGCACGGCGGCAAGTCAGGCCGCTGGAATTCGGTCTACGAAGTGGCTGAAGAATACGCCTTCATCCTGTGGCAGATGGGAATGACCGGGCAGGAATGACGGCTTGAAAGAGAGGAACTACCTGCGGGAAATCGCGCTGCTCCTCGGGGCGTGCGTCCTGCTGGCGGTTCTTCTCTTCATCCTCGTTTTCAGTCCCTGCCTCTTCGGTTTCGGAGCCTGCCCGTGAGCCAACGCTTCACCCGCACCTTTACGGCGCTACCCGAGCACATCGACGAGCTCGGCCACGTCAACAATGCCATCTGGGTCCAGTGGATCCAGGACATGTCGACCAGCCATTGGGAAGCCGCCGCGCGGCCGGAAGACAGGGCGACCTATTTCTGGGTCGTGACCCGGCACGAGATCGATTATCGCGGCAATGTCGCCGAAGGCGAAAGCGTAACCGGCACGACCTGGATCGAAGGCAGCGCGCGCGGGGCGACATCGGTTCGCCGCGTCGAGTTCCGCGACGCGAACGACAAGGTCATCGTGTCCGCAGCAACGACCTGGGCCATGCTGGAACGCGCATCGAACAGGCTGGCGAGGGTTCGGCCCGAAATGCTCGAAGCCCTCACTAAAGAGCAGGATTAACCGAGCAGGTCGGCAACCGGTCGATAGTTGTAGCCAAGCTCGCTTGCCACCGCTTCATAAGTGACTTCGCCCGCGTGCACGTTGAGCCCTTCGGCGAGATGCGGGTCGTTGCGCATCGCGTCCTTCCAGCCCATCCGCGCAATACGCAGGGCGTGGGGTAGCGTCACATTGTTCAGCGCATAGGTGCTGGTGCGCGCGACGGCGCCCGGCATATTCGCAACGCAGTAATGCACGATGTCGTCGACGACATAGGTCGGGTCGGCATGGGTGGTGGGCTTCGAAGTCTCGAAGCAGCCGCCCTGGTCGATGGCGACGTCGACAAGGACCGCGCCCTTCTGCATGTCGCCCAGCATTTCGCGGGTGACGAGCTTCGGGGCTGCCGCGCCGGGGATCAGCACCGCGCCGATAACGAGGTCCGCGCCGCACACGGCGTCATAGAGGTTGGCCTTGTTCGAGAAGCGCGTGCTGGCGCGGCTTTCGAAATGGGTGCCGACCTTCTCGAGCACTTCGGGGTCGCGATCGAGGATAGTGACGTCCGCACCAAGGCCCGCCGCCATCTGCGCCGCGTTGAAACCGACCACGCCGCCGCCGATGACCACGACCTTGCCCGGCATCACGCCCGGTACGCCGCCGAGCAGCACACCGCGTCCGCCATGCGCCTTTTCGAGCGCGGTCGCACCTGCCTGCACGCTCATGCGGCCGGCCACCTGGCTCATCGGCTTCAAGAGCGGCAACTGGCCGCGCGGGCCGGTCACGGTTTCATAGGCGATTGCGGTTACACCGCTATCGACGAGGTCTTTCGTCTGGTCCGGATCGGGCGCGAGGTGGAGATAGGTGTAGAGGATCTGGTCCGCGCGCAATTTCTTGCGTTCGACCGCCTGCGGTTCCTTCACCTTCACGACCATTTCGCATTCGGCGAAGATCGGATCGGGTCCGTCGACGATCTTGGCGCCCGCCGCAACATATTGTTCGTCCGTCGCATCGATGCCGCAACCGGCCTGCGTCTCGATCCACACTTCGTGACCCTGCGCGACGAGTTCGTTCGCACTCTCCGGCGTCAGGCCGACGCGGTATTCATGGTTCTTGATTTCTTTCGGACAGCCGATGCGCATGGGTGCGGACTCCTTCTCTGGGAAGCGCCGCTACTCGTGAAAACCCTTCGCTGCAAGCGCGCTTGCCGTAGCGTATTTTTATTCCGGCAAAGCCTGCCAGCGCGCTTCGAAACGATCGGGAGAGCCGCCATTCGTTTGCGTTAATGTCACGCCGCGTTCGCGCAATTGGCCAGCGACCGCATCGAACGCTTCACCCTCGCGTCCAGCCAGGGCGATGCCGAGTCCCTGCCGCCGGGCAGCCCAGGCAATGACATCGAGCGCCTGCTGTCCCGCAGCGTCCGGTTCGCCCTCGGCCAGGGTGATCGAAGGCAGGGTGAGGAGCGGCGGACGCAGTTCGACCGACCAGCCGGGCATGCCCGCATCGACACGGCCTTCCAGCACGCGCCAGCCCTCCACCGTCAGACCGGGGAGGTGGCTTGCCTGCACGATCGCGCGGCGATTGTCGCGGTCGACCGTCACTTCGGATTTTTCGACCCCGGCGACCAGCGCGAGTTCACCGACCATTTCCGCAATCTGGCGTTCCGTCGCCTGCGCGCGCTGTTCATCCTTGGCGCGGGCGAGTTCGGCGGCTTCTGCATCGCCAGGGTTTGTACCCACGCGATATTGTTCGACTGCCACCACAACCTCACGCTCGAAGCGTTTCTCGAAGCGGCGCTTGATCTCGGCATTGGCCTTGCTGTTGAACTGCGGCGTATCGACCGTCCCGCTTACGACGACAGGATCGGCGTCCCAGTCGATGCCGGTGACATTGACACGGGCCTTGTCCGGGAAGCTTTCGGCGATGACATCCTGCACTACGCGCTGCGCATTGGCCTCGAAGGCGATGTCCCGGAGCGAAAAGCCGAGCGGGATGGCCAGGCCCACGAAGACCACAAAGATGCCGAAGTTCTGGAACCAGCCCTGCCTTGCCGACAGGTCCGTGCGGAAACCATAGAGGCGCGCCATGATCGTTGCCGAGAGGGCAATGGTCAGGAAGTTGGTGATGTAGAGTGCCAGCGCGCCGCCGAAGACCGTCCAGTTCAATGTCGCGAGTCCGTATCCCACGGCGGCCAGCGGCGGCATGAGGGCGGTTGCGATAGCGACGCCGACGATCGTGCCCTCGCGTCCGCGGATAAGCGCGTAGGAGCCTGCAAGTGAGGAAAACAGCGCGACCAAGAGGTCGAACAGGTTCGGCTGGGTACGCGCGGCGATTTCCGAAGTAACCGTCTGCAAGGGAGAGACCAGCACGATGAGCGCGGTAAACAGGACCGCGGCAATAGTCCCGATCGCCAACGCCCTGATGCTGATGCGCAGCCATTTCAGCTTGCCCGAGGCGAGGGCAAAGCCCGCCCCGATGATCGGGCTCATCAGCGGGGACAAAAGCATGGCCCCGATGACCACGGCCGGCGAGGACAGCAGCATGCCCAGGATCGCAATGCCAGCCGACATCATCGTCATGAAAATATAGCGCGGACTGGCATCGCTCTCGCCCGCGATCTTGGCGATCACAGCGGTGTGATCGACATCGGCCACCACATGGTCCAGCCACCAGCGCCGGATCGGCACCAATGCGCGCCCGATCGGGCTATGCACCCAACCGGGGGTCGGGGGCCTGCGCTCGGAAGCGTCATTGGGCGTCACAACTCGTGCCATCGCAAACTGCTCTTAGAGAGGATTGCCGTCCTGGTCGCGGTAAATTTCGCGGCGTCCGACGTGGTTGGCAGGGCCTACCAGACCTTCGCTTTCCATGCGCTCGATCCATTTAGCGGCAGTATTGTACCCCACACCCATCTGCCGCTGGAGCCAGCTTCCGCTCGCTTTCTGGTTCTCGATCACGATCTGGCAGGCCTGGCGATACTTGCGCTCATCCGGATTGTCGGAGGCGGTAAATTCGTCCTCGAAATTGAAGCCGCCGTCTTCGGGCTCTTCGGTGACGGCATCGACATAGTCGGGCTTGCCCTGCGTGCGCCAGTGATCGGCGACCTTTTCGACCTCCTCGTCGGACACGAAGGGACCGTGCACGCGGATCATCGCGCCGGTGTTGGGCTTGTAGAGCATGTCGCCCTTGCCCAGCAGCTGTTCCGCACCCTGTTCGCCAAGGATGGTGCGGCTGTCGATGCGGCTTGTCACCTTGAAGCTGATACGGGTCGGCAAGTTCGCCTTGATAACGCCGGTGATGACGTCGACCGAAGGACGCTGCGTCGCCATGATGAGGTGAATGCCTGCTGCACGCGATTTCTGACTGAGGCGCTGGATCAGCACTTCGATTTCCTTGCCAACGGTGACCATAAGGTCGGCCAGCTCGTCGACAATCAGGACGATCAGCGGCAGCGGTTCGTAGTCGAGCTGCTCTTCTTCATACAGCTCTTCGCCCGTCTCCGCATCGAAGCCCGTCTGCACGCGGCGGCCCAGCGGCTTGCCCTTGGCGGCTGCGGCTTTCACCTTTTCGTTGAAGCCGGCGATATTGCGCGAGTTCACGCTGGACATCATGCGATAGCGCCTCTCCATTTCCTCGACCGCCCATTTCAATGCACGGACGGACTTGGCAGGCTCGGTCACGACCGGGCTGAGGAGATGCGGGATATCGTCATAGGTCTTCAGCTCGAGGACCTTGGGATCGATCAGGATCAGGCGACACTCGTCCGGCGTGAAACGATAGAGCAGCGACAGCAGGATGGCGTTGAGGCCGACCGACTTACCCGAACCCGTGGTACCTGCGACCAGCAGGTGCGGCATGGCGGCAAGGTCGGCAATGATCGGCTCGCCGCCGATGTCCTTGCCCAGGATCATCGGCAGATTGCCCTTGGAATCGACGAAGGCAGCCGAAGTGGACAGCTCCTTGTAGCTGACCATCTGGCGGTCGGCATTGGGCAGTTCGATACCGATGACGGTCTTGCCCGGAATAGGCGAAACGCGCGCGCTGATCGCGCTCATATTGCGGGCGATGTCTTCGGCAAGGCCGACGACACGGCTGGCCTTGATGCCCGGTGCAGGCTCAAGCTCGTACATGGTCACGACGGGACCCGCGCGAACGGCGGTAATTTCACCCTTCACGTTGAAATCGTCGAGCACGTTCTCGAGCAGGCGGGCGTTGCGTTCCAGCGCGATCTTGTCGAGCTTCTGCACCGCATGTTCGGGCGGATCGTCGAGCAAATCGTGGCTCGGAAGCTGGTAATTCGCGAACATGTCGCGCTGCTTTGCCTTGGCCGGCTGCGAGCGGACAGGCGCAGGCTTGGGGTCCGCGATTTCCGGCGAGCGGCGCGGCGCACGCGGTGCGTCCTCGTCTTCCTCGTCGTCCAGCTCATCCGCCTTGCGGCGCGCGCGCTTCGTTTTCTTCGGCGCCAGCGGCAGGTCGATATCGCTTTCGACCTCCTTGCGTTCGAAGAATTTCGGGAGCGTGAAGAACTGGCCCCAGTCGAGTGCAAACACCTTCGTTACCAGGGCGAGACCGCCGCCCAGCGCAACAAGGCCGAGCGCCCCGGTGATCCAGCCGGAGAAACCCCCGCCGAACCGCGTCGCCACCGCATCGATGCCGCCTGCACCAAGAAGCCCGGCGAGGCCGCCTCCGCCTGCCGGGAAGGGCCCCGGACTGCTTTCGAACAGCAGGCTGACGACAGTGCCGAGAAGAAGCATTGCGACCAACAGCAAGCCGAATGGCCCCCACCACCGGCCGGGCGTTTCTTCCTCGTCCGCATCCTCGACCCCGGTCCACAACCGGCGTGCGGAAATCCAGATAAGCGGGAGCAATAGCAGCGCCGGCAGGCCGAAAAAGAAGTATGCCCGCTCAGCCGCCCAGGCGCCGCTCGCCCCCATCCAGTTGGAAATGGAGCTACCCGCCGCGGCAGTCGACGCGCTCGGATCGGTCTGCGTGTAGCTGGCGAGCGCCAGCGTCAGGAAGACCAGCAGGACCAGCAGCAGTCCCGCGCCCGCCATATGCGTCGCACGGCGCAGGGAACGGCGAAACGCCGCCCGCCAGTCGGGTTTTGCGCCAGCGCGCGTGGCCATTCTCATTCCTTCCGTCCGTCGTGTGGGAAACACTATGAATCCTCGGCGAGTCCGAGGTCAAGCGCTCTTCGTCGAGGCGAGTCCGTCGATTGCGCCCCAACGCGGCCAGTCGAGCTCGCGTGCCCGCGCCGCATTCATGCCGCCCAGCGCGATAACCGGCACCGGCGATTGCTGCGCCAGCACGCGAAAGCCGAATACGCCGAGCGTTTTCGCGCCGGGATGGGAGTTGGTCGGGAAAACCGGCGAAAGGAAAATACCGTCCGCCTCCTTGGCGATAGCCTCCTGCAATTCATCGCCATCATGGGCTGTCGCAAGGCGCAGGCCACTGCCGAGCGCGGCAGCCGCTCCGTAATGCCCGTCCGCGCCCCATTCTTCCTCGCCCGACAGGATGACGAGATGGCCTTGCGACCGGGCCAGCGCCGCCAAGGCGTCGAAACGCGCGCGCCGTTCTTCGGACGGCAAGTGATAATGCCTGAATACGAAGCCCGAGCCCTTGGGCAACACCTGCAAGGCCTGCTCCAGCCCGGCATCGTTGCGAGCATCTGAAAGCAGCCAAAGCAGGGGCAGGGACTGGCGCGTATTCATAGGGGCGTTATAGCGCGCCCTCATGGAAAAGGCAGACACTCCTCTTCAGACCGTCCGATCGCAAATCGCGGCAACTTGCAAGCGCGCGCGGCGCGAGCCAGGCGAGGTTACCCTGATCGCGATCAGCAAGACGCATCCGGCCGACCGGATCGAGCCGCTGCTCGAACAGGGCCAGCGCCATTTCGGCGAGAACCGGGTGCAGGAGGCGCAGGACAAATGGCCTGCCCTGAAAGAGGCCTATCCCGACACGGTGCTGCACCTTGTCGGACAGCTCCAGTCGAACAAGGCGGAAGATGCCGCAGAACTCTTCGACGTCATCCATTCGCTCGACCGGCCGAGCCTGGTCAAGGCGCTCGCCAAGGCGAAGGAAAAGACCGGTCGTTGTCCCGATTGCTTCATCCAGGTCGATGTCGGCGAGGAAGAGCAGAAGGGCGGCTGCGCGATCGCGGACCTGCCCAGCCTGATCGCCCAGGCGCGCGAGGCGGGTATCCCGCTCGCCGGCCTGATGTGCATCCCACCTGCCGATATCGAACCGACGCCGTTCTTCGCCCTGCTCGACAAGCTCGCGCGCGATAACGGGCTGGAAGGCCGTTCGATGGGCATGAGCGGCGACTACGAAATCGCGATCATGCTGGGGGCAACGCATATCCGCGTCGGTACGGCGCTGTTCGGCGCGCGCGGTTAGGAAAGAGCGGGGAGAGTTACCCCTCCCCGCCCCAAATGCTCAGAATTCGAAGCTGATTTCGGCGCCGAGCTGGCGGCCCTTCATCAGCGGCGAGAACGTTCCCACCGCCGGACGCGGGTCGAACGGACGATTGACGCCGTCTGAGAACGCACCTGCACCGAACGGCAACTGCGTATCGCCGCCCGCCTGGACTTCATCGAGCAGGTTCTTGCCGTAGACCGACAGGCTGAGGCCATCGATGGGCGTGTTCCAGGTGACGTTCGCATCGAGCATTCCGGCATCCTGGATGTAGCCGAAATTATTGTCGGTATAGGCAAACTCGTCACGGTACTGGAAATTGACGCGGCTCACGATCTCGCTCGTGCCGAGGTCGAGTTCGTGGATCGCGCCGACGCCCCAGGTCACCTCGGGCACGCGCGGCAGGCGTAGCGCAAGGTCGGCATCGTCGATCACGCCATCGCCCGAGATATCGAACAGGATCGCATCGTATTCATCGTCCATCACGCCGATGTTCGCCGTGAACAGCAGGTCGCGCGATACGCGCATGCGCGCTTCAGCCTCGAAACCGGTGATCGAGGCATCGGCCGTGTTGAAGATCGACTGGGCGACGCCGGCACTTTCCGACGACTGATTCACCTCGCGCTGCATATTCGCAATGTCGGTGTAATAGGCGGCCAGGTTCAGCGTGAAATCGCCGCTATCGGTCTGGAACTTGCCGCCGATCTCGTAGCTGTCGACCTGCTCTTCGTCGAAATAGAACGAGCCGGTGTCCGCCGCGATCGCTTCGAAGGCGTTGGCGGCAGTGATGCGGAAATTGTAGCCGCCGCTGCGATAGCCGCGGGTCCAGTGGGCATAGACCTGCCCGCGCCCCATTTCGTACTGGAGGCCGAGCTTGGGCGACCAGTTCGACCAGCTGTTGGCGTCGGTAAATCCGTTGTTTTCCGCGCCGCCCGGATAAACCGCGGCAAAGGCCGGATCGACGCTCCACGGATTGATGCCGCCTACCGGGCACGTGCCCTCGATGACCGAACAGGCTTCGCGCGGACGGACATAGGTGATCGCCACGTCCTTTTCCTCACGGCTCCAGCGGATACCGGCGATGATCGACAGGGCGTCGGTGAGATGCAGTTCACCGGCTGCGAAGGCGCCGAGCACTCCGTGGTCCTGCGTCCCGCCGCCATAGAAAGCGAGCGGCGCGATGGAGACGATGTTGCGTTCTTCGGTATAGGCGATGGACTGCTCGAACCAGAAACCGCCCAGCGTCAGGTCGAACGCGTCGGTCGAGACCGCATAGCGCAACTCGTTGGAGAACTGCTCCTGCGCGGTGTCGGTGGGCGAATGGAAGATGAAGACCGGCAGGGAATCGATGTCGCCAAAGGTGTATGCATCGTACTTGCGCCAGCCGAAGATGTTGGTCAGCGTGCCTGGGCCGATGTCGGCATCGGCGGTCAGCGAAGCGGTCCAGATCTCGTTGTCGTAAGCGCCCGGATTATCGATCGCGAAGTCGAAGCTTTCCCGGTCGAACTGGCCGCGGTTCTGAGCCGATGGGCCATCGCCTTCGCTGGCGAAATAGTCGAGCTTGCCGGTCAGGGTCAGCGCGCCGAGCCGTCCTTCGAGCGCTCCGCGCAGGATCGTGGTTTCCGCAGCGCCATGGTTCGAACCATCGGCGAGGTTGCGGAAATAGCCTTCGTCCTTGTTGTAATAGCCGCCCAGCTTGAACAGCAGCGCGTCTTCGACCAGCGGGCCGGAGACCACGCCCGATACGGTGTAGTTCGCTCCGCCGCGGCCGCCATCCAGGGCCGGACCGTCGACCGAGGCACGCACCTTGCCGGTGAAATAATCGGTAGGGTTGCCGGTGTTCACCAGCACCGCGCCGCCGGTGACATTGCGGCCGAACAGGATCCCCTGCGGTCCGCGCAGGATTTCGACCGATTCAAGGTCGAACAGGTCGAAGACCACGCCCGCATTGATGCCGAGGTAAACGCCGTCGACGAACACGCCGACAGTCGGGTCGATCGACGGGATCGAGCTGTTGATGCCAAGCCCGCGGATCGAGAAATTCGCCTGGCCGCGGCTGGTGCCGACCTGGTCGAGATTGACGTTGGGTGCCGAGTGGCTGAGCGACTGGAGATCGCGCACGTTCAGCGCATCGAGGCTTTCGGCATTGAACGCGGTGACTGCCAGCGCAACGTCCTGCACGTTCTCCGCGTTCTGGGTCTTGGTGCCGGTCACGACGATCATGTTGAAGGCATCGGCCGCGCTGTCGTCTGCAGAAGGAGAGGCGGCCGCTTCCGGCGCTTCGTCACTTGTCTGGGCGACTGCAGTTTGCGGAGTCAGAACGAAACCGGCGCCGAGCACGCAAAGCGCGCGCAGCGAAACAGAACTGTATTTCATTTTTAGGGGGTTACTCTCTCTCGGGGGAAATTCGCGGCCCCGATGGCGAATTGGGAATCGCGACGCAACCGCAAGTTTTCCCCGATTTGTTCAGGCGTCCTCGAGCCGGGCCTGCATGGCATCACCCGCCGCTTCGACCAGCCGCGCTTCGACACGGTTCTGCCGCTCTCCCTCGACCAGCTTCCCGCCGGTGAGGTCGGTCACGTAAAATGTGTCGACGGCACGCTCCCCGTAATGGGTGATGTGCGCGGAGTAGACGACGAGCCGGCTTTCGAACAGCACGCGGGCCAGCCGGTTGAGCAATGCGGGCCGGTCGCGCGCATTGACCTCGATCACCGTGAACCGGTTCGACGCCTTGTTGTCGAACAGCACGCGCGGGCTGACATCGAATGCCTTGGAACGGCTGTGCGGCAACGGGCGCTGCGCCAGTTTCGGTGCAAGGTCGACCCGGTTTGCCAGCGCGTCAGCGATGGAGGTCTTGAGGCGCTCGAGCTGCCCCTCCTCACGGAACGGGGCACCGTGCGGATCCTGCACCAGGAAGTTGTCCAGCGCCCAGCCGGTGCGCGTGGTGTGGATGCGCGCGTCGATAATGTTGCCGCCCGCAAGGTGGATGCCGCCCGCAATCCGGTAGAACAGGCCGGGGTGGTCGGCCGCGATGACCGTGACCAGCGTGGCCCCGCGCGCCTCGTAGAATTCGCAATGCACCGACAATGCGTGGTCCAGATCGCGCGCTGCCGCATAGTGGACGAGGTTGAGCGCCACGATATCGAGCGGTTCGGCGATCCAGTAGGAATCGTCGAACGTTTCGCCCAGCTCGGCGACTAGGTGACCCTTCTCGCCCAGCATTTCGGCCGCGTCGGCCTTCTTGGCAGCGACCTTTTCCTTGCGTCCGTGCCGCATGTGACCGAGCCGCAAACGCTCGGATGCGGCATCGTACAATTCGCCGAGCAGCTGGCCTTTCCAGCTGTTCCAGGTCCCCGGACCGACCGCACGGATATCGACTGCGGTCAGGATCGCGAGGTGGCGGAGGCGCTCGATGCTCTGCACCTCGCCGACGTAATCTTCGATCGTCTTGGGATCGGTCAGGTCGCGCTTCTGCGCCGTGTGGCTCATCAGCAAGTGGTGCAGGACCAGCCAGGCCACCAGCTCGGTCTCGCTCTCGCTGAGGCCGAAGCGGGGGCACAATTCATGGGCCACCTCCGCACCGAGAACCGAATGGTCGCCTCCGCGTCCCTTGGCGATATCGTGGAGAAGCGCGGCGACATAGGCGACCCTGCGCGAAGCGACCTTGTGGATCAGGCGGGTGGCGCGCGGATGGTCCTGTTTCAGTTCGCCCTTCTCGATCTGGCTGAGCAAGCCGATCGCGCGGATCGTGTGCTCGTCGACAGTATAGTGATGATACATGTCGAACTGCATCTGGGCGTTGACCTTGCCGAAATCGGGCACGAAGCGGCCGAAGACGCCGGCCTCGTTCATCCAGCGCAGCACCGTCTCGGGATCGTTGCGTCCGGACAAAAGGTCCAGGAACAGCGCGTTGGCGCGTTTGTCCTCGCGCACAACATGATCGATCAGCTTAGCGTCGCGCGCGGCCTGGCGCATGGTTTCCGGGTGGATTTCCAGCTCTTCGGCTTCGGCCAGCTGGAAAATCTCGATCAGGCGGACCGGGTCCTTGCGGAAATAGTCGTCCGAAGGCGCGGCGATGCGCCCGCCGAATACGCGATAGCCCTTCAGTTCGCGCGGCTTCTGCCGGAAGGTGGCGAAGAATCCGCTGCGCGCTGCGCGGGTGGCCAGGTCGTCCTCGATATGGGCCAAAAACACGCCGGTCAGGCTGCCGACGTGTTTCGCCTGGAGAAAATAGAACTGCATGAAACGCTCGACCGCGGACTTGCCCGGACGGTCGGCGAAATTCATCCGCTCCGCAACGCGCCGCTGCAGGTCGAAGGTCAGGCGATCTTCCGCCCGGCCCGTGATCGCGTGCATGTGGCAGCGCACGGCAAGAAGGAAGCGCTCGGCGCGGCGGAAGGTGCGGTATTCGTTGCGGGTCAGCAGCCCGCTGTCCACCAGTTCCGACGCGCTGCGCACGCGGTGGATGAACTTGCCGATCCAATAGAGCGTCTGGAGATCGCGCAGCCCCCCCTTGCCGTCCTTGACATTGGGTTCGACGACATAACGGCTGTCACCCATGCGCTTGTGGCGGGCGTTGCGCTCCTGCAGCTTCTGCGAAAGGAAGGCGCGTTCGTTGCCTTTGACCACTTCGACGGTATAGCGCCGCTCGCCTTCGGAATAGAGGTTACGGTCGCCCCAGACATAGCGGCCTTCGAGCAGCGCGGTGCGAATCGTCAGATCGTCCTTCGCCAGCCTGATCGCCTCGTCCAGCGTGCGGGTGGAATGGCCCACCTTCAGGCCGAGATCCCACAGGAGGTAGAGCATGGCTTCGACCACCTGCTCGCACCAGGCATTGCGCCGCTCGCCCACAAGGAAAGCGATGTCGACGTCGGAATGCGGCGCCATTTCCGCGCGGCCGTATCCCCCCACCGCCATGACCGCGAGCCGCTCGCCCGAGGACCGGTTGGCTGCGGGATAGACATAGCGGGTGACGTACTCGTGGATGATCCGCACGAGCTGGTCGACGAGGAAGGAATAGCCGCCCGCGATGGCGTGGCCGTCGGACGGGCGTGATTCCAGCCGCCGCTCCATTTCGGAACGACCGGCTTCCAGAGCCTCTTTCAGCGCGCCAACGACCTGGGGTCGCGCCTTGGCGCCCTGCTCCCCGGCCAGCGCCTCGATCCGAGAGGCGAGCGCCTTACGATCGATAATCGCGCGCCGGTCGGGGATTCGCAATTCGCTCAACTGGCGAGGAGGTCCTTGGCGAAGGTCGACTTGACGGTGCGCTTGTCGACCTTCTGCGTGCCGAGGCGCGGCAGGTGGTCGTCCGAACGGAAGACGTAATGCGGCACCTTGAACTTGGCGATATGCTCGGCAAGGAAGCCCTGCAGCTCTTCCGGGCTCAGATCCTTGCCGGGATGCGTGAAATAGACCGCGGCCGGGATTTCGCCGAAGCGCTCGTCGGGTACGCCGAAGACGCTGCATTCTGCCACCGCGTCATGCGCGTAGATCGCTTCTTCCACCTCGATGCAGGAAATGTTCTCGCCGCCGCGGATGATGATGTCCTTCTTGCGGTCGACGATGAAGAGATAGTCGTCCGCATCGAGATAGCCGAGGTCGCCGGTGCGGAAATAGGCGTCGTCCGTGTATGCCGAAGCGGTCGCATCCTCGTTCTTCCAGTAGCCGAGGAAGTTCGCGACCGAGCGGATGCAGACCTCGCCCACGGCGCCCTGTTCCAGCTTGTTGCCGTCATCGTCGAGGATGGCCATGTCGACCAGCGGTTTCGACGGCATGCCGGTAGAGCCGGGCTTTTCCATGTAGTTTTCGTTGAGGTTGCCGCAGCCGACCGCATTGGTTTCGGTGAGGCCGTAGCCCAGTAGCGGGAAGCCTTCGGGGAAGGCGTCCTTGATCTTCTTCACATGCTCGGGCGGACGTGCGGAGCCGCCGGCGGCGAAGCTCTTGCAGCTCGACAGGTCGAACTGGTCGCGTTCCGGGTGGGTGGCCATTTCATAGCTCATCAGCGGAACGCCGACGAAATAGGTGACCTTTTCCTGGTCGAGCAGGCGCAGCGCCTCGCGCGCATCCCATTTCGGCATCAGCACCAGCTTGCGGCCGAGCGCGAAGCTCTGGAGGAACAGCGGCACTTCGCCGGTGACATGGAACAGCGGCACGGCGACCAGCGCGGAGGGCTGGACGGTCGGCGCATCGCCCCGTTCGGTCAGGATCTGCAGGATCATCGCGGTCTGCGCGACGTAATTCATCACGCCCGACACCACGCCGAGGTGATCGGAATAGGCGCCCTTGGGATGACCGGTCGAACCAGAGGTATAAAGAATGGTGGCAAGATCCTCCGGGCCGATTTCGCCCAGCATTGTCATGGCCGTGTCGCCTGCTTCCCATATCGGGGCGAGCCCTTTGGCGGGTACGCCGTGGTCGAAGACGATGACCTTGGCCTTGATGTCCTGGCCTTCGAAGCGCGCGGCACGCTGTGCGTCGGCTAGGACCAGCGAACAATCGCACAGGTCGATTCCGTACGCCATTTCCTCGCCCGTCCACCAGCCGTTGAGCAGCGTGGCGCAGCCGCCCGACATCAGGATGCCCATGTAGGCGATCATCCAGTTGGCGGAATTGCGCGCGGCGATCCCGACGCGGTCGCCCTTCTTCACGCCATGCTTGGTAGCAAGGCCATGCGCGACGTGAGTCGCGGCGGCATAGACTTCGCCGAAGGTCAGCCTCAGATCCCCATCGACGAGGAAAAGCTCGTCCTTCTTCTCGTTGCAGAAGTGCGCGAAATAGTGCGCGAGGCTGGGCGGCGCGTTCTTGAAGGCGGGCAACATCACGCCGCGCCGTTCGATGTCATGCGTTTCGAACATCTGACCCGGGGCGGTCACGGCGGCGGTAAAACGATGGATATCCTTGTCGAGTTCGGTCGGCATGGTGTGTTTTAGTCCTCTCTCAAAATGCACGCGCACGATGGCGAATCGCCGCTACCCTCCCCAAAGGGCGGATAGAGATGCGACGCAGGCTTTCCCCAAAACCCCTGCTATGCCAAAAGCCGCCCCGCAACGGGTCGCGCATGCGGCTTTCGACACGTCTCTAAGGGGATAAAACCTTGCTGTCACTATTGGCCGCCACTGCGGCAGCTTCCGATGCCATCCAGTGGAGGGACTTGGGCCTGAGCCCCTACCTGTTCGAGATCGGCGGATTCCAGCTGCGCTATTATTCGCTCGCCTACCTGTTCGGCATCCTGCTCGGCTATTGGCACCTTTCCAAGATGATCAAGTCGCACGGCAGCCCGATGGCGCAGCGCCACGCCGACGACCTGTTCTTCTATTGCACGCTGGGCGTGATCCTCGGCGGCAGGCTGGGCTATGCGGCGTTCTACAAACCCGACCTCCTGACCAGCATCGAGCTGTTCAAGCTGTGGGGCGGCGGGATGAGCTTCCACGGCGGCGTGATCGGCGTGCTGGTGGCGATCACCTGGGTCGCGCGGCGCGGCAATCTCAACTGGCTGCGCGTGTGCGACTACATCGCGGTCAACGTGCCACTCGCCTACATGCTCGGCCGGATTGCCAACTTCATCAATGGCGAGCTTTACGGCCGCCCGGTCGAAAGCGACGTCGCCTGGGCGATGGTCTTCCCGGGCGGCGGCGATGTCGCCCGCCACCCGAGCCAGCTTTACCAGGCCGGTCTTGAAGGCCTCTTGCTCGGCGTCGTGCTGATCGCACTCTTCTGGCTGACCCGCGCGCGCTATCGTCCCGGCCTCTTGGTCGGCCTGTTCACGGTCGGTATGGGCGTGGGCCGGTTCGTCAACGAGTTCTTCCGCGAACCCGATGCGCACCTTGCCTATGTCGTGGCCGAAACCGGCCTGTCGCGCGGCCAGTGGCTGAGCCTGCCGATGATCGCCGTGGGCCTTGCCGTGATGATCTACGCCTTCACGAGGAAGCCGATCGGCACGACCAAGGCGCCCGCCGCGCAAACGGCATGACGGCCAAGCGCGAGGACACCGACCTCGCCGAAAGCTTCAGGCGCCTTATTGAGCGGCACGGGCCGATGCCCGTGTCGCGCTACATGGGCGAAAGCAACGCGCGCTATTACACCAGCCGCGATCCGCTGGGCGCGACCGGCGATTTCACCACGGCGCCCGAGATCAGCCAGATGTTCGGCGAGATGATCGGCCTGTGGCTGACCGACCTGTGGGTGCGCGCGGGCAGGCCCGAATGCGCTTATGTCGAGCTTGGTCCGGGCCGGGGCACGCTGGCCGCAGACGCATTGCGCGCCATGGCGAGCCAGGGATTGAAACCGGCGGTCCACCTCGTCGAAGGCTCCGAAGCACTGCGCGAGGTGCAGGTGGGCGCGCTTGGCGAGGCGAGGTTCCACGATACTATCGACACCTTGCCTGACGACCTGCCGCTGCTGGTGGTCGGCAACGAATTCCTCGACGCGCTGCCGATCCGGCAGTTGGTCATGACCGAGAAAGGCTGGCGCGAACGCATGGTCGCGCTGGACGAGGACGCATTCGTCTTTGCCGCCGGACCAAGCCCGATGGACGACGCCGTGCCCGATGCGATGAAGGACCAGCCCGTCGGCACGGTGATCGAGACGTGCCCTGCTGCCGCCGCACTGACGGATGCGCTGGCCGAGCGCCTGACCCGGCAAGGCGGTGCCGCCCTGCTGATCGACTACGGGCATCTCGCCGCAAGGACCGGCGAAACGCTGCAGGCGATCAAGGCACATCGCAAGGTTGGCGTGTTCGACGCGCCGGGCGACATGGACCTCACCGCCCATGTCGATTTCGCTGTGCTGGCCGAGATCGCTTCGGCGCAGGGCGTAACGCATGGCTCCACCACGCAAGGCGCATGGCTCACGGCGCTCGGCATGGGCGCACGCGCACAGGCACTCGTCGAAAAAGCGCCCGAAAGCGCAGCCCAGATCGCGCAAGCATTCGAGCGGCTGACAGGGCCTGACGCCATGGGCGAGCTGTTCAAGGTCTTCGCGATGACCCCGCCCGATTGGCCCGAAGGCGCAGGCTTCGGCTGAGGTTCATCGGAACCTGTGCAGGGTTTTCGCGTCGAGCAATCTGGAAGGACTGCCCATGAAACGCCTGCCGCTTAAGAGTCTTGCTGCCATCGCCGCTATTGCAGCGGCCACACCGCTATTCGCCGCCCAGCCGATCGAAGGGCGCTGGGTCACGGCGGAGAAGGATGCCGTCATCCAGATCGGCAAATGCGGCAGTTCGCTATGCGGGAAAATCGCGCGCTTCCTCGTCGCGCCGCCGCAGGGCCTCGACCAGCGGGACGTCAACAACAAGGAACCGCGTCTGCGCAGCCGCAAGCTGCTGGGCATGCCCGTGCTGACCAAGTTCACCGAGGACAGCGACCTGTGGCGCGGCGAGATATACGATCCGAAAAGCGGCAAGACCTATCGCTCGGTCGTGCGCCGCAAGGACGCGAACCGGCTTGAGGTGAAGGGATGCATCGGGCCGTTCTGCCAGACGCAGGTCTGGACCCGCACCCGCTGATTTACAGCCCGGCGCGCTCTGCCAACAGGCGCGCAGCCTCGTCGAAACTGAGCTTGTCCTCCTGCCGATCGACCGAATAATTCGCCTCGCGCATCGCATTGACGTCGATTGCATCGATCAGTGGTAGCAGCGCCGCCTTGAGCGCTTCGTCCTGCGAGGCTTGCGGGCTGAGCAACAGGACCGCGTCGTAATTCGGAAACGCGCCGCGCGGATCGTCGAGGATGACAAGCTTGTCGGCCACGATCCTTCCATCGGAAGTATAGGCGCCGATAATATCAGCCTCGCCCGACTTCAGCGCATTGTACATGAAGGTGGGCGAAAAATTGCGCTGGCCGGCAAAGCGCAGGCCATAGGCATCGCGCACCGCGATCCATTCAGGCCGCTCGAAAAATTCGGGATCGCCGCCGATCACCATTCCCTGTCCGCGCTGCGCCACGTCCGCAATCGAATTGAACTCGCCGGAGATCGCGACTTCGCGCTGCATGGCAAGACCGTAGGCATTCTCGAAACCGAGCCGCCCGAGCACTTCCATGCCGGTGTTCCCTTCCTCCCATCGGACAATCTCGCGATACATCTGATCGCGCGGGGGGTTTTCGGTACGCTTCATCTGGTTGGTCCAGATGGTGCCGGTGTAATCGACATAGACGTCGACCTCGCCGCTGGCCGCCGCGCTGTGCGCAACCGCCGAGCCGAGCCCGTCGCGGTATTCGACCGTGAGGCCTTCCGCTTCCAGCCGCTGCCCGATCAAGCGAGCGAGGATGTACTGCTCGGAAAAACCCTTGGCGCCGATGACGACACGATCCTCGTCGTTCCCGCCGAATTGCGCGAAGAAAGCCGCGCCGACGCCCAGCAGCACTGCCGCGAGACCGCCGAGCCACAGGCCGCGCCTGCGTTCGCGAAACCCGCGCTCGATCGTGCCGAGCAGGCTGTCGGCAAGGATCGCAAGGCCCGCGCTGGCGATACAGCCTGCCAGAACCAGCACCCAGTTCTGTGTCTGCAATCCGGCGAAGATCGGATCGCCCAGGCTCTTCTGCCCGATGGTGGTGGCAAGCGTGGCAGCGCCGATAGTCCACACCGCGGCAGTGCGGATACCGGCCATGATGAAGGGAGCGGACAGCGGCGCCTCCACCAGCAGCAGGCGCTGGCGAAAGGTCATGCCGACACCATGAGCCGCCTCGATCACGCCGGGGTCGAGATTCGCCTGCGCCGTCACCGCATTGCGCAGGATCGGCAGCAGCGCATAAAGCGCCAGCGCCAGCAGTGCCGGCAGGAACCCGAGCGTCGGCAGCCCTTCGCCGAATACCGCGCGCAAGCTCAGCAGGATCGGGAAGAACAGCGCCAGGAGGGCGAGCGCCGGAATGGTTTGTACCAGACTCGCGAAGGCGAGGCTCGCGCGCGAAACGGCAGGGGACCGGCTGGCCCATACCGCCAGCGGCAACGCCACGATTATGCCGAGCGCTATCGCCGATGCCGACAGGAGGACATGCGCGGCCAATTGGTCGCCAAGTCCGGCGATTGCATCCCACAGGCCGCTCATCGTGACAGCTCCGCCAGCCGCTCGGCTTGGTGACGGGGCACGGCGACAAGCGCCTGCGCGACCTCTCCGCCTTCGCCCGCCACCAGTGCCGCCGGCGTCTCGTCCGCCACGATCCTGCCGGCGTCCATCACCAGCACACGGTCGGCCAGCAGCAGCGCCTCCGCCATGTCGTGCGTGACCATTACCGTGGTGAGGCCGAATTCGCGGTGGAGCGCCAGCACGCGTTCGCCCAGCGCGTCGCGGGTCACCGGGTCGAGCGCGCCGAACGGCTCGTCCATCAGCAGCAATTCGGGATCGTTCGCCAGCGCCCGCGCAACCCCGACCCGCTGCCTCTGCCCGCCGCTCAATGCGTCGGGCATCCGGCTTGTCATTTCCGGTTCCAACTCGACCAGCGAAAGCAACTCGCCGATCCGGTCGGGCGACAGGGTCGTTCCGGAAAGACGCGGCCCGATCGCGATATTCTGGCCGACGTCCATGTGCGGGAAGAGGCCGATCGACTGGAACACGTAACCGATCCGCCTGCGCAGTGCCGGAAGCGCTATCTCGTCTACATCACGCCCGTCGAGGCGTACATTTCCCGCGCTCGGCTCTATCAGCCGATTGACCATTTTCAGCAGCGTCGACTTGCCCGATCCGGAAGCGCCGACAAGGGCGACGAACTCGCCCCTGGCAATGTCGAGCGATACGCCATCGACCGCGGTAACCGCGCCGAACCTCCGGGAAATGTTGTCGAAGGATAGGTAAGAGCCGGCGGGTTCCGTCACTCTTCGGTTTCGGCCCCTTCGGGCGCGGCATAGGTGACCTTTTCGAGCGACACGCGGCGCCCTCCGCCAGAGGTTACGATCAACTCGTCATCAAGGAGCCGCCCCGGCTCCCAGCACCTCTCGCTGCCGTCTTCCGCATCGGGCATGAAGCACAGCAAATCGACACCATCCCCGCTTTCCTCGGCAGGGTCGAACTTCCAGCTCCCCTGCTGCCAAGGCTCTCCATTGCGGAAGTCGCGATAGGTACCGTCGGCATCGATATAGGTGACGTAGCGCGCCCCGTCTTCCGCCATTACGCGCCAAGCAGTATCGGAGAATTCGCTAAGTGAAGGCGCTGCGGCATCTGCGCCGTCCGAAGCCTTTTGGACGCCATCTTCCTGAGCGACTGCGGCAGGTTCTTCCGGGGCATCCTCCTGCGGAGCGCAGGCGAGAACAGGCAGGGCGAGCGCCAGGGCGGCGAACGAAGCTATATTTCGGGTCATGCGCACAGGCATATCGCGGTCAGTCCGATCTGGCGACCCTCGGGTGATGTCATTGGGTGATCGAGATTCTGGGGATCACCAGTTCGACACGCAGTCCATCAGCCGAATACTCGCGGGTGAATTGACCTGATAGCTGACCCTCGATCGCCATGCGCAGGAGGCGCGATCCGAACCCTTCCCCTTCATCCTGCGGAGGAGGTGTAAACCCCTCCATGTCCTCGTGCCAGCTGATGCACACATTCTCGACACTGTCGCAATCGTCCACAACATCGATCTTCACCGTGCCGCTACCGTTCGCCAAGGCGCCATATTTCGCGGAATTGGTAGCCAGCTCGTGGAAAATCAGGGCCAGCGGGGTAGCTGCGCGCGAACCCAGTCCGACCTCGTCGCCTGTGACCTGAATCCTCTCCCCATCCTGCGAGGCGTAAGGTTCGAGCAATCCCTTCAGGAGCCCGCCCAGATTGTCGCTGGAGCGACCATCATCCGGCCTCACATAATCATGCGCGGTGGCAAGCGAGCGAATGGCCGCACCGACCTTGTCCACGAAGGGTTTCACTTCCGGCTGTCCGCGCGAATGCATGGCGATAAGCCCCGAAACGACGGCAAAAATATTCTTGATCCTGTGCGACAACTCGCGCGCAAGCAGATCGCGGCTTTCCGACAGCTTGTGCGTTTCGTCGATGTCGATACCGGCGCCGAACCAGGTTTCGATCTCGCCCTTGGCGTCGCGCATGGGCCACGCCCTCAGGACCATCCAGCGGTATTCCCCGTCCGCCCTGCGGACACGCGCTTCTGCATCCCATCGGCCGCCTTCTTCGCGGGATTTCTTGCGCAGCCGCTCCACCCCTTCGCTGTCGGAGGGATGGATCATGTCGCTGAGATCGATTTCGGAAAGGTCTTCCGTGCCGAAATATTCGTAGAGCGCGGAATTGCCGAATTCGAGCGAGCCGTCGGGCCGTGCGGCCCATGCCAGCACCGGAATGTGCTCCGCCATCTTTCGCAGGCGCATGCTTTCCCGAACGAGCTGTTCCTGCACCGCGAGATATTCACGCCGCGCATTGAGGCGCCGCATGACCGATGCGGCGAGCACTTCCAGGCCTTCGCGCTGCAAGTCGGTAAGCCCGCCGGGGCGCGGTTCGGTGTCGATAATGCATAGCGAGCCAAGCGGCGCGCCTTCCGCAGACAAGAGCGGCGCACCGGCATAGAAGCGAATCTTGGGCTCACCTGTGACGAGTGGATTTCGTTCGAAGCGCGGATCGAGCAGGGCGTCGGGCACGACCATCGGTTCGCGCTCCATCATCGCATGGGCGCAGAAACTGGTGGGCCTCGGAGTCTCGGTCGTCGTGAGGCCTGCACGCGCGAGAAAACGCTGCCGCTGCTCCTCGACCAAGCTGACCAGCGAAATTGGAGCGCCGCATAATTTTGCAGCGAATTGAACGATTTGGGACAACTCCTGATCGTTCATCAGCTCGTCCAGGCCGAACGACGCCATGACTGTAAGGCGCTCGTCCTCGCTGCAAAACGCAGGGTTCGGGCCCCTCCCCTGAGGCCAATCTATTGCATCGTCCCTTTTCATGCGTCGCTGGTTTAAAGCTATCCGTCTGGTTTTCAAGAATTTGGCGTGTTCGCAATCAGTTTACCCACTTGGGTTTGCCCGGACAACAAAGCTTCGCTATCGCGCCGGCCAGAGAGAGACAGCCTTTAGGGGCCACCAGGAGACACCATGCGCGCCACCCCCGATTTCGATTTCCAGCTTGGCGAGAGCGCTGACATGATCCGCGAAAGCGTGGGTCGCTTCGCCGACGAGCAGATCGCTCCCCTCGCCGAAAAGGTGGATCGTGAGGACTGGTTCCCCAAGGCGGAACTGTGGCCATCGATGGGCGAACTCGGCCTTCACGGGATCACCGTCCCCGAAGCGGATGGCGGCCTTGGCCTCGGCTATCTCGAACATGTGATCGCGGTCGAGGAAGTCAGCCGCGCCAGTGCAAGCGTGGGCCTGTCCTATGGTGCACACTCCAACCTGTGCGTCAACCAGATCGCACGCTGGGGCAATGAAGAGCAGAAGGCGAAATACCTGCCCAAGCTTATCAGCGGCGAACACGTCGGCAGCCTTGCGATGAGCGAAGCGAGCGCCGGCTCGGACGTCGTTTCGATGCGTGCCAAGGCGGAAAGGGTCGATGGCGGTTATGTGCTGAATGGCACCAAGTTCTGGATCACCAACGCGCCCTACGCCGACACCCTCGTGGTCTATGCCAAGACCAGCCCCGAAGCGGCCAGCCGCGGCATCACGACCTTCCTGATCGAAAAGGACTTCGAAGGTTTCTCGATAGGCCAGAAGATCGAGAAAGTCGGCATGCGCGGCTCGCCCACGGCAGAGCTGGTGTTCGACGATTGCTTCGTTCCGGACGAAAACGTGATGGGCCCCGAAAACGGCGGCGTCGGCGTGCTGATGAGCGGCCTCGATTACGAGCGCGTGGTGCTCGCCGGCCTCCAGCTCGGCGTGATGCAGGCCTGCCTCGACACGGTCATCCCCTATCTTCGCGAACGCAAGCAATTCGGCAAGCCCATCGGCAGCTTCCAACTGATGCAGGCCAAGGTCGCCGACATGTATGTCGCGCTGCAATCGGCGCGCGCCTACACCTATGCGGTGGCCAAGAGCTGCGATGCGAACAAGACCACCCGCTTCGACGCGGCTGGCGCAATCCTGCTGGCTTCGGAAAACGCCTTCCGCGTGGCCGCCGAAAGCGTGCAGGCGCTGGGCGGGGCGGGCTACACGCTCGACTGGCCGGTGGAGCGCTACATGCGCGACGCCAAGCTGCTCGACATCGGCGCGGGGACAAACGAGATCCGCCGCATGCTGATCGGGCGCGAGCTGATTGGAGCTGCAGGATGAGCGCCGACGAAGACTACGTCTACGACGAGGAAAGCGGTGAATGGATGCCCGCTTCCGAACTCGCCGCCAAGCAAGCCGCGGCAGATCGCGTCGAAGTTCGCGATGCGGTCGGCAATTTGCTGGAGGACGGCGACCAGGTCACGCTGATCAAGGATCTCGAGGTCAAGGGCGCCGGCCAGACCCTGAAACAAGGCACACTCATAAAGTCCATCCGGCTGACCGGCGACCCCCAGGAAATCGACTGCAAATATCCCGGCATCAAGGGTCTCGTCCTGCGTGCCGAATTTGTGAAGAAACGCTAGGGCACGACACATGACCGCACCCGTTCTCACCTCGACGCTCGATCGCGAGGCGCCTGACGCCAAGGCGCGGTTCGAGCATAACAAATCGCTCGCAGCGGACCTGCGCTCCACCGTTGCAGCTGCGGCTCTCGGCGGCTCGGAAGGCAGCCGCGAGCGGCATGTCGGGCGCGGCAAGCTGCTTCCGCGCGAGCGGGTCGAGCGGCTTCTCGATCCGGGCAGTCCCTTCCTCGAGATCGGCCAGCTCGCCGCCAACGGCATGTACGGTAAGGACGCAATCAATGGCGCGGGGATGATCGCCGGGATCGGGCGCGTGTCGGGCCGTCAGGTCATGATCGTGTGCAACGATGCCACTGTGAAGGGCGGCACCTATTACCCGATGACGGTGAAGAAGCACCTGCGCGCGCAGGAGATTGCGCAGGAGAACCGCCTGCCTTGCATCTATCTGGTCGACAGCGGCGGGGCGAACCTGCCGCACCAAGCCGAGGTCTTCCCCGACCGCGACCATTTCGGGCGCATCTTCTTCAACCAAGCCAATATGTCCGCGCTCGGCATCCCGCAGATCGCCTGCGTGATGGGCAGCTGCACCGCGGGCGGAGCCTACGTGCCCGCGATGTCGGACGAGACGGTAATTGTCCGGAACCAGGGTACGATTTTCTTGGCCGGACCGCCGTTGGTGAAGGCCGCGACTGGCGAGGAAATCAGCGCAGAGGACCTTGGCGGCGGCGATCTGCATGCGAAGAAATCGGGCGTGGTCGACCACCTTGCCGAGAACGACGAGCACGCGCTCACCATCGTGCGCGACATCGTCAGCCACCTTGGCGACAACTACGCCGAGGCGAGGAATATCGAGCTCAAAGAACCGCGTGCGCCCAAGTTCGATGCGGAGGATCTCTATGCCATCGTCCCCGACGATGTGCGTGCGCCCTATGATGTGAAGGAAGTGATCGCCCGCCTCGTCGACGGCAGCGAGTTCCACGAGTTCAAGGCGCATTACGGCAGCACGCTCGTCTGCGGTTTCGCGCATATCTGGGGCATGCCGGTGGCGATCCTCGCCAACAACGGCGTGCTGTTTTCCGAAAGCGCACAGAAGGGCGCGCATTTCATCGAGCTTGCCCAGCAACGTCGCATCCCGCTGCTGTTCCTGCAGAACATCTCCGGCTTCATGGTTGGCGGGAAGTATGAGGCGGAGGGCATCGCCAAGCATGGCGCGAAACTGGTGACCGCGGTCGCCACCGCGACCGTGCCCAAGGTCACCGTCGTGATCGGCGGCAGCTTCGGTGCAGGCAATTACGGCATGTGCGGCCGCGCCTATTCCCCGCGCTTCCTCTTCACCTGGCCCAATGCCCGCATTTCGGTGATGGGCGGCGAACAGGCCGCTAGTGTCCTCGCCACCGTCCACCGCGACGCCGACAGCTGGACCGAGGAGCAGGCCGAGGAATTCAAGGCCCCGATCCGCCAGAAATACGAAGACGAGGGCAATCCCTATTACGCCACAGCGCGGCTATGGGACGACGGCGTGATCGACCCCGCCCAGACGCGCGACGTTCTCGGCCTTGCCTTCGCCGCAACGCTGGAAGCGCCAATCCCCGAGAAGCCGCAGTTCGGCGTGTTCAGGATGTAAGCTCGCAATCCGACAAACATCTGTTAGGCAGAGCCGCAGGAGAGAACATGTCGGAAAAAACGAGCCGCAAGCGCTCGATCCTGTCGCGCATCGTGCGCCGGATCATCATGGCGCTATACCGCTTCAAGGGCTGGAAGCTCGACGGGCACCTGCCGGATATCGAGAAGTTCGTCATCGCAGGGGCGCCGCACACGTCGAACTGGGACTTCGTGTTCTTCGTCGGCGCAACCGCCGAAGAAGGCGTCGAACCCAACTTCATGGGCAAGCATACGCTGTTCCAGGGCATGATGCGCAATTTCATGTTCGACATGGGCGGCATTCCCATCGACCGCACCAAGCGCAGCAATGTCGTCGAGCAGGTCGCAGCAGAATTCGAAAAGCGTGACCATCTTGCGCTCGTGATTGCAGCCGAAGGCACGCGTAGCTCGAACGGCGAATGGAAATCGGGATTCTACAACATCGCGCGCGCCGCCAACGTCCCCATCGTGCCAGCCTGGGTTTGCAACGAGGACATGGTGCTGGGTTTCGGCCCCCCAATCGTGCCGACAGAGAGCTATGGTGAAACCCTGCTCGAAATCGCGCGTTTCATGCGTTCGAAGCGACCCGACTACGAGCGCTACAAGATATTGGAGGCTCAGGCCCTGCGCCTGATCGAGGAGGAGAAGATCAATGCTTGATGCACTGCTGGCCAACGCAGCCATTTTGATCGGCGTTGTACTGATCCTGTGGGTCATTTCGGTTCAGATCGACGATGTCTCTTTCATCGATGCGTTCTGGGGTGCTGGCATGGCCCTGATGGCGCTGACCAGCTGGCTCCAGCTGGCCGACCCCGGCGATCTTGCGACCCTGCTTCTCGTGATGGTCGCGGCATGGGGATTGCGGCTCGGCATCTACCTCTTCCGGCGATGGCGCGCAGAAGGCCAGGACAAGCGTTACGAGCGGATGCTGCGCAAGGACCGGGAGAAAGGTCGTTTTGCCATCGCCGCGCTCACGAAGATCTGGCTAGGCCAGGCGATCTTGCTGTTCATCGTCTGCTCGCCGGCCCAGCTCGGTATTCTCACCAGCAGCGAACCTGCCCCTATTGCAGGCCTCGCATGGATCGGATTGGCAATCTATCTCGTCGGGATCTTCTTCGAGTGGGTCGGGGACTGGCAGCTGGCGAAATTCAAATCCGATCCTGCCAACAAGGGCGAGGTCATGGATCGGGGGCTGTGGCGCTATACCCGCCATCCCAATTATTTCGGCGATGCCTGCGCCTGGTGGGGCATCTGGCTGGTAACTGCCAGCGCCAGCTGGGAAATCGCACTTTGGACGATCGTCGGCCCGCTGTTCCTGACGTTCACGCTCGTCAAATGGTCTGGAGCGGCCTTGTTGGAAAAGGGCATGAAGCATTCGCGCCCCGGATACGAGGAATACAAGCGCCGCACGTCGGCCTTCATTCCCATGCCGCCCAAATCGGCCAGTTGAGAAGACGGAAAAATACAATTTCCGCACTGGAATAGGGCAACGCACGTCCCTACTCTGCATTCATGAGCAGTGTTGAGTGGTCCTGATCGTGTCGTCGTCCGACAAAGCCTCGGAGCGCAATAAACTCGCCTTGTTGGCGATGGAGATGACCGCAAGGCGCGGTACGGAAATTTCGATTGCGCAACTGGCTGCCGAGGCAGGGGTTTCCAGGGCGCGGGTCGAAGCGATCTTTCCCACCGACGCCGAGTTGTTCGACGCGGTTACCGAGCTGTGGTTCGAACCCCATGTGGAGATCATGGAGGCAGTCCTTCAGAGCGACCTGCCGATTAACCGCAAATTCCATGAATTCTATGTCCGGCGATTCCGGCGCAACCGTGCCGAGTTCGAACGTGATCCTGCCGCCTTTGCCGTGCTTTGCGACCTCGGCGCGCGACGGTTCGAGCAAGTACGATCCTACGTCGATCTCGCCGACCATTATCTTTGTGAACTGATCGCGCAAGCGCAGGCCGAAGGCTATTTCGAAGGCTTGCAGATCGACCGGGCGCTCACGCTGATCAACCAGATGCTGATGCCCTACACGATGGCCGACATGCTGATCATCCTCCACGAACGGCTGGCAGAAGATAAGCTCGCGGCTATCATCGACACGATTTTTGCCGGCCTGACCGGAACGGACGGCGGTGCGTCAGGCCTGACAGCGATCCGACAGGTGTAAATTCCGGGATGAACAAACGGAAGATCTTGTTTGTCGGGCTGAACTACGCGCCCGAGCCGATCGGAATTGGTCCATACAGCACAGGTCTCATGACTGCTCTTGCCGAGCGCGGGCACCGGATCCATGCAGTTGTCGGGCAGCCCTATTACCCGGAATGGAAGATGCACTCCTTCTTCCGCGGCCGATGGAAGACCGCCACGGAGGATGGCATTACCGTCACCCGTTGCCCTCATTACATCCCGAGCAATCCGACCGGTAAACGCAGGCTGGCCCATCACCTCAGCTTCGCAAGCAGCTGCTACCCGGCTGCGCGACATGCGCGCCGGGAGCTTCAGCCGGATCTCGTCTTTACTGTCGCCCCATCGCTTATTGCGGCGCCTGTCGCGGCAAGGATGGCGAGGCGATCCAAGGTTCCGTTGTGGCTGCATGTCCAGGATTTCGAGGTGGGCGCTGCATTGGCAACCGGCCTTCTCAACGCAGGTGCGGTCGGTGACGCAGCACTGAAGTTCGAAAAGCGGATACTCGCTGCAGCCGATGTCGTGTCGACAATCAGCAAGCCGATGCAGCAACTGCTGATCGACAAGGGCGTGCCCGCCAATCGCATTCGGGAACTGCGCAACTGGGCCAATCACGACAAGGCCGGGGGCCGGCGGAATTTTCGCGAAGAATGGAAACTGGGCGGGCGCTTCGTCGCGCTTTATTCGGGAAATATCGCAAACAAGCAGGGCCTCGATGTCGTAATAGAGGCTGCACGAGTTTTGTCGGACAGGTCCGATATACACTTCGTGATCTGCGGAGAAGGGCCGAACCGGAACAGGTTGGCGGATTTGGCGCAAGGCCTGGACAATGTGACCCTCCACTCCCTGCAGCCGAGTGAAGATGTCGGTGACCTCTTGCACTTTGCGGACCTGCACCTTCTCCCCCAGGTTACCGGCACCAAGGACCTGATGTTGCCGTCGAAGCTTGGCAATATGCTGGCTTCGGGCCGCCCGACCATCGCCACCACCGCACGGGATTCCGGGCTCGCCGAAGAACTGGACGGAGCTGGCGCCGTCGTCCCGCCAGGCGATGCGGAAGCGCTCGCCTGGGCAATCGCAAGATTGGCAAATGATCGCCATGCATGCGCCTTGATGGGCGAGCGGGCGCTCGAAGTTGCCCGGAACAGGTGGTCCAAGATCACCGTGGTCGACGCCTTCGAGGAAACGATGGAAGAATTGCTGGCCTAGAGGCCGATTTCGGCCAGCAAGCCCTCGATATTCCTGCAATACGATTCGTGATCATATGCCCGCGCTTCGAGACGGGCCGCCTGGCGCATTTCCAGCAGCCTTTCCCTGTCTTCGGCCAGGTCCGTCATCGCTGAAACGAGCAAGTCGGTGTCGGGCCTTTTCATCCTGATCCCACTCAACGCGGTCGGACCTGCTCCGGCTTGCGGAGTGGAGATAATTGCCATGCCCGCGGCCATGGCTTCCAAGAGAACGATGGCGGAGCCCTCGAAGTAGCTCGGAAGTAACAGGACGTCGTGTTGTGCCATGATGGCAGGCATTTCCTGCCGCGGCACATTGCCAAGAAGCCGGACCCGATCCGAAAATTTCCCCAGCACTGCCTCGGGCACCTGAGAGGGACCGGCACATGTGACAGTAGCAACTTGCGGAGACAGGAGGTTCGCCGCCTCGATTACATGCTGGATGCCTTTGCGTGCGGAAAGCTGGCCGGCAAAGAGGAAGCGCACCGGCTCGTGACTGGCACGCAATTCGGGCGGCGGCAGCGAACCGTATGCGGTTGGATCGAAGCAATAGGGAAGGTGGCGAATCTTGCGCTCCACCCCTGCGGTTGCGGAATGCTTCACAATCGTATCGATCACGAAATCACTTGCGCAAAGGATGTGGTCGGCTGCCTCAAATTCAGCCTCACCGCGCTGGATCAGCCATTCAGGGGCCCGACTGATCGAGGGATCCAGCCATTCGCCATGCGTATCCTCGATCCTTCCGACGATCGCGTTCCACTCTCTCCAGTCGGCGATGGTCCGATCGAGGATCTTTACCGAGCTGGCGCTGTCCGGGTCGGTGAAGGCAGAAAGCGAGGAATTGTCATAGCCCCATAGTGCAGCTGCCCCATGGGCTTGCGCCATATTGGCGACCTTCGCGCCGAAACGGTCGTTCGCCTTCCGGTCGAAGGTCCGTGCCAGGACCGCAAACCCAGCTTTGGCGAGGACCCGCTCGGGCAACTCGTACAGCGGGAACGCCCGTATCAGTTCCGGGTCCAGCCCGGGCGTGGCAAATCGGCCGAATTGCGTATCGACACGCCGCCGGACCCACGCTGGCGCGAAAGCAGATGCGCGTCTCCAACGGCTTCGTTCGTGATCGAAAATTCCAGTGGCGAGAAAAGCCAGCTGGTCAAGCTGCTGAAGGGCGAGCGCGGTCTGCCTGCTGTGCTGCATGCCCGGATGAAAAACCGCGATCTTCATCGCCGGACCCTTGCAGTCAAAGCCGCAGGTAAAAACCATTTTCCTACAGCGTATCGCAACAATAACCAATTTGGTTTCTGTAAATCTCAGGAGAAACCAAACCTATGAGCAGCTCCACACCTATCCAGTCGCCCGGAGGTTTCGCCCCCGTTTTCGCGCTCGGCTTCGAAGATGGCGAGGGCCATTGCGCAGTCATCTCGAACGAGCGTCCGCTGCCTACACGCCCCGCGTCGGCCCAGGTGCCCGCAGCACTCGAAGGATCGACGCTTGTATCCAGTCTCATGGGGCCGTTCGAGCCGGCTCCCTTCGCACCGGTCTATTGCACGCTGTCGGGAGACTTCGATGGAACCGTCCGGGTGGTCCGATCGACAGATGGCGGCGTCACCTTGCACCCGCTGACTGCGGCTGGTTCGACATGGGCAGTCTTTTCAGCTCCCGCATGTGAAGTCGTCTGGCAGGAATGCGAAGACAGCGCGGCGCTATGGCTGGATTGCTCGCTGGTATCCGGAACCCTCGAATACAGGCTTTCGCAATGAACGCGATCTCCATGGCGACGCTGGGCCTCGCGCACCGGGCAGCGCAATGTCTCCCAAGCCTGTTCGTAGATCTTGGAAGACGGTCGTTTCCGCGCGGTGTCGATCGCTTAGAGACGAGCGGCTTTCTGCGTCCCGGCAAAGGCGCCGGTACGTACGTGTCGGACGAATTTTGTTCGGACGGCCTACACTCCGCGCACCCTTCCTGTACCTTCCGGGCATCGGACGGTCGCACCTTCCGGCTCCTGCCGGCGAGCGGCGAGATCGCCGTGGAGCAATGCGGCGCACTCGGAGATACAGCGACGAATGACCAGCCGGCAATCCAGGCCGCAATCGATTATGCCGAAGAGATCGGGGCACGCGCCGTGACCTTCGAAGCGTCACGATACCGGGTGGACTGCCCGGTGCGCGTTGCGCCAGCAGGCGACACACGGGCGGAGGACGGGCACCCTCTCGTCATTCGCAAATCCCTTGCCCTGATCGGCAAGGCTTCCGAACGCTCGATCCTCGATTTCCGAGGCGTCGACGGCGCCGACCCGGAAACCGATTGGCAACTGGTGCCCACCGCCTCCGACGACCCCGCACTCGCTGTGTGGCGCGGTGGCGGAATTTTCCTGCAAGGGGATGCATCCGACCCGGGCCAAGGAGCTCGTGCCATTGGTCGCGTCGAACTCGATCGCTTGATCTTGCAGGGCAATCGCCAGCACACCGGCGCTTATGGCTGGCCGGCCGATCCGCTTTCCGGCGACGGTTGGGACATCACCGACAAGGCACTTTGGGCGCAGGACTGCTATCTTGGCGAGATCGTCTGCCGCGACACGGACATGGTCGGCTGGAAGGGGGAGATTTTCTACCTCGGCGGTGCTCTCGACATGGCCGAGAAAGTCCTCCTCGAAAGATGCCGGTTCGCCACCACCAATGGCAGCGCTTTCAACCCGGGATGCAATGTAGAGGTAATCGCATCCGATTGCAGCTTCGGGGACTGCTTTCAGGCGCAGGAAGACGTCGGGAAATCGCGTGCGATCTACCGCAACTGCATATGGCACGATTGCGATCATATGGCCTTGGGTAGCGGTGCGACCGACGCAATCGCATACAACATCCTCTGGCCAACGCGCGACATCCGGGAGGCCCCGCCCCTTACCCGGCTCGACCAGTGCGAGTTTCGGAACATCGGCTGGCTTCGCTTCTTCAGCTGGGTTGGCGGCACCATTCGTGCGGTGGACTCGCCGATAGGATTGCCCGGCTGGACCGGACAGGCCTTGCGCGATGTCGATCTGGTGATCGAAGCCGTGCTCGACCAGAAGCAATCGATCCACGCGCTCAGCATCGACGGGGTCGCATCCTTGACCGAGCAAGTAGCCGGAGCCCCTGCCGGGATCTATCAGTTGCCACCTGCCAACATTGCGATCACCCTCAGGCAACGCCGCACCCGCGAAGCGCAGCTGGCCGATCGGCAATGGCTGGGAGTGCACTGGAACGGCTATATCGACCGCACGTGCGCGCTTCATGTCGAGGGCGAATTTGCAACTGGCCGCGTACCGAACGGCGGAGACGATCCGGTGTCGATGCCCCTAGTCACTTTTGAAAAAGCGACAGCTTCATCGAGCTATTGGGCACGCGGCTGGTACAGGCCTCCGACCTTCGGCGGATCCGGGGAAATCAAGGTGACATCACCGCTGATGTCCATCGGTCTCGAAAACACCATCATCGCCGACATGGTCCTTTCGCGAAACCCTTCGGGAGGAGCGGAGTACGGTTACTCAGATGGGCAACGTGTACGCATCACGAAAGATGTGGCGACGGGCTCGTTCCGCTTCGAAAAGGGTGCTTCGCCGTCCTACGCTGTCCCGGCCACGCGCATGCTCGTCGACGCCTACGACTGGATCGAGTTCGTCTACAACCGCGAGCTTCAACGCTGGGAAGAGAGCGGGTTCTTCTCCGCTGCCTGAGAGTGTGCAGCTTCAGACGGAAGGGGATTAATTCCCTTCCGTCCTTGCCCGTGGGGACGGCTTGGGGAATCACAGTCGCATGGCGATTCTCTCCGACAAATGGATCCGCGACAAGGCAACCACGGAAGGCATGATCGAGCCCTTCGTCGAAAGCCAGAGGCGCGACGGCACAATCAGCTACGGCCTGTCTTCCTATGGCTACGACGCACGAGTGGCGGACGAGTTCAAGATCTTCACGAATATCGACAGCGCGATCGTCGATCCGAAGGATTTTGCTGCCAACAGCTTCGTCGACAAGAAGACCGACTGCTGTATCATTCCGCCGAACAGTTTTGCCCTGGCGCGTACGGTCGAATATTTTCGCGTGCCTGAAGACGTGCTGGTGATCTGCCTCGGCAAGAGCACCTATGCGCGCTGCGGGATCATCGTGAACGTCACTCCTCTCGAACCGGGCTGGGAAGGTCATGTGACGCTGGAGTTTTCCAACACCACCCCCTTGCCCGCCAAGATCTATGCCAATGAAGGCGCGTGCCAGTTCCTCTTCCTTAAGGGTAACGAGCGCTGCGAAACGAGCTATCGGGACCGGGCAGGCAAATACATGGGCCAGCGCGGCGTGACCCTTCCGCGGCTCTAGCCGGGCGGCGCTGACGCTGCGTCTTTGACTCTGGCCTTCGCTCGGCCCACATCTCCTCTTCAAAGAGGAGAGTGACATGGCCGATCGCGAATTCGACATCATCGTTTATGGGGCAACCGGGTATACCGGACGGCTCGTTGCAGAGCATTTCGTTCGCGAATACGGCGATCGCGACGATGCGCCTAAATGGGCAATGGCGGGCCGCAGTGAGGACAAGCTGACCGCGGTTCGCGAAGAGATCGGCGCACCGACAACCACTCCGATGATCGTGGCAGACGCCTCGGACCCCGCCAGCTTGGAAGCCATGTGCAAGCGGACGAAAGTCGTGCTCACCACAGTGGGACCCTACCAGCTTTATGGCGACGCCCTGGTCGAAGCCTGCGTCAAGACCGGCACGGATTATGCGGATTTGTGCGGTGAGCCCGCATGGATGGCCGAACAGATTGCCAAGCACCACGAGGCAGCAAAGGCGAGCGGCGCGCGGATCTGTTTCTCGTCCGGCTTCGATTCCATCCCTTTCGATCTCGGCGTCCTCATGCTGCAGAAGGAAGCCAAGGCCGCTCATGGTTCGCCGGTACCGCGCGTGAAAGGACGTGTCCGCGCGATGCAAGGCACCTTTTCGGGGGGCACCGCAGCCAGCCTCGGTGCCACGATGAAGGCCGCAATGAAGAACCCCAAGGTGATCAACGTTCTGCGCGATCCCTTCGCGCTGACCCCCGGCTTCGACGGGCCTGACCAGCCTTCGGGCATGATCCCGCGCTACGAAGACGAGATCGGCAAGTGGGCGGCGCCTTTCGTCATGGCGCCGATCAACACCAAGAATGTCCACCGCACGAACTTCTTGCGCGGCCATCCGTACGGCGAAGACTTCCGCTACGACGAAATGGTGCTCACCAGCCCGGGCGATGCCGGGAAGGCAGCCGCCAACGCGATGGTCGAACTTGCCAAGAACCCGTTCGGGGCCAAGCCGCCCAAGCCGGGCGATGGGCCAACGGCGGAAGAGCGTGAGAACGGCTTTTACGACGTGCTGTTCGTCGGAGAATATCCTGATGGCAAGCGCATCAAATACGGTGTGAAGGGCAAATACGATCCGGGCTATGGTTCGACCAGCCGCATGCTCGGGGAGACCGGGATGGCCTTGCTCGAAAGCAAGGCCGAAGGCGGCGTTGGTACGCCGGGATCATTCCTTGGCGAGGATTTGGTGGAGCGGCTGCGTGAACATGCCGCCCTCACCTTTGCCCTAGAGGAGTAATCCGGCGATCAGTAGCTCAGTCTCAGGCTGGCACTGAAGTTGCGGCCCGCCATCGGCACGAAATCCTTCGTGAAGCTGGCGTGGCGGCGACCAGTTACATCAAAGATGTTCTCGGCTTTGACGATGACGCTGACGGATGGATTGGCAGCGATCGGCCGCCACGTCGCAATGGCGTTCACGAAAGTGAATCCTTCGGTCGCGGTCTCGAAAGCGGCCACATCGTCCTGGCTATCGGCCCACTCTACTTCGCCGCGAAGGTCCAGTGAACCGGTCGACGCTTCGAGAGCGCCCATCAGGCTGAGGGGCGGAATGCGCGGCACGTTCGAACCGTCGGACAATTCGGCATCCACGAATTCGCCGCGCAGATCGGCTGTCAGGGCAAGGTTGCCGGTATCCAGGAAACGCCAGATAACCTCGCCTTCGATACCTTGGTAGGTCGCATCCTGCTGAAGGTATTCGAACACCGGCAGATCGTCTTCCTCTTCGCCGGTTTCGGAAAGATAGATGTAGTCGTCGAACCAGTTCTTGAATGCGGCGATGCTGAACTCGACATCGCCGAGCCTGCCTCGCGCGAAGATTTCCGCACCCCAGGCACGCTCCATGCCGAGGTCCACATCGCCGATCTCGAACTGCTGGGTCGCGATGTGCGGTCCGTTCGAAAAGAGTTCCTCGGCACTCGGCGCGCGTGCAACACGGGACAAGTTCACTCCGGCACGGAAAGCCTGCGGACCATCATACGCGAGGCCGACTGCGCCAGAGAATGCGTCGAAGTCGCGTTCCACTCCTAGCGGCACCGAATCGACATTGGTCTTTTCGTAGCGAAGTGCGCCTTCCAGCTGGATCGGGCCGTCGCCATATTCCTGCAGCGCGAACAGCGAGAGTTGTTCGGTGCGGTTCGGGGCGACATAAGCCTCTTCACCTTCGGCGAAGAAGTCGCGGAAATAATACTGCAGCCCGAGCGAACCGCGCCAGCGACCGTTCGGGTTCTGGATCAGCTCGGCGCGCGCTTCCATCCCCTGCACGTCGAAGACCGTGCCGACTTCATCACCCTCGAACTCGGTATGGGTGTAGTCGGAATAGCCCGCACGTATACGCAGGCGCTCGAACGCACCTTCGCCAAGTGCGATCTCGCTGCGGAGGTCGGCGCGGTATTGGCGAAGGCCGATATTGACGGTCTCGGGACCTTCCTCCTCAAGCTCCGCCTCGCCGCCCTCTTCTTCTTCGCCATGGTGGTGTCCGGCACCGGGGCGGATCGGGACACCATAGAAAGTGTCGTAGATGCCGACCGATACGCCTAGGTGCGAATCGTCGCGAAAGAACGCAAAACCGCCGTTCGCGGTCCAGGTTTCGGTAGCACTATTGAAAAGCGTGCCGCTGGCCAATGCTGCTTCGCGGAGTTCCTCTGCCTCTTCGAACTCCCCTTCTTCCTGCTCCTCATCGGCCTCTTCGAGAAGCTCGGACCGGAGGCTGTCGGACAGGACAAAACCGGGGACGCTGAGGTCATTCGTCGTGCGATAGGACCCATCGACATGGGTTACGAAGCCGCCACCCAGCGGAACGTCGATCGATGCACCGGTTTCCCGCAGGTCGCTGGCCGTGTCCGCGCGCACGATGGCGTCAATATGAACTGCCTCGTTAGGAACCCGCCGCGGAATGCGCTTGTCGATCACGTTGACCGCCCCGCCGATCGCCTGGCTACCGTACAGAAGCACAGCCGGCCCCCGCAGCACCTCGATGCTTTCGGCAGTGAGAGGGTCGATCGATACAGCATGGTCGGCAGAGGTGTTGGAGACGTCGATCGCACCGATCCCGTCGACCAGCACCTTCACCCGCTCGCCGGAAAATCCGCGCAGGATCGGCCGCGATGCGCCCGGGGCAAAGCCGGTCGCGGTCACACCCGGCACCTTGGTCAGAACTTCGCCGAGCTGGCCATCGAGATTAGCATCGAGTGTCGCACCTTCGATCACGCTCGTACCTGCAAGCAGGTCGAACTGACGCAGACCCGCCGCCGTGACGATAATTACGCTGCGCGAATCCATGCGGCGGTCATGGACATCGTCGATCACGTCCTCGGATTCCTCCGATGGTGTATCGGCATCCTGCGCAGCCGCCGGGGCTGCTGCCATCAGCGCCAGTGTGGAGAGCGAGGCGAAAAGAGCGCGCTTGGCGTTTTTGGTTTGATACAACATATCGCGGCCAATAGCAGCCAAATCCGAGCATTCAAGCGTAATCCGCCGAATGTGCATACGGCACGACAAACGACACTGCTTTCGCAGGTCGAAGATCGGATTTTTCGGAGAAATGGAGCGGGCGAGGCGATTCGAACGCCCGACCCCAACCTTGGCAAGGTTGTGCTCTACCCCTGAGCTACGCCCGCTCACTGACGCTCTACCGAGCCGCTTGGCCCGGTGGGGAGGCGCGCAGTTAGCAACGCCGCATGAGTCCCGCAAGAGAAAAAATGCAGCTTTCTTGCCGCCCTTGTGCAGCGCCTCCCGGTACTTCACATTTGCGCGCGAAGGCCCACATGGGTGGCCTGACAGTTTATATCATCGAAAGGCGGTACACGTGGCGAGCATGGGGTTGAACATCGACGAGCAGAAGGCGGTCGAGCGTTTCAAGAAGGACGTGGTCGAACCTTCGATGACCAGCCTGGTGATCCTGGATTTCTACGCCGACTGGTGCGGCCCCTGCAAAGCCCTGGCACCCATGCTCGAAAAGGTCGCGGCGGAGTATGCCGACAAGGGCGTCGTCCTGAAGAAGATCGACGTCGACAAGGAACAGTTCATTGCCTCGCAATTCCAGGTTCAATCGATCCCCACCGTCTATGCCATGTTCCAGGGTCAGCCGGTCGCCGATCTTACCAATGCGCGCAGCGAATCGCAGCTGAAGCAGACGCTCGACCAGATCCTGGCGCAGGTGCCGGTCCAGGCCGGCGCTGCTGGCGACCCGCAAGCGCAGGCCGCTCAGCAGGTCGAACAGTTCGTGGCAATGGGCGAGCAGGTCCTGACCGAAGGCGATGCGCCGCGCGCTGCGGGCATTTTCGCGCAGGTGACCGAGATGGCTCCCGACAATGCTGAAGCGCACGCAGGCCTGATCCGCGCGCTGACCCAAGCCGACCAGATCGAAGAAGCGCAGAAAGTCCTCGATGCGGCGAAAGGCAATCCCGCCCTGGCCGAACATCCCGCGATCGAAGCCGCCGCAAGCGCCCTCGAGCTTGCCGGGAACAAGGTCGACGATAGCGAACTCGCCGGGTTGAAAGACAAGGCCGCAGCCAATCCCGCTGACATGGATGCACGCCTCGCCTATGCGGAAGCGGCTTTCGCGGCCGGGCATCGCGACGCCGCGGCCGATGAATTGCTCGCGATGGTCGAAGCGGACCGGGAGTGGAACGAGGGCGCCGCACGCGCCAAGCTGGTCGAGATTTTCGGCGCGGTCGGGCTCGAAGATCCCTGGGTGGTCGATACGCGCCGCAAGCTTTCACGTCTCTTGTTCGGATAATTTATTGGCCCGCAAACTCTCCATTTTCCCCCTGCCCGGTGCGATCCTGTTTCCCGGATTGCAGCTGCCGCTCCACATCTTCGAGCCGCGGTATCGCGACCTGGTCGGCAGCGCGTTGGCGAAGGACCGCCTCATCGCGATGATCCAGCCGCAAAAGTCGGGCGAGAACTCCCCGCTCTACGAGGTAGGGTGCCTGGGCCGCATCGGCGATGTCGAGGCGCTGGAGGATGGACGCTACAATATCGTACTGGAAGGCGAAGCCCGCTTCAGGGTGCTTCGCGAGCTCGACGTCACGACCGCATTCCGGCAGGTCGAGGCCGAATTGATCGAGGACCCGCAGAACGAAGTGCTGTCCAGCGTTGAACGCGCCGCCTTCGAATTCGAGGCCAAGCGTTTCGCCGTCATGCAGGGATATACCGTGGACTGGGATTCGGTCGAACGGCTGGATGACGAAACCCTGATCAACGGGGTCGCTCAGATCATTCCGTTCGATTCCGCGGCCAAGCAGGCCCTGCTCGAAGCGCCTAACCTTGCGGAGCGTTGCGAGCTCATGATCCAGCTGATGCAGTTTTTCGCGCTGCGCGACGACGATGACGAGATCGTGACCCTGCAGTAGGCCTCAAAGGCCGAAACTGCCTTTCAAGCCGTCGATCACATATTGCGCCGCGAGCGCTGCCAGAAGCACGCCGAGCAACCGTGTGATAACCGCTTCGACGCGGTCGCCGAAGAACTTCATCAGCGGGCCTGCCGCCACCAGCGCGAGCATGGTGATGAACAGCACCGCGCCAAGTGCTCCTAGCACCACGAGCGATTGCTCCAGCCCCGTAGCCTCGTTCATCAGCAGCATGATCGCAGCGATCGCTCCCGGCCCGGCAAGCATCGGCATGGCCATGGGGAATACCGAGACGTCTTCGACCTCAGGTGTTGCAGCGACCTTTTGCGCGCGGTCTTCGCGGCGCTGGGTCCGTTTTTCGAACACCATCTCAAACGCGATCCAGAACAGCATGAAGCCGCCGGCGATTCGGAAGCTGTCGAGTTCGATGTGCAAAGCGCCCAGCAAGTCTTCGCCGAACAGGGCGAAGATAAGCAGGATGATGGCGGCGATGAAGCACGCGCGAATGGCCATATTGCGCCGCTGCGCCGCGGTCGCGCCCTTGGTCAGACCCGCATATATCGGCGCACAGCCGGGTGGGTCGATGACAACGAACAGCGTGATGAATGCCGAAACGAACAGCTGGGTCATTGCGCCGATCCCGCAGCGAGAGCAACATTGACGACCTGCTCCCAGCCCTCTTCACGAGCAAGCCAGACGACATAACGACGCTCACCCTGACCAATGGTCTGGAAGCCCCAGGCCAGCGTGCCGTCCCTCGACACTCGCAGCGGAACGGCGCTGTCCGGCTCACCCGCTCCGACCTCGCCGTCGCACGCAGCGACCGAGCTCGAGATCAAGTCGGGTGCGAGGGGCGCCTCATCCTGCGGGACGCCGAAATCGAACACATAGCGGTAATCGCCATTGCGCTGTCGTTGCCAGACGGTGTTGAACGTGCCCACGGATCCGTCCGGATCGCTGAAAGCACCCTGCGTCACGGCCAGCGAGCCATCGCAGCTTGACCAGACGCGATGCGGCGACCAGCTGACAGCTTTAGGAGGATTTACCTGCGTCTTGAGCCACGGCTTGGCTTCCACCGCACCATTGCGACCGAACAGCAGGGCGCCATCGGCGGCGTACTCTGCGAAGGCGGTCCACTGACCGTCTTCGCGTGCGGCGCGGGCAAAGGCGAGCTCGGTCGCGATGACCTTGCTCACTTCGGCTCGCGGGGTCAGCAAACGCGCGTAAGGGTCGCGCTGGTTCGGCAGCGGGGCACAGGCTGCAACGGCTGCCAGCGCGCAGGCGGCAAATGCGAGGCGCATGCTCACAGGCTTTGCGGCACTTCCAGCCCGGCATTGCGATGGGCAGCGACCAGCGTGTTGCGCAGGAGGACCGCGATCGTCATCGGGCCGACGCCTCCTGGAACAGGTGTAATCGCGCCGGCGATACCTTCGGCGCCCGCATAATCGACATCGCCGACGAGCCGACCCTTCTCTTCGCCCTCGGCTGGCGGCAGGCGGTTGATACCGACGTCGATCACCGTCGCGCCTTCCTTGAGCCATTCCGCCTTGACCATTTCAGCGCGGCCGACAGCGGCCACGACGATATCGGCTCGCTTGACCACCGACGGCAGGTCCTTCGTGCGGCTGTGAGCGATCGTGACCGTGGCGTTTGCGTCGAGCAGGAGCTGCGCCATCGGCTTGCCGACGATGTTGGAGCGGCCGATCACGACGGCCTCCAGCCCGGACAGGTCGCCGAGCCGGTCGGTCAGGAGCATCATGCAACCAAGCGGCGTACACGGCACGAAGCCATGCTGCCCGACAGCGAGCCGTCCGGCATTGGTCACGTGGAAACCGTCGACGTCCTTGTCCGGACTGATCGATGCGATAACGGCCTGTTCGTCGAGATGGTCGGGCAGGGGCAACTGGACAAGAATGCCGTCGACCGCGTCGTCGCCGTTGAGCTGTTCGACCAGCGCCAGCAGATCCGCCTCGCTCGTGTCGACCGGCAGGCGGTGCTCGAAACTTTCCATACCCGCGGCCACCGTCGCCTTGTGTTTCGAGCGCACATAGACCTGGCTGGCAGGATCCTCGCCCACCAGGACGACTGCGAGACCGGCCTTGCGGCCCGCCTTCTGCTCAAACTGCCCGGCAAGCGCGCCGACACGCTCCCTCAGGAGGGCGGCGAAGGCTTTTCCGTCGATACGTTCAGCGGTCATAGCGAGTAGATGATGTTCCCGAGGACGATAAGGATGATGTTCATCAGGATAATCAGCACCAGCGGTGAGAAATCGATCATCCCGGTCTGTGGCAGCAGGTTGCGGATCGGGCGGAGCACCGGATCAAGCAGGCGGTTGATGCCTTCGTAGAAGCTCATCAGGAATTCGTTGCGGCCCACCACGTTGAAGGCGAACAACAGCCCGATGATGAACTGGATGATAATCAGCATCACGAACACGCTCGTGAGCATTTCGATGATCTGGTAGAGTGTGATAAGCACTAGGGTGTATCCCGCCTGTGTGTGTGCAATCCCGGTAGCCTCGCGTCTTACACGCGCAAGACGCCCCGCGCCAAGCCCTATCGGGCGCTTATCAAGGTGCCTGCGCCCCTCGCCGTGAAGAATTCGAGCAGCATGGCATGGGGCACGCGCCCGTCGAGGACGACAGCAGCTTCGCATCCCGCCTCAACCGCGCTCACGCAGGTTTCCAACTTGGGGATCATGCCGCCGCTGATCGTGCCGTCTTCTCGCAGGGCGGCGATGTCGGACGGCGTCAGATCGGTCAGCAAGTCCCCGTGCTTGTCGAGCACGCCCGGAACGTCGGTCAGCAGTAGCAACCGGGCAGCGCCGAGCGCGGATGCCAGCGCGCCAGCCATGGTGTCGGCATTGATGTTATAGGTATGGCCGTCCTCACCTGAGCCGATGGGCGCGACGATCGGGATCATGCCCGCCGCCGTGGCCGTCTCGATGATGGTCGTATCTACCGAACTCGGCTCGCCCACGAAGCCGAGGTCGAGAGCGCGTTCGATGTTGCTCTCGGGGTCCTTGGTCGTGCGCTCCACCTTGCGGGCGGTCACGAGGCCACCATCCTTGCCGGAGATGCCGACAGCCTTGCCGCCTGCCCGCGCAATCGAGGATACCAGCGCCTTGTTGATCGCACCCGACAGGACCATCTCGGCGACTTCTGCTGTCGCCTTGTCCGTGACGCGAAGGCCGTCGACGAAGGTGCTTTCCACGCCCAGCTTCTTGAGCATCGCGCCGATCTGCGGGCCACCGCCATGCACGACCACGGGGTTGATGCCGACGGCTTTGAGCAGGACGATATCTTCGGCGAATTCGCGCGCTGCATCTTCGTCGCCCATGGCGTTGCCGCCGTATTTCACCACGAAGCTGCGACCGGCGTAACGCTGGAAGTAGGGCAGCGCCTCGATCAGCGTCTGCGCCTTGGTGCTTGCCTCGTGCATCGCCTGGCCGGTGTCGTCGCTCAAACTCGTACTCCATCCATACGCAAAGCCCGCGCATCCCCGTGACTGGGGAGCGCAGGCGTTAGCGTGCCCGGCGTGCGGGCGAAAGGGGGCGCGTTATTCCTGCGCCGGCATCTGTTCGATCTCGACATCGGGATCGAGATCTTCGCCATTGACCGGTGCTTCGCCGAATTCGCCTTCGGGCGAGACCGGAACCGAGGTCGTCGTCGGCAGCGGATCGGGCACTTCGCCGGTGGTCTCGCCGACCGGGACCGGCTCTTCGCCGCCGTCGGTGTTGAAGATGTAGAACAGGAACACCAGCGTCATAAGCACGATCAGGGCCACCCACAGCCAGCGGGTACCGGGTTTGCTATCGGGGACGGGGTCGGTCATCGGGAACTCCTTTTTGCTTTCCTGTCCAATGCCTTGCCCCCGCCTCCCGTTCCGAAACGGCCACGCTTGAGCGCGAGCGCCGGGAGTGGCACAGCTGGCGCATGACCCGCGCCACGCCCCTCGCTCTCGCCCCGCTCTTCGCCCTTGCTGCCTGTGCCAGCACGCCGGACGTGCCCCGCCTCTCCCCGTCGCAGGAGCGCTTCTGGGACGCGCTCTCCAGCCATTGCGGCAACGCCTACGAAGGCGGGCTTGCCAGCAGCGACGAGCGCGACGCCGACTGGGCGGGCAAGCGCATGGTGGCCCACTGGGTCGATTGCTCCGATACGCGCGTCGCCATCGCCTTCCATGTCGAAGATGCCGGGGCTCCGGGCGGCTGGAACCGCTCGCGCACCTGGCTCGTCAGCCGCACCGCGGACGGCCTGCGCCTCAAGCACGACCACCGCCACGAGGACGGGAGCGAGGATGCGGTGACCCAGTACGGGGGCGACACGCTGTCGGGCGGAACGGCGCGCATCCAGGACTTCCCCGTCGACGCCTTCTCCATCGCCCTGTTCGAACGCGAGGGGCTGGACGCATCGCTCACCAACGTGTGGCGCGTGGAGGTGGACGATGCCGAGGCCGAAGGCGCGCGCTTCGCCTACCAGCTGACCCGCCGCAATGACCCCACCCGCCTGTTCCGGGTGGAGTTCGACGCTAGCGACCCCATCGCCCCGCCCCCGCCTGCCTGGGGTTGGTAGCCGTGTGCCGCTCAGTTGGAGTGGCCCTCGGCCCGCTCCGACAGAGTGGAACGGGTGGAACACGGTCCTAACGGTAAAATCTGCACCCATGCAAAACGGCCAGCATCCGGTAGGGACACGGGCCGTGAAAGGGCGCTGGGACATGGCTTCAGTAGAGCAGCGGGCCCGGCTGTAGGAAAGCGCGCCCAGTCAGCGCGTCGTGAACCACAGCATCAGCGTGGCGAATGCGATCACCTGGATGCAGGCGATCGCGTGCAGCCGGTTGGAGAACGGCTCCTTGCGCGTCTTGTGGCGCAGGATCGTGCGCGCGGCATAGGCGCCCAGCGTACCGCCAGCGAAGGCCCAGCCGAGAAGGCTCGCCTCGCTCAGTCGCCAGTTGCCGTTCTCGGCCAGCACCTTGTCCGTCATGAACGCGAAGAAGGCGACCATATTGATCGCGATCAGGTAATAGACAAACCATTCCAGCAGGGTGAATTCGACAGGCATGACACGCTCCGCTCTCGGGCTTTCAAACTCGGGACCAGCGACGCCGTCTCTTGTGCTTGTGCGAAAGGAAATACCCCGTCTTCGCAGGTGCGGTATTGTCGATATACGACATATTTGTCGGGCCACAGGCAGAGTGTTTGTTGCGCCTCAAGCGCCGGCGGCTGCGTCCGCAGCCTTGGCTATCCTCGCTCGTGCGAATTTGCGGTCGCGTCGCTGCGGGCGGCCGGTCGGCCTTGCGAAAAGTGAGGTGCCCTAGGCGGCTCTGGCCTTGGTGACGATCGCGGTGATTTCGTCGAGGAGGCCGAGGCGTTTCCTCTTGAGTTGCTCGGTGCGCTCGTCACTGGCGGCTTCGGTTTCCGCCTCGATGCGGTGCACTTCGCGGTTCACTTCGTGATATTCGTCCGCCAGCCGCGCGTAATGCGCGTCCTCCTGCTTCAACCGCGTGATCAGGTCCCGGTCGCGGGCGAAGATCTTGGTCAGTTCATTGGGTGTGTGCTGCGACATGATGGCATCCTTTGCTGTGTCCGTTGACCCGACCTTAGGCCGCCCCGCCCGCCCCTTCTTTGCGGCAGATCAATTTCGCCAGAGCGCAACTCAATAATACGGCTCGCACGCAACGCCGTCGCCATCGCCGTCCATGCCGATGCGATAGCCGGGATCACCCCTGCGAAGCGGTGCCTTGCCTGCTGCGCGGACCTGGTTGCAGCCCGCATAATAGACCGATGCCTCTACCGCCAAGCGCTCTGCCCTTGCCTCTTCGGTCTCGAAGATGGTGGGGGCCATGAAGTAGCCGAATGCCGCGATGCCCATCGGTGCCATGGTCGCAACTCGAAGGCCTTCGTTGAAGCTCTGCTTGCGGGTCTTGTGCCGGAATGCCCAGCGTCCAGCCCATGCTCCGGGCCAGCCTCCCACGGTTGCCATCAACAACAATGTCGCCTCGCTGATGCGCCACTGGCCGTTCTCGGCTCGCGCCTTGTCGATCCCGAATGCGGCGAAGGTCGCGAAATTGATCGCGATCAAGTAATAGGTGAGCAATTCCAGTAGCATGGAACGTTCGTACTGCGGACAAAGTTAAGGAAAAGCGACCGCGGTGGCGGGTTTCATGCCGCTCGTGGGCGAGCTATCGTAAGGGCATGGGCAAGATCCTTCCCTTCAGGCGCAGGCCGGACCGGCGCGTGCCCCGCTTTCATCGCAAGCCGGTGAGGCGACGGTCGCGCAAGGGCGGGTGGCGCAGGTTGCTGCCGCTGGCCCTGACGCTGGTGCTGGTTGGCGCCTGGGTCCTGTTCGAGGACCGCATCGGCCCGCGCCCGAAGGTGAGCGAAGTGGCGTCGAGCTTCGGCCTGTGCGGCGAGGGCTGGGGGGCCTGCGTGGTCGACGGCGACACGGTGCGGATCGGCGAGCGACGCATCCGCCTCACCGGGTTCGACGCGCCGGAGATGGACGGGGCGTGCGAGGCCGAGCGGGTCAAGGCGCGCGAGGCCCGCACGGCCCTCCACCAATGGCTATCGCAAGGCCGCTTCAGCTGGACCGGCGGCCAGGACCCACCCCGCGACCGCTACGGCCGCGAACTGCGCGAAGTGCGGCGCGGCGAAGAGGCGCTGGCTGACCACATGATCGCGGCAGGGCTCGCAGAGGGAAGCGGGTGGGGTGCGGTGCGGCGCGACTGGTGCGCGCCTTAGGCGATGCGCGCGTCGACCTCTGCCGCCAGCGAGGCGAAATCGGCATGGCCGGTCACCGGCTCCACCCGCTCCGCCCACATGGCGTCGATCGCTTCCCTTACCGATGCGGGCAGCACGGCAGCATCGCTGCCCTTGGCCTGCACCTTGGTGGAATCGCTGTTGGCCGGAATGCCGAGCATTTCCTCCATCACCGCGCAGATCAGCCCGTCATCGAAGCGGTCCTTGTGCGCGTGCATGAATTCGCGGCTGGTCGCGTCCATGACCATCTGAACCGTTTCCTCGCCCGGCTCGATCCCGATCAACCTGCCCATGGCGCGGATCATGGCGGGCTTGTTCTTCACCGCCCAGCGATAGGTGACGACGAGGCTGTCCTCTTCCTCCAGCCGCGCATACCAGCTCAGCAGGTGGGTGGCATAGTCGCAGCCCCCCGGCCCGCCGCCCATCCAGAGCGGCATGAAATCCTCCAGCGAGAACGCGCCCTTCTCGATATGCCAGCCATCGAAGAAGCGGTGCATGGAGACATAGGTTTCGTGCGGATCGCGCAGGGTGACGACATAGCGCGAGCCGGCAGGCAGCCGCTCGTATTCGCGGTGCGACTTGAAGCCGCGCGGGGCGGCGCGCTGGTCGGCAGTCATGTCCAGATCGAGGATGCTTGCGGTGTCTTCCCAGGGGACCACGCCGCTGATGTCGGGAAAGTCCATGTCCAGCGCGCCGGTGGCATGGATCATGCGCAGCTGGTGGAACATCTGCTGGGTCAGCGTGGTGCCGCTCTTGGCCCAGCTAGTGATATAGACATCGGTCGGGCGCGGATCGATCGCATGGCACGCGCGCGGCGCATTCGCCTGCGCCAGAGCGCCCATATTGGCCCCGAATTCCTCAAGATTACGCGCCGGTCGCCCTACACCCATGAGCATAGCTTTCCTCCCCATAAGCGACCCGGGAGGGGGAGCATGACAGGTGGGAGGGGGATTGGGAAGTGGCAGGAGCTTTGGGCTTGTAAGTGCTCGGAGCTACAATTCGTTTTTTCCGATGGGCCATATTGCCCACTCGCGTTGCTTATGGCGCCTCAAATCCAGAGGTTGAAACCAAAGGGGGTTTGGTTCGCAACCTCTGTCTTTTCCGCTCTGAATGTTAAGCAACGGTTTGCGGCCAAACTTGCTCTCAAACTCTTCCAGCAACAGTTTTTCACTTTGCTCGGCCTGTTCCTTCGATTTGCATGGCAGGACATGAAAATCGAAGCGCGCCTGCGTCAGGCTTTTCAGCCAAGGGAGCATCTTTTTGTCGATATGCTCCTTGAAGCGCGCGTGAGCGAAACCTTCACCGATGTAGAAGATATGCGAGTGCTGCTTGGGGTAATCGAACGTGAAAGGTTTGCTGATGGTAAGGACGTAAAGAGCAGTCCTCATTTTCCAAAGCTCTGTCTCATTTAATTCGCGCCAACGTGTAGAAATGGCGTGCCAAGGGGATTTCTCCTCATCGCCCTCTCCATTCAGAAGATCAGTGAGGGACTGATCCCACAACATCAGCCATTTATCAGATTCAGGGTGTTCCATCGTCGGCGCGTATCACGGCTCGAGCGACTGGCAAATCCTCGCCCGCTTGATCAACGAGAACCTCGACTACGGCTCGCTCTATTTCTTCCCGACCCTATGGGCGGTCAATGTGCAATGGCACGAAAAGCCCGAGCGGCGGGTGGATAGCTACGCGGTGCCGAAGGGGCGGTGGCGTTAAATCGAAAAGTCGATGATAGGTTATCAGCAAACATACTACGTGGTTGACTTGTAGGATTCCACATCATACATCGCGCTGTAACAACACCCCCCAGGCCTAGAGCGAAAGCTTGCCCAGAACCGGGGGGTTACTTATGAGAGGCCTCCTCGGGAAACTGAGGGGGCCTTTCTTTTTGCAATATAATCACTCACCTACGACCGTTACAGATCAGATTTCGCTTCTGCGAGCTCGCGGGATAGTTGGCGATGAAGATTTAATGAAGCGGTGGCTGCGCACCGTCGGGTATTATCGCCTAAGCGCATACTGGTTGCCACTCGAATTACCTCCGATTGCTGGCCAGACAAGATCGAAGCAATTCCCTCCGGGCACCGCTTTCTCAGATATTATCGATATCTACGTATTCGATAGAAAGTTACGCCTTCTCGTGATGGAAGCGGTTGACCGCTTTGAAATTGCGGTTCGAGCTCGCTGGACTAATTTACTTTCGCTGGCTCACGGCAGCCATGCGCACGCTGATGCGCGTAACTTTCACAATGGCTTTGAGCATGCGCGAATGTTTGCGAAGATCGCCAAAACCGCTGAAGAAAGTAGCGAAGTTTTTGTCGAGCACTATCGAAAGAAATACACTGATCCATTCGTCCCGTCGCTATGGCACGTGACGGAACTCATGACGCTGGGCGAGCTCTCTCATTGGGTCAAAGCTACATCCGACAATCGGATAAAAGACGAACTCGCAAAGGACCTCGGACTGCCAAATAAGGAAGTCTTAGAGGGAACCCTGCAGCTCCTGTCTTACGTCCGCAATATTTGTGCGCATCATAGTAGGCTGTGGAACCGAAAGACCGTGAAGAGAGCGCCGAACATACGTCAGATGAGAAATGACATGGATATTGACCGCTCCGGCACCCAGCATCAGCCGCGCAACTCCATCTATAATGTGCTCGTCATTCTAGCTCGGACGCTTCGGCACCAAAGTCCCGACACAACATTTCCACAGCGAGTAAGAGCATTAGTCGAGTCTCGAACTACTGCGCAACAGAATGCAATGGGTTTTCCAAACGATTGGCGGTCCCGACCAATCTGGCGAAACAACGCCATTGGTCAGCGGAACGGGTGGAATTGGCTTCCGAGAGTGTTCCGGCAAAAACCTGGAGTGAGCTAACTCACTCCGCCGCCACAGCCCCTTCGCTCTCGCCGAACAGGCCCGGGCCTTCGTCGGCGGCCTCTTCCTCGTTCGCGGCCTTGGCGCTCTGGCGCTTGTCGAAGCTTGACCAGACGGTGTTCCAGTCGCCCTTGGTCGCGCCCTTGGAGTATTCGGTGGCTCGCTGTTCGAAGAAGTTGGCGTGCTCCACACCGTTGATCAGCGGGGCGAGCCAGGGCAGCGGGTGATCGTCGACCATGTAGATCGGCTGCATGCCCAGCTGGCCAAGGCGCCAGTCGGCGATGTAGCGGATGTACTTCTTGATGTCCTTGGGCGTCATGCCGGACACCGGACCCATTTCGAAGGCGAGGTCGATGAAGTTGTCTTCCAGCCGCACGGTCTTCTGGCAGATGTCGACGATGTCTTCCTTGACCGCCTTGGTCAGGCAGTCCCGCTCGCGCACGAACTCGTGGAACATGCGGATGATGCCTTCGCAGTGCAGGCTCTCGTCGCGGATCGACCAGCTGACGATCTGGCCCATGCCCTTCATCTTGTTGAAGCGCGGGAAGTTCATCAGCATGGCGAAGCTGGCGAACAGCTGCATGCCTTCGGTGAAGGCACCGAACATGGCCAGCGTGCGGGCGATGTCTTCATCGTTGTCGACGCCGAACTGCTGCATGTAATTGTGCTTGTCGGCCATTTCCTCGTAATCGAGGAAGGCGGAATATTCGCTTTCCGGCATGCCGATCGTGTCGAGCAGGTGGCTGTATGCCGCGATGTGCACCGTCTCCATATTGGAGAAGGCGGTCAGCATCATCTTGATCTCGGTCGGCTTGAACACGCGGCCGTATTTATCGTGGTAGCAATCCTGCACCTCGACATCGGCCTGGGTGAAGAAACGGAAGATCTGCGTGAGCAGGTTGCGCTCGTGCTCGGACAGCTTCTGCGCCCAGTCACGGCAGTCTTCGCCCAGCGGAACCTCTTCGGGCATCCAGTGGATCTGCTGCTGGCGTTTCCAGAAGTCGTAGGCCCACGGGTATTCGAAGGGTTTGTAGGTCTTGCGGGCTTCGAGCAACGACATCTTGTGTTTCTCCGGTTGGCAGCTGAACGTCCTATATAAGGAATCATGGCTGCGATTCGATAGCAAGGGGAAAGAATTACGCGGGGATAAGACGGCAAAATCTGTGCATCGTTTGCGACAAGCCGCCGGAACACGGCGGGGCGTGGCGGGTTGGTTGGTTGAAGACAGACAAATACAGATTTTTGGAGAGACCCCATGGGCCAGTACGAACCCAACGACAGCCGCGACGTCACACTCAACCAGGGGCATGAACCCTTCGGCCTCGAACGCACCGGACCCCGCGAAGGCGAAACCCGCCAGCAGGAACAGTCCGACGATGCGCAGGCGCAGCGCGGCTATGGCAACGCGCGCAACGAAGACGGCACGATGGAACAGGATGTCGCCACCGCCGACCTCGGCAACCAGCCGCTTGCGCAGGGCAATCCCGATGCGCAGCCGGGCGAGATTTCCAGCCAGCCGGACGAGCGCGCAAAGGCCGACGCCAACCGCCCGCTCGGCGAGAGCTAAGCTTCACCAGTTCGGGGACTGGCGGACCTTAGTCCGGTTTTTCCCCTTTTGCGGGCTTCGGTTCCGCATCCCCGACGCCCCACCTCGCAAGAGGTTGGGGCGTCAATTTTTTCGCCCTACCGCTGCGCTGCTTGAGGGCGGGTTTTTCCGCCCTATCGCTGCGCTGCTTGAGGGTGTTTTGGTGCCCTATCGCTGCGGTGCTTGAGGCCTGGTTCGCCGCCCCAAATCTCGAATCCCTGACCCGTGCATCAGCCTCGACGAAGCGTGGACCGTATCTCGTTGTCGCCCGTTAATAGGGTATAACCAACTCAAAACGCTCGATTATCCGGGCAGAAAGTACACTATGTTCGAGAAGATCCGCATCAAGGAACACATGGAAGTCGCCAATTACGAAGGCATGCACGTGGGCACGGTCGACGCCGTCCAGGACGACGCGATCAAGCTTACGAAGTCGGACAGTTCTGATGACATGCACCACTTCCTTTCGCTGGATGACGTCGAGAAGATCGACGACAACCGTATCTATCTGAAGGAAAGCGCACGCATTCCGGAAGGTCTGGGCAACAAGGCAGTCATGCAGGACGCCTAAATCGGCCCAAGCCGGACCGCTTAGTTCGGTAGAGTAGATCATTTCGAAAGGCCTCGGCTGCTTCGTGCAGTCGGGGCCTTTCGCGTATCGCCTGCCGCTTAACGGCGAGCTTCAGGTCGAAGCGAGCCGCTCGACAAGGTCGTCGACCGCAGCGAAAGCCTCGTCGCGCGTGAAAGCCATGGCAGCATTCGCCGGAAGATCGGGAATCCGGCCGCCGCCCGCTTCCTTGCTCGCAATCCAGCTGCGCAATTGGGCGGCAATCTTCTCGGCGTCCTGGGTGGCGATGCCGAAATCGCCTTCCCGTACGATCTTCGCCGCTTCGCCGGATTCCAGCCCGGTTGCCAGGATCGGCCTTCGCGCGCCGATATATTCGAACAGCTTGCCCGGAATGACGTCGTCCTCCGCGGGATCGGGCCAGCGGCACATCAACAGGACATCGGCCGCACGTTCCACCGCCAGGACTTCGCTGCGCGGAAGGAATTCGTGCACCTCTACGCTCTCGGCGACGCCGTATTGGGAGATACGCTGATCGAGGAAACCGTATTCGTCGTGATAGAAGATCGCGCGCACCTTGTGACGGTCCTCGCCCAGCATGTCGATGGCTTCGAACAGCGCCTTGGGGTCGCGGCGCTCGGCATAGATCAGTCCGGCATGGATGATCGTCAGGCGATCGGGATCCAGGGGGGCGGGCGGCGCTTCCAGTCCCTCGAAATCGCTTTCGACCCAGCCGTTCCGCGCGAGGACTACCTGTTTACCGGTCTGCTTCCTAAGCATATCGCGCGCACCCGCGGTTACCGCGACAAAGGCATCCGCATGGCGCTGCACCCTGCGGCCCTGCCACTCATAATAGCGGGTGAGGAAAGGGTGTCGCTCGATATAAGGGTTGTCGACCCACAGGTCGCGCTGCTCGCAAATCCAGGGGAGGCCGGTTGCCGACGCGATCTGACCGGCCGCGATGTGGACCGAGTGCGGTGGGCCTGAAGAATAGACGAGGTCGAAAGCCTCGGCTCCGCCCAGTTCGATCGCTTTTTCGACAGCCCGCGGCACCCAGTATGCGCGGAAACGGTCGGGCATCTGCCGCGCGAGCCATAGCCAGCGCTTGAGCTTACCCGGCTTGCTGGCGGGTTTGCGGCCACTTTCGCCGCGACCTTGCGAAACCTGTGGTTCCGACTTGTCGATCGGCAGCATCGCGGTCGTCAGATTGGGATGGTCGATCTCTGTATGGATACCGCTCGCCGTGCCAATGCGCGCACCGATTACGGTAACCTTGTGCCCCTGTCGCGCCCAATGCAGGGCAAGCGCACCCGTGCGCGCCGCGCCAGCTTGTGCATAGGGCGGGAAATTGGGCGTAATGAAAAGGATGCGCTGCGGACCCATCGCGGCATAGGTGCCCCGCATGGGTGAAAAGGGCAAGGCCCACAAAAAGAGCGCGCCGGGCCACCTTATGAGGCCCGGCGCGCATCTTGTTACCCGTCCAAGGGTTCTCTTACTGGCAGGCGAGGCATTCCTCGTAATCGGTCTGCTCGGCGCCGGCAGCCAGTTCGTACTTTGCCGCATCGGCTGTGTTGTCCGCTTCGACACCGCCGGCGAAACCGGCGCGCTGCACGCTCTTCGAGCGGAGGTAGTAGAGCGACTTGATGCCCTTCTCCCAAGCCTGGAAGTGCAGCATCATGAGGTCCCACTTGTCGACGTCCGCCGGGATGAACAGGTTCAGCGACTGGGCCTGGTCGATATAGGGCGCGCGATCGGCAGCAAATTCGAGCAGCCAGCGCTGGTCGATTTCGAAGCTGGTCTTGAACGCGGCCTTTTCTTCCGGCGTCAGGAAGTCGAGATGCTGGACGCTGCCGCCCTGCTCGAGGATCGAATTCCAGACTGCAGTGCTGTCCTTGCTCTTCTTCTTGAGCAGCTTTTCCAGGTACGGGTTCTTGACCACGAAGGACCCGGACAGCGTCTTGTGGGTGTAGATGTTCGCCGGGATCGGCTCGATGCAGGCGCTGGTGCCGCCGCAGATGATGCTGATCGACGCCGTCGGTGCGATCGCCATCTTGCAGCTGAAACGCTCCATCGCGCCCATTTCTTCCGCGTCCGGACATGCACCGCGTTCCTGTGCGAGCAGCATTGAAGCTTCCGAAGCCTTGCCCTGGATGTGCTTGAACATCTTCAGGTTCCAAACCTTGGCCATCGGGCTTTCGAAGCCGATGCCCTTCTGCTGGAGGAAGGAGTGGAAGCCCATCACGCCGAGGCCGACCGAGCGTTCGCGCATCGCGGAATACTTGGCGCGGGCCATCTCTTCGGGGGCACGGTCGATATAGTTCTGCAGCACGTTGTCGAGGAAGCGCATGACGTCCTCGATGAACTGCTTGTCTTCGTTCCACTCGTCCCACTTCTCGATGTTGAGCGAGGACAGGCAGCAGACGGCCGTACGATCGTTGCCGAGATGGTCGATCCCGGTCGGCAGGGTGATTTCGGCGCACAGGTTCGAGGTCGAAACCTTGAGGCCAAGTTCGCGGTGATGCTTGGGCATCATGCGGTTCACCGTGTCGGAGAAGACGATGTAGGGCTCGCCCGTAGCGAGGCGGGTTTCAACGAGCTTCTGGAAGAGGCTGCGTGCGTCCACGGTCTTGCGGACCGATCCGTCCTTCGGGCTGAGGAGGTCGAATTCCTCCCCATTGCGCACCGCTTCCATGAAGGCGTCGGTAACCAGCACGCCGTGGTGAAGGTTCAGCGCCTTGCGGTTGAAGTCGCCGGAAGGCTTACGGATTTCGAGGAATTCCTCGATTTCCGGGTGGGTGACGTCGATGTAGCAGGCTGCCGAACCGCGGCGCAGCGACCCTTGCGAAATGGCGAGGGTAAGGCTGTCCATGACGCGCACGAAGGGGATGATGCCGCTGGTCTTGCCGTTGAGGCCGACCGGCTCGCCAATGCCGCGCACATTGCCCCAGTAGGTGCCGATGCCGCCGCCCTTGGAGGCCAGCCACACGTTCTCGTTCCAGGTGTTCACGATACCGTCGAGGCTGTCGCTCACCGAGTTGAGATAGCACGAGATCGGCAGGCCGCGCTGCGTGCCGCCGTTAGAAAGGACGGGCGTCGCGGGCATGAACCACAGGCGCGAGATATAGTCGTAGAGGCGCTGGGCATGTTCGGCATCGTCGGCGAAGGCATCGGCCACACGTGCGAACAGGTCCTGGTAGCTTTCGCCGGGAAGCAGGTAGCGGTCTTCGAGCGTTTCCTTGCCGAACACGGTCAGCAATTCGTCGCGCGAGCTGTCGGTCTTCACGTTGAACCGGCGGTCGAGGACCTTCTTGGAATCCTCCTTCACCGCGGCGGCCTTGGCGACTTCGGCCATGGCACCGGCCATCGCTTCGCCAGCGGCTTCGGCGACCAGTTCTTCGCTGCCCTTGTCCTGCTTGTCCATTTTCACTGCCTTTTCCGCCGCGTCCTTTTTGGGGGCCGGCTTCTTGGCGGGTGCGGTGTCCTCGTCACTGTCCTGAGTATCCAGATCCAGTCCCATAGCCGCTTCGTCCCCGCTCTTGAAATCCATGTCGTGCCCCACTCTCGTTTTGTTGCGCAGCGGGTTCGTGCCCGCTTGCCTTCCGGCTCTTGTTCGAGTCGCCAAGCGGTGTGTCCTGCCTAGCAATTTCGTCGGCCTTCAGGGTGAAAACTTATCCCCTTTTTCCCCACAGGCCCGACCGGAAAACGGCACTCAACCCATATGGGGACGAATGCCGAAATCTCTAGGTCTTGTGGGTACCCCCCGGTGACCGACCACTAGATAGTGAATCAGAGCGGACTCGCGCGCAAGAGGGTAAAGGCGAAATTAACACGCAGCCGCGCGCTTGCGGCCAGGTGTATCACCATGATGCGACGCAGCGACGCGTGGACCAAGCTGGACTTTGTCGCTGCGCAAGCCCCAAAATGAAAATGCGAAAAAATTTTTGCGTGCAAACTTCCCGTCACGGGATTGCGCACGGTCCGAATCCGGGCGCGCAATATTAGAATCGAGATGCGAAAAAGGGCCCCGCTCCATGCGAGGCCCTTTCCGTGTGGCAGACCCGACGCGAGGCGGCACCCCGCAGACAGATACCGCCTCGACGCCGAGCCGGCTCCTGCCCTGGGGGAGGGTCAGGAACTGGGTGACGGCGCCATGTTGAGGGCCAGTACGGCACGTTCCTCGGGATCCTTCGACGCGAGGCGGCGTGCTTCCGATTCGGCCAGCTTGCGTTCGAGCGATTCGCGCGACGTACGGCCGGCGGCGACGATGACATTCGCCTGGATTATCGGATCGGGTCCTGCGCTTGCGGGCAGCGGCAGGAGCGAGTCGATGCGACCGACGGCATCCTGAACCCTCCTGTCGAGCCGCTTGCTTCCGGAGGATTCATAAGTCTCCATTGCCGCCGGACGCCCGTCGGCGCCGGCCTGGAAACGAACTTTCACGATGCCGCTGGGGGTCCAGCGGTGATCGATACGCATCCGGCGCAATTCGGTATCCAGGTCCTTGGAGACCTCTTGCACGAATGCCTGGTCGCTGCGCGCGGAAACGACGATTTCCTGCGAGGAAAGCGGCACGGCAAGCATAGTTGCCGCTGCCGCGGTGGCGAATAAAGCTACTGTTATCTTGGTCATGGTGATCATCCTTTCATTAGACGGGATGATCGGCCGCAGAGAGTATCACACGATGTGCGACCGTGTGTTGTTGCGATGACGGTCTATGGTCGATCCGATCCGAGAAGGTCTGCGGAACTCCCCGGATCGACTGCACGATACTCCTAGCCCTGTCCGATTCAAAACGTCACGACAGTTTTTTGACGAGAAACACCGCAAATTGATCGAATAAGTCGGGCGCCCGTATCGCTGTGTCGGGCGAATGGGCGAAAACATCGCCCGCCGGAAATGATCGCACCGGAACATGAAAGCGACTCGGTGCAGGATCCGCTTGCTGGACAGATCGCTTGCGTGCGCTATCAAAACCGCATGGGAGACAAAGCGGCAGTTGCCACACTATCCGAGCCTTTCGGCAATTTTACCCAGGTCCTGGCACACTGGGCCGGGCGACAACCCGAAGCCACAGCGCTTATCGACGACAAGGGTTCACTGACGTGGGCGGGCATGGCCGATCGGACGGACCGCATCGCTGCGCGCCTGTTGGATGAGGGACTGGAACGGGGACAGTCGGTCGCCATCCTGGGCATCTCGTCAATCCCCTACGCGCTCGTCTTTCTTGCTGCCGTACGTGCCGGCGGTGTGGCAGCCCCGCTCACCACGAGCGCCAGCGCCGAGCAGCTCGAAGCGATGGCCAGGGACAGCGGCGCCCGGCACCTGTTCGTGACACGGGCCAAGCTGGATGAAGTGGGCGAAGCGCGCTTCGCCGGTCTCGACATCATCGTCCTGGATGAAGCACTGGACGGATGGATGGCGCCGGCAGGGACACAGGCGCTTGACCCTGAACCTGCGCCCGAGGACCCCTTCAACATCATCTATTCGTCCGGCACGACGGGCACTCCGAAAGGCATCGTCCACTCCCACCAGATGCGCTGGCGTCAGTTCGCGGCCACCGCGTCGAGCTGGCTCGAAGCCGGCATTCCGGTCCGCACGCTCGCCTCTACCCCGCTCTATTCGAACACCACCATGGTTGCATTCCTGCCTGCGCTGCTTGCCGGGGGCACGGTCAGGATCATGGGCAAGTTCGATACGATCGGATGGCTGACTCATGCCGCGGCAGATCGCACCTCGATCACGATGCTGGTGCCGGTCCAGTACCAGCGGCTCATGGACGAAGCGCGTTTCGACGAGTTCGACCTGTCCTCGCTCGTGCTGAAATATTGCACCTCCGCTCCGTTTTCTTCCGAGCTGAAGCGCGAGGTCCTGGCCCGGATGCCGGGCGCCTTGATCGAGATATACTCGATGACCGAGGGCGGCGTGGTCTGCCTGCTCGAAGCACACAAATTCACGGATAAGCTGCACACCGTCGGTCGGCCTGCTCCGGGTAGCGAACTCAGGGTCCTGGATGACGAGGATCGTGAAGTCCCGCCCGGCACGCCGGGCAATCTTGTGGGGCGCAGCCGCACGATGATGAGCGGATACAAGAATCGGCCCGACCAGACCCGCGAAGGCTATTGGACCGATCCCGAGACCGGAGAAACATGGCAGCGCATGGGCGACATCGGACGCGTCGATGCGGAAGGCTTCGTGGAACTTGTGGGTCGCGCAAAAGACATGATCATTTCAGGTGGCTTCAACATCTATCCGGTCGATCTCGAGAACGAGCTCATGAAGGAAGCCGACGTGATCGAAGCGGCGGTGATCGGGATGCCATCGCGCAAATGGGGCGAAAGCCCCGTCGGCTTCGTGAAGCTGGAGGATAACGCCCGCGAGACCGGGGCGATCCGCGAAGCGGTGAACGGCCGGCTTGGCAAGACGCAGCGGCTGGCCCAGCTGCACGCGATCGACGAAATGCCGCGTAGCCATATCGGCAAGCTGCTCAAGACAGAACTTCGCGACCTCGCCGCGCAGCACGGCGCTCCCGAATAGGATAGTCAAGACTGGCAGCCGCGTTCGAGACGCGGCGCCGACGATCCGACGTACTGATGTGCGGTCGCCGCGTTCGAGACGCGGCGCCGACACTTGGGGGGAGGGGGAGAGGAGGTGTGGGCGGCCGCGTCTCTACTCGCTGCCATATCACCTCGCGCCGGAAGGGCTTAGCGTTAGGAGGACGCATGGGCCGAAAAGGCCAGCGGTTCCGCGCGAGGAAGGCGACGACAGGGTCCTTAGGGAAGAGCCTGACGCCATCTCTGTGCCGGTCGGAAGGACTTGGGAGACTGTTCCGTTCCCGGCTGTGCGGCCTGTAATAATATTGCGGCACCGCGAACGAAAGTGAGAAAACATCAGGACATGTTGCGTTTTGCGCAACATGATTGGCCCGACTTGACCGGATCACATTGCAAAGCATGCAATTTTGCTGCAACTTCTTGAAAAAATTGGGGGTTGCCGAGTCGTATCCGGGGTCGCGTCCGGAGGGCAAACTTGGCCGAACGTCGTTACAAGGCATTCATCAGCTATTCGCACCGCGACAAGCGGGTTGCGAACTGGCTGCATCATGCCTTGGAAACCTATCGTCTGCCGGATCAGGCCCGAGTAACGATGGGCCGCCAGGGTCTCCAGCCCATCTTCAAGGATCGCGACGAACTCCCCGCCGCAGACAGTCTTGGCGAAGCGATCGAACAGGCGATCCGCGCCAGCGATGCCCTGATCGTCCTGTGTTCGCCCAGCGCTGCCAAGTCTCCCTGGATTGCGCGCGAGATCGATCTCTACAAACGGTTGAACGGCGATCGCGGGATCTTCCCGGTCATCGTCGAGGGTGAGCCGCCGGACAACTTCCCCGCCCCCTTACTGGTCCACTACGAGAACGGCGAGCCGACTGACGCGCAGTCAGAGCCGATCGCCGCCGATATCAGGCCCGAAGGCGACGGGAAGAAACTGGCCAAGCTGAAGCTGATTGCCGGCCTCGCGCATCTCGATCTCGACAGCCTCGTGCAGCGCGATGCAGCGCGTCGCCAGAAGAGGCTCGCCATGGTCGCCGCCGCCTCGCTGGTGGGCATGGTCGGCACTTCCGGCCTTGCCCTCTACGCGATCGACCAGCGCAACGAAGCGCGGGAACAGCGCGCCGAGGCGGACGGGCTGATCGAATACATGCTGACCGATTTGCGCAAGCAGCTGGAGCCGGTCGGGCGGCTGGAGGTGCTCGACGGCGTCGGCAAGCGGGCGATGGACTACTATGCCCGCCAGAAGCTGGAAGACCTCTCCGACAGCGAACTGGGCCGCCGCGCCCGTGCAACCATGCTCGTGGCAGAGGTCCAGAATGTGCGCGGGGACAATGCTGGCGCGCTTCCGGCATTCCAGCAGGCCGCGCGGACGACGGAGGCGCTACTCCTGCGCAAGCCCGACGATCCCGAGCGCATGTATAATCACGGCCAGAGCCTGTTCTGGGTCGGCTACATCGCATGGCAACACGGCCGCATGGACGAAGCGCGAGAGGCGCTGGAGGGCTATTCCGAAATTTCTCACGAGCTGGCCGCCCTGGATCGCGAGAATCTCGAATGGCAGATGGAAGAAGCCTATTCGCTGAGCAACCTCGGCACGATGGATTTCGAGGGCGGCAATCTCGCCAGCGCGCTCGACTATTTCCAGCGCAGCCTCGATCGGGTCGATGCCGTCTCCGAAAAAGAGGGGCGCCCGGTCGCCCGCCAGATCGAACTGGGCGAATCCCACTCATGGGTATCGACGACGCTCCGGGATTTGGGCCGCATCGAGGATGCAATCGGGGTCAGGGAACGGGAACTGGGGATCTATGCCCCCTTACGCCGAAACGACCCGGGCAATGTCGATGCCATCTACGGCGAAGCCTACGCAGCCGCAGCGATGGGAAACATGCTCATGGAAAAGGGCGACTTCTCCCGCGCGCGTACAATGCTGGAAAAGTCCATCGCGCTCGGAGAGGAGCAGATTGCCGCCGATCCGCAGAACACTTTCGCGAAGGAACTTATCAGGGCCAGCATGCGCGACCGTGCTCTTCTGGCATGGCTGGATGGAGACAGGGACACAGCCACCCGCCTCTTCGAACGGCTCGAGACGCACCTGGCATCATTGCAAGCGGCAGACCGGGACAATTACGAATGGAACGTCGAGGATCCCGTGCGGCTGGCGCTTTATCGGGCCTTCAGTGACCGTCTTTCCGAGCCTGCCGATTCCCTGCGAGCGAGGGCGCTGTCGTGGCGCAAGGCACTCAAGCGCGAGGATCCCGACAGTCCGGCGCTTCTCGTGGGCAGCTATGTGGCCGAAGGTCTCGCACTCGATCGGCTGAACCGGAATAGCGAAGCGCGCACTGCCTATCGCAAGGCCGTTTCGATCGGGGATGTTACGCCCGAAGTGGTGAACACGCGCAAGATCGCCCTTCAGGCGGTGGCGGCAGAACGGCTCGGCGACCGGCAGGGTGCCCTCTCGCTGCGCCGAAGACTTACCGAACTGGGCGTCGACCCTCCGATCGACAACGCATTGAGGCGCTAGGAGGGGACCCAGGTCGAAGCTCTTCCAGCCCTTCGGATCGCGACAAAGGCTCCGGACAGTCCGGGCCTCCTGAAGGAGAAGCAAGATGACGACTACCGCAGTAGGAGCAGTCACGATCACGATCGATGACAAGAAGAACAAGAGCTACAGCGCCGACGAGGTCACGCCCGACGAGAACAACCAGGTTGTCATGACCCTGGTCTCCAGCGGCAGCAAGAGCTGGACCTACAAGGACAAGCCGATCACCATCAAGAACGATGCGAATTTCACCTGGACACCGGAAGACGGCGGCGGGACCGTCCTGACCGTCACCGATTCCGGTGATGACAAGAAGAAGCATCCCAAGCACGACTACACGGTTCACGTGAAGAGCAACGATGGGGATGAGCTCGATATCGATCCCAAGATTGTCGACCGGTAAACCGCTTTCGGGCAGGGGCAGGAGGCGCGCGCTGGACTTGCGCGCGTGTCCTGCCTAACCGCTTGGCGCATGGACGACGCACACCTTCCCGATTCCATCCTTATCGTCGATTTCGGCAGCCAGGTTACCCAGCTCATCGCACGCCGCGTGCGCGAAGCGGGTGTCTATTCCGAGATCGCGCCTTTCACGCAGGCCGAAGAGGCATTCCATCGCCTCAAGCCCAAGGGCATCATCCTGTCGGGTTCACCCGCCGGCGTGCCTGAAGAGGGCAGTCCTCGCGCACCCGAAATGCTTTTCGAAGCGGGCATTCCGATCCTCGGCATCTGCTATGGCCAGCAGGTCATGAGCCACCAGCTCGGCGGCGAAGTGCGCCCCGGCCATGAGACCGGCGAAGGCGGTGAATTCGGCCGCGCCTTCCTGACCGTGACCAAGGAATGCGCGCTTTTCGACGGCCTCTGGAAAGAGGGTGAGCGGCACCAGGTATGGATGAGCCACGGCGACAAGGTCACCAAGTTCGCCCCCGGATTCGAAATCGTCGCCATTTCCGACGGCGCGCCCTTCGCGGTTATCGCCGACGAGAAGCGCAAGTTCTACGGCACCCAGTTCCACCCCGAGGTCGTCCACACTCCCGATGGCGGCAAGCTGATCGCCAACTTCGTGCGCCACGTCTGCGGGCTTGCAGGCGACTGGACAATGGCCGCCTATCGCGAAACCAAGGTCCGCGAAATCCGCGAACAGGTGGGCGACGGCAAGGTGATCTGTGGTCTGTCGGGCGGGGTCGACAGCTCGGTCGCCGCGATCCTCATCCACGAGGCGATCGGCGACCAGCTGACCTGCGTCTTCGTCGACCATGGCCTCCTGCGCCTCAATGAACGCGAGCAGGTCGAGACCATGTTCCGCGACCATTACAATATCCCCCTCGTCGTCGTGGACGCAGAAGAGATGTTCATGGATGGCCTCGCCGGGGTCACCGACCCAGAAGCCAAGCGCAAGTTCATCGGCAAGACCTTCATCGACGTGTTCGAAGCCGAAGCGAAGAACGTGGGCGGCGCGGACTTCCTCGCCCAGGGCACGCTCTATCCCGACGTGATCGAAAGCGTCAGCTTCACCGGCGGTCCTTCGGTCACGATCAAGAGCCACCACAATGTCGGCGGCCTGCCCGAACGCATGAACATGCAGCTGGTCGAGCCGCTTCGCGAACTGTTCAAGGACGAGGTGCGCGAACTGGGCCGTGAACTGGGCCTGCCCGACATGTTCGTCGGCCGCCACCCCTTCCCCGGCCCGGGCCTCGCTATCCGCATCCCGGGCGAGGTTACGAAGGAACGCTGCGACATCCTGCGCAAGGCCGACGCGATCTATCTCGACGAAATCCGCAAGGCGGGACTTTACGACGCGATCTGGCAGGCTTTCGCCGTGCTGCTGCCGGTAAAGACCGTAGGCGTCATGGGCGACTATCGAACCTATGACAGCGTCTGCGGCCTGCGCGCAGTAACATCGACCGACGGCATGACGGCCGACGTGTATCCTTTCGATGCGGCTTTCCTGACGGGCTGCGCCACGCGCATCGTGAACGAGGTGCAAGGCATCAACCGCGTGGTCTATGACTACACCAGCAAGCCGCCGGGCACGATCGAGTGGGAGTGAGTTGGAGCTCGATTTAGGCCCCGACCCGCGTACGCAAACCCTGCGCCGCCTGCAGGACCTGCTGGTTCAGCGTTTCGGCAGGATCGAGCGGGCGGCAGCGGAATGGCGCCAGCCCGAGTGGGTTCTCGTCCAGGGCGTGATCGGGGCACGGACCAAGTCCGAGGTCTCCAACGCGGCGACCGATCGTCTTCTCAAACGCTATGGCTCGTGGGAGGGAGTGGCCGACGCACCGCTCGAGGAACTGCAGGCCGAACTGGCGACGCAAACCTATCCCAATATCGCCGCCGAGCGCTTGAAGGGTAGCCTTTCCGCGCTGGTCGAGCGGCGCGGCGCGGTTGATCTGTCCAACCTCGCGGACATGGAGACGCTGCCCGCCATGCGCTGGCTGGAACAGCTACCCGGCATCGGACGCAAGATCGCGGCTGGCGTAATGAACGCGAGCACGCTGGACCGGCGTGCAATCGTCCTCGACGGCCATCACACCCGCATCCTCCAGCGCATGGGATTGGTCCCGCCCAAAGCCACCACCGATCGCGCTTTCGAAGCAATCATGCCCGTCATGCCGGATGAGTGGGACGGCGCGACTTTCGACGAACATCACTTGCTGATGAAGAAGCTCGGCCAGACCTGGTGCCGGCCCGCCATGCCCGATTGCGCATCCTGCCTGGCCTTATCGCTGTGCAAGACTGGAACCGAGCGCGTCGGCAATCGCTGATCGTCCATGCTGGACGAGCGCCAAGTCGAGGAAATCTACCGCATCCTTTCGGAAGAGATGCCGGGTCGCACGCCCGACGCGAAAGGCCCCAAGGGCCAGCCCGATGCCTTCCGGTCCTGCATATCCTGCATGCTCTCGGCGCAATCGCTCGATCGCAATACGGCCAAGGCGGCCCGCCAGCTGTTCGCGCTCGCGACAACGCCGCAGGAGATGCTCGCACTGGACGACGAGCAAATCGCAGCCGCCATCAAGCCGTGCGGGCTCTACAATATGAAGACGCGCAACATCCGCGCCTTTTGCACCAGCCTCTTGGCGGACCATGGCGGCATAGTCCCCGACACGCGGGAGGGACTTCTCACGCTGCCGGGCATCGGCCGCAAATGCGCGGACATCGTGCTGAGCTTTACCTTCGGAAAAGACGTGATCGCCGTCGACACCCATGTGCACCGCGTGTGCAATCGCATCGGCCTGACCGAAGCGAAAACGGCAGACAAGACCGCGGCCCAGCTAGAGGAGCGCAGCCCCGGATGGGCCATGGCAGACGGTCACTTCTGGCTGATCCAGTTCGGTAAGCGTGTGTGCACCGCCCGCGCACCCAAGTGCCCGCGCTGCCCCGTCTCGCATCTGTGCGAATTCTACTCCGCTACCAGCTGAACCCGGCCTCGATCGCCGCTTTTTCCTCTGCCGTGGTTTCTCTCCCCAGCACCTCGTTACGGTGCGGGAAGCGGTCGAAACGCGCGATCATTTCTCGATGCGAGGTCGCGAATTCGAGCGCGCCGGGCACATGCTTTTCGAAAAGGGTAACGCAAAGATCCTGATCCGAGATGTCCTCGCTGTGCATCAGCGGCATCAGGACGAATTGCTTTTGTGCAGTCTCCAGGCCGGCAAGCCAGCCTCGCTCCAGCACACCATGCGTCAGTTCCCGCGCTAGGGGGTCCCAAGCGAAGGCCTTTGCCGTGTCGCGATGGATGTTGCGCGGGATCTGGTCGAACAGGAGGATTGCAGCGCGCGCCGTATCGGGCTCGCCGAGGAAGCTGGCAGCGGCCTTAACGCCTTCGCGCTCCAGATCGTCGCTGAAGCGGTCGCGCAGCATCGCATCGACCTTGGGAGAGGATGCGTACCAGTCGGAGCTGTTCAGCTCCTCGAACCAGGTGCGCAAGATCGCGCGCACCCAGTCATCGGCCTTGTCGCTCACCCTTCTTCGGGCAGGCGATAGGGGATGAAGTCGTCGAGGAAGATGACGCCGCTGAACATGTTGGAGGCGCGGTCCCGCGTGGTGACCTGGTCGGTGCGGCAGAGCTGCGAGCCGCTGAACTTGCGGATGACGAGGTAATCGCCGTCGTCGATCGATTCGGGTGTCTTGGTGTAGTTGACCCAGATCGTCTTGCCGGACTTGTAGACCAGCGCGGTGTCGTCGATGCGCTGCATGGAGCGCGAACCGATGGTCGTGATGCAGCTTTCAGGTTCGCCGGCTACGCGGCCTTCGAGGATCTTGGCGAGCTTCGCCTCGCCCTTCGTCATTTCCTTGTGGTCATCCGCCTGGACGGCGGGCGCGGCCAGCAGGCCGAGGGCGGCGGTGGCAAGTGCAAGGCGTTTGATCATGGCGAGTCTCCTGATGCTTGGGACTATGTATCACAATACTCCTGAACCGCGCATGAGTTGCGGTCAGCCGGTGCCGCCGACAGTGATCCCGTCTATAAGGAGGGTCGGCTGGCCCACGCCGGCAGGCACGCTCTGCCCGCCCTTGCCGCAGATGCCGATACCTTCGTCCAATGCCATATCGTTGCCGATGCCCTTGACCCGCGTAAGGACGCTGGGACCATCGCCGATCAGCGTTGCACCCTTGATGGGGGCGACGATCTTGCCCTTCTCGACCTTGTAGGCCTCGGTGCAGGCGAAGACGAACTTGCCGCTGGTGATGTCGACCTGCCCGCCACCGAAGCTGGTGGCGTAAATGCCGTCGTCGAGGCGGCTGAGCAGTTCTTCCGGATCGTCGGTCCCGCCTTGCATGAAGGTGTTGGTCATGCGCGGCATGGGTGCGTGCTGATAGCTTTCGCGGCGGCCGTTGCCGGTCGCTTCCACGCCCATCAGGCGCGCATTGAGGCGGTCCTGCATATAGCCCTTGAGGATGCCGTCCTCGATCAGAACGGTCTCGCGCGTCGGCGTGCCTTCGTCATCGATGCTGAGCGAGCCGCGGCGTTCTGCCATGCTGCCATCGTCGATCACCGTAACGCCCGGCGCGGCGACCCGTTCGCCAATGCGGCCGGAAAATGCGCTGGTGCCCTTGCGGTTGAAGTCACCCTCGAGGCCATGTCCCACCGCCTCGTGCAACAGGACGCCCGGCCAGCCGGCGCCGAGCAGGACGGTTTGCTCACCCGCAGGAGCCGCCACGCTGTCGAGATTGACCAGCGCCTGCCGCACCGCTTCGTCGATCGCGCGCATCCAGGCGCCCTCGTCGAACAGGCGGTCGTAGAGATAGCGGCCTCCAAGGCCGAAGAATCCGGTTTCCCGGCGGCCGTTCTGCTCTGCCACCACCTGGATGTTGAGCCGCACCAGCGGGCGTATGTCACGCGCGGTGTAGCCATCGGGCCGCACGATTTCGACCACGCTCCAATTGGCGAGAAGGCTGGCCGAAACCTGCGCAACGCGCGGGTCCTTCGCCCTCGCCACCGCGTCGATCTTTTCCAGCAGTGCGACCTTCTCCTCGAACGGGACGAGGTCCAGCGGGCATAGGTCGGTGTAGAGGTGCCGGTTGGTCCTTTCCGGTGCCGCGGCCGGCGGGCTCTTCGTCGGGTCGAGCAATTGCAGCGTCTCGCCAGCCCGCGCGATGGCGGCCGCGCTGATGTCGTTGGCGTGGGCAAAGCCGGTGGTCTCGCCGGAGACGCCCCTGAGGCCAAACCCCGAATCGCGGCTGTAATCGGCGGTCTTGAGCCGTCCGTCATCGAAACTGAAAGCCTCGGACGCGATAAACTGCATGTAGAGCTCGCCGTCGTCGCAGGACGACAGGAGGCGCCGCGTCAGCGACTGCGCTTCTTCGGGGGTGAGCTTGTTGCCGTAGATGAGGGCGTGCGGGTCGGAGGCAATGGTCATGCCGCCAATGTAGGCACGCGGGTCGCGATTGGCGAGAGGGGTTGGCGGGAAGGCCTAGCGGTGGCCCGGGTCGCCGCCTTCGGAAATGTCCATCAGGGCCGACTGGTCGACACCGTCGGCAGGACCTCCTTCAAGCACGAAGCGCCGGTCGCAATAGCCGCAATCGACATATCCATGCTCGTCAATCTCGAGATAGACCTTGGGATGGCCCAGCGCGATCGGCTTGTAATTCTCGCCGCTGCGGATGTCGGTTGCACCGTCGCACCACACCCTGCGGGTGGTGACCTTGGACACTTCGGGAGGAGGCAGGCTCATGGCGGGTGCCGATAATGGGTTTTTAAGCGCGCCTCAAGCGCCTAGAGGCACTGCCATGACAACTCCCCCTGCAATTCGCATCGATAACCTTGTCAAACGTTACGCTCCGAGCGGACCCGGTGAAGAGGGGAAGCTGGCCCTTAAAGGCGTGAGTTTCGATGTCCCGCAAGGCGGCGTGTTCGGCCTGCTGGGCCCCAATGGCGCGGGCAAGTCGACCATCATCAACATTCTTGCAGGACTGGTCCGAAAGACATCCGGCAGCGCGGAAATCTGGGGCTTCGACATCGACGAAAGCCCGCGCAATGCAAAACGCTCGATCGGTATCGTCCCGCAGGAAATCGTGTTCGATCCCTTCTTCACGCCGTTCGAGGTGCTGGAAAACCAGGGCGGGTTCTACGGGATAGGCAAGAGCGACCGGCGCAGCGAGGAGCTGCTCGCCGCCGTCCACCTGGCGGACAAGCGCAATGCCTATGCGCGCTCGCTTTCGGGCGGGATGAAACGCCGCCTGCTGATCGCCAAGGCGATGGTCCATTCGCCGCCGATACTCGTGCTGGACGAGCCCACCGCCGGGGTGGACGTCGAACTGAGGCGGCAATTGTGGGAACTGGTGGGCGAGATGAACGCGGAGGGTGTCACCGTGGTGCTCACCACCCACTATCTCGAAGAAGCAGAAGAGCTCTGCGACCAGATAGCCATCATCAACCATGGCGAACTGATCGCCAACAAGCCGACGAAGGAACTGATCGGCATGGCGCGGGAAAAGATCGTATCGGTCACCGTCGACAAGGACCTGGGCGGCCCGATCGTGGAGCCCGCTTTCCTCAAGTCCGAAGTGGTCGAGCCGCGCCGCCTCGACATCACCTTCGACCGCGACAAGGCGAGCGCGGGCCAGGTGCTCGCGCTCGTCCAGTCACACGGTTACACGATCGAGGACGTCACCACGCGCGAGGCCGACCTGGAAGATGTCTTCGTCCAGCTGACCGGCGCGGGCTGATCGCTCAGACGAAGTTGCGCGGCCCGAGGCCTGCGTCCTTCACCCGCAGCTTTTCCCAAACGTGCGGTTCCACCTCTTCCATCGGCGTGCTGCAGCAGCGGCACCTGCCGACATGCATTCCGCCGGCCTTGCGCATATTTGCGTAATCGACCGTGTGTCGCCCGAATGCGCAGGCGAGCAATCCCATTTTCATTATTGCGACCCTCCAAAGTCCTGCCCCTGTCGATTCGGGCCATAACGCGCTGTCAGCCATGGTTAACCCCGTTTTCGCCGAGTCGTTCTCTGCTTGCCGCATGGCGATTGCATGGGCATGACGCGGGGCATGACACACGACGTTCTCGTCATCGGGTCCGGCGCCGCCGGACTCACTGCCGCACTCGAACTGGCACAGCACAAGAAAGTGCTCGTCCTGGCCAAGGGCAAGCTGACCAGCGGGTCGACCGCCTGGGCCCAGGGCGGGATCGCGGCCGTGCTGGATGCTGGCGATACGTTCGACAACCACATCCGCGACACCATGGTTGCGGGCGGCGGCCTGAATGACCAGGAGACGGTCGAATTCGTCATCGAGCGGGCGCCCAAGGCGATCGACCGCCTGTGCGAACTGGGCGTGCCATTCAATCGCGAGGAAGGCGATCTGCACCTCACCCGCGAGGGTGGCCATTCGCATCGCCGTATTGTGCACGTGGACGACGCAACCGGCTGGGCCGTGCAGGCTGCCCTGCTCAAGGCCGCCGAAGAGAACCCGAACATCACGCTCCTGCCCAACCAGAGCTGCGTCGACCTCGTAACGGGTCGGAACCAGAAGGATTTTTCAGGATCGGGCCGGGTCTGGGGCGCTTATGCGCTCGACGAGGAAAGCGGAAAGGTCGTCACGCATCTCGCGCGGGCTACCGTTCTTGCAGCTGGCGGTGCGGGCCGCGTCTACCTGTTCTCGACTTCTCCGCGCGGTGCGACGGGCGACGGGATCGCCATGGCATGGCGGGCGGGCGCACGGGTCTCCAATATGGAGATGATGCAGTTCCACCCCACCTGCCTTTACAACCTGGAGGTGAAGAACTTCCTCATCACCGAAGCAGTGCGCGGCGAAGGCGGCCGGTTGTTCAACCCGGTCACAGGCGAACGCTACATGGAAAAATACGACGCCGAGCGCATGGAGCTGGCCCCGCGCGACATCGTTGCGCGCGCGAACGACGACCAGATCAAGCGCTATGGCCTGGACTACGTCCACCTCGACATCAGCCACCAGCCGCCCGAGTTCGTGAAGGAGCATTTCCCGACGATCCACGAGAAGCTGCTTGGCCTTGGCATCGACATGACCAAGGATCCGATCCCCGTCGTCCCCGCTCAGCATTACACGTGCGGCGGCGTGAAGGTCGATCTCGATGCGCGCACGGACCTCCCCGGACTATGGGCCGCCGGAGAATGCACCGAAAGCGGGCTTCACGGCGCCAATCGCCTCGCCTCCAACAGCCTGCTCGAGTGCTTCGTTTTCGGCGAAGCTGCGGCGAAAGATATCCTGTCGTGCTGGGACGAGCTGGACGATCCGCCCGAAATCCTGCCGTGGGACGAAAGCCGCGTGACGGACTCCGATGAGGAAGTCGTCATCAAGCAGAACTGGACCGAAATCCGCCGGTTCATGTGGAACTATGTCGGGATCGTGCGTACCACGAAGCGGCTGGAACGTGCCGCCCATCGCATCCGCCTGCTGCGCGGCGAGGTCGAAGATTACTACGGCCACTTCCGTGTGACCACCGATCTCATCGAACTGCGCAACCTGCTCGAATGCGCGAACCTCATTGTGACGAGCGCGCTCAAGCGGCAGGAAAGCCGCGGGCTGCATTTCACGCTGGATTACCCCGAGACCGACCCAATCGCACGGGACACGGTCCTCGTCCCCTGAAACCCGCCCTTATTCCGGCAGTGAAATCGTGCGGGGGTCGAGCGGAGGCAGCACCCTGCCGAACCCGTCGACATTGGTGTCCTCGGTGATCGTTATACCGTCGGCAAAGCGGAAATAAGCTAGCGTAGCCATAGCGATCGGGGCATCGAACCTGACCCCGGCGCTGCGCTTTTTAGCCCAGCATACGCTGCCGCTGGCTTCCATTCCGTCCATCAGGAAAAGCGTTATCGGCTGCCCGCTCTCTAGGGCTTCGGGCTCAATATCCCTCAGCCGGCAACCGGCCAGCGAGAGGTCCGAAATGCGCCCGTTGCCGTCGAAATCGGGCGCACGAAAGGGGATCGTGGAAGACGCCTCATAGCGTTCCGCGGCACGCCGCTCCATTAGTTGGACCCCCATTTCACAAGCGAAAACGTAGCAAAAGATACAGGAAAACACTTGTACGAATACGACTGCCCGCCAGCCCGGCTCCTTGTACCGGGGGAGGCTCGATAGGTTGCATTGGACAACTGCATCGAAAGTAAGGCAGATGATCGCAACCAAGCACTAACGCCGGGAGAGCGCCTGATGCCAAAGACGACCGCAAACGGGATCGAAATCCATTACGAAGAGCGCGGCAAGCCCGAAGACCCGGCAATGCTTCTCATCATGGGTTTCGGTGCACAGTTGACGCTCTGGCCCGACGAACTCGTCGATGAGCTTGTGGGCCATGGCTTCCGCGTCATCCGCTACGACAATCGCGACATCGGTCTCAGCCAGAAGTTCGACGGGGTGAAGGCGCCCGGTCTCGTCAAGATGACGCTGATGAGCAAGATCGGCCTTACACCCCGCGTTCCCTATACGCTTGCCGACATGGCTGCCGACGGGATCGGCCTGCTGGATGCCCTCGGGATCGAGCGCGCCCATATCGTGGGGGCGAGCATGGGCGGCATGATCGCGCAGCACGTCGCGGCGAAGTATCCCGATCGCTGCCTGTCCTTCACGCAGGTCTTCTCGACGACCGGCAATCCCAAACTGCCGCCGGCGAAGAAAGAGGCGCTCCAGGCGCTGGTGACTCGTCCCAAGAGCGACGCGGAAGAGGAGCTTGTCTCACACGGCATCATGCTGGCCAGGACCATCGGCTCGCCCGGCTATCCCTCGCCCGAAGACCGATTGCGCGAACGCACTCTCGTCAGCGTACGGCGCAGTTTCTACCCTGAAGGGCCGACCCGCCACTTGTCCGCAATTGTCGCGGATGGCGATCGCAGCTCAATGCTTGGCGACATCACGGTGCCGACCCTTGTCTTGCATGGCGAAGACGATCCGCTGGTCCCGTGCGAGGGCGGCAGGCATACGGCCGAGTGCATTCCCAACGCCCGCCTGAAGACCATTCCCGGCTGGGGACACGATCTGCCATTGGAACTGGTCGATGAACTAGCCGGCGAAATCGCTGCGCACGCCAAGCAGGGCGCCGCCGCCTAGGTCAGCATTCGATTACGTTGACCGCCAGCCCGCCCTGGCTGGTTTCCTTGTACTTGCTCGACATGTCGAGGCCGGTCTGGCGCATCGTCTCGATCACCTGGTCGAGGCTGACGCAGCCTTCGGCACCGGTACGATGAAGGGCGAGGCGCGCGGCATTGACGGCCTTCACCGCCCCGATCGCATTGCGTTCGATACACGGGACCTGCACCAGTCCACCCACCGGGTCACAGGTCAGGCCGAGATTGTGCTCCATCCCGATTTCGGCAGCGCTCGCGACTTGCGGCGGGGTTGCCCCCCATAGCGCGGCGAGGCCCCCGGCTGCCATGGAGCAGGCCACGCCAACTTCGCCCTGGCACCCCATTTCCGCACCGGAAATGCTGGCCCGCTGCTTGTAGAGAAGGCCGATTGCCCCTGCCGTAAGGAGGAACGTCCGGCGACTTTCGGTGCACGGAGCCTCGTCTGCCGTCTGGCAGTAGAAGCGGATCACGGCCGGGATAATTCCCGCCGCCCCGTTGGTTGGGGCAGTGACCACGCGGCCACCGGCGGCGTTTTCTTCATTGACCGCCATGGCGTAGCAATTGAGCCAGTCGAACAGCTGCTCGCGCTCGTTGGATTGCGGATTGGCGGACAGCTTGTCCCACAGGTCCGGCGCGCGCCGTTCGACCTTCAGGCCGCCCGGCAGGATCCCGCGCTGCGACAGGCCGCGGTCGATGCACTGATCCATCGCCCGAGCGATCCGGTCGATCCCGGCCAGTGTCTTGTCGCGCGGTCGGAAGGCATCCTCGTTGGCCAGCACCAGTTCGGCAACGCTCATGCCGGTCGCCTTGCAGCTCGCCAGCAATTCTTCGGCCGAACCGAAATCGAATGGCGCCAGCGTGCCGGTTCCGATCCGGTCGTTCTTGGGCTTGCGTTTCAGTTGCGCCTCGCTGGCGACGAACCCGCCACCGGTCGAGTAATAGGTCCGCTCCAGCAGCACCTGACCGTCCCGACCCCGCGCAGTCAGCTTCATGCCGTTGGGATGCAGCGCCGGAATGATATGTCCGGCGAGGTCGATATCCTTTTCCTGGTGGAACTCGATGTCACGCCTGCCTGCAAAGCGCAGTCGCTTGTCCTCGCGCACGGCTTTCAGCGCTGCCTGCGCTTCGTCCGGACAGGTACTATCGGGCTTGAACCCGGCAAGACCCAGAATACTTGCGTCTACAGTGCCGTGACCGATGCCGGTAAGCGCCAGGGAACCCTGCAATTCGACATGGACATTCACCACGTCGTCGAGCTTGCCGGTCTTGGCCAGCGCCCGCGCAAACAGGGCGCCGATCCGCATCGGTCCGACGGTGTGCGAAGACGAGGGACCGATCCCGATCCGGAAGATGTCGAGTACCGAAAGCATCGGGCATGGATGCGCTTAAACCATCGCGGAATCAACCGGTTTCAGTTGAAACCTTCGCCTGCCGTGCCTGTGGGTAAATCGGGGTCAAATCCTTTGGTTTTTGCCCCTCCAAAGCCTATATAATCAGCATGGACGATAACACTCAGGACGCCGCTGGCGCAAAGGGCGAAAAAGCCCGCAATTCCAACGAATATGGCGCAGACTCGATCAAGGTCCTCAAGGGCCTCGACGCGGTGCGCAAGCGCCCCGGCATGTACATCGGCGATACCGATGACGGATCGGGCCTTCACCACATGGTATTCGAGGTGTCGGACAACGCCATCGACGAAGCACTTGCCGGTCATTGCGACCTCGTGCTGATCGAACTCAACGCCGACGGATCGGTCAGCGTCGAGGACAATGGCCGCGGCATTCCCGTTGGCATGCACAAGGAAGAAGGCGTTTCCGCAGCGGAAGTCATCATGACCCAGCTGCACGCAGGCGGTAAGTTCGAGAACACGTCCGACGACAACGCCTACAAGGTGTCGGGCGGCCTCCACGGCGTGGGCGTGTCGGTGGTCAACGCTTTGTCCGAATGGCTCGAGCTGGTCATCTGGCGCGATGGCAAGGAACACTGGATGCGCTTCGAGCACGGCAATGCCGTAGAATCGCTGCGCATTACGGGCGATGCCCCGCCGGTTGCCAACAATGGCGATGACGATGGCCTGAAAAAGGGCACCCGCGTCACCTTCAAGGCGTCGGAAGAAACTTTCAAGAACGTCATCGAATTCGATTTCGACAAGCTCGAGCATCGCTATCGCGAACTCGCCTTCCTCAATTCGGGTGTGCGCATCCTGCTGCGCGACAAGCGGAGCGAGGAAGTGCAGGAGCACGACCTCTTCTACGAAGGCGGCATTGCGGCCTTCGTCAAATGGCTCGACCGCAACAAGCAGGCACTCGTCGCAGAACCGATCTCGGTCAGCGCAGAGAAGGACGGCATCGGCATCGACGTCGCGCTGGAATGGAACGACAGCTATTACGAAAACGTCCTGTGCTTCACCAACAACATCCCCCAGCGTGACGGCGGCACCCACCTTGCCGCTTTCCGTGCCGCGCTGACGCGTACCCTCAACAATTACGCGCAGTCTTCGGGCCTGATGAAGAAAGAAAAGGTCAGCCTTTCGGGCGAGGACATGCGCGAAGGCCTGACCGCTATCGTCTCTGTCAAACTGCCCGACCCCAAGTTCGGATCGCAGACCAAGGACAAGCTGGTCTCGTCCGAAGTGCGCCAACCGCTCGAAAGCCTGATGGGCGAAAAGATGAGCGAATGGCTGGAAGAGAATCCGAACGACGCCAAGGCCATCGTCCAGAAGGTCATCGACGCTGCCGCCGCTCGCGAAGCCGCGCGCCGCGCCCGCGAGATGAGCCGCAAGGGCGCGATGAGCGTGGCATCGCTGCCCGGCAAGCTGGCCGACTGCCAGGATCGCAACCCCGAAAACTGCGAACTATTTCTGGTCGAGGGTGATTCCGCAGGCGGATCGGCCAAGCAGGGCCGCGATCGCAAGACGCAGGCAATCCTTCCGCTGAAGGGCAAGATCCTCAACGTGGAACGCGCCCGCTTCGACCGCATCATCTCGTCCAAGGAAGTCGGGACACTGATCCAGGCGATGGGCACCGGTTTGCGCGATGAATTCAACCTAGAAAAGCTGCGCTATCACAAGATCGTGATCATGACCGACGCCGACGTCGACGGTGCACACATCCGAACCCTGCTGCTCACCTTCTTCCATCGCCAGATGCCGGAAATCGTCAAGGCAGGGCACCTCTTCATTGCCCAGCCGCCGCTGTACAAGGTTACCCGCGGCAAGAGCGAGGTGTATCTGAAGGATCAGACGGCCTACGACCGCTACCTGATAGACCAGGGCCTGTCGGGTCATCGCCTCGACACGAAGGAAGGCTCCATCCCGGCAACCGGCATGGCCCAGCTGGTCGAACATGGATTGCGGATGCGCAATCTGCTCGCCTTCGTGCCGCGCAAGTACAAGCTCGACCTCATCGAGGCTATGGCGCTGACCGGCGCACTGGATCCGCAAGGCGATCGCCAGGCCGGTCTCGACCGCGCCGCCGCCCACCTCCAGATGGGCGATCCGGAAGCGAAATGGTCGGCCGAAATCGGCGATGACGGCGTGGTCCGCTTCTTCCGCCTCTGGCGCGGCGTTACCGACGTCCACGAAATCGAGCCTGCCTTCATGGACAGCGCAGAGGCCCGCAAGCTTCATCGCGTCGCCGGAGAACACGCCGAAGTCTACGGCGCGCCGGTGCGACTGGTGAAAGGCGATAGCGATGATGCGGAGCCGATCGACCCCGAAAGCGACGATGAAACCGACGCCGACGCGCCGGCCTTCATCGACGACAGCGCAATCACTCTGCCCACGCAATTACTCGACACCGTTATGGCTGCGGGTCGTAAGGGCCAGAAGATCCAGCGGTACAAGGGTCTCGGCGAAATGAACGCAGACCAATTGTGGGAAACCACGCTGGATCCCGACAACCGCGCCCTGTTGCAGGTCAAGGTCGAGGATGCTGATGTGACAGACGAGATATTCACCCGTCTGATGGGCGACGTGGTCGAACCGCGCCGCGAATTTATCCAGGCGAACGCGCTCAACGTCGCCAACCTCGACGTATAACGACAAGAGGCGGGCGGGGATGGAGCTGGAACGCGGCAAGGCCATCGAACAAGGCGGTTTCCTGCTGTTCCTTGGACTGATCACACTCGCATTGCTGGTGGTAGTCCTGCCGTTTCTCCAGCCCATGCTCTGGGCGGCACTGGCGGCAATCATGTTCCAGCCCCTGCTGCGCTGGTTCCTCGTACGTTTGCCGGGGCGAGATAGCCTGGCCGCGTCCCTGACCCTGATCGTGATTTTCGTCGCCGTCATTTTGCCCGCATTCTGGATCGGCAGCGAAGTGGTCGACGAAGCGGCAGGCCTCGTAGTCGCCTTCCAGCAGGGCCGGATCGATGTGGCCGATTGGTTCGAACAGGTGTTCGGGGCGCTTCCCGCGAATATCCAGGCCTCGCTCAGCGAATCCGGCTTTGGCGATCTCTCGGCACTGCAGGAGCGCGCGCAGGAATTCGCGCAGGACAGCCTCGGACTTATAGCGCAGCAGGCAATCGCGTTCGGCGGCAGCGTTTTCGGCTATGTCCTCGCCTTTGCCGTGGGTCTCTACGTCAGCTTCTTCCTGCTGCGCGACGGCAGGACGATCAGCGCATCTATCCTGCGTGCACTGCCCTTCGACCAGTCGATCTCGCAGCGCCTCGCCGATCGTTTCCTCGGCATCGTACGCGCCACAATCAAGGGGTCCATCGTCGTCGGGCTGGTGCAGGGTGCGCTCGGCGCGCTCACCTTCTGGGTGGTAGGCATGCCCTCGGTCCTGCTTTTCGGCGTGATCATGGCCATCGCATCGCTCCTCCCGGCGGTCGGTCCGGCAATCGTATGGGTCCCTGCGGCGATCTACCTGTTGGCTACGGGCGCGATCTGGGAAGGTGTGGTGGTCGTCATATCGGGCGTCGCGCTGATCGGCATGATCGACAACATCCTGCGCCCCATCCTCGTGGGACGCGACACCGGAATCCCCGACTGGCTGATCCTCGTCTCGACCCTTGGCGGAATCGCCTTGGCCGGCCTTTCGGGCATCGTGATCGGTCCGCTGGTGGTCGGTCTCTTTCTTGCGGGATGGAGCATTCTGAGCGAGCAGCGCGCCGCCACTGCCACTGCTGCCACTTAGTCGAGAGCTACCGCCCCCAGCTTGGGATTAAGCGCAGTAATGTGGTTGAGCCACTTCTTGGGACGGCGCAGCATGTCGTCGGGATATTCGACTTTCAGCCCCATGATACGGCCGATCTCCCCCACGAAATGGATGCAGTTACGCGTGTCCAGATCGTAGAATTTCCCCGGCGCATCGCGCCATTCGGCAATAAGCTTCTTCACCTTGCGATATTGCACATCGGTCATGCTCAGGGTGAAATGGCGGTTCGTCTTGGTCAGCCATTTCTCTTTTTCCGTCATCACGATGTGTTCGACCGGGCCGCGCAGCACCGCAGGCGTCGCGCGCTTGGCGGAAAAGCCGAAGTTTTCTTTCACGCTGGTGCCGTCCTCCAGCGTCCCTGTCATCGACACGAAAGTGTGCGGATACCGACCGGCAAGAACCGAACCGTTGAAGGAATGGAAGGTGATCTCCACCGCCGCCGCGGCCATCGAGGACCAGGCGAGTGCGAAGAGGACGATGAAATTACGGAGGGTGCGAACCATGACGTGCTTCTAACGCGGCCCGCCATGGCTTCGCAAGCGCCCCGTGTCAGCTCGCCAGCAGTGTCGCGTTACCCCCGGCCGCCGTGGTGTCGATGCATACGACGCGCTCCGTGGCGAAGCGCGCAACATAATGCGGGCCACCTGCCTTGGGGCCTGTGCCTGACAGCCCTTCGCCGCCGAAGGGCTGGCTTTCGACTACTGCCCCGATCTGGTTGCGATTGACGTAGAAATTACCGACCTTCGCGCGCGCTTCGACGAACTCGCGGGTGTCGTCATTGCGGCTGTGCAGCCCCAGGGTGAGGCCATAGCCGGTCGCATTGATTTCATCGACGATGCGGCCGAGGTCGCTCGACCTGTAGCGCACGACGTGGAGCACCGGACCGAAGTTCTCGCGCTTGAGGTCGAGGATCGAATCGATCTCGATGATCGTCGGGGCGACGAAACATCCCGCATTGGCCCCGCGATGAAGCCGCCGGCGCCAGACCGGCATTCCGCCCTTCTTGCGGCGCGCGACATGGCGCTCGAGCGCGGCCTTGGCATCGGGATCGATGACCGGCCCGACATCGGTCGACAGGTTCTCCGGATTGCCAATCGTCAGCGCTTCGAAGGCGCCGTGGATCATGCCCAGCATATCGTCATAGACCTCGTCCTGGATGTGCAGGACGCGCAGGGCGGAACACCGCTGGCCCGCGCTCTGGAAGGCGGACGCTACAACATCGCGGGTAACCTGTTCGGGCAGCGCCGTGGAATCGACGATCATCGCGTTCTGGCCGCCGGTCTCGGCGATGAAGGTGGCGATCGGTCCGTCGCGCGCGGCCAGGCTGCGATTGATGGCCTGCGCGGTCTGGGTGGAACCGGTGAAGGCGACACCCGCGATACGCGGGTCGGAAGTGATGAATTCGCCGACGTCGCCCGCGCCCGGCAGGAGCTGGAAGGCTTCCTCGGGAATGCCCGCTTCGTGGCACAGCCTGACGGCCAGCGCCGCGATCAGCGGGGTCTGCTCCGCCGGTTTGGCCACCACCGTATTGCCTGCCGCGAGCGCCGCTGCGGCCGGTCCGATGAAGATGGCCAGCGGGAAGTTCCACGGGCTGATCGTTGCAAACACTCCGCGACCGGCCAGCGTCAGGCGGTTCTCTTCGCCGGTAGGTCCTGGAAGCGGCATCGATCCTTCGAACAGGCGCCGCGCCTCGCCGGCGTAATAGCGCAGGAAATCCACCGCTTCGCGCAGTTCGAGGATGGCATCCTGCAGCGTCTTTCCGGCCTCGCGCTGGCACAACGACAGGAATTCGTCGGTATGCTCTTCGAACAGGTCGGCTGCTTCTTCGAGGAGCAACGCCCGACGCTCACCACCCAGCGCATTCCAGCCATGCTGGATCCGTTCGGCTCGCGTAATCGCTTCTTCCACTTCGAAATCGAGCGTGTCGCGCCGCGTGCCGACTTCTGCCGTAAGGTCATGCGGCTTGTTGATTGGCGCGATTTCGGCGTCTGCGCCGGACGCGAAAGTGGGCTCTGCGTGCCAGTGGCGCGAATCAAGTTCGTGCAGCCGGTCGAGCAGCGGTTCGCGCTCCAGCGGGTCGGACAGGTCGATCCCTGCCGAATTCCTGCGGTTTGGAAAGATGTCGGCCGGAAGGGGGATTGCCGGATTGCGATACGGCTCGAGCTCGAGCAGGTCCGCGCAGGGATCGGTCACCAGTTCGGACACCGGCACCTCGGCATCGGCCATGCGGTTCACGAAGGACGAGTTCGCGCCGTTTTCAAGCAGGCGGCGCACCAGATAAGCGAGCAGGTCCTTGTGCGTGCCCGTCGGTGCATAGATGCGCACATTGGTCTTTCGGTTGCCCTCCACCTGCGCAAGGGCACCGTAGACGTCTTCACCCATCCCGTGGAGGCGCTGGAATTCGAACCGCTTGGCTCCGGCCAGGGCTTTCACCGCACCGATGGTGTAGGCGTTGTGCGTCGCAAAGGCAGGGTAGATGACATCGTCCGCCGCCAGCAGCTTGTCGGCACAGGCGAGGTAGCTGACGTCGGTTGCCAGCTTGCGGGTGAACACCGGGAAGTCGGTAAACCCGCCGACGTGGCTGAGCTTGATTTCCGTGTCCCAATACGCGCCCTTCACCAGGCGGACGAAGAACCGGCGGTCGTACTTGCGGGCGAGGCGTGCAACCCATTCGCACATCGGCACCCCGCGCTTCTGGTAAGCCTGGATGGCCAGGCCAAAACCTTCGTAGCGCGAGCCGTCGGGCCGTGCGAACAGGTCGTCGTCGCGCGCCAGCGCCTCGATGATGTCCATCGACAGTTCCAGCCGGTCCGCCTCTTCGGCATCGATGGTAAAATGGATGTTGGCATCGCGCGCTTTCACGATGAGCGCACGGAGCATCGGCAGCAGGCCGCTGATGGCGAGGTCCGCATGCAGGAAGGTGTATTTCGGATGTAGCGCGGAGAGCTTGACCGAAATTCCGGGCGAATTGGCAAGGTCGCCTGTCGCCTCGCGGGCCAGTCGGTCGATTGCGCGCTCGTAGCTGGCGCGATAGCGTTCCGCATCGGCATAGGTCATCGCCGCTTCGCCGAGCATGTCGAAGCTGTGGGTCAGGCCCTTGGCGCGTTCGGGTGCCGCGCGCTTGAGCGATTCCTCGATCGTGCGGCCGTAAACGAACTGGCCGCCGAGGATCTTCATCGCCTGCAGTGTCGCCTTGCGGATGACCGGTTCACCCAGCCGCGTGACCGCCCCCTTGAGCGTGCGGCGCATGCCTTTCTGCGCTTCTTCGGGCCGTTCCAGCACTTCGCCGGTCAGCATCAACGAAAAGGTCGCTGCGTTGACGAAAGTCGACGAGCTTTCGCCGAGATGTTCCGACCAGTCGATGTCGCCGATCTTGTCGCGGATCAGCGCATCCGCCGTCGGCGCGTCGGGTACGCGCAGGAGCGCTTCGGCAAGGCACATCAGCGCCACGCCCTCTTCGGTGGCCAGCCCGTACTGGTGTAGGAACGCGTCGATCCCGCTCGCCTTCTGGCGACGGGCGCCCTCGATCAGCCGTGCAGCGAGTTCCGCAGCCTCGTCATGCTTCGCGCTGGCCGGGGCAGCCTGCGTCAGGCGCTCGGCGACACAGGCGTTCTCCTCTGCGCGATAGGCTTCGCGCAGCGACTGACGGGAAATGGACTGGGGGCGGATTGGATCGTGCAGGGCCATGCGACTCCGAAAGTAGAAAGGGATTTAACGCCCGCCACTTGGACCCGAGGACCCACGCTTTCAAGCTTTGTGAACCGCAGGGCGCCTCAGGAACGCGACGAGAACCATTCCCTTACGGAATCTTGTGTTTCCTGGGACAGATGCAGTCCAAGCTTGCTGCGCCTCCACAACACGTCTTCTGCAGAGCGGGCGTATTCGCAGTCCACGAGATAGCGCAGTTCCGCCTCGTAGAAATCGCCCCCGAAGTGCCTACCGAGCTCTTCGAGGCTGCGCGCGCCTTCGATCACGCTCTGTATCCGCGTTCCGTAGGCGCGCACCAGCCTTAGGAGCATCTCCGGCGGTACCCAGCTGAAACGGTCGCTGGCCTTCCACAGGAACCTTGCGAAGTCGCCTTTTTCCATATCGCCGCCCGGAAGGGGCGCATCGGCGGTCCAGCCCTGCGACGGAATGTCGGCATGGGCCGCGAGCTTTTCCAAGGCGTGTTCGGCCAGCTTGCGATAGGTCGTGATCTTGCCGCCGTAGACCGACAGGATAGGCGCGCCGCCCTCCGCGTCGATCTCGAATACATAATCGCGCGTCACCGTGGAATTGGACGCGGCATTGTCTTCGTAGAGGGGACGCACGCCCGAATAGGTGTGCACGATGTCCTCTTCGGTGATCCCGCTCCTGAGATAATGCGTCGCCGCTTTTCGCAGGTATTCGCGCTCTTCAGCGGCGATCTCCACATGGTCTAGATCGCCTTCGTAGAGAAGGTCCGTCGTCCCGATCAGGGTGAAATCGCGCTCGTAGGGTATGGCGAACACGATCCGCTCGTCCGCCTGCTGGAAAATGTAGGCATGATCGCCGACATAGGCTCGCGGGACGATGATGTGGCTGCCCTTCACCAGCCGAAGATGCGCGGGCGTTCCTTCGCCGAGAGCGGTCTTGGCAACCCTGTCCACGAAAGGCCCAGCCGCGTTGACCACCGTCTTGGCTTCTACCACGCGCTCGCCGTCGGGTTCATTCAGCGTGGCTAGCCAGTGATCGGCATGGCGCTCAAGCGCTGTGCATTCGGTGCGCGTCCAGACCTTCGCGCCCCGCTCCTCCGCATCCATCGCGGTAAGGACTACGAGGCGGGAATCCTCCACCCAGCAATCCGAATATTCGAACCCGCTGGTGAGGTGGTCCTGCAGGATCGCGCGATGCGGTGGATCGCGCAGGTCCACTTTGTGCGAGCCCGGTAGCGACTTGCGCCCACCAAGGCGGTCATAGAGGAACAGGCCTGCGCGCAGCATCCACTTGGGCCGCATTCCCGGTTCGTGCGGCAAGACGAAGCGCAGCGGCCAGATGATATGCGGTGCATTCGCGAGCAGGACTTCGCGCTCGCGCAGGCTCTCCGCAACCAGCCTGAATTCGTAGTGTTCGAGATAACGCAAGCCGCCGTGGACGAGCTTGGTGCTGGCCGAGGAAGTATGCGACGCGAGGTCATCCTTCTCGGCCAGAGCAACCGATAGGCCGCGGCCTGCCGCATCGCGTGCGATCCCGGCACCGTTGATGCCGCCGCCGATCACGAGGAGATCGAAACGTTCGTTCATCGTGCGCGGAAAAGTCGTCCGGCTACGGCGTCGAGCTTGGCCATTAATTCCCTGTCATGCTGCTCGGGCGAAGTAATTACCGCATCGTCCAGTGCGCGATCGATCGGCGAAGGGCTGCGCTTTTTCGGCAGGCCTTTGCAGAACGTCACCAGCGCTTTCTTCGCGAGTTCGGAATTCTTCTGCATCTGGGCCACGATTTCGGCGACATCGACGGTGGCTTCGTTGTCGCGCCAGCTATCCCAGTCGGTCACCATGGCGAGCAGCGCATATGGCAGTTCCGCCTCCCGGGCGAGCTTGGCTTCGGGCATGCCGGTCATGCCGATCACCTCTGCCCCCCAATGCCGATAGAGCTTGCTTTCCGCGCGGGTAGAGAACTGCGGCCCCTCCATCGCGAGGTAGGTCGCGCCGGTGGTTACGTCGCCACCCGATTTCTCGACCGCCTTGGCGATATGTTTCGACAGGCGGGTACAAGTCGGATCGCCAAACGGTACGTGCGCCACGAAGCCATTGTCGAAAAATGTCGAGGTGCGACCCTTGGTGTTGTCGATGAACTGGTCGACCGTGACGAAGCGTCCGGGCGCGAGCTCTTCCGACAGCGATCCGACCGCGCTGATGGCGAGAATGTCGGTGCAACCGGCGCGTTTCAGCGCATCGATATTGGCCCGCGCGTCGATCCGCCCCGGAATGATCGGATGACCGCGTCCGTGGCGCGGCAGGAAACGGACCCGCACATGGCCGATGGTGCCGCACAGGATCTGGTCCGACGGCTCGCCCCACGGCGAATTGATCTCGATCCACTGCGCGTCTTCCAGCTCGTCGATCGCATAGAGGCCCGACCCGCCGATGATGCCGATGGTCCAATCGCTCATGTATCCATATCCTGTTTCGTGTCCTTCACCGAATAGCCGGTCTGGTGGACCTAACGTGCGAGTGTGCGCGACCTGTTAACACCTGCCGATTGCGTGACGAAGGATTGCGCAGGTGTAAAGGGAGAAGGGCGGAACACCATTCGGCAATGCGCAGTTACCCGAAGCGCAAACCTATTCATGCCGCTGTGCGGAGCCCGCCCTTGACTCACCGCCCCCTTTTCCCGGCATTTATGCACCGAACCTCACCTGGAGCGCGCATTTGACCGATCTTTCCCCCCTCTCCTTCGATACTCTGGCCGAAAGGCTGCGCGAACTGCATGCAAGGACGCAGGAGACGCCGCTGTTCAATCCGGTGTTCCAGCTTGCCCACGACCTTTCGCGCGAGCTCGAGGCGGGCGAGCTGTCGCTCGAGGACCTGGCGGCACTGATCGAGGAACTGGAAGGACAGGCGCTCGAAGTGAGGGCCGACCATTTGCGCGACCTGGTATCGCCCGACGCTGCGCCGCAGCGGCTCGACACCTTCTGCAAGGATGCCGACGATTTTGATGTTTTCGCAGCGCACTGGGCCCATCCGCAGCTGCATGTCGTCTTCACCGCGCATCCGACCTTCCTGCTCCCGCCCGGACAGACCGCCGCCGTCGCCAAGGCCGCCGGTGAAGGCGTGAAGGTGGGCCACCCCGATGGCCAACGTGCGCAGATCACACTCGATTACGAACACGGCGAGGCAATGTCCGCACTGGCTCACGCCCAGGAAGCCCGCGACCGGATCGTAACATCGCTCTATGCCTGCGCGGCCAAGAAGTGGCCCAAGCGCTGGCGCGAACTGCAGCCGCTGCCGTTCCACTTCGCCAGCTGGGTCGGCTACGACATGGACGGGCGCACGGACATCAAGTGGTACACCTCGATCCGCTTTCGCCTGTCCGAGAAGGCGGAGCGATTGGGCCGCTATGCCGACCAGCTCGCTGCGATCGATTCCGACCATCCGCTGATTGCCACGCTGCGTGCTGCACAGGCCCACACGCTGCGCAGTGCCGAAGACTTCGCAGGCGACCTGACCGACCCGAAAGACCTGTCCGAAGCCGCCAATCGCCTGACCGCCGACCATGACGACAAGCTCCTGTCGCTGACCCCGATCATCGAACAGCTCGAAAGCGAAGCTGCGGACGAAGCGACCGAGGAAGCGATCGCCTTCAAGACGCTGGCCGCGGCCATGCGCGCCGATGGACTGGGAATGGGCCACATCCACTTCCGCGTGAATGCCAAGCAGCTTCACAACGCCATCCGCACCCGCATCGAAAACGGCGAAGAGATGGACCTCGGCAGCCAGGGTGCTCTGGGCGCCCTGCGCGACCTGCTCGCCAAGGCCAAGCCGCTCTCGGCCAATTTCGCCTCCCTCGCGATCGAGAGTTCTACCGCTGTGCGCCAGTTTCTCGCCATGGCGCAAATCCTCAAGCACGTGGACGCAGATGCGCCGATCCGCATGCTGGTCGCCGAATGCGAACAGCCCGCGACCGTGCTTTCGGCGCTCTATTTCGCACGCCTGTTCGGCATCGAGAACAAGGTCGATGTGTCGCCCCTGTTCGAGACCGAAAGCGCACTGGAACATGGCGGACGCTTCCTCGACGCCCTGCTCGCGGAGGAAGCCTATCGCGACTACGCGCGCCTGCGCGGCAGGGTCGCGATCCAGACCGGTTTTTCAGATGCTGGCCGTTTCGTCGGGCAGATCCCAGCCAGCCTCGCGATCGAACGCCTGCAGGGCCGCCTTGCCGAAGCGATGGCCGCCAATGGCCTGACCGATGTCGCCGCGCTGGTCTTCAACACCCATGGCGAAGGCATGGGACGCGGCGCGCATCCGGCCAGCTTCAAGGACCGCCTCGAATGGCCGATGAGCCCCTGGGCGCGTCGCCGCTTTGCGCGCGCGAACATCCGGCTCGAGCCCGAGGCGAGCTTCCAGGGCGGTGACGGCTACCTGTTCTTCTCGACGCCCGAACTGGCACTGGCGACGCTCTCCGAAATTGCCGAGCGAGCGCCTGCGAAGGCCGACCTGGAAGCGCCGACGGATCCCTTCTATCGCCGGACCGACCTCAGCCTCGACTTCTACCGGGCAGTGAAGGATCACCAGCAGGAGCACCTGGAAAGCCGCACCTACAGCCGGGCAATCACTGCCTTCGGCCTGGGCCTGCTCAATTCGACCGGCAGCCGCGTGTCGCGCCGGCAGAGCGATCTTAACGCGGACCGCGAGATGAGCCTGCGGCAAATTCGCGCGATCCCGCACAACGCCATTCTCCAGCAATTGGGCTATCCGGTGAATATTATTGCCGGTGTCGGGAGCGCGGCCGAAAGCAATTACGAGGATATTGCAGAGCTACTGCGCCAAAGCCCGCGCGGCCGGCAGATCATGCGCCTCGTGCGTGCATCCAATGCGCTGGCCAGCATCAAGACGGTGGCGGCCTATGGAGAGCTCTTCAACTCCGCCTACTGGGCGAGCCGCCCCTATCGCGGGACGGAAGACCACCTCTCACGCGCCTGCGAGGCGTTGGCTGAATATCTCATCCAGGACGATCGCAACGGCGTGTTCCGGCGGCTTGCTTCCCGCCTCAGGGTCGACGCGTTAAAGCTCCATCGCCTGTTCGATCTGGTCCCGGACGAAGAACCGCATCCCGAACGCGAACACACGCGCCGCATGATCGGCGTGCTGCAGGCAGTGCGGCTTGCGCTGATGCAGCACATGTTCCTCAAGATCGTGTCTGTCCCGGTTTTCAGCCGCGCCAACGACATCAGCCGGACCGACGTGCTGGAAATGGTCTTCACCTTGCGCGTCGACGAGGCGCTGGCACAGCTGCGCCGCGCCTATCCGACCAGCTTTCCGCGCAAGACCGATTTCGCAATGGACGAAGGCGGCGAATACCCGCGCGGCACCGGCGAAGGGTATGACGCGATCAGGGCCAATTACATCGATCCGATCGAAGACGCGCACAATTTATCGCTGCGTATCTCGACCGCGATCGCAAACCTGTTCGGCGCTCACGGATAAGGGTCAGGCAAGACCCCAGCGTTCAAGGGCGGGCGAGATGAAAACCTCGTCCCGCTCGCCCAGCAGGGCCTTGCGCGCCGCGCGGTAGGCATCGACGGCAGAGCCGTACTGGTCGCGGATGTCTGCCGCATCCATCTGCGCATCCTTGCCCCAGTGCATGGTGAAAGGGATGCCCGCCTTCTTGAGAAGGTATTGCAGCCGCCGCGCAGCCACATGCGCGTCGGTGCCGAGCAGAAAATTCTTCGGCAGCCCGTCGATATTGATGATGGCGTTGTCTTCGAATTTCAGGAAGCCCATCGCGGCTGGGCTCTTCTTCGCAAAGCGCACGGTATAGACGAAATCCTTGCTGAAGGTCCGGATGTTGTCCTCAATCCCCGAAGCCATTTCGCGCGCTATCCGCAAGGCTTCGGGCAATCGCTCCAGCGGCACTGCGAAGGCCGCATTGTAGACATCGACCCGCAATCCGAAGAGCCGGTGCGGCTCCCACTGCGCCGTCAGCTGAGACAACGTGCGCGGCACGTCGCGCTCGTCGCAGGCGTGCTCCTTGAAATCATCGAAGATCATGCCCGGCACATCGATCAGGTCGCGCAGGCGCGCCTCGATCATTTCAGGCGCGAGCGGGTTCTCGGTGATCTGCTTGACCCCTTTGGCGGCCTGCTCGCCCAGGGCTTCGAACGAGGTCCGGCTCACCGGGGCTGCATCGAGGGTGGGCTTGGTCGTCGTCTCGATGTCGAGCCAGATCGTCTCGAGCACCTCTTCGTCATCCGCCGCGAAGGGATCGAAGGTCAGCTCGTAATAATGCGGGGTTCGGCCCTGGGTGATATCGCCCATCGCCTCGGAAAAGCGGCCTTGCGCGACCAGGTCGGCCCAGTCGGCGGGGAGCACGCGGGCGCGTTTCACCAGGCCGCGGTAGAATTCCTCCACCGCTTCGATGAGGTAGGCCGAAACGAAACCCATGCCGCCGAGATGGACGCGCGCGGCCGCAAAGTGAGCCGGATTGCCGGGGGTGGCAAAGCTCGCGACCCAATCATCCTTCAGGACGGGCTTGTCCGGATCGCCGAGCCATACCGCTTCACCCTTGCCGGTCGAGACGACCATGCCCCTGACATGCGTCTCGCAGCCCGTTTCATCCAGTGTCGAGCCGTGCGATCCAGTGGCAACCATGCCCGCAACGCTCTGGCCCTTGTGCGATCCGGCAGTGCGCAGCGACAGGTCGCGGCCAGGTTTGCCGAGCCAGTCCATCAACCGATGTATCTTCGTCCCTCCGGTCACCAGGACATAGCGTTGGCGGTTCTCGACCCCGTCGAGGAAAGCCTCGTCGGGGACCGGCCAGACGCCTTCGTCGGCATCGGTCGTGACATGGCTGGATAGTCCGTGGAAGAGCTTGCTTTGCGACCAGCCGGACCCGGTCACACACAGCTCGCGGTCGCGCTTGGCCTCGTAGTCGATAAGACCGCCCATCGCGTCCCGTCGCTGCGCAAGAACCCCTGCAACGTCATCGGACGCGTCCTCGTGCACCTCGATCGTCCGCCGCATGAATTTGAAGATCGAACGGTGTTCGTTCACCCACGGACCGCCACGCTTGCGTTCGATGCGCATCAATTGTTCCCCCGATGTCGTCGCTCTCCAATAGGCTTGGACGCGAAAACACTATAGGCAAAATCCGACTGGTGGCTGTCGAGGGGGCGAGCGACGATGCTGGAAAACCTGTTTTACCTCGTGGTGGGCTTCTGCCTTCCGTTCCTGTTCTTCTTTATCGGACGCAAGCTGTTCAACTGGGGCCCGCACGAGGTTCCCTGCAGCCATTTCCACGATCATGTGCATGAGGCAGCGCCCAACCGGTTCATTCGCGACATCCAGCGCGATGCCCCTCCGCCGCACAGCCAGTCGGTTATCGCCAAGGCCGGGCATGGGCATCATGCCGGCCATAACAGCGACCCCTTGGGCGACGACCTCGAGAAGCTGGTCGAAGAGTGCGCCCTGCATGGTCACGACGAGCATGGCCGGAAGTTCGCGCGTGACCCGGACGAGCCGCACAACGCGCCGGGCGCAAAGGTGCTGATGCTTTCGGGCGGAGGGCAGTGGGGGGCCTATGGCGCAGGCCTTTTCCGCACCATGCACGATGCCAGTGGCCGCGACCTGGCGATGCGGGACGTGAAGATCATCACCGGCATTTCCACCGGATCGCTGCAGACCCTGCTGCTCATGGTGGCGCTGGACGAGACCCAGCCGGTGCAGATCCGGCGTTATGCGATGGACCGGCTGGAATGGGGATATTCGCCGCGCACCGAGCGTGAGGTGGTGCGCAACACCGGCCTTGAAATGCTGCCCTTGCGCGGCGCGCAGGCGGGCACCGCGCCGCTACGCAAGCGCATTCGCAACGCCATCTTCGAAAACGGCGACGCCACGCTTCTCGACGCGCTGCGTCAATCGAATATCGCCGGCTATATCGGTTTCGTCGAGGCGAACTGCGGCCTGTTCCATTATGTCGATGTGCGCGGCCTCGTGCGCGACGAGCCCGACAACGAGAAAGCCGTCGATGCCCTGTGTGCGGCGGCCATGGCCTCTTCCGCAATGCCGGTGTTCCACCAGCAAATGCGCGTTACAGGGTCGAGCAAGGGATCGCGCGCGCTATATGATGGCGGCGTCAGGCGCTCGGTCTTTTTCGAGAAGTCGATGGAGCGGATGCACCAGAGCGTGTGCCGCCACGCCGGCCTGCCGGAGGACGAGCATCCGACCGGGGCCGAGCGGCGTGCCGTCACGCCTGCCTTTTTCGTGGTGCGCAACGGCCCTACTACCCGCATTGCCGATCCGGGCCTCGATACCAAGGACGGACCGATCCTCAACGGGAAGCGCGGATACGACCTGTTGGTCAACGAAAGCGAAGTGGGTGCCATTGCAGGTTTGCGCCTGCTCAATCCCTATGGCGATATACACCTCACCACCGCCGACCAATGGGACACGTTCGATTGCCAGTGCGCAGAAGCGGATTGTTCGAAGGGTGATGAGATGTTCAAGCCCGGTTTCATGGCCTGCCTGCGTGACCTTGGACGCCACAAGGTCGAGCGCGAAGGCGGCGCCTGGTGGGAAATGAGCCCGATCGACAATCGTTGAAACCGTCCCCCGACGAAACAAATGACACAATTCGCGAAACCTTTTGGCCCCAGGGGTATTTTCAGCCTTCAAAAGGGGAATGAATTTCGTGTCGCTATCCAGCAGGATCCTTATCGTCGATGACGAGGCGTTGATCGCTTTCGATTTCGAGATGACGCTTGTCGATGCCGGCTACGATGTTCTCGGGCCAGCAACCTCGCTCGACGAGGCGCTCGCCATGGTCAGCGAAGAGACGCCGCGCGCCGCGGTGCTCGACATCGATCTCAACGCCCGTCCGGTATGGCCTTTGGCGCGCAAATTGCGCGAAGCGGGCACCCACATCGTCTTCGTCAGCGCGAACCTGCGTCACGAGGAATTGGCAGGCGAGTTCAGGAATGAACCCCAGCTCGACAAGCCGGTTTGCGAAAGTGACCTCTTGAAGGCTCTCAAGCTGGGCTTGAAGGAGCAGGCGACGCATTGTCTGTGAGCGGGAAGACCAAGCGGCGAGTATAGCCGTTTTCTGCCTTCTCGCCCTCCACCCTGCCGGACAATTGCCGGGCTGTGACCTCCAGCAGACGGGTTCCGAAACCCTTTCCGTTCCCGTCTTCCCCCGTACTTCCGCTTTCGATCCAGTCGAGGCGCAGGTCGTTGCCGTCGAAGTCCCAATTGACGGTCACGGATCCATTTTCATCGCCCAGCGCGCCGTACTTCGATGCATTGGTGGCCCATTCGTGAAGAATTAGCGCCACCGATGTCAGCTTGGCATTCGGCACTTCCACCTCCGGCCCATCGAACTTGAGCTTCTGGTTCTCATGCGCCGGGGCCAGCACCGTGTCGAGCAACTCGCGCAAGTGAACCGAACCGCCATCCGCATGGCGCGTGGTCAAAGCGTGGGATCGTCCAAGGGCGTGGATGCGATTGCGCAGGTCTTCCGCGAAATCGTCGAGATTGTCGGCCTCGCGCCGCGAAATGGCGACCATGGCGGCAATTACCGCGAACAGGTTCTTCACGCGGTGGTTCATTTCGCGCAGCATGATCTCGCGCTCGGCAAGCATCTCGCGCTCGGAGGTGATGTCGTACGTAACCCCGATGAACTTGGCACCCTCGCTGCTCATGATACGACGGCCGAGACCGTGCAGCCACCTTGTGCCGCCATTCTCGAGCGGCAAGCAGAAGACCTCGTCGAAGTCCTTTCCGCCATCCATCGCCAAACGCAGCGCGGTGTTGACGCTGTCACGATCCGGCCCTGGTAGTTTGGCGAGGATCGGTTCCATGGTGTCGCCTTCGTCGTCGCCCAATTCAAGCAGGCGCCGCTCCGTCTTGTCGAGCACTGTGCGATCGGTCCCCGGCTCGTATTCCCAGACCCCGATCTTGGCGACTTCCAGCGCCAGGCGTAGCCGTTCGCGTTCTTCGCGCAGGTCGCGCTCCATCGCCAGCGCGTCGGTCACGTCCGTGAAGACGATCGTTGCGCCGTCGATCTCGCCGTCCATCTGGCGATAGGGGATCACGCGTCCGATATAATCACGCGAACCGTCCGAGAGCGATGTGTGGTAATCTTCCGAGCGCCCCTGCGTCGCAGCCGCCTTGGCCATGCGCAGATAGCTCTGGTCTTTCAATTGCGAAGGCAGAACGTCGAGCTGGCGACCGATATCGCGTTCGTTGATCGGAAAGATTTGCGTGGCCGCCTCGGTGAAGCTGCGCAGGTTGAGATCGCCATCGACGACCAACACCATCAGCTCGGTCGTAGCGAAGAAGTTCTTCAGATCGGCATTGGCGACCGTCACCTGGTCGACCTTGGTCTTCAGTTCGTCATTGACCGTCGTGAGCTCCTCGTTGGTCGACTGGAGCTCCTCGTTCATCGACATCATTTCTTCGTTGCTGCTCTTGAGCTCCTCGTTGGTCGTTTCGAGCTCCTCCACCGTGGACCGCAGCCGGTGACGCGTGTTCTGCAGCTCTTCCTCGAGGAACTGCAGCTGGCCGTCGCCGATTTCGAAGTCCGCGAAATCGTCTTCATCGAACGGACGTAATGCTCCCGTTTCACGAATGACGATGAGATAGCCGCCCGGACCGATCGGTTCGCATAGTACCGAGGAGTTTATCCGGCCGAATTCGGTGGTGATTTCCTGATCCCGCACAATCAGGCGGGCTTGTCCCTCGACCACCTTGCGCAATAGCGGGCCGATGACCTCGCGCAGCCCCGGGCGCGCCAATGTCGGAACGTGTACCGTCCGCTCGAGCCGGTCCGGGAATTCCAGGTACCGGCCGGCGGCACCCCATTTTTGCAGCAGAGCCCCTTCCTGGTCCACCAGGAAGCTGACGGGCGAGTACTTTTCCGCAAGACGACGCAGCGCCGCCACCTCGGTCGAACCGGAAGATCGCTGGTCCGACGGGGCATCGCTGCGCTCCCGCCTGCGGACGTAAGTCGGCGCATTCGTTCTGGCGAGTTGCAAATTGTAATTGCTCTTCACGTTCCGGCGCTTGAAAATGCGCGCACTCTGGTCGAGCGTCTCGAACAGATCTTCGAACCGTCCGATGCCTTCGGAAGTGCCGAGGAAAAGGAACCCGCTGTCGCGCAGCGCGAAGTGGAACAGCGGCAGGACGATCTTCTGCAGATCCTCGTCGAAATAGATCAGCAGGTTTCTGCATGAAACGAGGTCGATCTTGGAGAACGGCGGGTCGCGCACCACGTTGTGCAGGCTGAAGCGCACCATGTCCCTGATCTGGGGGACCATCGAGAACGTGTCGGTCCCGCCAATTACGTAGTGATGCTGGAATTCCGCAGGAATGTCGGGCAGCGCGGAAACCGGGTAGGTCGCACTGCGCGCGATATCGAGCATCTTGTCGTCGATGTCGGTTGCGAAGATCTGGACGTAGGGCCGCTTATCCTCGCGGCGCATCGATTCCGCGAACAGCATTGCGATCGTGTAGGCTTCCTCACCGCTCGAACAGCCGGGCACCCAGACGCGCACTTCCTGCCTGTCACGGGCGTTGCGAACGATTGAGTCGATGACCTCTTTGTGAAGTGTCCTGAAATCGTCCCCATCGCGGAAAAACTGTGTGACGTTGATGAGGAGGTCCTGGAACAGAGCCCGGCATTCGTCGCCATCCGATCGGATGCGCCTCACGTATCGACCGGCATCCTCGATCGAGAGCACCTGCATCCTTCGGGCAACGCGTCGCACCAGCGTCGAACGCTTGTACCGGGAAAAGTCATGTCCGACCGTCTCGCGCAGGACTTCGCACAATTCGTCGATGCGGTCGGCAACCTCGCGAGCCTCATCCTCGACTTTCTCGGACGGTCCACGCTCGAAAAAATCGCTGACGACGTCGATGATGTCTGCAGGCTTCGCGATGACGTCCACCAGCCCGGTAGCGATCGCGGAAACGGGCATGCCGTCATAGCGCGCGGTTTCCGGATCCTGGGCTACTGCGAGACCGCCCATTTCCTTGATGGCCCGCAATCCCCGGCTTCCGTCTGCCCCGGTACCGGAAAGAATGACACATGCAGCGAGGTGATTGCGATCATTCGCCACGCTGTCGAAAAAATCGTCGATCGGCCGACGCTGGCCGCGCGGGTCGGAAAATTCGGTGAGTTCGAGAACGCCGTCTGTCACCGCCAGACCATGCGCGGGCGGGATCACATAGATATGGTCCGCCTTCAGGACCTCTCCGCCTTCCGCCTGGGTGACCTTCATCGAGGTATATCGCTCGATCAGCTGCGCCATGAGCGATTCATGGGTAGGATCGAGATGCTGGATAATCACGAAGGCGAGGCCGGTTTCATCGTCTCGTGCGCCGAAAACCTCGCGCAGAGCCTCCAGTCCCCCCGCCGAAGCCCCGATGGCCACGACGGGCACGCCCTTTTCCAAACCCTCGCTCACAAGTACCCCCTGTAATCGGACAACCGCATCTCCGCGATAATCGAATGGCTCGAAGCGAGCTGTTCGTATGTGCCCAGCATCACCATCCCCAGCTCCCCCGCTACCGCGCGCAGATTTCGAACGTCCTGCTTCAACGCGGTCTCGTACATTTCCAACGCGACGCCGCCGTGCTGCACAACTTCGAATTGAGAGCCCAGTATGTACACGATTTCACTACGTAAATTGAGCTTTGACAGATAAACGAGATTGAGAAAAGACGCGCCGTCGGCCTTCACGTTGGGCACGAGAAATTTGCCTTCGCTCAAATTTGCATCCGCTATGAAATCGCGCATCCGCTGGCGAACGGGACCTGCACCCCCCGCAGGTTGCAGGAAGCGGCAGTTCCTGCCGAGCGCTTCCTTGGCCGAATAGCCTGTCATGGCGGTGAAGGCCTTGTTCACGCCGACAAGCGGAGCATCTTTCATGCGTAGATCGGCGAGCGAGAGCGAAACCTTGCTCTTGTCGAGCACGGTCCCCAGAGCTTTCGGAAGCTCCCCGTCTTTATCCAGCCACTGCACTGATCACGCTCTCCGACCGCCCGGATTCTTCCGGTGCAGACCAAGACGTTTAAGCACATGGCGGTGCAGGAACAAGCGGCCACGCGAGGGTGCGGGAATTTTGTGCCTTGTCGGAAAAACAGGGACTGATGGTGCGGTCGAGAAGACTCGAACTTCCACGGCCTTGCGGCCACAACGACCTCAACGTTGCGCGTCTACCAGTTCCGCCACGACCGCACACAGTCAAATCCGGTAGCGAATCCCGCATGCGCAGGAGGCGTGCTACCGCCGGTAGGAGCGCGCCACTAGCAGCGAGATTGCGCCCCCGCAAGCACCTTGTTCATGCAAACTCTAAAGCGGCGCCCAACCCACGTCGGCATAGACCGCATTGCGCGGCACCTGCGTGCTGGCCTCGTCGATCGTCACCGTCTCGCCCGGCGCCAGGGTCGGCTGCGGCGGCTGGACTATCCAGGTGAAGACCTGGTCTTCGCGCTCATTCAGCATGACGATCTGGATCGGCGGAAGGTCACGGCTTTCGCGGGAGGTGTTTTCAACCTCGATGCGGGCGGAAAAGAGGTAGGTCTTGTTCTCAAGTTCGCGCCAGCTTTGTGCTTCGGGAGGGAAGCGCAATTCGAGATCCGGTTGCGCCTGGCCGAAGGTCGGCTTGTCGACCGGCCACCAGGACGGCGTTCCGAATTGCGTGATCGCGACCACCGCCCCCAGTGCCAGAACCGCAAAGATCGCCGCAGCCCAGGTCCACAGTTTCATCATGTTGCGGCGCGGACGGAAAGGCGGCGAATGATCGAAGCGCGAAACGAAGTCGTCTTCATCATCGTCGGCATAAACCGGCGGGGCAGTTTCTTGCCGGTCGTAGGACGGAGGCGGGGCTTCATCGAAATCGGGCGCGTCCTGCTCGTCTTCGTCTCCGACAGGCGCATCGGCCTCATCTTCGTTGAAGGTAAAGCCCGGCTTGGCCTCGGCACCGGCTTCCCCGGCCGGTCGCGGGGCAGAAGCGGCTGGTGGCGGTGCTGGCGGTGGCGCCGCCGCAGCTTCGCTCGCCTGCACGCCCGCTACATCGGCGCCGTCCTGGAACCAGGAATGCTTGCATTTGGCGCAGCGGACGGTGCGTCCATCCACACCGATGGCGTTGTCCGGAACGACATAACGCGTGCTACAGGCGGGACAGGCGATAATCATGGTGGATGAAAGCCTTACGCATTGGGGTGAATCGCGACAAGCTGCGCATCTGTGCGTGAAAGGCCCAAGCGGCTTTTTTCCACATCGAAGGGCGGTTATAGGCCCCAATTGGACGATGTCGGCCCTAAATCACCTCTTTTTCTCGGCGAAACCAGGCCGATGAGCGCGAACGAAAGCGCAATTGTGCAGTTCGACAACGTCGGATTGCGTTACGGCACCGAGCGCGAGGTGCTGTCGAATATTTCTTTCACGCTGTTTCCGGGTCGGTTCTATTTCCTCACCGGCGCCAGCGGGGCCGGCAAGACTTCGCTCCTGAAACTGCTCTATCTCGCCCAGCGACCCTCGCGCGGGGGAATGCGCATGTTCGGCACAGATGTGATCACCATGCCGCGGGGCGATCTGCCCGGGCTGCGCCGCCGGATGGGCGTGGTGTTCCAGGACTTCCGGCTGGTCGACCACCTGTCCGCTTTCGACAACGTGGCCTTGCCGCTGCGCGTGTCGGGTGTGCGCGAAAACGATCTGACCGGCCCGGTCAACGACATGCTGGAGTGGGTAGGCCTCGGCCACCGTGCCGATGCACGGCCTGCAACGCTATCGGGCGGCGAACAGCAGCGCGTAGCCATCGCGCGCGCCGTCATTGCCAGGCCCGAGATCCTGGTCGCCGACGAACCTACCGGCAACGTCGATCCCGAAATGGCACTCAAGCTGATCCGCCTGTTCGAGGCGCTCAACCGCCTCGGCACAACCGTAGTGGTCGCGACTCACGATTACCAGCTCATCCGCAAAGTGCCCGAAAGTCTCATCATGCGGCTCGACAAGGGCACGCTGTCCGACCCGACCGGTGCGCTGCGCTATCCTCCCAAACGATCGCCCAGCGGGGTGGAGGCATGACGAAAAAACCGCCCACGATCGGACGCACCGTGGATAGGGGCCTTGCCCCGTTTCGCGGACGCCGCGCGGCCAGCCTGTTGCCGCGCACCCGGCTCGGCGGTCCGGTGCCGTGGGTCATCGCCATCATGGTCGCCCTTACTGTCCTCGCGGCGGGGGGCGCACTGGCCCTGTCCAATCTGGCCGCCAGCGCGCGCGGCGAACTGGCGGGCAGCGCTACGATCCAGATTATCGAGGCGGACGACGGCCTGCGTGCCGAGCAGGCACGGCGGATAGCAGCCTTGCTACGCGAAGATCCGGCAGTGACCGACCTGCGCATGGTCCCCGAAAGCGAAGTGGCCGAGTTGCTCGAACCGTGGCTCGGTTCCGGTGAAGCGGTAGAGGCGGTCCCCCTGCCCGCGCTCATCGACCTGCAACTGGCCCGCGAAGTCGACGACGCCGCGCTGGAGGAACTTGAAACGCGGATAGCGGCCTATGCCCCTTCGGCCCGGATCGACAGCCAGGAGACCTGGCTTGCCCCGGTGCTCGATGCACTCAGAACGCTGCAGGTCATGGCGGTCGCGCTGATCGTGCTACTTGCCTTTGCCGGCGTCGCCGCCGTCTGGCTGGCTGCCCGCAATGCCTTGGGCGGCAACCGGGACACGATAGAGATAGTCCACCTTCTCGGCGGAAGCGATGCCCAGATCGCCAGCGTTTTCCAGCGCTCGATCCTGCTCGACGCGTTGGTCGGGGGGCTGCTTGGGCTCGTTCTGGGTACCGGCGCGATCGTCATTCTGGCCGGACGTTTCGCGGCGCTCGATTCGGGGATGGTTGCAGGCGGGTCACTGTCCGCGGTGGATTGGGTCATATTGGCCATGGTGCCGCTTTTCGCCGTCGCCATTGCAGTCTACACGGCACGCATGACCGTCCTCGCATCCTTGCGGAAATTGCTGTGATCCTTCGCTTCGTCGCCGCCCTCGTGCTGCTCTACACCTTCGGTTTTGTCGCCTTTTCGGTGACCCTGCCCTCGCCTGCGAAGGAAGTGGAGACCGATGCCGTCATCGTGCTGACCGGCGGACCGGGCCGTATCGCCCGCGGCCTCGAAGTCGTGGCCGAGGGGCAGGCCCGCGAACTGTTCGTTTCCGGAGTCGATCCCGAGGTGAAGGAAGCCGAATTCGCGGCGCAATTCGATGTCTCGCGCCGGGCGATGGATTGCTGCGTGACGCTGGGCTACCTCGCCGTCGACACGCGCAGCAATGCCGGTGAAGTCGCGCAGTGGATGGAGGAGAAGGAATTTACCTCTGCCCGCCTCGTGACCACCGACTGGCACATGGCCCGCGCCTATTCCGAAGTTGCCGGGGTGCTGCCTGCCGAAACCAGGCTAGTCAGGGACGCAGTGCCATCCCACCCGGATCTGCAGACGCTGTTCCTCGAATACAACAAGCTCCTGGCGTCCGAAATTTCGCAGGGGCTGCCGGTCTGATCCGATGATAGTCCTGCGCAATATCGCGTTCTACCTGGCGTTCTACTTCGGCTCGATCTTCATCACTGCCGCAGCGCTCGCCAGCGTGCCCTTCTCGAAACCTGCATTTCGCAGGCGGGTGGAGGATTGGAGCGGGTGGCAGCGCTGGTGCATGCAGACCTTCCTAGGGATCGAGCTTGTCATCGAGGGCAGCCCAGTCGGCGAACCGGCGCTTTACGCGGTCAAGCACGAGAGTTTCTTCGAGGCCATCGACGCGCCGACACTGTTCGACAGCCCGGCCGTATTCGCAAAGAAGGAACTCCACGGCATTCCCGGATGGGGCCGCGCGGCGGCCGCCTATGGGCTGATTTTCGTTGCACGCGAACAGGGCGCGAAGGCCCTGATGACAATGATCCGTTCGGCGAAGTCGCGCTCTGCCGACGGTCGCCCGCTGGTTATCTTCCCGGAAGGGACACGCGTCCCGCATGGTGAGCGGCGGCGGCTGCAATCGGGCTTTGCCGGGATATACAAGATGATCGGCCTGCCCGTCGTGCCGGTCGCGGTGAACAGCGGTCCGCTGTATCATCGCGGCCTCAAGAAGAAGGGCACGATCACCTATCGGTTCGGCGAGACGATCCCTGCAGGCCTGCCGCGCGACGAAGTGGAAGCACGGGTCCTCGACGCGATCAACGCGCTCAACGACTGATCAGTGATCCGACCGGCCGAAGTCCGGCCGTGCGTCGTCCTGCCCCTCTTCGATGATCGACCGGCGGATCGTGCGTGTTCGGTCGAACAGGTCGTGCAGCGTATCGCCATCGCCATTGCGGATCGCGCGCTGGAGCGCGGTGAGGTCTTCGGTGAAACGCCCCAGCACTTCGAGCACTGCATCGCGGTTCGACAGGAATACGTCGCGCCACATGACGGGGTTCGACGCGGCGATGCGGGTGAAATCGCGGAAGCCGCCTGCGGAGTATTTGATGACCTCACCCCGCGTCACATCCTCCAGGTCCGAGGCGGTGCCCACGATGGTGTAGGCAATGAGGTGGGGAATGTGGCTCGTCACGGCGAGGACGAGGTCATGGTGCGCGGCATCCATGATCTCTACCTTCGCGCCAAGCGCTTCCCAGAACACGGCGAGGTCGGCGACAGCCTCTTCGGGGGCATTTTCTGGCGGCGTGACGATGCACCAGCGATGCCGGAACAGTTCGGCAAACCCTGCTTCCGGACCGCTTTTCTCCGTGCCGGCGACAGGGTGCGCAGGAATGACCGTGGCATCCGGGAGAGCTTTGGCAAGGGCCGCCGCAACGCTCGCCTTGGAGGAGCCCACGTCGCTGACGATTGCGCCCGCCTTCAGCGCACCCGAGATCGCGCGCGCGGCTTTTTCCATCGCGCCGACGGGCACACACAGCACCACCAGATCGGCATCCGCAACCGCATCGCTGGCCGTTTCGCATACCGCACCCACCAGCCCCCGCTCAGCGGCACGCACTCGGACATCGGGATCGGCATCCCATCCCGTGGTGGCGATATGCGGGGCCATCTTGCCCGCAGCCAGTCCGATCGACCCGCCGATGAGGCCAAGACCGATGATGGCGACGCGCTCTATAGTCACGCCGCAGCCTCACACGCCTTGGCGAGGATGGCGGCGATCTCGCCCATCTGCTCGCGCGTGCCGATAGTGATCCTCAGCGCATGAGGAAGGCCCTGTGAGGGCAAGTGCCGTACGGCATATCCCCCTTCGGCCAATGCCTCCAATGCGGCATCTGCGCTCAGCGCGCCTTCGAACAGGACGAGCACGAAATTCGCCTCGCTCGGCTTGGCCCTGAGGCCGTGATTGCCGAGCGCCGCTATCTGGCGCTCGAAAGCATCGCGCGCGGCCAGATTTTCTTCGCAGGACTTGCGGACGAAAGCCATGTCGCCGACTGCTGCCAGAGCCGCGCGTTGCCCAGCCGCCGTGACATTGAAAGCGCCGCGCAGGCGGTTGAGCGCGCCGACGATTTCCGGCGCCCCGGTGGCCCAGCCGATGCGCTCCCCCGCAAGGCCGAAAGCCTTGGAAAAAGTCCGCGTGACGAGAACGTTGTCATGCTGCGCCGCCAGCTCCATCCCGCCATCGTCGAGGCCGGAGGCCAGGTATTCGACATAGGCATGGTCGATCACCAGCAGCACATCGCGCGGCAGGCCATCGTGGAGCCGCGCGACCTCGCCACGATCAAGCCATGTGCCGACCGGATTGTTCGGATTGTCGAGGAGGACCACGCGGGTCTTGTCGGTTACCGCGGCCAGCAGGGCATCGACGCTGGGCGCATGATCATCATCATCTGCGTAAACGATCTCTGCGCCCACCTTTGCCGCGAGCAGCGGGTAGAGCGAAAATGAGTAGCGCGCGCACACGACCTCGTCGCCCGGGCCCGCATAGGCCTGGACCGCGCCATGCAGCAGCTCTCCGGATCCTGCCCCGCACACGATGCGCGACGCATCGATTCCGTGGGCCGCGCCAAGTGCTTCGCGCAGGGCAGTGCTGTCGGGATCGGGATAAAGTGCCGGATTGCCGATATCGCTCAGCGCTTGAAGCGCGAGCGGGCTGCAGCCGTGCGGGTTCTCATTGGCCGAAAGCTTGACCAGCTCGCGCCCGTCGCTGCCTTTCGACTTGCCCGGCACATAGGCATGGATGCCCTCGATCCAGGGCTTTATTGTCGGGCGGGCGGCGCTGTCGGCTGTGTCTGTCATTGCGGCTTGTTCGCATGAAAGAAAAACGGCCCTTCGACAAGCACCTGCCTTGGCTGTAGAGGCCAAGGAATGGCCGGGGCGTCCCAAGTTTTGCAATTGACCGATCCACTGCCGCTCGACGGCGGGGGCGAGTTGCACGGTGCCGAGATTGCATTTGAGACCTATGGGACGCTGGCCGGTGATGGTTCGAACGCGATCCTGCTCTGCCACGCGCTGACCGGCGACCAGTATGTCGCATCGACCCATCCGGTAACCGGCAAGCCCGGCTGGTGGGAGCGCATGGTCGGACCCGGAAAGCCCATCGACACGGATCGCTATTTCGTGGTCTGCGCCAACGTCGTCGGCAGCTGCATGGGCTCGACCGGCCCGGCGAGCGAAGCGCTCGACGGCAAGCCTTATGCTATGCGCTTTCCCGTTATCACGATCCGCGACATGGTGCGCGGCCTCGTCGCACTGCTCGACGGGCTCGGCATCGAAAAGCTGCACGCGGTGGTCGGCGGATCGATGGGCGGGATGCAGGCGCTGAGCCTTGCCGCCAACTGGCCGGACCGGGCCGAACGCGTGCTCGTGATCGCATCGACCAGCCGTCATTCGGCGCAGAACATCGCCTTCCACGAACTCGGCCGACAAGCCGTCATGGCCGATCCCAATTGGCACCAGGGCGATTATTACGCGCAGGAGAGCCAGCCCGACAGCGGCCTTGCCGTCGCCCGCATGGCCGCGCACATCACCTATCTTTCCGAGGAAGCGCTGACCGGCAAGTTCGGGCGCAATCTGCAGGATCGCGACACCAAGAGCTTCGGCTTCGATGCCGATTTCCAGGTCGAAAGCTATCTGCGCTACCAGGGCAGCGGTTTCACGCGGCGGTTCGACGCCAATTCCTATCTCTATATTACGCGGGCGATGGACTATTTCGATTTGGCGGAAGAGCACGGGGGCAAGCTCGCCAATGCATTTGCCGGGACCGAGGCGCGCTTCTGCCTCGTCAGTTTCGACAGCGACTGGCTTTACCCGACAGCCGAAAGCCGCCACGTGGTGCATGCTTTGAATGCTGCGGGTGCGGCGGTGAGCTTCGTCGAATTGTCAGCCCCTCATGGACACGACAGCTTCCTGCTCGATGTCCCCGCACTCGACCGCGTGGTAAAGGGATTTATCGAGTGAGCGCCCTTCGCCCCGACCTTGCCGCCATAGCCTCTGCGATCGAACCGGGCACCCGCGTGCTCGATATCGGCTGCGGCGACGGCGCCCTACTGGCCGAGCTTCGCGCAACCAAAAGCGTCGATGCGCGCGGAATCGAAATCGACGGCGGCTGCGTCGAACGCTGCGTGGCGCAAGGGCTTTCGGTGGTGCAGGGCGATGCCGACAGCGCGCTCGCGGATTATCCGGACAAGGGCTTCGATTACACAGTCCTAAGCCAGACGCTGCAGACCGCGCGGCGGCCCGACCTCATGCTCGACCAGTTGCTGCGCGTGGGCAAGCAGGCCTTCGTCTCGTTTCCCAATTTCGCCCATTGGCGCACGCGCGGCGCGCTGATGTTCGGCGGACGCATGCCGGTCACCCGCTCGATCCCGGTCAGCTGGTACGAGACGCAGAACATCCACCATGTGACCGTGAAAGACTTCCGCGAACTGGCACGCGAGAAGGATGCGCGGATCGAGCATGAATGGTTCTTCGCCAATGAGAAACCGGTTTCGGGCGCGGCGAACCTGCGCGCCGAATTCGCGGTGTTCCTGCTCAGCCGCTAGGCGGGTCGACGGATTTACCCGCACCGAAGAAGGAGCGGATCAGCCTGCGGGCGGTCAGGATCAGCCAGACAGTGAGGCCCAGCAGCACCAGCGCGATTGCGCCTGCCGCGTAGGGATATTCGTACGCAAGATAGAGCAGGCCGACCGTTGCCACGTCTTCCACCGTGGAGACGGCGACATTGCTCACCGGCTCGGGGCTGGCATTGACCACGCCGCGGGCGCCCGCCTTGCCGGCATGCGCGGTCAGCGCCGCCCCGCCGCCCAAGAGGAAAGCGACGACCTGCGTCGCGGGATCGGAAGGATCGACGATGGCGAGTGCCAGCAGCGCGCCGCCAATAGGCCGGATGAAAGTGTGGACCGCGTCCCATGCGCTATCGAGCCACATGACCTTGTCGGCGAAGAATTCGGCCACGGCGGCAATCGCAGCGATCCCCATGATCCACGGGTTCGCCAGCACATCGAGGCTCTGCAAATGTTCGGGCAAGGGGATCGCATCCAGCCGCATCGCAAGCCCGGTTGCGAAGATCGACAAATACAGACGCCAGCCAGCCAGCAGGCTGACGCTTCCGGCTATCCCGATGATTTCCATCACTCCCATAAATGCCAGTATGCCTTCGATTTCCCATTCGTCCAACGACCAAGTGCAAACGACGAGCGGGAATTGACCCTCACGGCGATGCGGGGCTATCGTTTACAAATGTCAACGCAACCTATCGGGAGGACAGGATGACACGTAGATTCACCATCGCCGCCACCCTTGCGGCCACTTCGCTCGCCGCTTGCAGCAGCGCGAATGCGGGGCCGCAAACGCACACCACCACCTCGCACAACACCTCGGTCTCGGTCTATCGGAGCGGCGAAACGCAGATCGTGGGATCGGGCGTCGTGGTCGAAGAGAACAGGCGTATTCCGGCCTTCGGTGCCCTGGCCATCGACGGCCCTGTGGATGTCGTGATCCGGCAGGGTGCACCCTCGCTCCGGCTCGTCGCGGAAGACAACATCATCGGCCTGATCGAAGCGAGGAAGGACGGGGACACGCTGTCTCTGACGACAGAGGGCAGCTTCCGCGCTAAGAAACCGATCCTTGCCTACCTTTCGGTACCCGACCTGCGGGAAGTGACGATCAACGCCAGCGGCGACGTGCGCCTCGAAGGCTGGGATGCCCCCGCACTCTCGCTGTCGATCCGCGGCAGCGGAGATATCGAGGTCGACGGATCGGTCGACGATATTCGTGCACGCATCGGCGGTTCGGGCGATATCGACCTTGCCCCCGTCCGCGTGGCGCGGGTCGATGCGGCAATTAACGGGTCCGGCGATGTTGCGATCGGGTCGGTCGACCGGCTGGTCGCGTCCATCAACGGATCGGGCGATATCCGCGCAGGCGATGTCGGAGAGCTATCGGCAGACGTGAATGGAACGGGCGACATCAGCTATCGCAGCGCGCGCCTCATCTCCAGGCGCGAGGTCAATGGCATCGGCGATATCCGCGTCCGCTGATCCACCCGTCAACGGCAAAGAAAAAGGGCGGCACCGTTTGCGCGGCGCCGCCCTTCTTTCGTCTGTAATGAGAAGGGTTAGAAAATCTCGAACAGGCCCGCTGCGCCCATGCCGCCGCCGACGCACATGGTGACGACGCCGTATTTCGCCTTGCGGCGCTGGCCTTCGCGCAGGATGTGGCCGACGCAGCGCGCGCCGGTCATACCGTAGGGGTGGCCGATCGAGATCGAGCCGCCGTTGACGTTGAGCTTGTCGTTGTCGATGCCCAGCTTGTCGCGACAGTAGAGGACCTGCACGGCGAAGGCTTCGTTCAGTTCCCACAGATCGATGTCCTCGACCTTCATGTCGAATCGTTCGAGCAGCTTGGGGATCGCGAAGATCGGGCCAATGCCCATCTCGTCGGGCTCGGTGCCCGCAACCGCCATGCCGATGTAACGGCCGAGCGGGTTGAGGCCGCGCTTTTCGGCTTCCTTGGCTTCCATGACGACGACCGCTGCCGAACCGTCGGACAGCTGGCTGGCGTTACCGGCAGTGATCGTGGTGCCCGGGCCCATGACCGGCTGCAGCGAGGCGAGGCCTTCGAGCGTGGTCGAGGGGCGGTTGCCTTCGTCCTTGGCGATCGTCACGTCTTCGTCGGAAACCTCGCCAGTTTCCTTGTTCATCACCTTGTGCGTGGTGCTGACCGAGACGATCTCGTCGTCGAATATACCGGCGTCCTGTGCGGCAGCAGTGCGCTGCTGGCTCTGCAGCGCGTACTCGTCCTGCGCTTCGCGGCTGATGCCGTAACGCTGGGCGACTGTTTCCGCCGTCTGGAGCATCGGCATGTAGATTGCGCCGTGCATCGCGACCAGTTCGGGGTCCATGGCAACCCGCATTTCCTTGGTCTGCACGAGGCTGATCGATTCCTGGCCGCCCGCCGCAACGATCTGCATGCGGTCGGTGATGACCTGCTTGGCAGCCGTGGCGATGGTCATCAGGCCCGAAGAGCACTGGCGGTCGATGGTCATGCCCGACACGCCGATCGGACAACCGGCACGCAGCGCGACCTGGCGGGCGAGGTTGCCGGCCTGCGCGCCTTGCTGGAGCGCGGCGCCCCACAGCACGTCGTCGACTTCGCCGGCATCGATGCCAGCGCGCTCGATCGCGGGCTTCAGCGCATAGGAGCCGAGCGTAGCGCCCGGCGTGGAGTTGAAAGCGCCCTTGTAGGCTTTGCCCATACCGGTACGGGCGGTGGAAACGATGACTGCGTCACGCATGGTCATTCCTTAAATCTATCTGGTCGTTGAACGTCTGTTTCTCCCGGGGAGGGGAAAGAAATCAGACGAAGTACATGGTCATCCATTCGCAGATCAGGGCGGGCTTGTCCTCGCCTTCGATCTCGATGGTGATCTCCATGGTCTGCTGCCACTGGCCGGGGCGCTTCTCGGTCATTTCGAGCAGCTTCCAGTGGCCGCGGATCTTCTTGCCCGAGCGAACCGGGTTGATGAAGCGGGTTTTGTTGCCGCCGTAATTGACGGCCATCTTGATCCCGTCGACGCGCGGCACATCGCTGTTCGCGGTGAGGTAAGGGATCATCGAAAGCGTCAGGAAGCCGTGGGCAATGGTGCCGCCGAAGGGCGTCATCTTGGCCGCTTCCTCGTTTACGTGGATGAACTGGTGGTCACCGGTCGCATCGGCAAACTGGTTGATGCGCTCCTGGCTCATTTCGACCCATTCGCTGGTGCCGACCTGTTCGCCAACCTTGGCTGCTACGTCCTGGGGGGTCATTGCTCGCTCTCCTCGAAAACTTGCTGAATTACGCGACTCCACATCGCATTTGCGCGCGGACTCATGGCGCATGGAGAGGGGCTGTGCAACCGCCGGAAAGCTGCCGTTACGGCATCGCGGGACTACGGGCCGGACGGTGAAGCGTCGCGCAGAGACCCGCTATGATGAAGCCACTTCGCGCCCACGCTCGCGGCGGGCAGCGAGGCGTTTCTTGCGATCGCGCTGGTTCTCGCGCCGGTCGCCCTGCGCCACCAGTCCCGCCAGCGCCATCTGCATGGCAAGCACGGTCATGATGAAGGGCTGGTAAGCCACCCCTACGAACAGCGCACCGAACAGGTAGACAAGTTGCACCTGCTGGAGCGCATTGGCGAGCGTTCCCCATCGCTGCAATTCCGGATCGTCCGAAGCCCGGCCGCGCCTGCGCAGCCGCTCCATCGCGATGAGCCCCGTGCCGTGCAGGAGGATCCACAGGAAGAAGCCGAAGATGCCCTGTTCGCCCAGAACTTCGAAATAGCTGGAATGGAAGGCGCGCCGGGATTCGGTTACCTCCCTCCTTTCCGTGCGTTCGACATTGCCTTCGCGAATTGTTTCGACGGTTTCGTAGGTAAAGGAATTGGCGAGGTAGACGTCGAAACCGCCGCCGAGGGGATTTTCCGCGACATAGTCGAGCGTCCAGTCCCAGACCTGGAGGCGCGTCGAAGCGGACTGGTCGGCCTGGTAATTGGTGATGGTCCCCATGCGTTCCTGGAACGACTGCGGCAGGAATGGGATGGAAATCAGCACCGCGAGGCCTGCGGCTGCACCGAAAGCGAACTTGTTCGGCACGGAACGCAGCAGGAGCAGGCCGAGAAACGCTATGCACAGGAGCCCCGTCCTCGCCTGTGTACCGATAGGGATCAGCAGCGATGCGCCCGTAAGCGCGACAGCCAGGAAGATCGCGCTCTTCGTCCGTGCCGGAAGGATCGTCCCGTGCATGGCGAGCCACCAGACCAGCGGGATGCAGGCGATGGTCACGGTCGACAGCGTACTGCCCTCGTAAATCCCCGAATTGCTTGCCGAAAGCGTAACCAGAACTCCGTAACCGCCGCCTGTCAGCAGGGTCTTGATGCCGCCCGAAATGACGATGGTCGCAAGCGACAGGACTGCGACATAGACGGCCGCCTCCAGCCGCAGCCGCGTTCGCAGGACCAACGGCAGGAACAGGGCGAAGAGCATCGATTTCCATACCCAGGCCCATTTCGAGGCCGCGCTTTCGGGAAACTGCGCAATCATGGTGGTGAAGCCGCACCAGAGAAGGAAGGCCAGCAGGATGCCTTGCCTTGCCGAGACCTGCGTCCCCTTCTTGTTGTCGAACATGAACCAGCCGGCGAAGGCCAGGATGAAGGTGATCAGCGAAATCTTGAGGTCGGGCAGGAACACGTATCCCACCTGCTGCGGGACGACGATGTCGACATACATATAGGCGAGCACCCAGATGAAGGGTCGGCGCAGGCCCAGCACCACGAGCACGGCGAGGAATGCCAGGATAAGGAAGTCAAACATCGCCGCCACTTCCCTTTTGGCGGGTACGGCGCTTGCGCGCGCCTGAGCTGTTCTCCGCCGGCGGAGGCGCGGCGAACGGATCGTCCAGATCCTCGCGCGCAAGCAGTCGCCAGCACACGAGCATGATCAGCCCATGGGTCAGAAAAATGGCGAAATAATCGATCACGCTAGGTTATGGTCCGCCCGTTGCCCGCCAAACGGCGTGTCACCCGGTAACAGCACAGGGTTGACGCGTCGTTAAGCCTGTTGTGTCACAGGAAGGCGATAATGACACGGGTCCTTCACATCCTCGACCACTCGCTGCCCCTCCATTCGGGCTATACCTTCCGCACGCGCGCCATCCTGAAGAGCCTGCAGGCGGCAGGATGCAATGTGCAGGCGGTGACCGGACAACGTCACTCGGCAGACGGGCCCGATATCGAGGAAATCGACGGATTGATCTTCCATCGTACCCCCGGCACCCCGTCGGGACCGCCCGTTGCGCGCGAGATGCGCGAAGTCGCTATGCTGAGGAAAACGATCGAGACCGTCGCGTCGCAATGGCGTCCCGACATCATCCACGCCCACTCGCCCGCGCTTTGCGGCATGGCAGCGATGAAAGCCGCACGCAGCCTGGGTGTGCCGATGGTCTACGAGATCCGAGCCTTCTGGGAAGATGCCGCCGTCGGCAATGGCACCGGCAGCGAAGGCTCGGCCAAATACCGCCTGACCCGTGCACTGGAAAACCGCGTGGTCAAACGGGCCGATGCCGTCTTCACGATATGCGAGGGCTTGCGCAGCGACCTTGCCATGCGGGGTCACGACGCGGGCAAGATCGGACTTTCGCCCAATGGCGTCGACCTGTCGCTGTTCGGTGAGCCGCCGCCACGCGATAATGGCCTGGCGGCAAGGCTTGGCCTTGGAAGCGGACCCGTGATCGGTTTCATCGGCAGCTTCTACGATTACGAAGGGCTGGACGACCTGATCGACGCCATGCCCGCCTTGCGCGACCGTCATCCCGACGCGCGCCTCCTGCTGGTCGGCGGCGGGCCGCGCGAAGGTGCGTTGCGGGCGCAGGCCAAGGCATCACCTGCGGCAGATGCCATTATCTTCACCGGCCGTGTCCCGCATGACGAGGTCGATCGCTATTATTCGGTAATCGACGTGCTTTCCTATCCGCGCAAGAAGTCGCGCCTCACCGATCTCGTCACACCGCTCAAACCGCTCGAGGCGATGGCGCAGCGCCGGATCGTCGCCGCCAGCGACGTAGGTGGGCACCGCGAACTGATCGAGGATGGTGTAACCGGACAGCTCTTCCCGCCCGACGATCCCGGGGAAATCGCAAAGTCGCTGGCAAGCCTGATCGACCGCCGCGAAGAATGGGACACGATGCGCGAGGCCGGGCGCGATCATGTGGCCGCACATCACGACTGGGGACGCAATGTCGCGCGTTATCGCGAGATTTACCAGGCGCTGGTAGAAGCGGCTGCGCCGAAGCGAACGGGAATTGAGCAGGCATGAGCTACACCGAAGAAACCAGCATGACGCAGCGCGCATGGTTCCGCCCCGTGGTAGGACTGTGGTTCGCCCTCCTCCTCGGCGCAGGGACGCTCGGCGTGCTTTACGTGATGGCCCCCGCGACACGCGATTACTACTTCGCGCGCATCGGGCTGGCCGGGCTGCACCCCTATTTCGAAGCACCTGTCGGCATGGCGGGATTTGCCGCCGTCGCAGCTGTGGCCGCGCTTGTCGGAATGGTGCTCGGGATGATCATTGCGGCGCGTCTCGCCAAGCGGGACGATGCGGACCTCGAAGAGGAATGGGCCGATGAAGACGCCCCCGAGGACGTCGTGGAAGAGGAACCGGCGCGAAACCGCGTTCTCTCGGCCCGGGACGATATCGACGAGGACGGCATCGCCATTACCGAGACCGCGGAGTTCGTTGAGATCGAAGAGCCGGTCGAGACCGGGGTCGAGTTCCTCGAAGAAGAGGCGCATTTCGACGCCTCCCACGAAGAAGACACGCACACGCCTGCCCCCGTGCGCGCCGCAGAGAACCTTTCCCTCGACCAGCTGACCGCGCGTCTTGCCACCGCGCTCGAAGCGCACAAGGCCGCCGCAGCCACCGCCGCGCAGGACGAAGACACCGAGCAGGTTATCTCTTTCCTGCGCCGCGAGGCCGAGCGCGAGGGCGGCGAATCGGCACAGGACCCGCAGGCCGCGTTGCGCAGCGCGCTCGACAAGCTGGGCCGCGTCGGCAAGGCCGACTGACTTCCCCGCCCCCGCTGCCGCTACGTCCGCCCTGCGCGGATACGAATTCCTCTATGCTGCAATGCGGTAAAACGCCCTAAAACTTGGCCCGCGTGAAATTTTGCTACCGTCCCGAGCCATTGCAAAAGCGGTTTCGTATCGGCAAAGGGATGCTTCGCGAAATTTTGGCAGCGCCAGATGCGGCGCTGCGACATTTTGACTCGCCTCTGTCCTTCCCTTCGGTCGGCAATGGAGACGGGTTCGGTTGGAGGACGCCTCGGCGCATGCAGGTTCCGCATTCTTCTTTTCCCGCCCCCCAGGGCTTGTACGATTCCGCCAATGAGCACGACGCCTGCGGTGTCGGCATGGTGGCGCACATCAAGGGCGAGAAGAGCCACGAAATCATTACCCAGGCGCTGACCATCCTCGCCAATCTCGACCATCGCGGTGCGGTGGGCGCGGACCCGCTGCTGGGCGATGGTGCGGGCATCCTCATCCAGACCCCCGATCCGCTGATCCGTAAATGGGCGAAGGCAAAAGGGTACGACCTGCCCGAAGAAGGCGATTACGCCGTGGCCATGTGCTTCCTCCCGCAACAGGACGAGGCGCGCGAATTCGTCGAGAAGCAGCTCGAACGCTTTGCCGAAAAGGAAGGCCAGCGCGTGGTCGGCTGGCGCGATGTGCCCGTCACGCTCGACGGGCTGGGCAAGGCAGTCATCGATTCCATGCCGGTCATCCGCCAGTGCGTGATCGCGCGCGGACAGAACTGCCTTGATCGCAGCGCCTTCGAGCGCAAGCTGGTGGTGATCCGCAAGCAGACGCTGAACCCGCTCGCGGCGCTGGAAGACAAGCACGGCATCCCGGGCCTGAGCAAGGCCTATATCCCGAGCTTTTCCAGCCGCACGGTGGTCTACAAGGGCCTGCTGCTCGCCAACCAGGTCGGCACCTTCTACGACGATTTGCGCGACCCCGACTGCGTGTCGGCGCTCGGCCTCGTCCACCAGCGTTTCAGCACCAACACCTTCCCCAGCTGGCGGCTTGCCCACCCCTATCGCTTCATGGCGCACAACGGGGAAATCAACACGGTCCGCGGCAATGTGAACTGGATGGAAGCGCGCCGCCGCACGATGGAAAGCGAACTGCTGGGCGCCGACCTCGACAAGATGTGGCCGCTGATCCCGCATGGCCAGTCCGACACGGCCTGCCTCGACAATGCGCTCGAACTGTTGCTGACCGGCGGATACGACCTCGCGCACGCGATGATGATGCTCATGCCCGAAGCCTGGGCGAAGAACGAGCAGATGGATCCCGCGCGCCGTGCGTTCTACGAATATCACGCGGCGCTCATGGAGCCGTGGGACGGCCCCGCAGCGGTGTGCTTTACCGACGGCCGCCAGATCGGCGCCTGCCTCGATCGCAACGGCCTGCGCCCTGCGCGCTATTGCACCACCAAGGACGACCTCGTCGTGCTCGCCTCGGAAAGCGGCGTGCTGCCGTTCGCGGAAGAGGACATCACCCGCAAGTGGCGCCTGCAGCCCGGCAAGATGCTGCTGATCGACCTCGAAGAAGGCCGCATCGTCGAGGACGAGGAACTGAAAGCCGGTCTCGCCGCTGCCGAACCTTACGAGGCGTGGCTGGAAAAGGCGCAGTACAAGCTCGAAGACCTCGACCATATCGAGCCCGACCTTTCCGAGATCCCGCAGAGCGATATCGCGCTGCTCAACCGCCAGCAGGCGTTCGGCTACACGCAGGAAGACATCCAGCGCTTCCTCGAGCCCATGGCCGCGAATGGCGAAGACCCGATCGGGTCGATGGGTACCGACACGCCCATCGCCGTGCTGAGCCAGAAGAGCCGCCTGCTTTACGATTACTTCAAGCAGAACTTCGCGCAGGTCACCAACCCGCCGATCGACCCGATCCGCGAGGAACTGGTCATGAGCCTCTTGTCCATGATCGGCCCGCGTCCCAACCTGCTCGGCCGGGACGGGGGTACGCACAAGCGCCTCGAAGTGAAGCAGCCGATCCTCACGAACGACGAGCTGGCGAAAATCCGCTCGGTCGGCGTGGCTCTCGACGGGGCCTTCCGTACCGCGACGATCGACATCACCTGGGATGCCGCCACCGGCGCGGATGGCCTTGCCATGGCCCTGAAGGAAATGTGCTGGGCCGCGACCGAGGCCGTGCTCGGCGATGCAAACATCCTCATCCTGTCGGATCGTAACCAGGGGCCGGAGCGCATCGCCATGCCGGCGCTGCTGGCAACTGCGGCCGTGCACCACCAGCTCGTGAGGCAGGGCCTGCGTATGCAGACCGGCCTTGTCATCGAAACCGGCGAAGCACGCGAAGTGCACCATTTCTGCGCGCTGGCAGGCTATGGTGCGGAAGGGATCAATCCCTACCTCGCTTTCGAAACGCTCGAGGACCTGCGCGCGCGCAAACTGCCCGAACTGGATGCGGGCGAAGTCGAGAAGAATTTCGTGAAGGCCGTGGGCAAGGGCATCCTGAAGGTCATGTCCAAGATGGGAATTTCGACCTACCAGTCCTATTGCGGCGCGCAGATCTTCGACGCGGTCGGCCTGTCGAGCGAGTTCATCGAAACTTATTTCAAGGGCACGGCAACCACGATCGAGGGCATCGGCCTTGCCGAAGTGGCGGAAGAGACCGTGCGCCGTCACGCGCAGGCTTTCGGCGACAGCCCGCTCTACAAGGGCATGCTCGATGTGGGCGGTATCTACCAGTACCGCATCCGCGGCGAAGACCACGCCTGGACCCCGCAGAACATTGCAAACCTCCAGCACGCCGTGCGCGGCAGCGATCCCAAGAATTACGAGGAATTCGCCAGGAGCGTGAACGAGCAGTCCGAACGGCTGCTGACCATTCGCGGACTGATGGAACTGAAGAAGGCCGAGCGTCCGCTCGACCTGTCCGAAGTCGAACCGGCGGCCGACATCGTCAAGCGCTTCAGCACCGGCGCGATGAGCTTCGGCTCGATCAGCCATGAAGCGCATTCGACCCTCGCCATCGCCATGAACCGCCTCGGCGGGCGTTCGAACACGGGCGAAGGCGGCGAGGAGCCGGAGCGTTTCCAGCCGCTGCCCAATGGCGATTCCATGCGCAGCCGCATCAAGCAGGTCGCCTCGGGCCGCTTCGGCGTGACGACGGAATATCTCGTCAATTCCGACGACATCCAGATCAAGATGGCGCAGGGCGCAAAGCCGGGCGAAGGCGGCCAGCTGCCCGGCCACAAGGTCGACAAGCGCATCGGCAAGGTACGTCATTCGACGCCGGGCGTGGGCCTCATCTCGCCCCCGCCGCACCACGACATCTATTCGATCGAGGATCTCGCGCAGCTGATCCACGACCTCAAGAACGTGCAGCCAGAAGCGCGCATTTCCGTGAAGCTGGTGTCCGAAGTCGGCGTCGGCACGGTTGCCGCGGGCGTTTCCAAGTCGAAGGCCGACCACCTCACTATCTCGGGCTATGAAGGCGGCACGGGCGCAAGCCCGCTGACCAGCCTCACCCATGCCGGTAGCCCATGGGAAATCGGCCTCGCCGAAACGCAGCAGACGCTCCTCCTCAACGATTTGCGCAGCCGTATTGCGGTGCAGGTCGACGGCGGCCTGCGCACGGGCCGCGACGTTGCCATCGGCGCGCTGCTCGGCGCGGACGAGTTCGGTTTCGCCACTGCCCCGCTGATCGCAGCGGGCTGCATCATGATGAGGAAGTGCCACCTCAACACCTGCCCCGTCGGCGTCGCCACCCAGGACCCGGTGCTTCGCAAGCGCTTCACCGGCACGCCGGAACACGTCATCAACTACTTCTTCTTCGTGGCCGAAGAACTGCGCCAGATCATGGCGGAAATGGGCTTCCGCACGATCGAGGAGATGGTCGGCCGCGTGGACCGTGTCGACATGCGCCGGGTGCGCCGCCACTGGAAGGCGCACGGCGTCGACCTGAAGCGCATCCTCCACGAGGTCCCGCTCGACGAAGGCAAGTCGCTGAATCACACCGAAACGCAGGATCACGGCCTCGGCGCTGCGATGGACGTCGAACTGATCAAGGCGTGCAAGCCTGCCATCGAAAGCGGGCAGGCCGTCCAGGTGTCTCGCGATATCCGCAATGTGAACCGCACCGTCGGCACCATGCTGTCGGGCCGCATAGCGGAAGCATATGGCCATACAGGACTGCCGCAGGACACGATCCGCATCGATTTGAAGGGCGTTGCCGGACAGAGCTTTGGCGCATGGCTCGCCCACGGTGTCACCATGAGCCTGACCGGCGATGCCAACGATTATGTCGGCAAGGGCCTCTCCGGCGGGCGCATCGTCGTCAGGCCGCCCGAAGGCGTCTCGCGCGATCCGACCGACAACATCATCGTCGGCAACACCGTCCTCTATGGCGCGATCGCGGGTGAAGCCTATTTCGCAGGCGTTGCAGGCGAACGCTTCGCCGTTCGCAATTCGGGCGCGGTCGCAGTAGTCGAGGGCACGGGCGACCATGCGCTCGAATACATGACCGGCGGCGTGGTCTGCGTGCTCGGCAAGACCGGCCGCAATGTCGCAGCCGGGATGAGCGGCGGCATCGCCTATGTCTACGATCCTGAGGGCGCGTTCGACGCGCTGGTCAACCATGCGCAGGTCGATATCCTCGACGTGACGCCGGGCGACGGAGAGGGCGCGGAGAAGAGCTGGGGCCATCCGCAGCAACGCGCCCAGACGGTCGACGATGCAGGCATGGGCGATCCGCTCTATCACGATGCGGAACGCCTCAAGATCCTGGTCGAGAGGCATCATCTTCACACTGGTTCGGCACGCGCCAAGGCGCTGCTCGACGACTGGTCGAACGAACTGAAAAACTTCCGCAAGGTAATGCCGCGCGATTACGCGCGCGCGCTCAAGTCGCTCGAGGAAGAGCGCGAGCAGGCGGCAATGGAGGCTGCAGAATAATGGGCAAGGAAACAGGTTTCCTCGAGTACGATCGCGAAGAGCGTGAATACGTCGCACCCGAAGAACGGCTGAAGACCTACAAGGAATTCACGCTTCCGCAGAGCGCCGACGCACTGAAGCGCCAGGCCGCGCGGTGCATGAACTGCGGCATTCCCTATTGTCACAACGGCTGTCCGGTGAACAACATCATCCCGGACTGGAACCACCTCGTCTACGAAGACGACTGGCAGAACGCGCTCGAGGTGCTGCACTCGACCAACAACTTCCCGGAGTTCACCGGCCGCATCTGCCCCGCCCCGTGTGAGGCGGCCTGCACGCTCAACATTGTCGACAGCCCGGTGACCATCAAGTCGATCGAATGCGCGATCGTCGACAAGGGATGGCAGGAAGGCTGGATCAAGCCGCAGGTGCCCGAAAAGCAGACCGGCAAATCGGTCGCGGTGATCGGGTCCGGACCCGCCGGCCTCGCCGCCGCGCAGCAATTGGCACGCGCCGGCCATGCCGTGACTGTTTTCGAAAAGTCCGACCGGATCGGCGGCCTCCTTCGTTACGGCATTCCCGACTTCAAGATGGAAAAGCACCTCATCAACCGCCGCGCGGTGCAGATGGAGGCCGAGGGCGTACAGTTCCGCACCTCCAGCGAAGTGGGCGTGGAAGTCAGCTTCGAGGCGCTGAAGGAGAATTTCGACGCGGTCGTCCTGGCAGGCGGCGCGGAAGAAGCGCGCATGCTCGATATTCCGGGCGCGGAATTGTCCGGCGTGCGCTTCGCGATGGAATTCCTCACCCAACAGAACAAGCGCAATGCGGGCGACGACGAAGTGCGCGCCGCACCGCGCGGCAGCCTGACGGCGACCGGCAAGCACGTGATCGTGATCGGCGGCGGCGACACCGGGTCGGATTGCGTGGGCACGTCCAACCGCCAGGGCGCCGCGAGTGTCACGCAGCTGGAAATCATGCCCAAGCCCCCGGAAAAGGAAGACAAGGCGCTGACCTGGCCCGACTGGCCGCTGAAGCTGCGCACATCATCCAGCCACGAAGAGGGCGCGGAGCGTGACTGGGCTGTCCTGACCAAGCGCGTGGTCGAGGAAGGCGGCGATGTCGCGGGCCTCGAATGCGTACGCGTGGAATGGAAAGACGGCCGCATGGTCGAAGTCGAAGGCAGCGAGTTCACGCTGAAGGCCGACCTCATCCTCCTTGCCATGGGTTTCACCGGCCCCAAGCGCCGCGGCCTGCTCGACCGCGCGGGCGTTGAACTGGACGCGCGCGGCAACGTGAAGGCCGACACCAACCGCTACGCCACCAGCGAGCCGCACGTGTTCACCTGCGGGGACATGCGTCGCGGCCAGAGCCTGGTCGTCTGGGCCATCCGCGAAGGCCGCCAGTGCGCCCGCGCGGTGGACGAGGCGCTGATGGGGGCCAGCGAACTGCCGAGGTGAAGCCGCCTCCAGCCGATTCGACGTATGAAGCGAAATGGAGTAGGCTGGTCGCTCGCTAGAACAGAATAACGCACGCATCGCGGGTCGCTTGGAGAAGGGGATCTTCGATGACCGCTCGCACACGCGTAGCCCTTTTGGGCGTTACTTTCCTGTTGGCACCTGCGGCCATGGCCCAATCGGTCGGCGACCCGGTGCCCGACACTTTCGTCTGCACTCTCGTCAACGGACCGGTTAGCACGACTTACGAAGCGAACCGCGCGGCCAGCGGGGCTGGCGGGCGTGTCCTCCATACCTATTCGCGCATTTTCAACGGCTTCGCACTCAGGGTCTCTGACAGGGCAATAGACACGCTCGTCGAACGCAACCCGATGATCTCGGGCTGCACGCAAGCGGTCTATGTCGGATTACCCGACGCGGGAGCAGCCGCCCGCGGGGCGCCCAAGCCCGATGGCGGGGGCGGAAAACCCGACAATGGCGGCGGCGGCGGAGGCGGCAAGCCGGGCGGAAGCGGCGGCAGCGACCAGACTGTCCCCTGGGGTGTAGCTCGAGTCGGTACCGGCACGCCCAGCGGTAGCGTCGCCTGGGTCGTCGATACCGGAGTGGACGTTGATAACCCCGATCTCAACCTCGTCGGCAGCGCGGAATTTCTCACGGCGGAAACCTTCGGTGGAAACCCCAATTCCGTCGACGACCTCAACGGACATGGCACCCACGTCGCCGGCACGATCGCCGCAATCGACAATACGATTGGCGTGGTCGGCGTGGCGCCAGGAGCGCCGGTCTATTCCGTACGCGTGCTCGATTCTCTCGGGGTAGCACCGGACAGCGATGTCGCTGCGGGTCTCGATTACGTGGCGGCCCATGCCTCGCCCGGCGATGTCGTCAATCTCAGCCTCACGGCAGACCAGGGATCGACCATTCTCGATGCAGGCGTCCAAGCGCTGGCAGGAGCGGGCGTTTTTGTCGTCATGGCAGCAGGAAACAGCGGCGTGAACGTCGACAGCGGCTCCGTATCGCCAGCCTATAACAACGGGGCGAACCTTTTCACCGTGTCCGCCATCGACAAGCGCAGCAATCTCGCTTCCTTCTCGAATTACGGAGCTTCGGTGGATTACGCGGAGCCGGGAGTTCGGATACTCTCCCTTGCTCCGGGCGGAGCAACCACCAACAAGGACGGCACCTCGATGGCAGCGCCGCACCTGAGCGGCATCCTGCTGGTGACCGGAGGCAGTGTCGGTAGCGACGGTCAGGTCAATCGGGACAAGGACGGCACCGCCGAACCGGTCGGCGTACTGCCCTGACCGGAGGCTTAGGCACACGCGACGCAGCGCGCGACACTAGGGTCGTGTTGAAGCCGCTTCGCTGCGATCTCGTTTCCGCACGCCGTGCACCAGCCCCATTCGCCCTCGTCGATCCGGTTCAGCGCGGCTTCAATCCGAGCGCGCTCGGCAACCCGGCGCCGCGCAGTCGCTTGCGCCATCGCCTGCTGCTGCATCGCATCCATCCGGCTCAGCCGGCCGACGCTGTCCTGTTGCAGTTCGACCGTATCGCGCGAATCCGCATTGGCAGCGTCCTGCGCGTCCAACGCCTCGCGGCGTGCGATCAGCTTCTTGCGGGCCTCGGCCTCGGTCATTTCCTACTCCCTCTTTGCAGCGTAAGCGTTGGGACCAGCTCTTTCAAATCGTGGATATGGGCGGAAGCATGCCGCCTGACTGTCAACCGGGCTTTCGGTCAGTTTCTCGTTGAATTTCAGAAGGTAAAACACCGGATCGCAGGGCGACACACTGTCAACTTCGTCACCCGCCAAGCCGCCAGTCCACTGCCCCGCGCCCATGCTCCTCCAGGAATGCGTTCGCGCGGCTGAAGGGTTTCGAGCCGAAGAAGCCGCGATAGGCGGACAGCGGGCTGGGATGCGGGCTGGCGATGACATGATGGGGGCCCGCTTTCAGGGCGCCGACACGCTTGGCCTTGGCCTGCGCATGGCTGCCCCACAGGATGAAGACCGAAGGCTCTTCGCGAGCCGCGACTGCCGCGACGCAGGCATCGGTCACCGCGTCCCAGCCGCGTCCGGCATGGCTGCCTGCCTGCCCTGCCTCGACCGTCAGCGTATTGTTGAGCAGTAGCACGCCCTGCCGCGCCCATGGCGTCAGGTCGCCATGCCCGGGCGGCGCGATGCTGCAATCGGCCTCCAGCTCCTTGTAGATATTGGCAAGGCTGGGCGGGACCTTCACGCCTTCGGGAACGGAGAAGCTGAGGCCCATCGCCTGCCCCGGCCCATGATAGGGATCCTGCCCGAGGATCACGACTTTCACGGCATCCAGCGGAGTGAGTTCGAGCGCCTTCAACCGGCTGCCGCGCGGCGGGTAGACGGTCTTGCCAGCCTCCTCCTCCGCCCGCAGCCAGCCGCCGAGCTTACGCGCTTCCCCGCCGCCCAAAACGGGATCGAGGACCGGCTTCCAGCTGTCAGGCACGTTCTCGCTCATGGAGTGCACTCTGCCCCCGGTTCGGTTGGCAAACCAGTGGCCCCTTCCCTACAATCCCCAATCGGCCTAAGGCGCGGGGCATGGCAGTTCACTTTCACGAAGAAGACCTCCCCGAAGGCGTGCTCGCAGATGGCCCGGTGGCCGTCGATACCGAGACCATGGGGCTCATCACCATCCGCGACCGGCTGTGCGTGGTCCAGATCAGCGACGGCAAGGGTGACGAGCACCTCGTGCGCTTCGGCCCGGACAGCACCTATGACGCGCCAAACCTCAAGGCTGTCCTTGCGGACCCGGAACGGCTCAAGCTGTTCCACTTCGCGCGCTTCGACCTCGCCGCGATCGAGTATTATCTCGGGGTCACCGCGGCGCCCTGCTATTGCACCAAGATCGCCAGCAAGCTGGTGCGCACCTATACCGATCGCCATGGCCTCAAGAACCTGGTCGAGGAACTGCTTGGCGAAAACATCTCCAAGGCTCAGCAGAGCAGCGATTGGGGCGGCCCCGAGCTCAACCAGGCGCAGCGCGAATACGCCGCCAGCGACGTGCGCTTCCTTCACCGGATGCGGGAAGAGCTGAACAAGCGCCTCGAACGCGAAGGCCGGATGGAACTGGCAGAGGCCTGTTTCGATTTCCTTCCTGCACGCGCCCATCTCGACATTCTCGGCTGGGCCGACCACGACATCTTCAGCCACGCGTAAGGGCAAGGCAGGCAGCAGGACCCCATGATACGTCGCCGCAAGCGCAGGATCGAAACGCCAGAAGCGCAGCAACTCCGCTCGCGCCGCCAGCATTTCGCCGCGCCCGGAGGCAGTCACGACAAGCTGGTCCACTTCCTCGCGCGCGCCCTGCCGATGGGTGTCGGGGTGCTGGCGGCGCTGATGGTCATCACCCCGCTCAGCCCGCGCGGCGAAATCAGCTTCCTGCTCGATCGCAACGAAGTCGCAGTGATCCAGGAACGCCTTCGCGTCGACAATGCCCTTTATCGCGGCACCGACGCGCAGGGTCGCCCGTTCTCATTGACCGCGGATGAAGCCGTCCAGCGGTCGAGCGCGGAAGGGATCGTGCGGATGCGCGATATCGTCGCCCGCCTGCTGATGGCAGAAGGCCCCGCGCGGATCAGCGCGGAAGGCGGCCAGTACGACATCGATGCCGAGCGGATCGATGTGACCGGCACCATGCGCATGGAGGCCGCCGACGGCTATCGTATGCGCGCCAGCGGCGTCTCGGTCGAACTCGACACAAAGACAGTGACCGGCGCGGGCGGCGTCGAAGGCGCAGTGCCGGCCGGCACATTCAGCGCCAATCGCCTCGACGCCGATCTTGCGGCAAGGACTGTAACCCTATCGGGCGATGCGCGCTTGCGCATGGAGCCCGGAAAGCTGAGAATGCCATGATGAAGCAGCACCTGCCCGCAATGACCAAATCGCTCCTCGCCGGTTTCGCGCTTACCTGCGCGGCGCTCGGCGGAATGCAGCTGAATGCGCAGGCCATCGCCAGCCACAATTCGAACGCGCCGGTGTCCTTCGATGCCGGTCGGATCGAGCTGCAGGATCGGCAGAACCGCGTGGTCCTTTCAGGCGCAGTACGCATCACGCAGGCCGGCCTGACGCTGAACGCAGCGCGCACCGTCGTCGATTACAGCGATGCCGGAACGCTGGAGATCCAGCGCATCCTGGCCACCGGCGGCGTGACCGTTTCGCGCGGCAATGAACGCGCGAGCGGCGATACCGCGGTGTACGACTTCAACCGGCGGATCATCACGATGGCCGGAAATGTCAGCCTCAATCGCGGGAGCGACCGCCTGAACGGCGGGCGGCTCGTTATCGACCTCGCGAGCGGCGTTTCCAGCGTCGATGGCCGAGCGAGCGGGTCGTCTTCGGTGACGGGCGACACCCAGCAATCGGGCGGCCGCGTCACGGGCACCTTCTCCGTCCCGCAAGACTGATGCGCCGCGCCCTGCTGGCGCTGACAGGCTATCGCTCAGGCGAGATCGGGACGCTGACCGAAGGGCAGTGGCAATCTCTCGACCGGCTCGCGGCGGGCCATCGGTTGCAGCCGCATTTGCACGGCAAGCTGGTGCGCAGTGAAATCGAGGCGGAGGTGCCCGCCGTAATCGCGCAAGGCTGGCAGAAGGCACACCGCTTCAATGCGATCGACCAGCTCGTCCAGCGGCGGGCGCTGGCGCAGGTCGCAGAGACGTTGGGCGAACGCGGCATCGCAGTCGTCGCGCTCAAGGGTTCGGCGCTGGCGTGGAGCGTGTGGCCCTCGCCTGCAGAGCGGGTCATGCGCGATATCGATGTGCTGGTCCCGCAACCGCAAGCGAGCGGGGCCTATCGGGCGCTGCGGGATGCGGGCTGGCAGGCACCGCAAGCGGATGGCGAATTGCTCGACCGCATGGCTCGCGAGGAAACGCACCTGCCACCGCTGCTCTCTCCAGACGGGGTCACGTGCGAAGTGCACGCCCACGCTTGGGCCAGCGCGCCGCTGGCCAGTGTGGCGATGCCGCTGTGCGATGACGACCGTATGCTGGCGCGTGCCGTTCTGGACGATACGCTCGGCATGCTCGTGCCCGCAGACGAGGACATGCTCGTCCACTTGGTGGTGCATTGCGCGGTGTCCCATCTCTTCAATGTCGGACCTCTCGGACTGATAGACATCGATTATCTCGTCGCTGGGCGGCAAGTCGATTGGGATGCGTTCTGGCAGCGCGCGCAAAGTGAGGGATTCGCGCGCCCGGCAGCGCTGGTCGTTGCCCTGACAGACCGGTGGGTGCGACCCGGATTTCAGGAGAACGCCGGCTGTCCGATCCGCGCCGACGCTGCGCTGCTCGACCGGACCCAGGACCTGCTTGTCCAAGATCCCGAAGCGCGGAAGGACATCAACGCGATTGCAGGGTTGGCGACCGGAGAACGAGGTACACGTCTGAAGGAAGCACCGCTCGACCAAGCGGAGGGCTCGACAGGATTCCGCCGTCTCGGGCGCCTCGCAGGTCGCGGCGCATCACTGGCGGGCACGCTGCTGAAGAAGCAGAACCGCAGCGACGGGTTGGCAACGGCCGACCTGGCTCGCTGGTTGTCCGAAGACTAACGGCGCGCGGCCAATCGGGCGAGGTTCGTAAGACCCTGAGCCAGCAGCAGTTCCGCCGCCTGGCTGTTCGACAGGAGGTCCCGGTGCAGCTTGGTCAGGCCATTGGTCAGCCGGTCGAGCTTGGGCCCGCGCCAGCGATTGACCTGGTCGGCGATGTCGCGCTCTTCCTTCCAGAAGATGCCGAGCCGGGCTTTCTGGCTCTTGTCGAGATCCTGGTACCTGCGGTTGCCAAGTGCTGCCGAAATGCGCGCCAGTTGGGCAGCGCGGCGTTCGATCGCCAGCAGAGTGCCGACCGGGTTTAACCCGACCTGCTTCATCCGCGCGATTTCCGCACCGATCTTGCCTGTCTGCCCGCCGAGCACCGCGTTGACGAGGCTTGCGAAGCCTTCCTCCTCGCTCGCCGCGCCGATGGCATCGAGATGCTCCATCGTGCCCGGCCGGGGCGATTGGGCGGTGGCATCGAGATAAGTCGCCAGCTTGGTGACCTCGCTCTGCGCCAGCCGCACGTCGAGATTGGCCCCGCGTGCAATCCTCTCGGCCACCGCCTGGTCGAGGCGCACGCCCGCAGCATCGCCCATCGCCCGCACGGACTGCGTTACCGAGCGCAAATCGGGCGGATAGAACATCGCAACGACCGCATCCTTGCGCTTCTCGAGCAGCTTCGCCGTGCGCGATTTGTCGGTGGCCGAAGTCGCGACGACGATGACCGGGCATGCTTCGCCCGCGCCCATCTCGCCCGTCTTGATCAGCGTTTCGAGCGCGGCATGGGCCTCGTCCCCGGTGACCCGGGACCAGATATGCCGCTTGTCGCCGAAGAGGGAGGAAGAGCGCGCCTCGTCGCCCAGTTTCGCGGGATCGGCACGCATGTCCGCGCCGGGAATCTCCACCCTCTCGCCTGCGTCGGGCAAAGCTGCGACCAGCTCGCGCGCAGCGGCGCTGGCACCCGCTTCATCCTGGCCGCAAAAGAAGAAAATGGAGCAATCCTTCGCGAGGCCCTGCAGCTTCGCCGCGAATTCATTGCCCCTGACCTTCACGCCTCGGTCGCCCTCACTGCTCGCGCAGCGTCAGCGCCACGCGGGTAACGATCCTGTCCGCGATCTCACGCGCCAAGTTTTCAAGCGCCGTCTGCTCTGCCGCGATTGTGGCGTATTCGCTGGACACGACATCGATCCCGGCATCGGCGCCTTCCGTGGCATCAAGCAGGATTTCGCCGGTCGACGCATCCACCAGCTGATAGCGCGCACGCAGGGTCCGTCGCTCCCGGCTAACCGTGTCGTCGGCCAGAATGCCGAGGGCTTCGAGATTGTCGTCGAGCCGCACATCGAGACGATATTGCGGCGCTGCATTGCCCGCCGCACCGAGGCGATCGTTCAACTCGCCGCGCACCAGCCATCCGGCTCGCCCTGCGATCGGCGGAACGTCCACGGCCGCCAGTCCCTGCGCGACCGCCCCGCTGCCACCGCCGGAATACATGGGCGACAGATTGCAGGCCGCAAGCGCGAGGCAGGCGAGAAGGCTGAAGACGAAACGCATCACGTTACGATATTCACCAATCTGTCGGGCACGACAATGACCTTGCGCACTTCTGCACCGTCGAGCGAGCGCTGGACCTTCTCCGACGCGAGCGCCATCGCTTCGAGTTCTTCCTTCGAGGCACCCTTGGGCGCGGTGAGCGTGTCGCGCAGCTTGCCCTTGTGCTGGACGGCGATGGTCACCTCGTCTTCCACCAACAGGGCCGGATCGACTGCGGGCCACGGCGCGTCGGCGACGAGGCCGTCCTCGCCCATGCCCGCCCAGCCTTCCTCGGCAAGATGCGGCATCATCGGGGCGACCATCTGCACCAAGCTGCGGATCGCGGCGGAGCGGCTGGCCGACGGCGCGGCTTTCTCGACCGCGCCGGTCAGTTCGTAGATGCGCGCGACGGCCTTGTTGAAGCCCAGCGCCTCGATATCCTCGGCCACCGCGGCCACGGTCTGGTGGGTCTTGCGATCCAGCGCCTTGTCCTCGCCTTCGGCACCTGCGTCGTAAGCGGAGAACAAGCGCCACAGGCGGTGAACGAAGCGGCTGCAGCCTTCGATCCCGGCTTCGGACCACGGCAGGTCGCGTTCGGGCGGGCTGTCGGACAGCATGAACCAGCGCACCGCATCCGCGCCATAGGTGTCGATGATGGTGTCCGGATCGACGACGTTCTTCTTCGACTTCGACATCTTGATGACGCGGCCGATTTCGACCTCGCCGCCATCGTCTTTCAGCAGCGCCCGTTCGGCCTCGCGGCTGATTTCGTCGGGCGCGTAATAGACCGTCTTGCCGCCTTCCCTGCGGCTGTACGTCTCATGCGTGACCATGCCCTGCGTGAACAGCGAGGCGAAGGGTTCCTTCACCTCGATCTGGCCCATGTGCGCGAGCGCGCGAGTCCAGAAACGGGCGTAGAGCAAGTGCAGGATCGCGTGTTCGATCCCGCCGATATATTGTTCGACCGGCAGCCACTTGGCGACTTCTTCCGCGTCGAAGGGCTTGTCGGCAGGCTGGCTGGCGAAACGCAGGAAGTACCAGCTCGAGTCCACGAATGTGTCGAGCGTGTCGGTTTCCCGCTCCGCCTTGCCGCCGCACTTGGGGCAGTCGACGTGCTTCCACGTCGCATGACGCAACAGCGGATTGCCGGGCGTCTGGAAATCCACGTCCTCGGGCAGCGTGATCGGCAGGCCATCCTTGGGCGCAGGGACGACGCCGCAGGCATCGCAATGGATGAAGGGGATCGGCGTCCCCCAATAGCGCTGGCGCGAGACGCCCCAGTCGCGCAGGCGCCAGACGGTCTTGCCTTCACCCCGGCCCTGCTCCTCGATACGCCGGATAATCTCGCGCTTGGCGTCTTCGACTTCCATACCGTCTAGGAAGTCCGAATTGACGATCACGCCGTCGCCCGCCTCGGCCTCGCCGTCGAAGCCCTTGCCCGCCTCGTCCACGCTCGGTGCGACCACGCGCGGGATTGGGAGGCCGTATTTCGTCGCGAATTCGAAGTCGCGCTGGTCGTGGCCCGGCACAGCCATGATGGCGCCGGTGCCGTAATCCATCAGCACGAAGTTCGCGATGTACACGGGCAGGTCCGCGCCCGTGAACGGGTGCTTCGCCGTGATGCCGGTATCGAAGCCAAGCTTCTCGGCGGTCTCGAGTTCGGCAGCTGTCGTGCCGCCCTTCTTGCATTCGGCAATGAAGGCGCGCGCTTCGTCACTGTCGATAGCCTGCGCGACCGGATGGTCGGCGGCAACCGCAACGAAGCTTGCGCCGAAGATCGTGTCCGGGCGCGTCGTGTAGACCGGCAGCTTTTCGCCGTTCGACAGGTCGAAGCTGAATTCGAGACCCTTGGACTTGCCGATCCAGTTTTCCTGCATCAGCCGGACCTTGTCGGGCCAGTTTTCGAGCTTTCCGAGTCCTTCGAGCAGTTCCTCGGCGAAGTCGGTGATCTTGAGGAACCACTGGTTGAGCTTGCGCTTCTCGACTTCCGCGCCACTGCGCCAGCCCTTGCCGTCGATCACCTGCTCGTTGGCGAGCACGGTCATGTCGACCGGGTCCCAATTAACCTCGCTTTCCTTGCGATAAACGAGGCCCGCCTCATACAGGTCGATGAAGAGCGCCTGCTCGTGTCCGTAATAGTCGGGCTCGCAAGTCGCCAGTTCGCGGCTCCAGTCGAGCGCGAAGCCGAGGCGCTTCAGCTGCGCCTTCATGTGTTCGATATTGTCACGCGTCCATCCGCCGGGATGCACGCCCTTTTCCATCGCAGCGTTTTCCGCCGGCATGCCGAATGCGTCCCAACCCATCGGGTGCAGGACCTCGTGGCCGGTCGCTTTCTTGTAGCGCGCCAGCACGTCGCCCATTGTGTAATTGCGCACATGGCCGATGTGGATGCGCCCCGATGGATAGGGGAACATCTCGAGCACGTAGCTCTTGGGCTTTTCGGAACTGCTATCCGCGCGGAATGTTTGCGCGTCTTCCCACGCGGCTTGCCAGCGCGGGTCGGCGGACGAAGGATTGAAACGGGTATCGCTCATGCCCGAAGCCCTTAGGCATTTCGGACGCAAATGGAACCCGTCAGAATCAGTTGGCGATTGCCTGGCGGCGCAATTCGCGTGCCTTGGTGAGGATGATGTCTTCCAGCTTCTGGACCGTGGCGGCCTGGACCGGCGCATCGACCCAGCTTCCCGACTGGGCAACCTGGCGGCTGGCGGCGACGCGCAGGGCATCGGCGCGCAGGTCGCGGTCGAGGATGGTCACGGTCATCTTGACGCGTTCGCCCGGATTGTTCGGGTTAGCGTACCAGTCGGTGACGATAACACCGCCGTTGCTGTCGGCCTGGAGAAGCGGTGCGAAGCTGACAGCTTCGAGCGACGCGCGCCAGAGATATGAGTTTACACCGATGGTAGAGACCTGCGCGGCGGCGAGGTCGGCGCGGGGTCGTTCACCCTTGCTGCAAGCGCCCAGCGCCAGTGTGGCGACCGCAAGGCCGGCAATGGCTGCGGGACGACGGATGGAGCGGGAGAGAGTCATGAACGATCCTTGGGTCAAAAATGTTAGTCCGGCTCTATAGTGCCTGCTCGCGCTCGGGCAAGCGCCAGCTTGGCGGCATAGACGCCGCAAACGCGTGAATACCATCTGAATTGAATGGTATTTGTGGAGGCTATGCAACACTCCGGCGTCATGTCGGGACACGGCTTGTGGAAAAGCTGGCGCTGGCCTCCCCGTCGGCCTAGTCTTTTCCTTCCGGCCCGAGTCGCCCATCGGCGATATCGCGTTCGGGAACAGTTAAGCGGGGTTCGTCTTTAATGACTGACACACCCGCAACGGAGAGGAAATCGGCCTGATGGGCACGCAACGGAACACCAAAGGCAAGGATCGGCTCGCGCCGGTCGTGCTGGCGGCTGCCGCTTGCGCCCTCGCGATTCCCGGCGCCGGCCTCGCCGTCGTGTCGAGCGCGCCCGAAGCCGCTCCGGAAACGATGGAATTCCTGCCGTTCACGCCTGCAGGCGTCGATCCCGAACTCGCTGCGCGCGTCGCCGCTGTGATCGGTGAAGATGCCCTGCGGTTCACCCCGGCCAGCAAGCCCCGCCTGTCGAGCCAGCGCACCGTCAACTTCGCCGTCCGGGTGGACAACAATATCGCGGCATCGATTTCCGGCCGCGCACCCGGCGACAAGCTCGCCAGCGCCAACCCGATCGAAAGCGTGCTTCCGGTCACTCCGACCCGCTACAACCTTGGCGTTGCGCGCGGTTATCAGAGCTTTGCGCAGCCGACCCGTTCGGCCGCGGCCGTACCCACAGGCATCCGCGACATCGCGATGCCCGACCTGTCGTCCTATCGTGACGACGAGCGTGACGAGCGCAGCCGCTTCCAGTCGCGTATCGAGATCGGTCAGAAAGACCGTGCAGGCTCCTCGCCGCTTACCATCGAGGGGGCCGGGTCGCAGCAGCTGGATCTGGGCGGTTCTTACAGCCTGAGCCGCAACCTCGACGTGACTGCCGGCGTCCGCCTGAAGCAGGAACGCGATCGCCTCGCCCCGCTTACCAATGGCGTGGAAGACGACCAGGCCGTTTACGTGGGCACGCAGATCCGCTTCTAGGCGGACCCACCGTTCCAATTTCCAGCGAATACGATTGTCGGCCTTCTCCGAAGGTCTGATTGCCTTTGCGCCGCAGACTTTCCATGCCTAGGAATAGGCAGAACGCTACGGAATGCTTGGGAGAATCACTATGGGACGAGTTGCAATCGTAACCGGCGGCACGCGCGGAATCGGTCGGGCCATTTGCGAAAGATTGCGCGACGAACGCGGTTGCACGGTCATCGCCACCTATGCCGGCAATGATGATGCGGCCCGCAAGTTCACCGAAGAAACAGGCATTCCCACAGCCAAATTTGACGTAGGCGACTTCGAAGCGGTGCAGGAAGCCTGCGAAAAAGTCGCCGAAGAGCACGGCCCCATCGACATCGTGGTCAACAACGCAGGCATCACGCGGGACGGCACGCTGTTGAAGATGAGCTACGACGATTGGGATGCCGTGATGCGCACCAATCTGGGCGGATGCTTCAACATGGCCAAAGCTGCCTTCCCGGGCATGAAAGAGCGCGGCTGGGGCCGAATCGTGAATATCGGATCGATCAACGGCCAGGCCGGACAATACGGCCAGGTCAACTACGCCGCAGCCAAGAGCGGGATTCACGGCTTCACCAAAGCGCTGGCACAGGAGGGCGCGCGCTTCGGTATCACCGTCAACGCCATCGCGCCGGGCTATATCGACACCGATATGGTCGCCGCCGTACCCGAGCCTGTGCTGGAAAAGATCGTCGCCAAGATCCCTGTCGGCCGCCTCGGAAAGGCGAGCGAAATCGCCCGCGGGGTCAGCTTCCTATGCTCCGAACATGCCGAGTTCGTCACCGGCTCGACCATGAGCATCAACGGCGGTCAGCACATGTACTGACACCGGTGGGGGCTACTCGATGATGTAGCCCATCACCTTCCACTCGCCATGCTCCTGCTCGAGCGTGACCTGCTCGCGGACATCGGCGCGGTGTTCGAACTGCGTCAGGAATTCGACCCTGACCTGTTCCTGTGCGTCGTCGTCAGGGGAGTCGCGCTGGACAAGACCGATAGTCTGGATCTCGCGCTCGATTACTGCGCCAAGGGGGACACGCACCTGCTCTGAAGCGTCACGCCAGATTTCGGCAGTATTGGGATCGCGAAACGGACGGCCCGCCGCAGCGAAGCTTGCGTCCCAGTCGAAGGTGTCGACGATCTCGAGCCACTCCCGCGCAGTTGCCTCGAAGGTGTCGAGCTGGACGTTCTCGATCGGCGTAGCCGGATCGCCGACCGGTCGGTTCGACTGGGCCGTATCGAGGGCGAGAGCGGCGATAATTGCGAGAGTCAGCATGATAATCGTTCCTCCAATCCACGGGGTCCATTTCCGGGCCCCTGTTGCGATTGGCGAAGGATCGGCACCAGCGTTGCCAGTTGCATCCCCCAAATACTTGTCCGCAAGGAATTGGCGTGCCCTGTCCTCCCTCTCGTAAACCACTCGCGCCGCTTCCTTGCTGCTGGTAACTCTCAGCTTGCGGCGAGCGGCGCGAAGGCGGTCGTTTATCGTGTGGACGGATAGCGAAAGCTCGCGCGCCATCGACTTGGCGTCGTGGCCGCGCAGGATGAGACGAAGGGTTTCCTTCTCTTTTTCGCTGAGCGCATCGAAACCTTCGTTCATATCGTGCAGGTCTAGAAAGCGATGCGGCGGCTAACCACCCCCAAAAATTGGTGGTCCATTTGCCGGTGCGGGTTCGACATATCAAATCATGATGCGCGCCGGCACGAAGCACGTTAGGTCATGCCTCATGGCTACACCCTACCACCCACCGAAAAAGTACTCGGTCCGTATCGAGGGGCATCGCACGTCGGTGAGCCTGGAGCCGGTATTCTGGGACCTGTTGCGCTCTGCGGCAGCAAGGCGCGGACTCGCTGTGAATACGCTGGTCGCAAGCATCGATGCGGAACGCATCAGGAGCGAAACTCCGCCCGGCCTTGCCGGGGCGATCAGGGTGTGGCTCGCCACCCACGAATTGACGACGCCCACGAAAAAGGGCGACGGACCGATGTCCGCCGCCCTTGATAGCGATCAGCAAGACTGATCAGTATTTCGCGGTCGCGTCGCTCGCCGGGAAAGTTTCGTCGAGCGCTTCGTCGGTCGAACTCATGGTATCGCCCTTGGATGCGGTCGCTTCCGAGCCTGCATTGCGGAACGCGCCGTCCGGCTGTCCGTCCGCGAATGCGACGCCGTTGCTGTCGCGCTGGTTCTTTTCGTAATACTTGTACCCGGCATAGCCGAGCGCACCGAGTGCTGCGAGCTTGAGGATCATAATGCTTCCCTTTCAAAACTTACTTCACCCGACCAACGGATGAGCAGGCCGAAAGGTCCGGCATCAGACGATCAATCGTCGCCGACCCGTTCGATATCCGCGCCAACCAGCTGCAGCTTTTCTTCCAGCCGCTCGTATCCACGGTCGAGATGGTAAAGACGGCGTACGGTCGTCTCGCCCTTGGCAGCCAGACCGGCGATCACCAGGCTCATGGAAGCGCGCAAGTCCGTGGCCATTACTTCGGCCCCGGTCAGATCTACCGGACCGCGAACGATTGCCGTGCGTCCCGTGGTCTCGATGTCCGCGCCCATGCGGATGAGTTCGGGAACGTGCATGAAGCGGTTCTCGAAGATCGTCTCCTTGAGCACGCTGGTGCCTTCTGCCTTGCACAACAGGCTCATCAGCTGGGCCTGCATGTCGGTGGCGAGGCCGGGGAATGGGGCCGTTGTGAGGTTGTGCGCTTTGAGGGGCTGCTTGGCCGAAACCCTCACGCCTTTCTTGTCGCTTTCGATTTCGACGCCGATATTGCGCAGGGCGTGGATCGTCGAAGCCATGTCATCGGCATCTGCCCCGTCGAGATAGACCTCGCCGCCGGTGATCGCTGCCGCGCAAGCATAGGAGCCCGCCTCGATCCGGTCCGGCATTACGCGGTAGGTCGCGCCGTGCAGCTTCTTTACGCCATGAATGGTCAGCTCCGAACTGCCGATACCTTCGATTTCGGCGCCCATGGCCGTGAGAAGGTTGCACAGGTCGACGATTTCGGGCTCGCGCGCGGCATTGATCAGCTTGCTCGTGCCGTTGCACAGGACCGCTGTCATCAGGGCGTTTTCCGTCGCACCGACGGACACGACGGGAAAGTCGAACTCGCCGCCGGGAAGCCCGCCGTCCGGAGCGATTGCCTTCACATACCCCTGCGCCAATTCGATCTGCGCGCCGAAAGCCTCGAGAGCCTTCAGGTGAAGATCGATTGGCCGGTTCCCGATCGCACAGCCGCCAGGCAGCGAAACCGTCGCTTCGCCTGTGCGAGCAAGCAGCGGGCCCAAGACGAGGATCGACGCGCGCATCTTGCGAACGAGATCGTAAGGCGCGACCGAACTGGTGATCCGCATGGCTTCAAGCGTGACATTGCGGCCGAATTCCTCGGGGCGCTTGCCCGGAATGGTGTGACTGACGCCGAACTGCGTCATCAGGTGCTGGAACCCGTCGATATCGGCGAGCCGCGGCAAGTTGCGCAGCGTCACGGCCTCTTCAGTCAGCAGGGCGCACGGTATCAGGGTGAGGGCCGCGTTTTTGGCGCCCGAGATGGGAATAGTCCCCGAAAGGCGATTGCCGCCACGAATGATTAGTTTGTCCATGGCCCCCTGCCTTAATCCTCTCCGGGCGTCTGGCAAGCGTCATGCGCTTGATACCTCCCCCGGATCCTGCTCGCTCAACCGCCGAGCGATTGACCTGTTCCGGCCACCGACCTAACTCCGGCGCATGACCCAGCATAAACCGATCAAGAAGGCCGTCTTCCCCGTCGCGGGGCTCGGTACGCGATTCCTCCCCGCCACCAAGGCGATCCCGAAGGAGCTGCTGCCGATCGTCGATCGGCCATTGATCCAGTATGCCGTGGACGAGGCGCGCGAAGCCGGAATCGAACAGATCATCTTCGTCACCGGTCGCGGCAAGACGGCGATCGTCGAGCATTTCGACGTGGCTTACGAGCTCGAAAGCACCATGAGAGAGCGCGGCAAGGACATGAGCGTGCTCGACGACACCCGTGCAGTACCGGGTGATATCATCACTGTGCGCCAGCAGGTTCCGCTGGGCCTTGGCCACGCCATCTGGTGCGCCCGCGCCATCGTCGGCAACGATCCCTTCGCGATCCTGCTGCCCGACGAACTCATGGTCGGCAAGCCTGGCTGCATGAAGCAGATGGTGGAGGCCTATAACGAGGTGGGCGGCAACCTGATCTCGGTGCTCGAAGTCCCGCAGGATGAAGTATCGAGCTATGGCGTCATCGCTCCGGGGGCGGATATCTCCGACACGCTTACCGAAGTGACCGGACTGGTCGAAAAGCCGCCGGTTGCAGAAGCGCCGTCGAACAAGATCATCTCGGGCCGCTATATCCTGCAGCCCGAAGTCATGCGTACTCTGGAAAACCAGGGCAAGGGGGCGGGCGGCGAAATCCAGCTGACCGATGCCATGGCGCGGATGATCGGCAGCCAGCCGTTCCACGCCGTGACCTTCGCCGGCAACCGTTACGATTGCGGCAGCAAGACCGGTTTCGTCGAAGCGACGCTGGCTCTCGCGCTAGAACGCGAAGACATGGGAAGCGAAGTTCGCGCCATCGCCGAGCGTCTGCTCGCAAAGTAGAAAGCCCACAATCCAAAAGGAAAGGGCCGGTCCGCCGCTGTGGCAGACCGGCCCTTCCCGTTTGAAGCAACCTTGATCAGCAGCCGGTTTCAGCAGCCGTGCAGGTTTCGTCCCGCGTGGCCTTGAACTCGTCGCCCTCGTTCCAGTTGGGCCAGCTCGTGCTCATGCCGAGCATGCGGCCGAGGCGGTAGAAAAGCTGGAGATCGGCCATCACGCCCGACCAGTCCCAGTTCGGATCGTATTCGTCCTTGGGGCCGTGGTAGCGGTTCTCGCGATAGTCGAGCGCCACTGCCGCACCCGCTTCCGTGCCGCCCTCGACAAGGTCCTCGCCACCATCGACATAAAGCATCGGCACGCCGCGCTTGGCGAAAGCGAAGTGATCGGACCGGTAGTAATAGCCCGCTTCAGGATTGGGGTTGGGCGTCGACACCCGGCCGTCGGCTTCGAGGGCCGCTTCGAGGAACTGGTCGAGCTGCGACTTGCCCGGCCCGACGACCGTCACGTCCTTGCTGGGACCAGCGATGAGAAAGGCATCCATGTTGATGCCGCCCACCGTCTGGGCGAGGGGGAAAACCGGATTGGCCGCGTAGTAATCGGCTCCGAGAAGTCCCGATTCCTCTGCCGTCACGGCGAGGAAAACCAGCGTGCGGCGCGCAGGACCGACCTTGGCATGCGCTTCGGCCAGAGCGACCAGCGCTGCCGTGCCCGTCGCGTTGTCGACTGCGCCATTGCAGATGTCGTCGCCATCGGGCGCTGCGGTGCAGCGTCCCAGATGGTCCCAGTGGGCGGTATGGATGACGTATTCATCCGGCGCTTCCGTGCCCGGAAGGATGCCGATCACATTCTGCGATTCGAAGGTGCGGATGTCGTTCGAAAAGCTGGTCGATGCCTCGAGGCCCAGCGGCACCGCCGTGAAGCCTTCCTTCTTGGCAGCGGCAAACAGCTTGTCGGCATCCTGTCCCGCAGCTTCGAGGATCTGGCGACCAGCCTCGTTCTGGACCCAGCCGTTCATCTGCGTCAGCGGCGGGGCATTCTCGCCGCGCTGGGCATAGGCCTGCGGGCCGGACCAGCTGCTTTCGACGACGTTCCAGCCATAGGAAGCGGGCTCGGTGTCGTGGATGATGATGGCGCCTGCCGCGCCCTGCCTTGCCGCCTCTTCGTACTTGTAGGTCCAGCGGCCATAATAGGTCATGGCCTTGCCGTTGAAGGGACCATCGAGGCTGTCGCTGCCGAAATCGGGATCGTTGACGAGGATGACCGCGGTCTTGCCGGTCATGTCCACGCCTTCGTAGTCGTTCCAGCCCTTCTCGGGCGCGTTGACGCCGTAACCGACGAAAACCAGCTCGCTGTCTTCGAGCGCGGTTTGCGCATCTTCGCGATAGGTCACGCCGACCCAGTCGCTACCGTATTCGAGCGCTATATCGGTGCCCTTGCCCGAGATGCTCAGCGGCGAAAAATCCTTGCCGGTAATCTCCACCAGCGGGACTTTCTGGACCCAAGAGCCGTTGTTGCCAGGTTCGAGGCCTGCCGCTGCGAACCGTTCGGTCAGCAAGGCGACGGTCTTTTCCTCGCCGATCGTGCCGGGCATCCGGCCTTCGAATTCATCGGAGGACAATTGCTCGGTAATGTCCTTCATCGTCTGCTCGGAAATGTCCGTCGCTGCGATGTCCGGGATATCGAGCCCTGCGGTCGCCCCTTCATCGTTACCGGCGGTACAGGCCGCCAGGAGCAGCGCACCTGCTGCGGTCAGGCTTGTGCGGATCATGGTAAAGCACCCTCTCGTTGATTTGCGTGGCGCGCTTGTTGCAGCACCGGGCAAAGAGGGCAAGCTTGCGCCGGGAGCACAGGGAAGGCAGACCGCCCGCAATGACTGCCGACTGGACCAACGCGCTGGAAAGAGCGCGGGCTTGTGCCCCTTATCTGGCGCGCGGGCTGGAATTGTATCCAGCGATCGCCGACCTGCTGGCTCAAGGTGACGGCGAGGCCGCACTCGCATACGCGAAGCGGCTTGCCGCCGGAATTGACGATGTCGGGGTGTCCTTGCGACGCGAGAAACGGGCCCTGGCGACGACCCTGGCAATCGGAGATCTGGCCGGGGCATTCGATCTCGACAAGGTAATGCGCGAGCTCTCCCTTTTCGCCGACCGCGCAATGCACCGCGCCATCGAGGCGGCGATCGACCGCCGGGTCGAAGGCGCGCCCAGCGATGGCATGATTGCGCTGGCATTGGGCAAGCACGGATCGGGAGAACTGAACTACAGCTCCGACATCGATCCAATTTTACTCTACGATCCCGAAACGCTGGCACGCCGCGACAGGGACGAACCGGGCGAGGCGGCGCAACGCTATGCCCGCGAGATGGTTCGCATGCTGTCTGACGTAACTAGCGAAGGCTATGTTTTCAGGGTGGACCTGCGCCTGCGTCCGGCATCCGAGGTGAGCCCGCTGGCGATCCCTCTCGATGCCGCGATCACGCATTACGAAAGCTCTGCCCTGGCGTGGGAGCGCGCTGCATTCATCCGCGCACGATCCTGCGCTGGCGACATCGCGGCCGGCGAGAAATTCCTCGACCAGATCCGTCCCTTCGTCTGGCGCCGCAGCCTCGATTTCGGTGCGATCGACGCTGTGCGGCAGCTGACCCGCAGGATCAGGGAACAGCAGACCGGCCCAACCGCACCCGCCCCCGGATACAATGTGAAGCTCGGTCGCGGAGGCATTCGCGAGATCGAGTTCTTCGCCCAGACGCACCAGCTCATCCATGGCGGGCGCAATCCGGAGCTGCGTGACAAGCGCACGCGCGCTGCCCTCGATGCCTTGGCCGATGCCGGGCATGTCGACAAAGAGGACGCCTCGTCGCTTGGCGCTGCCTATGACGGTTTGCGGCAGATCGAACACCGCCTGCAGATGGTCGGCGACCGCCAGACGCACACGCTCCCCGAAGGCGAAGCGCTCGACAATGTCGCCCGGCTGGACGGCTTTGCCGACGGAGCCGCATGGCTGGACCATATCGCGTCGCTAACCGCTCCCGTCGCGCAGCGCTACGATGCATTGCTCGCCGAAGACGAGGTCTCCGTTCCTGTCGACAGTCCGCATGTGGAGGCCGCACCTGCCCGCAAGGATCTCGACGCATCCCTGGTTGAGCGGGTCGCAGGCTGGACCGACGGCCGCTATCCACCCCTTCGCAGCACTGCGGCCCTGTCGGCCTTCGAAGCGATACGTGCGCCGCTTCTCGATTCCCTTGCATCGGCAAAAGAACCGGAACGCGCCGTCGCCCGGTGGGAAAGCCTGCTTTCCAAGCTTTCGAGCGCGATCAACCTTTTTCGCCTGCTGGAAGCGAGGCCGGGCCTGTTCCAGCTGCTGGCCGATTGCCTGACGCTTGCGCCGCCGCTTGCCGACGCCATCGCCCTGCGCCCCGAACTCGTCGATGCGCTGATCGACCGGACCGCGCTCGACCTGCCGGGCGAGCGAGGCGAACTTGCCGCCGAGATGCGTCGCGGCGAACGTGGCGACACCTATGAGGACAAGCTCGACCGCATCCGCATCGTAACGGGGGAAGCGCGCTTCGCGCTCGGGGTGCAGGTCATCGAAACAGCGCACGACCCGCTCGATATCGCCGCCGCCCTTTCGCGGGTGGCCGAGGCTGCGATCGAGGTCGCGCAGGAAGCTGCAGAAGCGGAATTCGCCGAACGCCATGGCAGGATCGCGGACAGCGAACTTGTCGTTCTCGGCCTCGGCAGGCTTGGCGGGGGGATGCTGACGCACGCCTCGGACCTCGACGTCGTTTATCTATTTACCGGAAGCCACGAAGGCGAATCCGATGGCGAGCGCCCGCTTGGCGCGACACTCTATTATAACCGGCTCGCACAGAGGGTGAGTGCGGCGCTGTCCGTGCCGACCGCTGAAGGCGCGCTTTATGAAGTGGATACGCGGCTGCGCCCGCAAGGGGCACAGGGGCCGCTGGCCGTCAGCCTGGAGAGCTTCCTCAGGTATCAGTCCGAAGATGCATGGACGTGGGAACACATGGCCCTGACCCGTGCACGCGCGCTGACGGGAAGCCATGATGCAAGGCGCCAGGTAGACGCCTCGCTTCGCGAGGTGTTGTGCCGCAAGCGATCGCGCAAGGCGCTTGGCGACGACGTCAGGACGATGCGCAGCGACATGGCGACGCACAAGCCTGCGCGCGGACCACTGGATATCAAGCTGCTGCGCGGCGGGCTCGTCGATCTCGAATTCCTCGTCCATTACCTGCAATTGCGCGAGGGTGAAGCGCTGACGCCGCGGCTGGACGATGCGATCGCGCAACTTGTCGCGCGCGATCTCATTCCCGCTTCACTGGGCGAGGCGCACGACTTTATGACGCGGCTACTGGTGGGTACGCGCCTGCTGGCACCCGACCTCGCGATCCCGGACAGGCCGCAAAAGGCTATCCTGTCGCGCCTGTGCCGGGTCGAGAAATTCCGCCACCTCAGGAACGCGCTCGACGACGCGCGCGAGCAGGTGGCAGACCAATGGAACCGCTTGCTGGATGAGCGACTGGAGATCGAACTATGACGAGCTTTGAAGAAGGCGATGCCTTTCCCGACTTCGAAATGGAAACACCCGATGGCGGGACAATCAGCCGGGATGATCTTTCCGGCAAGAAAGCGGTGATCTTCTTCTACCCCAAGGACAATACGCCCGGCTGTACCACCGAAGCGAAGGATTTCAGCTCGCTGAAGGCGGAGTTTGAAAAGGCGGGCGTCCGCCTGCTTGGCGTCAGCAAGGATTCCGCGAAGAAGCACCAGAACTTCATCGCCAAGCACGATCTGACGGTGGAGCTCGCCACCGATGCGGAAGAGGGCGGTCTTTCTGACACGCTCGGCGTCTGGGGCGAGAAGAAGAATTACGGGCGCACTTACATGGGCATGATCCGTTCGACCTATCTGATCGGCGAAGACGGCAAGATCCTGCGGGTCTGGCCGAAGGTCAGGGTCAAGGGCCATGCTGACGAGGTACTCGACGCAGCGCGCTCCGCGTGACGTCACGACGCCGCAGCGTATCGGGCGCCATCAGGGACGCCCTGCTAACGGCCGGCAAGTCCTCCAAGGTCTTTGCCGCCCGAGAAGTCGCCCGCGAATGGCGGCTGGGGCGACTGGCGTTCGAGTTCGACTGCGTCATGCCCGACCGGCCGGCCTGGCCCGAAGAGCTGGAACTGCTCGCCCCTGGCAAAATGCCGCGCCGTTCGCGCGGAGTATCCCTGGAGGGTCGAATCGCCTTGTGGCACTCGCTCGCCCACATAGAGTTCGTCGCGATCGACCTCGCCCTCGACATGGCCGGGCGGTTCGGGGAATCGATGGGCGAGCAGTTCGTATCCGATTTCCTGGCGGTCGCAGCCGACGAAGCGATGCATTTTGCGCTGATCGATCGCAAGCTAGCGACCATGGGATCGCACTACGGCGCTCTGCCGGCGCATGACGGGTTGTGGGGTGCCGCTCAGGACACGGCCCATGACGTCACGGCCCGACTGGCGATCGTACCGATGGTTCTGGAAGCGCGCGGCCTCGACGTCACTCCGGCGATGCTGAAGCGGATACGGTCACAAGGGGACGAGAACGGCGCCCGAATCCTCGAACGAATCCTTGACGACGAGATTCGCCATGTCGCTTTTGGGGCCAAGCACTTTCGTGAGCTGTGCATTACGCGCGACGAAAAGCCGCCGGAAACATGGCAGAAATTAGTCCAAACGCATTTTTCGGGAGGGCTGAAGCCGCCATTTAACGACTCGGCGCGTGCGGCAGCCGGTTTATCGCGCGACTTTCTACGCGGCTATTGCTTGATTAACCTTTGCAGCCATAACCCATACTCACGAGATGCCGGGGGGTTCCGGCGGTTTTGAAAAAAACGATCCGAAAGGCACGGGACGCCTCAGGATCGCAAGCAAAGATGCCGATCAGGTATCGACAGGACGGGTTAGCAATGATTTCCAAGCGCAGCACGATTGCCGTGACGATGCTTGCCGCAGGCATGAGCATCGCAGCCGCTCCGGCGCACGCGGAAACCAACGCAGCAGCTGCTGCGGTCGGTGCCATCGACGTATCGAAGGTTACCTCCGACAGCGCCGGCGAAGCGGACGAGCAGTTCACCGAACTCTTCGCTCGCTGGGAAGCGCCGAACCAGCTTTCGCTCATCACGGCCGGCCCGCAGGTTGCCATCCCTTCGCGCATGCCGCTCGAAGACGCCAAACTGACGAGTGACTATGGCATGCGCACCCACCCGGTGCTGCGTCGCCGCATGGGTCACAAGGGTGTCGATCTCGCCGCACCGACCGGTACGCCGATCTACGCGACGGCAGACGGCGTGGTTTCCAAGGCGGAACGGTTCTCCAGCTACGGCAAGTTCGTCAGCATCGAGCACGGCGCCCGCATCCAGACGCGTTACGCGCACATGTCCGCAATCGCCGTGACCGACGGCGCCCGCGTCAAGAAGGGCGACCTGATCGGCTATGTCGGCTCGACCGGTCGCTCCACCGGCCCGCACCTTCACTATGAAGTCCGCATCGACGGCGAGGCGGTCAACCCGGTTCCCTACATGGTCGAATCTTCCGCCCAGCGCGCTTTCGCCCTCGCAATCGGCGAAGGCGGCCAAGGCGGTGGCGACGAGGACTGAGATTTTTCGAAAGGCCACGAGCCCTTCGGGTCAGCGGAATTAGGCGTCGGAGCGATCCGGCGCCTTTTTTCTTGCCCGAACGCAGCAGGTAGGTAGGTTTCTTTGAGCAACCGGACGAGTCCGCCAACAGGACCGACGGCAGTGAGAGAGAGAACCCTATGCACCCCATCACCCACGCGCAGGCGCGCCCCGACCATCCCGCGATCATCATGGCCGGGAGCGGCGAGACAGTGACCTACAGGGAGATGGACGCCTACGCCAACCGCTTCGCCCAGCTGCTGCGCGCGCGCGGCCTCAAGCGCGGCGACCACGTGGCGATACTGATGGAAAACACCATCGATTACCTGCAACTGGTCTGGGGATCGCAGCGTGCGGGCACGATGATGGTGCCGATCTCGACGCGCCTGACCGCTCCGGAAATTTGCTACATCCTCAAGGACGCAGGTGCGAAGCTGCTGATCACCTCGCGCTATTTCGACAATGTGATGGCCGACATCCGCGCCGACTGTCCGGACATCGAAATCCTCGCAAAGGACGGAGAGGGCGAGGAGAACCTTGCGACTGCGCTGGCGAAATATCCCGCCGAACCGATCGAGGACCAGGCTCCGGGTCAGTACATGCTCTATTCCAGCGGCACGACCGGAAGGCCCAAGGGTATCCGCCCAGCGCCGCCTGCCGATGATGATATCCTCGCAGTGAACCCGCTCGTCGGCCTTGCCGTGATGGGTGTCGGCTGGCCGGCGGATGGCAGCATGATCTACCTTTCGCCCGCCCCGCTCTATCACGCGGCACCACTCGGCTGGTGCACCACCGCGCATCGGCTCGGGGCAACGATTGTCGTGATGGAGAAATTCGACCCCGAGACCGCTCTCGAAGCGATCGAGAAATACCGCGTGACCGACAGCCAGTGGGTGCCGACCCATTTCGTTCGAATGCTGAAGCTCGATCCCGAAGTGCGCACGCGCTACGATCTCTCCACCCACACCCGCGCGATCCATGCGGCGGCTCCGTGCCCCGTGCCGGTCAAGCGCGAAATGATCGAATGGTGGGGTCCCATCGTCATCGAATATTATGCCGGATCGGAAGGCATCGGCATGACGCTCGTGAAGAGCGAGGACTGGCTCACGCACCCCGGCACGGTCGGCAAGCCGATTCACGGGCAGCTGCATGTCTGCGGACCCGATGGAGAGGAAGTGCCTGCGGGGACCGACGGCCTGCTCTATTTCGAAAACGAGAACATTCCGACCTATCACAACGACCCGGAAAAGACTGCCGACGCCATGCATCCCAAAGGCTGGATGACGTTGGGCGATATCGGTCATGTGGACGAGGACGGGTTCCTCTTCCTGACCGACCGCAAGAGCCACATGATCATTTCGGGCGGCGTCAACATCTACCCGCAGGAGATCGAGAACCTGCTCGTCACGCATGACAAGGTCATGGATGCCGCCGTGATCGGTGCGCCCTGCCCAGATTTCGGCGAAAAGGTCGTTGCCGTCGTCCAGCCCATCGACATGGGCGAGGCGGGCGAAACGCTGGAAGCGGAACTGCGCGATTTCCTCGCCCCGCAGCTTGCCAAGATCAAGATGCCCAAGCTGTTCGACTTCCGCGAGCAATTGCCGCGCGAGGCCAATGGCAAGCTGTACAAGCGCGAATTGCGTGACGAATACACGAAGAAGGCGGAGATAGAAGCGGAGCAGGCATGATGGCGAGCGCAGCGAAACCCCGGCTCGATGCGGAGACTGCCTATGAGGTCATCTCTCCGGAAAGCTACGCCGGATGGGATCCGCTGCTCGACACGTTCGACCGGCTGCGGGAAGAAAGCCCGGTCGCCTGGGTCGAGGACCCCGAAGGCCGTCACCCGCCTTTCTGGCTGGTCAGCCGCTACGACGACGTGATGCGCGTCTCGAAGGACAACGCGACTTTCCTCAACAATCCGCAGACGGTCGTGTTCAGCCTCACCGAAGGGATCGAGTTCGCCAAGAACCTTACCGGCGGCAGCCCTCACATGGTCGCCAGCCTCGTCACTTTCGACGCGCCGATCCACATGAAGTACCGCAAGCTCACGCAGGAATGGTTCATGCCCAAGAACCTGCGCACGCTGGAGGACGAAACCCGCGAGCTGGCGCACAAGACGGTGGACCGGTTGATCGACGCAGGGCCGCAGGCAGACTTCTGCAAGCTCGTCTCGCAGCCCTATCCGCTTCACGTCGTCATGCAGATCCTCGGCGTGCCGGAAGAGGACGAGCCGCGCATGCTGATGCTCACGCAGCAAATGTTCGGCGGGCAGGACGAGGACCTCAACCAGTCCGGCATGAAGGATCTACCGCCCGAAGCGATCACCCAGCTGGTCGCCGGCGCGGTGAAGGATTTCGAGACCTACTTCGCAGGTCTCACGGCGGAAAAGCGCGCCAATCCGACAGACGACGTTGCGAGCGCCATCGCCAACGCCACGGTCGACGGGGAACCGCTGAACGACCGGGACATGATGGGCTATTACATCATCGTCGCCGCCGCCGGCCACGACACCACCAGCGCCAGCACGGCAGGCGCGATGCTGGCGCTGGCGCAGGACCCCGAACAGTGGGCGAAGGTGAAGGCCGACCGCTCGCTCCTTCCCGGCATTGTCGAAGAGGCGATCCGTTGGACCAGCCCAGTTCAGCACTTCATGCGCACGGCGGCCGAGGACACCGAGCTTGGCAGCCAACAAATCGCCAAGGGCGACTGGCTGATGATCAATTACGTCGCCGCCAATCACGATCCGGCGCAGTTCGAAAATCCTCGCAAGTTCGATGCCAGCCGCAGCCCCAACCGGCACCTCGCCTTCGGAGCCGGGGCGCACCAGTGCCTCGGCCTCCACCTCGCACGGCTGGAAATGCGCATCCTGTTCGAAACGCTGCTCGACCGGATCGAGAGTGTGGAACTGGCCGGAGAACCGAAGCGCGCGAAATCGACCTTTGTCGGAGGGCTGAAGACCTTACCGCTTCGCATTACACCGGCCTGAAGTCGAAAATCCATGAATCCAAGTCAAACCCCCGCAATTGTGGGGAAAATCGAACTCGGTTCATCGCATATTTCTACGGTTCACCGCACATTTCTGCTAGGTGAATGACATGGATACAACAGTAGGGGGATCCACTTTCGGCTAATGCCGGAGGCGGTACTTTCTGCGCATGGGAAAGGGGGAAATCATGACATTGCTGGAGCCGCACAACATGCCGTTTGCGGCCGCGCTCGTCATCATGCTGATCCTCGCGGTCGTCCAGTTGATCGGGATTGCCGATTTCGGCGATGCAGATGTGGACCTGGACGCGGATGCCGACGGGATGCCGGATGCGGGAATGCTCGACGGGCTGCTCACGCTGCTCGGCATCGGGCGCGTGCCGCTGACGATATGGATCATGCTGTTCCTGGGCGCGTTCGCCATCATCGGTCTTTCGGTCCAGGCGCTCGCCGATGATCTCATTGGCGGCCCGTTCTACAGCTGGCTCGCCGCGCTGATCGCAGGCGGGGCCGCGCTGCCGGTGACGGGCCTTATTGCCCGCCCGCTGGGCCGCCTGATGCCGCAGGACCATACGACAGCGGTAAGCATCGAAAGCCTTGTCGGCCGCCGTGCGAAAATCACGGATGGCGTGGCCCGGGCAGGTTCGCCCGCCCGCGCCCGGGTCAAGGATGTCCACGGCCAGGCGCATTACGTCATGGTCGAACCGCATGAGGCAGCATCCGAAATCCACGCCGGCGACGAGGCTCTCCTCGTCCGCCGCGAGGGCAATACATTCTTTGCGACCGCGCTCGCCGAGCGTCGCCTGTCGCCAACAGTCAACTAAGAAGGAGGAGCAATGGACAGTCTACTTGAAACGGGAATTATCGGCATGGCGGTCATCGCCATCGTGGTGGTCTCATTTTTCGCATTCCTGCTGAGGATGTACCGCAGAGCCTCGAAGGAGATTGCCTTCGTGCGGACCGGCGTGGGCGGCGAAAAGGTCGTAATGAACGGGGGCGCTCTGGTGCTGCCGGTCTTGCACGAAACCATGCCCGTCAACATGAACACGCTGGTACTTTCGGTCATTCGCCGCGATGGCGAGGCGCTGATTACGCTCGACCGGCTGCGGATCGACGTGAAGGCGGAATTCTACGTCCGCGTGAAGCCCGATGCCGATGCGATCGCCATGGCCGCGCAAACGCTGGGCCAGCGCACGATGCAGCCGGAAATGCTCAAGGACCTCGTCGAAGGCAAGTTCGTCGACGCGCTGCGCAGTGTTGCTGCCGGCATGACCATGAACGAGCTGCACGAACAGCGTGCCGACTTCGTACAGAAGGTGCAGCAAGTGTCGTCGAACGACCTCGCGATGAACGGCCTGGAGCTGGAATCGGTCTCGTTGACCGGTCTCGACCAGACCAGCATCGAGCATTTCAACGCCAACAACGCCTTCGACGCCGAAGGCCTGACCAAGCTGACCGAGCAGATCGAGGCGCGCAAGAAACTGCGCAACGACATCGAGCAGGACACGCGCGTGCAGATGGAAACGAAAAACCTGGAAGCTGACACCCGCAGCTTCGAGATCAGCCGTGACAACGAATATGCCCGGCTGCAGCAGGAACGCGAGGTGGAAATCCGCCGCGCCGCCCAGGCTTCGGAAATCGCCCGCGAACAGGCAGAGCGGCAACGCGAGGCCGATGCTGCCCGGATCGAGGCGAAGAAGCAGGTCGACGCGCAGCAGATCGAGGCCGACCGTCTCGTCGAAGAGGCGCGGATCGACCAGCAGCGTGCACTCGAAATCGCGCGCCAGGAGCAGCAGATCGCAGTCCAGAACAAGAGCCGCGAAGAAAGCCAAGCCAAGGCGGAGGCCGACGAAGCCCGCGCCAAAGCCGTCGCTGCCGAAGAGCAGGTCGCAACGAGCCGTGAAAGCGAGATCGCCGAAAGGCAGAAGAAGATCGAGCTGATCGAGGCATCGAAGCAGGCCGAGCGCGAAGCTATCAGCGTTCGCGTCGAAGCAGAGGCCGAAAAGGACGCTGCATCGAACCGCGCCGAAGCGCTGCGCCTCGAAGCGCAGGGTGAAGCCGAGGCCGAGAAGCTGCGTGCAGAAGCTGCGCGTGTCCGCTTCGAAGTCGAGGCAGCCGGTCAGAAGGCGATCAACGAGGCGGCGAATATCCTGTCGTCCGACCAGATCAGCCTGCAGACGAAGATGGCCCTGCTCAAGGTCCTGCCGGAACTGGTCAAGGAAAGCGCCAAGCCGATGGAAGCGATCGAGAGCATCAAGATCGTGCAGGTCGACGGGCTCACCAATGGCGGCGGCAAGTCGTCGGGCGGTGCAGCCGGTGTCGGCGGCGGTTCGGGTAATCTCGCGACCGATGCGGTCAGCGCAGCGCTGGCCTACCGCGCTCAGGCTCCGGTGCTCGACGGGCTGATGAAGGAACTGGGCCTCGACGGCTCCAGCCTCAACAGCCTGGTCAAGGGCCCGGCCGAGCAGACCGGCGGCTTTGAAGTGGAAGACGCGCCCAAGCCTGCCAAGGAAGATGCCCCCAAGGCACTTCCCGCCAATGGCAAGGGTGCGGAGAAGAGCAAGGATGGCGGCGAAAGCCCCAAGGCCGACGCCTGATCCGCTCTTTCATCGAATGGGAAAGGGGGCGCTTCGAAGTCCCCTTTTTTATTGCGCGGGGCAATCACCTGCGCCTAACCGCCCCTCATGACGACTACGCCCCAATGGATGATGCCGCCCGAGTGGGCTCCTCAGGACTGGCTGTGGATCGGCTTTCCGCACGATGCCGACGAATGGCCCGAAGTCTTGCCAAAGGCGCAGGAGCAGATCGCGGCTTTCGCCAACGCCGTGGCCGACAGCGGGCAGGAAGTCCGCTTACTGGTGCGCGACGATGCGAACGAGGCGCGTGCAAGGCAACTGGTTGGCGGAAACGTCACGCTCGAACGACGTCACTATGGCGATGTCTGGCTGCGCGACACCGGTCCGCTGGTCGTTTGCGACCGCGGAGGCCAGCGGGCTGCCCGCCGCTTCGGCTTCAACGGCTGGGGCGGGAAGTACCTGATGGACGGCGACCAGACTGTCGGCGCTGAGCTGGCCGAAGACGAAGGCTTGCCACTGCAAGCCGCAGACTGGATCCTCGAGGGCGGCGCGGTCGACGGCGACGGGACCGGGCTGGTTGCGACGACAGAGCAATGCTTGCTCAATCCCAATCGCAATCCGCAGTTGTCACGTGATGAGATCGAACAGCGGCTCGAACGCGATCTCGGCTTTAACCGCGTGCTGTGGCTAGGCGACGGGTTGATCAACGATCATACCGATGGCCATGTCGACAATCTCGCCCGCTTTGTGGCGCCCAACACGCTCGTAATCCCGCGGGCCACGGGGAGCGCCGATCCCAACGCGGAAATCTACGCCGATGCGCGGCGCCGTGCAGAAGAGGCGAGCGTGTCGGTGGTCGAGATTCCTTCGCCCGGCCTCGTGACCAGCGGCGACCATGTCGAACCGGCAAGCTACGTCAACTTCGCTATTACCAGCCATATGGTCGTCGTGCCGAATTTCGGCAGCCCCTATGACGAGGAAGGCGTGGCTGCGATCGGCGCGCTGTTCCCGGATCGCGCGACCATCGGCCTGCCGGGCGATGCGGTGCTTGCGGGCGGCGGCGGGTTCCACTGCGCCAGCCAGCAAATGCCCTCTGCCGGATGGAAGCCTTAACGCTTCGTTAGGGTTTGGTCGCGAGAATGGCGGCATGGCAAAGGCTATCGCTCTAGCTCGCACCCACGCCCCGGCATTCCCGCTGGCAGAGGCTGCGCGCGCGCTTATCGTAAGCGGATGCGGCTTTGCCCTGGTCCTCGCCGGACCGGCGCTACCCTTCTAACAGTTTCCAGACCGCACCGGCTGCCGCGCCGCCCAGCACGAGGGCGACACTCACCTGCCATTGGCGCGATGTGACGCGCCCGAACGCTGCGTGGCCCATCAGGTCTCCGACAAGCACCGCAGGGAACAGCAGCAGGGCGAGCAGGACCTCGCGCATTCCCCCGACGCCGAGCGCGATGAACAGCGCCGAGGAAAGAGGGGTGAGTACGAGGAAGATCGCCATCATCGAAGCGCGCGCCTCGCGCGGGGGCAATCGGCCGCGCAGGTAGAAGGGCGCCATGCCCGGTCCCGGCATTCCGGCGAAGCCCCCGAAGAAACCCGTGAAGAAGCCCGACAGGCCCATGGCAGGCTTGCGCGGCATGGCGCTCTTGCCGAGCGGCACCACCACCAGCACGAAGGCGCCAAGCGAGACGAGCGCAATCAGGAGCCGCGCCCAGTCCGCGCTCAGCGTGACGAGCGCCCACAGCCCCAGCGGCATGCACGCAAGGGCAAGCGCGGTGATCGGGATGGCCGAACGGTCGGCTTCGCGCCGGATGCGGCCGATGTCGGTCAGGCCGATCAGAAACAGCGAGATATTGCCCACCAGCACCGCTTCCCTGGGTGCGATAGTCAGAGCGAGGACCGGGACGATCACGACCGACAGGCCGAACCCAGCCAGCCCGCGGACAAACCCGGCAGCAAGCGCGGTCAGCAGCGCAATACCGATCGCTTCGAGTGGCAGGCCGAGCATCTAGGAGAACGCCTTCCACAAGGCAGCAAGTGCGGCTCCGCCCAGCACAAGACCGACGCAGATGCGCCAGGTCCGATCCTCGATCCTGCCGGACGCCTTGTTGCCCAGCCAATTGCCCGCCAGCACAGCCGGGAACAGCAGCACCGCGAACAGGAGCAGCGACCAGTCGAGCACGCCGATGGCTGCCCCGCTGATCAGGCCCGTGCTCGATGCGCAGGTGAAGATCAACAGCATCGATGCCTTGGCGGTCTCTCGCGGAATGTCGCGCCCGACATAATAGGGCACGACCGGCGGGCCGGGCATGCCTGCATATCCGGTCATCAGCCCGCTCAAAATACCGACCCCGCCGGTTGTCGCGAGATGGTGGTCGAGCGCACCGCGACGCGGCAACAGGATGGCCACGAAGGCCGACAGCGCGATAAAGGCGATCACAACGCGCGCTATGGCGGGCGAGGTGATGCTCAGCAGGTACAGGCCAACAGGCGTCGTCACCGCGACCAACGCAATGATTATCCAAGCCGATTTCTCGGCGCTACGCAGCAGCCGCCGGATCTCGGACATGCCGATGAAGACCGAGAGGAAATTGGTTAGCAGCACCGCATCGACGGGCGACAAAGCTAGCGCCAGCACGGGCACGATGAGAATCGCCATCCCAAAACCCGTCAACCCGCGCACGAAGGCAGAGCCGAACGCGGCGAGCAGCGCGGCGGCGACTTGCAGGATCGAGTATTCGAGACCCATCATCGGGGCGGCCCCAGCGTGACCAGGCACACATCGGGCGGCGCGCCATAGCGCAGCGGCAAGATGCTGGTGCCAAGTCCCGCACCGACGAAGACCGTCTGCTCGCCGTCGCGTATCATGCCGCAGGCGAAGCGATCGCCATAGCGCGACATGGTCGAAACCGGCCCGATGAACGGCAGGCTGATCTGCCCGCAATGTGTGTGACCGGCGAAGACCGCAGAAACGGCGCGGGGAAGGTCGGGCACGATGTCGGGTGTATGGCTGACCACCACTGCCGGACCTTCGCCCAGCGCACCGAGCGCGGCAAAGGTCGCTGGCACATCGTCATGGCCGGTGTAGTCGTCATCGACCGCGCCGATGAGCAGCGGTCCGCGTCTCACCGCCTCGTTTCTCAAAACCGTGATACCGTGCCCTTCGAGCGCGGTGATCATCGCATCCAGATCGACCCAGTGGTCGTGATTGCCTGGGGCAACCACCATGCCGTAGCGCGCCTCGAAAGCGGCAAAAGGCGCAGCGACCTCCTCTTCGGTATAGAGCTTCGTCGCGGTGCGTTTCTCGCTGATGAGGTCACCTGCGACAAGGATAAGGTCGGGCGACAGCGCGTTCAGCTGCCGCGCAATGCGCTCCACACGAGAAGGCGGCATGTCGGGACCGGCCACGTGCACATCCGACAGGGCGAGGACCTTGAGCGGCGCTTCGCCCTCGGGCCAGCCGTTCACCGGCACGTAGGCCTCTCGCACGATCGGGTCTGCGCGCGCGTTGGAATAGCCAAGCGCCAGGACGAGCAGGCCGGCCAGCACGGCGACCAGCGCCGCAAGTCCCAATCGCCGGAGCACGAAAGACTAGTCCCGCAAATCCGGCGGCGTCGCTTCGGCCTTGAGCATCGCGATCGCTTCCTCCAGCGGCATCACCTTCTGGTGCTGCTGGCCCAATGTGCGGACGGCGACGGTGCCTTCCTCGGCCTCGCGGTTGCCGACCACCAGCAGGTGCGGGACCTTGGCGTGGCTGTGTTCGCGCACCTTGTAGTTGATCTTCTCGTTGCGAAGATCGCTTTCCACGCGAATGCCTGCGGCTTCCAGCTTCGCGACCGCTTCCTTCGCGTAATCGTCCGCATCCGACACGATGGTCGCAACCACCGCCTGCGTCGGGGCGAGCCACACGGGCATGCGGCCAGCATAATGCTCGATCAATATGCCGATAAAGCGTTCGTAACTGCCGAAAATCGCGCGGTGCAGCATGACCGGGCGGTGCTTCTCGCCATCCTCGCCGACATAGCTTGCATCGAGCCGTTCGGGCAGCACGCGGTCGCCTTGGATCGTGCCGACCTGCCAGGTGCGGCCGATGGCATCGGTCAAATGCCATTCGAGCTTCGGCGCGTAGAAGGCGCCTTCACCGGGAAGTTCCTCCCAGCCGAATTCCTCGCTCATCATGCCCGCCTCTTCGACGGCGTCGCGCAATTCCTGTTCGGCAATGTCCCAGTCCGCATCGCTGCCGAGCCGCTTTTCGGGGCGCAGCGCGAGCTTGATGGAGAAGGTGAAGCCGAAGTCCTTGTAGACGCTTTCGGCGAGCTTGCAGAAGGCGCGCACCTCTTCGACCACTTGATCTTCGGTGCAGAAGATATGCGCATCGTCCTGCGTGAACTGGCGCACGCGCATCAACCCGTGGAGCGCGCCGTGCGGTTCATTGCGGTGGCAGCAACCCATCTCGCCAAGGCGAATCGGCAGTTCGCGATAGGAGGTGATGCCCTGCTTGAAGACCAGCACGTGCGCCGGGCAGTTCATCGGCTTGATCGCCATCCAGTCGGCGTCCTTGGCGACGCTGGGGTGCGCACCCGCCCCGCTGTCGTCCACCTCCGGCACCATGTCGTGCACGGCGAACATGTTCTCCGCATATTTGCCCCAGTGTCCGGACTGCTCCCACTGGCGCACGTCCATCAGCTGCGGCGTCTTGATTTCCCGGTAGCCGGCACCATCCATCTTGCGGCGCATGTAAGCTTCCAGCTCACGCCAGATCATGTAGCCGTTCGGGTGCCAGAAGACGCTGCCATGCGCTTCTTCCTGCAGGTGGAAAAGGTCCATCTCGCGGCCCAGCTTGCGGTGGTCGCGCTTGGCCGCTTCTTCCAGCCGCGTGAGGTGGGCATTGAGCTGCTTCTTGTTGAGCCAGCCCGTACCGTAGATGCGCGTCAGTTGCGGATTGTTCTGGTCGCCGCGCCAATACGCACCGGCAACGCGCGTCAGCTTGAACGCCTGCGGATCGAGCTTGCCCGTGCTGGGAAGGTGCGGACCCCGGCACATGTCGAGCCAGTCCTCACCCGACCAGTAAACCGTCAGCTCCTCGTTCTCGGGAAGCTCCTTGGCCCATTCGGCCTTGAAGACTTCGCCTTCCGCTTCCCACTTGTCGATCAGCTGCTGGCGGCTCCACACTTCGCGGCGGAGCGGCTTGTCGGCCCTGATGATGCGGCGCATCTCCTCCTCGATCGCGGGGAGGTCGTCCATCGAGAACGGCTCGCGCGTGTCGGGCGCTTTCACATCGTAATAGAAGCCATCGTCCGTCGCCGGACCGAAGGTGATCTGCGTGCCCGGGAAGAGCGACTGCACCGCCTCTGCAAGGACGTGCGCGAAGTCGTGGCGCGCCAGTTCCAGCGCGTCTTCCTCGTCGCGGCTCGTGACCAGCGCCAGTTCCGCATCGCCTTCGAAGGGGCGGTTGATGTCGCGCAGCTCTCCGTCGACACGCGCGGCAATGGCGGCCTTGGCAAGGCCCGGACCGATCGCGGCGGCGACATCGGCAGGGGTGCTGCCGGGTTCCATTTCGCGTACCGAACCATCGGGCAGGCTGATCTTGAGCAGTTCCGTCATTCTATCCGTCCGTTATCCCGGCGCGGCCTTCCGTGACCCGCCTCGGTATGTCGAGGCCCATGGCACAGCTAGGCGCGCGCTTGAAGCGGCGTTTGTGAGAAATTCGATTTCGGGAGGAAACGCCTGCCACCCGAAACCGGGTGGCGGTGCGTCGCTTAAGCCGCGCGCATCCGCCCCCGGAAGGCCGGGGTGGTGGTAGTAGTCGTCATGATGCACGCTTGCGACATGCTCACCCGAATATGACGTCGCAGTCCGAAGTGCAAGGCTCCGTCAGTTCGCGCGCGTCGAGCACGGCGGTTACGCGGTGCGGGGGATTGATCGCGTCATTGCGGCTGCGCACGTCGTGCATGAAATGGTAGTCGCAATGGACGGCTCCCGGCGTAAGCTCGATTGCCATGTAGCCGCGCTTGGAAGCGTTCATCCATTTCAGTTCCGGATTGCGGGCAATGAGCGCACCTGCGACGGCTTCGGGCGGGAGCTGCGGCAAATATCCCTCCAGCCCCGGCGAGGTGACCGAGTGCCCGCCGAATTCGACCCCGACCTTCGCGCCTTCGTGCGCAAGGTCGAAGGCCCAGGCATTGTGCGTGTCTCCGGCAAGGCTGATGAGGTTGGCATCGGCAGCCAGCGCCGCTTCGAACAGTCGCGCACGGGCGGCGGGATAGCCATCCCACGCGTCCATGTTGAGCGGCAATTCCGCCCGACTCGCCAGCGCGCCTGCAACGACGCGTTCGCGAATGTAGCCTGGTGTGTTGTCCGGCAGCGTGTCGGTGATCGAGGTGGCCGAGGCGAGCTTGCCCATGAGGACCTGTTGCACCAGCACCTGCCACTTCGTGCCACTGGCTTTCGAGCGCTTGAGGCCATCGGCAAGCCATGCTTGCTGCTGCATGCCCAGCACTTCGCGCGACGGGTCGAGATAGTCGCCGTCGCGGAAGGCTTCGAGCCTTGCGATAGCCTCTTCGGGAGGCAAATTGCTGCGCAGCAATGTGTTGTAATCGAACTGTTTCGAGCGTGCGGAGAGGCGGGTCTCGAGGCGGAACAATGTTGCAAGATCGCCGACCTGGTATTCGGCCCAGGGCTCGTCGGAAACGGGCATCCATTCGCGATAGGCTTTCATCGCCGCGGCCTTGCGCACCGACCAGAGGCCTTCGGTTTCCGGCTGGTGGTTTTGCGCGCCGCCTTCCCAGCTGTCGTTGCTGCTCTCGTGGTCGTCCCAGCCGGCGATCATCGGGTAGAGCTGGTGGACGCGGCGAAGGTCCGGGTCGCTGCGGTATTGCGCATAACGCGCGCGGTAATCGGCGAGCGCTATCGTCTCGGATTGCGGGTCGAGCGGGGCGCGGCCTAGGATCGTCTCCCGCTCGCCCGGATAGGTGCCCTGCGGGTATTCGTAGAGATAGTCGCCCAGATGCAGGACGCAGTCGAACTGGTTGGTTTCTGCGGCGTGGGCATAGGCGTTGAACCAGCCGAAGCCGATGTTGGAACAGGAAAAGACCGCCATCTTCCAGCGCGCGGTCGGCCCTTCGGGCAAGGTTCGGGTGCGGCCGATGTCGGAATAGCTGCCATCGGGCGCGATGAACCTGAAATAGTACCACCGCCCCGGCTCCAGGTTGTCTGCCCACGGTTTGACGCAGCCGTCATTAGCCGGGCTCGCAGTGACTTCTCCCGCAGCATAGGGAGCCGCAAAGGACGCGGTCTCGCTGATCTCCCACAGGAGACGCGTTTCCCGGTCGGCAGAATACCGGGTCCACAACAATACGCGGGACGGGCCGGGCTCGCCGCTCGCCACACCATGGGTAAAGCCTCGCAGACCGCCGGACGCAGAGAGCGGCGCGGCGGCAAGACCCGCGCCAAGTAGGCCGCCCTTCAGCAGTTTCCGGCGATCCAGCGGAAGGATCGACGCGGGCACGGGCGGTTCTGTCTTGATCATCGAATGTCCTCTCTCTCCACCTTCCATGACTGCGCCGAATGGCATGCAGATGACAAGCAGAAAGACGCGATGGAACTGAAGGTGCGCGCCTTGTAAAGGATGCTTGACAAAAGTCCGGCATGATGGCAAGTCTGCTTTACATTGAGAAAAGGATACTTGTCATGAAATCGCTTCTTGCTCCCCTCTTGCTGGCTTCGGCCATGCTTGGCGCAGCCTTGCTGGGAAGTGCAGGGCTGATTGCGAAAGAGATCGCGCAAACACTCCCCTTCCTGGTACTCGCCGTTTCCTCGCCGGCCTGGTTGCGCGGCGATCGATCCTGCAACCTCTTGAAGGGAGCGTCGCGATGACTGCTGAAACGCACAGGAAGGGGCGCCCCGGCCTGTGGGTCGGCCTGTTTTTCGCCAGCGCCGGCGTCATCATCGCGCTGCGACTTACCGAAGCCATCGAAGAGCCGGTGGGTTTCATCCTCCTCGCACTGTCGATGGGCCTGATGATTCCGTTCAACAAGGCCATGAAAAACAGCTCCTGCACCTACAGCGCGGCCATGGACGTCTACAACCGGCGCATGATGGTGTGCAGTATAGGCTATATCCTGGGCCTCGGGATCGCGATCGTCTTATGGCGAAACTACGAGCTGGCGGACTGGACGGTGTTCGCACTCACCCTGCTGCCGATATTGCCGACCTTCGGGATGATCTGGGCCATGGCGCGATACTTGACCGAAGAGACCGACGAATACCTGCGCCACAGATCGATGATGGCGTCGCTCGCCGCGCTCGCGTTCGTGCTGGCTTTGGGCATTTTCTGGGGCTTCCTCGAAATGTTCGAGCTTGTACCGCATATCTGGGCCTGGTGGGTCCTGCCCGCATGGGCCATCGGGCTTGCCGGAGCGCAGCTGTGGCAGAAGGCAAGAAGCGCATGAAGAACCGGCTCAAGGTGCTGCGCGCCGAGCGCGATTGGAGCCAGCAGGACCTCGCCGATCGCCTCGAAGTGAGCCGCCAGTCGGTCAACGCCATCGAAACGGGCAGATACGATCCCTCGCTCCCGCTGGCATTCAAGATAGCCGATGTATTCGGGACACAAATCGAAGATATATTCCAGCGCGACTGACCGTTTTCCTTGACTTGCGACGCCCTGCTTTGAACAACCGGGCCCGGACGGGTATCCAATTACGATTTTTACAAGCGGGGGGTCGCTCACAATATGGAACAAGCACCGATCGAGGCGGAAAGCGCCTTCGGTTTCGACGGCAATTGGCAGGACTTCGCGAAGATCGCGTTCCCGAACCTGTTGCTGACTATCGTTACGCTCGGGATTTACCGGTTCTGGGCCACCACGCGCGAACGGCAGTACCTGTGGGCGCATAGCCGCTTCGTCGACGAACGGCTCGAGTGGACCGGCACAGGCAAGGAGCTGTTCGTCGGCTTTCTGCTCGTATTCGTGCTTTTCATCCTTCCGCTCTCACTGTTCAGCTTCGTCCAGCAGGGCCTGATCGCCCGCGGCTACGAAGCGGTGGCGATGGCACTGACCTTCGCGATCTTCTTCGGATTCTTCTACCTTACCGGCGTCGCGAGATTCCGCGCGCTGCGGTATCGCCTGTCGCGCACGCGCTGGCGCGGCATCCGCGGGGGCAGCAACCACCAGGGCTTCCGTTACGGCTTGTCCTACATGTGGAAGACGATCGTCGGCTACATCCCCCTCGGCCTGCTCGTGCCCTGGTCGATGACCAGCCTGTGGAACGAGCGCATGCGCAAGATGAGCTTCGGCCCGCACGAGTTCGACGCCCACGCCGACAGCTCCAACGTCTTCGCGCGCTACCTTCTCTTTTATCTTGCCCCGATCATCTTCTTCATCGGCGGGATCGCTGCAGGCGCCATGGGCATGATCGCCGGACAAAGCCTGGGCGGCGACGAGGGCGCCGGCATCGGCATGGTCGGCGCGGTGGTATTCCTGGTCCTGTTCTTCTATCTCGGCCTTGGCCTGATCGCCGTGGCATTCTTCGCGAAATTCTATCGCGAAGTCGTCGGCAGCACGACGTGGGGCAACCTCAATTTCAGCTTCGAGGCGTCCACCATGGACTGGGTCAAGCTGCTGATCGTGGATGCGCTGCTGGTGGTCTTCACCCTGGGCATCGGCTTCATCTTCCTCAGCTATCGCCACTGGAAGTTTTTCATGGTCCACCTCGAGGCCAACGGGGAAATCCTGCTCGACGATCTCACCCAGTCTACCACGTCCACCGCCAAGCATGGTGAGGGCCTGCTAGACGCATTCGACATCGGCGCGATCTGACATGACCGACGCCTCCTTTCGCACTCCGGCACAATGGTATGACGGCCACAACGCCGTTCGCCACGAGGGCGAAGCTATCTGGAGCGAGGAGGAAACGCTGCTCCTCGCAGGCGCGACCGGCACGATGGAAGTCCCCTTCGCCGATCTTGAATGGGGCGAAAACCGTGGCGGCGAGAATGTCTACCGTCGCCGGAGCCAACCCGACTTCCGGCTCATGGTGCCGGAGGATTTGCCCCCCGGTCTCGCATCGCGACTGCCTGCAAGGGCGACCTACGGGGCGTGGGTCGACAATCTCGGCCTGCCCAAGGCGGTCGCCCTGTTCGCGATCGTCAGCGCCGCTGCCGTAACTCTGTTCATGACCGCTCCCGAATGGCTAGGCCCGCGCGTTCCCGAAAGCTGGGAGCGGCAGATGGGCGACGCAATGATCGGCGACTTCGGCGGACGTCTGTGCAGCACGCGGGAAGGCGACGCAGCCATGGCGAAACTGCTCGATGCAGTCGATCCGGAACGTGAGCAGGTCCGGGCGAATGTGGCGAACATCGACATGGTCAACGCGGTCGCATTGCCCGGGGGGCGGGTGCTGCTGTTCGATGGACTGGTGCAGGACGCGGAGACACCCGAGGAGCTCGCCGGCGTGCTCGGCCACGAAGTCGGGCACGTGCGCGAACGCCACGTCATGACCGCGCTGCTGCGGCAGTTCGGCCTGTCCATCCTCCTTGCGGGTGCGGACAGCGGCTTTGGAGACACGCTCTTCGGGGTGGCGCAGATGGGCTATTCGCGTGACGCGGAGCGCGAGGCAGACGCCTATTCGAGGGCACGCATGGCCGAAAGCAATGTCTCCCCGCTCGGCGCGGCGAAATTCTTCGAACGGCTCGGCGGCGATAGCGAGGAAGGCGACACCAACGGCATTACCGGATGGATCGCCAGCCACCCTGCTCCGGGCGAAAGGGCAAGAGCCTATCGCGAGGCAGCGAAGGGCAAGACATTCGCGCCTGTGCTTACCCCTGCAGAGTTCAAAGCCATCAAGTCGATGTGCGAACAGGATCCCGACGTCGAGGAGTTCGAATTCTTCTAGGCTTGCAATGCCGCGCGCGCGGGGCGACATCGTCACGCCATGAACGATATCCAGTTCCATGCTATGCCGGACGGGCGCAAGATCGCGTTCCGTCATACGCCGGGTAACGGCCCTACCCTGGTCTTCCTGCCGGGTTATATGTCGGACATGGACGGCGGAAAGGCGACCGCGCTCTTCGATTGGGCCCAGGCACACGGACGCGGCTGCCTTCTCCTCGACTACTCGGGCTGCGGCCGCAGCGAGGGCGAATTCGCCGACGGGACGCTGTCCAAGTGGCGCGACGAGGTGGTCGCCCTGATCGACGCCCATGTGCAAGATCGCTTCGTAATAATCGGATCATCCATGGGCGGCTGGCTCATGCTTCTTGTCGGCCTTGCGCTCAAGGATCGGCTGGCCGGAGTGGTGGGCATCGCTTCTGCACCCGATTTCACCGACTGGGGCAGGAGCGCTGCCGAGAAAGCAAGGCTCGACGCCGGCGAAACCGTCTATGACGAAAACCCATACGGCCCCGAACCGACACCGATGCATGCGGGATTCTGGCAGGATGGGCAGGCACAACGCCAACTGGATGCGGCAATCGCGATCGATGCGCCTGTACGCCTGCTTCACGGTCAGCGCGATGCCGACGTGCCGTGGCAGATCAGCAGCCGGCTTGCCGAAGCGCTGCGTTCGGACAAGGTTCAAGTCACCTATATAAAGGACGGCGACCACCGCCTTTCGCGACCGCAGGATATCGCCCTGCTGCTTCGCACGATCGGCGGACTGCTCGACGATCTGGATACCGAATGACTTTAACCCTCGCGCCCCTCGCACTTCTCTTCATGCAGGTCGGACCCAATCCGTCAGCGGGCGCGATGCCCGGCATACCCGACGAACTGGCAGATCGTCCGCCGCGCGTCGAGAACACGGAGCCGCAGGTTCAGCCTCGCCTTGCGACCTGTTTGCGCCAGGCGGCGAATACGCCCGATGCAGCTCTCGATTACGCCCAGGGCTGGCGGGAGGAGGCTTCGACCGATCTCGAAATGGCGCAATCGGCGCATTGCCTCGGTCTCGCGCTCGTCCAGCTCGATCGCATGAGCGAAGCTCGCGAGATCTTCGAGCTGGCCAGCGCGGAGGCCCCGGCCGACAATCTGGCTTATTCCGCCCGGCTGAACGCGATGGCAGGCAATGCGGCACTGGCGGCAGGCGACATGGAAGATGCTCTTGTCCTGCTCGACCGCGCAGGAGGCCAGGCGCTGGCCGCCCCCGACGGAGCGCTCGCTGCCGACCTTCGCGTCGACCTCGCCCGTGTGCTGGTGCGAATGGGGCGCCAGGAAGACGCTGCAGAGGCGCTGTCCGAAGCCCGCGAGGCAGATGGGGACGATGCGCAGGCCTGGCTGCTTTCGGCCACCCTTTCACGCCGCCTTTCCCGTCTCGGTGAAGCGCAGCAGCAGATCGAACGGGCTGCGCTCCTTTCGCCACGCGACCCGCAGGTCGGCCTGGAGGCTGGAGTCATAGCCGCGCTGTCTGGTCGCGAAGAATCTGCACGAAAAAGCTTCCAGTCCGTGCTCGATGTGGCCCCGGATAGCTCGCAGGCCGATCAGGCGCGCGAATATCTGGCGCAGATCGCACCGGCAGAATGATCGCTTACTCGGTTCTCGATCTCGTCCCGGTTCGTGAGGGCGGAACCCTTTCGGAAGCCTTCGAAGCGGCGGCCATGCTGGCGCAGTCCGCAGAACGGCTTGGCTGCACCCGCTACTGGGTGGCCGAGCATCATGCCATGGAAGGCATCGCCGGTGGTGCCACATCCGTCGTACTAGCCCACATCGGGAATGCGACGAGCACGATCCGGATCGGCTCCGGCGGCATCATGCTTCCCAACCACACGCCATTCCAGATTGCCGAGCAATTCGGCACGCTCGACGCGTTGTTTCCCGGGCGGATCGACCTGGGGCTTGGACGCGCGCCGGGGGCTGGCCCGGAACTTCAGCGCGCCTTGCGCAAGGACCTGAACCGCGCAGCAGAGATGTTTCCGCAAGATGTGGTGGAATTGCAGGCGTTGATGCGCGGGGACACGACCATCCATCCGACACCCGGGCTCGGTGCGAGGCCCGACTTCTGGATGCTCGGCTCGAGCCTGTTCGGAGCCCAGCTGGCAGCCAGGCTCGGCCTGCCGTACGCTTTTGCGAGCCATTTCGCGCCGGACCATCTCGACTCCGCGCTCGAAATCTACCGCCGCGATTTTCAGCCTTCGGACCAGCTCGACGCACCCTACGTGATGGCTGCAATGAACCTGTTCTGCGCCGAGACCGAAGAGAAGGCCGAGACGCTTTCGACTTCGCAATTGCAGGCGTTCGTCGCGTTGCGGACCGGGGCGCCCGCCAAGTTGCAGCCGCCGGTGGCAGGCTATCGCGACAGCCTGCCCGCGCCTGCGCAGGCGATGCTGGCCCATATAGGGCAGGCCAGCGCCGTCGGAACGCCCGACCAATGCGCGGCAAAAGTCCGGGAGTTCATCGCACGCACCGATGCGGACGAAATAATCTTCGCCGGCCCGACATTCGATCCGCAGGAACGCGTGAGTTCCCTTTCCCGCGCGCTTTCGGCGCTCGCCTGACAAGCTCGTCCCGACGCTACGGAACCTTGATGCGCATACGATTGCGGCTTTTCCTTTTTGCCAGCCTTGCGAGGCTGCGACAACGGGCCTAATCGCGAGCCAGCGCGTCGCTTGAGACGACTCGGAAATTACACGGCCGCGAAAGTATCGTACGCCGCAAACGAGAGGCCTTCCATGGGTTCCAAAGCCGCCAAGGCAAGCCAGAGCATGTCCCCCCACGCCAAGGCCATCGCGCAGCACATGCGCGAATCCCTGCTTCCCGGTGACACTCCAATCGATGACGAGCACCTGTCAGAGGCGGCTGCCTTCCTGGCCGAGACCGCCGAGAAGCGCGCTGCAGGCGAACCCGCCATAGCGATCCAGTCGATCAGCGACGACCGCCGCTACACGCGCATTGCGATCATCAACGACGACATGCCGTTCCTGGTCGATTCCACTGCCGCAGCCATTGCGGCCATGGGTATTGCCATCGACCGCCTTATCCACCCTGTCGTACCTGTCGAACGTGGTGCCGATGGCGCGCTCGGCAAAGTAATCGATGGCGAACCGGACGACGCGTTCTGGGAATCGATGATCTACCTCGAAGCGCCGCGCGTCGACGCCAAGCGCAGGCAGTCGATCGAGGACACCCTGCTGGAAACGCTCGCCGACGTGCGGTCTGCCGTATGCGACTGGCCCAAACTGCAGGAAGCGATGGCCGGCGACGTCGAAAGGGTCGAGAGCGACGAAGGCGCGGCCCTGCTGGAATGGTTGAATTCCGGAATGCTGACGCAGCTGGGTCATGTCGTGCGCAAGCGCGATGGCTCCCAGGAAAACGAGCTGGGCATTTGCCGCACGTCCTCACGGCAGTTGCTGGTCGATGCAAGTTACGAACGCGCTTTCGCCTGGTTCGAGAGCAAGGAAAAATCCCGCACCCCGCTTATCATCAAGGCGAACCACATGGCGCGGGTCCACCGCCGGGTGCCGCTCGACCTGTTTATCGTTCCGATCCGCGAGGGAAAGAAGGTCGCGGCATTGTCGGTCCACGCCGGCGTCTGGACAAGTGCCGCAATCGCATCGCCGCCTCGTAGCGTCCCGATCCTGCGCGAACGGCTCGACGCGATCCGCAGCGAATTGAATTTCGATGACACCGGCCACGCGGGCAAGGCGCTGGTTCATGCGCTTACGGCATTGCCGCACGATCTGGTGATCGGCTTCTCGGAAGAAGATACAGCGCGAATTGCCACCACCGTGATGAGCCTGGTCGACCGGCCTCGCCCGCGCCTGGCCCTGGTCGAAGCGCCCCTTGCTCGTCATCTCTTTGCGTTCGTCTGGATGCCGCGCGACATGCTCGCGACGCAGGTACGCCTGCAAATCCTCGCCCTGCTCGAAGAAGGCGCGAAGGCGCGGCTGCTGGATTGGAGCCTTGAGGTCGAAGGCGGCAACCTCGCGATGCTGCGCTTCGTCCTCGATATCCGCGATGGCGCCCAGAAGCCCGACGAAGCGGCTCTCGAAAAGCAGCTCCAGACCCTGCTCCGCGGCTGGAGCGAAGCGGTCGAGAACGAATTGCTCGCTTTCGAGGAAAAAGGGCGTGCAGCGGCCCTGGCCCTGCGCTTTGCAGAAGCTTTCCCGACCGCCTATCGCGCGCGCTTCGGCCCCCGCGAAGCGGCAGAGGATATCGCCCGCCTGCGCGCGCTCGGCCATCACGCCGATGACGAGGACGAGGCACCCCACCGCGGCGCGCGCCTGTATCTGTGCGAGCGCGATGACGAGCGATGCTTGCGCCTGAAACTCTACCAGGCAGAGGGCAGCCTGCCGCTATCCGATGCCGTCCCCGCATTGGAGAACTTCGGTTTCCATGTGCGCTCGGAAATGCCTACGGTCCTCGAAGAAGGACGCCTCGGAACGATCCACGATTTCGCACTGCAGCTTGCGCCCGGTCTCGATGCCGACGAGTTGATCGAGCGGGCTGAAGGTATCGAGGATGCGATCGGCGCCGTCCTCAATGAGCAGGCCGAAAACGACGTCTTCAACCGCCTCGTGGTCGAAGCCGCGCTGGACACCCACCAGACCGAATGGCTGCGCGCCTTCTATCGCTACCTGCGGCAGATCGGGATGGGATTCACGATCTACACAGTCGTCGATGCGCTTGCGAAATCGGCAGATATCACGCGCGCCCTTATCGACCTGTTCAGTGCCCGGCACGACCCGGACTTCGACGGCGATCGCGAGAGCGCGAGCAAGGAGGCCAGCGAAACGATCCGGCGCTCGTTGACCCGGGTCAAGGCGATCAACGACGACCGCTTGCTGCGGCTTTACAAGTCCTTGATCGACGCCATCCTGCGCACCAACGTCTTCGCGCCGGCAGCAAACGAGGCTCTGGCATTCAAGATCGACAGTTCGATGGTCCCGGGCCTTCCCAAGCCCGTGCCATGGCGTGAAATCTTCGTCTATTCGCGCCGCGTCGAGGGTATCCACCTGCGCTCCGGGCCGGTCGCGCGCGGCGGCCTGCGCTGGTCCGACCGCCGGGACGACTTCCGCACGGAAATCCTCGGCCTCATGAAGGCGCAGCGGGTAAAGAACGCCGTGATCGTTCCGGCAGGCGCGAAGGGAGGGTTCTATCCCAAGCAGCTGCCCGACCCGACCGTCGACCGCGATGCCTGGGCCGCCGAAGGCAAGGCCAGCTACGAAGTCTTCATCCGCAGCCTCTTGTCGGTCACCGACAATATCATCGACGACAAGGTCGTGCATCCACAGGATGTCGTGATCACCGATGGCGAAGATCCCTATTTCGTCGTTGCCGCCGACAAAGGCACGGCCAGTTTCTCCGACGTCGCCAACGCGATCGCGGAAAGCCGTGATTTCTGGCTCGACGATGCTTTCGCAAGCGGCGGCTCCAAGGGGTATGACCACAAGGCCATGGGCATCACGGCCAAAGGCGGTTGGGTCAGCGTCCAGCGCCATTTCCTCGAAATGGGCATCGACGTGCAGACCGACTCCATCGAGGTCGTCGGATGCGGCGATATGTCCGGCGACGTCTTCGGGAACGGCATGCTTTTGTCCAAGGCCACAAAGCTGGTCGCGGCCTTCGATCACCGCCACATCTTCCTCGATCCCAATCCCGATCCGGCCAAGAGCTGGAAGGAGAGGAAGCGCCTCTTTGAAATGACCCGGTCGAGCTGGGCGGATTATGACGAAGACCTGATCTCGCGTGGCGGCGGTGTTTATCCGCGCGATGCAAAGACCATCAAATTGTCGAAGACGATGCAGGGCGTGCTCGGCATCGAACAGGAGGAGATCGAGCCCGAAGCGCTGATCTCGGCGATCCTCAAGGCGCCGGTCGACCTGATCTGGTTCGGCGGCATCGGTACCTACATCAAGGCGAGCAGCGAAAATAACGTCCAGGTCGGAGATCCCGCAAACGACGCCCTGCGCGTCGACGGGAAGGAACTGCGCGCAAAGGTCATCGGCGAAGGCGCCAACCTTGGCACGACGCAGGCTGGACGCATCGAATATTCGCTCGGCGGCGGACGCTGCAACACCGACTTCATCGACAACTCGGCTGGCGTCGACTGCTCGGATAACGAGGTGAATATCAAGATCGCCCTCGCTGCTGCAAAGCGCGCAGGTCGATTGTCCGAGCCCAAGCGCGTAGAATTGCTGGAAGCGATGACCGACGAGGTCTCGGAACTCGTTCTCGAGGACAACCGCTTGCAGGCACTGGCCTTGTCGATTGCCGAAACCGGCGGCGCGCGGGCCATGGCATCCCAGATGCACCTAATCGAGACGCTTGAAGATGGCGGCAATCTCGATCGAAGGACCGAAGGCCTGGCCGACAACCAGACGCTCCAACGCCGAGCGGCCGATGGAACGGGGCTCACCCGCCCCGAACTGGCAGTGCTGCTGTCTTCGGCCAAGCTGGTCCTCCAGGACGCCATCCAGAACAGCGACTTGCCGGACGATCCGATCCTGCATGACCTGCTCATGCGCAGCTTCCCGGAACCGATGCGCGGCAAATTCCGCAAGCAAATCGAAAACCATCGCCTGCGCCGCGAGATCATCGCCACCAAGCTTGCCAATGCGATGGTCAACCGCATCGGGATCATCCATCCCTTCGAACTGGCCGAAGAGGAAGGCGTCGAACTTTCCGAAGTCGCCGGAGCATTCGTGGCGGTTGCTCACCTGTTCGACTTGCGGACCATCTGGAGCGAACTGGACAGCGCGAAGATCGAAGAATCCGCTCGACTGCTCCTGTTCGATCGCCTCGCAGCGGCCGTCGGTAACCTGATGTCGGACGTCTTGCGGACCGCAGCTGGGCGTGTACGCCCGGCAGAGATGGTCGAAGAGCTCGGCGAGAATGTCGCCCTGCTCGTCAAGTCGACCGATCAGTTGCTCGGTTCGCAGATCAAGAACCAGTCCCGCGACCTGCACGACACCTTTACCGACGCAGGTGCCAGCGATGCGATCGCTTCGCGCATCACGCACATCTTCAATCTCGACGGTTCGGTCGGTCTTGCCAAGCTGGCAGCCGATACCGGTCTCGACCCGGAACCGCTGACGCTCGGCTTCACGGACATCGGCGCAAACCTGGGCATCGACTGGGCTCAGGGCACTGCTGCGCTCATGAACCCGTCGGACGTATGGGAACGCCTGCTGGTGTCCGGTATCGCCCGCGATTTCCAGCAGATGCGCCTCGATTTGTTGCGTCGCCTGTCGCGTCGCAAGGATGCGAAGGAAGACATGCGCGGTGTGGTCAACGCCTGGGCTGCAGACCACCAGTCGGCGATGCGGCAGTTCCGATCCATGATCGAGCGAGCGCAGTCGCAAACCCCGGTTGCCCCGGCGATGCTGGCGCAGATTGCCAGCATGGCACGCAACCTCCTGGCGCGGTGATCGCACGCACGAATGCTTGACCGCGTTCGAGTTTAGCGCCAGCCCTGCGCGTCATGGAGCATTACGACGTCGTCATCGTGGGTTCGGGCCATGGCGGAGCGCAGGCCGCTATCGCACTTCGCCAGGCCGGGCATGAGGATACGATCCTCATGGTCAGCCGCGACCGCAACCCGCCCTACGAGCGCCCGCCGCTGTCGAAAGACTATCTCGCCGGGGAAAAGCCGTTCGAGAAGATCCTCATCCGGCCGGAACAGTTCTGGGCCGATCGCAACGTGACATTACGCCTCGGTGCGAATGCGAACGAGATCGATCCTCGTTCGCACACCATCTCTTTGTCGGACGATACAAAGGTCACCTATCGCAAGCTTATCTGGGCTGGCGGGGGCGATGCGCGTCGCCTGTCATGCCCGGGCGCCGATCTGGCAGGCGTGCACACCATCCGCGGTCGCCGTGACACCGATGCGCTGAAATCCGAGCTCGAAGGCGGCCCAAAGCGGGCGGTAATCGTCGGCGCTGGATACATCGGCCTCGAAGCTGCCGCCGTACTCCGCAAGCTCGGGTGCGATGTCGCAGTCATCGAGATGCAGGACCGCGTGCTCGCTCGTGTGGCCGGGGCAGAACTATCTGGCTTTTATGCCGCCGAACATCGCGCCCATGGCGTCGATCTGCGGCTTGAGACCGGCGTCGAGCGCATCGAGGGTGTTGACGGGCGAGTAACCGGCGTGGCCTTGACTACAGGAGAGACCCTCCCTTGCGACATCGTCATTGCTGGCATCGGGATCGTGCCTTCGGTCGGCCCGCTGATCGCGGCAGGTGCGGCGGGAAGCAACGGCGTCGACGTCGATACATATTGCCGTACATCGCTCGACGACATTTACGCCATCGGCGACTGCGCGGCTCATCCCAACCCCTATGCCGACAATGCGGTGATCAGGCTGGAGTCGGTGCAGAATGCCAACGACATGGCGACCGTCGCGGCAAGGGCGATCATGGGCGACAAGCAGGATTACGATGCCGTTCCCTGGTTCTGGTCGAACCAGTACGACTTGCGATTGCAGACGGTGGGCATTTCCACCGGGCACGATGCCTGCGTCTTGCGGGGTGACCCGGCCGACCGGAAGTTCGCGATGATCTACCTCAAGGAAGGCTGCGTCATCGCGCTCGATTGCGTCAACAATACACGCGATTATGCGCAAGGCCGCAAACTTGTCGAAGCGCGATCGGAGATCGACCCCGACCTGCTGGCCGACACGCAAGTCCCGCTCAAGGAGATGCGCTGAGCCGCGCGGCCGCCCAGTCGGCCGCATCACTCACCACCGGATCCGGATCGGCGCGCAGGCCCTCCACCAGCGAAATCAGTGCCGGATTGCCGCTGTTCCCGGCAGCGTAAAGGCAATTGCGCACGAAGCGGTCACGCCCGATCCGCTTGATCGGCGAACCGGAAAAGAACTGGCGGAACCCTGCATCATCGAACTGGAGGAAATTTGCTAGGTCGGGAGCCAGCAATTCCTCGCGCGGCGCCAGTTTGAGGTGCCGGTGCGCCGTGTCTGCAAACTTGTTCCAGGGGCACACAGCGAGGCAATCGTCGCAGCCGTAGATGCGGTTGCCCAACCCTTCGCGGAACTCTTCGGCGATGGGCCCCTTGTGCTCGATCGTCAGGTAGGAAATGCACCGGCGCGCATCGAGCCGATAGGGCGACGGGAAAGCATCGGTGGGGCAGGCATCCTGACAGGCGCGACATGACCCGCATCGATCCTTGGACGGTACATCCGGTTCGAAAGCGAGGGTCGAGTAGATAGCGCCGAGGAACAACCAGCTTCCGTTGTCACGGCTTACCAGATTGGTGTGCTTGCCCTGCCAGCCGATCCCGGCCGCCTCTCCCAGCGGTTTTTCCATCACTGGTGCGGTATCGACGAAGACCTTGAGTTCGCTTTCCGGCGCCCGCGCGATCAGCCAGCGTGCGAGCGCCTTGAGCGCCTTCTTCACCACATCGTGATAGTCACGCCCTTGGGCGTAGACTGAAATTCGCGCTTTCTCGCCATCACCTTCGAGCGCTAGGGGATCCACATCCGGGGCATAGCTCATGCCAAGCGCGATAACGCTGCGCGCTTCGGGCCACAGGCCTTGCGGAGAGGCCCGCTGGCCCTTTCGCGCCTCCATCCACTCCATCGACCCGTGCCTGCCCTCGCCCAGCCACTGCTCGAGCCTGGCGCTTCGTTTGGGGTTCTCGCCTGCCGAAGTAAAGCCGCAGGCGGCGAAGCCGAGCGATCTCGCTTCTGCGCGCAGGGCGTCCTGGATAGCCTTCAAAGAGGTGTCCTTAACCAAACTTGCTGTTGCTCCCGTTCACTCGGCGCGGTTAACGCTTGTGCATGCTTACCGAGCCAAACGCCATGCCGCGACCCCTGACCGACACGTCGCCCCCACTTGCCATCGAAGCGAGAGGACTGGTGAAGCGGTTCGACGATACGCTTGCGGTGGACGGAGTTGACATCAGCGTTCCTGAAGGCGCGATCTACGGCATTCTCGGCCCCAATGGCGCGGGCAAGACCACCACTCTGAGGATGCTACTCGGCATCATTGATCCCGACGAAGGTGTGCGCCGCATCTTCGGCCATGAGCGGCCTCACGAGATCGCACGGCTGATCGGCTATCTACCGGAAGAGCGAGGCCTTTACCCGGCCATGAAGTGCGACGAGGCTATCGGCTTTCTCGGTGCCTTGCGCGGGCTCCCTGTCGAAGAAGGCAAACGACGCGGACGAGAGATGATGGAGGCGCACGGCCTCGGCCACGCGATCGACCGCCAGATTCGCCAGCTGTCGAAGGGCATGGCGCAGACCGTCCAATTGCTCGGAAGCCTGGTCCACAAGCCGAAACTGGTAGTGCTCGATGAACCATTTAGCGGTCTCGACGCAATCAACCAAGGCAAGCTCGAAGGCATGATCCGCGAACTCGCAGAAGATGGAACGACCGTTATCTTTTCCACCCATGTCATCCATCATGCGGAAAGGCTCTGCGACGACGTAGCCATTATCGCAGGCGGCAAGGTACCCTACGCCGGGTCGGTCGACGCGGCACGCGATCGCATTCCCGCGCAAGTCCGCCTCGAAACAGCCAATGGAGACGGGGAGTGGCGCACCGCGCTTCCCGCCGATGCCCGCCACGATGCGAAGTCCCACGGCGGTCACTTCTGGTATTTCCCCGTGCCGGAAAGCGGAATCGAGGCATTGCTCAAGCGGCTCATCGAAGGAGGCGCTGGCATACTTTCGCTTTCGATAGAGCGTGCCGGACTTCACGATGCATTCGTGGAGATCGCCGGTGAGGCGGCTGCGCGAGCGCTCGATGAAGACGCGGCAGGAGACCTGGCATGAAGGATAATGCAAGCAGACTGCCGCTTTGGCGCGCAGCCTTCGTCGTGGCGCGGCGGGATTTCAGGGCGATCCTCTTCTCCAAGGCGTTTCTCTTCTTCCTCCTCGGCCCGATCTTCTTCGGAGCGATCAGCGCGACCGCAGGCGCGCTTGGTGCAAAGGCGGCGGAGAGTTCCGATCCCCCAAAGCTTGCGGTAGCCCTTTCCGATACTGAAAATGCCGCTTTCGCACGGGCGCACGAACATCTCGCACAGGCCGTGGGTCTTCCGTCGATCGTCACGCTGCGAGACAGCGACGAGAGGGACGCGACCGCGTTGCTTGCCGACAAATCGGACAATTTCGGTGCCGTCCTCACCGGATCACTTCAAGAGCCGCAACTGACAGGAACGGAAGAGCGGATTGCAAGGTGGCAGGGAGAAGTCGCACTGCTTTCCGCGCAGGCGCTTGGCGGTCCCGGTGCGGAATTGCCGGAAGTGAACCTCTCGCCAACGCAAACCAGCGTCGCGACAATCCGTAGCGCCCAGACGGCGACCGCCACTGGCGCGATCACGCTCCTGTTCCTTCTAACGATGCTTCTGGCCGGTATGGTCCTTTCCAACCTCGTCGAGGAGAAGGCCAACAAGATCATCGAAATTCTCGCCGCTGCCATTCCGATGGAAGCGGTTTTTTATGGCAAGCTTTTCGCCATGCTTGCGGTCAGCTTCGTCGGCATCGCGGTTTGGGGCGGCATTGCGCTGCTGGTCCTGACCCTCGGCAGCGCCGCGCTCGGCCCGATACCGGAGCCGGCCGTTGGCTGGCCGCTGTTCGTGCTTCTTTTCGTGACCTATTTCGCCACGGCCTACCTGCTGATCGGATCCATTTTTCTCACTATCGGATCGATGGCGCCGACGGTGCGCGATGTGCAGACGCTGTCCATGCCGGCAACGATCCTGCAACTCGCCGTATTCTTTTTGGCGACCTATTCGCTCAGCGATCCGGGATCCGCGGCGGAGATATTCGCGGTGCTTTTCCCGGTATCGTCGCCTTATGCGATGGTTGCCCGCGCTGCACAGTCGCCCGTTCTCTGGACTCATGCCGCAGCGCTTGCCTGGCAGCTGCTGTGGGTCGCGATCTTCGTGAAGACGGGTTCCGGCTTGTTCCGCAAGCTGGTCATGAAATCGGGCACCGGTGGCGGCAAGGCGAAGTCGCGCTTTTCCCTTCGCAGGGCCGCGCGCCCGTAATTGCGTCGCATTGATGCAATCTTGCGGAAGGGGAGCGATTTAGGTTCCGTTTTGCAACGCACTATTGACACATATGTCAGTTAGTTCAGGATGCACCGCAGAGGATAACGGCAGAGACTCGCGAAAGAGTCCGCCAAAACGGAGAGAGATATGGCTACCATCGCCCCGCAGCGACCCGAGGTCCGTTCGAGCCCCACCGCCTACGAAGCGCTGACCAAGCACTTCGCGGAGCATCCCGAACAGCGGCTCCAGCACACGCACAAGTGGGACGTCAGCCGGAGCGATATCTATTACGAGAATACCTGGCAGCCGATCTTCAAGGAGATGCGCGAAGCAGGGCCTTTACACTACATCGAGGATAGCCCTTTCGGCCCCTACTGGGCAGTCGTGCAGCACAAGGCGATCCAGCACATCGAAGCCCTGCCCGAGATCTTCTCTTCGAGCTGGGAATATGGCGGCATTACGATCCTCAACCGGCTGACGGAAGAAGAGCTGGCCGAGACCGGCGTCGACCGGCGCGAACTGCCGATGTTCATTGCCATGGACCGGCCGCAGCACACGGGCCAGCGGCGCACCGTCGCCCCCAAGTTCACGCCGAGCGGCATGGCGGAGATGGAAGGCGAGATCCGCCAGCGGACTGGCGAGCTGCTCGATTCACTACCGCGGGGCGAGGTTTTCGATTGGGTCGACAAGGTGTCGATCGAACTGACCACCGGCATGCTCGCCATTCTCTTCGGGTTTCCCTGGGAAGACCGGCGCCTGCTGACCTTCTGGTCGGACTGGTCGGGCGATACCGAACTCGCCAGTGTGCGTGAGCTCGACGAAATGCGCTGGAGCTTCCTCCATGAGATGGGAGCCTACTTCCAGTCGCTGTGGGTCGAACGCACGATGGACAAGGAGCCCGGCGACGACCTTATCTCGATGATGATCCACTCCGAAGCGATGAACCAGATGCGGCCCGAGGAATTCATGGGCAATCTGGTGCTGCTGATCGTGGGCGGTAACGACACGACCCGCAATTCGATGAGCGGGATCATCTACCAGCTCGACAAGAACCCCGACCAGCGCAAGAAGTTCGAACAGAATCCCGACCTCATCCCCAACGCCGTGCAGGAAATCCTGCGCATGCAGACCCCGCTCGCGCATATGCGCCGCACCTGCACCGAAGACACCGAGGTCTTCGGCAAGCAGATCAAGAAGGGTGACAAGGTGGTGCTGTGGTATCTGAGCGCCAACCGCGATGAGCAGGTATTCGAGAACCCCGATAAGCTGGATATCGAGCGCGAAAACGCGCGTCGCCACATTGCTTTCGGATACGGGATCCATCGCTGCGTCGGCGCCCGCCTTGCCGAGCTGCAGTTGCGCATTTTGCTAGAAGAATTGCACAAGCGGCGCATGCGCGTTCACGTGGCCGGCGATATCGAGCGTGTACGGGCGAATTTCGTTCATGGTTTCCGCAAGCTCGAGGTCGAGATCACCGAGTTTTGACGACCCGGCGCTGTATCGCGGCGTAACCTTTTGGCTGTTTCAAGCGTAAGTTCAGGTGCGCAAGCCTACCATGCGCGCATGAAACGGAACGACGCCATGAACAATCAACCTTCGCGCCGCGGCTTTCTGGGATGGATCGGAGCCTCGGCGAGCTTTGCGACCCTTGCGGCCTGCGGGTCCGGCCGGGCCGAGGCAAAGAGCTTCCCTGTCTCGTTGAGCGAGGCGCAGTGGCGCAGCAAGCTGACGAAGAGCGAATTCTACGTTCTGCGGCAGCAAGGTACGGAGCGGCCCTATTCATCGCCGCTCAATGAGGAAAAGCGCGCTGGCACCTTCGTGTGCGCAGGCTGTGGCAACGCGCTCTACGGTTCGAAAACCAAATATGATTCAGGAACGGGCTGGCCGAGTTTCTGGGCGCCGGTCGATAAGGGTGCGGTCGGCACAAGCCGCGATTTCAAGCTCGGATACCCGCGAACCGAAGTGCACTGCGCCGATTGCGGGGGCCATCTTGGACATATTTTCAGCGACGGTCCGCGTCCTACCGGCAAGCGCCACTGCATCAATGGCGTGGCGATGGATTTTCGACCGGCTTAGCTTTCAGGGCTGCTTGCGGACACGCCAGACCTTGAGCGCCTCCGGACCGTCCAGATCGACAGGCTCCAGCCACTCCGGCGGGGCTCCGCTCAACAAGCCCGCAACGAGACTTTCTTCACCCCCCAGGCTCGCCAGCAAGTGCGGCTCGGCAATGTCGGTGCATACCACGACGTAGTCTGCCTGGCGCCGCTCGACGATCGCGCGGGCTTCCTCCGGGGAAGAGGTCAGCCCCGCTATGACATCGCGCATGGCCAAGTTCGCCCGATGATGTCCGGTTGCCACGACGGCATGCGGCGTGTTGAGCAGGATGAATGGCCCCACGTCGAGCGGCGAAAAAATTATAGACCGAGGCAAAGCCGCGAGCCCGCTGGTGCTTCGGCCCAGATCGCATGTGGACGCGCGTAGTTGCATCTCGGCCCATGCCGCTTCGCGGGGGTTGGCGGCGCTGTGGCTTCGCAAGACTTCCAAACCCAAGGTTATCGGCCCACCTGGCAAAAGCACCAGATAAGCCAAGAGGGGGGCCATTGCCCTCATGAAAAACCATCGGCCGTCACGAACAAGCGCCACCGCCCGACTGGCAAGCCACCCGCTGGGAACGGCAGCAATGACGGCAAAAAAGTAGAGCGAGCGGAAGGTCGCAATCGTCGAAAGCGCTGCCACCACCAAGAGGAGCATGTGCTCCTGCCACCACCGGCGCTGCCAGTCACGCCTTCGAAGGATAAGCAACGTACAGGCAAACAGCGCAATGACCATTTGTGCGATTGCGACAAGGTATTCACCCGGCGCTTGTCGCCAGATCGGCATTCCCTCCATTACATTGGCGTACCAATAGTCGCGCACCATTGGGTCCAGCACGCCGAATGGGGCAGTAAAGCACTGTGGTCCCGAGAGGGCGATGAAACCAAGGCCCAGCGCCCCCACGAAAGCAAACAGGATTGCCAGCATGACCAACGGCAATTTTGGCAGCGCCGCGATGGCTCCTGTCCCCAACGCCGCGATCACGAAGAAGCCGATGTGCGGCAATGAAATAGTGTCGCAGAATGAAGAAGCGGCGGGAATGCCCCGCGTCGCAGCGAAAGCGATGACGATGGTCAGGGCCAGAGCCTGCATATAAGCCGCCAGCCATATCCGTTGGCGATAGTCCCTCGCCCACCGCAGCGCCAATACCGCGCCGAATCCCGCCACCATCGGGAGAACCTCGAGCGATATGACGACGCCGAGAGCCATTGCGATACCTGCAGTGGCACCGCCACGAACCGCGGACCGCCAGGATATAGCCCATAGAGCTGTCGCTACACTGAGGATTTGCCAGGAGTGATGATCGATCCTCAGCGGCTGCATCTGGATCATGAAAGCCGACCAGAGGACAAGGATGATCGCAGCGAAGATGGCTTCCGTCCGGCCGAATAACCTCCACGCGATGCGCGAGACGATCATCAGGATCGCAAGGAGTATCAGAGGGGGCAGCACGAGCGCGACGATCCATTCGGCCATTGCGGTCCCGACCAGCGGCTCCAGCAACAGGATCGACAAGGCGAGGGGGATGTCGACAAGCCGCGACCAGTGCATCGCGACACCGTCAGGAGGATTTATCCGGTACTGATGGAGGTCGAACCAGCCTTGGCCCCCAAGAAGATCCCGCACCTGGACCAGGCGCAGCACGTCGTCGGGACCGGGGAACCGGCGCTCGACGATATAGGGAAATGCCAAGGCGCTGAGTAATCCGATACCGAAAACCCATACAATGAGCACCCCGATTACCGGATGCCTGTCGGAACGCAGACGCCGGTCATCTTTCATCGGATGGTCGTCCGCCCGAACACGATAGTCTTGCGCAGGAGGTAGGTTACCGCAAAACTGAGGAGTATCGCCGCGACCTTGGCTACTCGCGGATCGATCCCACCGCGATCCCCTGCCCAGACCATCACGGTCGTCAGGGCAAGCCCGATTAGGGCCGAGCCAACGAATAGGGCTTTCTGGCGGCCGCGTCCCTTACCTTTACCCGCGACGGTGTCGTGGAAGACGGTCCTGCTCGACAAAATCCAGTGGACGACGATGCCGAGAGAATAGCCGGCGGCAGCCGCCAGCGGAGATGCCATGCCGATTGCTAGCAGGACAAGGAAGGAACCCATGTCGACTGCAAGTGCGCCGATGCTCGCCAATCCATAGCGAACCAAGCGGACATCCCGCAGCCTTGCCAGCATTCCTATCAAGCTTTGGCCCCCCATCGCGAGCGACACCCCGCCGTCCGCAGCACGCCTCTTTCGCAAATCATGGTAAATAAAACGCAAAATCGGCCCGGGCGCCAGCCATTTACCTTTTCGCCGTGTTCATCCGGGTCGAAATACGAACACCAATCTCAAGGTCCAGACGGCCAGAAAGCTTACTCCCATTGCCACCAGCTTGCCGATGCGCGGATCGACATCGGCTTGGCCGGCGAACCAGACAATGCCTGCCGTAATTGCAAGCCCGGCGAAGGCCGACATCAGAAACAGGAGTTGCTGCGTGCCCCGCGCCAGGCCCTTGCTCGCGAGACGGTCCGCAAACACGAAGCGGCTCGAAACCAGCCAATGGACGGCCACCCCCATGATGTAACTCGATACGGCGGCAAACACCGGTGCAATCCCCTGCCTGTATAGGAGAAGAAAGCCGCCAAGATCGATTATCGTGCCGGCGAAGCTCGCCACCATGTACCGGGCGAGCCGCCACCGGAAAATGCGCTTTAGGAACTCGGTCAACGGGTCGTCAGGCGGATTTCTTCACGCGCTCGGGGACATCGCGGACCGATGAGAGTGCGGCGGCCTGATCGGCGCTTAGTGCGCGGTTCGGCAGGGATTTTTCAGCGCCCTCGTCGCCCGCCTCGTGATATTCCGCATCCTCGTTCACACACCAGGTGTCGTAAATCCGCTCGCCCGCCAGGATGTTCTCGACCGTGAGCATGGCCGTCATCATCGCGTGGTCCTGGTTGTTGTAACGGTGCATCCCGTTGCGCCCGACGAGATGGAGGGTCGGATGCCTGGCTTCCAGTTCCGCGCGCATTGCGTCGACATTGGCCGCGTAATCCTCGTCATAGACAGGATAGGCCTTCTCCTGTCGCACGACAGCTCCGCTCTTCACCTTGCGACGATCGACGAGCCCGAGAACTTCCATTTCATCGGTAGCAAGAGCAATGAGATCGGCGTCATTCATCGACCAGAGACCATCGCCTTCGAAGCAGAAATACTCCAGCCCAACGCACGCCATATCGGGATCGGGGATCATCTCCGGAGACCAGCTGCGGAAGTTCTGGACGCGCCCGACCTGCACCTTGCTGTCATGGATATAAATCCAGTTGTCAGGGAAGAGGTCTTCACCTTCCACCATCAGAGCGACGGTAAGGAAGTCGCGGTATTTGAGGTCGTTTGCCTGGATCGTGCTTTCCGGCAGGGGATGGAGACGCTTTGCAAGCTGGCGCATCGGGGCGGAACTGATTGCATGGTCGGCTTCGATGACGACATCGCCTCCCTCGCCGCGCGCACTCATGCGCCAACCTCCATTGCCGTCGGCGGCAAGCTGAGACAACTCATGCCCCATGAAAAGGTGGCCGTGGCCGCTCGCCAGAACCTTGTCGCGTGCAGCTTCCCACATCATCCCGGGACCGAGGCGCGGGTACCGGAACGTTTCCAGCAGCGTCTTGGTCGCCATACCGTCATTGGGCCTCTTGTTGAGGCCCAGACTGCGTTTGAGGCCATCGATCACTGCGCTCCATAGCGATAGGCCCTTGATGCGCTGCGCAGCCCAGTCCGCGCTCATTTCGTCGCAGGGCATCCCCCAGACCTTCTCGGTGTAGGTTTTGAAAAAGATCGAATAGAGGCGCTTGCCGAACTGATTGGTTGTCCAGTCCTCGAAGCTTTTAACCCGCTTGATAGGGAAGAGCTTGTAGCGAAGGTAAGAGACCATGCAGGCTGTCGATCGCAGGATGCCCAGGTTCGAAAGAGCCTCGAAGGCCCGCAGCGGATAGCTGTAGAACTTGCCCTCGTAATAGATCCGGCTCATGCGGGGGCGCTGGATGAAATCGTCCTCTCCGAGAATCTCGTTCCACATGTCGACGACTTGCGAACTCTTCGAGAAGAACCGGTGTCCGCCGATGTCGAAGCGGTACCCATCATGCTTCACGGTCCGGCTGATGCCGCCGACGTAGGTCGGGTCTTTCTCGACGATTGCGACGGACTTGCCCTGCTTGGTCAGCAAATAGGCAGCCGTCAGACCGGCAGGTCCGGCACCGATGATCGCAACATCGACTTTGAGCGGCGAATTGACACTATCCATTGAAACCCCCGGCATCTCTATAGCCGGAAGTGAAGGAAAATGGTTAGCTATTCGTTAAAATCGTTCTGGATCGCAGGTGTAGTGCGCGATCGAGGCTGGCTATTGTGGCTCCAGCATCGACGGGCATTGGACCGCTGCCGCCATCAGAGCGAATTCCCGTAGGGAGAAGGTGTTCTCGAACACGAGGCCATAGTTCGAATCCCTGCGCCAGCGCACTTTTGCCTGCGTTTCCGGAAAACCCGGTCCCTCTACCCTGACGGTCTGGTCGAGTGCGAAGACGCTGTCGCATTCGATGCGGGCGCCCTGCTGCGAGATGTTCAGGGTAACCGCGTTCGCTTTCTGCGTGAGGGTGGAGATCGTCAGGGGGATCATGATATTCAAACGCAATTGGCGCTTGGGATAATTCCATGTCTCGTGAACCAGGCGCTCCACGACAACTGGCCTGTCGAAGCGATAACTTCCCTCCAGACCGTTTGAACGCACCTGCTTGATCTCGAAGGATTCGCCGTTCTGAAGTTCGAGAGCGAGCGTAGGATCTGTCGGTAGATTGTGAAAAGCACGGATAGATATGCCGGTCGAAGAAACGTCCCGGACCACACACAGGAACTCCCCCTGTCCGCAGACGAGTTTTGCCGATCGGATCAGCGAAGTATAACGCGGCGCACCACGCTGTTCGCTATCGACATAGCCGCTTCCGGGTTCCGCCCCGAGGCCCGATGAATAATCCATGCTCACAAATTCTCCCAAGAATCCGGCAGTCCCCTGTTAGCCGGAACGAGTCTTGGCATAGCGCCCCTTTGAGGCACTCTAGTAAGCAGCTAGGTATTAACACCTGGATAAGGGCGGTTGCCCGGAGAGCAGTTGTAAGCAGGACGGCGCGATGGCCTGGTGGTGGTGCGGGTGGTGGGACTCGAACCCACACGCCCAGAGGACAGGGGATTTTAAGTCGCTCCGCGTCTGATTACCGGCTTTTACCGGGTAATCCTCAACGCGTGAAAAAGCCCCTGAAAACGCGGCAGAAATGGGGTAAGTTAGGGACGGATTATTACCGGCTGCTACCTACACTTCTCGCTCATTCCCACATCTCGTTACCCCAAAATTACCCCGAGCCTACCCTGCCAATGGGGGGTGCGTTTCGCCACAAATTGCAACCAGTTGCAACGAGCGCGCAGTGACCGTTTTCGTCGTCGCTGACCTCCATCTGGGAGATGATCGCCTCTGCGCTAGGGCGCGCACGCAGTTCGCTACCCTGCGAGAGATGGAAGAGGTGATCGCCTACCGCTGGAATGCTGTCGTGCAGCCGAAAGACGTAATCTATGTGCTAGGCGATGTCGGCCATCTTGGCAGCCTCGCGATCCTGCGGGAGCTTTCGGGCGAAAAGCACCTCGTGGCGGGGAACTGTGACCGTCTCGCCGGTCTTATCGCTTCTCACCTGTTCCGAAGCGTAACGGTCGCCAAGTGGTTACCCGGTGCATTGCTCACGCACATACCCGTGCATGCCAGCCAGCTTCGTGGAGCTACGATAAATGTTCATGGACATCTCCACTCGGCGCGGATTGACGATCCACGATACCGTTGCGTGTCGGTCGAGCAAACAGACTACTGGCCGATCCCACTGTCCAGCTTAACGATGTCCGGATGGAGCACATCGCTTTTGTAGGCGAACTCCCTTAAACCTGAATTTCCAGCGGCAAAGTGAGGCTTTGATAAAGCTCGATTTCCGCACTGTGACGCAGCTGGACAGCGAGCGAGAACCGCTGCTTTTCTATATCCTTCGGTGCCCAACGACGACGACACCAAACAGCCACGTAGTACTTGCTGCCATACGACGACATATCCCTTTGAGCGATAAAGGATGCACATTGCAGCGCGCCTTTCTCGCGAAGTTGCGGGCCTGGGAACGTGTCACAAACATAGCGTTTGGGAAGTTCGGGTGGATCGCCCTCTGCCTTTTCCCACCTGCGAAATTTATCGAAAACTTCCTGCTCATTCGTCCCACGCAATAGTCGCCAGCCCATGGTTACCCCGAGGTAATCTGCTCTCGTTCGACGCACAGGCGGATCGAATGCCAAGGAAACTCTAATCTCTCTCATTCCCTTCGTCGTCTGGAAGACTGGCGGAATGGGCAGCTCATAAACCGCAAACCGATCAAGCGGCAATTCGTCGTCCGTATGAAAGATTACACGGCTGTCATCGGATGCCAGTGCGTGATCGACATTGGCAATGCCGTGACCGCAGACCATCAACGGCGCAGACTTACTTGCCGGGCTTAGTAGATCGACAGTTGCGGGCGGCATTTCGCCAGTTAACGCGAGCATTGCCCGAAGGAAGTTCGCGGATGCGCCAGGGAATTGACTGAGGACCAGAGCCGCTTTGTGCGCGACAACAGGGGTTGAGAATGAAGTGCCCGATCGAGCGCGAAAAAGCTGCGTGACCGGCTCATGGTGAAACGTCCAAACCCCAGCCGCTGACTTCGAGCCACCATTAACTAACGACTTGGTAGGGCCGTCCCAAACCGCACTACCACCGTAATCCACTAGATCGGGTTTCACCATGCCCCTTATGCCCGGACCTGACCTCGTGAAAGGGCTCGGTTGATCTAGACCGCACACTGGCAGAACACCGACAAAGTCGGCATCCTCCTCTTCGAGCGCATTGCAGTGGGCAACAGAGCCAACAGTTAATGCCAGAGCGGCTGTGGCAGGATCAAGGAGGCGAGAGCCGGGTTCAAGCAAGTAGTTCGGATACTCGTCGATTATTTTTTCACCGAACGACACCGTCAGGTCGGTGCGATTGCCCGTAGAAATGACGAAGAGAATGTCCAGCTCTCGCGCAAGAAGATCAAGGGTTTCGGCCCATATTCCAGCCTTACCACCGTCGTATTCAAGCTTTGGATCACCAAGCGAAACGTTAAAAATCCGGCAGCCGTGCTCGTCATGCAGTCGCCTTATGGATTTCTCCATAATTTCTGGAACAGTGATCTCTTTCGGGAACTCCCCTCTCGCGTCCACTACTCGCGCACTCGCTAGCCAAAAAGGCGCGCTAAAATCTCCCGCCTCTTGTCGTGCAGAAACATCGCCATATGCGGCCATTGACGCGACCGATGTCCCATGCCCAGCCTCGTCGGCGTCCGACCATTGATCGTGGGAGGAGAATGTACCCTTCATGGCATAAGCTAGAAGTGGATGGCCGAAGTTTACGCCGCTATCAATCACGCCGATTGCAAGCGCGTTATCGGGTGGAGGTTCTCCCGCATCAATATCATCGGCGGTTACATCGCCAATATCACCAACTTGAAGATCGGGACGTGGCGGAAGTTCTACAGATGCTACCTCAGGCATTTCGAGGGCGGATTTGATGGCAGCACCATTCGCTTCCACCCTGCATAGAAGCAGGTGATCCCCCATGTATGTATTGAGAATTACTCCTCCATGAGCACCTAAACTCTTTTCAAGACGCATGACAAAAATTTCGGCCTGCATGTCGTCCGCTGGATGAAACAGTTCAACATCAACTAGGTAGGTTTGATCATCAGCGAAATCAGCGGCTTGAAGTAAGCCCATCGCCTTAAGGCTATTCCCAATACGGTCATCCGCCTTCGCCGTGCCGATCGCTTCAATTGCCTCAATAAGGCCAGCATAGCTCGGGTTCTTTTGACCAGGGGGTAAATCTCCTTGATACGCCTCAACTCGCCTACGGAACTCGTTCAACTCCTGATCTGTTGCGAACAGCAAAAGCGTCTTATCGGCATCCTCGGAGAGGACAATGAGGCCCAAGCGCTCCCACTCGCCTTCGTCCACGTAGCCAGCAAGCTCAATTCTCAGGATCAGAGAAGGATCAACGCCCTCCGTGCTCGGCGCGCTCTTGTGATCCTCAAGGACTTGCTCGATTTGCCCTTCTATTCGCGGTCCATGCGTGCCGCGATCACGCTGCGGGTTGCCGCCGAACCCTTGGGGCTTGCGCCGTTCCATCTCGCCTTCGAGACGTTTAAGCGCGAGATGCGCATGCTCTGCCATTTTCGACGACCCCCGAAGCCCTCAATCAATCTAAAATCGTATTCTCTATTCTAGAGCGTCGGGACTCGTGCTCGAGAGCGGCCACGAATGCCTGTTCTGAAATAGACGATTCACGAGCAAGAATAGAGGTTCGAATGGCACTCAAGCAAGTGCGTTCCACTTGCGCGTACGACATTCCTTCAAACCGTTCGGCAAATCTTGAGATATCAAAATCAGCACGGAAATTTCTCGTCTTGATCTTGAGCAGCCTGCGTATTTGAGCTTTGCTTGGCTTCTCAAACACAACTACCTCATCAAAGCGACGCCAGATCGCTCTGTCCACATGCTCTTCCAAGTTCGTTGCTGCGATGAGAAGACTTCGACCCTCGAAGCGATCAATCATCATAAGCAAACTATTTACAACTCGCCTGATCTCGCTGTGCTCAGTTGCATCACTCCTGGCTCGTGCGATCGCGTCGAACTCATCCAAAAACAGGACCATGGACCTGCTTTTTGCCGCCTCAAAGAGTTTGCGGAGATTGCTGGCAGTTTGCCCCAGATGCGAAGCGATGATGGCATCAAGGCGTGCGACGACCAATGGCATGTGCAGTTCCGATGCCACGACCTCGGCACACATCGACTTTCCACATCCTGGAGGCCCACAAAACAGCATCTTGGATCGCACGTTTAAGCCATGGCGCCTGATCTCATCGCCCCGACGAAACTCATTAGCTACACCTAGAAGTGTATAGGCGCTGTCACGACTAAGGATGATATCGCTCGCGGGTCGCGACGGGTGAGTTACTTCAACTAGGTCACCAAATCCCTCGCGCGACGCCAAAGTCTGAGAAAGTCGCCGCGACCGCGGTTTGGGCGTTGAGCCGGCCTTCAAATCTTCCTCAGCACCGGCCAGCATCGAGCCACTTCCAGCGGTAGGGGCCGAGGCGGCTTTAACAAAGTATTTGGCCTTGCGATCACTCACTACTTTCTTTCGGCTACGAGCCATGTCCTCGTTCTGATCTTCGATCCCACTCCCATCTGCGAACGTGAGCGGCAAGTCATCGAATTTTTCCATGCGCCTCCCCCGTGCGCTATCTGCGCAAGAAAGCCTAGACTAATCGTACGGATGTTGAAAGCATTCGACCAAGGTAGTTGGTGATGACCGTTGCATCAAAAATTGTAGGTTTTGATGCAGCGCGATCGGGCACGCCCGCCTGCGTCGAAAGATACGGATTGCTAATTCTGATGCAATTTCATAATGTTATGGTACCTTTTGAGGCATCGGAGACACTATGAGCCGTATCGCATATTACCGGGTTTCCACTGGGGGGCAGAGCATCGAAGCCCAGCGCGAAGCGTTGGCGGGGCCGTTTGATCGCGAGTTCGCCGACGAGGGGGTAAGCGGTGCCAGCTTGGCAGCATCGCGCCCCGCATTTTCCAAGCTTCTGTCGTACATCCGCGAGGGCGATACGCTGTGTGTTTACGCCCTTGATCGCCTTGGCCGCGACGCTCTGGACGTGCAGTCAACTGTGCGTCGCCTGCTTGAAGAAGGCATCACGCTCGACGTGCGTGGGCTGGGGCCTATCGGCAAAGGCGTAGGTGAACTTATTGTCGCAGTACTCGCCCAGATCGCAGACATGGAGCGGGATCGCATCCGGGAACGGTGTGAAGCAGGCCGCGCCGCTGCGCGAAAGTCGATCCGCGAGACGGGCAAGACCCATAGAGGCAAAGCAAGCCTTGGCAGACCTTTGGCCGCCGACCCTATTGAGGTTCGGCGCTGGCGCGCAGAAAATGGCGCGACGATCCGCGAAACGATGGCCCAATTTTCCATATCGAAGGCAACAGTGGATCGGTACTGCGCCACCTCGGCAGGTCGGTAAAAGGCGTTATGCCAGCAACGGCATCCCGCCATCCTCCGCCCGTGCCATGCAGGTCGGTTCTCGCTCACTGAATTGCGAACGCCGAGAAGCGATTAGGCGACGAACGGCCCGAACTGTTCTGCGAGCATCGGGACACCAACGCCAACGAGCCAACTTCTTGTCCACTGCATGTTCGATGGCGTCGATCTCGTGGCCCCAGCAAAGCTGGAGGCGCGATGCGATTGATGCCTGCCATGCGTTCAAGACCTCCCAAGGCACTAGGGCGTCCGGTTTGTCCTCACGTCGAATGTACCAGACGCCGAGGAACTTGAATGGCTTGCTGACAGGCCAGGTCGTCACGGTCAGTTTGAAGGGGCCAGCGCCGTGGTCCGCGAATGCGGTACGGGCAAGCTCGACGACTTCCCTCACTCTATGTCGCGGAGCAAGCACCCCGACATTGTCAGACCATATGAATGTCGGCAGTTCCTCGAAGACAACGGCGCTTCGGATCACTGCCGCCATCACCTGCTCTGCGATGAGGCTAGATAGTGCCGAGCCTTGCGGGATGCCCCGCTGGCCCCCCTCTCTGATTGCTTCTTGCGTGGCAAGAACGGTGGCCATTTCCCTTGGAGCATCCAACATCATTCGGCCCAAATGAACCTGATGCTGTATGATTGCCGGGTCCAGGCCCAAGTGCCTCTCCAGCCAGCCCTGCGAGATGGAGCCATAGAAGTCTACCACATCAAGATGGATGAACTCCCAGTTCGCATCGCAACGTTCGAGGGCCGTTAGGAGAGCTTCGCGGACCGCCGCTGGTCCACGACGGTTAGCATCACGCGCGAGCATGTACTGTGCGTCATGGAGGTCCGCAAAGGGTGAGAGAGCGGATCGGAGCATGATTTGGCGTGCTCGATCCACCCAATAAAACGAGGTGATGAGGCGCGTGCCTCTGTTGTTATCCTTCTTGATCAGGAACTGGCGCGCTCGCGCGGGCCGGGTCAATCGGCCTACCTCTGGCAGTTTGTCAAAGACCGCCCTTAGCCGCTTCTGGCGTATAACTTCGCGCTCAACTTCTGACTGGCTTTGGCGCGTGCGCCATCGCTTCCGCGCTGCCATGAAGAGCGCATCAACCTGAACCTCAAGTCTGGCGAGGTGTTCTGCCCGCGCCCTTCGCGCGTTCTTGTAATGCTTGGCGTCGTGCAGCTTCTGGATTGCGGTAGATGAAGCTCTGGTGCGCAAGCGGCACCACCGCCGGAGGCCCCTTTCAGACGCCCTGCATAGGCGCGCTGCCGCGTTCGGGTTGCTGACGATCACTTGGAGAAGGGCGTGGAATGTGAGTTCCTCCCCATCTCGCGCTCTTGCAGAGCAATGCGGGCAAGCCGGTTGAATTATGCGAGCGCGAGATGATCCGCGAGTTGCAACGGGTTGCATCATTGACCGCTGATCGTCTCGGCAATGTAAGCGTCGATGTCATCGCGCCGATAGAAGGCTCTCCCTCCGATCTTGAATGACTTCGGACCACGCCCCTGCGTGTGCCAATTCGCAAGTGTTTGTGGTGCAACCCCCAGATACCGCGCGGCATGGGAACGTGTCAGCCGCCCATCTGGGGTGATGATCATTTGTCGCTCTCTGACGCGCCGCTGCATCATGGTTTTGGCTCCTTCTCCTGTGGGTGGCGGCGGGCCTCTAACGGGGGTTGACGGAGCCGTCAATACCTTTACTGCAATTCAAGTAAACATAGGAGCTTGTTATGGCTAAGAGCACGATACCAAAGAGGGGAGGGGCGCGGCGTGGGCCTTTCTCGGGGAGCAAAACGACCTTCACAACGAAGATCACTGACAGCACGCTGGAGCGCCTTACCGCTTCTGCCAAAGCGTCGGAGATGTCGATCAGCCAGAAGGGTGAGGCCGCTCTTATTCGAGGCTTGGACTTGGAAGACGATTTTCGTCGGTACTTCGCGCCGAAGTTGCGCGCCTTCGAGGACGCGATGCTCCCCCTGATGCCTCCACATGACGGTACTGCCGATGTTGCGTTGTGGACGCGAACTGCGAGCACCTTGCTCAAGGGGATGGCGAACGACCTTGATCAGGCCATCCACGATTTCGGCGCTTACATCGAGGGCATGTCGCCGACCGCCGAGGTCCAAGCTACTGGCGAAAAACCGGATACGAAGAAGCCTGCGAAGCGACGCACCTACAAGCGCAGCTTGGAAGTGTGAGGCCTTCTGAATGAAATTGCAGAAGATCACCCCGTCGCGACGCAGAGAACTCAAACCCGGAGAGTGCATTAGAGAGGGCGGCATCATCGTTACCAAGCTCGAAAACGGTGACGAGCGTTGGTCGCTAGAGTTCATGTACCTGGGCAAGCGCAAAAAGACTTTGCTCGGTCGAAAAAGCGAGGGTTGGAACGGCACGAAAGCCGTCGAGGCGCGAGATCAGGCTAGGTCCGACATCCGGGAGGGACTAGACACCCAGCCGAAGGGCCGCAGAGTGCCGATGCAGCTTTCTGAACTGGCCTCATGGTATTTGGCCGAGATGGAAGCATCGGGCGGCAAAAATCTTCGACGCAAGAAGTTGCAGATCGAGCGCCGCCTCGTACCCCATCTCGGTGACCTCATCGTGGACGGGATCACAGAAGAGCATATCGGACGGTACAAGCAGGATCTGATTGAAAGCGGCTTAGCTCCCGCAACCGTGAACCGCGACCTTGCTACCTTGCGGCACGTTTGGAGTACAGCGGTCCGCAGGCGTAAGCTCAGACGAGCGCCTTGTGCCATACCCAAACTCGTGGAGCCGGAAGGTCGAACCGTTGTACTCTCTGACGAACAATGTGACGCGCTGATCGAAGCCGCAAAGCGCGACAGTCACCCCTATCTTTGGCTCTTTGTCGAGTTCGGATTAAACACCGCTATGCGGTCAGCAGAGATAGTCTCGGCGCGCTTCGACCATATCGACTGGGACAATCGTCGCCTTTACCTTCCGAGAGCGAAGGCCGGGGACCGGACCCAGCCGCTTACAAACTCGCTTGTCGAGATGCTACGCGCCGAGAGGGAAAGCCGACCCGACCCAGACGGGTGGATATTTCCGTCCTCTTTAACGGCAACAGGACACGTGAATGAGTTCAACGGTCCCTTCAAGCGCGCAGTAAAGGCGGCAGGGTTGCGCGCGGATTTGATCACCCCTCATGTCATGCGGCACACCGCAGCAACAATGATGGTGGCTGCGGGAATGTCGCTTCCTGCTGTCCAGAGAGTGACGGGGCACAAGACCCTAACCATGCTGATGCGCTACACTCATATCGCAGACCGCACTGTCGATGAGACAGTCTCCGCTCTCGATCGCTCGCTTAGATCGAGAAAGGCGGGCTAACGTGGATTACCCCGAAATTACACCGCTGCCCCTATCGACGGAACCGAACACACCTATTGATACGCCAAAAATGGCGGAAAAGCTTGGTGCGGGTGGTGGGACTCGAACCCACACGTCCAAAGGACAGGGGATTTTAAGTCCCCGGCGTCTACCATTCCGCCACACCCGCACGTCTGGCGTGGGTGCCTAGAACGAAGCGTGGGCCCTCGCAATCGCGAAGGCGCAGCGAGCCCCGGTTAGTTCTTGTTGAGCTTTTCGCGGATGTCCTTGCCCGGCTTGAAATAGGGCACCCGCTTGGCGGGAACATCGACCATTTCGCCGGTTCGAGGATTGCGTCCCTGCCGCGCTTGGCGTTCACGCGTCGAAAAAGCACCGAAGCCCCGCAACTCGACACGCCCGCCTTCGGAAAGGCGCTGCGCCAGCTCTTCGAAGAAGATATCTACCACCTGTTCGACCTCTTCTGGGCGCAGGTCCGGATTGTCGTCTGCCAGCGCGGCAAGCAGTTCGGATCGAATCATGTCTCAGGCTCCCTCAATCGCGTCCCCGCGCGATGTAATTTGTCATGTGCGCCCTCGCGTCATGCCTGACCCCTGCACAACACGGGAAACCCTGCCAGAACCCTGATAAGATAGCAATTGTTAATACCCGCCCGTGGCTTAGCGGGACATCCGGCCGTCAGACGGCAGCCAATAACTCGTCCGGTTTCAGGCCGAGGCGTTTGATGCGCGCAGTGATTTCGGGCCACTCTTCCGAAAGGAAGGCCTCTTTCTCGCGCTTGCGCAGCGTTTCGGCGGCACCGCGTGCGACATACATACCCACACCGCGCTGCACCTCGACCAGCCCGTCTGCCTGGAACTGCTGATACGCCTTTGCGACCGTAAGTGGATTCGCGCCCTGTTCGGCAGCGAGAGCGCGGACGGAAGGCAGCATTTGCTCTTCCTGGTAACGCCCATCGATGATGGCAGCCGCGATCTGGTCACGCAGCTTGAGATATACGGGCTTGCTCTGGTTGCTCATGGCCGGTCCCCGGTTCGCGAATAGTGCTTCAGTGCCATAATACAGCGCGGCGCGCAAGGTTCCCGGGTTTCGCGCGTTCATGCCGCGGCAAGCTGGTAGCGTTTGTAACTAAGGCTTCACATGAGCGCAGATGGCGCTAGTGTGCGCGCTTCTTCGGGGAGGGGCCGGCGCAACTGCGCGTCCCTCAGGGACAATAAGGATTTCACACTAATGATCGAAGGTCTCTTCTTCACTTTCGACTCCATGTTCGAAATGTGGGCTTTCTGGATCGCCGTCATCGCATTGGCCGCGTTCCTCATCGGGGGCAGCGTGCTGATTACGCGCCCTCAGGCAGAAGTTCTGGGACACCCCAAGGGTCTGTTCCTGCTGTTCATGGCCGAGATGTGGGAACGCTTTTCCTACTACGGCATGCGCGCCCTGCTGATCTTCTACCTCATCCAGCACTGGATGTTCGCGGAAGAAAAGGCCTACGTCATTTACGGTGCCTATACCGCGCTGGTCTACATCGCCCCGGTTGTCGGCGGCTATCTTGCCGACCAGTATATCGGCCAGCGCAAGGCCGTGCTTTTCGGCGCAGTCCTGCTCACCTTCGGCCACTTCTTCATGGCCTTCGAAGGTTCGGGCGGACAGGCCGATCCGATGATCAACGTCTTCTGGCTGGCTCTGGCCCTCATCATCGTTGGCTCGGGCTTCCTCAAGGCAAACATCTCGGTCATTGTCGGTCAGCTCTATCCGCGCACCGACGTGCGCCGCGATCCGGCATACACCATCTTCTACATGGGCATTAACGTCGGTGCGGCGACCGCATCGATCATCTGCGGCTATCTCGGCCAGACCTATGGCTGGCAGTATGGCTTCGGTCTCGCCGGCATCGGCATGCTTATCGGCCTCGTTTTCTTCGTGCTCGGCAAGCCGCTCCTGCTTGGCCAAGGCGAACCCAAGGATCCGGCCAAGATCAAGGGCGGCAAGGAATTCGCCATCTATGGCGCAGGCCTTGCCATGGTCGCGCTGTGCTGGGCTGCCATCCAGTACCAGGAACTCGTCGGCACCGTGCTCGGTGTGTTCGGCGGCGGCTTGGTGGCCTACGTCCTGTTTACCGCAGTGACCAAGCTGGCACCCGAGGAACGTGATCGCATCTTCGCGGCAATGTTCCTCATCCTGACCTCGATCGTATTCTGGGCGCTGTTCGAGCAGGCAGGTTCCTCGCTCAACGTGTTCACCGATCGCCATGTCGATACGCAGGGCGTCAACGCGTCGATGTTCCAGTCGATCAATGCAATCTACATCGTGCTGCTCGCACCGTTCTTCGCGATGTTGTGGCAAGGTCTCGCTCGCAAGGGCGCGGAACCCAGCACACCGATGAAGTTCGGCCTCGCCGTGATCCAGGTCGGCCTTGGCTTCCTCGTCCTCGTCTGGGGCGCGGAAAGCGCCGGGATCAATGTCCCGACGCCGGTCATCTTCATCTTCCTCATCTACCTGCTGCACACCACGGGCGAGCTCTGCCTGTCGCCGGTTGGCCTTTCGGCAATGAACCGCCTGAGCCCTGCCCATATGGCTTCGCTCATCATGGGCACCTGGTTCTTCGCTTCCGCCACCGGCAACTTTGCAGCCGGCCTTATCGCCGCTGCTACCGGCGGCGAAGGCGTGGGCGAAGAAGCCGGCAAGCAGGTCGTCCTCGACGTCTACTCGACCGTCGGCTGGGTTGCTGTCGCGATCGGTGTCGGTGTCATGGTCGTCAGCCCGCTCATCAAGAAGCTGATGCACCTCGATTCGATCAAGGACGATGCCATCGGCGACGATCTGGAAGGCCAGTCGGAATTCCCGGCCGAGCCGCAAGCTGCTGGCGTCCACCCGACGACCCGCAACGACGCTTGATCGTCCACTTGCAACACTAACGAAAAGGGCGCGGCGCAATCCGCGCCCTTTTTCTTTGCGCGCCATATTTGCAAATCCGAAGTCTCACGGCATGAAGGCACCCATGAAAACAAAGCTCCAGACCATCGCCGCAGGCGCGCTTGGCATTGCGCTCGCCGCCTGTTCGACCACCGGAACAGCAGAAGCCGAAAGCGCCAGCGCGTCGCAGGCCACCACCGACACACCATTTCCGTCGACGTACGCCCCCTACCCTGGCGCACCGACGGCGCTGGTCGGTGCGACGATCTACGACGGCAAGGGTGGCCGGATCGACAACGGCACGGTGTTCTTCAGCGGCGGCAAGGTCGTCTCGATCGGCGGGCCGGATACGCCGGTCCCGGCCGACATCGCGGTGTTCGACGGAACGGGCAAGTTCGTGACGCCCGGGATTATCGACATTCACTCCCACCTCGGCGACTATCCGACGCCCAGCGTCGATGCGCATTCCGACGGGAACGAAGCGACCAGCCCGACCACCCCCGAAGTCTGGGCAGAGCATTCCGTATGGCCGCAGGATCCGGGCTTTGCCCGCGCCCTGGCGAACGGCGGCGTCACCAGTCTCCAGGTCCTGCCCGGCTCGGCCAATCTCATGGGCGGACGCAGCGCAACGCTGAAGAATGTGCCATCGCGCACCGTGCAGGGCATGAAGTTCCCCGGCGCGCCCTACGGCTTCAAGATGGCCTGCGGCGAGAACCCGAAGCGGGTCTATGGCAATCGTGGCCGGATGCCCTCGACCCGCATGGGCAATTTCGCGGTCAATCGCCAGACATGGCTCGATGCGAAAGCATATGACGGCAAGAAACGCGATCTTGCGAAGGAAACGCTCAAAGGCGTTCTCGACGGTGAAATCCTCGTCCACAACCACTGCTATCGTGCCGACGAAATGGCACTCGTCATGGATATGGCCAAGGAGATGGGCTACAAGGTGAGCGCCTTCCACCACGCGGTCGAAGCGTACAAGATCGGCGATCTCCTTCGCGAAAACGACGTGTGCAGCGCGATTTGGGCCGACTGGTACGGCTTCAAGATGGAAGCCTATGACGGCATTCTCGAGAACGCGGCCTACCTCCAGCGCGAAGATGCCTGCGTTGTGATCCACTCCGATGATGCGAACGGCATCCAGCGCTTGAACCAGGAAGCGGCGAAAGCCCAGGCGGCAGGCGCCCGGGTGGGCATCGATATCTCCGATGCGCAGGTAATCCGCTGGATCACCCTCAACCCGGCCAAGGCCATGGGCATCGACGCAATGACCGGCAGCCTCGAGCCGGGCAAAATGGCCGATGTTGTCCTGTGGAACGGGGATCCCCTCAGCGTCTATTCGCGGCCGGAAAAGGTCTGGGTGGACGGCGCTCTCCTGTTCGATGCAATGGACCGCAAGCGCCGGCCGGTGAGTGATTTCGAGCTTGGCCAGCCCGGTGAAGGAGACGTGAAATGAAGCGCGCGCTGACATTCGCAGCGAGCTTCGCAACGCTCGCTTTCGCTCTTCCGGTGGGAGCACAGGACCTTACCATCACCGGCGTGACAGTTGCGACCGGTGACGGCTCCGAGCCGGTCGAGAATGGCGCTGTGATCCTGCAAGGCGGGAAGGTCGTTTACGCTGGGAGCGCCGAGAATATGCCTGCCGCGCCGCAGTCGACGACTATCGACGGGGAAGGTCGCTGGGTTACACCGGGTCTCTTCGCGACAGTCACCAACCTCGGGTTGTGGGACGTTGGGGCGGTTAGCGAATCCAACGATATTCGCGCTGGCAGCTCGCCCTTCAGCGCCGCACTCGACGTGGCACCGGTGATCAACCCTGCGTCCCAGCACATCCTTATCCATCGCGCGGCCGGCATCACCCGCGCCGCCGTCGTCGGGTCGGCCAGCGGGTCGATCTTCGCAGGCCAGGGCGCCATCATCGATCTGGGCTCGGACGCGAATGCGGTTACAAAGCCGCGCGCATTCCAAGTGGTCGAGCTCGGAGAAGGAGGCGCACGCCTCTCGGGGGGAAGCCGGACCTCGGCACAAGCCCTGTTCCGCAATGCCTTGCTCGAAGCGGACGAGTTCGAACGCGGCGGCACGATCCGCAGCACAGGAGGTGGAGGTTCGTCGCAACAAGGTGACGACATCGGGATCGATAGCCGATTGGCGCGCACCTCGCGTGACCGCGCCTCGGACGTTCTCCTCACGCGTTTCGATGCAGCAGCACTGGTGCCCGTCGCGCGCGGCGAACAACCGCTTTACGTCATGGTCGAACGCGCCGCCGATATCCGCAGCGCATTGGCCCTGAAGAAGGAATTTCCGCGCCTCGACATGGTGCTGGTCGGCGCAAGCGAGGGGTGGCTCGTCTCGGCTGAGATCGCGGCATCCGGCGTTCCGGTGATCGCCGACGGGCTCGACGATCTGCCGCAAGGCTTCGATCAACTCGCCAGCACCCAGTCCAATATCGGCCGCATGGTGAAGGCGGGCGTGAAGGTCGCGATAAACGCTTCCGCGATGGAGAACCCGCGCAATCTCAACCAATACGCGGGCAATCTCGTCGCCCTGACCCGTATCCCGGGTGCCGATGGACTTAGCTGGGGCCAGGCTTTTGCCGCCATAAGCTCCGTCCCTGCCGAAATCAGCGGAATGGGCGGCAAGGCCGGCGTTCTTGCACCGGGTGCCAACGGCGATCTGGTCGTCTGGGACGGCGACCCGCTGGAGGTCGGTTCTACACCTGTGCGGGTCTATATCGACGGGATCGAACAGCCGCTCGAAAATCATCAGAGCCGCCTGCGCGATCGATATCGCGAACTCGATGAAAGCACCCTGCCGGAGGCCTACGACTGGTGAGCATCCCCAAGGAAATGCGCGGCATGGTCTTTGCCGTGGCTGCCGCCTTCGCCGCAGTCGGAACATACACGGCGGTCGCGCAGGACAGCCCGCCCGACCGTTCGCAGGACATCGCCTGGATGAATGCGCAGCAGGCCTATCTTGCCAAGCTCGCACCGGAAGATGGCTGGCGATACATGGATGGTGGTCTCTACTGGCGCTATCTCGAATTTGCGGGCAGCGGCGCCAAGCCGACCGTCGCCGACCGGGTCACCGTCCACTATGCGGGGATGTTCATCGACGGGGAAACCTTCGATTCCAGCTATGACCGGGGAGAGCCTGTCACCTTCCCCCTCGGGCGCCTTATCAAGGCATGGCAAATGGCCATCCCCGAGATGCGCGTAGGCGATGCGATCGAGATCGCGGCCCCCGCCGACCTGGCCTATGGAGCCAAGGGCAAGGGCCCGATCCCCGGCGGCGCGACACTCGTCTTCAAGGTCGAGTTGCTAGGCATCGAAAGCCAATGATTGTCACATAGGTTTTTATTTGCTACCTACCTGGCTCCGGCTGGGGAGATAGCCATGGATACCGCTCTCGTTTCGCTTATCGCCGCATCGACCGCTTTCGTCGGCACGCATTTCGCATTGTCACACCCGTTGCGTGGCACGCTCGTGCGCTTGCTTGGTGTGGGCGGCTTCATGGCGCTCTACAGCCTGGTCGCTGCGGCGTGCATGGCCTGGATGTATTTCGCCTTCACCAGCGTTACTTCCGGTGGCTTGGGCGGTAGCGGCGAGATCGGCTGGGTGATCGCGACGGCACTAACCCTACCCGCGTTGGTCTTGTTTCTCGGTTCCCTCAGAGGCAATCCGGCCGCTCCGGCCCCGGGGGCGGAAAAGCTCGCCGAAAAAGACCCGAACGGGGTCTATCTCGTTACCCGTCATCCGATGATGTGGGGGTTTGCGCTCTGGGCTCTCAGCCACATCGTCCTGTGGTGGAGCTGGCGCACCAATATCGTCGCCTTGTCCATCTTCGTCCTGGCCCTCGTCGGCGCGAGGATGCAGGACCGCAAGAAGGAAATGCTGATGGGCGAGGCCTGGCAGCACTGGGAAGCAGGAACGAGCTACTGGCCGCGCTGGACCAAACTGTCGAAGGCTGGCGGGGGTCTGTGGCTTGCAGGGATCGCCGCATGGCTGCTCATCAGCTGGAGCCACATTCACGCTGGCGGTATTCCAGCCGGGGTATGGCGCTGGACCGGTTGACCTAGTCTCCGGTGAACTTCGGCGCACGCTTTTCGATTAATGCTTCGACCCCCTCCATGTGATCGCGCGTCGAATGCATGAGCGCCTGCGCATTCGCCGCCATCTCGAGCGCCGCGTCGTACGTCGTTGATCGCCCCTGCCGCATCAGGTTCTTTGCCTGGCGAAGTGCATGCGGCGGCATGGCTGCGACCTTGGCGGCAAGCGCGTGTGTCTCATCCAGGAACGCGTCGTGGTCGACCACTCGGCTGACCAGCCCCCAGTCCTGCGCGGTGGCGGCGTCGATCACGTCGCCCGTGTAGAACAGCTCCGCCGCGCGCGCCTCGCCGATGATACGCGGCAGGATCCACGTGCCGCCATCTCCGGGAATGATGCCGAGCTTGAGGAAGGTCACGCCGAACTTCGCCTTCTCGCTCGCGATCCGCATGTCGGCGAGGCAGGCGAGATCGCAGCCGAGACCGATGGCGGGCCCATTGACGGCTGCTATCAACGGTAGGCGTAGGGAGTACAGCGCGCGCAGGATCTTGTGGATGTTGTTGCGATAGCCATCGGCAATCTCGGGAGCGGTGCCGCCGAAATTGCCGGTCTTCTCCTTCATTGCTTTGATGTCGCCGCCCGCGCTGGACGCCCGCCCCGCTCCGGTCAGGATCACGCACCGCACATCCATGTCGGAGTTGATCGCTTCGCAAGCGGCGGCGAAAGCATCGCCGTCACCAGCAGCCCCAAGCGGGTTCATGCTGTCCGGCCGGTTGAGCGTGAGCGTGGTGACGTGATCGGCGGTATCGATGGTGAGCAGGGTCATAGTGGCATGCTAGAACGACTGGGCGTCGCGGTCGACTAGCCATTCATCTCCCCAATTGCGCATCGCTGCCATCACAGGCGCGAGAGCCCGACCTGCCTCGGTCAAACGATATTCGGCCCGGCGTCCGGTCGGCGGGTCTCGCTCGAGGACACCGTGTTCGATCATGGCCGACAGCCGCGAAGTGAGCGCGGCTCGATTGATGCCCGTATTCGGCAAGAACTCTTCGAATCGCGTTGCACCGAGAAACGACTCGCGCAGAATTAGCAGGACCCAACGATCACCAAGGAGGCGAGAGGCACGCCCGATCGGACAGGGCGAGCGGGAAGGACGAAAGCGGTTATGCAATTCATTCACAGTCTGCTTTTTAGACTTGACCTCACCGGAAGCAAGGTTGATCGGTAAGTCTGGAAATCAGACTATAGGAGGATTGCATGGCGCGTCCGGGATTTGAAAACGAGGAGCAGGTGCTCGAATACATGAGGCGGATCGCGGTCGGCCGGTCCGGTTTCTCCAATTTCCTCCAGCTCCAACCGGTCCGCTGCTGGGACGGCGAGGCAGAGATTCTCATGGATATCCGGCCCGAGATGACCCAGCATCATGGTTATGCGCATGGTGCTATCGTCGGGCTTATGGCCGACAACGCCTGTGCGTGGGCGGCAAGCTCCGCGATTGGCGACGTTGTTACCGGCAACTACACGATCAATTTTCTCGCAGCCGCAACAGGGCAGCGCCTGCGCTCCAAGGGAAGCGTGGTCAAGGCCGGAAGACGCCAAGTCGTCGTTCGCGCCGATGTCTGGTCGGAAAGCGACGATGCCGACCCGGTGTTGGTAGCAATCGCTCAGGCCACTGTCGTACCTACCGGCATCGTGACATCGAAAGAAACGACCTAAGCCCGTGCCTCTTCAACGCCCGCAGAGTTGTGCCGGAGCGCACTGAGCACGGTATCGACAATCTGTGGAGCGTTGAGGCCAGCCTCGTCATACTGCTTGGCCGGATCGTCATGGTCCTGGAAAATATCAGGCAGACGCATTGTGCGAACCTTAAGGCCGGTGTCCGTCAGCCCTTCGTCCGAAGCGAAGGTCAGCACATGCGCGCCGAGGCCGCCTATTGCGCCTTCTTCGACCGTTATTACGACTTCGTGGCTGCGCATCAGTTTTTCGATCAGCTCGGTGTCGAGCGGCTTGGCGAAACGCATGTCGGCAACCGTGGTCGAAAGGCCCTTGGCCTCCAGCTGGTCGGCAGCCTTCTTGGCCTCTTCAAGACGCGCGCCGAGCGAAAGGATTGCGACCTTCGTGCCTTCACGCACGATGCGCCCCTTGCCGATTTCCAGCTTCTGCAGCTGTTCGGGAATTTCGACGCCGGTGCCGCTACCACGCGGATAGCGGAAAGCTATCGGGCCCTCGTCATACTCTGCGGCCGTGTATGTCATATGCGCCAGCTCCGCCTCATCGGCGGCGGCCATGACGACCATGTTGGGCAGCGTGGCGAGATAGGTAATGTCGAAGGAGCCGGCGTGGGTACAACCATCTGCGCCCACCAGTCCGGCGCGGTCGATAGCGAAGCGCACAGGAAGGTTCTGGATCGCCACGTCATGCACGACCTGGTCATACGCACGCTGGAGGAAGGTAGAGTAGATCGCCGCGAAAGGACGCATGCCTTCCGCCGCGAGACCTGCCGCAAAAGTGACACCGTGCTGTTCAGCAATGCCGACATCGAAAGCCTTGTCGGGATGCGCCTTGGCGAATTTGTCGACACCCGTGCCGCTGGGCATGGCAGCGGTGATCGCGCAAATGCGCGGATCGCTATCGGCCAGCTTGGCCAGCGTTTCCCCGAAGACGTTCTGGTATGCGGGCGGACCGCCGGAAGACTTCTTCTGCTCGCCGGTCACGACATCGAACTTGGCGACGCCGTGGTATTTGTCGGCGCTGTTCTCGGCAGGCGCGTAGCCCTTGCCCTTTTGGGTTACGACATGGATCAGGACAGGGCCCTGCTCACTATCGCGCACATTCTCGAGCACCGGGATCAAGTGGTCGAGATTGTGACCGTCGATCGGTCCTACGTAATAGAAGCCGAGTTCTTCGAACATCGTCCCGCCGGTCACCATGCCGCGAGCATATTCTTCCGCCTTTTCGAGCCCACCCCACACACGGCGGCCCATCTTGCGGGCGATCTTGGAAGCCATCGAGCGGAGGCCGAGATATTCGCTGCTCGACACCATGCGTGCGAGATAGGCGGACAGGCCACCCACCGGCGGTGCGATCGACATGTCGTTGTCGTTGAGGATAACCACCAGGCGGTTGCCTGCCTGCTCGGCGTTGTTCATCGCTTCATAGGCCATGCCGGCGCTCATCGCGCCGTCACCGATTACCGCGATGCCGCGACCGTCACGGCCCTGCATCTTGTTGGCCATGGCGAAGCCAAGTGCCGCACTGATCGAGGTCGAGGAGTGCGCCGCGCCGAACGGGTCGTATTCGCTTTCCGCGCGCTTGGTGAAGCCCGAAAGGCCGCCGCCCTGACGCAGGGTGCGAATCCTGTCGCGCCGACCGGTCAGGATCTTGTGCGGGTAACACTGATGACCCACGTCCCAGACTAGCTTGTCGGTCGGGGTATCGAAAACGTAATGGATCGCAGCCGTGAGTTCGACCACGCCGAGGCCGGAGCCGAGATGTCCCCCTGTCGTGCCCACGGCATCGATCATTTCTGCGCGCAGCTCGTCTGAAAGCTGGCGAAGCTGGGACTTTTCAAGTTTGCGGAGATCGGCCGGAGTATCGACCATATCCAGCAGCGGCGTATCGGGGCGCGTCGTCATAGCGAGTGCCTTACACCGCGTTTTCACAACTGTCGATGAACGGCTTGTCGCAAGCCATGCACGGCTGGGCGGCGGTAGCGCTCAGGCCCCGCACTCGTCGCAGAGGCCGCGCAGCTCGACGACCGGTCGCACGTCGATGAAACCTGCATCCTTGCCTGCGTCGCGAAGCGCCCCGGTCACCCGGTCATCGTCGATGTGGAGGGCCTTGCCGCAATCGTCGCAGATCAGGAAAATGCAGTCGTGCCGGCAACCCGGATGGGTGTTCACGAGGTAAGCGTTGGCGCTCTCGATCCGGTTGGCGAGGTTGTTACGCACGAACAGGTCGAGGATGCGATACACGCTGTTGGGTGCTACCCGCTTGCCCCGCGCGGCCGAGAGGTTATCGGCGATGTCATAGGCACTCGCCGGTTTTTCGTGGCGGCTGAGTTCCTCGAACACCGACTGCCGCATACCCGTCCACTGCTCGCCCGCATCGGTGAGCGTGTGGCGGGCGGCGTCGATCAAGGCTTCGCCGGAATGTTCTTTGTGAGAATGTGCGTGCTGGGCCATGGGCAAGAGGTAAGCTCCCACCCGCCAAGGTGCAAGCTAGTTGCGCCTGAACTCTGCGCGGTAAAGCGAGGGGTAGAGCCTCTTCAGCGCGGATACCTTGGGCGCATCCCACCGCATGATATAAGGGTGGCGCGGGTTCTTGGCCGCGAAATCCTGATGATATGTTTCTGCGGCATAGAAGGTCTTGGCAGGCTCGATCGTGGTGACGATCGGCCGCGACCAGAGACCGCTTTTCTTCAGCTTGGCGAGATAGGCCGAGGCAACTGCGCGTTGCTCTGCCGAAAGGGGGACGAGTTCCGCATTGTAATGCGCGCCGCGATCCGGACCTTGGCCGTCCTTGAGCGTCGGGTCGGCGATGACCGAGAAGAAGATCCGCAGCAGCTCGTCGTAGCGCACCACACGCGGGTCGTAGGTGACCTTGACCGCTTCGACATGATCGGTGACGCCGGACGATACCAGCTTGTAATCCGCCTGGCGCCTGGTGCCGCCGTGATAGCCCGACACCGCGCTTGTCACGCCCTTGGTGTGGCTGAAGACCGCTTCCACGCCCCAGAAACATCCGCCTGCGAAGATCGCGGTTTTCAAACCCGCACCCTCTTTCGCGACACGGGAGGCAGCGGGAGCTTCGACCACGCGTTCGGCAGCGAAGGCCGGTTGCTGGCACGCGCTCGCCCCGAAGAGGGCGGCTGCAGCAAAGAGGGCGCCGAATTTGCGCATCAGAACAGCGCCGGAATAGCGGCGAGCAGCGCTTCTCCATTCGAAGCGGCGATGACAAGCGCACCGGCAATAAAGCCGATGCCGAAATTGCGATAGAGGTCTGAAGAAAACAGGTTCATGCGATGTCTTTCGGTGTGCCAGGCCATCTGGTTACAGGCACACCGATTTCAACACAGTTAATGCGATGGTTGTAATTCGTTCAGGCGATCAGGCGCCAGGCTCAGTGTCGGAAGTGGCGCATCCCGGTGAAGACCATTGCAAGTCCCTTTTCGTCGGCGGCTGCGATGACCTCGTCGTCGCGGATCGACCCACCGGGCTGGATGATCGCCGTGGCGCCCGCTTCCGCCGCGGCCAGCAGTCCGTCAGCGAAGGGGAAGAAGGCGTCCGATGCAACAGCGCTTCCGACCGTGCGCGGCTGGGCCCATTCGTATTTTTCTGCGGCCTCCGCAGCTTTCATCGCGGCAATGCGCGAGGAATCCCGACGGTTCATCTGACCCGCACCGATACCGGCCGTGGCGCCGTCCTTGGCATAGACGATGGCATTGGATTTGACGTGCCGCGCGACGGTCCAGGCGAAGAAACAGTCCTTCAATTCCTGCTCCGTAGGCGCGCGCTGGGTCACGACTTTCAGATCGGCTTCGCTGATCGCACCGTTGTCGCGGGTCTGGACCAGGAGGCCGCCGGTGATCGGCTTGACCATCAGTCCGCCGCGCCGCGGATCGGGCAAATCGCCGGTTACGAGCAGGCGAAGGTTCTTCTTCTTCGAAAAAGCCTCGCGCGCCTCGTCGCTGACGGAAGGCGCAATGACGACCTCGGTGAATATCTCGCAAATTGCCGTAGCCGTTTCTCCGTCGAGCTCGGTATTGACCGCAACGATGCCGCCGAAGGCCGACACACTGTCGCAGGCAAGCGCATCTTGCCACGCCTCGATCAGGGTCGATGCCTGCGCTACTCCGCAAGGGTTGGCGTGCTTGACGATGACGACCGCCGGGTCGCCGCCAGCGAATTCCGCGCAAAGTTCGAGCGCGGCGTCGGCGTCGTTATAGTTGTTGTAGCTGAGTTCCTTGCCCTGCAGCTGCTCGGCCTGGGCGATGCCTTTCGCATGCGGTCCGACGGGGGTGTACAGCGCCGCCTTCTGGTGCGGATTTTCGCCATATCGCAATTCGACCGGGGCCTTGCCGTTGACGGCCAGCATGCCGGGGAAGGTTTCTCCCTGGTCGGCGAAGGCGAACCACTGGCTGATCATGCTGTCGTAAGCTGCAGTCGCGGCGAAGGCCTTGGCGGCGCATTTCCGGCGGAATTCGAGCGAGGTACTGCCACCTTGTTCAAGCTCGCCGATCAGCGTTGCGTAGTCGGCGGGATCGGTGACGATCGTCACATACTGGTGGTTCTTGGCGGCGCTGCGCACCATCGACGGACCACCGATATCGATGTTCTCGATGATCTCGTCACGCTCCGCTCCTTTGGCCACGGTGGCTTCGAAGGGATAGAGATTGACCACGACAAGATCGATCGCGCCGAAAGCGTGCTCTTCCATAGCAGCGGCGTGTTCTGGGTTGTCCCGCACGGCGAGCAGGCCGCCATGGACCATGGGATGCAGAGTCTTGACCCGGCCATCCATCATTTCCGGAAAGCCGGTAAGGTCGGAGACGTCCCTCACGTCGAGGCCCGCTTCGCGCAGAGCGCGCGCCGTGCCGCCGGTCGAAACCAGTTCCACGCCCTTGCCAGCCAGCGCAGTGCCCAGTTCCACCAATCCGCTCTTGTCGGACACCGACAGCAGTGCCCGCTTGATTGCCACGTCAGCCAAGTAAATTACCCCATTCGTTTGAGCAGCCAAGGGAAGCGTCCCCCGCTGCGGGCGGTCAGCCCTTCGACTACGATCTGCTTCGTTGCATGCGGACGTCCGTGGCCATCGACCCAGAGCGAATCCTCGACGCTGCAACCGGCCTCGCCGCTATCGCCACCGAGGCGGAATTGCCAGTAGCTTGCATCGGGCATGACGAGGTGCACGCCGCGCCCGTCCTCTGTCGGCTTGGCCTCTATTCCGCGCCCGAGATGGAAGCGCATGGCATAGCCGATCTTGCCGCGCTTGCCCTTGCGTCCCGACGGTTCGAGAACATCTTCGCCGCGCAACTCCTCGCCTCCGTCCGACAGGATCAGGATGCGGCGATGAACTAGCCCGAAGCGCGCTGCGTAGCCATTGTGTGCAGCCTCCAGCTTGGTGCCAGACTTCTTCCCCTGCGAAAGGGTTTCACGGGTGAAGTCGACCTCTTCGACTCCTTTGCCGATCTGGCCATGCAATAGAATGGCAGTCGAATTCGCATCGTCCAGAACCATGGTCGAATGCGCCGAGGTGCCGCGCAATCCCTGTTCTATCCGCGCCGGGACCAAGGCGCCCGCAAGCGCCGCCCCGCCGCAATTGACGATGATCCGCTGCGGCCCGTGCGAAAATTCGAACGCCAGCGTCGACGCGCAGGCATGGCGCGCATGGCGAGGCTTTGGCGGCGGGGCGGCGTCCAATACAAGCACCGCCTCCTTGGCCTTCACCCTTTGGAAGCCCCACTGACCGGCTTCTGCCAGAGGGCGGGTCCGAACCCCGCTCGCCGCAACAAGGGCTTCCAGATCACTCTCGCTCAAGGCCGCCCCGCCCTGCCAACTGCCGAGGCCGCGATCGCCCATGCGGACGCCGAGCAAGGCGGGAACGAGCAGCGCAAGCATCGTGTCGAGGGCTGCCGGCGCTTCTTCGCCGACGGCAGCATAGCAGGCGCGGACTTCGACAAGCAGGGCGATTGCATCGGCCTGAGCCGAAGGACAGCGCGACAAGACACCACCATCGTCGCTGACCATCTCACCCAGGGTGCGCAAGAGGCCCGCTTCCGCGTAGAGTTTCCGCGCCTTGCCATCGGGCAGGAGCAGGCCTGCAGCGAGCATTCCCGACCACCCGGACGCCTGCGCCAGGCGGTCGTCTTCGCGTGTCACATTGCGATCTAGCCAGCGAGCCGTTGCCTCAATCGCTTCGAGGAACCTGGGTTTGAGCTTCTCACCCTCGCCGGTCAGCACGATGGGCGCATGGACCAGCCAGTTGAGCAGTCGCATGCCGGCAAGCTCGACAGTCCAGGCAGGGCCCTTTCCCGGCTGCGGGTTCGCCTTGAGCCAAGCAGCAAACATGTCGCCCGCCGTGCCAGCACATTGCGCACGCGGCGCGCTGGAAGCGAGATCGCGCATCCAAGTGAAGCCGTGAACTGCGCGGACGAATGGCGGCGTCATCTTCGAAGGCGAGCGATAATCAACCTTCGCGAGCGGATGCTTCAGGCCGCCGGCAAAAAACTGACCGGCGCGCAGGGCGACGCCGGCAGTCCGGTTTCCTGCGAGCGGGCTATCGACGGTCCCGAGAAGTCGGGGCTTTGCAGGCTTGCGCAGGGGAGAGGACAGGATCTGCCCGGGGACCCCAAGCTTGAAAGCCAGTCGAAGCGCGGAATGGAGCGGCCCGCTTCGAGGCGGCTGGAAATCCGCGAGCACCAGGGCCCGCGAAGGTTCGATTTCCGTTTCCGGCTCGTGGGCAGGAGCTGCAGTGACGAACGGCTCGGGCGTATCGCCCAGAGGCAGTGCCACCTGCTCTTCGTCCGAAGCATCCTCGCGCGCGACGGTCAGCAGGTCGGCATGCCCTTCCATCATCCAAGCCCTTTCAGGGCCGCGATATTCGATGCGTATTTGTCCGGACCGCCCCTGAAGGTGGCAGAGCCTGCGACAAGCACGTCAGCACCTGCATCGACGCAGAGCGGTGCGGTGTTGGGATCGACGCCGCCATCGACTTCGAGTCTGATGTCTTTGCCCAAGGCGTCGATCCGCTTGCGGATGGCTTCGATCTTGCGCAGCTGGGAATGGATGAAGCTCTGCCCGCCGAAACCGGGATTGACGCTCATCACCAGGACGAGGTCCACATCTTCGAGCAGGTAGTCGAGCGCTTCGACGCTCGTGCCCGGGTTGAGCACCACGCCGGCCTTCTTGCCCAGACCCTTGATGGCTTGCAGCGTGCGGTGGATATGCGGACCCGCTTCGGGATGGACCGTGATGATGTCCGCGCCTGCTTCGGCAAATGCCTCCAAGTACGGATCGATCGGTGCGATCATCAGATGGACGTCGAAGGGCTTGTCGGAATGAGGGCGCAATGCCTTCACGACGGCCGGACCGATAGTGATATTCGGGACATAATGTCCGTCCATCACGTCGATATGGATCCAGTCGGCACCGGCTTCGTCGACCGCACGGACTTCCTCGCCCAGCCGGGCAAAATCGGCGGACAGGATAGATGGGGAAATCAACGGGGCAGTCATGGGCGCTTTCCGGCGGTTCGCGATGAGCCTGCCTCTCGCCTACGCGCGCGAGCCACCTTCTCACAAGCCGCAGCCAGACGCTTTTCCACGGTGCGGGGTGGAACGGGCGCACTTTCCCGATTAGGTCCAGGGCATGGCAGCGATCCGCAAGCTCACCGAGAATTTCATCGCTACAGAAGTCGGGGACGAGACCCTACTCATCGATCTCGACGGCGGCGAAATGTTTTCACTGAGCGGCACTGCCCGCGCAATCTGGGACGCGATCGACGGAAAACGCGGCGTGCCAGCAATTGCAGCGGCCCTCGCGCCCTTATTCGATGAAACGGTAGAGGTGATCGAACGCGATGCGATCGCATTGGTAGCGGCCCTGGCCAAGGCAGGGTTTGTGGAAGAACTCAATTGAAAACGGGCTTTTGACGCTTGGCGATGGGATGGTATGTTCGATCTCGAAAGGCCTACCAGCATGACTCAGAAGAATGACGACAAGACCGGCAAGGCCCAGTGGCGCCGACCTGAATTGATTCGCCTTGGCACGATCCGCGATATCGCCGGTCCTCCCGTTCCCATTGCCCAGGCTGCCGGAAACAAGCGTTCCTGAAGGCTACGCCGGACGATCGAGATGATCGCGGGAATCGTTGATTGGTCCGGGGCGCAACCGCGTCACGCCCGTCCCGTATTGGATGCGGTTTCCCTCTACGAGAGCGGCAGGACAAATTCCCTTCGCGCAGAAGGCCTGCTTTTCGCGTCGTCCAGCCGGGACTCGATCGGCGGCGCGCATGACATCGACACCGCGTTTACCGGATGGATCGACAATGCGGCAGAATTGGCGCTTCGGTTCGCAGCTAATGCTGCCAATCCCGCCGCGCTATATTCTGCTGCACTGGCCGAATTGGGCGAAGGGGCCGATGAGGCAATAATCGGGTGCTACGCGGCAATTTCACGCCTGCCCGATGGCACTGTGTACTTGGGACGCTCGCCTTGGAGCGCGCCGCCGCTTTATTATCACGCCACATCGGAACGTTGCGTGGCATCGCCCTTGCTGCGCGCGGTGTTCGCCGCAGACGCTCCGCGAGAACCCGACTACGAAAGGATTGTCGACGAGCTCGCCTATGATTGGCGCTCGGGGGAGGAAGATGCTTGGTACCGGGGCATCCGGATGGTGCCGCTGGGCGCCGCCGTGCGTGTCGAGGGAAGTGAGCATCGCACCCGCCGCTGGTATTCGCCACCAACGCCCGCACTCGACATGCCCTACGACGAAGATGCGTCTGTCGAGCGAGCGCGGGAACTGCTCGACGAAGCAGCGAGAAAGGCGCTCGAGTGGGCAGAAAGGCCCGCAATCACGCTTTCCGGAGGCCTGGATTCGCCCCTCGTCGCCACATCGCTTTTGGCAGAAATACCGCACGACAAAAGCCTGCCAGCCATTACATTCGTGCCGGATGCACGCTGGAATGGACACGCCCCCGAAGGGACGATGGGCGACGAAAGCGCGCTGGTCCGCGAATTGGTCGAGACAAACCCGCAAATCGATTGGCACCTTGCCGACAACGACATCGGCCCGCCCGATCGCCATGCCCGGGAAGTGTTCGCCGCATCCGAAGTTTTTGCTCCTGGATTGGCGAATGTCGGGATGTACCACGGGGTTTACCGCAAGGCGCGCGAGCTGGGATGTGACAGCCTCCTGACGTCAGACATGGGCAATCCGACAATCAGCGACGATGGCCGCTATGCCTATTGCGAATATGCATCGCCCGGAAAATGGAAGCAGCTGATGCGCTTGCTGAAAAACCGCCCCGGCGACAGCCGTAGCCTGTGGCGCAAGTTCATCGCGCTCACCATCTTGCCGCGCCTCCCCCGATCTGTTCGGCGCGCGCTTCGATCCTTGGTCCATCCGCGCCGCGCGGACATGGTCGCCCTGCTCACACCGCTGTCGAAGGCCGCGCGCGAGCAGCAAGCGGCCAGGGCCGGAGGGCGCGGCACAGGCTCGGCATGGAGCGACCTCACCTTCGACCGCAGCCGCAAGGACGCGGTGCAGCGTGAATTCCGCGATGCCGACGGCCTTGGCTTCGATGTCGACCTGGCTTTCGAGCAATTGTACGGCGTGCGCAAACGCGACGTTACAGCCTATCGCCCGCTGATCGAGTTCTGCCTCTCTCTCCCGGCTGAAGCTTTCGCATGGGACGGCGAGGAACGCAGACTGGCGCGCCTCATGGGCATCGGCAGGCTGACCGAAGCAATCCGCACCAATCGAAAACACGGGCTGCACAATGTCGACTGGCATGCGCGCATGACCGGCGAGCGGGAGGAGATGCGCCGCGTCCTCGATACAGCGCGCGGGCACCCGGTACTCGGTGAAATGCTGGACATCGACAGGCTGCTGGGCCTCATCGACGATTGGCCGGACCGCCCCGGCCATGATGTCGACGAAGATTGGCCCCGAATGCTCGCCTTGCCGCGCGCGATGTTGCTGGCGCGTTTTGTGGGGCATGTCGAGAATCGCAACGACCTGTGAACGAAGGTTTTGACCTTCGCTCCTGCAGGCGGATAGAGCTTCCAGGATGACATTGCGTCAGGCCCTGGGCGAATTAGCGCAACCCGAGATGCACGGGGGCACCGTCAGGCTGCTGCTCGCATCGCTGGTCGCCGCCGCATCGGAAGGTGTCGGTTTCGTCTTGCTCGTCCCGCTCCTTTCTTCGCTCGAGCCGGAAGCTATGCAGGGTGCGATGCCGCCTTTCGCAGCTGGCCTCGAGCTTCCGGTCCTGCTGGCGTTTTTCGTTGTGCTGATCGCAGTACGCGCCGCAGCGGAAGTCTGGCGCGCGATCAGTGTGCAGGACCTTGCCCGCGCGCTGGTGGACGGTTTGCGCATGAAGGCGGTCCGCAGTCTCCTAGGCGCCCGCTGGCAGTGGCTCTCGGGCATGCGCGAAGGACAGGCCGAGGCTCTGCTGGCCACCGATATCGATCGCTGCGCCTATGCCGTCGAAATGCTCGCCCGTCTGACCAGGCTGGCGCTGGCGCTGATCGCCTTGATGGCAGCCGCGCTGGTGGTGTCGCTGCCGGCCGCGCTCGTTGCAATCGCAGGGGGCCTGCTGGCCTATCTCCTGTTCGCCCCCGTCCGCCGCAAGGCGCGCTTGCTCGGCGAGGACCTTTCGATCCGTCACGACGCTATCCATGCGCGCCTTTCGAGAACGACACGCGGATTTCGCGTCATCAAGAGTTTCGAAAAGGAGGCTCAAGAGGCCGCGCTGCTCGAAGAGGGTTTCAGTTCGCTGCGCACGACCGAGCGCGCCTACGTCCGCTCGAGCGCGCAGGCGCAGGCGGTCCTGCTAATTGCCGGTGCAGTTCTTGCTGCGATCGCAATCTGGGCAGCGGTCAGCCGACTTTCCATGCCGCTACCGACCGTACTTGCCCTGGCAGCGATTTTCGTGCGCGCCCTGCCCCTCGTCGGACAATTGCAGGCCAGCGCGCAAGGCTGGGCACACGCTGCGCCCGCGTTCGAGAATGCGAGACGATTGATCGAGGTGGCCGATGCCCATGCAGAACCGGCCGCTGAGACGACCGCCCCGCAGCTCAGAACGTCGCTGACTTTGCGCAATGTGGGCGTCAGTTTCGCTGGGAGAGAGGGGGCGCTGACCGGAATCGATGTGGAGATACCGGCCTACTCCCTCACTGCCGTTTGCGGGCCTTCGGGATCCGGCAAGAGTACCCTTGCCGATCTCTGTTCGGGCCTGACGGGACCGGACACGGGGACGATCGCGGTGGACGGGCAGCCACTTGACGAGCCCGCCCGTCGCAGCTGGCGCAGTCGCACGGCCTACGTCCAGCAAGAAACCGTCCTTTTGGGCCGGACAGTCAGGGAAAACCTCCTGTTCGCCGCACCCGAAGCCGAAGACGATCGGTTGTGGAGCGCGCTGGAAAGGACCAATGCAAACTTCGTCGCACGGCTTCCGGGCGGGCTCGACTGCCCGGTCGGCGCACTGGGAAGAGAGCTTTCGGGCGGTGAAAGGCAAAGGATTGCGCTGGCGCGTGCCCTCCTTAGATCGCCCGATCTCATCATACTCGATGAAGCGACCAGTGCGCTCGACCCGGAGAGCGAGAACGCTATTGCCGAGGCACTGCGTGGGATGACTGCCGACAGGACGGTTCTGGCCATCGCCCATCGCGGCATCTTGCCCGACCTGGCCGATAAGGTGGTCTGGCTGGATCGCGGCCGTATTGCCGTGCCTTAACGGCGTCACCTGCAGCAATTCAGGCGCAATTCAGAGCCAGATGGTAAACAAGCGCCATACTTTCGGTTGCTGCATAAGCGCAGCATCCTCGACTCAAATTCGCAACGACTGGGGCTCCTTCATGACCTTCAAACCATTTGCCCTCGCAGGCTCAGCCGCGATCGCATTGGCTGCGATTGCTCCTGCTGCAGTGGCCCAAGGTGGCTATGGGCAGGAAATCCCGCACGATCCGGCCCGCTGCCAGAGCGGCAAGCCGGGCGTTTGGGTAAGCGTCACCGGCATCAAGGAAAGCAAGGGAACACTGCGCATCCAGTCATATCGCGCCACCGAGGCCGATTGGCTCGAAAAGGGTCGCTGGCTGACCCGCATGGAAGTCCCGGCAAAGGCCGGTACGATGCGGTTCTGCATCCCCATCGCGGTGCCCGGGACCTATGGAATTGCCGTTCGCCACGACATCAACGGTAATGGCAAGACGGACATTTTCGCCGACGGCGGTGCGATGTCGAACAATCCCAGCCTCAATATCTTCAACCTCGGCAAGCCGAGCTACAAGAAAGTCGGCTTTACCGTCGGCCAGGGCGTTGAATCGATTGCGATCAGGATGCGCTATCGTTGATCGCGTCGTGCCCGCCACAGCTCCCAAGCTGCGCCGGGCATGGCCAACAGAGGGTGTTTTTCGCGGAATGGCGTGACTTCAAGCGCGATGCCGGTGTGGCGTTCGAGCTTCCAGGCACCATAGCGAGCAGCGCCATCGAAGGTGGTTGTTGCCTTGGCGAGGCGGAGGATGTTGAGCGCTTTTCCGATCCGCTCGCGTGATCGCCACATTCGCAGGATCTCTCGACGCAATTGATCCTTCAACTCCGGCGCAAGCGTCTCACCCCTTCGCTCGAACCCAATTCCTTGGGCGGACCAAGCCAAGGGCAGCAAGCCGTCGAAATGTGCCGCGTTCACCGACAGGATCGAATCCTCGCGGCCCGGCTTTTCGACGCGGAACTCCGCCCGATAGGTCGCCTGGAACAGCGCTCGCCAGAAGTCTTCAGCCTTTCCTTCTTTAGGCCCCAGCGCCGCCGCAAAGCGTGCAGCGGTTTCTGCCGCAGCCCCGGTCGCCTCCAGCACCTTGCCGCGCGCATCGTTATCCTGCGCGAAGACCAGCGCACTCGGCTGGACGAACCGCGTCCAGATAGTGGTGTCGCGGCTCTCGCCCGTCGCGGCTGAAGCGAACTGCCGAAGCGACATGGTCGCGATCTTGGCACGCAACGTTTCGCCTCCGTGCTGCCATTCACGGTAGCTTACGCGCGGCCATATGCGCTCAGCTTGCGGGCCGGGGAGCAGGACGTAAAAATCCAGCACTCCCTCAAGCGATCCCGTGCGCAGGTTCGACCCGTAGAAGAGCACCGCGCGCGCACCCGCCTCTTCGGCAAGCATGGCGGCGAATGCCGACACTTCAGCGCGCACCTCGGCTTCAAGCGAGGATTTGATGCGCTGTTTCAGCGTTTCGCTCACGCCGTCACGAAGGTCAGTTCTGGGCCCTGGCCGATATGGTATCGGCCTGCAGGAAAATGTTCGCCATCGAGAATGAACGGAGCATCCAGTTCGATGGAAAATGCTTCTGCGCTGATCTGGTGCAAACCAGCCGACGCCAGCCAGTCAGGGTGCCAGCCCGAAAGGATTGCTGGAAGCGAAAGGAAAATCCGCCTCCTGGGCCGATCGAGCACTGCGAGGCGAATCGGCGCCTGTCCCTTGCCGAACAATTGGATACCCATCGGCATGCGCTCGAGCGTGGAGGCGAGAACGATATGCCTGCGGCCGGGCTCGCCGTGTCGCGAATGCGGCATTCCTTCTCCCGACGGCTGGTAGGCAAGCTGCATGGCAGTGCCCCGCCGCCAGCGATTGGCATTGCTGCCGAAAAGGACCTGCAGCACGCCCCAGGCAGTGGTTGCCCCCACTGCGAGCGAATCGAAGAAGCCGATCTTATGGGCATCCTGCCCCGCCTCGATGCCGAGCGTGAATGCGCCCGCGCCGAAGATGAAGCCGAGCATCGGAAGCTCGGCAGCGCCCTCGTCTGCAATAGTCAGCGCGCGTCGTTGCAATCGCCTTCCCGAACGGAACGCTTCGACTGCCGCCGCCAGGCTCCAGTCCGAGGGGGCGCCAAGGTCGACATTGAGCGCATTCGTCTTGCCGCGCGGCAGAACGGCCAGGGCCGGCCAGTCCTCCCCGAAAACGGCCTGCCCCATGGTGAGGACATCTCGAATGGTGCCGTCGCCGCCGTTGATGATGAGGAACTCGACACCCTCGTCGCGAAGCTGAGTCAGAGCGTCGGACAACTCGCCCTGGGTGCGCGGCTGGACGACGGTAATATCGACGCCGTCCACCCGTTCCGCTTGCCTGCCTTTGTTGCGGTGCGAACGGGGGTTGTGGATCATCGCGATGCGCGGGCTCGCGGCCACGAACGGCGGCTCGCTGCCGGGCAACTGCGTCCCTGCCTCGCGCGCTGTCCGTTGGTTGTGAATGGTGCGCTCCATCGCGGTTCGCCGTGAAATAGGAGTGCCCTCGATAGTGCAGCGCCGTCCAGCCTGCAATCCGAGGGTGGGAGAAACGCCCATGGCAAGTGGCGCACCCGACAGGATTCGAACCTGTGGCCTCTGCCTTCGGAGGGCAGCGCTCTATCCAGCTGAGCTACGGGTGCCTGGCCTTGCCGCCTGGGCGAAGCGGGCGCTTAGCAAGGCCGCTGGCGCCCTGCCAGAGAAATTTCGGCGAGCGAGTCGCGGCGCGTTAGCGATTTGGCAATTGCCCGCGCCTTACACATCCCCTCCATGAACGCGCTACGCCACGAATTCGACCTGTCGAACGCGACCATCCTTCCGCCGCTGGATCGGCGTGCGCCCAATGCGCGCGACCAGGCCAATCTCGCGGCTCAATGGGATGCGGTTCACGAAGCTGCCGCCGCCATTGGCGTGCTGGCCCAGCTGGGACGCCCCGAAGAAAGCGAATCCGTCACCGGGCTGCCTGCACGCGCTGCCGCGAATGGCGGCTATGAGTACGAGATGGTGCTGCGCGGCGTCGACGATCTTGCTGCCGTCATGCAACCGGGCCTGAGGGCACTTCTGTCGCTGAGCGCCTCTGGTCAGGACACGACCAGCGCGGCGCTCACCCTGTGGCGGGAATTCCATGCCTCGCGCGATGCGATCATAGCGCTGGCACCTGAAAACTGACCCCTACCAGCGCTTGACCGCGTTCCCATTCTGTTCCATTTCGTGGGCATGAGTGATTCCCCCGTCATCGAACCTGCCGGACGAGTAACCGACGTAGAAACCGCAGTCGACGTGGCGCGCGGCATTGCCCGCCTGTTTGCGCGAAACGATGTCTGGCTGATCCCCGAAGTGCCGCTGCGCAACGGGCGCAGGGCCGATCTCATGGGACTCGACAACAAGGGCCGCATCGTCATCGTTGAGATTAAGGTGCAACGCGGCGACTTGCTCGGCGATGGCAAGTGGCCCGATTACCTCGATTATTGCGACCGGTTTTATTGGGGCCTGCCGCCCGCCCTCGACCGGTCCGTGCTGGAAGGCGAAGACTATCGCCCGGATTGCTGCGGCATCATCGTGGCCGACGGTTATGACGGTGAAATTGTTCGGCCGGCCCCGCTCCATCCGCTCGCAGCCGCTCGTCGCAAAGTGGAAGTCGAGCGCCTGGCCCGGGCCGCAATGCGGCGCATGACCGTTGCCGGCGATCCACACTGCGCGCCCTGGGGCAACGCAGAGTAAGTTCGCGGCTTCTTTTTAACCTATCCTGGGGCATAATGCGCGCGGGATCATGTTGGACGCCATTCTCTTTTCGGCATTGGCCATGACGGCCATTATTGCCCTGCGGTACTTCGCGTCGAGCGGAGCCTTCGCGCTCGCCACGCGATTCAGGCGGCCGGGCTACCACGATCGTCTCGGCCCCCAGATCAGGCGCGAAATTTCCTGGTCGCTGGTTTCGGCGGCAATCTATGGCATCCCGGCGGGAATAGTTGCCTGGGGCTGGCAGGAGCGCGGGTGGACGCAGATTTATACGCAGTGGGATGCGATGCCTCTGTGGTACCTGCCCATCGCACCTCTGGCCTATCTCGCACTTCACGACACCTGGTTCTACTGGACGCACCGCTGGATGCATCGCCCTCGCCCGTTTCGCGTCATGCATGCGGTGCATCACGCCAGCCGCCCTCCCACCGCCTGGGCTGCGATGAGCTTCCATCCGTGGGAGGCGCTAACCGGCGCGGTGGTCATCCCCGCGCTGGTCTTCGTCATTCCGATCCATATCGCCATGCTGGGCCTGGTTCTGGCCGTGATGACGATCATGGGCGTGACCAATCACATGGGGTGGGAGATGTTTCCGCGCCGTCTCGTTCATTCGCGGTTGGGGGGCTGGTTGATAACCGCCAGTCACCATCAGCGTCATCATGAAGAGTATCGATGCAATTACGGCCTCTATTTCCGGTTCTGGGACCGGCTTTGCAAGACCGATCGCGGTCTGAGCGAGCGCGTATGAAAACCCGGCTCGTCCTGCTGCCGCTTTGCGCTTTGGCGCTGGCTGCGGGTGCGCCTCCGCCAGCGAAGGACGCTGGCGTGAGCATCACCGTCAAGGTCACCGACCTGCGTAACGCCAAGGGTCTCCTGCGCGCCTGCATGACCACGGTGCAGAGCGACTTTCCCGATTGCAAGAAAACCGCCAGCATCCACGCCACCAGCGTCACCGCGCGAGAGGGTGGTGTGACCTTCACTTTCGATGGAGTGAAACCGGGACGTTACGCGATCGCCCTGCTCCACGACGAGAATTCGAACGGCAAGGCCGACCGCGTGCTGGGCATGATGCCCAAGGAAGGGTTCGGATTTTCGCGCGATGCACCGGTCCGTATGGGCCCGCCCAAGTTCAGCGATGCGGCCTTCGACATGGGAACGAGCGATCGCGAACTGACCATCAGGATGCGCTACATGCTCTGACGGCTCGCCGGCCTAACCGGCATTAACCTTAACCCTATTTTTACTACACCTGCCTCATAGCCTGTCTCGAATACCGTAACTCGCATTCGGGGGCTTTTAAGCGATGGACAGGTTTGGCGGCGCATTTGACGCGCAGGACGCGCAGGACCATCTCGACGATTTCGTCGAGGAGGACGCTGCCGATCTCGATCCGCCTCCGTCTCCCGTCGGCCAGGACGAGCGCCGCATGCAGGTGCGCGCGTACAATCACTGGGCGAGCCTGCTCGGTGACGCCAACTATCCCGATATCGAAGATCTCGAACCGGAATTGCTCGACGATTTCGGACCCTATTCGGTCCTGCTCGACTTCACGAGCGGGGTCGAGAATCCCGCCGTGCGCTTCGTCGGTGACGAATTGCGCCAGGAATGCGACGTCGATGGCGAACTGACGCACCTCGAAGACGTTCCGCCGCGTTCGCTTCTTAGCCGGATTACCGACCACTATATGCAGATCATCGCCAATGAGGCGCCGATCGGCTTCGAAGCGGAATTCGTGAACCAGCGCGGCCTGACCATCCTTTATCGCGGCATCCTGTTGCCCTATTCCAGCAATGACGAGACCATCGATTTCATCTTCGGCGTGATCAACTGGAAAGAACTGGCCGACGCCAAGACCGCGGACGAGCTGCTGCTGCAGATCGACCAGGCACTGGCGGGCGAAGACGACCAGGACGACGGTGACGAAAGCGACTTCGACGATGTCCTTGACCTGACCCAGCCCGAAGAAAACCTGTCGGCCGAAGACGAAGGCGATTGGGGTGAAGACGAGGTATTCGACCTCGGCAGCGCCGAGATCGTCGATGAACCTCTCGAAGGTTCACTTCCGGCACCCACTTTCGGTGACCGGGACGACGACACACCCGCCCGCAAGGAACGCGGCGTGGATGCGCTCGGCAACCCGCTTGGCAGCCTGGCACCCGATCCCGGCAGCGAAGACCCGGACATGGACGAAGGGGATTTCGACAGCGGCATGAAAACCGCCGCCGACTATGGCCTGCCCGAATGGGACGATGAAGATACAGAGGAAGACGACGTCGACGACCTCGTCGATCCGTTGGCCGACGAAGAGGCGGGCAGCAGCCTGATGTCGCTGGTCAGCCGCGGCGAACGCGAAAAGAAGACGGTCGACCTGACCGGGATTACCACATCCCGCACATCGGATGCCTCGCCCATCCCGCAGGCATACGAGCCGGAAGAACCTGCCGAGCCGTTCGAGATTGCAGCCGTCAGCGTTCCGGAAAGTGCCGAAGCGGACGAAGGGGTTGCAGAATCGGTCGAAGCTGCCGTCGATACGTTCGAGGACGAGGCGGAGCCGTTCGAGCTCGAAGACGAGGCCGAAGTTGCGCCGACGACAGTCGCGGGCGAAGAGATATCGGAATTGCCTGTTCCGACCGCCGACGATCCGATCGTCGCCGAGGCGGCAGAAGACGCAGCGGTAATCGCGGCGGCAAAAGATGTCGCACCCGATGGCCTTTACGATTGCCTGGCCGCAGCACGCGAACTGGCGCAGGCGGCGCAAAACACCGAAGACCGCAGCCGCAAGGCACTCTATTCAGCCGTCGGCCTCGCCTACGATTTCAGCCTCGAAGCGCAGAATTCCCCCGACGACTTTAGCGAGATCATCGCCGACAACGGCCTGACGATCCAGGATCGCGCGCCGATGACGCCGATCGTGAAGCTGGTATTCGGCGCCGATTACGACAAGACGCGCCTGACCGAATACGCAGCCGTGCTGACCCACGCACATCGCGTCGGAATCGAACGCGGTCACCTCGCGGATTTCCTGCGCGAAGCGGAAGGCGGCCTCAAAGGAGTCGTCCAGGCAGAACGCCGCGCTCGCAAGGAAGAGCAGGGCAAGCCGGTCGAGGACGACGGAAAGGGCATTCGCGAAGCACTGGCGAAGAAACTGCGCGCTATCGAACCCTCACAGGTCGAAGACATTCCAGAAGACGGTCCGGAATTCGCACTCGTGATGGTGCGCCGTACCGAGACAGGCGAACTGGTCGTCGTGGGCGAGCTGGAAGAAGACCGGCCGCTGCTCGAAAAGGCGGCGCGCAAACTGCTCGCCAAGTGACGTCTTTCCAATAAGTGCTTGAGATGCATGGCCCGCACGCGCTAGCGCTGCGGCCCATGCCGTTTCTCCCCAACGCTCCTGTCCGCATCCAGCCTTATTTCGGCTATCGCAATGAAGAGCGGCTGTTCATCACTGCCCGCGCCCTGCGTTCGCGTGACAGCACTTTCGTGAAGTCGGGAAAATGGCGTGCGATGCGCACCATGATGGGCCAGTTTGCCAGCCACGAGGTGGCGGGCCTGCCGGTCGAACTCGAAATCGCCGCGCCCGGCCAGCCTTCACAGCGCCACCAGGGCGTGACCGACAAGGAAGGTTTCGTCCATTTCGACATCAGGCTGGAAGGCGAATGGCCCTTTGCCGATAATCCCGAATGGGAAACCGTCAGCTTTCACTGGTCGAATGGCGAAGGCGAACACTGCCTCGACGGCCACGTGCTGGCACCCGGCAAGGGCACATCGCTAGGCTTCATCTCGGACATCGACGACACGATCATCGAGACGGGCATTACCGGGAATTTCCGTGCGGTCATGCGCAACTGGCGACGCGTGCTGATGCAGATGCCGGAAGAGCGAATCCTCGTTCCCGGCGCGGACGTGTTCTACAATGCGCTGGGTGGGGGGCAAGACCATCATGGCGAGAAAGGCCATGCGGGCGACCACCAGCACGCATCCAGGCGGCCATTCTTCTACGTATCGTCAAGCCCGTGGAATCTGTACTCCTATCTCGTCGCCTATATGAAGGTCCGCGGATTGCCGCTGGGTCCGATCATGCTGCGCGACTGGGGCCTCAATCGCGCGACCTTCGGGTCCTCCAGCCATGGCGCTCACAAGCGCGCGGCTATCGACGGGATCCTTGCCACCTATCCCGATATGAAATTCGCGCTGATCGGCGACGACAGCCAGGGCGACCTGACAGCATTCGCCGATGTGGCCGCCAGCAATCCCGGCAGGGTGAGGGCCGTCTTCATCCGCAAGGTCGGCGAAGCGATGAGCCCGGAAGAACTAGCCGCCAAGCAGGGGCTCAAGGCGGCAAACATCCCGCTGTGGCTCGGCGAAGGCTACGAGGAAGGGCGCAAATTCCTCGCCTCGATCGGGCTTCTCGAAGACGAGGAGGCGAAGAATATCGTCAAGTCGGTCGGCAAAGGCGAAACGGAGGCAGCGTGAAAACAGTGATGCTTATAGTGGCCGTAGCGGTCGGCCTTTGCCTGATTGCCGGCGGCGCGGTGCTGATCGCGATCAATCGCAACGGCCCGGCGGTCCTGGATACGGTCGACCGGATTGCAGGCGGCAAGAACGGCACCGAGCTTCTGCACAAGCAGAGCCTCGGCAGCGATCCTCGCCAGAAACTGCTGGTCTATGGCGATCCGTCCGCAAGCGAAGCTTTGCCCGTATTCATTTTCGTTCACGGCGGAAGCTGGCGCAACGGCAACCCGGACGATTACGGCTTTATTGGCCGCAATATTGCGCCCGAGGGCTATATCGTGGTGCTGGGTGGATATCGCCTGCGCGACAATGGCCGCTACCCCGCGATGCTGGAAGACACTGCGACAGTCACCGCGTGGGTCCACGCCAATATAGCCAATTACGGCGGCGATCCCGACCGCATCGTTCTCGCCGGGCATTCGGCCGGAGCATACAATGTGGCACAAGTCGCGCTGGAACAGCGCTGGCTCGAGCAAGCGGGCGTCCCGGCACAGGCGATCCGCGGCGTGGTCGGACTGGCTGGGCCATACGACTTCTACCCCTACGACAGCGATTCGACCCGCGCTGCTTTCGGTTCTGTCGGAGCCGGCGCAGAGAGCCAGCCGGTGAACCATGTCCGCAGCGATGCGCCGCCCATGCTGCTGGTTCACGGGGAGCAGGATACACTCGTCAAACCGCGCAATACCCGCGCCCTGGCCGCCGCGCTGGACAACGGCGGAGCGCAAGTCGAGACCCTGTTTCTGCCTGAAATGACCCATAACGACCCGCTCCTCGCTCTCGCCCATCCCTGGCGACGCGATCCGCGCGTCTTCGATGCGGTCGCCCGATTCCTTGGCCAGCACACAGCGCTTTCAGTTCCGGTTCAGGCCGAAACACCGTAAGAGGGGGCCAATGCGCCTGCTATCCCACCTCTTCGCCCTTCTGGCGCTACTTGTGCTGGCAGCCCAGCCGCTGGCGGCGCAATCGGTCCTGCGCGACGCCGAGACCGAAGCATTCCTGGATGAAATTTCCGCCCCGCTGGTAGAAGCCGCCGGTCTGGAGCCGGGCAATGTCGAGATGGTGCTCATCAACGACCCCAGCCTCAACGCGTTTGTTGCAGGCGGGCAGGCGATCTACCTGCACAGCGGCCTGATCGATGCAGCCGACAGCGCCAACGAGGTCCAGGGCGTGATCGCGCACGAGCTTGGGCACATCACCGGTGGCCACATCAACCGCATCGGCGAAGGCTATGCAAAGGCAGGCAACATCTCGCTACTGTCCATGCTCGCCGGCATCGGTGCAGCGCTGGCAGGATCGACCGATGCCGCGATGGGGCTGATGATGGCCGGGCAAAGTGCTGCAATCAGCTCCGTCCTGTCTTTCACCCGCACGCAGGAAGCCAGCGCTGATGCTGCCGGTGCGGAATACCTTTCACGAGCAGGGATCACCGGGCGCGGTTCTCTCACATTTTTCGGCAAGCTGCTGAACATGGAAATGCGCCGCGGCTTCAGCCAGGACGAGGAAGCGGGCTTCTGGCGCACCCACCCGCTGTCGGGCGATCGTATCTCCACCCTGCGCGGGACCTATGAGAAGGACCCCGCCTGGAACACGCCGAGCGATCCCGCGATCGAGGCGCGCTTCCAGCGGATCAAGGCAAAGCTCAAAGGGTATGTCGCCGATCCCGTACACACCTTGCGCGATTATCCGGAAACCGACGCATCAACCCCAGCACTCGTCGCGCGCGCCTATGCCTATCACAAACAGGCCAAGATGGACCTTGCGCTCGATACGGCCGACAAGCTGATCGAGCGTGAACCCGCCGACCCTTATTTCCTCGAACTCAAGGGCCAGGTGCTGCTGGAATCGGGCCGCCCGGCAGAGGCGCTGGACTACCTGCGCGAGGCAACCGATCTGAGCCGGTCGGAGCCGCTTATCGCATCGCTCTTCGGCCATGCGCTGATCGCCACCGAGGACGAAAGCAATTTCGAAGAGGCCGAGCGGGTCTTGCGCGCCTCGGTCGGGCGCGACCGTTACAATCCCTTCGCCTGGTACCAGCTGGGCGTGGTCTACGCCGCTCGCGGAGACATGCCGCGTGCACGGCTGGCCAGCGCGGAACAGCAGGTCATGAAGCGCGAATACGCCCTTGCCATGCGCAGCGCGCAGGCCGCCGAGGCAGGGCTGCCGGTCGGATCGCCCGACTGGCTTCGTGCACAGGACATCGGGATGCAGGCACGCGCGCTGCTCGAACAGCAGTGCGAAATGAGCAGGGACCGCAGCTGCCGCAGGCGGCGATAGGGCAGCAGGAACGGGGAATACGAAAATGGCACGGCATTTTGTGACAGCGCTGATCGCGCTGGTGTTCGGGTTTGCAGGCGCGGCTCTCTTCTCATTCAGCGGATTGGGTAATTCGCAGACCCGCAATTACCTTGTCGCCAACCCCGAAATCCTGCCCGAGATGGCCAACGCCTTCCAGGAGCAGCAATCGCGCGATTCGCTCGCATCCATAGCGAGCGAGGTGAACGCGCCCTTCCCCGGCGCAGTCCTCGGCAATCCCGAAGGTTCGCGCACGCTGGTGAAGTTCACCGACTATGCCTGTGGCTACTGCAGGATCAGCACCGGAGATATCGACCGCCTCGTCGCCGACGATCCGGAGCTACGCGTGGTCATCCGCGAGCTTCCGCTCTTCCAGGGCAGCGACGTTCCTGCGCGCATGGCACTGGCCGCTGCGAAGCAGGGCAAGTTCGATGAATTTTATCACGCGATGTTTGCGATGGAATCGACCGCGCCTGAAAATGTGATGGCGGCAGCCCGCGCGGCGGGTCTCGATCTCGAGGCTGCGCAGGAATATGGCGGTTCCGAAGAAGTCACGGCAGAACTTGCGCGCAACCAGGCACTCGCCCAGCAGCTTGGATTTTCCGGAACGCCAAGCTGGGTGGCCGGCGACAAGGCTTTCGAAGGCGCGGTCGGCTACGACCAGCTGGCAAAGGCGATCGGCAGCTAAACCCTATTCCTCTAGCGCCTTGGCATACATCGAGGCGAGAGGCTTCGCCATGACCCGGCGCACCATCGGTTCGAAGAATTCCAGCGGCTCGCTCTCGTAATCGGGATCGAAGGCCGCCTGGTCGTACTTCTCGCAGAATTCCGCGCAGGCCTGGTAATGCGGACTGTCCTGGAACTTGTCCCGCACGTTGCGGTCCATGCCAAGGTGGTGGAAATAGTAATAGCCCTGGAAAGCGCCGTGATTCTGGCAGATCCAGTGGATTTCCTCGGTCACGAAAGGCTTGATGATGGAAGCTGCAACTTCCGGGTGGTTATAGCTGCCCAGCGTGTCTCCGATATCGTGCAGCAACGCCATCACGACATATTGTTCGTCGCGCCCGTCGCGGTGCGCGCGAGTCGCGGTTTGCAGCGAATGTTCGAGGCGACATACTGGAAATCCGCCGAAATCGCCGTCGAGCAGCTTGAGGTGATCGAGCACACGGTCCGGCAAGTCCTTGGCAAAAGCCATGTATTCCGCGCCGATGATCGCCCAGTCTTCCTGCGTGCCTTCCTTCATTTCACGGAACTTGGCGCGCTCTTCCATCGAGTGGGTCAGGTTTTCGGGCTTGTTCATCGGATCTCTCCCAAGTGCTTTCTTGCCATATATCCTAGCGACTGGCGCAGTGCGCGGCAATTGCGCTAGGGAAGCCTCACGATGGCCGTGCTGCCCTTTCGCCCTACGCCGTTCTTCGCGAACAAGAATCAGGCGTTCTGGAACCTCCAGCTGCTGGGCTGGGGCGGGGCGACCATGCTGCGCGTCATGTCGGCGGTGGCGAACGACCAGCCGGCCGAACGGCTCGTCATCATCCTGATCGCGACGATAACCGGGTTCTCGCTCAGCCTGATCCTCTCGGTCGTCTACAACTACCTCATCGCACAGAAGCCGATCGTGACCTGGTCCAGCACGGCCGTGGTCCTCGGATTTGCGACCGGCATATATGCCTTCATCGACAGCTGGGTCCTGGAGGTCGCGGGGACATCGTCGAGCGGCAGTTTCGTAAGCCTGTTCGTCGGCATCTACTTTTTCGATCTTACCCTGCTGGGGGCGTGGTCCGCGCTGTACTACGCGATCAATTTCTTCCTCCAGGTGGAAGAGCAATCGGACCGGCTCGAACGGCTGGAAGCACAGGCCACCAGCGCCCAGCTGGCGATGCTGCGTTACCAGCTCAATCCTCATTTCCTGTTCAACACGCTTAATTCGATCAGCACGCTGGTGCTGCTGAAACAGACCGAACCGGCGAATGCGATGCTGACCCGCCTTTCCAGCTTCCTCAGGCACACGCTTGTCACCCAGCCGGGCGGCAAGGTGAGCGTGGCGCAGGAAGCGGAGACCTTGCAGCTCTATCTCAGCATCGAGAAGATGCGTTTCGAGGACCGCCTCCGCACCGATTTCCGGATCGAGGATCGCGCGGCCAAGGCGCAAATCCCCTCGATGTTGCTGCAGCCGCTGATCGAGAATGCGATCAAGTACGGCGTGAGCCCGCAGGAAGAGGGCGCCGAAATTTCGCTCCTTGCCCAGATCGTCGGGCCGCGACTGCGCATCACCGTTTCCGACACCGGCCCCGGCGTGGATGTCGGCGGACTGGCGGAAGACCTGCCTGCCGTTATGGCAACCCATAAGCGCCGCGACTCGACCGGCGTCGGCCTCGCCAATATCCGCGATCGCCTGGCGCAGGCCTATGGCGACGACCACCGCTTCGAAATCCGCTCTCCGGAAACGGGCGGTTTCACCGTGCTGATCGAGATTCCGCACGAACTCGCCGACGATGAGGAGCCGCCTGCCGCACCGAAGGGGACTTTGGCTGCGAAACAAGCCAGTGCCTTGACCGTTAATCCCCCGTCTGCCCCCCAGAAGGTAAGTACCAAGCCATGACCATTCGCACGATCCTCGTCGACGATGAGAAGCTCGCCATTCAGGGGCTGCAACTGCGCCTCGAACCGTTCGACGATGTCGAAATCATCGAGACCTGCCAGAACGGCCGCGAAGCCATCCGGGCGATCAAGACGCTGAAACCCGACCTCGTTTTCCTCGACATCCAGATGCCGGGCTTCGACGGGTTTTCCGTCGTCCAGGGCGTCATGGAAATCGAACCCCCGCTGTTCGTATTCGTCACCGCATTCCAGGAACACGCAATCCGCGCGTTCGAGGCGAATGCAGTCAACTACCTGATGAAGCCGGTGGATGAGGACAAGCTCGCCGACACGATCGAACGCGTCCGCCAGCGCCTGGCCGAAAAGAAGTCTTCCGACGAAGCCGACCGCCTGCGCGGCGTCCTTTCCGAAGTCGCGCCCGAAGCGGTCGAAACGAGCGAGGATGATGCCGAGGCCGCCGGTCGTTACGAGAAGCTGATCAACGTCAAGGATCGCGGACAGATATTCAGAGTCGAAGTAGGCACGATCGAGCATATCGAGGCTGCCGGCGACTATATGTGTATCTACACGGGCGATAATTCGCTTATCTTGCGCGAGACCATGAAGGACCTCGAACGCCGGCTCGATCCGCGCAAATTCCAGCGCGTCCACCGGTCCACTATCGTCAATCTCGACCAGGTCCGCCAGGTGAAACCGCACACCAATGGCGAATGCTTCCTCGTGCTCGACAGTGGCGCCGAAGTGAAGGTGAGCCGCTCGTACCGCGATGTCGTGGCGCGCTTCGTCCACTGATGGGCTTTTCTCTCGAAGGCTTCGACCTCGCTGCATTCGTGCGCGAAACGCTCGCCGAGGATCTTGGTGAAGGGCTTCCCGGTGGCGGGCATGATGTCACCAGCGAAAGCGTGATCCCCGCCGGTGCTCGGTTCTCAGGTGTCATGGATACGCGCGATGCGATCCACGTCGCCGGATTGCCGGTCGCCGAGGCATTCTTCCGCGAACTCGATCCGGAAATGGGAATCGAGATCCTTGTCGAAGAAGGTGCGCAGGTCCCCGCCGGAAGCGATCTCATGCGCCTGGAAGGTAACGCACGCGCCATGCTGACTGGCGAGCGCGCAGCACTCAATACGGTCCAGCACCTGTCGGGGATCGCGACCATGGTCGCCGAATACGTTGCCGCTATGGACAATCCCGACTGCACCCTGCTCGACACCCGCAAGACCATCCCCGGCCTGCGTCATCTCGAAAAATACGCGGTGCGCATGGGCGGCGGGGCCAACCACCGCATGGGCCTGTGGGACGCGGCAATGATCAAGGACAACCACGTCCTCGTCGCGGGCAGCGTGGGCGAAGCCGTGAGGCGCGCAGTCGAGGCGGGCGTGAAGGACATCATCTGCGAAGTCGATCGCATCGACCAGATCGAACCCGCGCTCGAGGCCGGAGCCACAAGGCTGCTGCTCGACAATATGGAGCCGCCAACCCTGCGCGAAGCCGTCGAGCAGGTGGCTGGACGCGTCCCGACGGAAGCGAGCGGCGGCATCAACCTCGCCACGATCAAGGCAAAGGCTGCCACCGGTGTCGACTACGTTTCCGTCGGCAGGCTTACCCAGAGTGCCCCTGCGGCCGATATCGGTCTGGACTTTACCCCGCTGTAATTCGGGTGCATTCCCTTCCGGAATGTGAGGGGAATGCAATGAAGCCTGCAGCGATCAAGAAATTCGATTTGCTTTATCTTGGCTCGGTGGCCGTGTCCTTGGTCGGGGTGTTGCTGGTCTTCGACACCATGGTCGAGATTTCCAACGACGAGCTGGCCGCCCAGGGTATCGCACCGATGGGACAAGGGGTCCTGATTGTCGGCCTGGCGTTCTGGTACTTCATCGCTCTGGCACTGTGGTTCCTGGTGTCCAAATTGCGGATCGAATTCGTCAAATACGTGCTCGCGCTCTTTGCCGCCTACGGCATCTACGCGGCGGCGATGGGAAGCGAGGGCGAGGCGCCAATGGTCAGCGTGATCATCAGCTGGATCAGTACGATCCTGACGGTCGGTGCCGTCTATTTCCTGTTCACTCCAGAAGCGAAGGCCTGGTTCGCCGAGAAGCGAGGTTCGGGCGATTAAGGCCGCTCTTCTGGCCGCGCTGGGTATCGGAACGCTGGCGATATCCAGTGTCGCCCAGGCGCAGGCCTACCAGTGCCGCATACCCGCCAATGTCGATGCGCCGCAGCTTCGCACGGAGGGGCGCGCGCGCAATCTTCCCGTGACGGGCTACACCCTCGCGTTGAGCTGGAGTCCGGAATTCTGCCGTTTCCGCGAAGACGATCGGCGCCATTCACGACAATGTTCGGGCAGGCAGGGTCGGTTCGGCTTCACCGTTCACGGCCTGTGGCCCAACAGCGGGCGCACCTGGCCGCAATGGTGCGAGCGAACGCCGGTGAGCACCGATGTGTTCAAGCCCAATCTCTGCATGAGCCCGGACGCCTCCCTGCTCGCGCGCCAGTGGCAAAAGCACGGCAGCTGCATGACGCGCCGCCCGGCGACCTATTTCAAGGTCACACGCATTCTCTACAATGGCCTGCGCTGGCCAGATTTCGTGCGGATAAGCCGCGAAGACAATTTGACCGCCGGGACGATCCGCACCCGCTTTGCAGATGCCAATGCGGGCTGGTTCCCCGAGGCTGTGGGAGTGCATCTCGATCGCAAGGGATGGCTCGAGGAGTTGCGGCTTTGTTACGACAGGCGCTTCATGCCCGAAGCCTGCGATGAGCGGCGTTACGGCGCCAAGGACAAGCAGGCTGCAAAGATTTGGCGGGGTCTGTAAGGAGCACGCAGAACGCGCCCGGTCAGCCCTGCTCCTTCAGCCTTTCAATCAGCGCATCGGTGCCTGCCACGATTCCCGAAAAGTAATCGTCTAGCCTGAAATCCGGAAGGATCGCGTTCTGGATCACCGCTGAGCAGAAATCGTCCGACAACGCCTCTTCAAGACCGTTGCCGACGGCTATCCTTACCTTGCGCTCGTTTGGAGCGACCAAAAGTATGACGCCATCATCGATACCTTCGCGGCCAATACCCCAGGCATTGCCGAGATCGGTCGTATAGTCTGCAATCTCTCGACCCTCGAGACTGCCGACCGTAACGACCACCATCTGGTGCCCGGTGGCCTGCTCCAGCTCGACGAGTTTCTGACCGATTGCCTGCTCTGCGGCCGGCGCAAGAAGATCGGCATGGTCCGAAACCGGCCCAAGCAGTTCGACCGACGGAACCGGACGGATCAGTTCCTCTACAACCGGAGCCGGATCGCCCTGCGATTGATCCAGGCAACCGACCAGCGCTGCGCCGTAAAGGAGCGGAGCATAGACTAAAGAGGACGGGTGCCTTCTCAACGGCGGGCCTTGAAGAATTCGCGCAGCATCTGGGCGGCCTTGGCTTCCCCAATCCCTGCATAAATCTCAGGCCGGTGGAGGCATTGCTCTTGCTCGAAGACGCGCGCTCCGTGTTCGACCGCGCCGCCCTTGGGGTCGCTCGCGCCGTAGTAAACCTTGCCCAGCCTTGCGTGCACGATCGCACCTGCGCACATGGCACACGGTTCCAGCGTGACCCATAATTCGCAGTCGGAAAGGCGTGCCTGCCCGAGCGCATTGGCTGCACGGCGAATGGCGAGGATTTCCGCGTGGGCGGTAGGGTCATGGGTCTCGCGCGGCATATTGTGCGCTTCCGCTATGATCTCGCCAGCGTGAGTAATCACCGCGCCTACCGGCACCTCGCCCATTGCCGAGGAAGCCTCTGCAAGCTCTAACGCGCGCTTCATGGGTTGCGGAAGGGTCCAGCCGGTCATAGGTAAGACCTCGCTAGCCCCCGGCGTGGCAGGGCGCAACGTGCTTGACGATTCGCACCCTCGCCGCTATGCGCGCCGCTTTCCGGGATTTATGAGCCCCTCACCCGCAAAAGCGGCCAAGGGAACTCGCCCGTCCATTCGAACGAAGAGACTGAACCATGTCGCGTATTTGCGAACTCACCGGCAAGGGCCGCCAGGTCGGCAACAATGTGAGCCACGCCAACAACAAGACCAAGCGCGTCTTCCTGCCGAACCTGCAGAACGTCACGCTGCTGAGCGAAAAGCTCGACCGCAGCTTCAAGTTCCGCGTTTCGACCCAGGGCCTGCGTTCGGTCGAACACAATGGCGGTCTCGATAACTGGTTGCTCAAGACCAAGGACGAGAAGCTTTCGGCCAACGCGCTCAAGGTCAAGCGCGAGCTGAAGAAGGCTGCTGCCGAAGCCGCTTAAGGCGCTGGCGCTTCTGCGCCGCTTCGACTCTAGGATTTTGAAAGGCGCGCGGGTTCTTACCTGCGCGCCTTTTGCCGTGCATCGGCCTGGCTCCTGGCCGCCTGCGACCAGTCCAGCCGCAGGATCAGCGTACGCTGGAACTGGCTGAAGTTGTCATCTGAAATGAGCCATATGGCCCAATCTCCGCCCGCCTCCTCGGTGACCACGGCACCTTCGAAGTTCTCTTGAGGAAATGGGCTCGCCAGATCGGCTATTTCGTCGAGCGAGACTGTCGCCTCTGACTCAATTTCCTGCGGTTCAAAGACTGCCAGCTTCGCCGTGAAGTAGGGTGGCAGGCCGAGTTCGAATGCGCGCAGCACGACCAGCACTCTTCCATCAGGCAAAAGCGTCGCTTCCGAAGGATTGTAACCTGCCTGGCCCGCGACGGTGAACTGGATCGGTTCGGCACCGCTGACCGGATCCCCGCTGAAAACCAGCGCTTCGTGAGTGCCGCCGCCCCGATCTTCTTCCGCTATAATGACGAGTCGCCCATCGCCCAGGCGCACGATCGATTCGGCGCCCAAATTGTGGGCCCAATCCTTCATGGCCGGTTGCTTTATCGCGGCCTCCCAGGTGCGATCCGAATTGAAGCGGACGAGATGGTTGGACCCTTCGATACCGGCCCAGAATTCGCCGGTCTCGGGATCGCGCGTGAGGGCCTCTAGGTCGATGCGAATCCAGTCATCGTTGGAGAACCCCTTGAAGCCGGCCACTACCGGATCCGGGCCGTCCCTGTCGGGCCGCGTCAGGAGCAGGACGCGCCCGGCATCGCTTCCCGCCAGGAAAGTCAGCTCGTCGAGCGTCACCATGGCCGAGTAACCGCCAAACCCGTCGTTCTCGCTCGTCAGTTGCCAGAGTCCCGCGAGCTTCAGCGGGCCATCCGCTGCTTCGGAATATGCGAGAGCCTCAAGCGTCACGGCAGCGCTCAGGTCCGGGGGCGGGACATCGCTGCGAATCAGGTGTCCGGGGGCAAGCCCAAGTGCGACGATCGCGATCAGAAATAGGCGCCTGGTTCGCATAATGGAGATACCGCTTACGTTGCGGCGGTGGGCCGCAACGTCACTTCACGGCATGGGCGGCAGAAAAAGCAGAGGGTCGAGCCTGAAATTGCGCCATTTGAGACTCCAGTGCAGATGCGGCCCGGTCGCCCTGCCGGAAGAACCAATGCGGCCTAGCGGCTGTCCCTGTACAACTTCGTCGCCTTCGCGGACGAAAAGCTCGGACGAGTGGAGGAATGCGCTGTTCAGTCCCTTACCGTGGTCAATGATCAGCAATTGCCCTTCAAGACTGAAGTCGCGTTCTGCCAGTACGACGGTTCCGTCGGCCGGTGCGACGTAGGTCGTTCCACTACCCCCTGCGATATCGAGGCCCGAATGATAGCTCCCCGGCTCCCCGCGATAGATACGCTGGGATCCGAAACGGCCGGATATTCGGCCGGTTGCGGGCCAGATGAAGCTCTGTTGCCAACCCTCGGCCCCGGTTTTCCGGAGGCGCGCGTCCCATATCGCGTCGAGTTCCGGCTTACGCCTCTGCATGAAACTTACCGACGACGAACGCGGGCGTAGAGCGACGTCGACATACTCGATATTCCAGTCCCGCGGGGCGACCGTGATCACCTCCTTAGCGTAAACAAGATTGCCGCTGGTCGCCTTGAACACCAGCGAGCCGGGGCTGTCCCGGTCGAATGCGGCGAAGAACCGGCCGTCAGCGTCGACTTCGATTTCTTCTTCACCTAGCTGCGCTGTCCATTGGCCTGGGCCAAGATTGCCGCGCATCCATCCGCCTTGCGTCAGTTCGCCTGTGAAGGTGAAATCGACGGGTTTTGCGGGTTCGGACTTTGGTTCTTCGACAACAGTCGGCGCGGGTGCCGGAGCAGGCTCGCTCACGACCACCTCCTCGGGTACGGGCACGGGCGTGCCCTGCGCAGGAGCGACACAAGCAGCAGTGAGGATAAGGAGAAGCGGCGCGACCCTTTCGCGCATCACGGCTTGAGGCGCTCCGTCGCGAGTTGGGGCGACGCATAGGCCTCTTGATATTCGACCGACCAATAGCGCAATTCGTCGAGCGGAATGGGTTCGCCCGAAGCGGCACAGAAGACGTGCTGGCCTGCGCGCAGCACGCGAAAGCCGTTGGGGCCATATTGCAGTTTCGCCTCGCCCGAAGCGGGGCCGGAATTCTTGTTCATCAGCATGGTCCGCGTCCTAGCACTTCGCGCCTATCCGAACAAATCATCCTGCGCCGGCGGTGTTCCCTTCCCGGGCGGCTTTGCGCGTGGTTTGGGCGGCTTGGAAACCGGCGGCGTTTTGCCAGTCGTGACGGCCAGGTCTCCATCGCGGAATTTCAGTGTCAGAGCCGCTTCTTCCGAAGCGGCCGCATGAGTGGTCACGGTTTTGCCGTCCGGTCCAATGACCCGCACGTAACCACGCTTCACAACATTGTCCGGATCAAGCGAGACCATCAGGCGAGATACCGCGGTCAGTCGCTGCTGTGCCTGCTCTACGCGGCTCTTCAGTAGCGGCGCATTGAGGCGCGCCCGGTCGGACTGCAGCCGGTCCCTTGCCCGGGCCGCGCGATCCCGCAGCCCATTGCCGAGCCGAGTCACTGCATCGTCCAACCGCTGCGCCTGTGGCTGGAGCAGGACCTCGAGCTTGGGAATGCGCTGGACCCGAGCTTCCAGGCGCTCGCGGCCCAATTGGACGGGGCGCAGTATCGCGCGTTGTTGGCGCGCACCGAAATCGGAAAGCGCCGCGGCAAGTTCCTGGCGGACTGGCACGGCCATCTCGGCAGCAGCGGTAGGTGTCGGGGCGCGCCTGTCGGCAGCATGATCCGCCAGTGTGGTGTCTGTTTCGTGGCCGACCGCGCTTATCGTCGGGATGGAGCTTTCGGCGATCGCGCGCACGACCACTTCTTCGTTGAAGCTCCACAAGTCCTCGATCGAACCGCCCCCACGAGCGACGATAACGAGGTCCGGGCGGTCCGGATGACCTTCGGGCAACGCCGAAAAACCGCGCACCGCGCCTGCCACCTGGTCCGCTGCACCCTGCCCCTGAACGAGGACGGGCCACACGATCACCCGGCTGGGGAAGCGGTCGGCAAGCCGGTGGAGAATATCGCGGATGACCGCCCCGGTGGGCGAGGTCACCACGCCGATGGTGCGGGGCAGGAAAGGAAGCGCCCGCTTGCGCCCCTCGTCGAACAATCCCTCCGCAGCAAGGCGCGCGCGCGTCTTTTCGAGCAGCGCTAGCAAGGCCCCTTCGCCTGCCAGCTCCATCCGCTCGATCACGATCTGGTATTTCGATCGGCCAGGATAGGTCGTCAGCTTGCCGCTGGCCACGACCTCGAGGCCGTCTTCGGGCTGGAATGCCAGGCGCTGGGTATTACCGCGCCACATCACCCCGTCGATGACCGCCTTCTCGTCCTTGAGCGCGCAATACATGTGCCCGCTGGTCGCGCGTTTGACGCCGGAAAGCTCGCCGCGCAGACGCACAAAGCCGAAGCTCTCCTCCACCGTTCGCTTGAGCAGGCCCGAAATCTCGCTGATCGAGAGCGGGGCAGCGTTGTCCCCGGCGCGACCCTTCGCTACCAGATTGTCATCTTGGGAATCTGACGGGAAATCGGCGGGCATGAATATCCTTTTGCTGGGCGGCGGTGGTCGCGAACATGCGCTTGGCTGGAAACTGGCGCAATCGCCGCAATGCGACAAGCTGTGGGCTAGTCCCGGCAACCCTGGAATGGCCGAATGCTCGGAATGCATCGAGCTCGATGCGAGTGATCACGGCGCGGTGGAGCAGTTTTGCCGCGACAAGTCCATCGGACTGGTCGTGATCGGTCCCGAAGCCCCCTTGGTAGACGGATTGGCAGACGATCTGCGTGCAGCGGGCATTGCAGTTTTCGGACCCTCCAGGGCCGCCGCGCAGCTGGAAGGCAGCAAGAGCTTCACCAAGGAACTGTGCCAGCGAGCCCGCATCCCGACCGCCCGGTTCGAACGCTGCACCTCGCTCGAGGCGGCTTGGGGTGCGCTGAAGAAATTCGACCCGCCCTTCGTCCTCAAGGCGGACGGTCTCGCGGCAGGCAAGGGTGTCGTCATCGCCGAAACCCGCGAAGGTGCGCAGCACGCGCTTTCGGAAATGTTCGACGGCAAGTTCGGCAGCGCCGGCAGTGAAGTCGTCATCGAGGAATTCCTGCAGGGTGAGGAGGCAAGCTATTTCGCCCTGACTGACGGTGAAACCATCGTCCCGATCGGCAGCGCCCAGGACCACAAGCGCGTGGGTGAAGGCGACACCGGACCCAATACCGGCGGCATGGGCGCCTACTCTCCTGCGCCAGTGCTGACCGATGCTCTCAAAGAGCAGGTCATGCGCGAGATCATCGAGCCGACAGTTCGGACCATGCGCGAAGAGGGGCACCCCTATTCGGGCGTCCTATACGCGGGTCTCATGCTTACCAAGACGGGGCCGCAGCTGATCGAATACAATGTGCGCTTCGGCGATCCGGAATGCCAGGTGCTGATGATGCGGCTGGAAAGCGATCTCGTCGAAATCATGCACGCCTGCGCCGAGGGTCGTCTCGGCCAGATCAAGGCGCCGCGCATGGCGGACAAGTTTGCCCTCACGGTGGTCATGGCCGCTCAAGGCTATCCCGATACGCCCAAGAAGGGCGGCGCCATCCATCTCGGCAGTGCGGAAGCGGACGGCGCCAAGGTCTTCCATGCAGGCACGAAGATGGACAGCGGCCAACTCGTAGCGAACGGCGGCAGGGTGCTCAACGTGACTGCAAAAGGCGCGAGCGCGACCGAGGCCCAGCGCAATGCCTATGCGGCAGTCGATGCCATCGACTTCGCAGAAGGTTTCTGTCGCCGCGACATCGGCCAGCGAGAGGTCAGGCGCGAGCGGGGCTAAGGCAGTTCCATGCTGCTTTACGGGCTGGCCTTCCAGAACCTGGCGCTGATTGCGCTGATCCTTGGCCTGTTTTTCGCGCAACCTGCGCCATTTGGACGGAAGTTGTGGGTGATCGGCGGGGCATCCGCTTTCGTAGCCGGGGTCCTCTTGCTGGGTGTGTGGGTATACCCGCCCCCGCTGGGAGCGGCTATCTATCTCACCCTGTTTGTAGCGGCTTGCATTAGATGGCTCCGTCAGCCCGCTCCCGAAAACGCCGCAAGTCGCGCGAGCCTCTTTGCGGCAGCAGGTTTGGCCACCTTGGGGGCAGCCATGATCTGGCAAGGGGTTACGGGGCGGATCGCCCCCGACGAACCTTATCTGTCACTGGCCAGCCCGCTGCCTGAGGGTGCCGGATATTGCGTCCTGTCGGGAGGAGCCTCCGTCGGCCTCAACCTGCATTACGTCGTGAGCGCAAGCACGGCGGCGGACTTCGAAAAGCATTCCGTCGACCTGATAGCGACCAACGCACAGGGGTTCAGAACGAAGCCCGGACTATCCCATCATCCCAAGCCGCTTTCGCCGGAATATTACGCGGTGTTCGGAACCCCGGTAACCGCACCGTGCACCGGACAGGTTGTCGAGACGGAGAATGACAAGCCGGATGTTCTTGCGGGGCACAAGTCCCGCTCTCGCGACGGGGCGAACTTCGTCCTGCTGAGGTGCGAAGGGCGCGAAGTGCTTATGGCCCATTTCAAGCAGGGTTCCGTGAGGGTTTCGGAGGGCGATACCGTCGCAGCGGGAAGTGTGCTCGGCCTGGTCGGCAATTCCGGCAATACGGAAGAACCGCACCTGCATATCCACGCGCAGGAAGAAAGCACCGATGGACGCCTTGTCCCGGTGCCGATCCGTTTCGAAGGGCGTTACCTCGCGCGCGGCGACTGCCTCTGAAATGCGACCCGACGCTTTGCACTTGCCTTTTCATCAATCGGAGCGGCAAACTCAGAGCATGGAAAAAACCGGATCGCTCGCACGTCTCGTCTTTCCCGCCATCGGCGCCCTTGCCCTTGGCGGCTGCCAGACAGCTTATGTCGATGAACAGGAAGCTAGTGCCGGCCCTGCGCCCTCGAATATGGCGCACGACAATCCGCTCGCCTTCGCACAGGGCGCCTGCGGCGGATGTCACGCGGTCGAGAAACCGTGGCTATCGCCTAACCCCGCTGCGCCGACATTCGCCGAAATTGCCAATCGGGAAGGCGTCACCGAAGCGACCCTTCAGACCTACCTCACCGACGCGCACAATTACCCGCTGGTGATGGATTTCGATCTCGACGCCGAGCAGGCGGCAGAGCTTGCTCACTACATTCTCGGCCTGAAGGACGAGGACTACCACACGCCCCCGTCCTGACCGGACCTTAGCCGAGCTTTTCTGCAACGAGGGCCTTCAGGTCCTTCTCGCTGCGCGCACCGATGTGGCTGATGATCTCGGCTGCGCAGATGGCGCCCATGCGGAGGCAGGTTTCAAGGTTTTCCTCGCGTGCATGGCCGGTGAGGAAGCCCGCCGCGAATAGATCGCCGGCACCTGTCGTATCGACGACCTGCTCGATCGGTTCGGCTTCGATAGCGACTCGCTCTCCGTTCGCGATGCCGACGGCGCCCTTGGCGCTGCGGGTCGCGACGAGGACGGGGACCTTGTCGGTCAGCGCGGCGAGGCCGGCATCGAAGTCGTCTTCGCCGGTCAGCGTCGCCAGTTCGTGCTCGTTGACGAAGAGGATGTCGATCTTGCCTTCTTCGATCAGGGCGCGGAAATCGTCGCCGTGGCGTTCGATCACGAAGCTTTCGCTGGCGGTGAAAGCGACCTTGCGGCCAGCCTCGCGGGCAACGTCGATCGCACGGCGCATGGCGCTGCGCGGCTCTTCCGGATCCCAGAGATAGCCTTCGAGATAAAGGATGCCGGCGCTGGCAATGAGCTCGTCGTCGAGAGCCGTCGGGGGCAGGAACTGGCTGGCACCGAGGAAGGTGTTCATCGTGCGCTCGCCATCGGGCGTCACGAAAATGAGGCAGCGCGCAGTCGGCGGATCGCCGTCGCGGGGCGCGGTGTCGAAATCGATGCCGACAGCCCGGATGTCGTGGCTGAAGATTTCACCCAGCTGGTCGTTGGCGACCTGGCCGACGAAAGCACATTGCGCGCCGAGCGAGGACATGCCCGCCAGCGTATTGGCTGCCGAGCCGCCGGAGATCTCGGTAGCGCGGCCCATCGCGTCGTAGAGTTCTTTGGCGCGCGAGGTATCGACGAGGGTCATTCCGCCCTTGGCCAATCCCAATTCGTCGATGAGATCGTCTTTGCAGGGGGCCATGACATCGACGATGGCGTTGCCGATGGCGATGACGTCGTAACGGGGCTGGGACATTTCTACTCCGGGAGGATCAATAAACGGTGTGTCGGGCGCCGTTAGCGCTTCGTCGGGCATTGGCCAAGGGCAGCGTTGACTTGGGCCGCCCTTGTGCGCAATCGCTGGCAGGAGATGATATCGCTTCCCCGCGCCCTTACCCTGTCGCTCGGCCAGTTGGGCGATCCTGCGATCGTGAAGGTGCTGGTGAAGAGCATCGCGGTCACGATTCTGATATTTCTCGCAACAGGTTCTGTAATACTGACGGCGCTTTACAGAGCACTCGTAGCTTATGGCGTAGGCTTGAGTGCAGAGATCAGCGCTGTTGCCGCAGTCCTGCTTACGGTCGTTGCCGGCTGGCTGCTGTTTCGCTTCGTGGCGCTTTTTGTCCTGCAGTTTTTCGCCGACGAGATCGTTCGCGCGGTCGAGGCACGGCACTATCCCCATGCGGCCGCTGTCGCCAACCTCCCGTTCCGGCAGGAGCTGGCAGGCAGCCTGCGATCGACAATGCGCGCGCTGCTGGTGAACCTTGCCGCCCTACCCTTCGCCCTGATCCTGCTCGTGACCGGCGTGGGAACGGCAATCCTGTTCTGGGCGGTCAACGGCTGGCTGCTCGGCCGCGAGCTGCAGGACATGGTGTGGCTGCGTCATCGCGGCCATGCGCAGGAGATCGCGCCGATTACGCCTGCGCAAAGGTTTCTCCTCGGCGGTACGGTGGCGGCGATCCTTCTCGTGCCCTTCGCCAATTTGCTCGCCCCCGTTATCGGCGCGGCGAGCGCAACCCACATGGTGCATCGCGGGAGACAAACCGATGCGTAATTTCGCTGCGCTACTGCTTTTCGCCACCGGGTTATCGGCCTGCGTCAGCGCACCGCCCGCGCCATCGGCACCGCCACCGCGCGCGCCGGTCACGGCGCCGCCGCCCCAGCAACCGGTCGAGGTCGCCCCGTCTTCGGGTGGTTTCATCGCTCCGCGGGTCATGAATGTCCCCGGCCTCGAAGGCGTGATCGGCAAGAATGCGACCGCGCTCGCCAACATATTCGGCCCCCCGCGGCTCGAGGTGAAAGAGGGCGACGCGCTGAAGCTGCAGTTCACAGGATCGGCCTGCGTGCTCGATATCTATCTCTACCCCCTTTCCCCCGGAGCACAGCCCAGCGCGACTTACGTATCGGCGCGCAGGTCCAGCGATTCCCTCGATGTAGACCGCGCAGCTTGCGTCTCGGCGCTGCGTCGGTAAGATGAAATTAATAGCGTAATACTAGGGAAATCGGGTCCATTCAGGGGGACTTGGAACAATGAGTACGCAATTCGACCAAATCGCCGAGCATGCTGCGGCTGACGGCAAGGTCACGCCAGAAGAAGTTCTGCAGCTGCGCCGCGAATGCTGGCCCGACGGAATTATCACCAAGGCAGAGGCCGATGCGATATTCGCGCTCAACGACAAGCTGACCGAGCGCGGGCCCGAATGGACCGAGTTCTTCGTCGAGGCGCTGAGCGTTTTCGCGGTCATGCAGCTCGAGCCCAAGGGCTATGTCAGCCAGGAAAATGCCGATTGGCTGGTAAGCAGGATCGACCATGACGGCGAATTCGGTTCGATGGCCGAATGCGAACTCGTGGTGAAGATTTTCGAGCGAGCGAAGAATGTCCCGCAAAGCCTGAAAGACTGGGTGATCGAGCGCATGGAAGACGCCGTGCTCAACGGCACCGGGCCGACCCATCGCGGGGGACAGATGGAAAAGGGCAACGTCACCGCCGCCGAAGCGCAGATCCTGCGCCGCGCGATCTTCGCCCCGTCCAGCGCGCGACCGGGCGCGGTGGGACGATCGGAAGCCGACCTCCTTTTCCGCCTGAAGGACGCCACCCTCCACGCCGACAACGACCCGGAATGGAAGCGCCTCTTCGTGCAGGGGATCGCCAGCTACTTGCAGGGATTCCATCTCCCCAACGCCCAGATCAGCCGCGAACGCGCTGCCGAACTGGACATTTTCATGGCCGATACCTCGCGAAGTGTCGGGCGGTTCGTCGGTCGGATGGCCAAGGCTTCGCCCAATGTCTTCGGACAGGTCTTCGGCAAGCGCGGCACTGCCCCGTCAATGGAAGATCGAATCGTCGAAGCCGAGAAGGTCACCACGACCGAGCAGGCCTGGCTGGACGGCAAGATCCACGCCGACGGCGAAGTCGACGAGTACGAACAAGCCTTGCTGGATTTCCTCGCGGAGGGGTGATCGGGTCCGGTCGTCCGGACCGGCTCAGACCATGAAGCTCTCGCCGCAGCCGCACGCGCCCTTGGCGTTGGGGTTGTCGAACACGAAACCGGCGGAGAAATCATCCTCCACCCAGTCCATCGTGCTGCCCACGAGGTAGAGCACGCTGGCACCGTCGATGTAGAAAACGCCGCCGGGGGTTTCGATCTTCTCGTCGAACTTGGCCTCTTCGGTCACGTAATCGACCGAATAGGCGAGGCCCGAACAGCCGCGACGCGGGGTCGACAGCTTCACACCAATGGCATCGTCTGGCGCCTTGGCCATGAGATCGGCAACGCGCTGCTCGGCACGCGGCGTCAGGTTGACGGCGGCCTTGGGTGCGGGGCGGGTGCTTGTCTCGGTCATTACAGTCTCTTCTGCCAGAATAGCGCGTGGCCCTTGTCCGGGTCCAGCTCGTAATCGCCATAGCCCTGGGCGGTGTAGAGCCCCTTGGCGGGGTGGTTGCCGCTGAGGACTTCGAGCGTCACCTTGCAGGCGCCGATGCGGCGGGCCTCTTCGTGGATGGCATCGAACATCGCCTTGCCCACGCCCTTGCCCCGCTGGCCATCGCGAACCACCATGTCGTGGATGTTGACCAACGGCTTTGCGGCGAAGGTCGAATAGCCGGTGAGGCAATTGGACAGGCCGACCGCCTCATCGCCATCGAAGGCGAGAATCGAGAAGGCGCCGGGCGTTTTCGCAAGGCCCGGGATGAGGTTTGCACGAACCTCGTCGCTCAGCGCTTCGCCACCACCCATAGGATCGCGCGCATAGCAGTCGAGCAATTCGACCACCGCGTTCGCATCGCTTTCGTCGCCATAATCGGCGATCCGGGTGGTGATTTCAGTCATCAGAGCATGCCCAGTTCGAGCCGTGCCTCGTCCGTCATCTTGTCCGGACCCCAGGGCGGATCCCAGACTAGGTTCACCTCGGCATCGCGCACGCCGGGGACGCTGGCGGCGCGCAATTCGACTTCGCCCGGCATGGTTTCGGCAACCGGGCAATGCGGCGTCGTCAGCGTCATGGTGACGATCACGTCGGCCTCGTCGGACACCTCGACGCCGTAGATCAGGCCGAGGTCGTAGATGTTCACAGGGATTTCCGGATCGTAGATTTCCTTGAGCGCATCGACCACGGCCTGCTGCAACTTGCCGCCGGTGCCCGTCACGCTTTCGGCTTCGGGCTTCTTCTGCAGGAAGCCTTCGAGGTAATCGCGCTTGCGCTCCAGCTTCTCGCCCGCGGTCTCGTCGGGGTCGATCGCGTCCGAAACGCGGGCACGCGGAGGCTTTCCGACCACCGTGTCCGCCGGCGATGGTGCGGCAATGAAATCCTTGTCGTCAGACGGCTTGTTCATCCGAAGATCCTCCGGGTCCTTTCGATGCCCCGCATGAGGGCGGAAATATCGTTTTCATCGCTGTAGAGACCGAAACTGGCGCGCGCGGTTGCGGGCACGCCGAGATGCTCCATCAGGGGCTGTGCGCAGTGATGGCCTGCACGGATCGCCACGTTCTCTTCATCCAATATGGTGCCGAGATCGTGCGGATGAACCCCTTCGAGCGCGAAGGAGACGATTCCCGCGCTGTCTTCGGGACCGAACAGGGTCACGGCATTGGTGCGACGCAATTCCTCGCGCAGCTTTCGCGCAAGGCCGTTCTCGTGTTCGTAGAGTTTGGCGGGATCATGCGCGGCCACGTAATCGATCGCTGCATGGAGCGCGATCGCCTCGGTAATCATCGGCGTTCCTGCTTCGAAACGCTGCGGCGGCGGGGCGTAGGTAGTGCCTTCGAAGGAGACCTTGTCGATCATCGCGCCACCACCCTGCCAAGGGGGCATCGCGTCGAGGATTTCCTCACGCGCCCACAGCACGCCGATACCGGTCGGACCGTAAAGCTTGTGGCCCGAAAAGGCATAGAAGTCGCAATCCAGCGCCTTCATGTCGAGCGTCATGCGCGGCGCCGCCTGGCAGCCGTCGAGGAGAATTTTCGCTCCGACCGAATGGGCAAGGTCGGCGGCCTTGCGCGCGTCCAGCACACTGCCGAGGACGTTCGAGACATGGGCCAGCGCCACCAGCTTTGTGCGCGGCCCGATCATTGCCTCCAGCGCGCCGAGATCGATGCAGCCGTCTTCGGTCAGTGGGCAGACGTCGATCTGCGCGCCCGTGCGTTCGGCCACCATTTGCCAGGGCACGATATTGGAGTGGTGTTCGAGGGTCGACAGCACGATGCGGTCGCCGTCGCTCAGCCGGGTCATGCCCCAGCTTGCGGCGACGAGGTTGATCGCTTCTGTCGCACCGCGCACGAACACGATCTCGTTTTCCGATTGGGCGCCGATGAAGTCCGCAACGCGCCTGCGAGCGGCTTCATAGCCCTGCGTCATCATCGCGCTGCGCGAATAGACGCCGCGGTGAACGGTCGCATAATCCTTGCCCATCGCGCGCGACATCGCGTCGATCACCTCCTGCGGCTTCTGCGCCGTGGCAGCCGTGTCGAGGTAATGCCAGGGCGCACCCTCGGGCGTCACGAGGCCCGGGAAATCGGCCTTGCGGATGAGGGTGGCCGTATCGCTCACAGGTGCTTGTCCAGCTTGTCGAGCACGATGCGCAGCAGGCGTTCCTGTTCGTCTTCGTCGCCAACTTCCACCAGCGCATCGCCGATGAATGCCTGCACGAGCAGGCGGCGCGATGCTTCGGGGGAAAGGCCGCGCGCAGCCATGTAAAAGCGCGCGTTCTCGTCCATCTGGCCGACGCTGGCGCCGTGTTCGCACTTCACGTCATCGGCAAAGATTTCGAGCTGCGGCACGGCATTCACGCTCGCGCCCTTTTCCAGCAGCAAGCCCTTGAAGCTTTGCGCGGCATCGGTCTTCTGCGCGTCGCGAACCACGTCGATGCGGCCGAGGAAATTGCCCGTGCCTTTGCCCCAGTGGACGCTGCGCACGATCTGGTTGCTCGTGGCTTCGGGTTCCGAATGGATAACATGGCTGACGAATTCGCGCACGGTCGAGCGACCGCCCACCGTGATGCCGCCCATTTCGAAGTGCGCACCTTCGGCGAGGGTCAGGACGACCTCTATACGGCCCAGCTGCGCACCGGCGATGACGCCGAACAGTTCGAAGCGCGCGCCCTTGCCGATCTTCACCCGCAGGCGGCGCAGTTCGACGCCGTCGGGATCGGAATTCTCATCGGAGATAACCAGCGTTTCGCGCACCGTTTCTCCGGCAGCGACTTCGATGTCCTGCCAGCGGTCGAATTCGCCGAGGTCCATGCCAGCCAGCGCATCCGTGTCGGAATAGCGCCAGGCTTCGTCCTTGCGTGTGGGGAAAGCGACGTCCTGGGTCATGCAGCCTCCGCCATGACCGCGTCATAGCCTTCGTTCTCGAGGCGCAGCGCAAGCTCCGGCCCGCCGGTCTTGACGATGCGGCCCTTGCTGAGGATCGAGACCTTGTCGGGCTTCACCACGTCGAGCAGGCGCTGGTAATGCGTGATCAGCAGGACACCCTTGCCGCTGTCGCGCATGATCGCATTGATGCCGTCGCCCACGACGCGCAGCGCATCGATGTCGAGGCCGCTGTCGGTTTCATCGAGCACGGCGAATGCCGGATCGAGGATGCCCATCTGGACCATCTCGGCGCGCTTTTTCTCGCCGCCGGAAAAGCCGACATTCACGTTGCGCTTGAGCATGTCCATGTCGAGCTTGAGCAAGGCGGCCTTTTCTTTTGCCAGCTTCAGGAATTCGCCACCCGTAAGCGGTTCTTCGCCGCGGCCCTTGCGCTGTGCGTTGAGCGCCTCGCGCAGGAACTGCACGTTCGACACGCCGGGAATCTCGACCGGATACTGGAAGCCGAGGAACAGCCCCGCCGCAGCGCGTTCGTGCGGTTCCATGTCGAGAAGGTCCTGGCCGCGGAACGTGACGGAGCCGCCCGTGACTTCGTAGCCGGGGCGACCGCCGAGCACATATGACAGCGTGGACTTGCCCGCCCCGTTGGGCCCCATAATGGCGTGGATTTCACCCGCCGCCACTTCCAGGCTGAGGCCGTTGAGGATGGTTTTGCCGTCGATTTCGGCGGTTAGGTTTTCAATTTTCAGCATCGGTATGTCCTGTTCGTGCCGCTTAGCTGCTCGGCACCTGGTCCTGCGCCGCATTGTCCGCGATCTCCGATCCGGGACAGCGGCGCATCTCGAACTGCATCATGCGCGTGAGGCGCAGCAGCTCGGTCGAATAATTCATGAGGGCTAGGCGATCTTCGTCGCTGTATTCGTCCTTGTCGTGGATGTGCTCCAGCTTCGGGCCTTCCGTGGCTGCGAAGTCCTCGCGCTGGTTGCGAAGCTCGGTGACGCGCGTCACGCAGGCGGTGTCGACCGTCGTTTCCTGTTCCGCTCGATACCTGCGGTGATTGGAAAGACCGGCCGCGATCAGGCCGTCGAGATCGGCGCCGCGCGCGACATGTATCCGGCGGATCGTCTCGAAAATCTCGGCGACCTGTTCGGGGCTGGCTTCATCGGTACGCCCGCGCTCGGACAAGCGGTCGTTAGCGCCCTTCTCCAGCTTGTCTGCCTGCTTGGCGCAGCGCTGGATATCGCCGCGATACTGGTCGGCGAACCCGCTGCCGTCGCCGACGATGTAGTTCCCGCTCTTGAGGCAGCTGTAATAGTCGTCGACGAAAGCGCCGATGAGGCTCGGATATTCGAGCGCCCAGGTTTCGGTATCTTCCGGATACTCGGCTGTAACGGCTTCGCCTGCTTGAGAGCTGACAAGCAGGAGGGAGGCGGCAGTAGCAAGGATCATCGGTTGGCTCCCTGGTGATCGGCGCGGCGCTGGCGCTTGTCGGCGATACGGCTGCGCATGCCGAGCGTGATGCGTTCTAGGACGGCATCCATGTCTTCGAGGATGTCCTTGGCGGCAATACGCATTACGCGGATGCCGACCGTCTCGAGGCTCTTGTCACGGCGCTTCGCGAGTGTGTCGTTCTGTCCTTCCTCGTCGATGGCTATGGCCATGCCGAGCTTGTGACAGTTGAAATCGACGATCGCGCTGCCGACCACAGCGTGGCGCTTGAAGGTGAAGGGGCCGAGGTTGGCCTTGGCAAACCTGTCGGCCAACGCCTTGTGCGCCTCGGACGAGTGCCGCCGCATCTCGCGCGCCTGTTCATGCAGCGCATCGAGGCGCTTCTCGGAAATCTCCCAGCCACGGCCCTTCTTCTTGATTGAAGGAGCCTCGTCACCGGTTTCCGACGGATCGCGGAGCTGGAGGGTCTTGCGGTCTGTCACTGGGCTTCAGCCTTTTCTTGCGCGTCCATGAGTAGGCTACGCGCCAACCCTTCGTGTATTTCATCGAACTCGGCTTGGGATGCCGCCATGGTCGGCACCGCCCCGCTCTCAAGAGCGGTCGATCGCTGAGCATCACAGGCCTGGAGAATAACTGCCACGACCTCATCCTGCGAGCCTGCGTTCCGGGCAGACCCAGCAGCCTCGTCATTGATGCAATTTGCATAGGTGAGGGTCGCAGTGGAGACATCCTCGAGCGACGCGTTCTTCTCCGCACTCTGCCCGCACGCAGCAGCGAATAGGGCACAACCTAAAATCCATTCGCGCCGCATCACCCGACGCTCCCCTCAAGCGAGATCGCCAGCAGCTTTTGCGCTTCTACGGCGAATTCCATCGGCAGCTCTTTCAAAACGTCCTTGGCGAAGCCGTTGACGATCAGCGCCACGGCCTCTTCTTCGTCCAGCCCGCGCTGCATGGCGTAGAACAGCTGGTCGTCCGAAATCTTGGACGTCGTCGCTTCGTGTTCGATCGTGGCCGAGGGGTTCTTCACCTCGATATAGGGCACGGTGTGCGCGCCGCATTTGTCGCCCAAAAGCAGGCTGTCGCACTGGGTGAAATTGCGCACGTTGTCGGCATTGGCCGCCACGGCCACGCGCCCGCGATAGGTGTTGTTCGACTTGCCCGCCGAAATGCCCTTGGAGATGATCGTCGAGCGGCTGCCCTTGCCGTTGTGGATCATCTTGGTGCCGGTGTCGGCCTGCTGGAAATTGTTGGTCACCGCGACCGAGTAGAACTCGCCCACGCTGTCTTCTCCGTTGAGCACGCAGGACGGATACTTCCACGTCACCGCGCTGCCGGTTTCGACCTGCGTCCAGCTGATCTTCGACCGCGCGCCCTGGCAAAGGCCGCGCTTGGTGACGAAATTGTAGATCCCGCCGACGCCTTCGGAATTGCCCGGATACCAGTTCTGGACGGTCGAGTACTTGATCTCGGCATCTTCCATCGCGACCAGTTCGACCACGGCGGCATGAAGCTGGTTTTCATCGCGCATCGGCGCGGTGCAGCCTTCGAGATAGCTGACGTAGCTGCCCTTTTCGGCAACGATCAGCGTGCGTTCGAACTGGCCGGTATTCTCCGCATTGATGCGGAAATAGGTGCTGAGCTCCATCGGGCAGCGCACCCCTTCGGGCACGTAGACGAAGGTGCCGTCGGAAAAGACCGCGCAATTCAGTGTCGCGAAGTAATTGTCCTTCACGGGCACGACCTTGCCGAGCCACTTCTTCACCATCTCGGGATATTCGCGGATCGCCTCGCTGATGGACATGAAGATGACGCCGGCGCGCTTCAGCTCTTCGCGGAAGCTCGTCGCCACGCTGACGCTGTCGAAGACCGCATCGACTGCGACCTTCTTGGCCCCCTTCACCCCGGCGAGCACTTCCTGCTCGCCCAGCGGAATGCCGAGCTTGTCGTAGACGCGCTTGATCTCGGGATCGAGGTCGTCGAGCGAGTCGAGTTCGACCTTCTTCTTGGGCGCAGCGTAATAATAGGCGTCCTGGTAATCGATTTCCGGATAGCCGAGCTTCGCCCAGTTCGGCTCTTCCATTTCCTGCCACAGTCGGAAGGCCTTCAGGCGCCAGTCGAGCATCCACTCAGGCTCGCTCTTCTTGGCCGAAATGAAACGGACCGTGTCTTCGCTCAAACCCTTTTCGGCAAATTCGGTCTCGATGTCGGAGGACCACCCGTGCTCGTACTCGGCCGCCTTTTCGGCAGCTTCACGCGCATCCTTGTCCATTTCCGCGCGGTCCTGGATGTCCATGTCTTCGCTCACGCGAGTTCCTTTTCCTGCGCCAGTTGCACCAGGCTGATGTCAGCCAGCGCCTTGCGCAAAGTTTCGTTCACCAACGGCCAGTGCGGCCTGACCCGGCATTCATGATCGACCGAACAATCGGTTCCCTCGACACAGGCGGTCAGGGCAATGGGGCCTTCGACGGCCTCGACGATATCGGCAAGGCTGATAGCTGCCGCCGGACGCGCCAGCTGCAAGCCGCCGCCCGCGCCTCGCACCGAGCGGAGCAGTCCTGCGCCCACCAGCTTGCTGACCAGTTTCTGCACGGTGGGTGCCGGCAGGCCCGTTTCCGCTGCAAGTTCGGACGCACTCACTCTGCCCCCGCCGCAATGGCGGGCTGCCTGGCTCATCGTGACGACAGCGTAATCTGCAAGGTTCGAAAGGCGCATAATCTTAAATCGGACGAATCTGATCCGATTAGCCACCTATGGTCGCAAACCCGCGGTTTCAACGCATTTCCGCTTGTTGCGAGTCGTTAGCAGTTTCCACCTAGCCCGGAGTGCGACCGAGCTGGCGATCCTGGCTGCCGCCGAACAGGTCGACCGAGGAATACCCGTCCGGCCCGAGCATGTCGCGCACCGGAGTTTCCTTGTTTACCTCGAGACGGCGCGGAGTGCGCCCGGTAAACTCTCGGATTTCCTTGATCATGTGTGCCTGATCGTAAAACGCGTCGCGGATTTCGGCTTCGAGTTCGGGAGCAAGCTGGGGCAGCGACAGGATCGTGGCGGCGCGCACCGCGCGATACCGGCGGATCAGGCGAACCGGAGGCTGGCCGAAGAAGCGGGTGACGAGGCGCTGCATCTGCCGCTCCGAATAGGGCAGCCTGTCCTGCAGTTCCTCGATGTCGGGCTTGAAGGAGGAAGACAGCCACTGGAGCGTCGTGTCGATGACCTGGACATGGCGTTCCGACAGTTCGCCGAGGCCGCAGCGCACGATATCGGCAAGTTCGTCCAGACCGGCCCTCTCATCCATCTCGCCCTTGCGCAGAGCAAGCGGTAGTGCCCTCAGCCTATCCTGCAAATCCGGCGCAAATGCTTTCTCGAGAGGCACGAAACAATCGTGATACTCGTTTACGGGCAGGCCCGTCAGTGCAGCCCAGCCGCGAAAGTTGAGCGAAAAGCCCAGCATCAGCATGGGACCGTGGATATGAAATTCGCGCGCTTTCAGCAGAGCGCCCTGCATCACGACATCGCCGGTGCGCGAGGGTTTGCCCTTGTCGAAGAATATGTCCGCCGTGCCCTGCGGAACCACGGCTAGCTGGCCGGAGTAGGCAGGCAGCCAATCCTGAAACCCGGGAGCTTGCGCCCGGAAAACATAAAGCGAATTGCAATAAGGTTTCAGGTCCGCCGGCGCTTCGATGAATTCAAAGCTGTACGGAAGGCCTTCTGCCCCGTTCGGATTTTCCAAGCTCTGTCCCCTGCGACCCGAGCACTCAAGCGTGAGCCGTAACTAGCGATGCGCGGCGGAACAGGCAATTGTCCTATGTTTATGTCCGGATTGTGGCCAGGCGTTGAAGTGGCGCGTTCATGCCGGACAAAAAAAGGGCGGCCCGTTGAGAGCCGCCCTCTAAAGTCGAGAACTCGTTGCAAAGCTGCTCCGAGCCCTTCGGGTCGCAAGTGCTGAATAGAACGAGTCGGCCAAATTTTGATTGTATGCATGCGACACTCGTTTCAATTCAGGCAACTTTGGCGGAATTTTACAATGACTTGTGGCATCCGCTCGACAGCCCAATTCCGCTCCGCCATAGCGCCTCGCAATGCTGTTCCATCTCGCTCGTCCCGCCCTCTTTGCGCTCGATCCGGAGCGCGCCCACCGACTCACGATCGCCGGATTGAAGGCGGTGCCCCGCGGCAATCCGGCGCGCTCCGGAAAACTTGCAGTGAAGCTCGCCGGGCTTGAGTTTCCCAACCCTGTCGGCATGGCCGCCGGATTCGACAAGGACGCGGAAGTTCCCGACCAACTGCTCGGGCTCGGCTTCGGATTTACCGAGGTTGGCTCGATCACCCCGCGCCCGCAAACCGGTAATCCCAAGCCCCGCCTCTTCCGGCTCGTCGAAGACCGCGCTGTCATCAATCGCATGGGTTTCAACAATGGTGGGGGAGCCGCAGCGAAGCGCCGCCTCGAGGCGCGTTCGAATGGCGGCGGTATCGTCGGGGTCAACATCGGCGCCAACAAGGACAGCGAAGACCGCGTCGCCGATTACGCCGACATGACCCGCATGATGGCCCCTCTGGCGAGCTATCTGGCGGTCAATATCTCCAGTCCCAACACACCCGGCCTCAGGGCGTTGCAGGACGAAGCCGCACTGACCGGATTGCTCGATGCTGTCCTCGAAGCGCGCGGGAAGAACGGACCGCCCGTATTTCTCAAGGTCGCTCCGGACCTCCAACCTGCGGACATCGATGCAATCGCCCGCATCGCGATCGACAAGCGGCTGGGTGCGCTGATCGTTTCCAACACCACGATCACGCGGCCGGAACTTGCGTCGCGACATGCAGGCGAAGCGGGAGGCCTCTCCGGCGCACCCTTGCGCGAGCTTGCCCAGCAGCGCCTTGCCGATTTCAGGGCGGCGACGGGCGGCGCGATCCCGCTGGTCGGGGTCGGCGGGATCGCGACTGCGGAAGACGCATGGGCGCGCATCCGTGCAGGCGCGAGCCTGGTCCAGCTCTACAGCGCGATGGTGTTCGAAGGTCCGGGCCTTCCGCGTACCATCACCCGCGGGCTGGAACGACTGATGAAGCGCGACGGCTTTTCCTCGATTGCAGAGGCCGTCGGAACCGCATAGCGTCGCGGTCCATGAAAAAGCTCTTCATCACATCGCTCGCGTCGCTCTCCCTCGCAGGCTGCGCAACCTACTCTTCGCCGATCGCCTCCGATCCGGTCGACTATACCCGAGGGGGAGCGGTGAGCGCAGCCGATCCGCGTGCGCAAGAAGCCGGCGAAGCAATCCTTGCCAAGGGCGGCAGCGCAACGGATGCGGCGATTGCCGTCATGCTGGCCCTTACCGTGGTGGAACCGCAAAGCTCGGGCATCGGTGGCGGCGGCTTTCTCGTCCGAGGCGAGCCTGGCGGCGATGTCACGACATTCGACGGCCGCGAAACCGCCCCTGCAGGCGCCAAGCCCGACTGGTTCCTTGACGCGAACGGAGAAGTCCCGCCGTTCATGCAATCGGTCCGCAGCGGGTTGAGCGTAGGCGTGCCGGGCAACATTGCGCTCGCTGCCAAGGCCCACGCCGCGCATGGCAAGCTCGACTGGGCGCAGCTGTTCGATCCGGCCATCGCGCTCGCCCGCGAAGGTTTCCAGATCAATCCGCGCATGCATGACGCGCTTGGACGCTCCAAGGACCGCGCCGCGTTCAGCGCCGAAGCGCGCGCCATGTTCTACGATGCATCGGGCGACCCGCTACCGGTGGGCACGGTGGTTCAAAACGAGGCGCTCGCCAGGACTTTCGAATCTCTCGCAGAAGGTGGTCGGGACGCTTTCTATTCGGGCACCCGCGCGCTGGCGATCGCAACCGCCGTGGCAGCGGACACGCCCAAGCCTGGCGCGATGTCCTATAACGACATCGCCGGCTACGAAGCCAAAGAGCGCGATGCCGTCTGCAGCAGCTATCGGGAATATCGCATCTGTTCGATGGGGCCACCGACATCGGGCGGTGTCGCAGTCCAGCAGATGCTTCTTCAGCTTGAGCGGTTCGACCTGGCTGCCCTGGGTGCGGAAAATCCGGTCACCTGGCACCTGTTCCTTGAATCGCAGCGGCTCGCCTATGCAGATCGCGAACTCTACCTTGCCGACGCCGACTTCGTGAGCGTGCCCGTAGAAGGCCTGCTCGACCGTGCTTACCTCGCGCGGCGAAGCGCACTGATATCGCCGCAGACTTCCATGGAAAAGGCCATGCCCGGCACTCCGCCCGGGGTGACGACCGCCATGGCCGACGGCGATGAGCCGGAAGAACACGGCACTTCCCACTTCGCCGTGGTCGACAGCGCCAATACCATGGTCAGCTATACCTCGACCATCGAGGGCGCATTTGGATCGGGCCTTATGGTCGGCGGTTTCTATCTGAATAACGAGCTGACCGATTTCAGCCGCTCGCCCGTGGTGGACGGCCGCGACGTGGCCAACCGGGTCGAGGGCGGGAAGCGTCCGCGCTCCTCCATGTCGCCGACCGTGATATACGATCCGCAAGGACGCCCTTTCATGGCAGTGGGCGCGGCAGGGGGCAGTACGATCCCCGTGACAACCGCGCGCGCGATCATCGGCGCCATCGATTTCGGCTTGTCGGTCGAAGATGCTCTGCGCTTGCCGTTCCTCATGGCATTCGGCGAACGCGTCCTGATAGAGGAAGGCACCTGGCTCGAGACGAGTGCCGACGCGTTCCGCGCGCTGGGTCACGACGATCTGGTCGCGCGCCAGGCGCCGATCAAGGCCGGGGCGCTGCTGTACCAGGGGAATGGCTGGCAAAGCGCGCGCGATCCGCGTCTCGAAGGCTATGTCGACATGCCGTGAAGCGCAGTTCGCGCCTCTCTTGCCGTAGAAGCGGCGGGAGCCTAAGCCCCTGCCTTGCGGAATTTCCGCACCAGAACAGAACAGAACATACGTTTGTCGAGGAGCCTGCCTGTGCTGTCGGATATCGATTCCGCGAACAATCTGGTCGAACTTTTCCTGAAGCGCGCCGACGCCAAGTCGGACCAGCCGTTCCTCGGCTGGAAAGAGGATGGCAGCTGGCAGACCATGACATGGGGCGAAGCGGCAAACCGCGTTTGCTTGCTAGCCGAATCCTTGCGTGGGCTTGGCCTGAAAGACGGCGACCGAGTATGCCTCGTCTCCGAAAACCGCCCGGAATGGTGCATCGCCGACCTCGCGATCATGGCCGCAGGATGCATCACGGTCCCGGCTTACGTCACCAATACCGAGCGTGATCACGCCCACATCCTCGACAATTCGGGTTCGCGCGCAGTTGTCGTTTCGACGGAGAAACTGCTCAAGCCGCTGCACGGCGCATTGCAATCGACGGGCATTGCCGAACACGTGATCGGGATCGAAGACCTCCATCGCCAACAATCGGGCAGCTTCACCTACCACGACTGGTCGGCGCTGATCGAAGGAGACGCCGTTGCCGCTCGCGCTGCTGTCGAGAAACGCATTGCCGATATCGGTCGGGGCGACACGGCCTGCATCATCTACACCAGCGGCACCGGCGGTGCCCCGCGCGGCGTGAAGCAGCATCATGGCGCGATCCTGTGCAATTCTGCGGGCGCGGCGGAAATCCTGATCGAGGATTTCGGACTTGGGGACGAGGAACGCTTCCTCTCCTTCCTCCCGCTGTCCCATGCTTATGAGCACACGGGCGGCCAGTTCCTGCCGATAAGCGTTGGCGCGCAGATCTTCTATTCCGAAGGGCTCGAAAAGCTCGCCAGCAATATCGAGGAAACGCGGCCCACCATCATGGTCGTCGTTCCGCGCCTTTTCGAAGTGCTGCGCACGCGGATCATGAAGCAGGTCCAGAAGCAGGGCGGCCTTGCCGAAAAGCTGATGAACACTGCGCTGGAAGTCGGCGCGCGCCGGGCAGAGGGCAAGCGCCAGTTCGGCGATGGCGTGAAGGATGCCGTGGTCGGGCGGCTATTGAAGCCGAAGATCCGCCAGCGCTTCGGCGGCCGGATGAAGGCGATGGTATCGGGCGGAGCGCCGCTCAATCCCGAAGTCGGCATCTTCTTCGATTCGATGGGCCTCACCATGCTGCAAGGCTATGGCCAGACAGAGGCGGGCCCTGTGATCGCGTGTAATCGCCCCAAGGCGGGCATCGCAATGCATTCCGTCGGTCCGGCCATGCGCGGCGTCGATGTGAAGATCGCCGAGGATGGCGAAATCCTGTGCCGCGGCGAACTTGTCATGCACGGCTATTGGCAGAACGAATCGGAGACCGAGCGCACGATCAAGGACGGATGGCTGCACACGGGCGACATCGGCCATCTGGATGAAAAAGACCGGATCGTGATCACCGATCGCAAGAAGGACATGATCGTCAACGACAAGGGCGACAATGTCGCACCCCAGAAAATCGAAGGCATGCTCACCCTGCAGCCCGAAATCGGCCAAGCCATGGTCGCGGGCGACAAGCGCCCCTACGTCGTCGGCCTGCTGGTGCCGGACGCCGAGTGGGCTGTCGATTGGTCGCGGGCCAACGGCAAGAAGTTCGATCTCAAGGCGCTGCAGGATGATCCTGAATTCCGCAGCGCCTTGCGCAAGGCGGTCGACCGCGTGAACAAGGACCTGTCGGTCATCGAGAAGGTCCGGCAATTCACCTTCGCGGACGAGGCCTTCGGCATCGAGAACGAGGAAATGACCCCCTCGATGAAAATCCGCCGCCATAAGATCAAAGAGCGCTACGGTGATCGGCTGGACGGGCTTTATAGAAGCTGATCCTTTTCAGGGCGACGCAGCATCACGGCTTGCCTAACCGACTCTAGGCAGCCGCTTCCTCGATGAATTCGGGATAGAAGCTGGGCGCGCGGTCGGACCAGCCGGGCGCGGTCGCGGCGGCTTCGCTGAGCGACTGCAGCAGCATCTTGCGCCGGCCGGGCCTGATTTGCGGCAGGGCGGCCGCGGCGCAGAAGGCGCTCGGCAGCCAAGGCCGCGCGTCGGCACCGAGCAGGCGTTCGTAAAGGAACCGGAAAGCGGAGAAGCTGTCGATCCGCTCCTGCGCAAGGTCGAAGGCGGCAACGCGGGTAAGCTTCCCGACGAAACCCTCGATCCGATCGAGGCTCGAATCCACGGGAATGGAGCCGCGCAGGGCCTTGAGCTCTTGGTAGGTTACATACTGGCTGCGGATGGCTGCGTTCTCGCCCGCATTGCGCCCCCAGATTCGGAACGCATCGCACCGGCCAAGGCCGATATCGAGACTACGGCGGATGTATCGCTGTTCCGCCGCGGTAAAGCTGGCGAACTCGCGCATCTCCGCGATGGTCATCGAAGCTGTATTTGCAACGGCCATAATCGGCACCCCCCTGTTACAGGCAGAGTGTCCGCGAATATGGTTAACGTCCGGTAAGCGCCCCGAGCGGCGTCAGATCAGCCCTGCGAGTGGGCTCGACGGATCGGCGTATTTACGCGTCGCCATACGCCCAGCGAGATAGGCATCGCGCCCCGCCTCTACCGCCCGCTTCATCGCGCGGGCCATACGGATCGGGTCCTTCGCTTCGGCGATCGCGGTGTTCATCAACACGCCGTCACACCCCAGTTCCATGGCCACTGCGGCATCGCTCGCCGTTCCGACACCTGCGTCGACGAGCACGGGGACGTTCGCCCCTTCCTTGATCAGCCGGATCGTCACGCGATTCTGGATACCGAGACCCGACCCGATCGGCGCACCAAGCGGCATGACCGCGACGGCGCCTGCGTCCTCGAGCTGCCTGGCTGCAATGGGATCGTCGACGCAATAGACCATGGGCAGGAAGCCTTCCTTGGCCAGCGTTTCCGTCGCGGTCAGGGTTTCGCGCATATTCGGATACAGCGTGCGTGCCTCGCCCAGCACCTCCAGCTTGACGAGATCCCAGCCGCCAGCTTCGCGGGCTAGCCGCAAGGTTCGGATCGCATCCTCTGACGTGAAGCATCCCGCCGTGTTCGGCAGGTAGGTCACTTTCTTCGGGTCGATATAGTCGGTCAGCATGGGCGCCTTGGGGTCGCTGACATTGACCCGGCGCACCGCCACGGTGACGATCTCCGCACCGCTCGCTTCCAGCGCGGCGGCATTCTGTTCGAAATCCTTGTACTTGCCCGTGCCGACGATGAGGCGGCTCTTGAAGGTACGGCCCGCAACGCTCCAGCTGTCATCGCCCTGTCCGCCGCCCACGAAATGGACGATCTCGAGGGTGTCGCCATCCGCAATGGGATGCGATTCGAGTTCGCTGCGAGGCGCGATCACGCCATTGTGCTCGACGGCGACCTTGGCCGGATCGAGTTCAAGCTCACGCACGAGTTGAGCGATGGTCGAGGCAGTGGTGCGGCGGGTTTCGCCATTTACGGTCAGCGCAATCATGCGCCCGACTTAGTCTCCGCAGCGCTCCTTGCAAGCGGCGGAGTGGCAATGGCGCATATTCAGTATGTGGCCGAGCGAAACCAGCGCGACCCCGATGATCGTCAGCACGGCTTCCTTGACGCCGTGTGGCACGGCCAGCGCGCCGCCCATGAATGTCAGGCCGGTCATGGCGATTACGAAGGGTGCCGCCATACGGTGACGCAGGGCGCCCCACCCGATCGCGACTGCGGCAATCAGCGTGGCGACCACGAGTCCCCAGCGGTGGAGTTCGGGGGCAAGGAAGAGCTCCCCGCCAATTCCCAGGCCGGAAACAAGAACGATCGAAAGAAGGCAATGAAGCGCGCACAGGCCCGAAAGACCGATCCCGACACGGTCGAGACGCCGACGAATCGGAGAAATGGCGCGTTGCAACATGTCATGCGAGATATGTGATAGTATCACGTGATACAAGGGTCTCGCGTTAAAACCTTTCTTTTTCCGGACTTGCAGGCGGCGAACCTGCCGTTGAGCGATTCTCACTTGCGCTCGCGTCCTGCGGCGGCAAACAGGCGCGTCATGATTTCCCATCCTGCGCAGCTTCGCCCGATTGCCCTTGCAAACTGGCTCTTCTTCGTCGCCGCCATGGTTATCGTGATGGTCGCCGTGGGCGGCATCACGCGCCTCACCGAAAGCGGCCTTTCGATTACCGAATGGAAGCCGATCACGGGCGCGATCCCGCCCCTCAGCGAGGCGGCCTGGCAGGCGGAGTTCGACCTCTACAAGGCCACCGGCGAATACAAGAACGTGACCGGACCCGCCGGGATGGATCTGGCGGCATTCAAGTTCATTTATTTCTGGGAGTGGTTCCACCGGCTCTGGGGCCGGCTGATCGGTCTTGCCTTCGCCTTGCCCCTCGCGTGGTTCTGGGTTCGCAAGGCAATCCCCGAAGGCTACAAGCTTCGCCTGGCTGCACTGCTGGCTCTTGGCGGCCTGCAAGGCGTCTTCGGCTGGTTCATGGTGAAGAGCGGCCTCAACGAGACGATGACCGACGTCAGCCACTTCATGCTGTCGCTGCATTTCCTCACCGCCATGCTGACGCTTGGCGCGCTGGTGTGGGTCGCGCTCGATCTCAGGCAATTCGCGCGGGGCAACAAGCGCATGGCTCACTGGACCGTTACGGCGAGCTGGGTCGGAGCCGTGCTGTTTATCCAGCTGCTTCTGGCTGCGTGGGTGGCGGGGCTCAATGCAGGCCTCGCCAGTGACAGCTGGCCGCTGATGCAAGGGCGCTTCATTCCGGAATACGATAGTTCGCGGGGTTTGCTCTACGCGATGACGCATGATCCCTACCTCATCCACTGGATGCACCGCTGGTGGGCGTGGGTGGCTGTCGCCGCACTGATCGTGATGGCGCGGAAGGTGCGCGCAATCGAGAGGAAGGCTTCGGTTGCGATTCATTCGGCATTCGGGACGCAAATCGTCTTGGGTATCGCTACCGTGATGACCGGCGTGTCCTTGTGGATTGCCGTCTCCCATCAGGTTGTCGGTGCGCTGCTGGTCGCAGCCTTCGCCTGGGCGGCCCACCTACTTGGCCGCCGCGCGTGACCGCCCTGATCTATTGTCCATTCCCCAACGAGGATAGCGCGAAGGAAATCGGTCGCGCCCTGATCGAGGAAGGGTTGATAGGTTGCATCAATGTCGGGCCATCGATCCATTCGCTTTTCGTCAGGAATTCCAAGATCGGGGAGAGTGAAGAAACCCCGGCCCTTCTGAAGACGGACAAGTCATTGCTTCAGCGGGCAATTTCCCGGCTGGAGATCTTGCACCCATACGACACTCCGGCAATACTCGGATGGCCCTGCGTAGCCGGATCGGCGACGACCGATTGGCTGGGGCAATTGGGGAGCGGAGCGAATGAGTGACAGCAATAGGCGCAGAGTCCTTCGCGCAATGGGCGCGCTGGCGCTTCTGCCATTGGGCTGGACGCAAGCCATCGCAGCGCCGAGGGTAATGGTTTCCTTTCCGCAAGTCCCCTTCCGGTTGAGGCGCAAGCTCGTCAGAAGCCTGAAGGACGGGGCGACCATCGAGGTGGTCCGCGAATGGTCCTGCCGGTTCGAAAAACTGGGTGCCGGTGCGCGGATGCATGGCCACCAGATTGCCGTCTCGGTAGAAGCGCCGCCTCAACTCGAGGCGATGGCCGCCATCGAGCAGGGGCGCAACGCCAGCGGATTCCTACCCCTCGAATTGGATCGGACAGGTTTGATCGTGGATTGGTCGCACGAAGCAAGTCCGGGTGTAGGCACCGCTGTCAGGCAGGCAATCGCCATGCTGGAAAGCGCGGTCGGCGACACGGGCGGCAAGCAGACCTCAAGCGAATTCGTCATGAGCGTCGGAAAGACGGCGGCTGAAATGGTCAGCCAAATCCCGCGCGACCTCCTTTTTCCGACGCCCGGACGCCAGGTCGAGGCGCGCCCGGTCGAGCTCGCCGAGGGCCTGGTCGGGTCTTACGAGGTAGCGATCGCAACACAGGTCGACCCGGCTACCGGCCTTTTACGCACATTCGAACGACGCGTGACCACGAAGGTCGGGGATAGTTCGCGCCTGTCCAGCGAGACGTGGGAAATCGCCTGACTTATCCCTGCGTACTATTTTACCTCCCTCAAGACACGCGGAAAAGCTTGACGAATCGAGGTTCAAGCGCCAATTGGCGCGCGCTCAGCAGGTCTGTTTCAAGGCCTGCGATGTGATTTCGTGTCGGCTGACGGCACGTTGAACTCGAGAAAACGGACATCAAGCCATGAAGGCTCTCACCAAGGTGACCCAGTCGGCCAAGCCGGCAGAGGTCGAAAAGGAATGGCACATTATCGACGGGGAAAACCTCGTCGTCGGCCGTCTCGCGGCGATCATCGCCAACATCCTGCGCGGCAAGCACAAGCCGAGCTACACTCCGCACGTCGACTGCGGCGATCACGTTATTGTCATCAATGCCGACAAGGTGACGTTCACCGGCAAGAAGATGACCGACAAGATCTACTACAAGCACACCGGGCACCCGGGCGGCATCAAGGAAACGACCCCGGCCAAGGTGCTGGAAGGCCGTTTCCCCGAGCGCGTCCTGGAAAAGGCCGTGCAGCGCATGATCCCGCGCGGCCCGCTCGGCCGTGCGCAGATGAAGGCGCTCCACCTCTACAACGGCACCGAGCATCCGCATGAGGGCCAGAAGCCCAAGACGCTCGACGTCGCTTCGATGAACCGCAAGAACAAGGCTGTTGCATAATGGCTGACGAAACCAAGAACGAAACCGTCTCGGATCTCGCAGATCTGAAGGACATCGCCGGCGACGCACCCGAGGGTGATTCGGCAGAGATCGCTGCCAAGGCCGACGTTCCCCTGCGCGAGCAGGAACTCGACGCCCAGGGCCGCGCCTATGCAACCGGTCGTCGTAAGGACGCCACCGCACGCGTCTGGCTCGTTCCGGGCAGCGGCAAGGTCACCGTCAACGGCCGCGACCAGGAAGTGTATTTCGCACGTCCGACGCTGCGCCTCGTGATCGACCAGCCGTTTGCCATCACCGAGCGTCAGGGCCAGTACGATGTGATCGCTACCGTCAAGGGCGGCGGTCTTTCGGGCCAGGCAGGCGCCGTAAAGCACGGTATCTCGCAGGCTCTCGCCAAGTACGAGCCGGCCCTGCGTTCGACGGTCAAGGCCGCCGGCTTCCTCACCCGCGACAGCCGCGTGGTCGAGCGTAAGAAGTACGGCCGCGCCAAGGCACGTCGTAGCTTCCAGTTCTCGAAGCGTTAATTCGCTTCCAAAGGTTCTTCACGAACACCGAGGAAGGGCGGCTCCGGTTGGGGCCGCCCTTTTCGTTTGTACTTCCGAGGATTGCTGCGGAGCCGGTCGCCTGGCTGTCAGCGCTGGATCATCATGATCATCCAGGCGAGGCCGGTGCCTGCGAAAAAGAGCGGCCAGCTCCACCAGAATTCGTACTGCATCATGTCGGCACGAAAGATCGACAGGAAGCCGCCGCGCGACCCCTGCGATCCGATGATCAGTGCGACCACGAAGGTCAGGATGCCCCCAAGGGGCACAGCTTTGACAAATTCCATCGCCAGTTTCCCTTTGTAGAAAACCGGCATCGCAGAAACTGGTTAAAATCTGCTTAGGCGACGGTCAGTGAACCGGCGGGTCTACGCGAGGGATTTGCCGGACAGGCGCCACCGGTTCTCCCGGGCCGCGGGGAGGCAATGCATTTTCGGGTACATCATCGATCTGCATGTCGTCGGTCTGCACGTCCTCCAGATTGCGTACTGTGACAGAGAGCCACTCGCCGTCCCACGCAATCTCGTTGAAGCTTGGCGGCGTCGACCGCGTTCTCTTCGACAGCGTACCGGCGCCGATCATCCGGACCGGGCCCTCTACGGTGTCTTCGAGAATGTCGAAGGCGTCATGCACATGACCCGACAGGACGGCTGCAACGGGCCGCTTGGCCAGTTCGCGCAAGGCCTTGTCGCCATTCTTGGTCAGCGCAGTCCCTTGCGTGCCAACCTCGCGAAGGGGGTGATGCACCGTGACAAGAGCCTGCTCGCCCGCTGGCAGCTTGTCGATCATCCGCAGGCATTTTTCGAGCGCGGCATCGGTGACCCATCCCTTGGACCAGTTAAGGCGCGGCTGCGCCCGAACCGCTGTCTTTAGGGGAATGATGGCGAGGCAGCCGAGGTCGATTTCGCGTTCGACCTTCTCGCTCATGCCGCGAAAGCGGCGATAGGGAGCGAAGAACCGCTCGATCGGGTTGAAGTACGGCATGTCGTGATTGCCGACCTCCACAGTCACCGGTGCGTCCAGCGAATTGATCCAGCTTGTGGCCGCCGAGAATTCACGGTGCCTCGCCCGCATGGTCAAGTCGCCGGTAATCGCCACGGCATCGGGACGTTTCTCGGAAATTTCCTGCTTCACCCAGTCGAGTGCGCGATTGTTCTCGAGCCCGAAATGAATGTCCGACAGATGAAAGATGCGCCGTGCGTCAGTAGCCATGGTGCGTCGCTAGCAGATCGACCTCGCATGCTGCCACTGTGAATGCGGATCCGGCGCTCACTTTGCCCTTCTCTCCATCGACTAAGACGGGAATATCCTGCTTCTGTTGGCTTTCGAACACCATCTCGTCGACGAGGCCGAGACGTTCGTGCGGGCCATCGCGGAACCTGCGGCGCAAGAGTGAGAAGCCGTGACGCAAATAATCCGTCGTGGTGTCGGCGTAATAACCGTCGAGCTGCATGCCGCGATGGGATGGGGTGATTTCGACCAAGGGATAACCGTCCTTCCGCCCGAGCGCGGGCGAGAGGCAATGAATCTTGTCACCTCCCGCGGTCTGGGCAACCGCGTCGCCGGTTCCTTCAGAGAGCGCGGCGACGTCCACGTCGCGCATGGCTTCGCGCACATCACCCCATGCCGTCGCGGGGCCCACAAGCAATCCCGCGAGCGCGTCGCCCGCCTGGCAGCGTGCGACATTGGGCCGGACCCTGCGTCCCGCGCCCTTGGCTACACGCGTCACGATCGTTTCGAGATCGGCGTCTTCACCGTGCAACCTCTTGCACAGGAGATTCATAGTGCCTCCCGGCAGTACGAGGATTTCACCTGACCAACCGTAGAGATTTGTAATGGCCGCATTCAACGTGCCGTCCCCCGTGAAGATAGCGAGGCGTTCGATCCCGGCATCCTCGAGATCTTTGGCGTTCGGCAGTTCTTCGTCCGGGAAGCGGATTCGCCGCGAGATGTTGAAGCCGTGATCGCAGCAATAGGTGTCGAGCGCTTCAAGCGCTGCATCGCTATTGCTGCCGCTTTCGGCGTTGCACAGAAGCCAGATGGTTTCCTCGGTCAGCATAGGGGTTTAGCGCGCCAACTCCGTGGCGGTTCCCCGCGGCTATATCCGGCCCGATAGAACCAGCCATGCCGTCCCGAGGTTCAGCACGCTATAAACGCCATACGCAGTGACAGCGCCGGGCCATCCGTTACCCGCCAGAAGCATCGCGGCCAGCAGCACAAGAAACTCGAAGCCGAGCGACATGCGACCTCCGGCGCTGCGATAAAAGCCGGGGAGCGCATCGAGCATGGGGTGTCCACTGTCGAGCACGGCCCGATGAACGGCAAAATTTGCAACCCCGAGAACGAAAAGAACAACCAAAAGCATAGGGGCCAAAGAATAGTCCTGTCGTTCGCAGATTGCGAATCGCGCTTCGTCGGGAATTGAACGCTCATCGTCCAATGGGCCTCGCCGCCGGTCGATATGGACGTGCGACTACAGTTGTAGCTGAGTAATACGGTGTGCAGCGGCAGGCCCTACCCCAACAGTCCCCCTAGACACGCCGGGCCTGCCGCAAACTGGAGAGATGCTATGAAGACCCCCCTGATTGTGCTCACCGCCCTTGCCATTGCAGTGCCCGCCGCCGCGTCGGCAGCAAAGGCACAGGAAGAAACGATTTCGATCGAATATCGCGACCTCAACCTATCCTCGCCCGAAGGCCTGGAACGCCTCGGATACCGCATCGAAGCAGCGGCGCGAAAGGTGTGTGGCCTCGACGAAGCGCGCCTCGGATCGCGTATCCGCAGTCGCGATGCCCAGCGGTGCTATGACGAAACGAAGGAAACAATCGATGCCCAGTTTGCTGTCGTCGTAGAACGGCATGCAAGAGGCGGCTGATACCCCCAGTCCGTCTAATCCTCTGGACCCCGATCGGAATGCAGTCCCCCGGTCGGGGTCCTCCCTTTTTTGCGAACAGGCGAGAGGCCGTCTAGCGGCCCGCCATCGCCTTGACCTTGGGCAGGTAGGTCCTGCCGATCCGCAGCGCTTCGCCATCATCCATTTCTACCGACCACACGCCCAGGCCATCATGGCGAAGACCCTTGATGTGTTCTTTCTTGAGGATGGTCGAACGATGGATGCGGATGAACTTTTCAGGGTCCAGCCGCTTTTCCAGGCCGGCAATCGTTTGAAGCAGTAGATATGACCGGTCGCCAACGTGCAGGCGAACATAATCGCGCTCGGCATCGATCCGGCTAACCTCGTCGGTCTCTATCCTGATCAGTTCGCTGCGATGCGGAATCCAAAGCTCCTCGAGCCATTTGCTATCGCTGCGCTCGGCATCGCTGCGGCGGGAAAGGGCGCGCTGGATTGCGCGCTCCAGTCGTTCCGGCTTCACCGGCTTCAAAACGTAATCGACCGCGTCGAGATCGAAGGCTTCCACCGCATAATTGTCATGCGCGGTGACGAAGACAACGGCCGGGCGCTCTTCCTGTCCGGCCAATTCGCGGGCGACCGACAGGCCGTCCACTTCAGGCATGGTCATGTCCAGCAGGATCAGATCCGGCCCGAGGGCATCGATCAACCTGAGCGCTTGTGCGCCGTCGCTCGCGGTGCCGACCACGGACAGGGCATCCATCTTTGAGCAGATCACCTGCATACGCTCTACTGCGAGCGGTTCGTCATCGACGATCAGCGTCTTCAGTTTCTCGCCTGTTTCCTCAGCCATGCTTCACCATCGGTAGTCGGAGTTCGGTTTCGTAGCCGTCGAGTGACGCGCCCGAGCTGATTGACGCTTCTTGCCCGAAGCGGGCCTCGATACGATCGCGTACATTGGCAAGGCCGATCCCGAAGCCGCCCTTGTGACCGGCAGGCTGTCCCGGCCCATCGTCGCTCACGCGCAGGACAAGGCGCCCGTATTCCTCGCGCGCAACGATCCTGATCGTCACGGGCTTGTTGCTGGCGGAAACTCCGTATTTGACGGAATTCTCGACCAGTGGCTGAAGGATCATGCCGGGGACCTTGAGCTGCGACAATTCACGCGGAAGATCGATGTCGACCTTCAAGCGATCGGGAAAACGCACCGATTCGATTTCCAGATAGTGTTCCTGCAAATCGATCTCGTCTTCGAGTGTCACGTCGCCGGTCGAATCGTCGGCGAGCGAATGGCGGTAGAAACGCGAGATCGACTGGATCATCTGCTCCGCCCGATCTTCCTTGCCGGTCATCACCAGTGCCGAGAGAGAATTGAGCGTGTTGAACAGGAAGTGCGGGTTCACCTGGTAGCGCAGGCTACGCAGTTCGGCAGCCTTCGCTGCGCTCCTGAACCGCTCACCCCGTCGCTCGGCCGCCCTCGCCTGGACACCTGCGAACATCGCGAGATAGAGCGCGGCCCACGCGAGCAGCAGGAAGTACCGGCTGAGCGCGAGATCGGTCAGTCGGCGCCACGTATCCGCCGCCGTCGGCGCTGGCTCGATAACGATTGAGGCGGTCACGGGCTGGCTTTCCGGATCGTCGGACCCGTCACCGGCCGCCCCGCTATCTGGAATGGGGGCGGGAACGTCGAGAAGGAGGTTACCGGATTCGTCGCGGCGGATATTGAGCCCGCGCTTCGCCCCGATTTCCTGCCGCACCTGATCCTCGATCGGAGAAAACACCATGGTGTTGATCTGCGCGATCAGGAGCGAGGCGGGCGCAGCCATGACGATAGCCACCCACATCTTGACCGCGAGCGTGTGGCGCATGAAGAGCCGGATACAGAGCCACAGGAGCACGGTCACTCCGGCCCCGGCAACGCAGACGAGGAAGCGCCGCCAGAGCAGCGCATCCTGCATCTCGAGCCCGACCACGGCACCGCGTGCCGTGATCAGGAGGAAGTAGGCCAGCCACAGGCCCGCGATCGAGACGAGGATCGTCCCGACGGGAACATTTGCGACTTCCGAATTCATCTGGCGTTCAGCGTTCAAAACAGGCTCTATGTGCCCGTCTGTCACCGACATTGAAAGTCCGGCGGTCGAACGGCTCACGCCGTTGGTCGATGATGAATGCTATTCGGCGGGTTCGAGGTCGTTTTCCGCAATGCGTCGGCGCCATTCGGCCGGTGCCAGGGTGTGGACGTTCTTGCCCTCGCTATCGACGGCGACAGTGACCGGCATGTCCTGAACTTCGAACTCGTAGATCGCTTCCATGCCGAGATCCTCGAAAGCGACGACCTCGGCACCCTTGATCGCGCGGCTGACGAGGTAGGCTGCGCCGCCCGTAGCCATGAGGTAGGCCACCTTGAACCTGCTGATGACCTCGACCGCGTCATGGCCGCGCTCGGCTTTGCCGATCATGGCGAGAAGGCCGAGATCGAGCATCATCTCGGTGAACTTGTCCATGCGCGTGGCAGTGGTCGGCCCCGCGGGGCCGACGACCTCGCCCATGACCGGATCGACCGGGCCGACATAATAGATCGCCCTGCCCTTGAATTCGACGGGAAGCTCTTCACCGGCCTCGAGCATGTCATTGATACGCTTGTGCGCGGCATCGCGCCCAGTAAGCATCTTGCCGGACAGGAGCAGGCGATCGCCGTGTTTCCAGCTAGCGACCTCCTCCTGCGTCAGCGAGTTGAGGTCCACGCGCCGCGCCGCCGAATCCGGCTTCCACGTGACCTGCGGATATTCGTCGATATTCGGCGGATCGAGATAGGCGGGGCCCGATCCGTCGAGCGTGAAATGCGCATGACGCGTCGCGGCGCAATTGGGAATCATCGCCACCGGCTTTCCGGCTGCATGGCAGGGCGCATCCATGATTTTCACATCGAGCACGGTCGACAGGCCGCCCAGCCCCTGCGCACCGATACCCTGCGCATTGACCGCGTCGAAGATATCAATCCGCAGCTGTTCGAGGTCCGTCTGCGCACCGCGCTGCTTGAGCTGGCCCATGTCGATCGGGTCCATGAGGCTAAGCTTGGCCAGCTTCATGCAATGCTCGGCCGTGCCGCCAATCCCGATGCCGAGCATTCCGGGAGGGCACCAGCCGGCGCCCATGGACGGCAGCTGCTCGACCACCCAGTCGACGATATTGTCGGACGGGTTCATCATCTTGAACTTGGATTTGTTCTCGCTCCCGCCGCCCTTCGCCGCGACGTCGATTTCGACAGAGTTGCCCGGGACCATCTCAACCGAGAGCACGCTGGGCGTATTGTCTCGCGTATTGCGGCGAGTGAATGCGGGGTCGGCGAGGATCGAGGCGCGCAACTTGTTGTCGGGATGGTTGTACGCCTGGCGAACGCCCTCGTCGACGACCTCCTGAAGCGAGCGTTTCGAATCGAGGCGGCAGCTCATGCCCCATTTCACGAAGACATTTACGATGCCCGTGTCCTGGCAGATCGGTCGATGGCCTTCCGCGCACATGCGGCTGTTCGTGAGGATCTGCGCAATCGCATCCTTGGCCGCCGGGCCTTTCTCCGCTTCATAGGCCTCGCCGAGGGCGCGGATATAATCCATCGGATGGTAGTAGGATATATATTGCAGAGCGTCGGCGACGCTCTCGATCAGGTCCTGTTCCTTGATGGTTGTCATGTCGCTCATCGCCGCGCGTTCCCATGTTGCAGATTTGCGCTCCCCGATAGGCGCGATTGAGGCCATCGGTCAAAGCGCTTGGAAGCAACGGGTCTTGCGCCTAAGGCAACGGGAGCTTGCATAAGCGTGTTATTACTGTAATACAGCTCGCGGATAGCCATGAACACTACAACGACCACTCGCCCCGATTTCTCCGTCGCCCGCAAGGCGATGATCGACAGCCAATTGCGCACCAGCGGTGTCAACGAGGCTTTCGTCATCGAGCGCATGGGAACCGTCCCGCGCGAAGACTTCGTCCCCGACAATGCCAAGGGCACGGCCTATATGGACCGCGCAATCCGGCTTGCCGATGGCGGCTTCCTGCCCGCGCCGCTTTTTCACGGTGCAATGCTGGCCGAAGCACGCCCCTCGAGCGAAGACAGGGTCCTCGTGATCGACGGCGGCAGCGGATACCTGCCCGCCCTGGTCGAGCCCCTGGTCTCCTCGGTCGAAGTGTTGAGCGCTGACAAGGCTGCGGCGACGAAAAAGAAGGGCGACTATACGCTCGTCCTGATCGACGGCGCCGTAGAGCATGTGCCCGCCAATGTGGCCAAGCTGGTGGCCGAAAAGGGGCGCATCGTTACCGGCCTCGTCGAGCGCGGCGTCACCCGCCTCGCGACGGGACAAAGGTCCGGCAAGGCGCTTGCACTGTTGCCGCTCGCCGAAATGGGCGTTCCGCGCCTCGGGGCATTCGACAAACCGGAAAGCTGGAGTTTTTGAATGATTTCGGGAGGGGTCCGCACAATTCTGGCACTTTCGGCAGCTGCCGGAGCGCTCGCTGTTCCGCAGGGCGCTGCACAAGCTGATACGCTTCAGGAGGCCCTAACCGACGCCTACCTGAACAATCCGACACTGGAAGCTGCACGCGCCCAATTGCGGGCGACCGACGCCGGCGTCCCTTTGGAGCGCGCCGCTGGCCTGCCATCGCTTGATGGCACTGCGACATATACCGAAGTTCTCAAACAGAACTCGACCAGCTTCTTCGCCCCTGGCCGGTCGCTGAACGCCGGGGTGGATCTGGGCGTACCGATCTATTCTGGCGGCGCGGTCAAGAACGCCGTCCGTTCGGCCGAACAGCGCGTCGAGGCCGGTCGCGCCGACTTGCGCGCCACCGAAAGCGCAATCTTCAGCCGGGTCGTTGCAGCATATATGGATGTGCTGCGCGGACAGGCTCTCGTCTCCCTCTCGGCCAACCAGGTCGATGTTCTGTCGGTCAATGTCGACGCCACAAGCGACCGCTTCGAGATAGGCGACCTGACACGTACCGACGTCGCCCAGTCGGAGGCGCGCCTTGCTGTCGCCCAGAGCGATCTGCGCAGTGCGCAAGCCAACCTTATCGCCGCTCGGGAAACCTATATCGCTCTTGTGGGCGATGCACCCACCGACCTTGCGCCGCCTCCCCCGCTTCCGGGCTTCCCGGATGACGTGGCCACGGCGGTCGATATCGCGCTCGAATCCAATCCCGACCTGATCGCTGCGCGTGAACGCGCGGCTGCTGCAGGTTACGACATCGACGTCGCTGGTTCCGGTCGCTTGCCGCGGGTTTCCGTATTCGCCGGATACGATTACCAGAACTTCCTCGGCAGCGTCGCGGATGGGCGCCTCGATCCCACCGATCCCGATAGCCCCATCGTACCGAGCGACCAGACCGCAGCAGGCGCCTCGATGGGCGTTTCGCTTCGTCTCCCGATTTTCCAGGGCGGTCGAACGGCAGCACTCCAGCGCCAGGCACAGGCCCGCGCCTCCGCCGCGCTCGAGAACGTCATCGCCGCAGAGCGCGACGTTATCTCGCAGGTGCGGGCATCGTGGTCGAGCTGGCAGGCCAGTCTCGCCATTATCGAAAGCTCGCAATTGGCCGTCTCTGCTGCCGAATTGAGCCTCGAAGGCGTGCGCGCGGAAAATTCGATCGGCAATCGGACGATCCTCGACGTACTCAATGCAGAACAGGAATTGCTGCAAAGCCGCGTCCAGCTGGTGACGGCACGGCGCAATGCCTATGTCGCGGGCTTCAGCCTCCTTGCCGCCATGGGCCGCGCCGAAGCGCGCGATCTCGGCCTGGCGGACGAGGGCGTCCTCTACGACCCCGTCGTCAATTATGACCGCGTGCGCGGCAATGTCTTCGACTGGGCGAGGGATCCCGACCCCGTGGCGAAGTCCCCGCGAACCGTGGATGTGCCTGCTGCGACTGCAGAAATTCCTGAAACTGCTGACTCGGCCGACTAGGCTGGTCTATACCGCACGTCCCGATTCGGGATTCGTTGGAAGCAGCAGGGATAGGTATGGCACAGCAAGGCGAACCTTCGGTCGAAGAGATCCTCGACTCGATCAAGAAAGTCATTGCGCGCGACAGCGAAGAGCGCAGCGAGATGATCGCCGAGCGTCGAAGCCGCCGCATGCCGCAAGCCGAAGCCAGCGAACCGGTCGATGAACAGGAAGCGGAAGACGTGCTCGAACTTGGCAACGACCTCGTCCAAGAGATCGATGTCGATGACGACGACCACGTTGCGGCCGATGACGACGATGCAGATGCCCTGACCCGCGGCGATACGCGTCAGGCGATGCGGGACAACTTTGCAGCATTGGCCATGCTCTCCCAGCCCGGAAAGCAACCGCAGATCGTTCGCCAGGGCGAAACTTCGCTCGAAGGCCTCGCGCGCGACATGCTACGCCCGATGCTGGCCGACTGGCTGGAAAAGAACCTGCCCGGGATGGTCGAAGAACTCGTGAAAGCAGAGATTGCCCGCATCGCCGGCAAGAAGAGCTAATCCCCCTACCCTTGGTCCCTCGTGCGCGCTACACCGCGCGCCATGACGAAGAACATTCGGGCCGCACTCCCGCTCGCTAGCGCATTTGCGCTCCTCGCCACGCCTCTTGCTGCGCAGGACGCTGCCGCACCGATGAGCGCGCAGGACCTTGTGACCATGCCCCGGCTTGGAAGCCCTACGGTCAATCCCGAAGGCACGCATGCCGTCTATGCGGTTACAACGACCGATCCGGAAAGCTACAAGCGCAGCAGCGCGCTCTTCCTGCGCTCCCTCTCCGAGCCAAACACGGCCCCCGTCAAACTCGATATCGACGGCGGTTCGGCCTCCTTCGGCGACGACAACTGGCTCTATTTCATCGCCGATGGCGAAGGTGAGGACCCGACGAGCCAGGTTTGGCGCGCACGTATCGCTGCAGACGGAACGGTTTCGGACAAGGCTCAGGTGACCGCCCTGCCCCGCGCGGTTCACGGTTACAGCATATCACCCGATGGCGAGCGAATTGCGATCTGGACAGATATCGCCCGCACTTGCGTTGCGATCGATTGCGACGACAGCGCCAAAGCTCACCTTCCGGGCCCCGGCGACGGGCGTCTTTACGAAGGCGACGGCGGTTTCTTCCGCCACTGGGACACTTGGGAAACGCCCGGAACGCACAGTCGTGTGTTCACTTTTCCGCTCGAGAACGGAATGGCCGTGGGAACAGGGATTGCCGTCGACGGTCCCTTGGGCGCTGGCGGCCCGAACGGCGACACACCCACCATGCCCTTTGGTGGCGGAGAAGACGTAGCGTGGTCGAGCAATGGCGAGGGAGTTTTCTTCACCGCCCGCGAAACGGGCGCGGGCGAGCCCTACTCCACCAATCTCGACATCTGGTTCTCCGACCTGTCGGGTAATGCGCCCGTCAATCTCACCGCTGAGAACGAAGCCCTCGACGCACTGCCCACACCTTCTCCGGACGGGCAATACCTCGCCTATGTCGCCATGGCGCGCCCGACCTATGAAGCCGACCGCCAGGTCGTCATGCTGCGCGACCTAAAGACCGGTGTGACGACCGCTCTTACCGAGGCATTCGATCGCAGCTTTCAAAGCCTTGCCTGGACCCCGGATTCGCGCTGGCTTGTGGCTGGCGCACAGGACGTGCTGGATACCCCGGCATACCGCATCGATCCGCGCAACGGATCGGTCGAGCGGCTCGATCTGATGGCCGGAAACGAGGCCCGGATTTCCGACATCACGCCGCTTCACGGCGGTGATCTGGTGTTCACGCGCAATTCGATCGGTGCGCCGTCCGAAATGTACCTGTCGCGTGACTGGGGTCAGGCCAAGCCGATGACGCAGGTCGCGGCCGACGTGATGGAACGGCTCGCTCCTGTCGTGGTCGAACGCTTCAGTTTCACTGGCGCCGGTGGCGATACCGTGTGGGGCCAGATTACCAAGCTCGACGGTCACGAAGGGCCCATGCCCGCCATCCTGTATGTGCACGGCGGCCCCCAAGGATCGTTCAACGACGGCTGGTCGAGCCGGTGGAACCCCCGCGTGGTCGCCAGCCAAGGTTACGCCGTCATCTCTGTCGACTTCCATGGATCGACGGGCTACGGGCAGGCCTTCACCGATAGCATCCGCAATGATTGGGGCGGAAAGCCCCTCGAAGACCTGCAACTGGGCCTCGCCGCAGCGCTGGAGAAAGACAGCCAGATCGACGGCACCCGCGCTTGCGCAATGGGTGCAAGCTACGGCGGTTACATGATGAACTGGATCGCCGGACAATGGCCCGACCGGTTCGACTGCCTCGTCCAGCACGACGGGCTCTTCGACATGCGCAGCTTCTATTACACGACGGAAGAACTGTGGTTTCCCAAGTGGGAATTCGGTGGTTCCTACGCGGAGAACAGCGCAGCTTACGAGCGCTGGAACCCCGTGAATTACGTCGACAACTGGCAGACCCCGATGCTCGTCATTGCCGGAGAGCAGGACTTCCGCGTCCCCTACACACAGGGGCTCGCGAGCTTTACGGCCCTGCAGGAACGCAAGATCCCGAGCCAGTTGCTGGTATTTCCCAACGAGAACCACTGGGTCCTAGGAGCGAAAAATTCGCTGCAATGGCACAACACCGTGTTCGCATGGCTCGACCGCTGGCTGAAACCGGAAAGCGACGGTGAGTAAGTCGCTGGAGAAGGCCCAGCGCGCCTTTGCCAAGATTGGAGCAGGCACGGTTGAGCGGCAGATTTTCCTGTGCGCAGTGAGCGAAAAGCAGAAATGCTGCTCACGCGAGGACGGCAAGGCGGCCTGGAACTACCTCAAGAAGAGGATGAAAGATCTCGGCCTCGTGGGGCGCGAGGCCAAGGTCCAGCGCAGCAAGGCGGATTGCTTGCAGATTTGCGCGAAAGGCCCCATCGCCGTCGTGTGGCCGGAGAATGTCTGGTACCATTCCTGCAACGAGGAAGTGCTCGAAGCGATAATCCAGCGCCACCTGATCGGCGGCGTTCCGGTCGACGAATACCGATTGCAGGCGCCCGAGTAGGCACCCGCCCTAGTCTTGGTCCTTGTCCTGCCAGCTGTCTCGCGTCGGATCTTCGACGGATTCGTCGTGGCCGGTGCCGGAAGAGAGGAACATCAGGCCCATCAAGGCGCCTGTCAGCAACATCGTGAAGCCGATGCCGAGCGCGATCGCGATGTAATAATGGACGGAGGCCGCGCTGCCCTGCTTGTACAGCAGGGCCATGGCGATCGCGACGATGCCGACGGTCAGCAGGAACAGGAACCGCATGAGGCGGCGAAAACGCGCCCAGGCATACGCAGCCTGTTCCGGATCATCGAGCGGCGAGTGTCTTGTCATGGCCCTTCTCATGGCGATTGCAGCACGGCTCTTCAACAAGCGTGATGCGCCCGACTCGCCAAGGCAGGCAAAAAATGGCATTCTTCCGTCAGGCAGAACACGGAGGCGCGCATGAATATCGGCACACTTATCGAGGGTCGGGCAAGTTCGGACATTATCTCGGTGGAAGTGGGTCAGACCGTGCGCGATGCCGTTCGCATCCTGGCAGAAAAGCGGATCGGCGCCCTCCCCGTGCTCGAGCAGGGCCGTGTCGCGGGGATTTTCTCCGAACGCGATGTAATTCACCGCTTGGCCGAAGAGGGGCAAAGCTGCCTCGATCAGCGTGTCGGTGATGTGATGACCTCGCCCGCCATTACCGTGGAACGGGTGACGCTCATCGATGACGCTCTCGCCTTGATGACCCGGCGTCGAATCCGTCACCTTCCGGTCATCGAGAGCGAGGCGATGTGCGGCTTCATCTCGATCGGAGATCTCGTGAAGTCCCGCTTCGATGAGGTCCATCACGAAGCGGAAGCTTTGCGGGACTACATAACGCACGCTTGAGCGGCGCCCGCCGGCTCCCTACATAAGCGGCATGGCTGATATGCTCACCCTTACCCCTTCGGCGGCTGCGCGAGTCGCGGCCATTGCCGAAAAGCAGGCAAAACCTGCTATCCTGCGCCTTTCCGTGGAAGGCGGCGGGTGCTCCGGCTTCCAGTACAAGTTCGATCTTTCCGACGGCCCCGATGCGGACGACAGCGTGAGCGAGACCGATGGCGTTCGCCTCGTAGTTGACCCTGTCAGCCTCGACCTGGTCGCGGGAAGCACGGTGGACTTCGTCGAATCCCTCGGCGGGGCTGCATTCAAGGTTGAAAACCCCCAGGCGGCGGCGGGATGCGGCTGCGGTTCGAGCTTCGGGATTTAGGTTAGACCCGCGCGTCGCTTTCGGGCATCAGATCGCCCATGCGTATTGCGACCTTCAACATCAACGGGATCAAGGCCCGCCTGCCACGCCTCAAGGAATGGCTGGAAGAAACGCGCCCCTCTGTCGCCTGCCTGCAGGAAATCAAGACGATGGACGAAGGCTTTCCGGCCGAGGAATTCGAAGCCATCGGCTATCACGCGATCTGGCATGGGCAGAAGAGCTTCAATGGCGTCGCAATCCTGGCCGATGGCGTGAAGCCGATCGAAATCCAGCGCGGCCTCGGCATCGACGGGCCAAAGGACGGGGAGGGCGAGCAGGCTCGTTACCTGGAGGCGGAGGTGAACGGAGTTCGCATCTGCAACCTGTACCTGCCGAACGGAAATCCGCATCCCGGGCCGAAATTCGATTACAAGCTGGCGTGGATGGAGAAACTTCGCGCGCGGATGAAATCCGTGTGGGCGGAAGAAGTGCCTGCCGTGGTGCTGGGCGACTTCAATGTCATTCCGGAAGACAAGGACGTGTGGTCACCGAAGGCGATGGCTTCCGACGCCCTGATGCAGCCCGAATCACGCGATGCCTATTTCAGGCTGCTCGGTGACGGTTGGACCGATGCGATCGACACGCTCAATCCGCGTGGCGGGATTTGGACCTATTGGGATTACCAGGCGGGTGCGTGGCAGCGCGATCACGGCTTCAGGATCGACCACCTGCTTCTCTCGCCCGAACTTGCCGACCGCATGACGGCTGCAGGCGTCGACAAGGAATATCGCGGGCGCGAAAAGTCCAGCGATCACACGCCTGTCTGGGTCGAGATCGCCGACTGACCCCAAAAAAACAAAAGGCCGCCACGCCTGAGCGCAGCGGCCTCTTGTTCCCGTCCAAGGAAATTTAACGGTAGAAGATGTGCGTCTTGATGGTGGCGCGAGCGACTTTGCGCTTCGCCCAGCTGGGACGGACGTAATGCGCATGGAAATACAGCGAATCGTCGGCTTCGCTGTCCCACAGGCCCTGGTGCGCAATACGCGCAACGGCCTTGGCGCGCTTCCAGGCGGCAGAGCCCTGCTTGATGCGCGGCATCTTTCCGCCGCGGACAAAGCTGAACTGGGCTCGCTGGTACACGACTCCGCAGTAGCTGGAGGGGAACTGACGCGATTCGCTACGATTGATGACGACCTGCGCGACAGCCAGCTGGCCTTCGAGCGGCTCACCGCGCGATTCGAAATATACGGCGCCGGCGAGGCAGCGCATTTCTTCCGACAGCTGTCCGACCGGCGGCATAGCAGAAACCAGAGCGCGCAGGCTTTCGGCCTTCGGCGCTTCGGTGGGAACTTCGGGGGTGGCTTCCGTTTCTTCAGGAAGCTCCTGGACGACTTCGCCTTCGACGAAAACCGGCACGACCTCGTCGGTCAGTTCGGCTTCGGAGACGATCGTTTCGCCTTCCGCTTCTGCAGCGAAGGCGATGGAGCCGGTTTCTTCTGCACCGGCAAAACTTGCAACGAGCGTAACCGCGCTCGCCGCGAGGGCTAGGTAAGTCTTTCGCATTATTCCGAGTGACTAAGCGGTGAACTCACAGTCGCAGGCCGGGATCAGAGGCGCGCCAATTGCGCCAAAGTGGTCAGATCCGTTTTTCGAGCCTGCCGCTCGTTCCCCGTCTGCGTGCTAGCTTTCCGACCCCATTGTCGTCCAAAGCCGCCTACGCATCGAAGCTGGGCAGCCAAATAGTCACAATTGAAACCGTGTCAAGTTAACGGGGGTCGGAATCGACGAGCCGTTCCATTTCGGGGCCATCCAGTTCCAGAATCCAAAGATCGGGATCCTGCGTCATGCGGCGACGGATATAATCATCAAATTCTTCTGTTTTTTCAGCGTCTTGCGACTTAGTGACCTGAAAACGACGCCTGCCGTCCATTAGGGGCATACGCTCCCAAAGCATTGTATTTTTGCCACTGTGAGTGGTTAATATGGCCAGCGTTCCCGCATCGCGCTCGCCTGCCTGCAGCACCATGGCGAATCCTCCGGCGGCTTGCGCACTGCGGATAAGGCCACTGACTTCGATATGTGTCGGCAGCCGCGCGTCTTCGAAGCCGTGGCTCAAGCGGCGTATCCCGGCAGGCTAGAAAGAGAGATGCGGGACTTCATGAACGTCCCCGTTCCGCGCCCTATTTCATCGCCTTCTGCATCGACGAGCCGCGATTCGGCCACGAAGACCCTGCGCTTGCCGCTGACCCAGCGGCCTTCTGCGACAACCCGTCCTTCGCGAACCGGTTTGGTGAAGTGGAGGTTGAAGGAAGTCGTCAACAGGAAGCGATCGGTGACGAGTGTGTTCGCAGCGTAGAAAGCGGCATCGTCGAGCATCTTGAAATAGATGGTGCCATGCGCCGCACCGGCAGCGTGATAGGCCGCTTCCGTTACATCGAACGTAATGCGCGCGCGGCCCTCACCGGTGATATCGAGCTTCGAATCGAACAGGTGGTTGATCGGGGCAGAGGCGTACAACCCCTCCAGGGCGCGCCAATGGCCCTCCGCCCCGCTATTGCCAGACATTGCCATCGAACCTTTCCGTCAGCGCGGTTCGACCCAGCCGATCGAACCGTCTGGCCGGCGATAGACCATGTTGTGCGCTTCCGTCGCCCCGTTCTTGAACAACAGCGCGTTGGTGTTCTGCAGGTCGAGCATCATGACCGCGTCGGCAACAGAGCATTCGGGGATCATGGCACTTGTCTCCGCAACGATCGGCGGACTGTCCGACGTGATTTCATCGTCGTTCTCGGGCTCGGGTGCGGCGAAGATAGTGTAGGCCGCCTCTTCCTCGCGCATCGCGTACTGTGCTTGCTCGTGCCGGTTCTGGATACGCCTCTTGTACCGGCGCAGCTGCTTCTCGATTTTTGCAGCCGCCTTGTCGAATGCCTGGTGGATGTCGTGGGCTTCCGCATGACCCTTCAGGATAAGACCCTGCATTACGTGTGTAACGATGTCCGAGGAGAACGCGCCCCCTGCCGCCTTCCCGAAGGTGACGTGGGAGGAAATCGCACGGTTGAAATGCTTGTCGACGATGCCCTGCATACGGTCTTCGACATGGGTCTGCAGCGCAGCGCCGGTATCGATCTGGTGACCCGAGACGCGAATATCCATAATTCTCTCCTTTACTGCAGCATGTCGTTTCCGGACCCGGCGGCCTGCGCCGCGTCATTGGGCGAATTCAACCCCAAAGCGGGTTTTCGATACCGCTCATGAACTTTCTGTGGCGCGCAAGCTCTTCTTCGCTGGGAGCATGGGCTCGCGGTTCGCGGCGCGGGCGGTCCGGCGCCTGGCGCACGGCGATTACTTCCCGCTCGATGACCTGCACCCGCTCGGCGGCGAGTTCCAGTCCGATCTGGCGGCCGCCCTTGAGCTCTACATAGACCTGCGCAAGCAATTCCGCATCGAGCAGGGCGCCGTGCTTCACCCGGTGGCTGCGATCGATCCCGTAACGTGAGCACAATGCATCCAGCGAAAGCTTGGCGCCCGGGTGGCGTTTTTTGGCCATGGCCACGGTGTCCACCATCCTGCTCATGCAGATGACCTCGCGCTCGCACAGGGTCAGTTCGGCATTGAGGAAGGCGAAGTCGAACCCGGCATTGTGCGCAATCAGCGGCGCATCGCCGATGAAATCGAGCAATTCGTGGGCCGTATCGCGGAAGGGCGGCTTGTCGGACAGGAACGACGCAGACAAGCCGTGCACGGCTTCCGCGCCGGCGGGCATATCGCGTTCCGGGTTATAGTAAGCGTGGAATACTTCGCCCGTGGGGACGAGATTGACCATTTCCACGCAACCGATTTCGACCATCCGGTCGCCTGTCTTGGGATCAAGGCCGGTGGTCTCAGTATCGAAAACGATCTCGCGCATTGCAGGGACTATCGGACTCGTGCTTCCGGATTACAAGGATTTTAGAGTCGCGACTGGCTGCGCAACCGCTCGATGAGGGTGCGCACGGCCTGCTCGGTTTGCGAAAGCGTCGTTCCGGTGTCGATGACGTGATCGGCTCGGGCGCGCTTCTCGACGTCAGGCACCTGTAGCGACAGGATATGCGCGAATTTCTCGGGCGTCATGTCGGGACGGGCAAGAACCCGTTTGCGCTGCACTTCGGCTGGTGCGGACACGACCACGACCACATCGACCGCCTCGTGGCCGCCTTTTTCGAACAGCAGGGGAATGTCGAAAACGACCATGTCCTGACCAGCATGCTCGATCAGGAAGGCTCCCCGCTCTTCGGCAACCGCAGGGTGAACGATAGATTCGAGGCGGGCGAGGGCGGCCTTGTCTCCGAACACCTGCTTGCCGAGCTTGTCCCGCAGAACTCCGCTATCATCGGTGCTGCCGGGGAATTCCGCCTCAATGGCTGCGACGAGTCTCCCCGAAGGACCCTGCATCGCGCGCACTTCCTTGTCGGCATCGAAAACCGGAACGCCCGCACGCTGGAACATCTCTGCCACCGTGGATTTGCCCATCCCAATAGAGCCGGTGAGGCCGATAATGATCGGACGGGTCAAGTCATCAGCCTTTCACGCAATTCGCTATCGAATTCGCGCGGAGCTTCGATGCCGAAAAAATATTCGAAAGCGACGGCGGCCTGCCCGATCAGCATGGAAAGCCCGTCGATCGTCTTGAGTCCCGCATCGCGTGCCGCATTCAAGAAGTCGGTTTCGGCCGGATCGGTGACGATATCATAGGCAATCGAGCCGGGCGGGGCGTGGCTCCAGTCGAAAGGCAACGGAGGTTGACCACGCATACCCAAGGGGCTGGCATTGATCACGAGGTCGCAGCACCCTTCGCGATCGTCAAAGTCGAAATCCGTGGCCGCCGCGAAATGCGAAAGCGGTGCGACATGATGATCGCCCTCTGCCAGTTCGTCCAAGAGTGCGCGCGCCTTGTCCGTATCGCGACCTGCAAGGACCACGGTAAACCCTTCTTTCGATAGACCTGTCACAATCGCACGCGCCGCACCTCCGGTGCCAAGGATGCGAGCCATGCGGAAGTAATGGGTGCCAGACAGCTCGCCGCGCAAAGGCTCGAGGAAGCCTGCGACGTCGGTGTTGCGTCCCACCAACGCGCCATCTCGGGCCCTGACGACTGTATTCACCGCACCAACGCGCTTCGCCAAGGGCTCCATCCGGTCGAGGAAGGGTATGATGGCTTGCTTGTGCGGCATCGTCGCGTTGCAACCGCGCCAATCCGTGTCCCCCCGCCGTTCAGCGAGATAGCTTTCCAATTCGGCTGGAATGACGTGACGGGCGCGGTATTCCGCCTCGATCCCGAGCTTGTCGATCCAGAAGCCGTGAATCGCAGGCGATTTGGATTGAGCGATCGGATCGCCGATGACTTCTGCGTATGGGATCACGAAGGGAGCGCGCCTTCATCGCGTAGCGCGCCGAGCACCTGCAGCAAAGGCATGCCCAGCACGGTGAACTGGTCACCCATGATACTTTCGAAGAGCTGCACGCCCGGACCCTCGATCCTGAAAACGCCGACGCAATAGGACACTTCCGGCCATTCCGCCTGTAGATAGGCCTCGATAAATTCCTCGGACAATTCACGCACCCTGAGGCGCGCGAAGTCCGAGCCCATCCAGACGATCCGGCCATCGCGGGCTAGGGCGGCCGCGCTATGCAGCGTCATGACCTTGCCGGAGAAGAAGCGCAGGTGTTCGGCGGCCTGGTCCCTGCTTGTCGGCTTGTCGAACCTGCGCCCATCTACCTCGACCAGGGAATCGCTTCCCAGCACGAGCTTGTCCGATGAGACCGAAGCCGCCTTTGCCGCGGCCAGGGCCTGCGCGATCTCGGCTGGATCCGCGCCCTCCATTTCCGCTTCCAGCGCACGCTCGTCTACTTCGCCCGGCGAAGCGACATAGGATACACCTGCCGCATCGAGCATCGCCTTGCGCGAAGCGGAATTGGAGGCGAGCACGATCCCGGTGCCGCTAATGCCCGTCATATCGCCTTCACCCCTTCGAAATCGCCACCCGATTTGTGACTGCGCTCGCTACATAGCCGGATGATCGCAGCTGCAGTCTCTTCGATCGAGCGGCGCGTAACATCGATGACGGGCCATCCGTTGTCCGCGAACATCCGGCGCGCGAACGCCACTTCCGATTTCACGCGCTCGTTATCGATATAGGCGGTTTGCGACTGTTCGTTGAGCGTGAGCAGGCGATTGCGCCGAATCTGTACCAACCGCTCGGGCGCAGTGGTGAGACCTACGACCAAGGGTTTATGCAATTCGAAAAGTTTGGTCGGTGGGGGGCTTTCCACCACGAGCGGAATATTCGCGACCTTGTACCCGCGGTTGGCAAGATAGATGCTCGTCGGGGTCTTCGAGCTTCGCGATACGCCGGCGAGGATGATGTCCGCCTCTTCCCAGTTCTCCCACCCTATTCCATCGTCGTGAGCGATCGTGAACTGGATCGCCTCGACGCGCTCGAAATAGGCCTTGTCCATCTGGTGTTGGCGCCCCGGTCGGCCATGGGCCTCCTGTCCCAGCGCCTTTTCCAGGGCTTCGGTCACGCGATCGAGAATCGGAACGGCAGGCAGCCCGTTCTGGGCGCAAACCTCCTCCAGGCGCGCCCGCGCCTCGGGGTTTACGAGAGTGAAGAGGACGAGGCCGGGATTGGCCTTCAGCTCCGGCACGATCCGGTCTAGATGCTGGCGCGATCGGACCATGGGCCAGAAATGCCGCACCACGTCGGCATCGTCGAACTGCGCGAGCGCGGCCTTCGCCAGCATTTCCAGCGTTTCGCCGGTGGAATCGGACAGGAGATGGAGATGGATACGGTCGGCGATGATCGTCACTTTCGGCCTGTGGAGAAGCACCGGATAAACCACGGCACAAGTCTGGCGACAAGTTCGGGGATCAATTCGCTCCCCATTACGAGTCCTGTTCGGGGTTGATTCCCGCACAGCAAATGGAACTTGTGCGCAGGCTGGGGAGAAGCGGGATAAGTTTGACTCGACTCAATGCCGACCACGAGTCGCAAACCCGCATCCGGCCTTTTCCTTGCGGGAGAAATGGGGCAGGGGACGGCTATGCCCGATATCCACAGGGCCAACAGACTCCATCAACTCTTATAATATTTCTTATTTATTGGATTGGACTCTCTCTCGATGCCCGGCATTCTGCTCGACACTCTGAACGGTAAGCGCGCTGACAAGGTGCCGCTCTGGCTCATGCGCCAGGCTGGTCGGTATCTTCCCGAGTATCGCGAATTGCGCGCGGAGAAGGGTGGTTTTCTCGCTATGGCCTATGACAGCGAGGCCGCTTGCGAGATTACGCTGCAGCCTATCGACCGTTTCGGTTTCGATGGGGCGATCCTGTTTTCGGATATCCTGATCGTGCCGCATGCCCTTGGGCAGCACCTGGAATTTCTGGCGGGCGAGGGCCCCAAGCTTTCTCCTCCGCTGGTCGACGCCGAACTCGGCGGATTAAGTCCGGAGCGCTCCCGCTACGATCCGATTTACGAAACGGTACGCCTTTGTCGCCAGCGCCTCTCGGACGATGTGACGATGCTCGGCTTTGCAGGCAGTCCGTGGACAGTTGCGACCTACATGGTCGCTGGCGAGGGTAGCCGTGACCAGCACGATGCGCGGGCCATGGCTTATCGCGACCCAGGCAAATTGCAGGCGATCATCGATGCGATTGCCCATGAAACGATCGAGTATCTTTCCGGCCAGATCGAGGCCGGTGCAGAGGCCGTGCAGCTCTTCGACAGCTGGGCCGGCAGCCTGGCGCCCGACGAGTTCGAACGCTGGGTTATCGCTCCGAACGCGAAGATCGTCGCGGCCTTATCGCAGCGGCATCCTGCAACTCCGATTATTGGCTTTCCCAAGGGAGCTGGAGAAAAGCTTCCGGCCTATGCTCGCGAAACAGGCGTGAAGGCGGTTGGCGTAGATGAAACGCTCGATCCGGTGTGGGTCGCACGCGAATTACCCGCTGGGATGGCCGTACAAGGCAATCTGGACCCGCTTCTGCTACTTTCAGGTAGCGAGGCCCTCGAAGGACGCATCAAGACAATCCTCGAGGCTTTTTCCGATCGGCCGCACGTGTTCAATCTCGGTCACGGGATCGATCGCCGCACACCGATCGCCAATGTCGAGCGATTGATCGCCACTGTCAGGGGTTGGCAGGGGTGACGAAACCGGCAGCTATCCCTACATCGCTTGCATGCAGGACGTACTTGCGATGACCTATCTCTGGCTCAAGGCCGGCCACATCATCTTCATGGTGTTCTGGATGGCTGGACTGTTCATGCTCCCGCGCCAGATGATCTATTGCCACGAAGCCGCGGCGGGATCCGACGAGGAAGCGACATGGGCCAAGCGCATGGGCCTGCTGCGCAGGATAATCCTCACGCCGAGCCTGATCGTCGTATGGATACTCGGGCTCGCTCTGGCGATGAGTATCGGGGCATTCGACCAAGGCTGGTTTCATGCCAAATTGCTGTTCGTGCTGCTTCTGACCGGTTTTCACGGATTCATGGTCGCCAAGTCCAAGGCAATGGCGACCGGTCATCGCCCGCTCAGCGAAAAGCAGTTGCGCCTGTTTGGCGAAGTGCCCGGAATCCTGCTCGCGGTGATCGTCGTTCTGGTCATCGTAAAACCGTTCTAAGGCAGGTCGGGTGCCCTGTTTGCCGATTGACGGCAGGCGGGACGACATTTATCTGCACATCAACAACCGGCAAGTGGCACCGCGATCCAACGGGTGCCGGGTCTGCTTTCTCCAAGCCCATACCGACCCGCCGGCCATTCCATATATCTGAGTAAAAACACATGCATCTCAAAGATTTAAAAGCAAAAGCGCCCGCAGACCTCGTGGCAATGGCCGAGGAGCTGGGCGTCGAAGGCGCATCGACCATGCGCCGTCAGGACCTGATGTTCTGCATCCTTCGCGAACTGGCCGAAGATGAAGAATACGACGAAAAGATCATGGGCATCGGTACGATCGAAGTGTTGCAGGACGGCTTCGGCTTCCTTCGCAGCCCCGAGGCCAATTATCTCGCCGGCCCCGACGATATCTACGTTTCGCCGAACCAGGTCCGCAAATGGGGCCTGCGTACCGGCGACACCGTCGAAGGTGAAATTCGCGCACCCAGGGAAGGGGAGCGGTATTTCGCGCTGACGAAGCTGACCAGCGTCAATTTCGAAGACCCCGACCAGGTTCGCCACCGCACCAATTTCGACAATTTGACTCCGCTTTATCCGGAACAGAAGCTGTCGCTCGATACTCTCGATCCGACGGTCAAGGACAAGTCGGCGCGCGTCATCGATATCATCTCGCCTCAGGGTAAGGGCCAGCGCGCCCTTATCGTCGCGCCGCCGCGCACGGGTAAGACCGTCCTGCTGCAGAACATTGCGAAGGCGATCACGGATAATCATCCGGAAGTCTTCCTCCTGGTCCTGCTCGTCGACGAGCGTCCGGAAGAAGTCACCGACATGCAGCGCAGCGTTAAGGGCGAGGTGATCTCCTCGACCTTCGACGAACCTGCCAACCGCCACGTGCAGGTCGCCGAAATGGTGATCGAGAAGGCCAAACGCCTTGTCGAACACAAGCGTGACGTCGTTATCCTCCTCGATTCGATCACGCGCCTCGGCCGCGCCTACAACACAGTGGTCCCGAGCTCGGGCAAGGTACTTACCGGCGGTGTCGACGCCAATGCGCTCCAGCGTCCCAAGCGCTTCTTCGGCGCGGCTCGTAACATCGAGGAAGGCGGTTCGCTTTCGATTATTGCTACGGCGCTGATCGACACGGGCAGCCGCATGGACGAAGTCATCTTCGAAGAATTCAAGGGCACCGGTAACAGCGAAATCGTCCTCGACCGCAAGGTTGCCGACAAGCGCATCTTCCCGGCTCTCGATGTCGGCAAGTCTGGTACGCGTAAGGAAGAACTGCTGGTCGAGAAGGACAAGCTCTCGAAGATGTGGGTCCTGCGGCGCATCCTCATGCAGATGGGCACTGTCGATGCGATGGAATTCCTTCTCGACAAGATGAAGGATTCGAAGACCAACGAGGACTTCTTCGCCAATATGAACCAATAGAGGAACGGTGCGCGGCGGGCGCACCCCGCCGCGCAGGACTTGAGTGCATCGGATCGTCTACAGCAGCATCGCCTCCAAAGGCACCAACACGCCGGACGTGTTCGAGATCGTGGATGTCTCGGCGCGCAATAATCCGCAGCGTTCCGTGACCGGTTTCCTGCTGTACGATGCCGACAGGTTCCTGCAGATGATCGAAGGGCCGGCGCTGGCTCTGCAAGCCTTGCTGGAAGACCTGGAAGCGGATCCGAGGCACCACTCTATCGAGGTGCTGCACCGCAGTGCGACAGACGAGCGCTGGTTTCCCGATTGGGAAATGAAGCAGCTCATTTCGTTCTCTGCCGAACCAGCCCTCGAACAACTCAGGCACACTCTTGCCACCAAGCCTGGCGGGGCTGAGATATTCGCCATAGTGGATGATTTTCTGCGAGAGTGAGCCCGATCGAGCGCGCCGGGCGCCGGCTTAACTTGCCTGCTTGTCCAGCATGGCAGCCATCTCTTCCCAGACCTTGTTGACTGCCTTGAGCGGCCTGACCATCACCTTGAAATCCTTGATCATGCCAACATCATCGAATTGGATGAGGTCGATGCCATTGATGTGGATGCCGCCCATCTCAGTAGTAAATTCCAGCATCGCATTCTGGCCGTCGACCAGCTCGCGGACATAAGTAAAACTGTCATTTCCAAGGGTTTTGCCTGCTGCAGCGAGATATCCAATCACCAGATCGCGTCCTTTTTGCGGAGTGTGGACGACAGGCGAATGAAACTCCGCGTCTTCACGGATTATGGCGGCCAGATCGGCAGGCTTGGAACCTGCGTCGATGACCTCGTGCCACCGCTTCAAACCGATCTCTGCACTCATGCATGCCTCCGGAAACTGTCGGACCTCGCAGCATCCCAATGGCGAGCGAGGGGAGTGGATGAAGGCTTGTCGAGCAGGACACCGGGTTCCGCAAAATAATAAATCTTGTCGAATGCATCGGATCGCGCCCCGTTGATCCTCTCGCGCATGTCGAGTGGTTTCATATCCCAAGGGCTATCGAGGCCCATAGCGATGGTAATCTCGCGTAAGGAATGAAGGGTCTGCCGCTGGAAGCGGGCCACGCGCGGGGCCTTGTCTTCGACTATGAGGCCGCGCTGGCGCCACTCTTCCTGAGTCGCGATGCCGGTCGGGCAGGTGCCCTTGTGACAGTTCATCGACTGAACGCATCCGAGCGAGAACATGAAAGGACGCGCCGCATTGCACCAGTCGGCACCAAGCGCGAAACTCTTGGCCATCTGCGCGCCAGAATGAATCTTGCCGGACGTCGCGATCTTCACCTTGTCTCGGAGCCCTGTACCCACAAGCATGTTGCGGACGAAAATCTGCCCCTCGCGTAGCGGCATGCCAACCGAATTCGACAATTCCAGAGGCGCAGCTCCCGTTCCCCCTTCCGCACCATCCACGGTGATGAAGTCCGGGTGCATCCCTGTCTCGAGCATCGCTTTTCCTATCGCGAAGATTTCGTGCGGAAGGCCGACGCAAAGCTTGATACCGACGGGTTTGCCCCCCGACAGCTCCCTCAGTCTTGTGACGAACTCGAGCAATTCGATCGGCGTGTCGAATTCCGGATGCGCCGCCGGGGAAGTCACAGTCTCACCCACCGGCACTCCGCGAGCTTCCGCAATTTCCTTCGTCACCTTAGCGCCCGGCAGGACGCCGCCGTGACCCGGTTTAGCGCCCTGGCTCAACTTGAGTTCGATCATCTTGACCTGGTCGGAGCCGGCATTTTCTTTAAACTGCTCGGGATCGAAGCGACCATCCTTGGCCCTGGCTCCGAAGTAGCCGCTACCAAGCTCCCAGATGAGGTCTCCGCCAGGCTTGCGATGATATTTGCTGATCGAGCCTTCGCCTGTGTTGTGCGCGAAATTGCCCTCCTTCGCGCCTGCGTTTAGCGCCTCGATCGCGCGTCCCGAAAGCGAACCAAAGCTCATAGCCGAAATATTGAGCAGCGATGACGAATACGGCTTGGCGCAAGTCTTCTCGCCAACCGTGACGCGCCACTCCTCTGGCGCATTAGATGAGGGCGCGATTGAATGCCCGACCCACTCGTACTCGTCGGAATACACGTCGAGTTCGGTACCCATTGGGTGTGAATCAAGATCGCCTTTGGCCCGGGCGTAGACGAGTGCACGAGCCTGATGACTGAATGGTCGGCCCTCCAGATCCCCTTCGACGACATAGGATTGAGCAAAGGGCCTCAGGTCCTCCATGATCCAGCGAATTCTGGCGACGAGCGGGTAGTTTCTTCTAAGTGTGTGTTTTTCTTGCGAAAAATCCCAGACAGCTAACAGCAGGGCAGGAACCAAGATCCACAGCAACCACCTCGCAGGTTCCCAAAGTCCGGCAATGGCCACCAACAGGTAGAGGAGGACCGGGATGATGTACCGGAAGGGAATTTTTTCCATCGAGATCGATGCCTTCAGCCTAGGTGTTTTTGGAAGAATTCGCTGGTGCGGCTATCGGCGAGGTTTGCGGCCTCTTCACTACGCCGATTTCCAAACTCGGTGGCAAAGCCGTGGTCGAGGCCTTTATAATCGTGAAGTGTCACTTTGGGGTGGTCGTCAAGTCCAGCGTGCATAGCGGCTTGGGTATCCTTGTCGACGAAACCATCTTCTGTGGGGATGTGCAGCATCAGCGGATTCGCGATCGCGTGCTTTTCGTTGAGGAGGTTGTCGACGCCCACCGCGTAATAGCCAACAGTGGCGTCGCTGTCGGTGCGCGCGGCCGTCATGTAGGCTAGCCGACCGCCGAGGCAGTACCCCACGGCGCCGACCTTGGCACATCCTTCCGCGCGTGCATATTTGATGGCCGCCTCGATATCCCGGATGCCTTGGTCCTGGTCAAACTTTCCGAATAAATCCAAAGCTTTGTTCATCTCCGGCTCGATATCCGGATCGAGTTCGATTCCGTCTTCGAATTGCCAGAACAGGTCCGGAGCGACTGCCAGGTAACCTTCTTCGGCGAGCTTGTCGCATTTGCGACGGATGCCGGTATTGATGCCGAAGATTTCTTGAATCACCACGATTGCCGCCTTCGCCTTTCCTGCCGGGCGGGCGACGTAGGCATTGAAGGTGTTCTTGCCGTCGAGTGTGGAGATGGTGACCAGTTCGCTCATGCGTGTATTCTCCCTTTATCGTTTGCAGGCCTAGCGCTTGCGCTGCAGGGCTGGCAAACCCAGATAACAAAAGACCCAGATGTCTTCTGGAGGTTCAACGGAGGAAACGCGATGAAGGTCCATGTCGAAATTGATTGTACGCCGGAAGAAGCGCGGACCTTCATGGGGTTGCCGGACGTCGGCCAGGCGAATGCCGTGTATGTCGACATGATGTCGAAGGCGATGAAGGGTGTTTCGAGCCCGGATCAATTGCAGGAATATGCGCGCCAACTCGCGCCCATGGGCCAGGCCGGTTTCAAGCTGTTCCAGAGCTTCATGGAGGGCGCGAATGCGGCTCGTGGATCATCGAAGCCCGAAAAATCTTCGGACGACTAGGGTCCCCCACTTACCATGAGTGATACGATATTCGCTCTGTCGAGCGGATCGCCGCCCGCCGCCATTGGCGTCATCAGGATCAGCGGAAACAGCGCCAAGAGCGCCCTGGAAACACTCGCCGGCAGGCTTCCCGATGCCCGGCAAGCGGCATTGCGTTCGATCAAGGACGCACAAGGCAATGCGCTGGATCGGGCTCTCGTGCTGTGGTTTGACGGGCCGAGAACCGCCACGGGCGAGGATTTGGCTGAAATCCATTGTCATGGTGGCAGGGCGGTCGTTGCCGCCATAGAGAAGGCCCTTGAGGCAATGAGTGGCCTTCGTCGCGCCGAACCTGGTGAATTTACCAGACGAGCGTTCGCGAACGGCGTGATGGATCTGGCAGAGGCTGAAGGTCTGGCGGATCTTCTTGCAGCGGAAACGGAGTTGCAAAGGGTCGCAGCGCAGGCCTCGGCAGGGGGTGTGTTGTCAGCCAAGGTAGACTGCTGGCGCTCCCAGGTGCTGACACTTTCTGCCTATGTCGAGGCTGCACTCGATTTCGCCGATGAAGACGATGTTGGCGGCCTGCCTGAAGCTTTCGATGCTGGCCTGGCAAAGGTTGTCGGTGAGATCCGCGATGCGTTGAACGCCCCGCGGGCAGAGCGCCTACGGGATGGACTGCGAGTTGTACTGGCAGGCCCTCCTAATGCGGGGAAGTCATCGCTATTCAATGCGTTGCTGGATGAGGGCGCGGCTATCGTTGCCGACGAAGCGGGAACTACCCGGGACGTGATCGAACGCCCGATCGCCTTTGGCGGAGTTCCCTTCGTGCTTGTAGATACCGCGGGCCTGAGAAACGAAGGTGCTGCCAAGATCGAAGCAATGGGAATAGACCGCGCTCGCAAGGAACTGGAGAGAGCCGATATGGTTCTTTGGCTTGGCCCCGAAGGCGAAGGGCCTGAAGGCGCGATAGAAGTCTCGGCCAAAGCCGATTTGGCACCGCGTGAGAAATTGAACCCGAAGCACACCGTTTCCTCGCTTGACGGCACAGGGCTCGAAGAGCTGGTTGGCGACCTCGTCGACATGGCGAAGGGATTGATCCCGAAGCCTGGCGAGGCGGCGTTCAACCTTCGTCAGTCGCAAGCCTTGGCGGAGGCCCTCGATGCGCTGAAAGAGGTCACCCCTGACGTTGACCTTCTTATTGTCGGTGAACGACTGCGCCTCGCCAGGAGGGCATTCGATCGCCTATTGGGACGACAATCCACCGAAGAAGTGCTCGATGCCTTGTTTGGGCGCTTTTGCATCGGGAAGTAGGATTGTTTCACGTGGAACACCTCAAGCTTTGACCCGGTAACGAAACCCATTTATCGGCGTCCATATGCAGAGCTTTGACACCATTGTTATCGGCGGCGGTCACGCCGGCGTGGAGGCGGCATGTGCGTCTGCTCGCATGGGCGCGCGCACGGCTCTTGTAAGTTTCGACCTTTCGAAGATCGGTGCCATGAGCTGCAACCCGGCGATCGGGGGGCTCGGCAAAGGGCATCTGGTCCGCGAGGTGGATGCTTTGGATGGTGTGCTCGGCCGTGCCGCGGATGCTGCAGCAATCCACTATCGCATGCTGAACCGTTCGAAGGGGAGTGCGGTGTGGGGGCCGCGTGTCCAGGCCGATCGTGCGCTTTTCCATCAGGCCGTGCAGAAGATCGTTGCCAGCTACCCCAACCTGACCCTCGTGGAAGGCGAGGCGGCGGGCTTGAGATTTTCAGCCGGGAAGGTCTCGGGCATCGAGCTCGCAGATGGCGTACCCGTCAGCGCGAGTGCAGTGATACTTTGTACGGGGACGTTCCTCGGCGGAACGCTGTTTCGAGGGGAGGAGAAGTTTGTAGGCGGCCGCGTCGGCGAGAACGCTGCACATCGCCTCGCGGAGCAGTTGCGCGAGGCAAATCTGCCGATGGCTCGCCTCAAGACCGGTACCCCGCCACGGCTGGATGGCCGGACTATCGATTGGGGTCGATTGGAAGAACAGCCCTCGGATGATGAGAGCTGGACGATGTCGTCGTTGAGCGAGGGCAGGGCAAATCCCCAAGTCTATTGCGCAATAACGCGAACGAACGAGCGTTCACACGATATCATCCGAGCCAACTTGGATCGCTCGCCGCTGTTTTCCGGCGCGATCGGAGCTGCGGGACCGCGATACTGTCCTTCTATCGAGGACAAGATTCATCGGTTCGGTGATCGCGATGGACATCAGATATTTCTGGAGCCGGAAGGTCTGTCGACACACCTGGTTTATCCGAACGGGATCAGCACCTCATTGCCCGTAGACGTCCAACTCGACATGCTCAGGGCGATGGACGGTCTCGAGAGGGTCGCCATGGAAGTACCGGGTTACGCTGTCGAGTACGACCATATCGACCCGAGGGCTCTGCGCTCGACCTTGGAAGTTCGGGATCTTCCGGGCCTTTATTGCGCAGGACAGATAAACGGCACCACCGGGTACGAGGAGGCTGCGGCACAGGGCCTTATTGCGGGAATGAGTGCTGCGGCGAAGAGCCATTCCAAGGAGGCTGCAGAGCTAAATCGCGCAAACTCGTACATGGCTGTCATGGTGGACGATTTGACGCTGCAAGGCGTTACGGAACCTTACCGCATGCTGACCTCGCGTGCAGAGTATCGATTGCGTCTCCGCGCTGCGAACGCAGACACGAGGCTTACACCTTTGGGGATGAAAGTCGGCATCGTCGGAAAAGCGCGTAGAGATTGGTTTGAGGCTCGGGAAAAGCGCCGTGAGGTAATCGATAGCCTCTTATCCCAGCCCATATCCGGTAAGACACTCCATTCTTCGGGGCACAACGTGAAGGTCGATGCAGGGCCTCGCAGCGCCAAGGACTGGCTCCGAGGCGGGCACGTCTCCTTGGCTGATCTCGCTTTTCACGTGGAACAATTGGATGGCGACGAGGCCCTGGCGATCGAGCTCGCAGAGGATGCTTTCTACGCTCCTTACCTTGAACGTCAGGACGCTGAGCTTAGGGAATTAAGCGCTGGCGAGCATCTCAAGATCGCCGATGATTTCGCATTCGAGCGCGTGCCCGGGCTTTCGAATGAGATGGTGGAGCGTCTCGGTAGGGCGAAACCAGCGACATTGGCGGCAGCCGGTCGAGTGCCCGGTATTACGCCATCGGCGCTCGCAGCCTTAATGGTCCATGTGAAGCGCGATCAAGGTGCAAAGGCATGACGATTGCCAGTGAAGAAGCGGCCCGTGAATATATCGCCGAAATTGGTGGGGCAGCGTCATTGGATCGGCTTGAATTGCTTGGAGCGCGGCTCAAAGAGGAAAACGGCCGCCAGAATTTGGTCGCCAGCGGATCGCTCGAGGAAATGTGGGTCCGGCATTTCGCCGATTCGGCGCAGCTGCTCCACTTTGTTCCACGTGAAACAAAAGGCACTTGGCTCGACCTTGGCAGTGGTGCTGGCTTTCCTGGGTTGGTGCTGGCGATACTGCGACCGGAGATGGACTTCGCCCTTATCGAATCGCGAAAGTTGAGGGTCGACTGGCTGGAGAGAATGAAGGCCGAACTTCAGCTCGAAAATTGCTGCATCGAGGGCGCCCGATTGGAGCTGGTGGAGACGCTCGGTGCGGCCGCAATTTCGGCACGAGCGTTCGCACCGCTAGCGAAGTTGCTGCGTTTATCCGCACGCTTCTCCACAGGCGACACATATTGGGTGTTGCCGAAAGGGCGGTCCGCAGCCCAAGAAGTGCGAGAGCTTCCAAAACGAGAGTCGGAAATGTTCCACGTGGAACATTCTGTCACGGATCCGGAGGCGGGGATCATCGTCGGCCGAGGCAAGGTGAGGGACAAAACTTGATTACCGTCGCAATTGCCAATCAGAAGGGCGGGGTGGGAAAGACCACCACGGCGATCAACATTGCCACTGCGATGGCTGCAACCGGCTGGAAAACGCTTCTGATCGATCTCGATCCGCAGGGCAACGCGTCCACCGGCATGGGCATCGATAGTTCCCTCCGTGAAAACTCGAGTTATGATCTACTGCTGGAGCAGGGCGACCTTGCCCAATGCGCCCAGCCAACCGAAATACCCGGGCTCGACATCGTCCCTGCGACGCAAGATCTCTCCGGGGCAGAGGTCGAGTTGGTGGCGGTTGATGATCGCACGTCGCGACTGTCCAAGGCGCTTGCGCAGTCGGGTCAGAATGGTTTCGCAAGTTACGACATTTGTTTCATTGATTGTCCGCCGTCGCTGGGACTGCTCACATTGAATGCGTTGGGGGCGGCAGATACGCTCCTGGTGCCTCTTCAATGCGAGTTCTTCGCTCTCGAAGGGCTGAGCCAGCTCCTGCAGACGGTGGAGCGCGTCCAGCAACGCTTCAACCCCGACCTTGGCATCGTGGGCATTGCCCTGACGATGTTCGACCGCCGCAACCGCCTGACGGATCAGGTTGCGGACGATGTCCGCGATTGCCTCGGTAATCTGGTCTTCGAAAACGTAATCCCGCGCAATGTCCGGTTGTCCGAAGCGCCGAGCCACGGAATGCCGGCGCTCGTTTACGACCACAATTGTCCAGGAAGCCGCGCCTACATCGGACTGGCGCGAGAATTGATCGGAAGACTACCCGAGAGGAGGAAAGCCGCGTGAGCCAAGCAGTCGATCGTAAGAAGAAGCTCGGCCGTGGGCTTGGTGCGTTGCTCGGAGAAGTGCAGCGCGAAGAGCCGCTGGTCAATTCTGGTAACGAAAGCAACGACTTGACGGGGGCGCCGACAGGCAAGACGACTTCGGGCCTTACTCTGATTTCTGTCGCCGACATCGAGCCACTTCCTGGCCAGCCGCGTACACATTTCAACGATGAAGCGTTGGACGAGTTGGCTGCCTCGATTGCGCAGCGCGGGGTTATCCAGCCCGTTATCGTTACGTCGAAGGGTGCTGGAAAATACCGGCTGGTGGCCGGCGAACGCCGTTGGCGCGCCGCACAGCGAGCCAGATTGCATCAGATTCCAGCGATCGTTCGCGATCTTGAGGAACGCGAAGTTCTCGCACTCGCTCTCATCGAGAACCTACAGCGGGAAGACCTCAATCCGCTGGAAGAAGCGAGAGCATACCAGAAGCTCGCCGAAGACGAGGGAATGACGCAGGCCGAGATTGCCGGGCTGGTCGACAAATCCCGCAGTCACATTGCCAATTTGCAGCGCCTGCTTGCCCTGCCGAACGATGTTCTTGAGCTTTTGGCAGCCTCAAAGCTGTCCATGGGCCATGCGCGGGCGCTGATTGGCAATGAAGATGCGTCAGAGATTGCATCGCGCGCCGCCAAGGAGGGGCTATCGGTACGCGAAGTTGAGAAGCTCGTGCGCAAGGGCAAGGCCCCGGTACGCACACGCGGGACAAAGCCGACTGTACCTGAAGCGGAAACGGATGCCGATATTGCGGCAGTCCAAGGTCATCTGGAAGAGTTCCTGGGGCTGCCGGTGAAGATTCGGACCGACGAAACGCCGAGCACGGGTACGGTCACCATTCGTTACCACACGCTCGACCAGCTCGATCTGATTTGCCAGCGTCTCACAGGTGGCGATATTTAGCGAGGCGAAAATGCCTCATTAGTCAGTGCGTTGACCGGCAGGGACCGGGTTATTCGGTCGGGGATACCTCTCGGTAGACGGCCTTGCGAGGTTCGGAAATTGTCACCGGGACCAGCATATACTCCTGGCCATAATGGCTTGGCCGATCCCGGAATTCCCCGTTCATCGCGCTTTGCATATAGTCATCCAGATACGCCTCGCATTCACCGTATGCAGAGGCGGGAGTAGCCTGTCCGTCGTCAATCGAGTCACCGATAGCGCCGCCCGCAAGAGCGCCTATGGCCGCCCCCGCAGCGGTCCCGGCCAAACGATCCCCGCTTCCCGCAATGCGATTTCCAGCGACACCCCCGATTGCAGCCCCGGCGATGGCGCCGATTACCTTGCTGCGATCGCTTTCGTCGTGCGTCGCCAGGCGATTGCGGCATTCCGCCAGCCAGGCCTCGCGGTCGAAGCGCACGACGCGAGCCCCTGCGGGTAGTCCGACTATTTCGGTGCGTGAGCCGTCATCCTGCTGGATATAGGCCCGCTGCATTCGGTACGCCGTTATGCGGTCATTACCCGTTACGGGCCGGGCAAATTCCGCTCCTGCGTACGCCGGGACCTCGTCGATCTCCACACGTTCGATAATTACCGGGGCTGGCCGCGCGGGGATGACACGCTCGGCCGGGAAAACGGTCTCTACCACCTCTTCCTGTATTTCCCGATCAGCCTGACTCTCGGTCGGGCTGGCCTGCATAGTCTCGGATTCTTGCGCACTGACGGACGTCGCTGCGCAGGTGGCAACGCTTGCGATGACTAGGGAGATGCGATTCATGAGGTTGGCTCCGCAGGATACTCAGGGATTCCCATCAAGCTATCAACTAAGACCGCGTATCGCAAAGCGGTGGAGCGGACCCGTCTTATCGCGGGGCAGTTTCAGATCCTGTCGGCGAGGACCGAAGCCAACTCTTCGATACCTGCGCGATCTTCCCCGTCGAAACGGGCCGTGGTCGGGCTGTCGAGGTCGATAACGGCAATTACCCGCCCATCGCGATGGACAGGCACCACCAGTTCCGAATTCGTCACGGCGTCACAGGCAATGTGGCCCGGGAAGGAGTGAACGTCTTCGACCAACTGCGTCTCGCCGGTTTCAGCGGCAGCCCCACATACGCCCGTGCCCATGGGGATGCGAATGCACGCAGGCCTTCCCATGAAGGGCCCAAGGACCAGTTCGTCCTCGATCACGCGGTAAAATCCAGCCCAGTTCAAATCGGGCAGGAAGTCCCAGAGCAATGCCGCGATATTCGCCATATTGGCGACCGGATCCGGCTCTCCGGACGTCAATGCGTCCGCTGCATCACGCAATTGACGATAGGCTTCGGGTTTCGGGCAGTCATCTGCGGGGCGAAAATCGTACATCGGTGCGATCTAGGCCACGCGGCGCGGGATGCAAGGGGCGTTGCGGCCCGTGATTTGCTGGCGTAACGCTTCACCGCATGAGCATTGTCAAAAAGCTGGGAATTGCCCTCCTGATCGTCATCGCCGTCCTGGCGATCGTTTTCTACTTCGTCTCGCGCGGCGATACCGCGGACATCCCCTTCGACGAAGTCGTCGGAACCGAACCGCGTCTCGACGAGCCGGATGCAGAAACCTTCCCGACCGTTGCCATCGCCGAGCCGATTGGGTGGCAGGCGGGTGAAGTCCCGACGGCTGCCGAGGGACTGCAGGTCCAGCGCTTTGCTGACGGATTGGAGCACCCGCGGACCCTGCAGGCCTTGCCCAATGGCGATATCCTCGTTTCCTTGACGCGTGCACCTGCGAAGGACGGAGGCGGCCTTACGGCGTGGATTGCCGACTTGCTGATGAGCCGGGCCGGTGCTGGCGGGGAATCCCCCAATCAGGTGGTCCTGCTTCGCGACGAGGATGGTGACGGCGCCGCGGAATTGCGCCTGGTCCTTCTGGATGATCTGGATTCCCCCTCCGGTCTCGCATGGAACGACGGGACGCTCTATGTCGCAAATCACGACGAAGTGCTTGCGTTCCCTTACGAACTCGGCGCCGACACGGTTTCGGGGGCCGGAACGAAGTTGATCGATCTCGCCCCTGCAGGCGGCCATTGGATGCGCAACCTGGCGCTGCATCCCGATGGCGACAGGCTGTACGTTGCAGTGGGTTCCGACACCAATATCGGTGACAAGGGCATGGAAGCCGAAGAGGGCCGCGCCCTGATCTGGGAGGTCAACCTTGAGTCGGGCTCTCAGCGTATGTTCGCAGGCGGTCTGCGAAATGCGAACGGGCTCGACTTCAGCCCATGGTCGGGCGAACTATGGACGACCGTGAACGAGCGCGACATGCTCGGGTCGGACCTCGTGCCGGACTACCTCACCAATGTTCCTGTCGGCGCGCAATACGGCTGGCCGTGGGTATATTGGGGCGACAATTTCGACCGCCGCGTCAAATATCCCTATCCCTCGTATATAAACTACATCCGCACGCCGGAATATGCGCTGGGCCCGCACGTTGCCGCGCTCGGACTGGTCTTCAGCCGGGAGGGGGCCGCTCTGGGCGAAAGCTTCTCGAGCGGCGCCTTCATCGCGCGTCATGGTTCGTGGAACCGTAAGCCGCCCTCGGGTTATGACGTTGTCTATGTTCCTTTCGACGAACGCGGCAATCCGATGGGGCAGCCGATCGAGGTGCTGGGCGGTTTTCTTACCGGCGACGGAAAGACCCGCGGCCGCCCAACCTGGGTAGAACTGGCTGGCGACGGCTCACTTCTCGTCAGTGATGATACGGCCGGGATAATCTGGCGCGTGAGTGCCCCCGGCGCGACGCCGCAGGGGCCGATCGAAAGGGTGACCGGCCGCAGCCTGCCGCCGCAGCGCGAACTGAGAGGGCAGGCCGCAACCTTTTCCGGTGAAGATTTCGCCCGGGAAGTGACGGTGGACTAAGTTGCGCGGCGCAACTTGGGATCAGCCGAGAAGCGCTTCGGAATCGACTGCGTAGAGGCCGCTAGAACCTGCGGTCGCTGCGGCGCGCAGGCCCGCAGCTTCCGGGACGATACGGTCCAGAAAGAAACGGACGCTTGCCGGCTTGGTCTTGGCCAATACCGGAGCACTTCCAGACTCTACCGCGCGAAGCTGGCGCACCAGCTGCCATCCGGCGACAGCCACCGACAGCATCGTCGTGAACGGAACGCTGCCAGAGAGGCGGTCGTCCAGACTGGCTTCCTCGCGCATCCATTTGGCGACTGCTGCGCAATCCCCGGCGAGCGCAAACAGGGCCGGTTCGTCGGCGCAGTCGCGTGCGATATCTTCGGTGAGCGAGATCAGCGCCTGGCCGTCGTCCATGCCCAGTTTTCGGGTAACGAGGTCGGCTGCCTGAATGCCGTTTGTGCCCTCGTAGATCGGAGCGATACGCGAATCGCGCCAATGCTGGGCTGCACCGGTTTCCTCGACGAACCCCATACCTCCGTGGACCTGGATGCCCAGGCTCGCGACTTCGATGCCGATGTCGGTTCCCCAGGCTTTGATCAGCGGCGTCAGGACTTCGCCGCGCGCCCGCGCGTCCTCATTGCCTAGAGTCCCGCGATCGACTTGGCCGGCGGTGTAGTAGAGCAGTGCACGGGCGCCTTCGGTGAGCGCCTTCATCCTGAGGAGCATTCGACGCACATCGGGATGCTCGATTATCGAAACAGGATTGCGATCCGGAGAGCCGGCGCGCGCCGACTGTACCCGCTCCTTGGCATAATCAAGTGCTTGCTGGGTCGCCCGCTCACCAATCTGCACGCCCTGATTGCCGACATTGATGCGGGCGTTGTTCATCATCGTGAACATGGCCATCAGTCCGCGATGCGGGGCCCCGACCAGTTCCCCGATGCATTCGTCGTTATCGCCGTAACTCATCACACAGGTCGGCGACGCATTGATGCCGAGCTTGTGCTCGAGGCTGACGCAGCGAACATCGTTGCGCGAACCAAGTGTGCCATCCGCTTCGACGTGGTATTTGGGCACGACGAAGAGCGAAATTCCCCGGCTTCCTTCCGGCGCATCCGGAAGGCGCGCGAGAACGAGATGGATGATATTCCTGGAAAGCTCGTGCTCACCCCAGGTGATGTAGATTTTCTGGCCCTTGATCCGGTACTTGCCGGCATGCTCGCCATCTTCGATCGGTATGGCGGTCGCCCGCAGGGCGCCGACGTCGCTCCCGGCTTGCGGCTCGGTCAGGTTCATCGTTCCCGACCATTCACCGCTAACCAATTTGGGAAGATACTTTTGCTGCAATTCACCAGAACCGTGGTTTTCGAGCGCCTCGATTGCGCCCACACTCAGCATCGGCAACAGGTTGAAGGCCATGTTTGCGGTACCGAGGTTCTCCAGCACATTGCATGCAAGAGTGAAGGGCAGTCCCTGGCCACCGAATTCGGCCGGGGACGCGATCGCATTCCAACCCTGCTCGACATAGGCGTGATAGGCGGTGTCGAAGCCGTCCGGCAGGCGGACTACACCATTTTCCAGCTTCGCTCCCTCAAGATCGCCGATCCGATTAAGCGGCGCAAACTCGCCTGCTGCGAACTGGCCCACACCTTCGACAATGGCTTCGACCATGTCAGGCTCGGCGGCAGCAAATTTCTCGCTGGCCGCAAGCTCTTCGATTCCGGCATTTACCCGAATAGCGAGCAACTGATCCTGGGTGGCGGGAGTGTAGGTCACGAATGCATTCCTCTTGGCTTTCTTGAGCGTCAGATATAGCGCGCAGGCATGGTCGGCAAATACGCTACGGAAACGCTTCAGGCGAACGAAAGTGGCATAGCGCGTGCCGCAGAAATCTTGCGCGCGGGCGGGGTGGTCGCGGTGCCGACCGAAACGGTATACGGCCTGGCGGGAAGGGCTGACAGCGAAGAGGCGGTCACCCGCATTTACGAAGCGAAGGGAAGACCGAGCTTCAATCCCCTCATCGTTCACGTGCCCTCGATCGAGCGGGCAAAGCGCCTGGCGGTGTTTGGCGAAGAAGCGACAGAACTGGCGCTTGGCTATTGGCCTGGCCCGCTGACCCTCGTCCTGCCGAAGCGCGAAGAAGCGGAACTGGCAGCAAAGGCCACAGCCGGATTGCCGACACTGGCCCTGCGCGTGCCCGATCACCCCGTGATGTCTGCGCTGCTGGGCGCGGTCGATTTTCCCTTGGCGGCGCCTTCCGCTAATCCGAGCGGTTTCATCAGCCCCACGAGCGCGAAGCACGTTCTGGCATCATTGGATGGCCGTATCGATGCCGTGATCGATGGAGGGGTCTCGCGGGCGGGGCTGGAATCCACGATCCTCGCAGTGCGCGACGACGGTACGGTGGAAGAGCTACGGCCGGGTCCGATCAAAGTTGCGCCGCGCGACTCCGCTCGGCAGTACGACGCGATTGAAGCGCCTGGCCAGCTCGCGAGCCACTACGCCCCAGGCAAACCCTTGCGTCTCGATGCGAGCGATCATGCAGGAGACGAATTCATGATCGGATTTGCCGGCATCGCCGGCGATTGCACACTGTCTGGGGCTGGCAATCTCGAAGAGGCCGCTTCACGTCTCTACGCTTGCTTGCACCTTGGCGCGGCCTCCGCGAAACCGCGCATAGCCGTCGCCCCTATTCCGGATCGCGATATCGGCATAGCAATCAATGACAGGTTGCGCCGCGCTGCGACACCGCCGGATTAATCCTCGTCAGGTTCGACGGGGATGGTTGGCAGGATCTGCTGCATCTGTGAGTAGGTATCGCGCGCCTCGCTGCAGGCACGGCGATTGCCTTCCTCGCATTCGTCCAGTTGCTTTTCGTATTCCCGCTCCAGCTTGGCCAAACGCTCCTCGCGGCGACGAATTTCTCGCCCGCGTTTCTCGTCGGCTTCCGACTGGCTGGTGGTCGCGAGGTCTACGCCCTTACTTACGACTTTTACCGGAGCGGTCGCAACATCGACGAGCGTGCTGACACAACCGCCGAGAGTCAGGGAGACCAAGGGTAGGGCAGCAGTAGCTAGGCGGCGCATGCAAATTCCTTTCGCTGCGCCACCTAGCTCATATTCCCTTGCCGGGCGATGACTTAGGCTTCGGAATCTTCCGTTCTTGCATCCTGTGCCGGTTTGGCGCCGCCGCGGCAGACGAGCTTGCCCGATCCCATTGACGAAACTTCGCAGGTCGCGCTGCCGTTCACCGTTACCGTGCCCGATCCGACGATGTTCGCTTCGACGGTGCCGTCGGACGAAAACTCTGCATCGCCGGAACCGGCTACGGTGACTTCGGCCGTGTCGACCTGAAGATCGGCCATTGCGCCCTTGCCGGTGCCCGCGATCGTCATTTCCAGGCTCTTCGCGTTGCCGGACGCCTCGAAGTCGCCGGAGCCCGCAATAGTCACTTCGAGTTTTTCGGCATCGATTTTGCCAACCTTTGCCGAACCGGAGCCCGCGATGGTGGCTTCGGCGGGGCCGCTCATTTCGTCCGCTTCGATAGTACCGGATCCGGCCAGAACCATTGCTGTCAGGCTCGGCATCGTGACGCGGACGGTGGCCGTTCCCAAATTCTTGCCGCTGTCCTTCTCACGGCTCACGGCAAGTGAGTCATTGTCGAGATGGAAGCGCAGGGCATCGACCGCCGCCTGGTCTCCGGAGACCTCGATATCGAGGGCATCGCCGCGATTGACGATGATCGTGTCGGGCGAGGCCAGGACGATTTCGGAGGGATTTGCATCGGCCATGTCGACTTCTGCCAACGGCACGCCCTCCGTATCTCCGATGGTGACATTCACGCCGTCGCACCCCACGACAAGAGTGCTGGCGGCCAAGGCGGCGACGGGCGCAAGGCCCTTGAGAATTCTGGTCAGCATTGGCGGTTTCCCTCTATTGCCCGCGTTTCCGTATTGCTTACGTAATACACCAAGGCCGTCAGTTCAAGCCAAACGAAAAGGGCCGCCCCTTGCGGAGCGGCCCTTTCGTCGATTTCCCGATGGTGTTTGCCGATCAGGCTTCTTCGGTGTTCTCGTAATACTGGGGCGCGTGTTCGCGCAGGACGTCGAGAATCTTTTCCAGGGCCGTCGCTTCGTCGGTTTCTTCCATCGCCGCAAGTTCGCGGGCGAGGCGGCTTGATGCCGCTTCGAAGATCTGACGTTCGGAATAGCTCTGTTCCGGCTGGTCATCCGGGCGGAAGAGATCGCGCGTAACTTCGGCGATCAGGACGATTTCGCCCGAGTTGATCTTGGCTTCGTATTCCTGTGCGCGGCGCGACCACATGGTGCGCTTGACCTTGGGCTTGCCCTTCAGGGTTTCCATCGCTTCCTTGAGGGTCTTGTCCGAGGACAGCTTACGCATGCCGATCGATTCGACCTTGTTGACCGGAACGCGGAGGGTCATCCGTTCTTTTTCGAAACGCAGAACATAGAGTTCGAGTTGCATTCCCGCGATTTCTTCGCTCTGCAGTTCGATCACACGGCCCACGCCGTGCTTGGGGTAAACGACGTAATCGCCAACGTCGAAGGCATCAGCCTTGCTCGCCATGCATCAATCCTTTCAACGGGCCGACCGAGATTTCCGCGCTGCGAAGGACCCTGTCCGCATTCCTCGGAGGAGCGCGGCCAAACAGTCGAATTGCAGAGAGAATGCTCTTCCGGCCCTTTCGATTCTCACATCTGGCCGGGAGCACACCGGCGCAGTTGCTGCATTATATAGCACGGAAAGTGGATTATTGCGAGTCCGAGACGCTTTCGGTCGATCCGGACAGCCCACCCTGCGTGCGCTGAGCCACCAATTCGGCGCCGAGGAGGAGGAAGAAGCCGCTGGCATAGAACCACGTGATCAAGACGATGACCGCACCCAACGAGCCGTAGGTGGCATTATAGTTACCGAAATTGGTGGCATAATAAGCGAAGGCTGCGGTCGCTGCGAGCCAGCTGATCGCAAACAGGATTGCACCGGGCCAAATGGCCTCCCAATCCGGCGAAGGCGTGTTCGGAGCAAAGCGGTAGAGCAATGCTGCAGCCCCGCTCGCCACGATCAGGAGGCTCGCGAAGCCTGCAATATCTCCTACCGGGCCCGACAAGGCGGCAATTGCGGTCACTGCGCCGCCAGCCGCGACCAGTCCCACAACCCCTGCAATGGTGATCGAGAGCGCGACCAAATTGGCTTTGACGAACCCGCGCTCTTCGTCCGCACCCAAGGCGATATTGAGCCCCGTCATCAAGGCGCGCGCACCGTTTCGAGCACCGAAGAGCGCGATAGCGAGCGACAACAGCAGGCCGAAGCCCTTCGCGCCGGCGGCCCCTTCGCTCACATTCCTCAACTGGTCACCGATGAGTTCAGCGGCCGAGGGCGGCAGGCTCCGTGAAAGTGAAGAGATATGACCTGCAACCGTCGCCGGATCGGCGAAAAGGCCGTAGCCAAGCACGATTGCCCCGAGCGCAGGCACGAGCGCGAGCAGCGCGTAATGCGCCACTCCCGCAGCAACGATGCCGATGTTGTCTTCGCCGCCCTTGGCCCAGGCGGTTTTCAGGTCGTCAAGCAAACCGATGGCTGGATCAGTCGCCTTCGCCAGGCTCGGGCGAGAAGTACTTGTCGAACTTGCCTTCTTCGCCCTTGTGTTCGTCGGCGTCCGCAGGCGGTTCTTTCTGACCGGTGATGTTCGGCCATTCGGCGGAGAACTTCGTGTTCAGCTCGAGCCACTTCTCCAGATTATCTTCGGTATCGGGCAAGATCGCTTCGGCCGGACATTCCGGTTCGCACACGCCGCAATCGATGCATTCCGACGGGTTGATGACGAGCATGTTCTCGCCCTCGTAGAAGCAGTCGACGGGGCAGACCTCGACGCAATCGGTGTATTTGCATTTGATACAGGCGTCGGTGACGACATAGGTCATGGTGCGATATTTCCCTGTCTCGCAGTGGTCGTTCCGCTGCTATTTCCATTTTGTCCGCCCGGGTCAAGCTCGCGGTAGCAAGCCTGCGCTTCTCTTGGGGGTCCGCGACGATCGGGCAGTGACAGAACTTCGATCAGCCGCACTGTGTTCCCGAGTGGGAGGGTTAGTACGTCCCCTGGCTGGATGTCCCTGCTGGAGCGGGTGACGCGCTCACCATTCTGGCGAATGTGCCCCTTGCCGACCAGCTTGTTTGCCGCGCTGCGGGTTCGAACGAAACGCAGCAAAAATAGCAAACGATCGATCCGCACGCTCAGCCTTGCTTCATGAGATCCGCCAGCCCGGCGAATGCGCTGCCTTCACGAGGCTTGCTCGGGGCGGGCGCGCTGCGTTGCTGCTTGCGGCGGGACGGGCGCCACTCCCAGATGTCCGGCCGCTGAGGTCCGAACGCGTTCTCTGCCATTGGTCTTGCGCGCTGGACGCGAAAACCGGCCTGTCCGAGCAGGCGCTCGGCATTCTTTTCCTCGAGCCCGATTGAGATCGGCAGGGCGAGATTGAGGCGAAACTTGCGGGTCTTGTCCGCCTTGGCGCGCGCTTCGTGAGCGGAGCGGAAGATCTTCTCTGCTAGGTCGAGCCGGATGGCTTGCGATCCGGCGTGGCGATAGCCCGACGGGAGCTTCTTCGCGTCCGGAATGACCGGCAGCATGGCCTCCTGCAGCGGACGCCGATCGATGCCGAGTGCATGGAGCAGCTGGCGCGGCGCAGGCTTGAGGAGCATCGGCGAATAGATGTCCAGCGCGCCGAACGTGACACCGATCTTGCGCAGGAAAGGCCGCATCTCCTTGGGCAAATGCTCGATCCCTGCTTTTTCACGAGTGACGAAGCCGTGGCCCGAGATCAGGTTGAGTAGCAGGGCGCGGGCCTGCGATCCGGCATCCGGATTGGTCGCAGCGATATGCATCTTGCGCAGCGGTTCGAGCGGTTCGAGCTGCTTGTCGAGCCACTTGTCCAGAGCGGCCATCAAATTGGCCCGCGATGCGTCCGACAGGCTTGCCAGTTCGCGCGCAGGTTCGAGATCGGGCTTCACCTGTCCATCGCGGGTGCGCAATTTCGCCAGCATATGGCCCTTCCATCGAAGTGCTCCCCGACCCAACTCGATGTCCTGCAAATCGGACGCCGCCAGGGCATCGGCACGTTCCCCGAGCAGGCGGGGCAGCGCTTTCTCGGCTGCTGCAAGCAACATCTTGCGGTCTGCATGGTTGGCGGCCGCATCGACTACGAAGCGGAACCCTTCGACATGGCCCAGGGGTTCGTCCTCGACCTTCAGGATGCCGTCTTCAGTCAGGGTGATGGGGAGCATGGATGCGTCCTGTCCCAGCGATTTCATCAGGATAGCTGTCCTTCGGTTTACGAATCTTTCGGTCAGTCGCGCATGCAGCGCGTCCGATAATTTTGCCTCGACCGCGCGGGCGCGCGACGCCATTTCGTCACGTGCAAGAACCCAGTCCGGGCGTTGGCAGATATATGCCCAACTGCGAATCGCCGCGATCCGCCCTTGCAGCGTATCGATGTCGCCACCCGTATTGTCGAGTTCCGAGATCCGGGCGGCTACGAAATCCGCACCGATATAGCCTTGCTGGAGATCCTGCCACAGCCGCGCCACGAACCGGGCGTGGACGTCGGGCCCGCGCTGGCGGAAGTCGGGAAGCGAGCAGGCCTCCCAGAACCTTCGAACTTGCCCGTGCCCCTGGATCGTTGCAGCGAACGGTTCGTCGGCGAGGCGCTTGAGGGTTGCGAGGTCGATCGCTTCGGGGGCTAGACGAAGGGCCTCGTGCTGCGGTGGTGTCTCCAGGTCTCCGATCAGCGTTGCGATGCTGTCGAAGCGCGGCTCGGCCTCTCTCCAGAATAGCTTCGTGATCGGAGCGAAGCGGTGCTCCTCGATGGCGTAAACCTCTTCTTCGGTAAACTCGGGTGCGGATCCCATTTTGCTTCCCGCGCCTGCAAGCGTACCGAACGTCCCGTCACGCTGGTGACGCCCCGCGCGTCCAGCGATTTGCGCCATCTCCGCCGGATGAAGCCTGCGCATTCGCACGCCGTCGAATTTCGTCAGGCCCGCGAAGGCCACATGGTTCACATCGAGATTGAGGCCCATTCCGATGGCATCGGTCGCGACAATGTAATCGACCTCACCATTCTGGAACAATTCGACCTGCTTGTTGCGCGTTTCCGGTGAGAGCGCCCCCATGACGACCGCTGCGCCACCGCGAAACCGGCGAAGCATCTCGGCCACGGCATAGACCGCCTCGGAACTGAAGGCGACGATTGCGCTGCGAGGGGGCAGGCGCGACAATTTTCGCGGCCCGATATGGGTAAGTGTCGAAAATCGCGGCCGGTCGGATATTTCGGCTTCGGGGATCAGCGCCTTGACCATCGGCTCCAGCGTTGCCGCACCGAGCAGCATTGTCTCCTCGCGTCCGCGCGCATTGAGCATGCGGTCGGTGAAGACGTGCCCGCGTTCGCGGTCGGCAGACAGTTGTGCTTCGTCGAGGGCGACGAAGGCCGCATCGGGAGAGCGGGGCATGGCTTCCACCGTGCAGCAGAGAAATCGGGCGCCTGCCGGTTCGATGCGCTGTTCGCCGGTAATCAGCGCCACCGCCTTTTCGCCCTTGATTGCGACCAGGCGGTCGTAGACCTCGCGTGCGAGCAACCGCAGCGGGAACCCGATCACACCGCTCGAATGCGCGCACATCCTTTCGATGGCGAGGTGCGTCTTGCCGGTATTGGTGGGCCCGAGGACCGCCTTGATCGAGGCGTCTTTCACCCGCCCTAGGTGGCAGTGCACCGAACGCTGTGCAACCGCCTGTCTCGCAATACCCGCAGTTCGCCCCTAATTGCGCCGCAAGGGGGGCGAAGTTAAGCGCGCCTTTACCTTGAATCCGGCATAGACTAATCCGAATGAATTGAACGGCGGGCGCGCGGGATCGCGCCACTTGTCGTGATGGAGGGTTTCAGGTGCAGGTGTCCACATCGGACGATCCGGAGCAGGTAACGGCGGATGGTGCGGCGCGGGAAAGCGCTCAGACCGCCGCTCCTGTAGTCGAGGGGCAGGGTCAGGCCTCGAAGGCAGGGAAGTTTTCGCTCGCCACCCTGAAATCGCAGGTCTTCGCGCATATCGAGAGCTTCGACATCGCCCCTGACCTGGGAGCCGACATCGGATCGAAGCGCTGGTTCAGAGGCTTGGGCACTTTCGTGGGGCTCTCTGTTTTAGCGCTGGCGTTCTGGCCGGATTTCGCGCCGCTCGAAGCCGCTTCGCCGCTGCCCGATGACAGCGGAATACTCGACGAATATCACAGCCAGGCGATCCTGCCGCTGGCCTTGGGGGCGGATACGGGCCGACGCATGGGGCCGAGCAATCTCGTCCGCCCGCTGACAGAGGCGCCCGAACGCCCTCAATTGCAGATGCTGGCCACCCTTGGTTCGGGTGGCAGCTTCGAACGCACCCTTCTGAGAGCCGGTGTCGGCCGCGCTGAAGCGCAGGATGTGCTGTCGCTCGTAGAGCGCGCCATGCCGACCAGCGAACTTGAGCCTGGAACCCAGATCGACATCACACTGGGCCGGCGCCCTGCTCCGGGCGCCTCACGACCCCTGGAAGGGCTCAAATTCCGCGCACGCTTCGATCTGGAACTGGCCGTGACCCGGCTCGATCCTGGCGCTGATCTTACGTTGTCGCGCAAGATCATCCGGGTCGACGAAACCCCGCTGCGGATCCGCGGGACCGTCGGTGACAGCCTGTATCGCTCCGCCCGCGCTGCCGGAGCGCCTGCGAGCGCCATTCAGGCCTATCTCAAGGCTCTTTCCGCACAGGTTAGTCTGGACAGTGAGGTTCGCGAAACCGACACGTTCGACATGATCATCTCGCACCGCCGCGCGGCGACGGGAGAACGTCAGGCGGGACAGCTCCTTTTCGCGGGTCTGGAGCGCGGCTCGCGCCAACCGATCCAGCTCATGCGCTGGGGTAAAGACGGGCAATTCTACGAGGCATCGGGCGTCGGCGAGGAACGGGGCGGCCTGGTGGCACCGGTGCCGGGCCGGATGAGTTCGAGTTTCGGTATGCGACGCCACCCGATCCTTGGGTATCGAAGGATGCACTCGGGGGTCGACTTCAAGGCTCGCCACGGAACGCCGATCGTCGCTGTCACCGATGGCCGGGTTACCGGTGCAGGACGCATGGGCGGCTGCGGCAATGCGGTGCGCCTGCGTCATGGCAACGGCATCGACACGCGCTACTGCCACATGAGCCGCATTGCGGTGCGCGGTGGGCAATCGGTCAAGCGCGGACAGGTCATTGGTTACGTAGGATCGACCGGCCTTTCTACCGGCCCGCACCTCCACTACGAAATGTATCGCGGTGGTCGCGCCGTGAATCCGGCCTCGGTCCAGTTCGTCACGCGCGCCCAGCTTTCGGGCGATGACCTCCAGAAATTCCGCGACGCACTGCGTAAGATAAGGACAGTCGAGGCAGGTGCTGCACTGGAAGATCTTGCGCCGACCGCCGACGAGGTAGCGGACGAGGGGCCAAAGCGCGAAATCGACAAGCTCAACATGCCCAAGCAGGTATCCTGAGATTGAACCGCCTTAGCGATTGCGACACAGGGGTCACATGACGAGCAACGCATCCTACCCAGCCACCCGCATGCGCCGCACGCGAGCCCATGACTGGAGTCGCCGAATGCAGCGCGAAACCGTGCTGACTGCGTCCGACCTCATCTGGCCGCTCTTCGTGACCGAAGGTAAAGGTGTTGAGGACCCGGTCGCAAGCCTGCCCGGTGTGTCGCGCTGGTCTATCGACGGTATCGCGAAGCGCGCCAAGGAGGCTGTCGAGCTCGGGATACCGTGCATAGCCCTGTTTCCGAACACCCCTTCCGAAAAGCGAAGCGAGGACGGTGCGGAAGCGCTCAATCCGGATAATCTGATGTGTCGTGCGATCAAGGCGGTCCGCGATGCTTGTGGGACGGACATCGGTATCCTGACCGACGTCGCCCTAGATCCTTATACCAGCCACGGACAGGACGGTCTCGTCGATGGGACGGGCTATGTCCTGAATGACGATACAGTCGCGGTGCTCGTGGACCAGGCGCTGGTCCAGGCCGAAGCGGGGGCGGATATCGTCGCTCCGTCGGATATGATGGACGGCCGCGTCAAAGCGATCCGCATGGCGCTCGAGATGAACGGGCACCCCAATGTCCAGATCATGAGCTACGCCGCGAAATACGCCTCCGCATTCTACGGGCCATTCCGTGACGCCGTGGGGTCTGGCGGTCTGCTGAAGGGCGACAAGAAGAGCTACCAGATGGATCCGGCCAATGGCGATGAGGCCTTGCGCGAAATCGCGCTCGATATCGCCGAGGGCGCCGACAGTGTCATGGTGAAACCGGGTCTCGCCTATCTCGATGTTATCTGGCGCGCGAAACAGGAATTCGGAATTCCGGTCTATGCTTACCAGGTGAGCGGCGAGTATGCGTTGATAGAGGCGGGCGCGGCAGCCGGCATCGGGGACCGCGACGCACTGCTGATGGAGAAGCTCGTCGCCTTCAAGCGCGCTGGTTGCTCCGGCGTACTAACCTATCATGCGCCTGTGGCGGCACGGTTGCTCAATGACTGACACGGGCAGCGCAACTTCGCGCCGCTGGCTTTTCACTCTCACAATCTTCGTGGGCAGCTTCCTGCTGTTCATGGTGCAGCCGATGGTCGCACGGATGGCCCTGCCGCGCCTTGGCGGGGCCCCGAACGTCTGGAACAGCGCCATGCTGGTTTACCAGGCGCTGCTTCTGGGCGGTTATACCTACGCCCATTTCATCGGCCGCTTCACGATCAAGCGCCAGGCGACCATCCATATCGCACTGCTCCTGCTGGCCGGCCTTACCTTGCCGCTTGCCCTTAAGGCGGGTGGAGCCGCGTCCCCCGGTTGGGAAGTCGTCTGGGTACCGTGGCTTTTCCTTTTGACCGTCGGCCCGGTTTTCTTCGCCGTGTCCGCACAGGCGCCGCTCATGCAAAGCTGGTATGCCGCCGGAGAAGGGGCAGGCGATCCTTATCCGCTGTATGCGGCTAGCAACCTCGGAAGTTTCGGGGGCTTGCTCGCCTATCCGCTGCTGGTCGAGCCCATCCTTCCGCTTGGCGAGCAAAGCCAGCTCTGGACGATCGGTTACGGCGCCTTGGTCCTGCTCGTCGCAAGCGTCGCCTTCGCGCGGCGCAGGGCGGTTGCTGTTACACATGCCGCCGAAGAAGCTCGTACCAAGATCAAGGGCTCCACGATTGCATTCTGGTTGATCTTGTCCGCCGTGCCATCGGGCTTGATGCTGTCGACCACCACGTTCCTCACAACCGACATCATGGCGATGCCGCTGTTGTGGGTGATCCCGCTTGGCCTTTACCTGCTCTCCTTCTCGATCGCCTTTGCTGAAAATCGCAAGCTGGCAAGTTTGTTCGTGCGATCCGCGCCGATCCTGGTGCCGATCTGCGCTGCACTCTCGATCGGCGAGAAAGCGGACCTGGGCGTAACGGCCGGGATTGCCACGATTGCCTTGCTCTTCATCGGAGCGGTTGCGCTACACGCCCGCCTCTATTCGCTGCGCCCACCCGCGAGCGATCTTACGCGCTTCTACCTTTTCATGTCGCTCGGCGGGGTGATTGGCGGCGCTTTCACCGCCCTGTTCGCGCCAGTCCTGTTCGACTGGACCTGGGAGCATCCCATCCTGATCATCGCGCTGGTGGCGCTTCTGCCACTTGATGACTGGAAGCCGCTGCTTGCGCGAATCCAGGTCCGAGAGAATTTCATTCGGGTCGGGCTGGTCGTGGCGGTTTTCGGCGTGATGATGATCACCGGCCTGACGACCCAGATCGCTCTAAGCACCGTGGGCGACAGGACGCGCAGTTACTTCGGTATCTACACGGTCGCAGAACCGAACGACGGAACGCGCTGGCTGATCCATGGCACCACCACGCACGGAATGCAGCTGGACGGAAGCACGCAGCCGACGACCTATTATGGGCGCAATTCAGGTGTCGGCAGGGTGCTGGCGAAGACGCCCGGGCTGTTCGGTGAAGAAGCGCATATCGGTGTGGTCGGCCTCGGAGTTGGTACGCTCGCCTGTTATCGCCAGCCCGGCCAGGAATGGACCTATTTTGAAATCGACCCCGCGGTCCTCGACTATTCGACACGCGGCCAGTTCACCTACCTGTCGGAATGCACGCCCGAGGCGCGGACCATCATCGGGGATGCCCGCCTCGAACTGGCGGCCTTGCCCGACAACACTTTCGATGTGCTCGTCATCGATGCCTTCTCGTCCGATTCCATCCCGCTCCACCTGCTGACGCGCGAGGCAATCGCGGTGTATCGGCGGGTCATGCAGCCAGACGGCGTGCTGCTCATCCATATCAGCAATCGCTTCATAAAGCTGGAGCCGGTGATCGAAGCCCTGGCTCGCGATGCCGGGCTTACCGCGACCATCCGCAACGATCCCGAAAACAAGGAGGCGCGGACATTTACCTCCGGCTGGATCGCGCTCAGCTCCGATTCTTCGAAAGTCGACCAGATAACCGAGCAAGAAGGTTGGGAGCCATTGGGCGAGCCTGCCGAACGGCTTTGGACGGACGACTATGCTTCGGTCTTGCCCCACCTCAAGGCGGACATCATCGAATGATCGACGGGCCCTTCCGGTGCGAAACGGAACGGCTGGTCCTACGCGACTGGAATGACGAAGACTGGCCCCTCTTCTGGGAGGCGACCAACACTCCCTCGGTCATGCGCTGGCTTGGCGGTGTGTGCGATGCAGACAAGCGTGCGGCTGCGCAAAACCGTCTGATTTCCTACGAACGGGAACATGGACACACCTTCTGGGTGATCGAGCGCAAGAGCGACGGCGCAATCCTCGGCTTCTGCGGATTGAAGCGCTGCAATCAGGCGGGTGGTCCGGTTGGCATGATGGAAGTCGGTTGGCGCCTGCGCGAAGATGCCTGGGGCAAGGGTTACGCGAAAGAGGCTGCCATTGCCTCTCTGGATATGGCTTTCAGCCGCTTCGGGGCCGAAGAGGTTATTGCGCTCACCGTCGCGGGCAATTCTCCCAGCTGGGGCCTGATGGACCGGCTCGGCATGCGGCGGCGCGAAGATCTGGACTTTGCCAATGACGAGTTCGACAAGGAAAACCCGGTCATCATCGTCTACTCCATCGATGCGGACAGCTGGCGTGGCTGACATAATCGCCGAAACCGATCGCCTGATCCTGCGGACCATCGAAGAAAGCGATGCGGCGGAGCAGATGCGCGTGCTCAACACTCCCACCGTGATGGCTAGGCTGGGCGGCGTGAAGGAGATGCACGAAATCGAGGCCAAGCATGCCAAGGCCCAGGCGCTATATGCCCGTCACGGTTTCAGCTTCCTGATGATGATCGAGAAAAGTAGCGGCGACCTCGTGGGCCATTGCGGCATCAAGCAGGTCGACAGCTCGCTTGCTCCGAACCAGGGTGATCACGAGGTTGGCTGGCTGGTCCGCGAAGACCGCTGGAGGCGGGGTTATGCGCGCGAGGCGATGGAGGCGGTACTCGATTGGGCATTCGGCCGTGTCGATGCGCCCCACGTCGTCGCCTTGACGAGCGAAGCGAACGTGGGAAGCTGGAAACTGATGGAAAGGCTCGGCATGACGCGGCGGGTGGACCTGGACTTCGACGATCCCGACTACCCGCCCGAAGACCGCCACGTCATCCAGTACAGCCTGACCCGCGAAGAATGGGAGAAGAAAAAATGGACCGCCCCGGCGTGAACATCGTGCCGATCCACGGCAAGACCCCGAAGATCGACGACAGCGCATTCATCGCGCCCGGATGCACGATCATCGGGGATGTCACGATCGGCGCGCAAAGCTCGATCTGGTACAATTGCGTGCTGCGTGCGGACGTAAGCCGCATCGTGATCGGGGAGCGAACGAATGTGCAGGACGGCAGCGTGCTCCACTGCGACCCGCCGCGCCCCGGCGATCCCGATGGCTCACCGCTCATCATCGGCGATGACGTTCTTATCGGCCACATGGCGATGATCCACGGCTGCGTAATCGAAAACCGCGGGTTCGTCGGGCTTGGCGCAATCGCGATGAACAAGGCCGTGATCGGCAGCGATGCCATGCTCGCTGCCGGCGCCATGCTGACGGAAGGCAAGGTCATGGGAGAGCGGGAGCTATGGGGCGGCCGACCTGCCCGGAAGATGCGCGATCTCGACGAAGCGGCAGTCATGGGCATGCGCATGGGCACCGCGCATTATGCCGAGAACGCCCGTCACCATTCAGTGGCAGTGGATGAAGCGCTCAAGAGCTGACCTGCCGGAAGCGGCTGCGCTACTTGCATTGATCGACCCGAAGGGCCGGCTGCCGGTACGCGTCACACCGGGAGCGCGTACCCAGGCAATCCTGATCGAGAACGGCAAGGTGTCCGTCAAAGTTCGCGCCAAGCCTCAGGATGGCGCGGCCACCGAGGCAGTGCGCGAGCTTCTGGCCGAGGCCCTGCAGATTGCGCCCTCGCATGTGCATTTGTTGCGCGGCGCAACTTCTCGCGAAAAGCTCTTTGCTATTACCCTGCCGGTTTGACGTAGGCGCCCATGTGCGGGACAAGATCCGCCTTGCCGAGATTGACACCGTTCATGCGCATGATCGCGTAGGCCGTGCTGGTGTGGAAATAGAAATTCGGTAGCGCCCAGTCGCGCGCATACTCCTGCGCCGAGAGGTGGAACGTCATGCCGATGGGGAGCGTCATGTCGAATTTCGCCCCTGCGTCGAGGAAGTCATCCGGCTGGACCTTTTCGAGCATCTCCAGGGATTCGCCGATCCGCGCCTTGGCCTCGGCGAACGTTGCCGGATCCTCGTCCCTGGAGGTGAAATCGAGCCCGGCAAGGCGGGCCAGTCCCTCGCCCGGAAGGTTGGTCACGAACCGATACTGGGTAGATAGCGGAAGCATGTCGTCTGCCAGCTTTTCAGCGAGCAGCGCATCGCCCTTGTCGTGGGTGGAGGCCTTGTCGGTCATTCCCGAAAGCGCGCGCAGCATGTTGCGCCAGGTCGGTATCAGCAGGTCGTGAGGTGTCATCGAATTCTCCCGGACAGGCACTTGGCCTAGCCGGAGCAGCCGCGGCGTCAATCCCTCACGAGCGAGCGCAGCGCCTCTATACGGTCCGCTTCGTGCGGCGGCTTGTCCCAGCGGATGCGGTGGATGCGTGGAAAGCGCATGGCGAGGCCGGACTTGTGCCGCTTGCTCTCGTGCACGCTGTCGAACGCCACCTCGAAGACCAGGCTCTTATCCGTTTCGCGCACCGGCCCGAAGCGGTTGACGGTATTGCTGCGCACATGCCGGTCGAGCTTCTTCAGTTCTTCGTCGGTGAAGCCGGAATATGCCTTCCCGACGGGTAGCAGGTCGGCCCCCTTGTCGGGATCCCCGTCCCAGCACCCGAAGGTGTAGTCGGAAAAGAAGCTGGATCGCTTGCCGCTGCCGCGCTGGGCATACATCAATACGCAGTCGACCAGCAGCGGATCGCGTTTCCACTTGTACCAGTAGCCCACGCGTCGTCCCGCGATATAGGGGCTGTCCTTGCGCTTCAGCATAAGGCCTTCGATCGCATCGTCGCGGCTGCCTTCGCGGATTTCTGCCAGATGCTCGAAATCGCGCGCTTCCACCAGGCTGGAAAGGTCGAAATGACTTTCCGGCAAGCGCACCATCAGTCCTTCCAGCGCCGCGCGGCGACTGGTCCAGTCCTTCTCGCGCAGGTCGTCACCCTCGGCGATGAGGACGTCATAGAGGCGCACGAAAGCAGGCGCTTCGGTGAGCATTTTCTTGCTTACGGTCTTGCGTCCCAGCCGCTGCTGGAGCGCGTTGAAACTGGCCGCGCCGCCCGCTTCGCCGCCCTGAACACTTCCGCGCACCAGCAATTCACCGTCGAGCACGGCATTGAAGGGAAGCGCATGAAGCAGCTCGGGGAATGTAGCCGAAATATCGTCGCCACTACGCGAATACAGGCGCGTTTCACCACCAGCCCGAACCAATTGGACGCGGATGCCGTCCCATTTCCACTCCGCGGCATATTCCGCCAGGTCGACGACCGTGTCTTCCAGCGGATGGGCGAGCATGAACGGCCGGAAGGTCGGCAGGTTCTCGATGTCCGGCGGGTCCTTGCCATGAGCGGCCCAGTCGAACAGCTCGGGGTAGGGCGCAGCGAGGCCGTGCCAGTACTCCTCAACCTCGTCGACCGACACGTCGAAAGCCTGCGCCAGCGCAGTCTTCGCCAGCCGGCTCGAGACGCCGATGCGCATCCCGCCTGTTGCGAGCTTCAACAAGGCGTAGCGGCCCGATGCGTCGAGCCTGTCGAGCAGGCGCGGCAACTCGGTGACGACGCTCTTGCGGTTCATAGAGGAAAGGAGTTCGACCGCTTCGCTGACCGTCGGCGGGGAGGGCGGTTCTTCCGGTGCCGGCCAGAGGAGGCTGGCGGTCTCCGCCGTATCACCGACGAAATCGCGGCTGAGCGTCCACAGTACCGGATCGACCCGATCCTTCATGAGGTTGCGGATCGTCGAGCTTTTCACCGCCGGGAAATCCAGCCCGTCGGCCAGCGCAGCCAAGGCCCAGCCACGGTCGGGATCGGGTGTGGCCCTCAGATATTCCGCGATCAGCCGCAATTTCTCATTGCGCGAACGCGTGTAGACCAGCGCATCGACGAGGGCGGCAAATTCCTCCACGCTCAATCGTCCTCGTCTTCGTAACCGACGAGGGCGAGCGCCCGCGCGCGGCGTTGGTGGAGCTGGCACCATCGCAGCAGCGCATCCTCGCGTCCGTGGGTAATCCAGTTTTCCTGCGCATCGACTTCCCGTATCGTGCGGGTGAGCTCGCCCCAGTCCGCGTGGTCCGAGATCACCAGCGGCAATTCGACGTTTCGCTGACGAGCACGCTGGCGCACACGCATCCAGCCGCTTGCCATGGCAGTGATCGGATCGGGCAGGCGGCGGCTCCAGCGATCGTTCAGCGCAGATGGCGGGCACACAACGATGGCCCCGCGCATGTCCTCCTTCGTGTGGTCGGCGACCAGCCGCAGCTCGCCCAGATCGACGCCGTGCTCCTCGTAGAGGCGGCACATCTTTTCCATCGCGCCATGCAGGTAGATCGGATTCTTATGTCCCGCTTGGCGCAATTCGGCGATGACCCGCTGCGCCTTGCCCAGCGCATAAGCGCCTACGAGCACGCAACGCTCCGGGTGGGCGGCCAGGCGGTCAATAAGCTTTCCCAGCTCTTCTTCGATCGGGGGGTGGCAGAACACTGGCAGGCCGAAGGTCGCTTCGGTGATGAAGATATCGCAGGCCGTGACTTTGAACGGAGGGCAGGTGGGGTCGGCCCGGCGCTTGTAGTCGCCAGTCACGATCACCCGTTCCCCCGCATGTTCGAGCAGGATCTGCGAGCTGCCGAGCACATGGCCTGCAGGAATATAGGTAGCATCGACACCGCCCGGCAGGCGGATGGTCTCGCCATATTCGGCAGGCGTGGCACCATCGGAAGTTGCGTAGCGCAACTTCATAATCGCTAGCGTTTCGGGCGTGGCAACGGTCTGGCCATGGCCGCCGCGTGCGTGGTCGGCGTGGCCGTGCGTCACAAGAGCCTTGTCGACGGCCCTTGAAGGATCGACCCAGCAATCCGCCGGCTCGATGTAGATCCCGTGCGGTTCGGGTTTGATCCAGGAAAAAGGCGCGGCCATCGCCGACTCAAACGAAAGGGGCGCGAACCGTTCCCGATCCGCGCCCCTTCGATTGCTTATGGCAGGATGTCAGTCCTTACCTTTATCACCCTTGCTGCCGCCTTCGCTGGCATCTGCGTCGGGCTTTTTCTTGGGCGCCGCCTTCTTCTTCGCCGCGGGCTTGCGCTTCGGCTTGGTCTTGGGCGGAGCCGGCGTGAGTTCGAATGACGGCTTGCCATCCTTCATCGTCACCGCGACCTCGCCGCCATCGGCCAGCTTGCCGAACAACAGCTCTTCGGCGAGCGGCTGCTTGATTTTTTCCTGGATCAGGCGGCTCATCGGCCGCGCACCATAGAGCTTGTCGTAGCCCTTATTCGCCATCCAGGCGCGCGATTCAGCATCGAACTGGATATCGACGTTCTGTTCGGCCAGCTGAAGTTCGAGCTGGAGGATGAACTTGTCGACCACGCGTGCGACGGTTGCCTTGTTGAGGTAACCGAACGGCACGATCGCATCGAGACGGTTGCGGAATTCCGGGGTGAACATCCGCTTCACCGCCTCTTCGCTCGCGTCTTCCTTGGACACGTCGCCGAAACCGATACCCTGCTTGGCCATGTCCGATGCGCCCGCATTGGTGGTCATGATGAGAACCACGTTGCGGAAATCGACCGTCTTGCCGTGATGATCGGTCAGGCGACCGTTATCCATCACCTGCAACAGGATGTTGAATAGGTCCGGGTGAGCCTTCTCGATTTCGTCGAGCAGGAGCACGCAGTGCGGATTTTGATCAACCGCATCGGTTAAGAGGCCACCCTGATCGTAACCGACATAGCCCGGAGGCGCACCGATCAGGCGGCTGATCGAATGGCGTTCCATGTATTCGGACATGTCGAAGCGCTTGAGTTCGATACCCATGATCGAGGCGAGCTGGCGCGCGACTTCGGTCTTGCCCACGCCGGTGGGGCCGCTGAACAGGAACGAGCCGATCGGCTTGTCCGGATCGCGCAGGCCTGCACGCGACAGCTTCATGGCCGTCGACAGCTTCTCGACTGCCGGGTCCTGCCCGAAGACGACGTGCTTCAAGTCGCGCTCGAGATTCTCGAGAGCCTTCTTGTCGTCGCTAGACACCGATTTCGGCGGGATGCGGGCCATGGTCGCGATGACGGCCTCGATCTCGCGCGCGGTGATCTTCTTCTTGCGGCGGCTGGGCGGCACCAGCATCTGCATCGCCCCCACTTCGTCGATCACGTCGATCGCCTTGTCGGGCAGCTTGCGGTCGTTGATGTAGCGCGCCGACAGTTCCACGGCGGTCTTGAGGGCATCGGGCGTGTACTTGACCTTGTGATGCTCTTCGAAGGCGCTGCGCAGGCCCTTGAGGATCTTGATCGTATCCTCGATCGTCGGCTCGTTCACGTCGATCTTCTGGAACCGGCGCAGCAGCGCGCGGTCCTTTTCGAAGTGATTGCGGAATTCCTTGTAGGTGGTCGAACCGATGCAGCGGATCGAACCGCTGGAAAGCGCAGGCTTCAGCAGGTTGGACGCATCCATCGCGCCGCCGCTGGTTGCGCCGGCGCCGATCACCGTGTGGATTTCGTCGATGAAAAGAACGGCCTCGGGCATGCTCTCGAGCTCGTTCACGACCTGCTTCAGCCGCTCTTCGAAGTCGCCGCGATAGCGGGTGCCTGCCAACAGTGCGCCCATGTCGAGCGAATATATGACCGCATCCTGCAGTACTTCGGGCACGTCGCCCTCGACGATCTTGCGGGCAAGACCTTCGGCGATGGCGGTCTTGCCGACGCCCGGATCGCCCACATAGAGCGGGTTGTTCTTCGACCGGCGGCACAAGATCTGCACCGTACGGTCGACCTCCGGTCCGCGTCCGATAAGCGGGTCGATCCGTCCGTCTTCCGCCTTCTTGTTGAGGTTGACGGTGAACTGGTCGAGCGCGGTTTCCTTCTTGTCGGCGCCTTTCGCCTGTTCCGGCGCGTCGGTGTTTGGCGCCTCTTCCGCGCCCTGTGGCGAACGGCCTTCGACCTGCTTTCCGCCCTTGCCGATCCCGTGGCTGATGAAGCTGACCGCATCGAGACGGCTCATGTCCTGCTGTTGCAGGAAATAAACGGCGTAGCTGTCTCGCTCGGAGAACAGTGCGACCAGCACGTTCGCGCCGGTCACCGTGTCCTTGCCCGAAGACTGGACATGCAGGATCGCGCGCTGGATTACCCGCTGGAAGCCGGCAGTAGGCTGCGGATCGGCCCCGTCGTCGGATTTGAGCGACTGGTATTCCTGTTCCAGATACTGGGTCACGACAGTGGTCAGTTCGCCGAGATCGACGCCGCAGGCGGTCATGACCTGGGCGGCATCCTCGTCGCCGATAAGCGCGAGCAGTAAATGCTCCAGCGTCGCATATTCATGACGACGCTCGCCCGCATCGGTGAGGGCTGCGTGAAGGGTCTTTTCGAGGTTCGCGGCGAAACTTGGCATTCGGATCCTACTTTCGAGGGACTCGCAAAACGGCGAGACAGGGAGAGCCTAGGGGATCAAGCTTGACGAAAGCTGACCGCGCTGCGGCGTGTTTCGTGCATATGGGAAGCGGGCGGCGAGATTTCAGCCCCCCGACCATCGCCTAATCCTTTCGCCCGAACAGGGAATCGGCCGCATCGCGATGCGCGGCGGCCATCAGGCGATGTTTTTCAACCCGCGCGATCTCGTCTTCCAGGAGACGGATACGGTCGGCCAGTTCGTCTATGGAATAGGGTGCCAGATCCTCTCCAGCGAGGAGGCTGGCGGCATCGCCTTTGGGGCGTGGACGGGCGTCGTCATCCATGGCGGCCATGCTCTGCCTTTGAGCGGTTGCTGTCAACACGGCTGCGCGTTAATGCACCGCTTCGTGGCCGCCGGGCTGCATAGGGAAGAAGGGGGGAAGGTTTGGCCAGCAATCTGCCGGAAGCGATGACCGCGATGGGCTTTGATGCCCCGGGCGGTCCGGAGGTTTTTCGTGCCGAGACCCAGCTCGTTCCGGTCCCTTCCGGCAAACAGGTCCTCATCAAGGTTGATCACGCCGGCGTGAACCGGCCCGATGTGATCCAGCGCCAGGGCTTCTATCCGCCTCCCCCGGGCGCATCGCACATTCCCGGGCTCGAAGTGTCGGGCACGATCGTGGCGATCGGTGACGAAGCCGCACCCGAAATGCTCAATCGCCCGGTCTGTGCCCTGGTTTCGGGCGGTGGCTATGCGGAATACTGCCTCGCCCATGCCGAACACTGCCTTGCCGTCCCGCGCGACATGGACATGGCGACAGCTGCCGCAATTCCCGAGACCCTGTTCACCGTGTGGCACAATGTCTTCGAGAGGGGTTGGGCGCGCGACGGAGAGACCTTCCTCGTTCACGGCGGCACGAGCGGGATCGGCACCATGGCGATCCAGCTTGCCAAGGAATTCGGCCTCAAGGTCGTGACCACGGCCGGAAGCGACGAAAAGTGCGAAGCCGCGCGCGGTGTCGGGGCAGACCTCGCAATCAATTACAAGACCGAGGACTTCGTCGAGAAGGTGAACGAATTCACCGCGGGCCAGGGTGCGGACGTGATCCTCGACATGGTTTCGGGAGATTACGTGCAGCGCAATCTCGATTGTCTCGCTGTGGACGGGCGCCATGTGACCATTGCCGTGCTTGGCGGGATGAAGGCGGAAATCAACATGGCCAAGCTGATGAGCAAGCGCCAGACGATGACCGGCTCGACGCTGCGCCCGCGCTCGGACGAGTTCAAGGCACTGCTCGCGGACGAAATCTACAACCACGCGTGGCCTCTGTTCGAGGATGGCACGGTCGCTCCGGTTATGGACAAAGTGTTCCCGCTGACCGAAGTCGGCGCCGCCCATGCCCGCATGGAAGCGGGCGATCACATCGGAAAAATCGTGCTCAAGGTGTCCGGCGAGGACTGACTCCGAACCGTAGCAAAGACGCGCTTGTGTAACGCACCTGCGATGCTGACGTAACAATTGCCTGCCATGCACGTCCCAGATTCAGGGGGAATGTGCATGACCAATCTCACGCCCGACCTTACCGCTTTCGCCAATGTTTCCAGCTTCCTGCCGGTCAAGCCAAAGGTGCCCGAACGCACCAGCCTCGAGGAGCGCCGCCGCTTCCGCACAATCTGGATCAGCGATATCCATCTCGGCACCAAGGGTTGCAACGCCGAACTGCTGATCGACTTCCTCGACCACACCGACAGCGACACGATGTATCTGGTTGGCGACATCATCGACGGCTGGCGGCTGAAGAAGAAATTCTACTGGCCAGCCGAACACAACGACATTGTCTGGCGCATCCTCAAGCGCGCACATCGCGGTACGCGCATCGTCTACATTCCCGGCAATCACGACGAGATGGTGCGGCCCTTCTCTGGCATGAATTTCGGCGGGGTGGAGATCGCTCGCGCGGCTTTCCACGATACCGCCGACGGCCGCCGGCTGATGGTGCTGCACGGCGACGAGTTCGATACCGTCATGCTCGCCCATCGCTGGCTCGCCTTCGTAGGCGATGCGCTTTACCACGCCATGATGAAGCTGAACGGCTGGGTCGCCTCGGTACGCAAGTTGCTGGGGCTGCCGTACTGGTCGATTTCGAAAGCGGCCAAGCACAAGGTGAAGAATGCCGTCGAGTTCATCTCGAAGTACGAATCGGTAGTCGCGCGGGCCGCGGGCGAACGCGGTGTGGACGGCGTGGTCTGCGGTCACATCCACACCGCGGAAATGCGCGCTTTCAAGCATGGCGAGGGCGAGGTCGCCTATTACAATGACGGCGACTGGGTCGAAGGCTGCACCGCGCTGGTCGAGCATTTCGACGGCACCATGGAAATCCTCCACTGGCCCGATGAAATCGCCAAGCGCGAGGCCGAGAAGGCCGCGCAGGCGGCACCGGCCATGCAGGCCGCATGAACGCGCAGCGATTGGCGCTCGAATTCGAGGGGCCTGCCATCTCCCCCCAGCGGATCGCCATCGTCACTGATGCGTGGTTGCCGCAGGTTAACGGAGTGGTCCGTACGCTTACCACGACGTGCGACCATCTGCGCAGGCTGGGCCATGATGTGGTGGTCATCTCGCCCGATGCCTTTCGCAGCGTGCCGTGCCCGACATATCCCGAAATCAGGCTCGCACTGACGAGCCCGGCGACGATCTCCGCGCGCCTGCGTGCTTTCACCCCCGATGCCATCCATATAGCGACCGAAGGTCCGCTGGGGCTGGCGGCGCGCCATCACTGCGTGAAGCATGGCATAGAATTCACCACCGCCTACCACACCCAGTTTCCCGAATATCTGGCCAAGCGCACCCGCCTGCCAAGCGACTGGTTCTGGCGCTACATCGGCTGGTTCCATCGACCGGCAAGCCGGATCCTGGTGGCAACGCCGAGCATCCGCACGGAACTGAGGGAGCATGGCCTGGACCGCCTCCATCACTGGAGCAGGGGCGTCGACCTCGACTGCTTTACCCCTGACGCGGCGCCGCCACCGGAGTTCGAGACCCTCCAGCGGCCGATCCAGCTTTATGTCGGGAGAGTTGCGGTAGAGAAGAATCTCGAAGCTTTCCTCGACTCCTCGCGTCCCGGCAGCAAGGTGGTGGTCGGCGACGGTCCGGCGCTCGAACATCTGCGCAGGGCTTATCCCGATGCCCTCTTCCTTGGCCGCAGGACCGGAAGCGAGCTTGCCGGTTGTTATGCCGGCGCGGACGTCTTTGTCTTTCCCAGCCTCACCGACACTTTCGGCCTCGTCATGATAGAGGCATTGGCTTGCGGGACGCCGGTGGCCGCCTTTCCTGTTGCAGGACCGCGCGACATCGTATCCGACGAGGTCGGGGCGCTTTCGTTTCAGCTCGAGAGGGCGATCGATGCCGCACTTTATTGCGACCGCAAGGCCTGCGCCCGTTTTGCGCGGCGGTATTCGTGGGAAGCGGCCAGCGCGCAATTCCTCGATGGCCTTGCGCCGCTCTCGCACCGGGAACCAATCGGCGCCTGAGCGGGCGGCGGGCTGATCGCGCTTGCCGAATCCGCACCTGTCGCCTACATGCGAAGGGCAACGGCCGCTCCGCGAGGGGCGGCCCTTCTATTTTCAGACTTGAGAAAAGGCATATTCATGGCCGACCAACCGACTCCGCTGATGCCGCATGCGACCGCCACCTGGCTGGTCGACAACACCGGTCTTTCGTTCGAGCAGATCGCCGAATTCTGCGGCCTCCACATCCTGGAAGTCCAGGCCATGGCCGACGATCTCGCCAGCAGCAAGTACACCGGTCGCGACCCGCTCCACTCGGGCGAGCTGACGCAGGGCGAAATCGAAAAGGGTCAGGCCGATCCGGAATACCGCCTGAAGATGCAGCGTGCGCCCGTGGCCGTAAGCCGGACCAAGGGTCCGCGCTATACGCCGGTCTCTAAGCGCCAGGACAAGCCCGACGGCATCGCCTGGCTGCTGCGTAGCCACCCGGAAGTGTCGGACGCGCAGATTTCCAAGCTTATCGGCACCACGCGCAACACGATCACCGCGATCCGCGAGCGCAGCCACTGGAACATCCAGAACATCCAGCCGAAGGATCCGGTTACTCTGGGCTTGTGTTCGCAGCGCGAACTCGACGCGGTCGTTGCCAAGGCAGCCAAGAACAAGCCTGCCCCCGCAGAGGGTGAAGAATCAGCGCCTGCGCCCAGCGGCGTCAGCGATCGCGAAAAGCTGATCGAAGAACTGCGCGCAGAACGCGACGCCAACGAGAAGGCCGCAGCCGAAGCTGCACAGGAAGCCGAAGCCGAAGAATGGCTGCGTGCCAAGCGCGCCGCCGAAGAAGAGGGCGAAGCACCGGCTGCCCCTGCCGACGAAGGCTGAAATTCAGGCCACATACGAGACGCAAAGGGCGGGCGGGGCAAACGGCTTCGCCCGCCCTTTTTGCTTGCGTTTAGTGCGAGATAGGCCATGTTATTGACATGGATGTAAGCAATTATACCTATCACCATCCGACGCCGTGGGACACGAAGTTCGAAGTGGCCAGCCTGCCCGATCTGCTGGCCAAGACGACCGCGAAGAATCCGCAGGCGCCGTTCCTCCATTTTCTGGGACGGACCTATACCTACGAAGAGATTTTCGCCGATGCGCAGCGCTTCGCTGCGGGACTGATCGAAATGGGGATCGCCAAGGGCGACAGGGTCGGACTGTTCCTGCCCAATGTCCCGATCTACGCCTCGGCATATTATGGTGCGATGATGGCGGGTGCGATCGTCGTAAACTTCTCGCCGCTCTACACGGTCGAGGAACTGAGCTGGCAAGTCGAAGATTCCGGCACCCGCGCCCTCGTGACCGTCGATGTGCCGGAACTGTACGGGACCGCAGAACAGGTTCTTGAGGAATCCAGCCTCGAAAGGCTGGTGGTCGGATCGCTGGCGGATATGCTCCCGTCGCTGAAAGGCGTTGCCTACAAGCTGTTCAAGCGCAGCCAGATCGCCAAATTGCCCAAGGGGAACTTGACTGCTTCGGTTCGGCGCTGGTCGGATGTCCAGGGCGACCTCGCCTGGGCCAACTGGCTGGATGGACGACCGCCCCAACTGCCCAATATCGATATCGAGAACGATATCGCTTTGCTCCAGTATACCGGGGGCACCACGGGGCGGCCCAAGGGCGCCATGCTCGGTCATTCTCAGCTTGCGGTGAACGCGCAGCAGGTCGCCGGCCTCAACCCTTACGGCGATCCTTCGAGCGAAGTTTTCATGGGCGCTTTGCCGTTCTTCCACGTGTTCGCAAATACCGCGCTCTTGAACCACGCCATGGTTACAGGTGCTTCGATTGCCATGGTTCCGCGCTTCGAGGCGGGGCAGGTGTTGGATACCATCGCAAGGTACAAGACGACCGGGTTTCCAGGCGTCCCCACCATGTTCCAGGCACTTCTCGACCACCCCAAGCTCTCTTCGACCGATGTCTCTTCGATCAAGGTGTGCATTTCCGGGGGCGCGCCCATGCCTGCGCCGGTGCACACCAAGTTCGAGGAGACGACCGGAGTTCGCATCGTCGAAGGCTACGGACTTACGGAAAGTTCGGGCGTGGTGTCGGCCAATCCCTATGAGGGAGTGCGCAAGAAAGGCACGATCGGCCAAGTGGTAATGGGCACCGAGGTGATTTTTCTCGACAAGGAAGCTCCCACGATGCTTGCGCCCGAAGGCGAACCCGGCGAACTGGCAGTCCATGGACCGCAGATCATGCGCGGTTACTGGAACCGTCCGGATACCGATGCCGACACCTTCGTCGAGCGCGACGGCAAACGCTATCTTCGCACGGGTGATGTCGCGACGATGGACGAAGACGGATTCCTCGAAATCGTCGATCGCATCAAGGACATGATTGCCGTGGGCGGGTTCAAGGTATTCCCGAGCCAGGTCGAAGACGTCCTGCTCGAAAACGACGCGGTGAAGGAAGCACTCGTGATCGGTATTCCGGACGATTACCTTGGCGAATGTCCGAAAGCCTATGTGACGCTGAACGGCGATGCCGAGACGGACGGAGATGCCCTCCGCGAATGGCTCAACGCCCGCATCGGCAAGCACGAGCGCGTGTGCGCGGTCGAAGTCCGCGAGGAACTGCCCAAAACGATGATCGGCAAACTCGACCGCAAAGCCCTGCGCGCCGAAGTACTCGACTAGCGGCATCCCGCCCGTTTCTGAAGAAAAGCCGTTCCCGAAAAGAAGAAGGCCGTCCTGCGTCGTGCGCAGGGCGGCCTTCATCCCCTCCAAACTTTAACTGGCTTCAGCTGGCTACCTGGAGGTCCGGCTTGCTTGCCTGCTGCTGCGGAGCGGCGGCGGTCGACTTTGCATCGCGGTGCGCGAAGCGGCCTTCGACCTGAGCGCCCTGTTCGATAGTCAGCGCATCGTAGAACACATCGCCATTGATCTTGGCGGTCTTCAGGATGACCAGTTCGCGGGCCGTGATCGATCCGTTGACCGTACCGGCCAGCCGCGCACTTTCCGCCTTGATCGCGCCGGTGACAGTGCTGGTTTCGCCCTGCACCAGGCTGGAGCAGGAAATGTCGCCCTCGACGCTGCCGTCGATATGAAGGTCGGCCGAAGCCTTGATGTCGCCCTTGATGGCGAGGTCCGAACCGAGGACCGAAAACGTGGAATTGCTCTTGCTGGCCATGGGTGCGCTGCGTCCGGAATTAATGGGCGTGGGCGAGCTCGGGTGCTCGGCGGATTTCTTCGAGAACATGGGGGGCTGTCTCCAGGAAGGTGCGCGGGTTGACCGCTCGATTGTTGATCCGGACCTCGAAGTGGAGGTGGGGACCGGTGGAGCGACCCGTGCTGCCGATCGCGCCGATGGTGTCGCCTGCGCCGACCTGCTGGCCGACCTTGGCACTGAAGCGCGACATGTGCGCATAGCGCGTCATCAGGCCGTTGCCGTGAGTGATTTCGACCGTGTTGCCGTAACCGCCCTTGCGACCGACGAAGGTGACGCGGCCCTTGGCGGCGGCATAGATCGGCGTTCCGGTCGCGCCCCTGAAGTCGAGACCATTGTGCATCGCGGCGCGGCCATTGAAGGGATCGCGGCGATATCCGAAGCCCGACGAGATAAGGTCCTTGCGAGCCGGGGCGAACTGCGGAACGCCTTCGAGAGCCTGCTCGAGAGCAGCCATGCGCTCCATCGAGAGACCGAGGCGCTCGAAACGCGGGTCGATCGAGCCGTCGGCGGCAGTCGCCAGCCCGTCGAGCGGACCACCCATCGCCTGGTTGCGGCTGGTGCGGATCACCTGGGCGGGATTGAGGTCGAGTTTCTTGAGCGCTTCTGCGGCGCGCTCGGCGCGCCAGTCGGCGTAGCGGGTCAGTCCTTCGACCACGGCAAGCTGGCGTGCCTCGATACGTGCCAGCTTGGCGGCTTCGGGGAACGCGGCGGAAACCTTTTCGACCGTAGCAGCGGCTTCACCAGTCGAATCGGATACGGCCGTGTCCACCTTGAGGTCTGCCGGAAGCAGTTCGGTCACGCCCTCGATAAACCCCATCCGACGGTCGAGATCGTCGCTCACCGCGTCGAGGTCTTCGCTATAGGCGGCGAAACGTTCTTCCTGGGTGGCGACCTTGGCTTCGCGATCGAGCAGGAGATCGCGATCTGCGGAGGCGCGATACTGCGCCCATCCGGCGACCGCCATCGACAGCGCCCACACCAGAAGGACCGATACGGCAATCGCCGCTGCGGTGATCTGTACGCGCGATGAGATGGTGATGAAGCGTACCTGGCCTTCGGAGCGCATGAAGAATTCGCGATCCGGAAACCAGCTCTTGATACGGGCAATGCGCCCGCCGCTTGCGTTGTCTATATCCAAAACGACCCGTCCCTTGGTCTTTGACCCTTGTTTGTGATCGCTAACAAAGGTTCCCGGGAAAATCGAATAATCCCTTACCCGAATCCACGAGTCGATGATTTGACGGGACGAGTCGTTTCAATGACGCGAAATTTCCGATCAAACGAGGGAACCAAAGATTAAGTCGGCGTTTACCACGTGCCGAACGATTCGGTCCGATTCTGGCGCGCTGACAAGCATTTGCGGGGCTGCTAGGCGATGGGAATGACGAACCGCGCGAATGGACGCCGAATCGGCCTGTTGGGCGGGAGCTTCAATCCCGCGCATGGCGGTCACAGGCGCATTTCCCTGTTCGCGCGAGAGGCGTTGGGGCTCGATGAAATCTGGTGGCTTGTATCGCCCGGTAATCCGCTGAAACCAAAGGAAGGAATGGCACCGCTTGCCGCGCGCCTGTCCTCGGCGATGGAGCAAGCGCGCCGCGCGCCGATTCGCGCCACCGCGATCGAGCGCGAGCTGGGGACGCGATATACGGTCGATACGCTAGGCGCGATCAAGCGGCGTTATCCCAAGCATGACTTCCTGTGGCTCATGGGATCGGACAATCTCGCCCAGTTCCACCGCTGGCGCGACTGGCGGGGGATCGCAAGAATGATGCCGATTGCGGTCATCGCGCGGCCCGGCTATGATGGTGCCGCTATCGCAAGCCCCGCGATGGCCTGGCTGAGGCACTTTCGTGTTCCTCTCGCCAGCTTTGCAAATGGGGGCGAATGGAGCTCACCGGCACTGGTGACATTACGTTTCGATCCCGACCCGCGTTCGGCCACGGCTATTCGCCGCGCCGATCCCGACTGGGCATCGCGCCACGCCGGTAAAACCCTTCGAGACCAGGTGACTCATCGTCCGATCCCGTCACGGGAGGAAACAACTGCGCCATGATGCGCGTTGTCTTTCCCATGATACCCACGGTCTCTTCGACCCCCGCATTCAGGAGTACGATGCACGCCTATGACACAGGCGCATACCAACCCGGCCAGTTCCGGAACCGACACGGCGAAAGTGGTTCGCATGGCTGAGGCCAAGGACGATCCGCTGCTTTCGCTCGTGCTCAAGCACCTCGACGACGACCAAGCCCAGGAGATCGTGACCATCGATCTCGAGGGGAAGACCTCGATTGCCGATTACATGGTAATCGCTTCGGGCCGTTCGACCCGGCAGGTTGCTTCGATGGCTCAAAAGCTTGCCGAGGCGGTCAAGAAAGAAGGCTTCGGCCCGGTGAAGCTCGAAGGCCTTCCGGCCGCAGACTGGGTCCTGATCGACGCCGGTGACGTCGTGGTGCACCTATTCCGCCCCGAAGTCCGCAGCTTCTACAATCTGGAGCGTATGTGGGCATTCGGTGACGCACCACCGGTAGCCGGCATGGCGTAACGGTCTTGCGCTCGCGCATCCGCGCGAGCGTCCTCGGTGCCATTCCTCCGCTTCGCTGCGGGCACCTTCGGGCGGGCAGTCGCCCTCTGATTGCCGTGGCCAAGAAGGGGTGCCAACCCAGAGGTATTGCCTTGCTTCTTCATGTCATCGCTCGCGGAAAGATTGCACGTTCCCCGGAGGCGGAGCTCGTGGCGCGCTACGAGAAGCGGATGACCTGGCCGGTCAAATTCACCGAGCTGCCGGAAACGGGCGGCCGCATCCCCGATCCGCAAACTCCTTACAAGACCGTACTCCTCGACGAACGGGGCAAGGATCTTTCCTCCGAAAAGCTCGCGGCGTTCCTCGAGCGCTGGCGCGATGACGGTATGCGCGAGTGTCGCTTCGTTCTCGGCGCAGCAGATGGCCATGCAGAAGAAGAGCGGCGTGACGCTGACTTGCTGCTCGCCTTTGGCAAGGCAACCTGGCCGCACCTGCTGGCGCGCGCCATGCTCGCCGAACAATTGTACCGCGCAACGACGATCATCGCGGGTCACCCCTATCATCGCAGCGGTTGATGCGGCAGTAATGGCGTCATGATCCGTGTCGCAGCCATCTCCTTTGCCCTGCTGGTCCCGCTCGCTCTCGCCTTGCCGGGCCTTGCGGCGCCCGGTGGCACCATTGGCACAGCAAGCCTCGATGCGGCCGGAGCGCGCGTTGCACTCGAGACTGCACGCCAGCAACAGCGCAACGCCCGCGCCCGTGCCGAGCGGCTGGAGCGGCAGGCCGCCCAGTCGCAGGTCAGCGCCGGGAAGGCCCAGAGCGAGGCGGCAGCCCTTGCTGCACGCGTCCAGCAATCCGAGGCCGCAATCACCGCCGCGCAGGCGGAACTGGCCCTGTTAAAGGTCCAGAGCGACGGCCTCGATCGCCAGCTCGCCCGCAAACGCCAGCCTCTGATGCGCCTGACCGCCGCGCTCCAGACGATGGCGCGGCGCCCTCTGGCGCTGGCCGCGCTGCAACCTGGCTCGCTCGAAGACGTCGTCCATACGAGGGCAGCCCTGTCCGCCGCCATGCCGGTGGTGCGCGAGCGGACAGCCAGCCTGCGCACCGAACTCGATCTCGCGCGCGATCTGGAAAAGCGGCAGCTGGAAACGCTCGGCAGCTTGCGCTCCGCCGAAGCCAGCCTCGAAACGCGCAGGCGCAATATGGCCGCGCTGGCGGAAAAGGAACGTCTCGCCGCGCAGCGCGCTGCTGGCGGGGCTTCGCGAGAGGCTGAGCGAGCCCTGTTCCTCGCCGAAGAGGCCCGCGATCTCGATGCCTTGGTCGGCGGCCTCGAAGCCAATGCCTCGGTGCGAAGCCGACTGGCCGCTCTTCCCGGACCCGTATTACGTCCCGGCAGCGCCCCTGCCGCAAGCGCGGGGCCGTCGGCCCTACCGAGGCCTAAGCCAAGCGCGACCGCGGCGCCCGATCGCTATCTCCTGCCTGTCGCAGGGCGGATCGTCACCGGTTTCGGGGATGCGAATGCGACCGGCGAGCGCAGCTCCGGCCTGGTCATGGCGTCTCGCTCGCGGGCGCAGGCAGTGGCCCCGGGTGCGGGACGCGTCGTATTTGCAGGGCCTTATCGCGGGTTCGGCGCAATCGCGATCATCGAACACGAGAACGGCTGGACCAGCCTGGTCACCGGTCTTTCGCGTGTGACGGTAGCGGTCGGTCAGGAGGTTACTGCCGGTTCACCGCTCGGGCAGGGCGGCGTGACGGAATCGCTGATTGCGCTGGAACTGCGCAGGGATGGCGAACCGGTCAATCCGCTCGACCACTTGCGCTAGGCGGTCGGTCGAAAAACCGTTCCTTTAACGTACGGTATGCGGCTCATCTTTCATTCACGCCGCGAGCGCTATACAATGCGCATTCGTTCGAAGGATATTGCCGATGAAATTCGCCGTACTGGCCCGTTCAGCTGCACTTGTGACCGCCGTTGCGCTGATCCCCGCAACGACCGCCGGGCTTGCGCGCGTCGAAGGCAGCGCAGGGCCCGAATTCGGCAAGCTGTTCGCGGTCTACCAGCGCATCAAGGCAAGTTATGTCGAGCCGGTCGAGGACGATGTCCTGATCAACGGCGCGATCGACGGTATGCTGGCCGCGCTGGACCCGCATTCCGGCTATCTCGATGGATCGGACCTCCAGCGGCTCGAAACGATGATCGACGGCAATTATTCCGGTCTCGGCCTGTCGGTGGTCGGCGAAGATGGCGCGGTTAAGGTCATCTCGCCCTTCCGCGGCAGCCCGGCCGACGAAGCCGGCGTCAAGGCGGGCGACTACATTACCCATCTCGATGGCGAATTGATCTACGGCCTCGAACTTGACGAAGCCGTCGCCCGCATGCGCGGCAAGGCCGGCACCTCGATCCGCCTCACCGTGTTTCGTCCCGGCCGCGACGAACCCTTCGACCTCGATGTGACGCGCGGCCTGATCGAACTCGAACCAGTTACCTGGAAGATCGAGAACGGCTCAATCGGCCATATCATGATCAACGAATTCTCCCGCGATGTCGGCAGCGATGTCTTCGCCGCGTGGAAGGACCTGCAGAAGCAGGCAACGGGCCGCCTGACCGGTCTCGTGCTCGACCTGCGTTCCAACCCTGGCGGATCGCTCGACGAGGCAGTGGCGTTGTCCGACCTCTTCCTGACCGACGGCCAGATCGTGTCGCAGCGCGGCCGGGCACGCGGCGAATCGATCAGTTACGAGGCCGAGACGGTCTTCCGGGGCGATATCGCCGAAGGCCTGCCGATCGTCGTCCTGATAGACGCCGGGTCTGCTTCGGCCAGCGAGATCGTGGCTGGCGCGCTGCAGGACCATCGCCGTGCGGTGGTCATGGGTGAGCGCAGCTTCGGCAAGGGCAGCGTCCAGTCGCTTCTCCCGCTGGGCCGCGATGCCGCTCTCAAACTAACGACGGCGCGCTATTACACGCCTTCGGGCCATTCGGTGCAGGAGGGCGGAATCAAGCCCGACATCACCGTGCCGCAGCTGTCCGATCCGGATCTTGCCAAGCGCAACCGCTTCCTGATGCGCGAGAGCGATCTGCGCGGCCATCTCGTCAACGAGCTTGGCCTCAAGGACGAGGACATGGAGGCGGACAAGCGCCAGGATCCGCGCTTCCAGATGACGGCAGCAGAGCTGGAGGAGCAGGGCATCGAGGATTTCCAGCTCCACTATGCACTGCAAACGCTCAGCCGCACGTCTCCGAGCTCGGTTGCCGCGCGCCGCAAGTAGGGCTAGCACCCGCCCGCTATGACCGAGACGCTCTCGATGCAGCTGGCCCAGCGGCTGGCCCTTGCGCTCCCTGCCGCCCTACTTGCAGGGGCGTATATTTCGCAATACGGCTTCGGCCTCTACCCCTGCGAAATGTGCTGGTGGCAACGCTGGCCCCATTTCGCCGCCCTCGCTTTCGCGCTGCTGTCGTTCTTTGTGCCGAACAAGAAGCTGCTCGTCGCGCTGGCGGCCGGCGGCATCCTCACATCTGGCGCCATCGGGTTCTTCCACGCAGGCGTGGAATATAGACTGTGGGAGGGAATCACCTCCTGCGCCGCTGCCCCGCTGCCCGATGACGGGCAGAGCGCGCTCGATGCCATCATGAACGCTCCGCTTGTGCGCTGCGACGAAGCGCCCTGGACGCTGTTCGGCATCAGCCTGGCGGGCTTCAACTTCCTCTTGTCCACCCTGGGCGGGCTCACCATCTTGCGCCTGTTGGCAAAGGACAAGGCAGTATGACCAAGACCCCCGACCACATCGCCCGCATGATCCGCGTCGACCAGGCCGGAGAATTCGGCGCGACGCGGATTTACGCCGGACAGCTTGCCGTCATGGGAGATCGCGGACCGCATTCGGCTGAAATCGCCGGGATGGCCGAGCAGGAAGCCGACCACCGGGCCAAGTTCGATGCGCTTATGGCGCGCCGGGGCGTTCGCCCGACGGCGTTGCAGCCGTTCTGGGATCGAGCCGGGTTCGCCTTGGGCGCAGTCACGGCGATGATCGGGCCGGAAGCGGCCATGGCTTGCACAGCTGCGGTCGAAACCGAGATCGACAAGCACTATTCCGACCAACTCGACCAGCTGGAAGAAACGGGAGAGGATCCGGAGCTTGCCGCGATGATCGAGCAGTTCCGCGAGGACGAGCGCGAGCATCGCGATGCCGCGCTGGCCGCAGGTGCAGAGCGCGCGCCCGCCTATCCCGTGCTGTCGGGACTGATCCGCCTGGGCTGCCGCGCCGCGATCCGCATTTCCGAGCGCATCTAGAGGGAACCGGGCCGCGCGTCCGTTCGCTTCATTGACAGTTCACGCGTGGACGCGCTTACTCGTCCGCGCACACAAATCACGAGGTTGACCATGTCCAAGCCGCTTCTCGCCTTTGTCGCAATCGCTGGCGCAACGCTCGGCGCTCCGGCCATCGCGCAGGTGCCGGTGGATACGGGCGACGACCGCTACAACATGGTCATCGTCTACGGCGAAGACGAATGTCCGCCGAGCGAAGGCGATGTGATCGTCGTCTGCGCGCGCAAGGCCGAGGCGGAACGCTACCGCATCCCTGAAGCGCTGCGCTATTCGAAGAGTCCGGCAAACCAGAGCTGGGCCGACCGCGTAGAAAGCTTCGAAATGGTCGGTGCCTCGGGCATCATGTCGTGCACCCCGACCGGACCGGCAAACTTCACCGGCTGTACCGAGCAATTCATCGACAAGGCCTATGAAGAAAAGCGCGAGGGCTCCGCTGTCCGTTTTTCGGAGATCATTGCGGCCCAGCGTGCGGAACGGCTTTCGACCATCGATGAAGATGCCGAATTGCAGCAGCGCGATGTCGAGATGATCGAGCGCGAATATATGGAGCGCCTGGCCCGCGAACGCGGCGAGCCGCTGCCGGGCGATGAAGAGGCGCTGCCCCAGCCGGACCCAACCGTGGTTGCAGGCGATGCCGATGCGGACCCGCAGCCCGAATAAGGTCTATGGCCCGTTAACCAATTGCGGGTACAGCGCACGCCCATGACTGCGCGACCCAAGATCCTCACCGTTTTCGGCACAAGGCCCGAAGCGATCAAGCTTTTCCCCCTTGTCCACGCCCTGCAAGAGGACGAGCGCTTTGAAAGCCGCGTCTGCGTCTCTGCGCAGCACCGCGGGATGCTCGACCAGGTGCTCGATATCGCAGGGGTTTCGCCCGACCACGATCTCGACCTTATGACGCCTGGACAGACGCTCGACGAGCTGACGGCGCGGGCTCTGACCGGGATCGGCAAGGTGCTCGACGAAGAACAGCCCGACTGGGTGGTGGTACAAGGCGATACGACGACCGTCATGGCCGGGGCGATCGCTGCCTATTACCGCAAGATCCCTGTCTGCCATGTCGAGGCGGGCCTCCGGAGCGGGAATATCCATCATCCGTGGCCCGAAGAGGTCAATCGCAGGGTCGTGGGCACTTTCGCCGCGCTCCACTGCGCGCCGACCGAAACCAGCGCGGCTGCGCTGCTGAGGGAGAACGTCGATTCCGCCAGCGTCCATGTCACGGGAAATACGGTGATCGACGCGCTCAAATGGGTGACTGCGCGCATCGAGCAGGAACCTTCGCTTGCCTCGGGCCTCGCCGATCTCGAGGCACGTTTCGCGGGCAAGCGCATCATCGGGATGACCAGCCACCGGCGCGAAAACTTCGGCGACGGGATGCAGAATATCGCCAATGCGGTTAAGCGTATTGCATCACGTGATGATATTGCGGTTATTTTCCCCGTTCATCTCAACCCGAATGTGCGGGCGGTGATGAACGAGCAGCTCGCAGGGCTCGACAATGTCGCGCTGATCGAGCCGCTGGATTATCCGCATTTCGCGCGGCTGCTCGATATCAGCCACCTCATGCTCACCGATAGCGGCGGCGTGCAGGAAGAAGCGCCCGCGCTCGGGAAACCGGTGCTGGTCATGCGGGAGACTACCGAACGCCCCGAGGGCGTGGAGGCGGGCACGGCAAAGCTCGTGGGCACTGATGCCGACACAATTGTGCGCGAAACTTTGCGCCTTCTGGACGACGAAGTCGCCTATGCGGCCATGGCAAGAGCGCACAATCCTTTCGGGGATGGCCAGTCTTCACAGCGCATCTGCGACCTTCTGGCCGAAGCCTGAGTTAGCGTTACTGGTAAATTTACCCTCGTCGGCTAGGCAGGCGGGGAATTTGGGACGGGAATCACATTAAAAATGCGCGGCGACATCAAACCCGAAGTCTGTGTCATCGGACTAGGCTATATCGGCCTGCCCACGGCAGCGATCATTGCGAGGGCTGGGTGCCCCGTCCATGGCGTGGATGTAACGCAGACTGTGGTCGACACGATCAACCGCGGCGAAATCCATATCGAGGAAGTCGATCTGGACGGTCTCGTCCAGGCGGTGGTGCAGCGCGGCCTGCTCAAGGCCTCCACAGAAGTAGCCCCGGCCGATGTATTCGTGATCGCCGTTCCCACTCCCTTCGCCAAGGACGGCAACCATACGCCGGATACGTCCTATGTCATGGCTGCTGCGAAGAACGTGGCGAAGGTCCTCAAGAAGGGCGACGTTGTGATCCTCGAATCCACCTCGCCGGTCGGCACGACGGAGGCGATGCGCGATGCAATGGCGCAAGAGCGCCCCGATCTCGCAATGCCCGGCCTTTCGGACGGACAACCCGACGTCAGCCTGGCCTATTGTCCGGAGCGAGTGTTGCCGGGCAAGATCCTCGAAGAGCTCACGCATAACGATCGCTCGATCGGCGGCATCACGCCGCGTTGTGCCCGCAAGGCGCTGGCCTTCTACAAACGCTTCGTGAAGGGCGAGTGCGTCACTACCGATGCGCGTAGCGCCGAAATGACCAAGCTGGTCGAAAACAGCTTCCGCGACGTGAATATCGCCTTTGCCAACGAGCTATCGATGATCGCGGACAAGCAGGGCCTGGACGTGTGGGAGGTGATCCGCCTCGCCAACCGGCACCCGCGCGTGAACATCCTCACCCCCGGCCCCGGTGTGGGCGGGCACTGCATCGCGGTCGACCCGTGGTTCATCGTCCACGGCGCGCCCGAAGAAGCGAGGATCATCCGCCAGGCGCGCGAGACCAACGATGCCAAAATGCACCACGTCCTCGCCCGCGCGAAGTCACTGGTAGAAGCCAATCCGGGCGCGAAAGTTGCCTGCCTTGGCCTCGCATTCAAGGCTAACATCGACGACTTTCGCGAAAGCCCTGCGCGCTACGTCGCGGCCAGCCTAGCGCGGCAATTCGGCGAGCGGGTCCAGGTAGTCGAACCCTATGCGGGCGAGCTACCGCGCGAATTCGACGGTACCGGTGCCGAGCTCGTCGACATCGACACGGCGCTTGAGGAAAGCGATGTCCTTATCACGCTGGTCGATCACGATGTCTTCAAGGTGATCCCGCCCGAAGAGCGCCAGAACAAGGCCGTCTACGACACGCGCGGTATCTGGCCCGACGTGGTCTGACCTACTTGTCGAGAGCGATGTCCGGCGCGTCTTCCTGCTTCATTCCAACGACGTGATAGCCTGCATCCACATGGTGCGTCTCGCCGGTGACACCCGATGACAGGTCGGACAGGAAATAAAGGCCCGATCCGCCCACATCCTCGATCGTCACGTTGCGACGCAAGGGCGAATTGTACTCGTTCCACTTCAGGATGTAGCGGAAGTCGCCGATGCCGCTGGCCGCCAGCGTCTTGATCGGTCCCGCGCTGATCGCGTTGACGCGGATGTTCTCCGGTCCGAGGTCGTTGGCGAGGTACTGCACGCTGGTTTCGAGCGCCGCCTTGGCCACACCCATGACGTTGTAATGCGGGATGACCTTTTCCGCGCCGTAATAGGTCAGCGTCAGTATGCTGCCGCCGTTCGGCATCATCTCGCGCGCGCGCTTCGCCACGGCGACCAGCGAATAGGCAGAGATGTTCATCGTCATCAGGAAGTTGTCGAGGCTGGTGTCGACATATTTGCCGCGAAGCTCGCTCTTGTCCGAAAACCCGATGGCATGGACGACGAAATCGATGGTGTCCCACCGCTTTTTCAGTGTGTCGAAGGCGCTATCGAGCGCGTCCATGTCGGACACGTCGCATTCGAAGGTGAAATCGCTGCCGAGTTGTTCGGCGAGCGGACCGACGCGTTTCTTCAGCGCCTCGCCCTGGTAGGAAAAGGCCAGTTCCGCACCCTCTTCGTGCAGCTTCTTGGCGATGCCCCATGCCAGTGACTTGTCGTTGGCGAGACCCATGATCAGCCCGCGTTTGCCCTGCATCAGTGAGCCCATAGCTGCATTCCTTCCTTCGATCTTCAATCCGTTTGCGCGACCGCTCCGGCTTCGCCGTTCTGGCCCAATTCCTCTTCCTCGGGCGTTTCGGCAAGCGCCGCATTCAATTCCGCGCCGATAACCACCCCGAGCCCGACAAGCCAGAAAAAGAACAGCGCTACCATGATCCCGGCAAGGCTGCCGTAGGTGAGGTTGTAGGTGAAGAAGCTGCGCAGGACGATGGGCATCAGCGACGTCACCAGGATCCACCACAGCGTCGTGAACAGCACGCCGGGCCATTTCGGATAGCGACGGTGGCGGTAATGCGAGGGGGTGAGCGAATAGAAGATCATGTAGAGCGAGCCGAACAAGCCGATCGCGGGCAGGATGCGTGAGATCCTGAGATCGGAAATGTAACTGACAAGCTGCGGGAAATAGGCCTCGATGACTTGCTGCGCCGCGCCGATCACAACCTGTGCCAGCAGCGAAAGCATAAGCAACAGCACCGCCCCGATGATCACGCCTGACGAGAATATCCGGTATTTCCAGAACGCCTTGGTCATCTTGGTCCCGTAGGCGCGGCGCAGGATATCGCGGATCGTCTCGACGAGGCTGCCCACGGTCCATAACGCGACGAGTGCGCCTGCCCACAAGAGCCAGCCGCTGCGTGCCTCGATCACGTCGCGCGCGACGGGTTCGATCACGTTTCCGACCATCGGGGGGAGTGCGACGAGGACGGCATTGATCATCGCTGCCCGCTCCGCCTCCTCGCCGAATAGCGAGAAGATCGCCGCGCCAAGGATGAAAAACGGGAATATCGACAGCATCGCCAGATAGGCGAGGTTGCCGGCATGAATGAAACCGTCGTTGAACGTGCCGACAGCAGTTCGCTTCAATACCTGGAAGAACTGGGTGCCGGGACCGACCCGCTTGGCCACGCGGCCACGCAAGGTGACCGCCTCCTGCCGCCGCGCTTCCGGAGAGAGCGACCGGACCTCGCGCTCTTCAGGCTGCGGAAGCGGATGATGTACCAAAGGCCTTATACCCCGAGTTTGCTCCGTGGGTCGCTTTCGTCCTTCCACCCATCGAGCCGCTTGGCAAGTTCGCCGAGATCGGCGGGGAGCTGGATTTCAAGCGTCACGAGCTGGTCGCCGCGGTTACCGTCCTTCTTGGAAAAACCCTTGCCCTTGAGGCGCAGGACCGAGCCGCCGCTGGTGCCGGCCTTGATGGTCATCATCACCGGGCCATCGACTGTGGGCACGCGGACCTTCGCGCCGTTCACCGCTTCGTCGAGCGTGATCGGCAGGTCGAAGCGCACATCGTCCCCGTCGCGCTTGTAGAGTTTGTGCCGGTCGATGCGGATCGTAACGAGCCCGTCGCCTGCGCCGCCGGGACCCTGTTCGCCCTTGCCCTTGAGGCGCATCTGCGTGCCGTCCTCAAGGCCCTTGGGCAGCTTGAGATCGATGGTCTTGCCGTCCGCCAACGTAATGCGCTGGTCCCTTAGCGACGCCGCATCGGTAAAGGGGACGCGCAGGGTATAGGCGATATCCGCGCCCTTGGGTGGCGGTGCGCGGCGCCCGCCGAACGGATCGCCGCGTCCGCGCGAGCTGGTCCGCCCGCCACCGAACAAGCCTTCGAAAATGTCGCCCAGGTCGACGTTCTCCTGGCTGAAGCCCTGGAAATCCTCTGCCCTGAAGCCGCGCTGGCCGCCGGGATGACCGCCGCCGCCGAACCCGCCGCCCATGCCGCCGAACGGATTGGTCGGATTGCCCTCGGCATCGATCTCGCCCCGGTCGAACCGGGCGCGCTTGTCCTTGTCCGACAACAGGTCGTAGGCGTTCGTCACTTCGCTGAAGCGTTCGGCCGCCTTGGGGTTGTCCTTGTTGCGATCGGGATGAAGCTCCTTGGCGAGCGTGCGGTATGCGCTCTTGATATCCTTTTCGGATGCAGAGCGCGGGACGCCAAGGGTGGAATAGGGATCGGCCATAGCGTGTTAGCTAGGTGCAACACGTTGTCCGCGCAAGCGGAGAGGCTTTCCTACGGACGAAGCGGGATATAGGGAACGCGTCATGCACTGCCTCAACCAACCTGCCGCCCGCGAAGTTCCGCCATTCCGCGCGCAATCGTACGGGCAGGGTTTTTTGCGCCAGGACTGTGTTCCACCCGTTCCACTCTGTAGGACTGCCCGATGAGCGATAGCGAAAGCGCGATTCCCGTCACCGATCCGTTCACCCTGTTCGAAGAATGGTTCGGAGAGGCGAAGGCGAGCGAGCCGAACGATCCCAATGCCATGGCGCTCGCCACGGCCAGCGAAAGCGGCTTGCCCTCGGTACGCATGGTGCTGCTGAAGGGGCGTGGCACGCATTGGGGCGAGGGCGGCGGCTTTGTGTTCTACACCAATGCCCAAAGCCGCAAGGGCGAGGAAATCCGCGCCAACATGCAGGCGTCACTCCTATTCCACTGGAAGAGCCTGCGCCGCCAAATCCGTATCGAAGGACCGTTGCAGGAAGTCAGCAGCGAACAGGCGGACGCCTACTTCCACTCGCGACCGCGTGTCTCGCAAATCGGCTCTGCTGCGTCCGACCAGTCACGCCCGCTGCCGGACCGGCAGGTCTATCTCGACCGTGTGGCGGCGCTTGAAGAACGCTATCCGGAAGGTGACATCCCGCGCCCGCCGCATTGGACCGGCTTCCTGCTGACGCCGACCGCGATCGAATTCTGGCAGGACCGCCAGTACCGCCTGCATGACCGCCGTCGCTTCACGCGAACAGCGGCGACCGATGGCTGGTCGAACACGTTGCTCTATCCATGAGCACCGATCGCGCCCGCCTCGCACGCTCCGCCGCTCTGGCTTCGATCAGCGTTGCCGTCATCCTCGTTTCGCTCAAGACCTGGGCGACCTGGAAAACCGGTTCGACTGCCATGCTCGGCAGTCTTGCCGATTCCGCGCTCGATCTCATCGCCAGCCTCGCCACACTTACCGGCGTGTGGATCGCCTCGCAGCCGGCAGACGAAGACCATCGCTTTGGCCATGGCAAGGCAGAGGCGCTGGCTGCGATCTTCCAGGTCATGCTCATATCCCTGTCGGCTTTCGGCATCGCGACCCGCGCAATCCTTCAGCTCGCCGAAGGTCAGCAGACACAGGCCGCGGCGGAGGGGATCGGCGTATCGGTTGTCGCCATCGTGCTCACCTTCGCGCTGTTAGGGTGGCAGCGCTACGTCATGAACCGGACGCGCAGTCTGGCGATCAAGACCGACCATTTGCATTACAAGTCGGATCTCTTGCTCAATCTCGCCGTAATCGCCGCCCTCGTCCTCGACCAGTTCGCGGGACTGAGAGGCGCTGACCCGGCGTTCGGCCTCGCAATCGCAGCATGGCTGGCCTGGGGCGCCTTCAACGCCGCGCGCGATGCGGTGGATGATCTGATGGATCGCGAATGGCCGGAAGATAAGCGCCTCGCTTTCGTCGAAGCGGCGGCCAAGCACCCAGAACTGTCGAACCTGCACGACCTGCGCACGCGTACCAGCGGGCACCGTGACTTCGTGCAGTTCCATGTGGACCTGCCCGGCACCATGACGGTCGAAGAGGCGCACGACATCATCGAGCGCGTCGAGGAGGACCTGTGCGGCCAGTTCCCCGACATGGAATTGCTGATCCACATCGATCCCGAAGGCCATGTCGACGAACCGGACAACCCGCTGGTCGAGGAAAACGAATTCGATCGTCTGGGAGGCGACAAGTGACCGTACTCCAATACTGGCATGTCGACGCTTTCGCGGACGCGCCGTTCAAAGGTAATCAGGCCGCTGTAATGCCTCTGGAAGTGTGGCTGGACGATGATGTCCTCCAGGCCATCGGAGAAGAGAACAACTTCGCCGAGACCGCGTTCGTAATTCCTGACGGCAGCGGGCAGGCGGATTACGAGTTACGCTGGTTCACGCCGACGGAGGAAGTGCGCCTGTGCGGCCACGCGACGCTGGCGAGCGGTCACGTCCTGCTTTCGGCTGGTGGCGCAGACCGCGTTACCTTCCGTACGCGCAAGGCCGGAATACTGGAGGTCAGGAAGGCGCAAGCGGGTTATGAACTAGGTCTTCCGCTGATCCCGACACAACGTGGGTCGTGGGATGAAGCGGCGGCTCTACTCGGTGCAGAACCGCAGGAAGTCTGGCTCAATCCCGAAGGCTACGGCGTCTATCTTTACGAGAGCGAAGCGGCAGTGCGTGCGATCGAGCCGGATATGCGCGGGCTCAAGGCTCTCGGGAACGACCAGTTTATCTGCACGGCGCGCGGAAGCGATACCGATGTGGTCAGCCGGGTCTTCGTTCCTGGCGGCGGCGTCGACGAGGACAGCTTCACCGGCTCGGCCCATGCCGCCCTGACGTGGTTCTGGACCGAGAAGCTCGGCCGCGACCAGTTCACTGCCTTCCAGGCCTCGCAGCGCGGTGGTCATGCGACCTGTCGACGCGAAGGCGGCCAGGCCTGGCTGTCGGGCGACTGCGTTACCGTGGTGAAAGGCGAGTTCTACCTGCCTTCAGAGGGGTAGAGTTCGATAATATCGGCCAGTTGCTGCAGCATGGCCTTGCGTTCGGCGGCATTGGAGTGGCCAAGACGCACCACCGTCAACCCCTGCTCGGGCGAGACGAAAACATACTGCCCCATATGGCCGATCATTGCGAAGGCGCTTTGCGGTGCGCGGTTGGGGAAGAGCGGGTGTTCATCCTCGCCATTGGGCCGGTTGAGCCAGGTCTGCAGTCCGTAATGCGGTGACGCGGGGCTGGATTTCACCATCTCTTCCACCCAGCTGCGCGGCACCAGTTGCTCGCCGCGATGCGAGCCCTTGCGGCGCAGCAGCTCGCCCAGCTTCGCCCAGTCGCGGGCGTCGGCATGCATCAGGCTTCCTCCGATGAGCGTCCCGGCTCGGTCGAACTCTAGGACCATGGAATCCATTCCGAGCGGATCGAACAGGCGGGCGTGGAGATAATCGCTCACTGCGCGTCGGCGCTCGTCGGGATCGCTACTCTCCGTGAGTGCACGAGCGGCAATGTCGGCAAGGATGACAGTGGTATTCGAGGAATATTCGAACCTCTCGCCCGGCTCCGCTTCCGGCGGCTGGGCCGTCGCGAAACCGGCCATGTCGTCGCGCTCTTCGAGAAATAGCATGCGCACTTCGCTGCTCTCATAGGGCGGGTCGCCGGCCTCTGTATGCTCGAGGCCCGAGCGCATCTGGAGCAGGTGACGCAGCGTGATGTCGGCGCGCGGGTCGCCGCTCCTTTGCCAGCGTGGCACCGGTGCGGGCGCGTCGAGGCGCAGCAGCCCGTCACCGACCAATTGTCCGATCAGCATCGCGGTCACGGTCTTCGCCATGGACCAGCTGACGAAACGTGTATCCGCATCGTAGTCCTCGCCATAGCGTTCCGCCGCGATCTTCCCGTCGTGCATCACGATGAGCGCGCGGGTATCGCCAAGTCCTTCCATTTCGAACAAATCGTCGATTTCACGGGCCAGCGCCTTGCGCGGCGCACCTGCGTTGTCCGTCACGGCCTCAAGCGCTTCCTCGCTTAGCGGCGGCTCTTCTGCAGGTCCGGGGTCGCCGCAGGACGCGAGGCTTGTAGTGGCAAGGACAAGGGCGATAAGGGAGCGCGACCGCAGAATCATACGCACGCACTCGCACGGGGAAACCACTCTCGCAATGGCGAAAAATCGCTCACTTCTATCCAGCCGCTGGCTATGGCTCCTGATCCTCGTTGCTCTGCTGGCTGGCGCGCTATGGCTCGCCTGGGGCGACAGCGTGAGGCGTACGGCCGAAGCTGGCACTGCCTATGGCGCACGCGTGGCGTGTTCATGCCGGTTCGTTGCGGGACGCAGCCTCTCGGACTGCGCGAAGGACAAGCTGGAAGGCATGGAATTCGTGATGCTGAGCGAAAATACGGACTCGATGACCGTGACCGCCAGCGTCCCCTTGATCGCTTCCGATACGGCGACGTACCGTGAAGGCTACGGCTGCATCCTCAAGGAATGGGACCGCTGATCAGGCCGTCAGACGCTCGGTTTCGTCGATCCAGCCGCCGCCGATGACCCGCTCGCCGGCATAAATGACGGCTGCCTGACCAGGCGCAACACCAAACTCGGGTTGCGCGAAGCGGATCCTCGTTGTCGCCCCTTCTCCGAAAGGTCCTTCGATCGTCACCGGAACCGGCTTGGCCATGCTGCGCACCTTCGCCGTCAGACCTGCATCCGGCACCGGGCCGATGCGATTGGTCTCGATGACGGTCGCGCTCGACACGGCCAGCATTCGCTTCGGCCCGACGAGGACGCGAGCCGCTCCGGCATCGATACCCACTACGTAGAGCGGCTCCGGCTGGCCGCCGATATCGAGGCCGCGCCGCTGGCCGACGGTGTAATGAATGACGCCCTGATGCTTGCCGAGCACTTCGCCTGTTGCAGCGTGCACGATCTCTCCGGCAGCCGCGCCTTCTGGCCGCATCTTCTTGACGATCTTGGCATAGTCGCCATCCGGCACGAAGCAGATGTCCTGGCTGTCGGGCTTGGCGGCATTGCGCAGGCCCGCCGCTTCGGCCAGTTCGCGCACTTCCGCCTTCGGCAAGCCGCCGAGCGGGAAACGCAGGTAGTCCAGCTGGTCCTGTGTGGTCGCATACAGGAAGTACGACTGGTCACGGGCCGGATCCACCGCGCGGTGCAACTCGCTGCCTGCCGGCCCCATGACCCGCCGGACATAGTGCCCGGTGGCGAGGCAGTCAGCGCCAAGTTCGCGCGCCATGGCGAACAGGTCGGTGAACTTGGGCCCCATGTTGCAGCGGATACAGGGCACAGGCGTGCGCCCGGCCAGATATTCGTCCGCAAACGCCTCGACCACATCTTCGCGAAAGGCGCTTTCGTGGTCGTAGACATAATGGGCAATGCCCAGCCGGTCGGCGACGGCACGTGCGTCGGCGATATCGTCGCCCGCGCAGCAGGCGCCCTTGCGGCCTGTGGCTGCGCCATAGTCATACAGCTGGAGCGTGATACCAATGACTTCGGCCCCGCTCTTTGCGGCGAGTGCGGCTACAACGGACGAGTCCACGCCACCCGACATCGCCACGACGATGCGGCATTCGCTTGCCGGACGAGGCAGGTCGAAAAGGTCGGCCGCAGCGGCCGGTTCGAGGAGGCGGGATTCGGGCATGGCGCGCCCCATACACGCCCTTGCGCTGCATCTCCACCATTTACGGATTTGCGCCTGAGTGGATGCTTCACAGTCTCTTTACCATAGCGCGCTATTCAGGATGGCATGTTTGAGGGGCACATCAACAGGAAGTCTTTCGTCGACGGACGCGAAAGCGAGGTTTTGCAGCGGTTTCGCTGGACCGAGCTCGTCGCGCGCCTAGAGGCGACTCGCGAACTGCGGGCCGAACTCGCCAAGGGTTCGGTCGGCGGGTTCGAAGCCTTCGGCGAAGTTCGGCGTGAAAATTGCGAAAATGGTAAAAGCGCCATTAACCACGCTGATTTAGTGCATGGCAAAGTAGCTGGGCTAAACCCTGCTCGAGCCGCAAATGGTGCGGTGCATGGCGACAAAGAGAAATAGATGATCGAGAACCAGGACATCCGCCCTGCACAGGTAATCGGCCCGCTTGGCGAGCCGCTCACCTTGAAGGACCTTCCGTCGCCCAAGACGAAGCGCTGGGTCGTGCGCCGCAAGGCCGAGGTGGTGGCTGCCGTCAATGGCGGGCTGCTGACCATCGACGAAGTTCTCGAACGCTATGGGCTCACGCTGGAAGAGTTCGCTTCCTGGCAGCGGGCAGTCGATCGGTCCGGCATGCAGGGCCTGCGGGTCACGCGGATCCAGCACTACCGCGATCTATACGAGCGCCAGTTCAAGTACTGAGCGGTTCCGACTGCGGGAACCAATCCCGAATCCATTCGCTTTCCGACTATCCCCGCTCCGCAATGCGGCGTGGGGTTCTTCCGTCATTTTGCCTCTTTCGAGGGGAGGGCGACGGCAAATAGCAGGAGGAAATACAATGGGTTGGATTATCGCACTTATCGTCGGTGGTATTGCCGGCTGGCTCGCAAGCCTCGTCATGAACCGTGATGCCTCGATGGGCATTTTCTGGAACATCGTAGTCGGCTGCGTGGGTTCGGTCCTCGGTAACCTGATCGCCGGCCCGCTGCTCGGCGTTTCGGGCAGCGTCCAGGAATTTTCGGTGACCGGTCTCATCATTGCAGTCGTCGGCGCAGTCGTACTGCTCGGCATTGCCAACCTCGTCCAGCGTGGCCGGGTCCGGTAAAACCGACTACATTAAGAGCTTAAAACGGGGCGGCGGGGAAACCTGCCGCCCTTTTTCGTGCCCGTTCGTCAGGCAGGGTCGCCTATTCATAGAGTGCGCCATTGCTCTCATCGAAGCACGCTCGTAGGGCGGAAACGCGCAGTCTTGCGCATTGTGATTTACTCGACTAATACAGTGGCCGAGTAAACAGGTTGTGACCGACCGGGGCGAACGAATGAATTACGAGACCGAAATCAAATCCGACCTTGGTGATGCCTCGAACGTAAAGTTCGCAGAGCAGGGCGGTTTCGCGCGCCTCACGACCGGCAAGGCCCGCTGGGTCATTGCTGTTGTTCTCGCACTAGCGGCAATCATCGGCGGGTATATGCTGATGTCGGGCGGTGAAACGGCTGCCGACGACGACCGCGATGCGCAGGCGCCGTCGATTAGCGTCATCGCTCCGGGTCGTACGACTGTCACTGGCGAAATCACGGCCACCGGCACGCTTGCCGCGCGCCGTTCCATGCCGGTTGGCGTTGTCGGCGAAGGCGGTCGTGTCGTTTCGGTACCTGTCGAGCAGGGCAGCTGGGTGCGCCAGGGCCAAGTGCTGGCGGTAATCGATCGCTCGGTCCAGACGCAGCAGGCACAGAGCGCCGCAGCACAGATCCAGGTCGCCCAAGCCGATGCCAATCTGGCGCAGGCCAATCTGGACCGCGCATTGCAACTGGTGGAGCGCGGGTTTGTTTCCAAGGCCGATGTCGATCGCCTGACCGCCACTCGCGATGCGGCCGTGGCCCGGGTTCGCGTGGCACAGGCCTCGCTGCGCGAACTGCAGGCCCGCAATGCGCGCCTCAACATCGTCGCACCCAGTGCCGGCCTGATCCTCGAACGCAATGTTGAGCCAGGCCAGACCGTCAGCGGCGGCTCTCCGCCGCTTTTCCTGATCGCCAAGGGCGGCGAAATGGAAATGCTGGCACGCCTTAGCGAGACCGATCTTGCGCGCCTGTCACCGGGCGAGTCCGCAGAAGTGACGCCCGCGGGGTCCGCCAAGACGTTCTCGGGCCAGATCTGGCAGCTTGCTCCGACCATCGACGCGCAGGATCGCCAGGGAACGGCGCGCATTGCGCTTCCCTATGCGCCCGAACTGCGACCAGGCGGCTTCGCTACTGCAACTATTTCTAGCGGCACGCTGGTGGCTCCGATCCTTCCGGAAAGCGCGGTGCTCTCCGATAGCGAAGGTGATTACGTCTACATCATCGACAACGAGAACAAGGCTGTTCGGCGCAGCGTGACGACCGGTGAGGTAACCTCGAAGGGCATCGTGATCGCAGAAGGCCTGACCGGATCCGAGAAAGTCGTACTGAGGGCCGGCGGCTTCCTGACCGAAGGCGAAACCGTCGTGCCGGAGCTGGTCAAGCAGGGCGGAGAGTAAGCGCGTGAATTTCCGCAACATCTCGGCGTGGTCGATCCGTAACCCGGTCATCCCCCTGGTTGCATTCACGGCTCTCCTGCTGGCTGGCCTGATCAGCTTCAGGTTCATGGATGTCGTGAACAATCCGGATATCGAATTTCCTGCGGTCAACGTCACGATCTCGCAGCCCGGCGCTGCGCCGACGGAGATCGAGAACCAGATCACGCAGCGCGTTGAATCCGCAGTGCGCTCCATCAATGGTGTGGCATCGCTCAATTCGACGGCGCGCGAGGGTAGCTCGAATACCTTCATCGAATTCGAGATCGGAACTGATCCGAACGATGCGGTCGCGGAAGTAAAGAACGCGGTCGACCAGGTCCGCGGTAGCCTGCCTGACGGCATCCTCGAGCCGAGGATCACCAAGGAAGAAATTTCCGGCGGTTTCCTCGCGATCTACGCTGTCGAAGCGGACGATATGACGATCGAGGGTCTTAGCTGGTTCATCGACGATACCGTCGCGAAGCAGCTGCTCGGCATCGAAGGCATGGCGGAGGTCAATCGCTTCGGCGGCGTCAATCGCGAGATCGAGGTCATACTCGACCTTCCACGCATGCAGGCGCTTGGCGTAACTGCCAGCCAGATCAACGGCGTGCTCAGGCAGAACAATCTCGATGCGGCTGGCGGGATGGCTGAAGTCGGCGGCACGCGTCAGTCGGTTCGTGTCCTTGGCAGCAATGCCAGCGCTTTCGAGCTGGGCGAGCGGCAAATCCAGCTCGGTGGCGGACGCACGGTCAAGCTTTCCGATGTGGCTACAGTGCGCGACGGCTTTTCCGAACGCACTTCGATCAGCAAGGTGCGCGAGAAGGAAGTCGTCAACTTCGCGATGTCCCGCGCCAAGGGTGCTTCCGACGTCACAGTGTTCGAAGAAGCCCTGGTGAAAATCGAAGAGATCGAAGCCGCCAACCCGGGCGTGAAATTCATTCCTCTCTTCAACACCGTCAAATACACAAAGAACCAGTACGACAGCGCTATGGCTGCCATGATCGAAGGCGCGATCCTGGCAGTGGTGGTCGTATTCTTCTTCTTGCGTGACTGGCGCGCGACGGCGATTTCGGCTGTTGCGATCCCGCTCTCCGCCATCCCCACGTTCTGGTTCATGGACCTGCTCGGGTTCAACCTGAACCAATTATCGCTGCTTGCGCTTGCGCTTGTGGCAGGGGTTCTGGTCGACGACGCAATCGTCGAGATCGAGAATATCGTGCGGCATATGCGCATGGGCAAGAGTGCCTATCAGGCGTCGATCGATGCGGCAGACGAAATCGGGCTGCCGGTTGTGGCGACCAGTTTCTGCATCGTCGCAGTCTTCTTCCCGGTCGGCGCGATGCCCGGCATTTCGGGGCAGTTCTTCAAGAATTTTGGCTTCACCGTGGTTGTAGCCGTGCTTATGTCGCTGGCTGTGGCGCGCATGATCACACCGATGCTTGCGGCGTATTTCCTCAAGGCCAAGGGCCAGCAGTCGCATGGCGAAGGCCCGATGATGGACCGGTACATGGGCGTCCTGCGCTGGTCGCTTGACCGGGGCAAGATGTACGCGGCGCGCGAAGGCGTTGAGAGCCCCCGGCGCCGGTGGCTTTATGCGATCGGCCTCCTGTGCGTCGTTCTGCTTACCCTGACATTCTCCGCCTTTGCGACCTTCACGGTGTCGGGCATGCTTTCCGGGCTTGAGCTGGTTGACGCCGTTGTCGGCGCGGACGACGGCTTCTTTGCCGGTCTGGTTTCGCGCTTGATCGAGTTCGTGCAGTTGATTGCATCGCTCGGCGCTGGTTTCCTGGCGATCCTTGCCTTGTTTGCTCTGCTCGGCCTGGTCGTGCGCTTCTGCGGCCAGAATATACGCGACGGCTGGCAATATATGCGCGCCCGCTTCCTCGATCACCGCATCTGGATGCTTGGGGTCGGCTATTTCTCCCTTCTTCTGACCATCCTGCTCTTCTCCATTACCCCGGCCCAGTTCCAGCCAGTCATCGACGATGAAAACAGCCGCGTCGAAATCGAGATGGTGCCCGGCACCACGCTCGAGACGACCGAACGCGTCGTCGACCAGGTTGCCGACATTCTCTACGAGCAGCAGGAAGTCGAACTTGCTCTTGAGCGTGTGCGTGAAGGACAGGCGACGCTCTATATAACCCTGCGACCTGACCGCGAGCGCACCTCGATCGAGTTCGAGCGCGCAATTGCGCCGATCTTCGCACAGATCCCCGATGCGCGCGTACGGTTCGCGTCGCAATCCGGTGGCTTCGGTTCCGGCCGCGATATGACCGTCATGCTCGCTGGCTCGGACCCGGAACTTCTGAACGAGACCGCGGCTACCCTCGTGGAGCAGATGAAGGGCATCGACATGCTGGTCGCGCCGCGCATCAGTGCCGATATCAACCGCCCTGAAATCCTGATCACGCCGCGTGACAACATCGCTGCCGAATTGGGCGTTTCCACAATCGCGCTTAGCCAGACGATCCGCATCGCCACGATGGGCGAGATCGAACAGAACGCGGCGAAGTTCTCGCTCTCCGATCGCCAGATCCCGATTACGGTGAAGCTGCCGGAGCAATCGCGCGAGAACCTCGACACGATCAAGAACCTTCCCGTACAGACGGCCTCGGGCGGTTCTGTGCCCCTGTCACGCGTTGCCGATGTTTCGTTCGGCTCAGGCCCCACGGCTATCCAGCGTTACAATCAGAACCGCCGCGTCCTGGTGGGTGCGGACCTCGCCCAAGGTGTGGTGAAAGGCGAAGCGCAGCAGGAAATCGACCAGCTGCCGATTCTCCAGAACCTGCCCCAGGGAGTGATCCGTGACGTTGTTGGTGAAGACGAATGGCAGCAGGAGCTGATCTCAAGCCTCATGATCGCGATCCTGTCGGGTGTATTGCTGGTGTTCGCCGTGCTTGTGCTTCTCTACAAGCGCTTGATGAGCCCGCTGGTCAACATGACCTCGCTGGCCCTGGCTCCGCTTGGAGGCATCCTGCTTGTCTGGATGTTCGGTCAGCCGCAATCCATGCCGGTCTATATCGGTATCCTGCTTTTGCTGGGTATCGTCTCCAAGAACTCCATCCTGTTGATCGACTTCGCTATCGAGGAGATGGATCGCGGCACACGCAAGCTGCACGCGATCATCGATGCCGGTCACAAGCGCGCACAGCCCATCGTGATGACAACAGTTGCGATGACCGCAGGCATGGTCCCGACCGCTCTGTCAGGCGTGCTAGGCTCTGGCGACGGAGCATGGCGTGCGCCCATGGGTACGATGGTCATCGGGGGCCTCATCCTGTCGACCGTACTGACGCTGCTGATCGTTCCGGCGGGATTCAGCCTGGCTGACGGCTTCGAAAAGCGAGCAGGGCCCTGGATGCGCAGGCGTTTCCTGACCTATCGCCCCGGCGATGATGGCAAGCCGGTTTCCGGTGGTGCACACGGAGAAGCCGGGATCGATCCGGCCGAGTGATCGTCGCCTGAATATGGCGGATGGATTGACTTCCCTTTCCGGAGCAAGAGCGGGACAGATTCCGCCCGATCGTGCGCGTGTGATGCGGCGTGCGGCAACCGGCATGCTCGTCTTGATGGCTGCGATATTCGTCTTGTCGGGGCGCTATCTTTCGGCCCATCCGGCATGGGGGTATCTCCACGCCTTTGCCGAAGCGGCAATGGTCGGCGGCCTGGCCGACTGGTTCGCCGTCACTGCGCTGTTCCGCCGCCCGCTCGGGCTGCCGATCCCGCACACCGCAATCATCCCCGAAAACAAGGATCGTATCGCCGACACAATGGCGGACTTCCTGCGCAGCAACTTCCTTACCGCGCAGGTGGTGGCGCGGCGGATGGGCACCATGAACCTTGCAGGTGCCGTCGGATCGTATCTGGCGGACCCGAAGGCCGCCCAGGACACGCGCATTCGCGCTGGGGCAGGGGACCTTGCCGTCGAAGTCCTTGAGTCGCTCGACCCGGACCGGTTGGGAACGCAGGTGCGAAGCGGGATTGCTGCGCAGATCGAGAAGCTCGAGATCGCGCCGCTGTTGGGCGGAATGCTAGATGCGATGATTGCCGACGGACGCCACAAGCCGCTGATCGACAAGATCATCCGCTGGGCGGGACTTGTCCTCGAAGACAACGAGACGCTTGTTCGGGACATGGTGCACAAGCGCGCCAACGCCGTCCTGCGCTTTACCGGCCTGGATGAGCGGCTCGCGAATTCGGTCATCGATGGCCTTTATAAGCTCCTTGCAGAAGTGCTCGTCGATCCGGAGCACCCGCTTCGCGACAAGATCGAGGAAGGGCTTGAAGAACTCGCCAAGGGCCTGCGCGAGGATCCGGAAATGCAGGAACGGGTCGAGCGGTTGAAGAGCGAGCTCCTCACCAATCCCGCGATTGCGGACTGGTGGCAGGGTGTCTGGGAAAGAATTCGTGCTCGCCTTATTCGTTCGATCAAGGAATCGGGTGGGGCCGGACCGTCGTACCTGGGGGAGACTCTCGGCGAGCTCGGCGCTGCCCTGCGCGACGACGAGCGGCTGCAAATGCAGATCAATCGCTTCGCTCGCCGAACAGCGGTCGGCATTGCGACGCGCTACGGCGACCAGATCGTGCAATTGGTATCCGAAACGGTGCGGCGCTGGGATGCAACGACCCTCACCGAACGCGTGGAAGGCGCAGTCGGCCGTGACCTCCAATTTATTCGCATCAACGGGACGCTGGTGGGCGGATTGGTGGGCGTTACCCTCCATGCCGGGAGCCAACTGCTAAGGTGGATGTGAGCGCCTCAGCCTGCCTTGAAGTCTACCGTCAGGTTCCAGTATGAGGGCACTCTATCGCCTTGGTCATTGAGTGCAGGCTCGAATCTGGCCCGTCTCATCAGAGCAAGGCATAGGGCATCCTCGAACATCTGGGGCACCGTCGAATCCTTGATCTGGCAGAACGTGGCTCGCCCTGCTGTGCCCACTGTCAGTCTTACGGCGATCCGGGCGCCCATGCCGTACTTCTGCATCAGGCCGGGGTAATCGCTGGACTGTACCCAGCTGCCCTGATCCAGGGGCACCGCTCCTTGGGCAACTCTTCCCCCCTTCTCCGTGGAAAGGAAGGTCTTTTCCAGTGCTTCCGCACACTGGTCGATAGCTTCGCTCAGCTCAGAAAGCCCACCCGTCTCGAGGCGAAATCGTTTCAGACCGGCGCGTTCGATCTGTAGAAATTCGATGGCGGCCAAGCGCTCGGCGTCCAGTGTTTCCACGATGAAGCTGCCATCGGCAGCTCTTTCCGCCGGGGCGAACCGCACGCCGTAAAGAACCAGCGCGGCTTCCCCAGCACGTGTCTTTGCAGAGATGTAATTGCGCCCACTTGGCTTTTCTTCCGGCCCGAACTGAATGCTTACCAAAGGCCCAAGAGTGTTTCGTACCGCGTTGCCGATAATCGTCATGTTGAAGGCGTCGTCGCTACCACCATGCTCAAAAACGAGCTTGGCAGTATCGTCTTCATGCGTGAATTGTCTTCGCGCTACGCATCTGTCGGTTTGTCGCTCAACCGACCACTCGGTCGACGGCTGATAGATTTTCGCATTATCTTGCGCTGAAGTGTTGGTAGCCGATGCCGCCAAAGCGACCGCAAGTATTCCGTAAATCGATGATCGCATCATTATATCCGTATCGGTGTTGAAAAGCCGGGACGGTTGACCGTCAAGGCGCGTTCCCGCGCATGCGATAGATGACACGCGTCGTGTAATAGGTTTCTACAGGAGTACCGTCGAGTTTTCGGGCCGGCTCTATCTCCGCATCCGATTTAAAGATCGTGCAGGGGTGGCGCCTCATGTCGAAGCCTTTCGCCAGCGTTTGGTCAATGAGGGCGCATTCCTTTACATCGCCATCCACGCCAACGGTCAGCCGCATGTGAAAGTCGGCTTGTGCACCCTTGCGCAGGGCTTCGCGCGGATACTCCCGCTGGATCCGCGCCGCGACTTCCGCAAGATTGATAATGGTTGGTGGAGTGGCGATCGTCCGCTGCTCTTCCAAATCGAAACCCCAGGATTCGACCAGATTTTCCATGCAGTAGTTCAGAGCCGCCAAGGGCTTTTCCATGGAACCCAGGCGAAGGGCAAGGGTCTGAGATCCCCTCTGCGAAATGGTCAGAGTTTCGATCTCGGCACTCTTTGCCGAATCCATCGCGTGGATTGCGCGCGGATTGGCTGCCCAGTCATAACCCTCTTCTCCGGGGAGGGGGTGGGCGTGAGCGGCAACCGTGCTCTTGCCGGTGACGACAGCCCCATAGTCGCCGAGCGTCCCGCCGGTGAAACGAAACTCGTCCGCATCGCCATCAGGTCCGAAGGCAAACGATGTTTCCTGGTTGGTCCGGATCTTCCGTACGTCAGGTCCGGCGACTGCCCAGTGAGCGGAGACCGAAGGGTTCCATTGGTCGAGAATGAATACCGTCTTCCCCGCGTCAGCGCCGAACAGGCGGGCTAGGCGGCATTTGTGTTCGCCCATGTCGAGCTGCCACGGACCCAGTGGCAGGAGCAATTCCGCCTCGGACTCCTTCGCCATGGCGGGACTGGGAAGCCCCATTGTCGACGCAATTACGACAAGCACTAATATCGATATGCGACCAAGCATAGAAAACCCCTTCGCCACGATCATGTAGCGAAGGGGTCAAGAATACAAGTAACTACTATACTTAGAGCTTGTCGGTCAGTTCAGGGACTGCCTTGAACAAATCCGCCACGAGCCCGATGTCGGCGACCTGGAAGATCGGTGCGTCCTCATCCTTGTTGATGGCGATGATGGTCTTGGAATCCTTCATACCCGCTAGGTGCTGGATCGCGCCCGAGATGCCAATCGCGATGTAGACTTCCGGAGCGACGATCTTGCCGGTTTGGCCGACCTGGTAGTCGTTCGGAACGTAGCCCGCGTCGACCGCGGCACGCGATGCACCGATGCCCGCGCCGAGCTTGTCGGCGAGGGGGGTGATGATCTGTTCGAAAGTCTCGCCATCCTTGAGCGCGCGGCCGCCCGAAACGATAACCTTTGCGCTGGTCAGTTCGGGGCGATCGCTTTCGGCGATCTCGGCGCTCACAAAGCTGGACAGGCCAGCATCGGCAGGGCCGGAAATTTCCTCGATCGTGCCGCTGCCACCTTCGGTCGCCGCCTTGTCGAAGGCGGTGCCGCGAACGGTGATGACGAGCTTCGCATCGGAAGATTCGACTGTCGCAATCGCATTGCCGGCATAGATCGGGCGGGTGAAGGTCTTGTCGCCTTCTACCGACAGGATGTCCGAAATCTGCATCACGTCGAGCAGGGCTGCGACGCGCGGTGCGATGTTCTTGCCGGTGGTGGTGGCGGGCGCGACGAAAGCGTCGTGGTGGCCCATCTGATCGGCGATCAGCGGGGCGACGTTTTCGGGAAGGGCGTGCTCGTAAGCCGCATCGTCGGCGAGGTGGACCTTGCCCACACCAGCGACCTTTGCAGCCTGTTCGGCCACTGCGCGGCAGCCCGAACCTGCGACCAGCAGGTGGACTTCGCCCAGCTTGCTGGCGGCAGTGACCGCAGCCAGCGTTGCGTCCTTCATCTCGGCATTGTCGTGTTCGACCCAGACGAGAGTTTTCATAAGTCTATTCCTTTCGAAGTCCGGGGTCTTACGCGATGCCGAGCGCTTTGATCTTGGCGACCAGCGCATCGACGTCCTCGACCTTTTCACCAGCCTGGCGAACCGGCGGTTCGGAGACATTGGTGGTCTTGAGGCGCGGCGCGGTGTCGACGCCGTAATCGGACGGGCTCTTGGTATCGAGCGGCTTCTTCTTCGCCTTCATGATGTTAGGCAGCGAGGCATAACGCGGCTCGTTCAGGCGGAGGTCGGTTGTGACGATGGCCGGAAGCGTGAGCTTCACGGTTTCGAGACCGCCATCGACTTCGCGCTTCACAACGACGCTGTCGCCATCGACTTCAACGGTGTTGGCGAAGGTGCCCTGCGGACGGCCCATGAGGGCTGCGAGCATCTGGCCGGTCTGGTTCGAATCGTCGTCGATCGCCTGCTTGCCAAGCATCACGATCCCCGGGGTTTCTTCCTCGGCAATCGCCTTGAGGATCTTGGCGACGGCGAGCGGTTCGACTTCATCGTCGGTTTCGACGAGGATCGCGCGGTCCGCACCCATGGCGAGCGCAGTACGAAGCGTTTCCTGCGCCTTAGCCGGGCCGATCGAAACGGCGACGATTTCTTCTGCCTTGCCGGCTTCCTTGAGGCGGATCGCCTCTTCGACGGCGATTTCGTCGAAGGGGTTCATGCTCATCTTTACGTTCGCCAGGTCCACGCCCGAGCCATCGGCCTTCACGCGGGGTTTGACGTTGTAATCGATCACCCGCTTGACGGGGACGAGGATTTTCATGCGAGTTACCTTCCTCTCGATAGAAACTGTGGCGCCCACCTAGCTTGCGTTTACGTAAACGTCAAGTTGGGTGAGGCCGTAATCTGGCTGGCCTCTCCGGCTCCCTCGCCCGCAGGAATGCGCAGGTCAAGCGCGCCGCAGCAGTCTTCTTTACTATGGTTGGCGGGGCGAATAGTTTCGCGTGTCAGACAGGAGGTTTGCGATGCGCGGCTGGACGATGATTGCAGGGGCCCTGGCATTGCTGGCATCACCTGTTGCCGCGCAGGAAACGCGCGTCGCGCCGGAAGATCATGCGCCGCCTCCCGCCACGCTGGAAAAGATGGACTGGCTGGTCGGTCAGTGGATTGGCACAGGTATTGGCGGGGCGCCTGCCATGGAGAGCTGGCTGCCCCCGAGCGGTGGCACCATGATCGGCAGCTTCGTGCAGGAAACCGACGAGGGCGCGATCCGCTTCACCGAGCATCTCTACCTGATGGAAGAAGAGGGGACGCTGGTCCTGCGCCTGAAGCACTTCAACGCCGACCTCACCGGCTGGGAAGAGAAAGACGGCATGCTGACCTTCCGCCTGATCGCGGTGGAGGACTGCGCGGCCTATTTCCATGGGCTCACCTTGCGCTGCGATGGCGAACAAGGCCTACTTGCGGCCGTGCGCATGAAAAGCGCAGGCGAGAAGCTCTCCGAACTCGTCTTTCGCTTCCGGCGCGCGGGCGACACGGCGATTCCCGATTGTGCGAAATACGAGACCACGTCCTATTCGACATGTTTCGCGCTGGCTCTCGACCAAGAGCAAGGCACTCGGCAGGAGCTGGCCGATGCCTATCGCACCGAATTGGCAGATGGCCGGGCGGCGACCAGCGCCTTCGACAAAAGCGAACAGGCCTTCGACGCCTACCTCCTGGCCGAATGCGGCGAGGGGGCAGATGCCGAAAGCCTGCTGTGTCAGTACCAGCTCACACGTGACCGAAACCGGTCGCTTCGCGCAAACTGGTTGGTGCCCTAGCCCCAGGGCAGCGATTTAAGCCGCCTTCTTCACCTCTGCCACGATCTTGCGGGCGGCATCGCCCAGATCGTCTGCCGGAACGATCGGCAGGCCCGAGTTGGCGAGGATTTCCTTGCCCTTCTCGACATTGGTGCCTTCGAGGCGGACCACCAGCGGAACGTCCAGTTCGACTTCCTTGGCCGCAACCACGATGCCTTCTGCGATGGTGTCGCAGCGCATGATGCCGCCGAAGATGTTGACGAGGATACCCTCGACCGCCGGGTCCTTGAGGATGATCTTGAACGCTGCGGTGACCTTCTCGGTCGTCGCGCCGCCGCCTACGTCGAGGAAGTTCGCCGGGAAGGCGCCGTTGAGCTTGATGATATCCATCGTTGCCATGGCGAGGCCTGCGCCGTTGACCATGCAGCCGATGTTACCGTCGAGCTTGATATAGGCGAGGTCGTATTCGCTGGCTTCGACTTCGGCCGGGTCTTCCTCGGTCTCGTCTCGCATGGCCTCAACGTCCTTGTGACGATAGAGGGCGTTGCCGTCGAAGCTCATCTTGGTGTCGAGGACGAGCAGGTTGCCGTCCTTGTCTTCGACCAGCGGATTGATCTCGAGCATTTCCATGTCGAGGTCCATGAATGCGGTGTAGAGCTGCTTGGCGAGCTTCTGGCACTGCTTGTTGGTGTCGCCCGTCAGCTTCAGGGCGAAGGCCACCGCGCGGCCGTGGTGGGGCATGAAGCCCTGGGCCGGGTCGATGGTGATCGTGGTGATCTTCTCGGGCGTCTCATGCGCGACATCCTCGATGTCCATGCCGCCTTCGGTCGATGCGATCATGGCGACCTGGCCGCTGGCGCGGTCGACGAGCATCGAGAGATAGTATTCGTGCGCAATGTCGACGCCATCGGTCACGTAGAGGCGATTGACCTGCTTGCCTTCGTCACCGGTCTGGATCGTGACCAGCGTGTTGCCGAGCATTTCCTTCGCGTTCGCTTCGACATCCTCGATGCTTTTCGAAAGGCGCACGCCGCCCTTCGCGTCGGGGCCGAGTTCCTTGAACTTGCCCTTGCCGCGGCCACCAGCGTGTATCTGCGCCTTCACCACGTAAAGCGGGCCCGGGAGCTGCTTGGCGCCTGCGACCGCCTCTTCGACGGTGAGTGCTGCATGGCCCGCAGGAACGGCGATGCCGTATTTCGCGAGCAGTTCCTTGGCCTGGTATTCGTGGATGTTCATTTCGGGCTTTCGTCCTTCGCGTTTGGCGCGGCTGGAGGGAATCGTGTTGCGCGGGTCGCATAAGCATGTCTGGCCCCGCTTGAAAAGTGCGACTTTCGGGTGCAGGGGCGCTTCGCATCCATGATCGACGCAAAGCGACTCGAATCGATCGTCTCCGAAGCAGGGCGCATCGCGCTGGACCTCTGGCCCGGCGCGGGCAATGACGTGCGCACCTGGGAGAAGACCCCGGGCAGTCCGGTGTGCGAAGCCGATCTTGCCGTCGACGCCTTCCTCAAGCGCGAGCTGGGTGCCCTGTTGCCGGCTGCGGGCTGGCTTTCGGAAGAGACAGTCGACGATCCCGCACGCCTCGATCGCGACCTTATCTGGCTCGTGGATCCTATCGACGGAACGCGCGACTTCATTCGCGGTCGACCCGGCTGGGCGGTGTCCGTAGCCCTGATCAGCGCGGGAAGGCCCCTGATCGGCTCGCTCTGCGCACCCGCGCGAAATGAAGTGTGGCAGGCTACGGCAGGTCAGGGCTCCTGGAGGAACGGCAAGAAACTCACCTCTTCCAAACGCGAGGAATTTTCCGGTGCCCGCGTGCCGGCAGCGGACCTGATGAAGCAGGACCAGATGCTGGAGAAGGTCTACCAACCCAACTCGATCGCGCTTCGCATGGCCATGGTCGCGTCGGACGAGGCCGACCTGGTCGCGACATTGCGCTGGGGTTTCGAATGGGACATCGCGGCGGCGGCGCTCATTGCCCGCGAAGCCGGCGCGGCGGTTTCGGACGCTTTCGGCCGGAAGCTCAACTATAACAAGAGGGATCCCCGCGAGTTCGGGATGGTGGTGAGCGCACCCGGCATCCATTCCGCGACGGTGGCACACCTGGCCGACCGCGCGTCCAGCCTAGCTTCGAAATAGCTACCCAACAAAAAAGGGACCGGACGTTGGCCCGGTCCCTCTCCTGCGACTTTTCCGAAAGGCTCGGATTAGTTGCCCTGCTGGGCTGCTTCGACATCGTCTTGGTCGAACGGGATAATCTTGATTTCCACACGGCGGTTGAGCGGTTCGGCAACACCGTCCGCTGTCTGCACCGCGAGGTTGGTTTCGCCGAAGCCCATCCAGCGGATGCGCGAGGAGCTCACGCCGCGGCTGGTCAGGTAGTTCGCGACTGCCTGGGCGCGCTGTTCCGAAAGGCGCTGGTTGAAGTCGGAGGCACCGACTGTGTCGGTGTAGCCGTAGACGTCGATCAGGCTGTTCGGATATTGCACGAGATTCGCAGCGACACTGTCGAGCGTCTGGCGGAATGCGGAATTGATCGTCGCGCTGCCCGTGGCGAAGGTGACACCGTCCGGCAGGTTCACGAGGATAGCCTCGCCGCCGTCGACTTCGCTGACATCGACGCCAGAACCGGCAGTCTGCTCTTCGAGCTCCTTGATCTGCTGATCCATCTTGTAGCCGACATAGCCGCCGGCTGCTGCGCCGCCGGCCGCGCCGATGATACGACCGGTCTTGCCGCCGATAACGCCGCCGAGCAGGCCGCCGGCAACTGCGCCGCCGACACCGCCGAGTACGGTGCGCGAAATCTTCTTCTCACCCGTGTTCGGGTCTGTGACGCAGGCGGAGGTACCCATGAGGGCGACTGCCGAGAAACCTGCGAGGAAAATCCGTGATTTTTGCATAAAAAATATCCCCTTCTAGAGTTATGACGGCCAGCGGCTCCTTACGAGCCGTTGCCGACACGCCATGTGGGACGCGCCCACCAGCGCCTCTGAAAGTTCCAAACAAGTGAAACGGCCTAGTGTTCCGCGAAGCACTGGCATGCGCGATAATTTGTGCTAGCGCAGGAATGTGACACCCTTTCCCTGGACAGACCTGCTCATCATCGCCGGGCTCATTTTGCTCAATGGCGTTTTCGCCATGAGCGAACTCGCCATTGTTTCTGCGCGCACCGGACGGTTGCAGAGCGCAGCTCAGCAAGGCAGCGCCGGCGCAAAGTCCGCCATCGCGCTGGCGGCAGATCCCGGCAAGTTCCTCTCTACCGTGCAGATCGGCATCACCCTGGTCGGCATCATCGCCGGCGCATATTCCGGTGCCAGCCTGGGCGGGCCTGTCGGCGAGCGTCTCGCAGCGATAGGGCTGCCGGCGGATTGGGCGCCCGAAGTCGGGTTCGCGCTGGTCATTGCGCTCACGACCTATTTCAGCCTCGTTATCGGCGAACTGGTACCCAAACAGATTGCGCTGCGCGCCGCCGTGCCGATCGCGACTGCGATGGCGTTGCCAATGGCGTTCGTCGCAAAGGTCGCCGCGCCGCTGGTCTGGCTGCTCGATACCTCTTCCAGCCTCATCATCCGCCTGCTCGGCGTGCGCCCTGCGGGCCAAAGCGCGGTGACGGCGGAAGAGCTGCACATGCTTTTCGCCGAGGCCACGCGTAGCGGCGTGATCGAACATGAGCAGCACCAGATGCTATCCGGAGTGGTCCGTCTGGCGGAGCGGCCCGTCCGCGAGGTGATGACGCCGCGAACAGAAATCGACTGGATCGATATTGGTGCCGACGAAGAAGCGATTACGGCTTTGCTGGCGGAAAGCCCGCATTCGGTATTGCCGGTCGCCGACGGTTCGCCGGACAAGGTTCTGGGCCTCGTGAGGGTGCGGGAGATCCTGGCGGCGCAGGTGGCAGGTGGGCCGGTAGTCCTGCATGATCTTCTTCGTAAAGCGGAGGTCGTTCCCGATCAGCTCGACGCGGTGGACGCCCTGCGTGTGTTGCAGCAAGCCGATATCGCCATGGCGATGGTCCATGACGAATATGGTCATCTCGACGGGATAGTGACACCCGTCGACCTGTTGACGGCCATCGTCGGCGATTTTGCCAGCGACCAGGATCCGGGCGATTCGCCGGGCATCGTGGAGCGTGCGGATGGCTCGCTTCTGGTGTCGGGCTCGCTCAGCGCCGATGCGCTCGCTGACAGGCTGGGCCTCGAATACGGTGAGGGTCGGGAATTCGCGACCGTAGCGGGCTATGTCCTTGCGGTGCTGAAAAAGCTCCCCGCCGAGGGCGAGTGGTTCGAAGAACAGGGCTGGCGCTTCGAAGTCGTCGACCTCGACGAACGCCGGATCGACAAGCTCCTGGTCAGCGCACTCAGCGCCGCTAAGCCCTCGGAGGAGGACGACGGCTGAAGCATCCCTAACCGGGAAGCCTGATTAGCCCGGGATTACGGCCTGTGCGGTCGCGCCGTCGCCTTCGGGTGCAGCCACGATATCGCGAGTGACACTGCCCTTGGCGACCGTATTGGTGCCTTCGCTGCCGACGAGGCTGCGAATGCCCGGCTCCGCAGAACCGGCACGGTCGAGGACCGAAGTTTCGACCGAGCTACGTGCAGCCGGACCACCGAACAGGGCTTCGAGAGCTTGCTCTGCAGCGGTGCCTTCAGCCGGGCGCGGGGCGCCGGGTGCCGGCGGGACGAGATTGAAGTCCGGCGGAACGACCAGCGGAGCCTGGCGCTGCACGGCAAATTCGTCGGGACGTTCGCGATTGAGGAAACCGCCGCTGCCACAGGCTGCGAGCGTGCTTGCGGCGGCGCTCACCAGGGCGATGCGAGTGAAGGTATTCATGTATTGCTCTCCGCGGCGTCTGCCGTCTTGCCGTCCATCATGTCGTCGACTTCCTTGTCGCTCATGAAGAACGCGCGGGCAAGGATGATTACGACGCCGATGGTGATAGCGGCATCTGCGATGTTGAAAATAAGGAAGGGGCGAAAATCCCCGATATGGAAATCGGCATAATCGAGGACGTAACCGAGTTGGTAGCGATCCTTGATGTTCCCCAGCGCGCCACCAAGGATCAGCGACAGGCCAAGGATGTCGCCAAGCAGCTTTTCACGGAACATCCAGACCGTGACGAGCAGCGCAATCAGCGCGGTCACGCCAACGAGGAGCCAACGCGTTTCCGGACTGGTCGCCTCGAACATGCCGAGAGACACACCATAATTGTGTATGCGGTAAAAGTCGAAGAACGGCAGCAGATCCATCTTGTCATGCTGGCTTTTCAGGCCGAGCGGGCCGTCGACCCACCACTTCACGACCTGGTCAGCCGCATAGATCGCAAAGGCGATTGCCACGCCGATCAGGCGATTGCGCAGAGCCGGGGTCATTCGCCCGCACTCCCTGCGGCGTCCATCTGTTCGATTACGTCGTCACAGCGATCGCACAGCGCGCCGTCCTCGGAAACCGAGGGCAGCAGGCGCCAGCAGCGGCCGCATTTGGATTCGCCGGTTCGAGTGACAGTCACCGTGTCGCTATCGCCGCGCGTCACTGACGCGGTGATGAACAGTTCGGCGAGGTCTTCGTCGCTGAAGCCTTCGGGAACTGCACCGGCAGGCACGACGACGTCGGCTTCGAGGCTGGAGCGGATCGTCTTGTCGCGGCGCAGCGGTTCGATCGCTTCGGTCACACGCTCGCGCAGCTCGCGCAGTTTGCCCCAGCGTGCGCCATCGGCAGTTACGCCGGGTACTGCAGGCCAGTCGAGAAGGTGTATGCTGCCGCCATCGGGGTAGCGCGTGGTCCAGGCCTCTTCCGCCGTGAACACCAGCACCGGCGCGGCGTAGCGAACCAGCGAATGGAACAGGAGGTCGAGCACGGTGCGATAGGCATTGCGCTTCGTGCTGTCCGGCCCGTCGCAATAGAGCACGTCCTTGCGGATATCGAAATAGAACGCCGACAGGTCCTCGTTGCAGAAATCGACCAGCAGGCGCGTATAGGTATTGTAGTCGTAGCTTTCGAGCGCCGCCTTCAGCTTGCCGTCCAGATCGGCCAGCAGCGCAAGGACGTAGACTTCCAGCTCTGGGATTTCTCCCGCATCGCCCATGTCGCCGACGAAACCGTCGAGCGCGCCGAGGAGGTAACGGAAGGTGTTCCGCAGGCGGCGGTACTGGTCGCCCACGCCTTTCAGGATCTCATCGCCGATGCGGTGGTCTTCGGTGAAATCGACCGAAAGCGCCCAGAGGCGGATGATGTCCGCGCCGTACTGCTCCATGACCTTCAGTGGGTCGATGGTGTTGCCGAGGCTCTTCGACATCTTCTTGCCGTCGCTCGCCATGGTGAAGCCGTGGGTGAGCACCGCGTCATAGGGCGCGCGGCCGCGGGTGGCAGAGCTTTCGAGCAGGCTCGACTGGAACCAGCCGCGATGCTGGTCGCTGCCTTCCAGATAAAGATCGGCGGGCCAGCGCAAGTCGGGCCAGCGACCGCTTTCCAGCGTGAAGGCGTGGGTGCAGCCCGAATCGAACCAGACGTCGAGAATGTCGGTGACCATCTCGAATTCGTTCGGATCGTGGTCCGCCCCGAGGAATTCCGCCTTGCGGCTTTCGTCCCAGGCATCGACGCCCTGCTGCTTGATCGCCTCGACCACGCGGGCGTTGACCGCCGGGTCCTGCAGATAGGTTCCGTCGGCCCTAACGAAGAGCGTGATCGGCACGCCCCATGCGCGCTGGCGGGAGAGCACCCAGTCGGGACGGCCCTCGACCATCGATCCGATCCGGCGACGGCCTTTCTCGGGGTAGAATTTCACCCGCTCGATTTCGCGCATGGCAATTTCGCGCAAGGTGGAGTGGTCCTTGCTCGTGGCCATGGCGATGGCCGCGCCGAAGCCTTCGGGCACAGCGACGTCGAAGTCGCCCGTGTCGAGCGGCTTGTCCATCGGCACGAACCATTGCGGCGTGCAGCGATAGATGACCTTGGCCTTCGAACGCCACGAATGCGGATAGGAGTGCGCGTAATCGTCGCTCGCCGAAAGCAGCGCGCCTGCTTCGCGCAGGTCCGAACAGATCGGCCCGTCAGGCGCGTTGAAGGCCTTGTTGATGACCGCGCGGCGGCGCTCGTCGGATGCGCCGAGCCATTCCCAGTCGTCGCGATAGCGCCCGTCGCCCATGACCGCGAAGACCGGCTCGATGCCGTGTTCGCGGCAGAGCAGGAAGTCGTCCTCGCCATGGTCGGGCGACATATGGACGAGGCCCGTACCGCTGTCGGTGGTGACGAAATCGCCCGCGAGCAGGGGGCGGGGGTTGGCGTAGAACCCGCCAAGGTGGTGCATCGGGTGACGCGCGAGCATTCCAGCTAGGTCTGCGCCTTTGATCGTGGTCAAAGGAAGAAGATACACCTCGCGGTCTTCCCCGCAGGCTTTAGCCAAACGCCTCTCCAATTCCCCTTTCAGAGCAGTAGCGATCAAAAATTTGTCGCCAATGCGATCAGCAAATGGATGGGTGGCGAACTTCGCCTCTTGCTGGGCCTTGATCGTTTCATCATCACCAATCGACGATGCGGCGAGTGCGAGCGAGAAAATCCCGTACTCGACCTCCGGCCCATAGGCCAAAGCCTGGTTCACCGGGATGGTCCACGGCGTGGTGGTCCAGATCACCGCATGCGCGCCGACCAGTTCCTCGATCGGCGATTCCACGATCTCGAACGCCACGTCGATCTGGGTCGAGGTGATGTCCTCGTACTCGACCTCGGCCTCGGCCAGCGCGGTTTCCTCAACCGGCGACCACATCACCGGCTTCGATCCGCGATAGAGGTTTCCGGCCTCGGCGAATTTCATCAGCTCGGCAACAATGGTCGCCTCGCTTTCGAACTGCATGGTGAGATAGGGATTGTCGAAATCCGCCATCAGGCCGAGGCGCTTCAATTGTTCGCGCTGAACATCGACCCATTTCTGCGCATAGGCGCGGCATTCGGCGCGGAATTCGCTGGCCGGAATAGCGTTCTTGTCGCGCTTCTTCTTGCGGAACTGTTCCTCGACCTTCCACTCGATCGGCAGGCCATGGCAGTCCCAGCCGGGCACGAAGGGCGCGTCCTTGCCGAGCAGCGTCTGGCTGCGCACGACCATGTCCTTGAGGATACGGTTCAGCGCATGGCCGATATGCATGTCGCCATTGGCGTAGGGCGGGCCGTCATGGAGGATGAACTTCTCGCGGCCTTCGCGGGCTTTGCGCAGCTGCTGGTAGAGGTTTTCGTCCTGCCAGCGCGCAAGGATTTTCGGCTCCTTCTGGGGGAGGCCGGCCTTCATGGGAAAATCGGTCTTCGGCAGGAAGACCGTGTCTTTATAGTCGCGCTGTTCAGTCATTGCCGCGCGCGCTTAGTAGATGGCGCGCTTCCAAGCAATCTTTCTCCATCTGTGAGGTGAGCGCCTCGATCGAATCGAACTTCGCCTCGCCGCGCAAAAAGTGATGGAAGGCCACTTCGATTTCCTGGCCATAAAGGTCGCCGGAAAAATCGAAGAAATAGGGTTCGAGCAATTCCTTGGGCGGTTCGAACTGCGGACGCACCCCGATATTTGCTGCGCCGAGAAGCTCCTGCCCGGTCGAAAGGAGGCGGCCGGTTACCGCGTAAATCCCGTATTTCGGGCGCAGGTAGTGCTCGATCGACAGGTTCGCGGTGGGATAACCGATGGTTCGTCCGCGTTTGTCGCCATGCTCCACGATCCCGCGGATCGCGAAGGGGCGGGTGAGCAGGCGCGCGGCCTCCTGCGGGTCGCCGTCACGCAGCGCGTCGCGTACGCGGCTGGAAGAAACCGGCTTCCCGCCGTCGAGAATGGGTTGGGCGGCGCGCGCCTCGATCCCGACTTCCTTGCCGAGCGAGACGAGCTTGTCGAAATTGCCGCCACGTGCCTTGCCGAAGGTGAAATCCTCGCCGGTGACGACACCTGCGACGCCGAGATGATCGGCCAGCAGGACCGTCACGAAATCTTCTGCAGTCGTCCCGGCCAGCTCGCCGTCGAAATGGAACACCAGCATCGCGGTGGCACCTGCGGCGAGATAGAGCTCCTGCCGCTGCTCAAGCGTGGTCAGGCGAAAGGGCGGGGCGTCCGGCTTGAAATGGCGGACCGGGTGCGGGTCGAAGGTGGCGATGATCGAGGGGCGCCCCTCTGCGCGAGCCCAGTCGATCGCTTGCTTAGCGACAGCCTGGTGGCCGAGGTGGAAACCGTCGAAATTGCCCAGCGCAATGATTGCGCCGCGAAGGCTCTCGGGCAGCGGGTCTCTGTGGTCGAGAAATCTCACCGCGGCACCAACCCTTCGGCGATGACGCGCAACGCGTTTCCGCCCATTGCCGCGCGGATTTCCTCTTCGGAAAAACCTTCATCGAGCAGGGCCTGCGTGACCTGCGTCAGCTCAGACGTGTCGAAGCGCACGGTGACTGCGCCATCATAATCGCTGCCCAGCGCCACGTGTTCGATGCCGACGATGTCGCGGATATGCTTCATGGCCTTGGCTGCGGCGCGAGGAGAGGTGTAGCAGACGGCGCCCTCCCAATAGCCGACGCCGATTATTCCGCCGGTCGCAGCGACACCGCGAATTTCCTCGTCCGTCAGGTTGCGGTTGACGTCACAGGTTGCCTGCACGCCGCCATGGCTCGAGACGACGGGGCGGGTCGCCATGGCAAGAATTTCCGAAACGCACTGATGGCTGCAATGCGCAATATCGACGATCATTCCCATCGCCTCCATCCGCTTCACGGTTTCGCGGCCCATCTCGGTCAGGCCGCCTTTTTCGAGACCATGCATCGAACCGGCCAGTTCATTGTCGAAGAAATGCGTGAGCCCCGCCATGCGCATTCCTGCGGCGTATAATACTTCAAGATTGCCGATGTCGCCCTCGAGGCTTTGCAGGCCTTCGGCACTGAACAGGACGCCGATGCCATTGTTCTTGATCGCGCGGCGTCCGAGCAGCCCGGCGACGTCATCTCGGCGGCGGATCGACACGAGCTGGTTGCCGGAACCTTCGACCGCCCGGTCCAGCTTTTGCGCATGGTACAGGGATCGTTCGAGCAAGCTTCCCCAGGTCCTCACCGGCTGGAGCTGCGCGATCACGAGTGGCGTGATGTTGTCGCTATCCGCGCCATTGGCGTCGTAATTCTGCCCGCGCGGTGTCTTGGTGACGCTGGAGAAAATCTGCAATGCGACGTTGCCTTGCTGCAGGCGCGGAAGGTCGACATGCCCCCGGTCGCTGCGATCCAGCAGATCGCGGTCCCACAAGAGCGTGTCGGAATGCAGGTCGACAATAGTGAGGCTTTCGTGAAGCGCTCGCGCTTCGTCGGACACCGCGATCAAGGGCTGGCCATCGACCTTGTTCATGTCCCGCTCGAGCATTGCTGGTGCGAATGCGAAGAACCCTGCGATCGCCAGCAGCACGACGACGACGAGACCGATGAGGATGCGCCGCTTCATTCGCAATGCTCGTAGGTCAGGAAGGAATAGGCAGGCGTCTCTTCTTCGGCAGAGAAATCCTCACGCCCCGCGATCTCCCATTCCGGGCCGAGCGGGGGCATGAAGACATCGCCATCGAAATCCTGATGTATCTGCGTCAATTCCACCCTGTGCGAAAGGGGCAGGAAAACGTCGAAAATCGCTGCTCCGCCGATGACGGCAGCGCCATCGCCCGCGGTCGCAATCGCCTCTTCAACGGAGCGCACTACTTCTGCACCCGTAGAATCCCAACGTTCCTTTCGAGTCAGAACGATGTGGCGGCGGCCGGGCAAGAGACCGGGTAGGCTTTCGAACGTCTTGCGGCCCATGATCATCGGCCGCCCCATGGTGAGCGCCTTGAACCGCTTAAGATCGGCTGGCAGGTGCCAGGGCAAGGTGCCGTCCTTGCCGATCGCGCCATTGGCGGCGCGCGCATAGATGCAAAACAGGCTCATGCGCGGGACAGGCGGGTCAGGTGACCCATCTTGCGCCCCTCGCGAATTTCCGATTTGCCATAGTCGTGCAGGTGGGCATCGGCTTCTGCAAGAAACGCGTGCGCACCCGCGATATCACTGCCGAGGATGTTGCGCATCTCGACCGCCTCGGCCGTGGTGCGTGTGTCGCCGAGAGGTAGCCCTGCTACTGCCCTGATATGGTTCTCGAACTGGCTGGTGGCCGCGCCCTCGATTGTCCAATGACCAGAATTGTGCACGCGCGGGGCCATTTCGTTGAAGATCGGGCCTTCGTGAGTAGCGAAAAATTCCAGCGTCAGCACGCCGACATAGCCCAGGGCATCGGCAACGTGACCGGCCAGCTTCCGCGCTGCGTCCACCTGTGGTTCGACCGCGTCTCCGGCCGGTAGGTAGGAGGCGGAAAGGACACCGCCTTCGTGGACGTTTCGCGAGCTGTCCCAGAAGCGAATTTCACCATCTCGGGCGCGCACGAGGATGACCGAAAATTCGGCATCGAATTCGACGAAGCCCTCGTAGATCCCGGGGACATCGGGAAGCTTGAGCGCGGCGGCATCGCGGCCCGACATGATACGCCACTGGCCCTTGCCGTCATAGCCGTCGCGACGGGTCTTCACGATGCCGGGCGCGCCAAGCCGGTCGGTCGCCGCTTCGAGATCGCTCTGGGAATCGATCTTCGCATAGGCCGCTGGCCTGCCGCCAAGCCCCTCGACGAAACGCTTTTCATTGAGCCGGTCCTGCGCAGTTTCAAGCGCCTTGGGGTCGGGAAAGATTGTGCCGGGCGCGAACGTGCGGGCAGTCTCGACCGGCACGTTCTCGAATTCCCAAGTGACGAGGTCGCAACGTGCGGCGAATGCCGCCAGAGCAGCTTGGTCGTCCCAGCAGTTGGTGAAAAATTCCTCGCACACTTCGGCGGCCACATTGTCGCCTTCCGGCGAATAGCCGATGCAGCGATATCCAAGCTGGGTTGCGGCGACCGCCATCATCCGGCCGAGCTGCCCCCCTCCCAGGATGCCGATGGTGGAGCCCCTCTCCAGCATCAGTCGTGCGGCCGCTCGGTTACCGCATCGCTGCGCGCCTGCCGCCAGGCCTTGAGCCGTTCGCCGAGGTCTGCGTCCGTGTTCGCGAGAATTGCTGCTGCGAACAGGCCGGCGTTGGTGGCCCCCGCTTCGCCGATGGCAAGGGTGCCCACCGGAATGCCGGCCGGCATCTGGACGATCGAGAGCAGGCTGTCCTCGCCCGAAAGCGCCCTCGACTGAACCGGAACGCCAAGTACGGGGACGTGGGTCAGTGCCGCAATCATTCCGGGCAAGTGGGCAGCGCCTCCCGCCCCCGCGATAATGACCTGAAAGCCGGCTGCGTCAGCGCCCTTGGCAAAATCATACATCCGATCCGGTGTGCGATGTGCGGAGACGATCCGCACATCCGTTTCGACGCCGAGTTCATCCAGCACCTCGGCGGCGCAGGTCATGGTCTTCCAGTCCGACTGGCTACCCATGACGATTGCGACCTTTGCCCCCATGATCAACTGTCCTTCAGATAATAGCGTTCGCCCGACACCTGCGTCCCGTCGAATTCGTAGATGATTGGCTGGCCAGTCGGAATTTCCAAGCCGGTGATCTCGTCGTCGGAAATACCGGACAGGTGCTTGACCAATGCGCGCAAGCTGTTGCCGTGAGCCGAGATGATGACCGTCTCGCCCTTGCCCAGCTGCGGGAGAATGGCTTTTTCCCAGTAAGGGAGCACACGCTCGATCGTCAGCTTGAGGCTTTCGGTGCGCGGCACTTCGATACCGGCGTAGCGGGGGTCGTCCGACAGATCGAACTTGCTGCCCGGCTCGAGTTCGGGAGGCGGAACGTCGAAGCTGCGGCGCCAGATGTGAACCTGTTCGTCACCGTGCTTGTCGCGCGTTTCCTGCTTGTTGAGGCCTGTCAGCCCGCCATAGTGACGCTCGTTGAGGTGCCAGTCGCGCGTCACCGGGATCCAGAGGCGGTCGCACGCTTCGAGCGCGATATTGAGCGTCTTGATCGCGCGCTTCTGGACGGATGTGAACGCGGTGGTGGGCAGAACGCCCTTCGCTTTCATCAGCTCACCGGCTTCGCGCGCTTCGGTTTCGCCCTTTTCGGTGAGGTCGACATCCCACCAGCCGGTGAACCGGTTGGCGAGGTTCCACTCGCTCTGGCCGTGACGGACGAGGATCAGCTTGGACATGGGCGCTCCCTGTTTCCCTAGGAGCACTGCGCGTTAGCGGTCTGTGTCGGGCTTGGAAACCCCGTCCGCATCCGATTCGCGGATTTCACGCGCCTGTCCCTTGCGGCGACGCAAATTCTCGCGAAGTTTCGCAGCGAGCCGCTCTTCGCGGCTCATCTTGTCGTTCGGTTGGGTCATCGCGCAATCCTTTTGCGAAATTCGGCTCGGGTCGCAAGCTAAGGTTGACTTATCCTCCGTGTCTGCCAATAGCGCGCGCCTCCACCCCGCAAGCGTTCTTGCGGAGGATCCGTGCTGCTGTAGCTCAGTGGTAGAGCGCACCCTTGGTAAGGGTGAGGCCGGGAGTTCAATCCTCCCCAGCAGCACCATTTTCCCTTTTCTTCGGAACTTCGAGCGCCTGGCGCGGCGCGCAGCGTCGCCTCAATGCGCGTGGCGGGTTGCGTAGGGGCGTTTAGCGCGGCACTCCTCCCGGCAAGGGAGAGATAGATGGATTTCCGCCTCACAGAAGAACAGCGCGAGCTTCAGGATGCAGCGCGCACTTTCGCACGCAGGGAATTGCCCGACCTTGCGCGCGAGATGGAGGAGAAAGATTTCTCAGTCCCGGCCGACATGATGCGCCGGTACGGAGAGATGGGCTTCTTGGGCGTGAATTTGCCGGAAGAATATGGCGGCCTGGGTCTGGGGCACCTGGAGGCGCTCCTCGTTCTCGAACAGTTTGCGATGATATCCAACGCCGTCGCCTTTCCTGTGTTCGAAGCCCTGGTGGGGCCCGTTCGCACGCTGGAGCGATTCGGTGCCGATGCGATCAAGGCCAAGGTCATTCCTCAAGTCGTATCGGGCGAGGCGACTGTCGCCGTTTCCATGTCGGAACCCGATGCCGGAACGGCACTGACCGATCTGAGCACCCGCGCCCGGGACGCGGGTGACCATTACATCCTCGACGGCAACAAGCGTTGGACAAGCGGTGCAGGCCATGCGCGCTATTACGTGGTTTACACACGGCTTTCCGATGCGCCGGGGGCGAAGGGTATCGGCGCCCTACTGGTCGACAAGGAAATGGATGGCGTCAGTTTCGGCAAGCGCGAGCAGCTGATGGGGTTCCGGGGCATCGAGACGCGCGACATCACTTTCGATAGAGTGAAGGTTCCGAAGGAAAACGAGATCGTCCCTGCCGGTGGTTTCGGCAAGCTGATGAGCGCTTTCGGGCTCGAAAGATGCGGCAATGCCACCCAATCTCTCGGGCTCGCTGCTGCCGCCCTGGAGCAGGCGACTGAGTATGTGCAGGAACGTGAGGCCTTCGGGAAGCCCATCGTCGATTTCCAGGCGGTCCAGATGCGCCTTGCCGAGATGGCAATGCAGGTCGAAGCATCGCGCCTGCTGATCTATCGCGCGGCTGCGAATGCCGAGCATAATGCGGACGGGCTGCCGAGCGTCTACGAAAGCTCGACCGCGAAGTGCTTTGCCAACGATATCGTCCGCAGTGTCACTGCCAACGGGATGCAGGTCATGGGCGGTTATGGCTACCACAAGGAATACGGGATGGAGCAGCGGGTGCGCGACGGCTTTGCCTGGGGCATAGCTGGCGGCACGACAGACGTGCAGAAAACCAATATTGCTGCAGCCATCGTCGGTCGGCGCTTCGATCAAAGACGTTGATAGCGAGGGCTGTATTGCCTAGGTATGACGGCATGGAAGACACGACCGGGCTGACCGAACTCGATCCGCGCTACAAGACGATGATGCGCCTCGTGGCGGGCATCTTCGCAATCGCCCTGATAGCCGGGGCCAGCATCGCGGAGTTCGCCATTCCCGGCTGGACCGGTGTGGCCTGGGGGCCGGTCCTGTTGATCGTGCTGTATCTCGTCGTCTGGCTGCCAATGCGCCGGTATGCGACGCGCGGCTATTCCCTGGCGGAGGAGCGGCTGCGCGTGGTGCGCGGCGTACTATTCCGTTCGGACACCGTCGTGCCTTTCGGCCGGGTCCAACACATTGATGTCGATCAGGGACCGCTCGAACGGGCTTTCCATCTTGCGACCCTGACGGTCCACACCGCGGGCAGCCATAATTCATCAGTCTCGCTGCCTGGGCTGGCCCACGAGGACGCCATGGCGATGCGGGAAGAAATCCGCGCTGCCATTCGCCGCGACACGCAATGACGGGCGATCTGCGCGAACCGAAGCGGACCGATCCGCGCACTTTCCTGGTGCAGTCGGTAAGTTACGTCATTCGGTTCATTCCCGCAGCGCTGGCCCTCTTTGTCGTCATGCGCGACGAACTTGGCCAATTGTCCTATCTCATGCCGCTTCTGGGCTTCGTGTTCGTCGGCAATCTCGTCGTGCAGTATTTGCAGTGGACCAGGCTCACTTACGCGACTGGAGATGCCGACATCAGAGTGGAGAAAGGCCTCCTCTCCCGCGCTGCCCGGTCGGTACCTTATGAGCGTATCCAGGACGTCAGCATCGAACAAAAGCTGCTTCCCCGCTTGTTCGGGCTCGTCGAGGTCAAGTTCGAGACGGGGGCTGGCGGAAAGGAAGACCTGTCGCTCGCTTTCCTGACCGAAGCGGAGGGGGAGCGGCTTCGCGAAGTCGTCAAAGAACGGCGTGACGAGGAGGTGCTGCAAGCAGCACCCGGGATTGTGCAAGACAATTCGGAACAGGTCACCGCACCGCTGTTCGAAATGGGGCCCAAGCGCGTCCTGACATTCGGCATGTTCGAGTTCTCGCTGGCTGTCGTTGCGGTTATCGGCGGCCTGGCGCAGCAGTTCGAATTCCTGCTCCCATTCGATCTGTGGGATCTCGACGGCTGGCAGGAAAGGCTGGCAGGGCCTGGGCAGCAGCTCGCAGGCCTTGGGCCGCTTGCACAAATCATCGGGCTCTTCGTTGCCTTGGCAACTCTCGCGGTGCTCGGTTTCGCAACCGGGGTCGTGCGGACGGGACTGCGCGAATGGGATTTCCGGCTGGATCGCACACCGAAGGGGCTCCGACGCCGTCGGGGACTGTTGACGCGCACCGATCTCGTGATGCCAGTTCACCGGGTCCAGGCGTTGAGGCTGGAGACGGGCCTCCTGCGCAAGCTGTTCGGGTGGCATGGCCTGAAGGTGATCAGCCTTGCGAGCGATAGCGGGGCAGCCAATCACGAGGCCGCGCCCTTCGCGCAAATGGATGAAATCGCACCTATCGTTGCGGAAACCGGGTTTGCGCTGCCCGGAAAAGAAATCACCTGGCACCGGGCGATGGATAGATACCGTCTCGACAAGATGCTGCTCGCCAGCGCGGTGCTCCTACCGGTAACGATCGCTGCGATATTCATCACGCCATCGTGGCAGTGGCTTATCCCTGCAATCTCGCTCGCATGGATCATCGCTCATCATTGGTGGCGCTGGCGACACGACTGCCATGCGCTCGATGCCACACAGCTCTATTCGAGGCACGGCTGGTTCGCGCCAAGCCTCGCAATCGGATCGCGCACGAAGCTGCAATCGGTCGAGATCTTGCAGGGACCGATCGCCAGGCGGCGCGGCTATGCCAGCCTGCTCCTGGGGTTGGCAGGAGGCAATCTGCGGGTTCACGGAATGCCGTTAAGCGAAGCGTACAAGTGGCGCACCGCCATTCTGGAAAGCATCGGGAAGACGGACTTTTCCGACTTGCTCGAAGCGCGGGTCGAACCGGCCTAGGCGCGCAAGTCCGATAGCTCCGGATGCCTTTTGAAATATCCTTCAACGTATGAACAATCCGGTGCGATGCGAAAGTCCTGGTCCCTGGCGTCCTCGATCATCGCCTTGACCAGTCTGGCAGCCAGACCCTGGCCCCGCGCTTCGGGGGGAACGAAGGTGTGCGTGGCGTGGCGCACCTCGCCTCTTGCGCGCCAGGTCAGTTCCGCTTCTCGAGAGGATCCTTCAACGGGCGTGAAATACCGCCCCTCGGTGTCGCTGCCTTCGTGCTGGATTTCAATCGTATCGCTCACGCAGATTTCCTTTCTGTGCAAGCAACGCCGTGCGCGCTAGAGGCGTTCCCCTATGACGAGCCAGGCCCAGTTCCTTTCCGACAATGCAGCCAGCGTCCATCCAGCCGTGTGGGACGCGTTGCGCGCGGCCGATGCGAGCGATGCGCCCTATGATGGCGATGCGCACAGCGCGGCGCTCGACGACAAGTTTTCGACGTTGTTCGGCCGCGAATGCGAAGTCCTGTGGGTTGCAACGGGGACTGCCGCCAACTGTCTCGCCCTGGCTACGATGGTCCAACCGCACGGCGGCGTCGTGTGTCACGAGGAGGCGCATATCGAGGTGGACGAAGGCGGTGCGCCCGGCTTCTACCTGCATGGCGCCAAGTTGCTGCTGGCCCAAGGCGATGGAGCCAAGCTGTCGCCGGATGGCATTCGCGCAGTGATGGATCCAATCCGCGACGATGTGCACCAGGTCCAGCCGCACGCGATCTCGATCACCCAGGCGAGCGAGTACGGGCGCGTCTACCGGCCCGATGAAGTCGCTGCGATCTCTGCTCTCGCGAAGGAACGCGGGGTTGGCCTGCACATGGATGGTGCGCGGTTCGCCAATGCCGTGGCTCACCTCGGCGTCTCGGCGGGCGAGGTGGCTGGCGATGTCGATGCGCTAAGCTTCGGTTTCGTGAAGAACGGCGGGATGATTGCCGAGGCGATCGTGTTCTTCGATCGCGGACTGGCGGATGTCGCACGGTATCGGCGCAAGCGGGCGGGTCATTTGCAGAGCAAGGGGCGGTATCTCGCGGCCCAGCTCCACGCCATGCTCGATGGCGATGTATGGCTTCACAATGCACGCTCCGCGAATGCCGCCGCGCAGGAAATTGCCGGTGCCTGCGGCGATCGATTGATTCATGCGGTCGAGGCCAACGAGGTATTCGTGCGCTGCACCGCCGAAGAGCGCGAGGCTTTGAGGGCCAGAGGGTTCGGCTTCTACGACTGGGGTGACGACGCAGCGCGCTTCGTAACCGCCTGGAACACGAGCGACGTCGATGCGCGAGCGCTTGCTTCCGCGATCTCCGGCTTATGAGCGCTTCGGCGGGCGAGGCAACGCTGCTGCGCTGGCGCATCGTTATCCCTTTCCTCCTCACCGGAATGATCTGGGGTTCGACCTGGTGGGTAATCACCGACCAGATCGACGGAACCGCCCCGAGCTGGTCGGTTGCCATCCGTTTCGCCGTGGCCACGCCGGCGATGTTCCTGCTGGCACGCGTGATGGGGCGTTCGCTGGCGATCGGTCGCCAGGGGCACATTCTCGCGATTGCGGTCGGGATCGCGCAATTCTGCGCCAACTTCAACTTCGTCTATCGAGCCGAACTTCACCTCACCTCCGGGATCGTGGCAGTGATGTTTACGATGCTGATCGTCAGCAATGCCGCATTCGGTTGGTGGCTGCTCGGGCAGAAGATCACACGCGGCTTCGTTATCGGAACCTTGGTCGCTTTGTCTGGCATCGCGTTGCTGCTCATCCACGAGGCAGGACTCAATCCTTTGGGTGGCAGCATTCCACTCGGGATATTCTGGGCTGCGTTCGGCATCCTTGCGGCCAGCATCGCGAATGTCGTCCAAGCCAATGAAACCGGTCGCTCGCTGCCGATGGTCTCGCTGCTGGCGTGGGCGATGCTTTACGGGACTATCGCCGACTTTGCCTTGGCCTGGTTCACGGCCGGGCCGCCACAGCTCCCGGACCGGCAAAGCTTCTGGATCGGGATCGGCTGGCTGGCACTGGCAGGAAGCGTCGTGACCTTCCCCCTTCATTATACGCTCGTGCGTGAAATCGGAGCCGGAAGGGCGGCCTATAACGGTATCGTGACCGTCATCGTCGCCATGCTCTTGTCGACGCTTTTCGAAGATTACCGGTGGACCACACAGACCGTGATTGGCGCGGTGCTGGCGCTGATCGGTCTCGTCATTGCCCTGCGTGCCCGCCAGACGCCTGCGCCGGCATTAAAGCAGGCTGCCTAGGCCTTCGCGATAGGTCGGGTAGCGCGGCGTCCAGCCGAGCAACCGCTTGGCCTTGCCGTTAGCGACTCGGCGGTTCTCGGCATAGAAACCGCGAGCCATGGGCGACAGGTCGGCTTCCTCAACCGACATCAGCGGTGGCGGCTCCTTCCCCAAGAGGCGGCACGCTTCCTCGATCACTGCATTCTGGCTGGTGGGCAGGTCGTCTGCGAGATTGTAGGCACCGCCTGGAGCATTCGTTTCGATTGCCGCGACGACGCCCGAGACGATGTCGTCGACGTGGATTCGGCTGAAGACCTGCTGGGGCAGGTCGATGCGGTGCGCCTTGCCATCGCGCACTCTTTCGAAAGCGCTGCGGCCCGGACCGTAGATACCGGGCAGACGAAATGCTCGAGCACCGAATTCCAGCCATCGCGCATCGCATTCTGCGCGCACCGTGCGGCGACCACTGCCCGTGGGCGTGCTTTCGTCGACCCATGCGCCCTTGGCATCTCCATAGACGCCGGTGGAAGAGAGGTAGCCGAGCCACTTGCCCTCCAACTCGCTGCGATATCGATCCAGGACCGGATCGGTGCCATCGGCGGGAGGCACGGAACTCAGCACATGGCTGGCCGAGCCCAAAGCGCGGACCACCGATTCCGTGTCCTCGAAGGAGATATTTCCTGAGCTTCCGGTGGCATCGACGTGCCAGCCTGAACTGCGCACCGCTTGCGCAATTCGCCCTGCCGTGTAGCCGAGACCGAAGATGAACAATCGAGCCATCGGCGCGTTCTAGCGTAAAGGCTTCAAAATCACAGGATGAACATGGATATAGCGCGCACCCCTTCGAGCCCCGACGGCAATATCGAAATGGCAGACGCGGCTTTGCAGCCGCACGATCCGCCCGAGATCAGGCGCGAAGATTATCGTCCCTTCCCGTGGATGGTGCCTGAGACCCGTCTCGAGTTTGACCTCGGCCTAGAGAGCACGCGCGTCAGATCGCGGCTGACGGTCGCGCGCAATGCCAAGGCCGATGCCTCGCCTACAATCCGGCTGAATGGCGACGGCCTCGTCCCGACAAGTGTGAAGATCGACGGCAAGCCGACACAAGCCTACACCATGGATGGTGACGATCTCGTCCTCACGCTTCCCGGCGAAGCGCACGAGATCGCGATCGAAACAGAAATCGACCCTTCCTCCAACACGCAGCTGATGGGGCTCTATGCCTCGAACGGGATGCTCTGCACGCAGTGCGAATCGGAAGGGTTCCGGCGGATAACCTTCTTCCCAGACCGACCCGATGTGCTCAGCACCTTCAGCGTTCGGATGAGCGGTGCGAGGAGCCAGTTCCCGATCCTGCTGTGCAACGGCAACCGGACCGACGAAGGAGAGGACGGCGACACCCACTGGGCAGAGTGGCACGACCCCTGGCCCAAACCTTCCTACCTCTTTGCGCTGGTGGCTGGCGACCTCGTCGCCCGCAGCGACAGCTTTACCACCATGAACGGCCGCGAAGTCGAATTGAACGTGTGGGTTCGCGACGGCGACCTGCCCCGGACAGAGCACGCGATGGAAAGCCTCAAGCGCTCGATGAAATGGGACGAGGAAGCTTTCGGGCGCGAATACGATCTCGACCTGTTCAACATCGTCGCGGTCTCGGACTTCAACATGGGCGCCATGGAGAACAAGGGCCTCAACGTCTTCAATACGAAATACGTGCTGGCTGACACGGAAACCGCGACCGACGGCGACTTCGATGCTGTCGAGGGCGTTATCGGCCACGAATACTTCCACAACTGGTCGGGCAACCGCATCACCTGCCGAGACTGGTTCCAGCTCTCGCTGAAGGAAGGCTTTACTGTTCTGCGCGACCAGCTCTTCAGCCAGGACATGGGCAGCGAGCCGGTGAAGCGGATCGAGGATGTCCGCATCCTGCGCCTTGCCCAGTTCCCCGAGGACTCGGGCCCGCTGGCGCATCCGATCCGTCCGGACAGCTATCGCGAAATCAGCAATTTCTACACGGCGACAGTCTACAACAAGGGCGCCGAGGTCATTCGCATGATGCGAACGATGGCCGGAGAAGAGGCTTTTCGCAAAGGCACTGATCTCTATTTCGATCGCCACGATGGCGAAGCGGCTACCTGCGAGGATTTCGTCCGGTCTATCGAAGATGGCGCGGGTCTCGACCTTGAGCAATTCCGCCTGTGGTACTCGCAAGCCGGCACGCCGAAAGTCTCGGTAGACTTAACCCACGAGGGCGACGAGGCGGTCCTGAGACTTAGCCAGGCAGTTCCGCCGACGCCGGGTCAACCCGAGAAAAAGCCGATGCCGATACCCTTGAAGCTGGCATTGTTCGACCGTGAGGGTGCGTCGCACCGGGGCGAAAAGCTGGTCGTACTCGATACCGAGTCGGCCGAGCACCGGTTCGGCGGCTTCGAGAGCAAACCCCTCCTGTCGATCAATCGCGGCTTTTCCGCCCCGGTTACCATCGACCGCTCGATCGACCGCGAAGAGCTCGTCTTTCTTGCGGCGAGAGACGATGATCCGTTCGCGCGTTACGAAGCGATGCAGGACCTGATGGTCCGACATCTCGTGGCGGCCGTTGGCGGCAAGCTGTCCGAAGAAGAGCGGCGACATGGAGGCGAAAGTATCGCTGAAGCGATGGGCGCCATCCTTGCCGATCCCGACATCGACGACCTCATGCGCGGCGAGCTGATGAGCATGCCGGGTCAGACCTATATTGCCGAACAGATGGAGCTGGCCGATCCGGGCCTCATCCATGCCGAGCGCGAAGCGCTGAAGGCATTGATGGGTAGTCAGCTCTCCGAGCACATGCATCGCCTCTACGAGAGGGCCGAAAAGGTCCCGTTCTCGCTCGACGCTGAAGCCAAGGGCGCTCGCAAGCTGAAAACTTTGGTCCTTGCCTATGCTGCAGCCAGCGATCCCGAGAAGGCCGCCGAATTGGCGGCATACCAGTACGGCCGGGCCGACAACATGACCGACCGGCAGGGGGCGCTGATGGTGCTCACAGGACTTGAAGGTGTGGAGCGTACGAACAAGCTGCTCGACTTCTACAACCGCTACGAGGGCAATGCCCTCGTAATCGATAAGTGGTTCGCGCTGCAGGCCTCCTCGCTCCATCCCAAGGTGGTCGAGCATGTGAAGGCCCTTGCCGACCATCCCGATTTTACCCTGCGCAATCCCAACCGCGTGCGGTCGCTCTACATGGCATTTGCTGGCAACCCGCAAGGCTTCCATGCGGCCAGCGGCGAGGGCTACCGGATGATCGGCGATCTCATTCTCGAGCTCGATCCGATCAACGCACAGACGGCTGCGCGCTTCGTGCCGCCGCTCGGGCGGTGGCGCAAGATCGAACCGCAACGGGCGGCTCTAATGCGCGAGCAGCTTGAGAGGATCGCAAAGGCCGAGAAGCTGTCGCGCGATACTTATGAGCAGGTTTCCAGAAGCTTGGCTGATTGAGGAAATGCGCGTGCCGCAAGCACATGACTTGGTGCAATCGGATCGACTCGAGATTGCCCATGGGTTCCTGACCGGTCCCCAATCGGACAGGCGAGAGCTGGACCGGATAGGGGGCGATGCGCCGACAGCGTTGCTCAAGCAGGTGCATTCTGCAGACTGCATAGTCGTGGGAATCGATTTCGATTTCGAGAGCCGGCCCGAGGCGGATGCGATGGTGACCAAAGTGCCGCAGATTCGCCTGGCGATCGTTACCGCCGACTGTGCGCCGGTTTTGCTTCAAGATGCCGACGCGGGGGTGATCGGTGCGGCCCACGCCGGCTGGCGCGGTGCGCATGGCGGTGTCCTCGAGAACACCGTCGCGGCGATGGAGGCACTCGGCGCCCGGCCAGCTCGCATTGCCGCCGTGATCGGTCCGTGCATCGCACAGGCCAATTATGAGGTAGACGACGCTTTCCGGGCGAAGTTCGAAAGGGGCGAGCACCGCTTTTTCGAGGCCGGTCGTGAAGGTCACTGGCAGTTCGATTTGGAGGGCTATGCGGCGTGGCGTTTGTCGCTCGCAGGGGTGGAGGATATCGATCGCCTATCGCTCGATACCTATGCGAACGAATCGGAGTTTTACTCCTACCGACGGGCCACGCACCGCAGGGAGCCAACCGAGGGTCGCCAGTTCAGCGCAATCTGCCTGACCGAATAGTTGCGCAAAGCCGAACTCGTCTGGCCAAAATGGCGGTTGGCAAGGGGGCGCAATAAGGCTAGAGGCCCGGACCAAACCGGGACACCGGGGGCTTTCGCACAGGCTTTTTCGCCTCGGGCATTGCCCGCACCGGGTTTCCGGGCAACGGATCGCAATTCTTTCACGTCGTTTGCCAAGTCGGGCACTCGACCCGCAAGGCAGGCAAGGCAACGCGCTGATGGCAGACACAACTGCAACCGCTTCCACTGAAACCGTAGCACAGACCGATGACGGAATCCGTCGTCGCGACTTCCTCGACATCGCCGCGATCGGCGCTGCCGGCGTCGGCGGTCTCGCCGTGGTTTATCCGCTGGTTACCCAAATGGCTCCGTCCAAGGATGTCCTGGCAGCCAGCTCGACCGAAGTAGACGTTTCCAGCATCGAGCCGGGCCAAGCCATCAAGGCGGTCTTCCGCAAGCAGCCGCTGTTCGTGAAGCGCCTCACCGATGCGGAAATCGCCGCGGCAAATGCCACGCCTGCGGGTTCGCTTCGTGATCCCCAAAGCCTTGAGGACCGCACCAAGGAAGGTCACCGCGACATTCTGGTCACAATGGGCGTCTGCACCCACCTCGGCTGTGTGCCGTTGGGCGCTGCGGAAGGCGAAGTGAAAGGTGAATACGGCGGCTATTTCTGCCCCTGCCACGGTTCGCACTACGATACTGCCGGCCGTATCAGGAAGGGTCCGGCCCCGACGAACCTCGAAGTGCCGGAGTACGAGTTTACCTCGGACACGGTAATCCAGGTCGGTTGAGCTAGAAGACGAGAGACACAGACATGAGCTTTCCCTGGGCACGCGAATATCAGCCGAGCAACGGCTTCACCCGCTTCCTCGACGAGAAGCTGCCGCTTCCGCGCCTCGTCTATAATGCCGTCGGTGCCGGTTATCCGGTCCCGCGCAACCTTTCCTATTTCTGGAATTTCGGCGTTCTCGCCGGGTTCTTCCTCGTGCTGCAGATCGTCACCGGCGTCGTGCTGGCGATGCACTATGCTGCAAACGCCCAGGTCGCTTTCGCGACGACCGAGCACATCATGCGCAACGTCAATTGGGGCTGGATGATGCGCTACGCCCACGCAAACGGGGCGAGCTTCTTCTTCATCGTCGTCTACATGCACATCTTCCGCGGCCTGTTCTATTCGAGCTACAAGGCTCCGCGCGAGATGATCTGGCTGCTCGGCGTCGTCATCTTCCTGCTCATGATGGCTACCGCCTTCATGGGTTACGTCCTTCCCTGGGGCCAGATGAGCTTCTGGGGTGCCAAGGTCATTACCGGTCTGTTCGGCGCAATCCCGCTGGTCGGTGAACCGATCCAGATCTGGCTACTCGGCGGTTTCGCTCCCGACAACGCCGCTCTGAACCGCTTCTTCTCGCTGCATTTCCTGCTGCCCTTCGTCATCGCCGGTGTGGTCATCCTCCACATCTGGGCGCTGCACATCCCGGGTTCCTCGAACCCGACGGGCGTCGAGGTGAAGAGCGAAAGCGACACGGTTCCGTTCCACCCGTATTACACGGCGAAGGATGGTTTCGGCCTCGGCGTCGTGCTGCTGGCTTACTTCGCGATGGTCTTCTTCCTGCCCAACGCGCTCGGTCACCCGGACAACTACATCGAAGCCAACCCGCTTTCGACGCCGGCGCACATCGTTCCGGAATGGTATTTCTGGCCGTTCTACGCGATCCTGCGTGCCTTCACTGTCGACTTCATCCTTCCGGCAAAGCTGTGGGGTGTGATCGCGATGTTCGCATCGATCCTGCTGTGGTTCTTCCTGCCCTGGCTGGACAAGTCGCCGGTTCGCAGCGGCCACTACCGTCCGCTGTTCCGCAAGTTCTTCTGGTTCGGCCTGATCCCGACGATGATCGTCCTGTTCATCTGCGGCGGCGCTCCGGCCGAGGAGCCTTATGTGATGCTCAGCCAGATCGCCACGGCGTACTACTTCCTGCACTTCCTGGTGATTCTGCCGATCATCAGCAGTGTCGAAAAGCCCGAACCCTTGCCTTATTCGATCACCGAGGCGGTGCTCGGTTCGGACAAGAAGGCCGTGCTCGGCGAAAACACGACGCCGGCCGTCTAAGCGATACGAGAAAGATCTTCAGGTCATGACCAAACTTCTCAGCGTCCGCCTCGTAGCCATCCTGGTTGGCCTCGGCTTCGCATTTGTTGCCCTCTTCGCTTTCGTCATCGGCGCCTATAACGCCGCAACGGAAGAGGCCGCCGGCCACGTGCCTTACGAAAAGCCGCAGGACATCGCGTTCTCGTTCGACGGGCCTTTCGGCAAGTGGGACAAGGCGCAGCTCCAGCGCGGCCTCAAGGTCTACGACGAAGTCTGCTCGGCATGTCACAGCCTCAAGTTCGTGGCTTTCCGCAACCTCGAAGAACTCGGCTACGACGAAGGTCAGGTGAAAGCCTACGCAGCCTCCAAGCAGGTGCCGGGGATCGACCCTAACACGGGTGAAGCTGCGATGCGTCCGGGGCTGCCGACCGATTACTTCCCGTCGCCTTATCCCAACGCCGTGGCCGCTGCCGCTGCCAACAACAATGCGATCCCGCCGGACCTTTCGCTGATCACGAAGGCACGCGGTGACGGCACGAACTACGTTGCCTCGCTGCTGATGGGCTACCAGGCGCCTTCGGAAGAGCTCCTTGCAGAACATCCCGAAGCAGCTCCGGGGCCGGGCCTGCACCACAATCCGTACTTCCCGAACCTCAACCTCGCGATGGCACCGCCGCTCACGACCGACGGCCAGGTGACCTACGACGACGGGACCGAAGCGACGATCGAGCAGATGTCGAAAGACGTCGCCGCTTTCCTCACTTGGACGGCCGAGCCGACCCTCGTGAAGCGCAAGCAGACCGGTTGGCCGGTGCTCATCTTCCTCCTGTTCGCGACGATCCTCGCTTACATGTCGAAGCAACAGATCTGGGCGGCAGTGAAGCCCAAGAAAGACTGATCGAGCTCTTCTCGCTCCTTTTGAACGCCCCCGCCGTCACAACGATGGCGGGGGCGTTTTCATTTGTGTCCCTCTCCATTGCAAAGGCGCACCATGTCACCTGAAGAACTGAAGTCGCTTGTGCGAACGATTCCCGATTTCCCGAAGTCCGGTATCCAGTTCCGCGACATCACGACCCTGATCGGACATGGCGAAGGCTTCCGCGCAAGCGTCGACTGGCTCGCGGCGCAGGTTTCCAGGGCGCCCGTCGATGCGATCGCGGGCATGGAGGCGCGTGGCTTCATATTCGGAGCCGCGGTCGCAGCGGCCCTCGGCAAGCCGTTCATTCCCATCCGCAAGCCTGGCAAGTTGCCCATCGACACCATCGGCGTCGACTACGCGCTGGAATACGGCAGCGACCGGCTGGAGATGGATCCTGAAGCGGTTGCAAATGGGTCCTATGTGGCCATCGTCGACGATCTGCTGGCCACCGGCGGCACCGCCTGCGCGGCAACGGAGCTGCTTCGCAAAGCTGGCGCTCAGGTCACGGCGGCGAGCTTCATAATCGACCTGCCCGACCTCGGCGGGGCGAAGAAGCTTCGCGAATGTAGCGTCGCAGTGTCGTCTCTCATGCAATTTGACGGCGACTAGCTTCGAATTTCAGCATAATTTGGAAATAGTAGGGCTTTCGGGCATTGAGGGCGGGAAGGCCTTTCAATGAAGGCCGACCGACTTTGCGAGGGGCATGGAACAGACACTTGTCATAGCCTTGGTGGGCATTCTGGGTATCGGCGCGCAATGGATTGCGTGGCGGACCGGTTGGCCCGCCATCGTCCTCATGCTTGCTGCCGGTTTTCTGGCGGGGCCGGTGCTCGGCATCTTCGATCCCGAGCATGCTTTCGGCGAATTGCTTGAACCGATGGTGGCGATCGGGGTCGCACTGATCCTTTTCGAAGGCGGACTGAGCCTCGATTTCCGCGAGCTGCGTCATACCGGCAGCGCGGTCATGCGCCTCGCAACCGTTGGGGTCGCGATCGGTTGGCTCTTGGGCGCGCTAGCTGGCATCTACATCGCGGGTCTGGCTCCGGAAGTGGCGATCCTGTTCGGCGGGATCCTCGTGGTTACCGGCCCTACTGTGGTCATCCCGCTGCTCCGGCAGAGCTCGATCAAGTCGCGCCCCGCTTCGATCCTGAAGTGGGAGGCGATCGTGAACGATCCCACCGGCGCGCTGTGCGCCGTGATCGCCTACGAATATTTCCGCAAGATCGCCGAGCAGCCCAATGCGACACTTTTCGAGGTCGTGCCGCCCCTGATTATCGCCGCGATCATTGCCGGCCTGATCGGCTACATCGCCGCGCTGGCAATAGCCTGGGCGTTTCCGCGCGGCGCGGTTCCTGAATACCTAAAAGTGCCCGTCCTGCTGACCGCCGTGGTGGGCGTGTTCGTACTATCGAACCTGATAGAGCATGAAGCCGGTCTTGTAGCCGTAACGGTCATGGGTGTAGCCCTGGCGAACATGAATGTGTCGAGCCTGCGCTCCATCCATCCGTTCAAGGAGAACATCGCGGTCCTGCTGGTCTCGGGCATCTTTATTTTGCTCTCGGCATCGCTCAGTATCGAGGACATTCGCTACATCAACTGGCCCATTGCCCTGTTCCTGCTTGCGCTGCTGTTCCTCGTCCGCCCCGCGACGATCCTGATCAGCCTGCTGGGCACGAACATCCCCTGGAACGAGCGCTTGTTTCTCGCTTGGATCGCCCCGCGCGGTATCGTCCTGGTCGCAATTTCCGGCTTGTTTGCGCTACGCCTGTCGGACCTCGGGTTCACCGATGGCAATTTGCTGATCGGCCTGAGCTTCGCGGTAGTCGTGGTTACCATCGTGGCCCATGGCTTCACCGTCGACTGGGTTGCCAAGTTGCTCAAGGTGAAGGGCGCGACCCGTCCTGGCATCCTGATCGTCGGCAGCACGCCGTGGACCATCGCCCTGGCGGAACAGGTACAGGAGATGAAGGCTCCGGTCCTCATCGTGGACTCCAGCTGGCAACGCCTCGCCCTGGCCCGCCAGAAAGGCATACCTTTCTATCACGGCGAAATCCTCAACGAGGCGACCGAGCACAATCTGGAACTGGCGCCCTACCAGAACCTCGTCGCGGCGACGGAGAACGAGGCTTACAACGCGCTCGTCTGCAATGAATTCGCGCATGAGATCGGACGCGACGCGGTATTCCAGCTGGGCGAGGCCGCGCAATCGGACAACAAGCATTCTTTGCCCGAAAGCCTTCGCGGTCGTGCGCTGTTTGAGTCGGGCTTCGGGGTGGAGGACGTCTCGGAACGCCAGCGTCAGGGCTGGGTCTTCCGCAAAACGAAGCTGTCCGACGAATTCGACTTCGAGGATGCTCAAGAGCGTTTGCCCGATGCAGCCAACATGCTGCTGCTGATCCGCAGGGGCGGGATTATTCGCTTCTTCACGCACGCATCGCGGCCCGAACCGCGCGCAGGCGACACGATCTTGAGTTACTTGCCGCCCCAACGCCGCACGGCCGAGGAAAATGCGGCCCGCAAGAAATCTGGACGTAAGCAGGGGATAGAACCGGCATGACCCGGACGAGGACAAACTGGGCGGGAATGGCCTGCCTGACGATCGCGGCGATGGGGCTGCAGGCCTGCGGGCGCGAAGAAGCTCCTGATCCCGCACCGACCGAGAGCGATGGCCCGCGCTCCATCTTCGAGAAGGAAGGGACAGGCCCCGCCGGCGGGCCTCCCGCAGCCGTCCTGCCTCCGCTGGAAACGACGCTGGGCTTTCCCGACGGGACGAGCGAATTGACGGAGGCGGCCCGCGCGGAGCTGGCTACCATCCTCAAGTCCGCCCAGATGGGTGCGGGTGGTCGCATCGTCCTTGGCGGACATTCCGACAGCGATGGCAGTGATCAGGCGAACGAGACAGCGTCTCGCGAACGCGCAGAAGCCGTGCGCGACTTCCTCATCGAAAACGGTGTCGACGAAGAGCGAATCGAGATCATCGCTTTCGGAGAACAGAATCCGGTCGAGCCTAATGCCCTCCCCGATGGCGCATCCAATGAAGAGGGACGCGCAGCGAACCGCAGGGTCGAGGTGACGATCGAAACCGCGATTATCGACACCGAAGAAACCCGCGCACCCACCTTGATCGAATCGATCACGCAGGGTGATGAGGCGGGCGCCGAAGAAAGCAGCGCGAACAGCGAATGACCTGTTGACGCGGGGCCACTCCCGGTGGCATTTGCGCACCCGCCCAAGCAGGTGTGGGCGGGTATAGCATAGTGGTAATGCTCCAGCCTTCCAAGCTGGCTAGAGGGGTTCGATTCCCCTTACCCGCTCCAACCTCTGCTCTGACGAGCGTATTTAGCGCTAGCCCACCGCCATATTGTCGATCAGCCGCGTGCCGCCGATACGCGCAGCCACGAACAGGCGTGCATTGCCATTGTCCTTTTGCAGGCGTTCCAGGCTGTCTGCATCGCGCACTTCGGCATAATCGACGCTGTCGAACCCGCTTACCTGGAGCACTTCGCGAAGATTGCCGAGCGGCCGTTCGGCTTCGCCGCCTTCGGACAGGACTGCAATCGCATCGCGCATCGCGCGGGGCAGGGCGGCGGCCTGTTTGCGCTGGTCCGGCGAAAGGTAAGCGTTCCGGCTGCTCATCGCGAGGCCGTCATCCTCGCGTACGATCGCAACCCCGCGAATCGCATCGACATGGGGCTGGGTCAGATCGAGATCGCGGGCCATGCGGCGGATGACGGCGAGTTGCTGCCAATCCTTCTCGCCGAAGAAGGCGATATCCGGCCGGACTTGGTTGAAGAGCTTGCATACGACTGTGGCGACGCCGTCGAAATGACCGGGCCGGTCGCCGCCGCACAATCCTTCGCTGACGCCTGCAACAGAGATGTTGGTGGTATAGCCTGGCGGGTAAACCTCTTGCGGCAGCGGCGCCCACAACAGTGCCACGCCTTCCTTCTCAAGCAGCTCGGCATCGCGGGCCAGCTGGCGAGGGTAAGCGTCGAGATCCTCGCCCTCTCCGAACTGGCGCGGGTTGACGAAAATCGATGCGACGACGTGATCGGCCGCGTTCCTGGCCTCGCGCATGAGGGTAAGATGCCCCTCGTGCAGCGCACCCATCGTCGGCACCAGGGCAATGGTCGCGCCATCGCCGCGCAGCGTTTCGACCGCCTTCCTCAACACTTCCAGTTCACGGGCCGTTTGCACCAGTCTATCCCCTTGGATAAGGATCAATTCAGACGCCCTAGCGCCGAGCGCGGGTTTGCAGCAACAATTTGCGAGTATCTTTACTTACCGTGTCCCAGACCGCTCCCCACTGGATTACCTTCGCCAATGAAAAAGGCGGAACCGGCAAGTCGACCACGGCTGTCCATGTCGCAGTCGCCCTGGCGTTTCGCGGAGCGGACGTGGTCGCCTTCGATCTCGACCATCGCCAGCGCACCATGTGCCGCTATTTCGAGAATCGGGCCGACACGGCGCAGCGCCGGGGGATCGAACTTCCCACGGTACGCTGCCACACGATCGAGGATCTCGGGCCGGAAGAGTTCGCCGCCTTCGTGGACGAGCAGAGCGCAGGTGCCGATTTCATCATCGTGGACACTCCCGGGCGCGACGATCCGCTTGCCCGGTTCGCCGCGACGCAGGCGGACACTCTCGTGACGCCAATGAACGACAGTTTCGTCGATTTCGACCTCATCGGCCAGGTCGAGGGGGAGACGTTCAAGGTCAAGAAGCTCTCTTTCTATGCAGAACTCATCTGGGAAGCACGGATCAAACGCGGTCGTCAGCAGATCGACCAGCAGCGCGCTCAGATGGACTGGGTCGTCGTGCGCAACCGTACCGGCCACACCGAGGCGCGTAACATGGCCCGTATCGAGCAGGCTCTGGCGGAAATGTCCAAGCGCGTCGGCTTCCGCACTGCGAAAGGCCTTTCGGAACGCGTGATCTACCGCGAGCTTTTTCCATCCGGCCTCACCCTTCTCGACAAGGGGCATCTGGGTGATCTGGGCACCAGCCACCTGGTCGCCCGGCAGGAGCTGCGCGGTCTCGTCGCTGCGCTGCGATTGCCGGGAAGCGCGTTTCCGCCTGTCGAGGAGGCAGCCGAATGATCCGATTCCTCATTATTGCCGCGCTGATCTCCGTCCTGTGTCGCTGGGCACTGGGGAAGTGGCCGTGGGATTACTTGCGAGCCACACCGACGCGCGAGCAAGCGTTATTCAGGGCGCGCAGGCTGCTTAATGTTTCGGCACGCGCGGATCATCGCGAAATTCGCGAGGCGCATCGCCGGATGGCCAGCATGCTCCATCCGGACAAGGGCGGCGACAAGACGCAGATGCAGGAACTGAACGCCGCGCGCGACCTGTTGATCAACGAATTACCTTACGAATCTCCGGAGCCTCCCCGATGAGCCATACCTTCGATCCTACCATCCTTCGCGAATACGATATCCGCGGGGTTATCGGCGAAACGCTGGGAGCGGACGATGCGCGGGCGATCGGTCGCACGTTCGGTTCGATGCTGCGTGAGTCCGGTGGCAAGCGTGTGGCGGTGGGCTATGACGGCCGGGTCAGTTCGCCGATGCTGGAACACGCCTTGGTCGAAGGTATCAACGCCGCCGGATGCGATGCCGTGCGCGTGGGCCTCGGACCGACACCGATGTTATATTACGCGGAGGCAAGCGACCACGATATCGATGGCGGCATTCAGATAACCGGCAGCCACAATCCCCCCAATTACAACGGCTTCAAGATGGTCTTTCAGGGCCGACCGTTTTTCGGGAAGGACATCCAGGAATTGGGTCGGCGTTCGGAGGCCGGTGAATGGAGCGATGGCGCGGGCAATGTCGAAGATCGCGATATCGTCGACGAATACGTTTCGCGCATGATTACCGCGCTCGACGGGATCGACGCCGAGGCGCTCGAGGGAATCCGCGTGGGGTGGGACGCCGGCAATGGCTCTGCCGGACCGGCTCTCGAAAAGCTGGTCGCGCGGCTGCCCGGAGAGCATCATCTTCTCTACACCGATGTGGACGGCGAATTTCCCAATCATCATCCCGACCCTACTGTCGAGGAAAACCTTGCCGATTTGAAAAAGCTCGTCTCCGCAAAGTCCCTCGATTTCGGAGTGGCTTTCGATGGTGATGGCGACCGGATCGGGGCGATCGACGGCGTAGGCCGCGTGATCTGGGGCGATCAGCTGCTGATGATCTATGCCGAAGACCTCCTCGCAACCATGTCTGGCGCCACGATTATCGCCGATGTGAAGGCCAGTACCGCGCTATTCGACCATGTGGAGAAGTGCGGCGGCCAACCGCTGATGTGGAAGACGGGCCACTCGCTGATAAAGTCCAAAATGAAGGAAACGGGCTCCCCCCTGGCCGGGGAAATGAGCGGACACGTTTTCTTCGCCGACGAATACTACGGGTTCGACGACGCGCTTTATGCTGGCGTGCGTTTGCTGGCCGCATCTGCGCGCCTGGGCAGGTCTGTGACCGAATTGCGCAGCGCCATGCCCAACATGATCAACACGCCCGAAATGCGGTTCCAGGTCGACGAGAGCCGCAAGTTTGCGGCGATCGAAGAAGTTAAGGACCGCCTCGCTAATAGCGATGCACAAGTGAACGGGACCGATGGTGTTCGGGTGAATACGGATGACGGCTGGTGGCTCCTGCGCGCATCGAACACGCAGGACGTGCTCGTCGCGCGGGCAGAGAGCGATACCCAGGAGGGGCTCGCTCGGCTCATGGACCAGATCGACGAGCAACTGCGCCTGTCCGGTCTCAAACGCGGCGAAAGCGTCGGGCACTGACTTCCCTGAGGGAGGGTAAGAAAATGAAGAACTGGATCATGGCGCTTGGCGCGCCGCTCGTATTGTTCGCGCAGCCCTTGCTGGCGCAGGATGCGGACGCGAATACCGCTGCCGAGGAGGCCGAGGTCATGGCCGCCCTGACCGAGGCTTTCGCGGTGGAGCCGCTCACGACTGAGCAGGAAGCGCGCCTCCCGCTTGCGCGGAAGGTCATCGACAAGATGATGCCCGAAGGTTCGATGCAGAAAGTGATCGACTCGACATTCGGCGGGATGCTCGGCCCATTCATGGACCTCGCTGCCGAAGCGGGGCCCAACCTGTCCCAAACCATCGGCTACGACGAGTCCGAGCTGGAGGTGACCGAGGAGCAGGCCAAGGAAATCGCCGCGCTCGTCGATCCGAACTGGCAGGAGCGCAAACGCCGCGAAATGGCGTACATCCAGGAGGCCATGGGCGAAGTCATGGCAGCGATGGAACCTGCTATGCGCAAGGGCATGAGCGAGGCCTATGCCGTCGCATTCACCGCGACCGAACTCACGGATCTCGATGCGTTCTTCACGACGCCTTCGGGATCGACCTTTGCCGCGAAGTCATTCGAACTGGCCAACGATCCGAGGATCATGAGCGCGGCGATGAGCAGCATGCCGCTGATGATGGAACAGTTCGCCACCATGGAAGAGAAGATGAAGACCGCATTGGCCGACCTGCCGGAACGCCGCACCTACGCGACGCTTTCCGCAGACCAGAAGGCGCGCTTGCTTGCACTCACCGGGCTGAGCGAGGAAGAGCTCGAAATCGGCATGCAGGTCGCGGCGGAATCCGCTGCCGAAGAGGCGCCTTTCTGACCGGGCCTGGCCGGGAACGACGGACCGCCCGGCGCGCTTTGATGAGGTGAGCGAGCAAGCGGTACCATCCCTGATCGGCGACTGGTTCGACAGTCGCGGTTGGCGCATCCGCCGGCACCAGCTCGAGATGCTGGAGGCAAGCGACGCCTCGCGCCATGCCTTGCTCGTGGCCGATACCGGCGCGGGCAAGACCCTGGCGGGCTTCCTTCCTACCCTTGCGGACTTCACGCAGGAGCGGCTTGATGGGAAAGCCCCGCCCGAAGGACTGCACACGCTATATGTGTCGCCGCTGAAGGCGCTGGCGCATGACGTCCAGCGCAACCTCCTCACCCCGATCGAGGAGATGGGCCTGCCGATCACGGTCGAGACGCGCAGCGGCGATACACCGTCGGACCGCAAGCGCCGCCAGCGGCAGAAACCGCCGCATGTCCTGCTGACCACACCGGAAAGCCTGTCGCTGCTGCTGTCATTCCCCGACAGCCTCGAATTGTTTTCCGGGCTAAAGCGCATTGTCATCGACGAGGTGCACGCCTTTGCAACCGGCAAGCGGGGCGATCTCCTGGCACTTGCCCTGTCGCGCCTGCAGGCGATTGCGCCGGACATGCAGCGCGCGGCCTTGTCGGCGACGGTTGCCAGTCCCGAAGCCTTCCGCGAGTGGCTCGCCCCGTGGGGCGATCTCGACACGGTGGAACTGGTCGAGGGCGAGCAAGGCGCGCCGTCCGAAGTCGAGATACTGCTGCCCGACGAGGAGAGGGTTCCCTGGGGTGGTCATGCGGCGACCTGGGCCATTCCGCAATTATACGAGCGCATCAGTAAGAACCGTACGACGCTGGTATTCACGAACACGCGCTTTCTAGCGGAATACATCTTCCAGCACCTTTGGGACGTGAATGAAGAGAACCTGCCGATCGGCATCCACCATGGCTCTCTGAGCCGGGAGGCACGCCGCAAGGTTGAAGGCGCGATGGCGCGCGGCGAGCTGCGCGCTCTCGTGGCGACGGCAAGCCTCGACCTAGGCGTCGACTGGGGCGATATCGATCTTGTCGTCCAGATGGGCGCTCCGAAGGGATCGAGCCGCCTGTTGCAGCGCATCGGGCGCGCGAACCACAGGCTTGACCAGTCGAGCAGGGCGCTGCTCGTGCCGGGAAACCGGTTCGAGTTCCTTGAGGCCACGGCTGCGAAGGAGGCCGTCGACGAGGGGCGCCGCGATGGGGAGGATTTCCGTCCCGGCGGGCTCGACGTTCTTGCACAACACGTCATGGCCTGTGCGTGCGCTGCGCCGTTCGACGAGGCCGACCTCCTGGCGCAGGTCCGGTCGAGCCTTTCGTACGCCTGGGTAGACGAAGAGATCTGGCGGCGCGTCCTGACCTTCGTCGCGACCGGAGGGTATGCCCTCGAGGCCTATGACAAGTTCAAGCGCATCGTACGCGACGGCGACGGTGTATGGCGTTTGAGCCACCCCGAGCAGGCGCAGCGGCACCGGATGAATGCCGGAATCATCATCGACAGCGAGATGCTGGAAGTGAGGATCAATTCCGGGCGCGGGCGTGGTGGCCGCAGCCTTGGCAAGATCGAGGAGCGATTTGCGGCTTCGCTCAGCCCGGGAGACACTTTCGCGTTTGCGGGGATGAGCCTGGAGGTCGTCAAGCTGCAGGACATGGAGGTGCTCGTCAAGGCCGCCAAGGCGAGCGCGATGATCCCGAGCTATGGCGGGGCGCGAATGCCGCTGACCACACATCTGGCCGAGCGTGTGCGAGCAATGCTGGTCGACCGGGCGGGCTGGGCGCGGTTCCCGGACGATGTGCGCGAATGGCTGGAGGTGCAGGATTGGCGCTCGCAAATGCCGGGACCCGGCCAGTTGCTGGTCGAAAGCTTCCCCCACGCGAAGCGCCATTACAGCGTCTACTATACCTTCGAAGGCTGGAACGCGAACCAGAGCCTGGGCATGCTGATCACCCGCCGGATGGAGGATCGCGGCCTGATGCCGGGAGGGTTCGTTGCCAACGATTATTCCCTGGCGGTCTGGGGACTGAAGCCCGTGGAAGATCACGCTCCGCTCCTGTCACCGGACATCCTGCAGGACGAATTCATCGAGTGGGTGCAGAACTCGCACCTCCTGAGGCGTGCATTCCGCGAAGTGGCGGTTATTGGCGGCCTGGTAGAGCGGCAGCATCCCGGGAAGCGCAAGACAGGCAAGCAGGTCACGTTTTCGACCGACCTTATTTACGACGTACTCCGCAAATACGAACCCGACCACGTCTTGCTCGAAGCGGCATGGGCCGATGCAAGGACGCGGATGACCGATGTGGGGCGATTGGGCAGCCTACTCGACCGGGCGGCGGAGGAGCTGGTCCACGTCGAACTCGATCGGGTCAGTCCGCTTGCCGTCCCGGTTATGGTGATGATCGGCCGGGAAGCGACGCCGCAAGGCTCGGTCGATGACGAATTGCTGCTCGAGGCGGAAAGCCTCGCCGGTGCTGCCATGCGCATCGACGAGATTCCTGAAAGCGATTGAGCGTTACTGCACGCGGTCGAAGGCGCGGTACCGGTCATTGCCGACGAATGCGAAATTCTCGACACCTGCATCCTTGATGAGGGCAATTGTTCTGGCGGAGGTCGCGTAGCTGGCCCTCCCATCCGGGTCGAACCGGACAACGGGCTGGCTTTCCATGTTCGCCACGCCTGCCAGCTGGTTGAGAAGACCCTGCCGATCCATCTCGGCGCCATTCCAGAACAGGCGGTCGGACGCGTCGATATGGACGACATTCGTCTCTTCGATCGGGTTGGACGGACTTCCGTTTGGCAGTGGAATTTGCAGTGCGTGCGTGGCGATCGGGATAGCGAGAATGAACATGATCAGCAGGACCAGCATCACATCGATCAAAGGCGTGATGTTCAGATCGCTCATCGGGCGTCCGACATTCTGACGTGCTCTAGCGGGGTACGGCATGACTTTCTCCCTCTCTTGAATGTAACAGCATAACATCACACTAGAGTTATGCAATACAGGCTGGTCCGCGGGTGTGTCGATCGGGCTGGGCGCAAAAAAAGGGGCGGATCGCTCCGCCCCTTTCTCAACTTTCGTTTCGGCTTTTACTTGCTGAAACTGCGGTACCGTTCGTTGCCCACAAAGCCGAACTTGGTCACACCGCTCGCCTTGATGATCTGGAGCACGCGGGCCGAAGCTTCGTAGCTGGCAGTCGCTTCCGGCTCGAACTGAAGTTCGGGTTCCGGATTGATCGTCAGCGACTGTGCCAGCAGGTTGACGAGATCGCCTTCCTGGATGACTTCGCCGTTCCACAGCAGTTCGTCCTGCGGCGTGATGACCAGCTTGTTCTTGTCCGGCTCCACCGTCACGGGAGGCGGATTCGGGTTAGGTTGCGGAAGGTCGATATCGACCGAGTGGGTCGCTACCGGGATCGTGATGATGAACATGATGAGGAGGACGAGCAGGACGTCGATCAACGGCGTCATGTTCATTTCCATCATCGGGGCGCCATCATCCTTGCCGCCTGACATTGCCATGAGGGTATCTCCCTAGAAATTCTGGCTCGAAGCCGATCAGCCGTTCGGATCGACCGGGTTCGAGATGAAGCCGACAGTCGGATAACCGGCCGCCTGCACGTTGTAGATCGCCCCCGCGACACACGACCACGGTGCGTTCACGTCACCGCGGATGTGGACCTGCGGAATTGCTTCGGGGTCTTCCATGATCGCTTCGGGCCCGCCGTAGCGCTGAACGATCTGGTCCAGTCGCTCGAAGGCTTGGTCATAGAGTTCTTCCGAAGAAACCGGAGTGGTGTTGTTGAAATACACCCGGCATTCGCCGTTGCGCGATGCGCCCTCGAAACCAGGTTCACCAGCAGCACGGCCCGATTCGTCGGTGGTGCTGACCGTAAGGAGAAGGTTCTCGACCTTGTCCTTGGATTCCAGGGACTCGAAGATCGGGATCTCGAGCTTCTCGATCGTCTGGATCGCGACCGGGACCGCGATGAGGAAGATGATCAGAAGCACCAGCATCACGTCCACGAGGGGGGTGGTGTTGATGTCCGACATGGGCGTTTCTGCGCCGCCGCCTACCTGAACCGCCATCTTGTGTCCTGTCCGTAGCTAAAAGAAATCAATGTGTCGGAGGAGGCGGAGGCCAGGGGCCCCCGCCTATCCGTCTTACTTCTTGACCGCGCCGGTCGCAGTGCCGGTTGCGGGCTTGGCAGCTACCTTGCCTGCCTGCTGGGTCGACGTCGCCGTCATCGCAGCCGGGCGGATCTTGCCGTCCGAGCTGATGTTGGCGAGCAGGTCGGTGGTGAAACCGCTCATCAGTTCGGCGATGCGACGGTTACGGCTCTGCAGCCAGTTGTAGGCGAACACGGCCGGAACAGCGACCAGGAGGCCGATGGCGGTCATGATCAGTGCTTCACCGACCGGGCCAGCGACCTTGTCGATCGAAGCCGAACCGGCTGCACCAATGTTGATCAGTGCGCGGTAGATACCGATAACCGTACCGAGCAGACCGACGAACGGTGCGGTTGCACCGACGGTCGCGAGGAACGGCAAGCCGCCTGCGAGCTTGGCGTTGATCGTCGCTTCCGAACGATCGAGCGAGCCGTGCAGCCAGTCATGCGCTTCCAGGCTGTCACCCATCTGGTGGTGGCTGTCGCGTGCCTTGACGGCGTCGTCGACGAGCTGGCGCCATGCACTGTTCTTGTCGAGCTTCTTCGCACCTTCGTCGAGCGTGTTGGAACGCCAGAACGAGGTCTTCACGCCCTTGTACTGGTTCATCACCTTCTGCTGTTCGAACAGCTTGGTGAAGAGAATGTAGAAGGAGCCGACCGACATGATGATCATGACGGAGAGAATGAACCAAGCGACGAAGCCGCCCTGTTCCATTGCTTCCCAGAAACCGAAGGAAGTCTGCGGAGCTGCATCGGCGGCAGCAGCAAGAAGTTCAAAGGTCATAGCGAGTAGTCCTCTCGAGAATTAGTTCCGCCTCAATGGCGGGAAAAGCTTAGTTGAGACGGTAAACAATCGTGGTCCGGTAGGTATCCGTGATCGGATCGCCTGCCGTATTGAGGGCCGGATCGAACCGCGCATAGCGGGTCATGCCATCGCAAGCAGCGGCATCCAGGTCGCTCGAACCACTGGAACTGGTGACAGTACAGCCAGCCACGCGGCCATCGGTACCAACAGTCACACTCACGCCAACGTTACCCTCGACACCGTCGCGTTCTGCGCGGCGCGGATAGTTACGCTGGATCCGGCTGGCCCAGCTGCTCTGACCCTTGGGGCTTGCGCCACGAGCCTTGGAAGGCGCGGGGGGCGGTGCCGGCGGGGCGGGCGGAGCAGGCGGCGGGATCCGGACCGCGGGCGGTGCCGGCGGCGGAATATTCACCTGCGTTTGGAATTGCGGCGGGGCCGGCGCGATACTGATCGGCGGCTGCGGGGCCACCGGCGGCGGCGGTGCCGTCTCCGGGATGTCCTCCGGCGGGGGCGGAGGTTCGTCCTCAGGCTCCGGCGGCGGTGGCTCTTCCACGTCGATTGTGGTCACGCGTTCGACGACCGACTTCGCCACATCGAGGGCAAGTCCGGTAATCAGGGCGTAACCGAGTCCTATGTGGATGAGGGCAACGATGATGATCGCAACGATGCGATTGCCACTCATCTCTTGGTCAGCATAAGCCATTCGGTTGCATCACTCCATCGTGTCTGCCCGATTCGCACCGGGCCGTTTTTGGCGCCGTGGGGGAGGTTTTTCTGACCGCAGTCCCGACGCCGAATTCCATACTGTGCAAGCAATATCCCTTGAGGGATAGAGCGCTGCGAACCAAGGGCTGTTCCCGAAAACTCCATAAATCAGGAGTTTCAGGCAATATTGTATCATTCGCCCGGCTCAGGCCCATCCCTTAGCTGCGATGCTTTACAGGGGCAAACCCTTTTCCGGTTAAGGGGCAATTCACGGCTGCGGTGAAAGGAACCATGGTTTCAGCAGAACGGTTGACCTACGACGGGGCCGTAACCTGGTGGCCGCAGCATACGAGAAGGCTTATTGCGCTCATGTTTTCAAAGACTTTCTTCGCAATATCGGCGGCGTTGACACTGGCCGTCCCCACGATGGCACAGGAAAATGCGCCGCGCCTCACCTATGCCGATCTGGTCCAGCTTTCCGATGGAACTCCGCTCGTCATCAAAGCCGAAATCCGCAAGCAGGCGCAGGTTTCCTCCGAACGCGCGCCGGGACTCGCGCCCGGATTTGCGCGCCTTTATGTCGAAGCGCGCACCGACTCGCTGATTGCCGGGACGGTCCCGGTGGGCGAGGCGCTGAAATATCTGGTCGATGTCCCGCTCGATGAGAGGGGCAAGGTTCCGAAGCTGAAAAAGCAGGAGGTAATTCTCTTTGCAAAGCCGGTGACGGGCCGTCCGGGAGAGATCCAGCTGGTCGGCGCCGACGCGCAACTGAGCTATTCGGTCGAGTTGGAAAACCGGCTGCGGCCGATACTTGCCGATCTCGTCTCTTCCGAGGCCCCGCCGAAGATTACCGGCGTGTCCGATGTCTTGGCCGTGGAAGGGACTCTTGTCGGCGAATCGGAAACCCAGCTTTTCCTCGATACTGAGAAGGACGGGCCGGTGTCCGTGACCATCGTTCGCCGCCCGGGACAGGCTCCGCGCTGGGGCGTGTCGTGGACGGAGATCGTCGATCAGGCCGCGCGCCCACCTCAGGCCGGAACGCTGGAGTGGTACCGCCTTGCCTGCGCCTTGCCGCAGGACCTGCCCGGTACGGCAAACCTCGCGCAGGACCGGCGGGCCCGCGATCTGGCGGCGCGCGATTATGCCTTCGTGATCGACCAGCTCGGCCCGTGCGAGCGCACAACCGACTGAACGACCGCTTAGGGCCAGCAAAGACAAACTGGTTCACGCGGGTGCACATGCTGCGCTAGGCGGTTCTCTATGGATCCCTATCGTCATACATTCCGCGTGCGCTACGCGGAGGTCGACCCGCAGAGCGTCGTCTTCAATTCACGCTATCTCGAATACGCCGATGTCTTGGTGAGCGAGTTTTTCCGCGAAGCGCGAGAGCGCGGCATGCCAAGCGATGTCGAATTCCACGTGCGCCGGGCAGAAGTGGATTACCTTGCGCCAATTCGCCTCGAGGAACTGATCGAGGGCCGCCTCACGGTGGTCCGGATCGGCAATTCGAGTATGGAGACTCTCATCACCCTCCATGGCGCGAAAGAGGGCGATCTTCGCGCTGAAATCCGCTTGTACAATGTCCATGTCGACCTCCCTAAGGGCCGACCGACGCCTGTGCCTGACACGGTGCGAACTGCCTTTGGCTTCCCGGCACGGGAGGGCGCCAATGTCTGATTCGCTGCGTATCGCGCTGGCCGGGCTCGGCACTGTCGGCACTGGGGTCATCCGCCTGATCGAAACCAATCGCGAGATGATTGCTGCACGCGCAGGTCGGCCGATCGAGATCGTTGCGGTGACCGCTCGGGAGCGGGGAAAGGACAGGGGTGTCGACCTCTCTCCCTACGCCTGGGTCGACGACATGCTGGCTATGGCGACGCGTGCCGACGTCGATGTGGTGGTCGAACTCGTCGGGGGCTCCGATGGACCAGCACTCACGCTTGCGCGCTCGGCGCTCGATGCGGGCAAGGGGCTGGTCACCGCAAACAAGGCCATGGTGGCACATCACGGGCTGGAACTCGCCGAACTGGCCGCAATCGCGAAGGCCCCGTTCGCTTTCGAAGCCGCGGTGGCGGGCGGTATCCCGGTCGTAAAGGGATTGCGCGAAGGAACGGCCGCCAACGCGCTCAACCGCATTTACGGCATTCTCAACGGCACCTGCAATTACGTGTTGTCGGAGATGGAGCGCACGGGCGCCGACTTCGACGAGATGCTTCAGGCCGCCCAGGAAAAGGGCTACGCCGAGGCCGATCCGGCCTTCGATATCGAAGGGGTCGATGCCGCGCACAAGCTGGCGATTCTTGCGGCCATCGGTTTCGGGACGCGGATCGATTTCGATGCCGTCCAGACCGAAGGGATCACGCAGGTCCGGGCGAGCGATATCGCCCAGGCGGACGCGCTCGGTTACGTGGTGCGGCTGGTCGGCATCGCCACTTTGGAGGACGGCGGCGACGGGCCGCGCCTGCTTCAGCGAGTGCGTCCATGTCTGGTGCCGTTCCGCCACCCGCTCGCGGCGGTGACCGGTCCGACCAATGCCGTGGTCGCAGAAGGCGATTTTTCCGGCAGGCTGCTCTTCCAAGGTGCAGGCGCAGGCGACAAGCCGACGGCGAGTGCCGTGGTCGCCGACCTGATCGAGATCGCCCGCGGCCAGTGCGGCGCGCCGTTCTCGGTTCCTGTCACTGCGCTGCAAAGCTGTGTCGCGGCTGATCCGGGCGACCGCAACGGACGCGATTACCTGCGCTTTACGGTGGCCGATCGGCCCGGTGTGCTTGCCGAGATTACGGCTGCCATGCGCGATGCGGGCGTTTCGATTGAAAGCATGATCCAGCGCAGCCGCGATCACGATGGTGGGGAGGTGCAGGTTGCCATGGTAACGCACGAAGGGCTAGAACGCTGCGTGACAGAAGCCATGTCACTCCTGGAGGGCTCGCCTAGCCTGACGGCTGCGCCCCTGGTGATGCCGATCCTGAAGGACTGATTTCTTCGTCGGGTTCAAGGGGCGGCGGCAAGCCTAGCTCGTCGGCATTCGACTGGACCCGGGCTTCGCCCGCGATGACCACAGAACCATCGGATGAGTAGGAATTGCCACGCGGGGCGAGCCCTTGGGCCGCGCGATCGGCATCGGAGCCCGGTGGGGTATCGGGCAGGCTATCGAAGTCGATCATGTAGACCGGTGGTGGGACGCTCCCCATCCTGATGCAGCCGACGGGCCAACCCTGGTCATGGCAATCGAGAATGAAATCCGGCGTCTTGGGGTCCTTCTTGAAGGCGGTTTCCTCAGCAATCCGCCTTTCGACCTTGTCCTTATCGTAATATTTCGAATTCTCGGTATTGCGACGGCGGCAGACGATGATCTCGCGGGAGATTTCCGCCGCATCCTGCTCCTCGCTGCAATCCTCGAGGCGCTGCGCGTCGTCGACGCTAACGTCGTCCGGCACGAGCAGGTCGATCCGCTCCGGCGGCGTGGCCGACTGGGCCTCCAGCGCCTTCTGCGCCAGTGCCGGTTGCGAATGCGAGGCAATAAGAATGCAGAGGGCTGCCCCGCCAAGTCTCGACAAGATGATGCTCCTGCGTATATCGGCCCGCGCATACGATTTCGCGGCCCATCCACCTGAGGGCCCAAACTCGCTTCAAGGACTGAACACCCCATGAACTCGCCTGCTGAAAATTCCCTCGACCGCGTTCTCGTCCTTGAAATGGTTCGCGTGACCGAAGCGGCGGCGGTCGCGGCTTCGAAACTGATCGGGCGCGGTGACGAGAAGGCTGCGGACGCTGCAGCAGTGGAGGCGATGCGCAAGGCTTTCGACACCCTTTATATGGATGGCACCGTGGTCATCGGCGAGGGCGAGCGCGACGAGGCACCGATGCTGTTCATCGGTGAAAAGGTCGGCGGCGCTCCGGGCAAGGGCCCGAAGATCGACATCGCGCTGGATCCGCTGGAAGGCACCACCATTACCGCGAAGGCAGGGCCCAATTCGCTGGCAGTACTTGCGGCAGCAGAGGAAGGCTGCCTGCTCAACGCGCCTGATGTCTACATGGACAAGCTGGCGGTCGGCCCGGGCTATCCCGATGGCATCATCGACCTTGCCAAATCACCGACCGAGAATGTGAAAGCCGTGGCCGAAGCCAAGGGCGTGGAGCCGGGCGACATCATCGTCTGCGTGCTCGACCGTCCCCGCCATGCCGACCTGATCGCGGAGCTGCGCTCGCTCGGCTGCGGCGTGGTCCTGATCGGCGATGGAGATGTGGCAGGCGTGATCGCGGTGACGGATGAGGAAACCACGATCGACATGTACATGGGGCAGGGCGGCGCGCCAGAGGGCGTGCTGGCTGCGGCCGCGCTGCGCTGTGTCGGCGGCCAGTTCAACGGACGGCTGGTGTTCCGTAACGACGACGAGAAGGCCCGCGCTGCCAAGTGGGGCATTACCGACCTCGACCGCATCTACACGCGCGACGATCTGGTGAAGGGCGACTGCATCTTCGCGGCGACCGGCGTGACCTCGGGCAGCTTGCTCGAAGGCGTGAAGTACCTGCGCGGCGGCAAGATGACGACCGAAAGCGTCGTCATGCGTGCGTCGAGCGGCACGGTTCGCTGGATCAAGGGCGAACATCGCACGAAATAACCAGCGAAGCGGGGAATGCCCCGCTTGTCGTGTTGCAATCCCATGACGTGTCGCTAGGCGGGAGTGACTGCCAGCCGATACGGGATTCGCTCACATGAAGATCATGGCCGCCAATTCGAACCTGCCGCTCGCCCGCGCGATCGCAGGCTATCTCGAAATGCCTCTCGTCGATGCGCAGGTGCGCCGCTTCGCCGACGAAGAAATCTTCGTGGAAATCCACGAGAACGTGCGCGGCGAGGATGTCTTCGTCGTCCAGTCGACCAGCTATCCAGCGAACGACAATCTCATGGAATTGCTGATCTGCATCGATGCGCTCAAGCGTGCCTCGGCGCGGCGTATCACGGCCGTAGTCCCTTATTTCGGCTATGCTCGTCAGGACCGGAAGCCGGGGCCGCGTACGCCGATCTCGGCCAAGCTGGTGGCGAACCTCATCACCGAAGCGGGTGCCGACCGCGTTCTTTCAGTCGACCTGCACGCCGGCCAGATTCAGGGCTTCTTCGATATCCCGACCGACAACCTCTATGCGGCGCCGGTCATGGCTGCCGACATCCAGGCGCGGTACGGCGATCAGGATCTCATGGTCGTTTCGCCCGACGTCGGCGGTGTCGTTCGCGCACGTGCGCTGGCCAAGCGCCTCGACAACGCCCCGCTCGCGATCGTGGACAAGCGCCGCGATCGTCCTGGCGAAAGCGAAGTGATGAACATCATCGGCGATGTGTCGGGCCGCCACTGTATCCTGATCGACGATATCATCGATTCGGGCGGCACGCTGTGCAACGCAGCCCAGGCGCTGCTCGACCAAGGGGCCGCTTCGGTGGCGGCCTATATCACGCACGGCGTCCTTTCCGGTGGCGCGGTCGCGCGCGTCGATGGATCGGCGCTGAAGGAACTGGTGATCACCGATTCCATCAAGCCGACGGACGCAGCATCGGATTCCGAACGCATCCGTATCCTGACCATCGCCCCGTTGATCGGCGAAGCGGTGCGGCGCATCGCGGACGAAAGCTCGGTCAGCTCGCTGTTCGACTGACGCCTAGTCGGAGCCCGGCTCGGCGGATGGATCGCGCCACGATGGCCTTTCCGATCCTGCAAGCTTGGCAATGGCTTCAAGCCTGCGCGACTGGCGTATCTCCATCGTGATCCGCAGCAGCGGGCATTCGCCCGTCAGCATGGCACCGGGCGTATGGTCGAAGAAATGGCGCATTTCCCGCGTCATGTGGGATTGGTCGAAGTAGCGCAGTCGTAGCTCCGATTCCTCGGTAGCATCGGCAACTCCGAGCAGCGCTGCAGCCATATCGAGCGCGCGGGCCCGGCGAAGGGCGAATTTCGGGGTCACCCCCCAGTTTCGCGAGATGGTCCGCTCAAGCGTCCGCGGTGTGACTTCGTGGTCGCATGCAAAGTCCGAAAGGCTGGCCGTGGGGTTGGTCAGCGTCAGCCGCTCGAATTCGTCCAGCAGGTCATGTGGCCTGTCCGGAGCTGCTGCTTGCAAGGAATCGCGCAATGCGGCCTCGCTCGCGTCGAGCCAGGCATGTGGATCGTCTTGCGGGTGGTGCCCAGGGGAAACTTTCTGGAGGCCGCTGAGAGGGTCAAAGGGAAGAATGCGGTCGAGAGTATCGCGCGGGTCCGGCAGTCCGAAATTCGTCGCGAATGCCGAGGTGCAATTGATCGAGACGACGCGAAACGAGCCGTCGACCCTCAGGTTCATCGCCTTCGTTTCGGGTCCGAAATAGAGCGCGAGGCCTTTATCGCCGGGTTCGTATTCCATCTTCCCGTCACCAGTCCATGCCGTCCACTTGGCGCCGTAGATCATCCGGATCACGGGGTGCTCGCACAGCGACATGCATTCGATCGACGCGCCCTCAGGCATATCGACCGACGTAACACCGATCCGCATGATCCAGTCGCCCAGATCCTCGCCGGGTGCGCGATTCAAGGCAAGCGGCATGCCCTGCCGCGTGGATCCAGTGTGTGACTGAATCGACGGCACGTCCGCATCGGCCTTACCGGTGGCCGGCATCTCCTGATCGTCTTTCGACGCCGTCACGATTTTCCCCTTCAGTACGACCCGAAGGCGGAGGCGCGATCAAGCAAGCTTGACCGCGGACCACAAGACAGCAAATGCAGGCGCATGCCAACAAGTTCCGACCTTACATTCGCCAACCGCCTCGCCGATGCGGCTGGCGAGGCCATTCGTCCCCTGTTTCGCGGCAACTGGGAACAGGAGAAGAAATCCGACTCCAGCTTCGTCACCGAAGCCGACCGCGCTGCGGAGGCCGCGATGCGCGCCCTGATCGAGGCCGAGTATCCAGCCGACGGCATCGTCGGAGAGGAATACGGCACGCGCAACGAAGGGGCGGGGCGGCAGTGGGTGCTCGATCCGATCGACGGTACGACCAGTTTCATCGCCGGCAGGCCGATTTTCGGAACCCTCATCGCGCTGTTGCAGGACGGCTTTCCGGTTCTGGGCATTATCGACCAGCCGATCGGGCGCGAACGCTGGGCCGGGTTCTCCGGTAAAGAGACGACTTTCAACGGCAAGCCCGTCCGTTCCGCGCCGTGTCGTTCGTTGTCGGATGCGGTCCTTGCCACCACCACGCCGCACCAGTTCAACGATCACGAGGCCGATCACTTCATGGGCCTCGCCAAGGCGGTAGCGGAGCGCAAGATCATCTACGGCGGCGATTGCTACAATTACGGGCTCGTTGCGAGCGGCCATGTCGACATCGTTTGCGAAGCGGGCCTCAAGCTCCATGATTTCGCGGCGCTGGCCCCGGTCGTGGAGGGGGCCGGAGGCTTGATGTGCGACTGGAGCGGTGGCCCGCTGCATTCCGGTAGCGACGGGAATGTGCTGGCTATCGGTGATGCCGCGCGGCTCGAAGACGTGCTGGAAGCGATGGATCTCGCGCTTTGACGTGTGTTCCGGGAACGAGCGCCTGACATGGATACCGCCGTTTCTCTCGAGGGCCGCGCTGCCCTCGTAACCGGCGCTTCGAGAGGGCTTGGTTTCGCAATCGCCCAACGCCTCGCAGGACGAGGAGCGCAGGTCTGGCTAAATGGCCGTGACGCGTCGGCGCTCGAAGATGCCCGGTCGAGGATTGCCGGCGATTGCCGCATACTGCCCTTCGACATCTGCGATGACGATGCGACGCAGGCAGCTATCGACAGCATGGCAGCCGTCAGCGGGATCGACATCCTCGTAAACAATGTAGGTCAACGGGACCGGCGCGACCTGCACGAGGTAGACCGATCCGATATGGTGCGCATGCTCGACGTCAATCTCGTCGCGCCTTTCGATCTTGCGCGCAGAGCGGCACGGCATATGACGCGCAAGGGCCATGGCCGCATCGTCAATATCACTTCGATTGCGGCGCAAATCGCCCGGGGGGACGTCCTCTACACGGCCAGCAAGGGCGGACTCGATGCCCTCACCCGCGCGCTCGCTGCCGAACTCGGGCCTGCCGGGATCACGGTCAACTCGGTCGCTCCCGGCTATTTTGCCACCGAAGCGAACAGCGACATGGTCGTCGACGCCGATACCGCCGCCCACCTTGCGCGTCGGACTTCACTCGGACGGTGGGGGCAACCAGACGAAATCGCGGGGGCAGTGGCGTTCCTTGCATCGGATGAGGCAAGCTACATCACCGGGCAGACGTTAGCGGTCGACGGCGGATACCTCAGCCACTTCTGACTTGCATTCGCGGGCAGAATCGCTATCTCGCGCGCCTTCACCGACACGTGATTCATGTGCCGGCCTGGCGACAAGGGCTGCCAGGGCTGGTTCGACGTGTCTCTGCAAAGGAGATGAAAATGCCCAAGCTGAAGACCAAAAGCGGTGTGAAGAAACGCTTCAAGATCACCGCCACCGGCAAGGTCAAGCATGGTGTCGCCGGAAAGCGCCACCGTCTGTCCAGTCACAATGCGAAGTATATCCGCCAGAACCGCGGCACGTCTGTCCTGTCCGAAGCGGACTGGAAAGCAGTGAAGAGTTGGGCGCCGTACGGCCTCGACTGATCGCGAAATAAGGAGAAACTGATATGCCTCGCATTAAACGCGGCGTTACCACGCGCCAGAAGCACAAGCGGCTCCTAGACCAGGCCAAGGGCTATCGCGGTCGCCGCAAGAACACCATCCGCGTCGCGCGCCAGGCCGTCGAAAAGGCCGGCCAGTACGCATACCGCGACCGCAAGGTTAAGAAGCGCAACTTCCGCGCTCTCTGGATCCAGCGCATCAATGCTGCGGTTCGCGCAGAAGGTCTGACCTATTCGCAGTTCATGCACGGCACCAAGCTTGCCGGCATCGAGCTCGACCGGAAGGTCATGGCCGATCTCGCCATGAACGAAGCTGCGGCTTTCAAGGCGATTATCGACCAGGCGAAGAAGGCTCTTCCGGCCTAAACGGCTCGAAGCTTCAAGCTCGAAATCAGGCAAGGGCGTCTCCTTTTGGGAGGCGCCCTTTCTTTTTGTGCCAACGGATTTGCGAAATCGGCTACGTCCGATATCCTACCTCCCATGGTCCAGGACCAGCAGCCAGAGACGGATTTCGATCTTTCGGTGCGCTTCTTCCCGCCGCCCGAAGACCTCGCCCCCTGCCTGACGACGATCTATCTTCTCGAAACAAGGATCGGTGGCGGTGCGAAAGTGACTGATTACCTGCAGCCGGAGTGGGGTAATCTACGGTTCTTCTGCGACAACGCTCCCTATGCTCGCGTAGTGGACCCCGAAGCGTCCGAGCCGTCTTATGTGGATGGCGCGCTGTTCCAGGCGACCGGCCCCAGTTCCAAGCCAGTCTACTTCGAAATGGGCGAAACGAGGATGTGGGGTATCGGGCTCAAACCGCTTGGCTGGGCACAACTGATCGCCCGTCCGGCCAACGAGTCTGCAAACATTATCACCGACGGAAAGAATCACCCGACTTTCCGTCATTTGGCTGGCCTGTGCGATCTGCTGTGCCAGCCGTCAGAGGATAATGAGGCCCAATATGCGAAACTGGTAGAGGCCTTGCGCCAGCAGTTGAAACCGACTCGTGACGAGGCAAGGATCATTGCAATCCATGAAGCGATGGTGGATCCCTATCTGACCAGTATCGATGATTTCGCCGATGCGGCAGCAATGCACAAGCGCACCCTGGAGCGGCTTTGCAACCGGCACTTCGGCTTCTCGCCGCGGTTCCTCTTGCGACGACAGCGGATGATGCGCAGCCTTGCCGCATTCATGCTTTCGGAAGGCGAAAGCTGGTCGCGAACAATTGATCGGCACTACCATGACCAGCCCCATTTCGTGCGCGAGTTTCACGAATTCATGGGCATGAGCCCGACAGAGTATGTGACAATGGACCATCCCATACTCGACGCCTTCATGACCGAACGCCAGCGTATCTGGGGCTCTCCTGTCCAGACGCTCGACAAGCCACGACAGGATCTCGACAGCGGAAGGCCGCGTTGATGGAACCTGCGAGTGCGGCGCTCGCGGTCGAGCTGGAATTCTTCCTGCCGCCTGAACAGCTGAGGCCGTTCATCACCACGGTCTATCGCTTCGATGTGGTCGAAAATAAGCTAGGTGGGGCCGCCGATCCCATACGGGACTGGCTGCACCCGGAATGGTTCAACCTGCGCATCGTGCTGGAAGGGAACCTGTCCGCCAGTATCGGACCGGGCAAACCGGAGGCGGTGCCGCGGCTGGTGATGACTGGCCCCACCAGCCATGCTGCCGAATTTGTCGCTCCGCCGTGCCGGACGTGGGGAGTGGGCATTCTTCCGGCCGGCTGGGCGCGGTTGGTCGGTAAGAGTGCAGCCGATTACGCGGACCGGATGTGCGACGTGGAAGCCGACCCGGACCTGATGCAATTGTCGCCGCTCACTGGAATATCGCGGAGCAACAGCATCGTCGCCCAGAATGAAGCCATTTTCACGCTTCTGGCGAAATTGCTGGCCAAACCAGCCAAGAGGGAGGCGGAAATCGTCGAGGCGCAGCGTGCCTTGCTCGACCCGAATTGCGCAACCGTTGCCGACTTGGCAGAGAAACTCGCGATGACCACTCGCACGCTGGAGCGGTTCTCGCTCGATGTTTTCGGTTTTGCGCCGCAACTCCTCATCCGTCGCCAACGCTTTTTGCGCAGCCTTGCGCAATTCATGCTGGACCCGTCGATGCACTGGATCGAGGCGCTCGATCCGCAGTATTACGACCAGGCGCAGTTCACGCGCGATTTCAAACGTTTCATGGGTATGGGTCCTCGCGAATATGCGAAACTGCCTCACCCGGTCCTCGGTGCTGCGGCCAAGGCGCGCCAAGCCGTGGCAGGCGAAGCGGTCCAGGTACTCCATCGACCTGCCAAGCCTCCAGGCTGAAGCCGAAACCCGTATCTCGGGCCCCAACGTGCATCGGCATTGAAACTGGGCTTTAGCATTGGCGCCTATGCCGCTAGAGGCGTCCCCCTACAGGATTCCCGAGGATTAGATGACCGATCTGGCTACAATGCGTGAGAGCGCGCTGACGCGCATCGACGAGGCACAGGATGCCACCGTTCTGGAGAACTTGCGTGTCGAACTGCTCGGCAAGCAGGGTTCGATCTCCGGACTGATGAAAACGCTGGGCAAGATGAGCCCGGAAGAACGCCAGACCGAAGCCCCCAAGATTCAGGGCCTGCGCAGCGATGTCGCCGATGCGATCGCCGCCAAGAAAGAGGCACTGGATAATGCCGAGCTGGAGCGTCGCCTCGCATCCGAAACGCTCGACCTGACCCTGCCCGAACCGCACGCGCCGAAAGGCAGCGTCCACCCGGTCAGCCAGGTGATGGACGAGCTGGCCGAAATTTTCGCCGACCTCGGATTCTCGGTCGCCACCGGTCCCGAAATCGAAGACGACTGGCACAATTTCACCGCGCTCAACATGGCCGAAACGCACCCCGCGCGCGCCATGCACGACACTTTCTATTTCCCTGACCACGACGCCGACGGGAACCGCATGCTGCTGCGTACGCATACCTCGCCGGTGCAGATCCGCAGCATGATGAAGCAGGGCGCGCCGATCCGCATCATTGCGCCGGGCCGTGTCTATCGCAGCGACAGCGACGCGACGCACACACCGATGTTCCACCAGGTCGAAGGTCTGGTGATCGACAAGGACATCAATCTCGGCCACCTGAAATGGACGCTCGAGACTTTCCTAAAAGCTTTCTTCGAGCGCGACGACATCGTGCTGCGCCTGCGCCCTTCTTACTTCCCCTTCACCGAACCTTCGGTCGAGGTCGATGTGGGCTGGCAGGACGTGAACGGCCGCCGCGTGCTCGGCGGGGACGGCGATGCGCCGGGCCATGGCTGGATGGAATTGCTCGGCAGCGGCATGGTCAATGCCCGCGTGATCGAATTCGCCGGGCTCGACCCCAAGGAATGGCAGGGCTTTGCATTCGGCGTGGGTGTCGACCGCCTCGCCATGCTCAAATACGGGATGGATGATTTGCGCGCATTCTTCGACGGCGACCAGCGCTGGCTCGACCACTACGGCTTCTCGCCTTTCGACCAGCCGACCCTTTCCGCAGGTGTGGGAGCAGGCGCATGAAGTTCTCGCTCGAATGGCTGAAGCACTTCCTCGACACCGATGCCTCGGTGGCGGACATCGCGGCTGCGCTCAATCGCATCGGCCACGAGGTCGAAGGGATCGAGGATCCGGCTGACAAGCTCACCGGCTTCCGCGTGGCCAAGGTGCTCACGGCGAACCCGCACCCCGATGCCGACAAGCTGCAGGTCCTCACTGTCGATACCGGTGAAGGCGATCCGCTGCAGGTCGTATGCGGTGCGCCCAATGCGCGCGCGGGGATGAAGGGCGTGCTCGGCCTTCCCGGCGCGGTGGTTCCGGCCAATGGAATGGAGCTGCGCAAGAGCGCGATCCGCGGCGTCGAGAGCAACGGCATGATGTGCTCGGTGCGCGAGCTCGAACTGGGCGAGGAGCATGACGGCATCATCGAATTGCCCGAGGATGCACTGGTTGGACAGAACTTCGCCGAATATCACGATGCCTCACCGGTCTTTGACGTGGCGATCACCCCCAACCGGCCCGATTGCATGGGCGTGATGGGCATTGCGCGCGATCTCGCGGCGGCGGGCCTCGGGACCTTCAAGCCGGTTGAAGTGCCGAGTATCGAAGGCGAGGGCGCCTGCCCGGTCGAAATCCGCACCGACGATGCCGAAGGCTGTCCGGCGTTCTACGGCCGCGTCATTCGCGGGGTCGACAACAGCAAGCCGTCGCCCGACTGGATGCAGCGCCGCCTGATCGCGGCGGGTCAGCGCCCGATCTCCGCACTGGTCGATTGCACCAATTACTTGATGCTCGCCTGCGGTCGTCCGGCACATGTCTATGACCTTGCCAAGCTTTCGGGTGCAGTAATCGCTCGCCGCGCGTCGAACGGCGAGACGATGGAGGCGCTGAACGAGAAGACCTACACGCTCGACGACACGATGACCGTGATCGCCGACGATGCGGGCGTGCACGATATCGCCGGCATCATGGGCGGCGAACATTCGGGCGCGACCGAGGCGACGACCGACGTCCTGCTCGAGATCGCCTATTTCGATCCCGAACGCATCGGCGTGACGGGCCGCAAGCTCGGCCTCGCCTCGGACGCGCGCACGCGCTTCGAACGCGGTGTCGATCCGGCCTTCCTCGACGATGGCCTCACGCTGCTGACCGACCTTATCCTCAAGACCTGCGGCGGCACACCGACCGACGTTGTTCGCGCAGGCGAACCTCCGGCCAAGCCAAGAATGGTGGAGTTTGACCCTTCCCTTACGCGGCGTCTCGGCGGTGTCGATGTGGATGAGTATGAGCAGTCGCGCATCCTTGATCGCCTCGGGTTCCGCAATCGCAAGGTCATCGATAGCAATCTGCGGGAGGTCGCTATACCCCCGCGTCGCCACGATATCGAAGGCCCCGCCGATCTCGTCGAGGAAGTTGTCCGCATCCACGGCATCGACAATGTGGAGAGCGTGGCCCTTCCGCGCCGCCCCGGCGTCGCGCTGCCGACCGCCACTCCGCTCCAGCAGGCCGAGCGCAAGCTGCGCCGTGCCGCCGCTGCGCGGGGATTGAACGAGGCAATCACCTGGTCCTTCCTGCCCACGGCAGACGCCGAACATTTCGCCGACGGGGCTGAGCTCTGGGTGCTCGAAAATCCGATCAGCGAGGACATGAAGGCCATGCGCCCCTCGCTTATTCCGGGCCTGCTTTCGGCAGCCAAGCGCAATGCCGATCGCGGATCGGACGGTGCGCGCCTGTTCGAAATCGGCCGCCGCTATTTCCGTGGGCAGAACGGCGCGAGTGACGAAAAGCCGACGCTCGGCGTCGTGCTTTCCGGAGAAAAGACCGCTCGCGGCTGGTCCAATGGCAAGGGCGCCAAGTTCGATGCCTATGACGCCAAGGCAGAGGCCATGGCGCTGCTCGAAGCAGCCGGTGCCCCGGTCGGTAATCTCATGGTGATGGGCGAGGCTGGCGAGCAGTTCCACCCCGGCCAGTCCGCCACCTTGCGTCTCGGCCCGAAGAATGTGCTCGCCCGTTTCGGTGCGCTTCATCCCAACACGCTCAAGGCTTTCGACATCGATGGACCGGTCGTTGCAGTCGAGATCTTCCTCGACGCGATCCCGGCGAAGAAAGGCGGAGGCGGATTTGCGCGCGCGACCTATGCGCCACCGGCGTTGCAGGATGTGACGCGCGACTTCGCATTCCTCGTCCCGGCGGAGCTGCCTGCTGGCGAACTGGTGAAGGCAGTGCGCGGAGCCGACAAGAAGTCGATCGTCGGCGCTCGCGTCTTCGATGTCTTCGCCGGCCAGGGAGTGCCCGAGGGACACAAGTCGGTCGCGGTTGAAGTCGTGCTGCGCCCCGGCGAGAAGACTTTCACCGACGAAGAGATCAAGGCGATCTCGGACAGGATCGTCGCAAATGCGGCCAAGCAGGGTGCGGAGCTGCGCGGATGAAGACTGCCCTCGTCACTGGCGCAACTTCGGGGATCGGCGAGGCGACGGTTCGCGCACTGGTCGCGAGCGGCTGGCGCTGTGTGGCGACGGGGCGGCGCAAGGAGCGGCTGGACGCACTGGTCGCGGATCTGGGTGCGGATAAGGTCCATGCGGCCAGCTTCGACGTCCGCGACGAAGCGGCGCGCGATGCGGCGCTGGGAAGCTTGCCGGATGCGTTTTCGGATATCGACCTGCTGGTGAACAACGCCGGCCTCGCGCTTGGCACGGCACCTGCGCAGGAGGCCGATCTCGACCATTGGAAGACGATGATCGAGACCAATGTCACGGCTCTGGCTTCGATCACGCACAAGCTCTTGCCTGCGCTGATCGAGCGCAAGGGAGCGATCATCAATATCTCCAGCGTGGCGGCCCATTATCCCTATCCGGGCGGCAATGCCTACGGCGGGACGAAGGCCTTCGTGCGCCAGTTCAGCCTCGGCTTGCGCGCCGACCTGCATGGAACGGGCGTGCGCGTGTGCTCGATCGAGCCGGGCATGGTGGAAACCGAATTCACTCTCGTGCGCACTGGCGGCAATGAGGAAGCGCACGAGACGCTTTACGGCGGCGCCGATCCGATGACCGCAGACGATATCGCCGAGACCGTGCGCTGGGTCGCCGAGCTACCGCCGCACCTCAACATCAATACGCTGGAGTTGATGCCGGTCAGCCAGAGTTTCGGCGGCTTCCGGGTCGCCCGCGGCGAGGGCTGACGCCGTCCCTCAGTTGCCCCAGCCGTCGCCTGTGCCGGACGCGCTGTCGCCCCAGTCGCTGCCGTAATTCTGCTCGAAGTCGAGCTGCTGCTCGTATTTGGCCATATCCGACGCGGCCTTGTTAGCCTGTTCGAACTGAGCGCGCATTTCCGGGTTCATTTCCATTGCTGCCTGCGCATTCGGGTTACCGAGCGTCATGTCGAACGGGCGGCCTTCGATCGCCGCGACCACGTGCTCGCGGGCGACGACGTGCATCAGGTTCATTGCGTAATTCGCCATCGGGTCCTTAGCCACGGCTTCGTCCAGCCTTTCCTTCACGCCTTCCGGGATCGCGATCTCGGTAGCGACGCGCGAGCCAGTTCCATCGGGCGTCACGGTGGTGACGAAGTGCATCATCTCGCGGCCACCTTCTCCAAGAAGGGTCGTAATGACCGTATCAGGTGCCGGCTGGGTGACGCGGCTGCGCTTGATCTGCTTGCCGAGCACATGTGTAGGAAGGTGCGCACTCTTGATAGCATGCGTCACCTGTTCAGGCGTTTTCTCGTAATATTCGCCGGAATTCCCGCACGATGCCAAGAAAATAGCGCCAAATATAGTCATTATGCTGCGTACTATAGACATGATGCCCCCCAATTCGTGGCCTCAACCTAAATAGCGAGTGTTTCCATTCGCTTAAGGCGACAGGGCCTGTCCAACACGCTTAGCGGTGGACGTGGGGGCGCTGTCGGTCTAGCGCGCGGCGCATGGCGCAAGCGAATTCCGATACCACCCAGTCCCGCCGCACCTTCGCGATCATTTCGCATCCCGACGCGGGTAAGACGACGCTGACCGAGAAGCTGCTGCTGACCGGCGGCGCGATCCACCTTGCAGGCGAAGTGAAAGCGCGCGGCGCTGCCCGTCGTGCGCGTTCGGACTGGATGAAGATCGAACAGCAGCGCGGGATCTCGGTGACCAGCTCTGTCATGACCTTCGAGCGCGACGGCATTACCTTCAACCTGCTCGACACGCCGGGGCACGAAGACTTCTCCGAAGACACCTATCGCACGCTGACCGCCGTCGATTCCGCCATCATGGTGATCGACGCCGCGAAGGGTATCGAGCCGCAGACGCGCAAGCTGTTCGAAGTCTGCCGCCTGCGCAGCGTGCCCATCATTACTTTCGTCAACAAGGTCGACCGCGAAGGCCGGCCGGTATTCGAACTGCTCGACGAGATCGCCGACATGCTGGCGCTCGACGTCAGCCCGCAGGCCTATCCGGTGGGCATGGGCGGCCAGTTCGAAGGCATCCTCGATTTCGAAACCGGCGAAGTCGCGCGACCCGAAGGTCCGTCCAAGGAATTCAAGGGCAAGCGGGATGCCAATCCCGAGCTTCCCGAGATGTTCGCCGAAGACATCGAACTGGCGCAGATCGGCTATCCCGAATTCGATCTGGAGGCCTATCGCAATGGAGACCTCACCCCGGTCTATTTCGGATCGGCCCTGAAGAATTTCGGCGTCACCGAACTGATCGAGGCGATCGCGAAATACGCCCCGCCGCCGCGCCCCCAGCCGGCTGGCGACGAACAGATCAGCCCTGATCGTGACGAAGTTACCGGCTTCATCTTCAAGGTCCAGGCAAACATGGACCCCAACCACCGCGACCGCATCGCCTTCATGCGGCAGGTCTCGGGCACCTTCAAACGCGGCATGAAGCTGACGCCGTCGGGTCTCGGCAAGCCGATCTCTATCCATTCGCCCATCCTGTTTTTCGCACAGGATCGCGAAGTGGCCGACAGCGCCGAGCCGGGCGACATCATCGGCATCCCCAACCACGGCACGCTGCGCGTCGGCGACACGCTGTCGGAAAAGAACGACATCCGGTTCACCGGCCTGCCGAACTTCGCCCCGGAAATCCTGCGCCGCGTCCAGCTGAAGGATCCGACCAAGACCAAGCAATTGCGCAAGGCGCTGGACGATCTGTCGGAAGAGGGCGTGATCCAGGTCTTCTATCCCGAGCTTGGCGCGCAGCACATCGTGGGCGTGGTCGGCCAGCTCCAGCTCGAGGTGCTGATCAGCCGCCTTTCGGCCGAATACAAGGTCGAGGCGGGCCTCGAAGCCTCGCCCTTCGCGACCGCGCGCTGGCTCAAGGGCGACGAGAAGGCGCTCGACGAATTCGAGAAATACAATCGCGCCAACCTCGCGCGCGACCGCGACGGCGACATGGTCTTCATGGCGAAGAGCCCGTGGGACGTTTCTTACCAGCAGGAAAAGAACCCCGACCTGACCTTCTCGGCCACCAAGGAGCGGTAGGCTTGCGAGCGGCGCTGCTTCGCGGCATGGGAACGCCATGACGCTTACCGGCCCGACCTCCCAGACCTTCATTTCCCAACGCCTGCGCCTCAATTACCTCGATTGGGGCAACCGCGGAAAGCCGCCACTCGTACTGGTTCACGGCGGGCGCGACCATGCGCGCAGCTGGGACTGGGTGGCCGAAGAATTGCGTGACGACTGGCATGTCGTGGCGATGGATCACCGCGGCCACGGCGACAGCGACTGGGTTTCGGACGGCAATTATCAAGTCAACGACATGGTCTATGACCTTGCGCAGCTGGTCCACCAGCTGGGCGTCGGTCCGGTCACCATCGTCAGCCATTCGATGGGCGGCAATGTTTCGCTGCGCTATGCGGGTACGTTCCCCGAGATGGTCAGCAAGATCGTCGCCATCGAGGGCCTCGGCCCCAGCCCGAAACGGCAGGCCGAAATGCGCGAGGATCCTTATCCCGTCCGCATGAAGGAATGGATCGAGAAGAAGCGCGGTGCATCGGGCCGCATGCCGCGCAAGTACGACAGCATCGAATCCGCCTTTGCGCGCATGATCGAGGAAAACAGCTACCTGACGGAAGAGCAGGCGCGGCACCTCACCATCCATGGCGTGAATCGCAACGAGGATGGGACCTACAGCTGGAAATTCGATCCGCACCTCAACGTCTGGGCGGTCGAGGACATCGCCGATGAGTTCCTCCACCAGACATGGGCTGCGATCACTGCGCCCACCCTCCTGCTCTATGGGGCGGACAGCTGGGCCTCCAATCCCGAAGGAGACGGCAGGCTAGATCATTTCGACAATGCCAAGGTGGTCGAGTTCGAAAAGGCCGGACACTGGCTCCATCATGACCAGTTCGACCGGTTCATGAAGACGATCAGGGATTTCCTCTAATGGCAGAATTCTTCGACGCGCTGGATGACAAGCATATCGCGATGATCGGCAAGCAGCCGGTCTTCTTTGTCGCAACAGCCGCCGAAGATGCCCGCATCAATCTCAGCCCGAAGGGCTATGATGCATTTCGCGTTCTCGGGCCGGACCGGGTCGCCTATCTGGACCTTGCCGGATCGGGCAATGAAACCCACGCGCATCTTTCGCGCGACGGGCGCATCACGCTGATGTTCTGCAATTTCGACCGGCCGGCGTTGATCCTGCGCATTTACGGGACCGGGCGCGCGGTGCTGCCGCAGGACGCAGATTGGGCGGAACTGAGCGCACATTTCGACCTGCTGCCCGGGACGCGGCAGATTTTCGATATTACCGTCGAGAGCGTCCAGACCAGCTGCGGCTGGGGCGTGCCTTTTATGGAGTATCGCGACGATCGCGCGACCCTGCAGAAGGCGCACAAGCAGTCCGATCCCGAGCAATGGCTGGCCAAGCAGCAGGGCCGCGACAAGAGCATCGATGGCATACCGGTGCGCACGACCGACCGCTATATCGGGGGTGAATAGAGAGCGCGTGAAGCTCACTTTCGCCAGCTACAATATTCACAAGGCAGTCGGGCTGGACCGCAAGCGCGATCCCGAGCGCATCCTTTCCGTCATTCACGAAATCGATGCCGACGTAATCGCCCTTCAGGAAGTCGATCGCAGGATCGGCGACCGGGCGACGACCATTCCGCGCGCGGAACTCGACGATACCCACTGGCGGCTGGTCGAAGTGGCCAAGCGTCCGCGCAGTATCGGCTGGCATGGCAATGCGATCCTGGTCCGGCGGGACATGGACGTGCGCGCCGGGGAGGCGCTGGACCTGCCCACTCTCGAACCGCGCGGTGCGGCTTGCGGCGATCTCATGGTCGAGGGTCAGATGATGCGGGTTATCGGCACGCATCTCGACCTGTCCGGCCTGCGCCGACGCGACCAGATCCGCTCGCTGCTGGATTTCGTCGCGTCAGCCACCAAGCCGGTGCCGACGGTGATCATGGGTGATTTCAACCAATGGGGCCGCGCGACGGGAGCCATGCGCGAATTTGCCAGCGACTGGACCGTGGTGACACCCGGCAAGAGCTATCCGAGCCGCCAGCCGGTCGCCACGCTCGACCGGATCGTGGCGAGCCGGCATTGGTCCTGCCATTCTGCACACGTCCACCACACTGCGCTTTCCGCCATAGCCTCCGATCATTTGCCCGTCGTCGCAACGCTTGAGTTGATCGAAAAATAGGCAGCGGCCTAATTATTAGGCATCGATTGGTGAAATCACACTCGGATTAGCCCGAAAACACCCCCGATCCGTGTTTGGCACGCTTCGTGCTGCAGGTGCGAAAGCCGGTGCTTGGCCGGTGCGCAGCCAGAGGGGTGAAGGCGTGAAATACATCATCGCTGTCATCAAGCCATTCAAGCTCGACGAAGTGCGCGAAGCGCTCGGGAGTATTGGTGTGGCCGGAATGACCGTGTCCGAAGTCAAAGGCTTCGGACGCCAAAAGGGGCAGACCGAGATTTATCGCGGTGCCGAATATTCGACCAATATGCTTCCCAAGGTGAAGCTGGAAATCGCCGTGGCAAGCGGCCTCGCCCCGCAAGTCATCGAGACGATCCAGCAGACCGCCAGCACCGAAGCGATCGGCGACGGGAAGATCTTCGTCTTCGATCTCGCCGACGCCACCCGCATCCGTACCGGCGAAACCGGCGAAACCGCGCTGTGAGCCGCAAGGAGAGCACCATGACCATGCGTAAGATTCTTACCGGGGCCGGCGTCCTTGCCGCCTCGTTCACCACTGCCACGGCAGCTTTCGCACAGGAGGCGGCCGAAGCGGTTGCCGCTGTACCAAACCCCGGCAACAACGCCTGGATGATGACGGCCACCGTCCTGGTGATGCTGATGATCCTTCCGGGCCTCGCCCTCTTCTATGGCGGCCTGGCCCGCTCGAAGAATATGCTGTCGACGATGACGCAAATCGGCGCCACCGCGGCGCTGGCCATGCTTATCTGGGTAATGTGGGGCTACAGCCTCGCTTTCGGCGACACCACTTATGAGGGCGCTATCGGCCTCTTCATCAGCGGTGGCAGCTATTTCCTGTCCGGTACCGACGCGAGCAGCACTGCCGCGACGTTCACCGACGAGGTCATCAGCAAATACGTCTTCATCAGCTTCCAGATGACTTTCGCCGCGATCACCGCAGCGCTGATCCTGGGTGCGACGGCAGAGCGCATGAAATTCAATGCGGTCATGCTGTTCGTGCCGATCTGGCTGACGATCGTCTATTTCCCCATCGCGCACATGGTGTGGGCTGGCGGTGGCCTCTTGTTCGAAGACGGCGCGCTCGACTTCGCTGGCGGCACCGTGGTGCACATCAACGCCGGTATCTCGGGCCTCGTCCTTGCGTACCTCCTCGGCAAGCGCCGTGGCTGGCCGCAGGAGCCGATGATGCCGCACAGCCTCACGCTGACCATGGTCGGCACGGGCCTCCTGTGGGTGGGCTGGTTCGGCTTCAATGCCGGTTCGGCTCTGGAAGCCGACGGTTCGGCCGGTCTTGCGATGATCAACACCTTCGTCGCCACTGCAGCCGGTGCGCTGACCTGGATGGTGATCGAGCGGGCAGCGGGCCATAAGGGCAGCGCGCTGGGCTTCTGCTCTGGCGTTATCGCCGGCCTCGTCGCCGTCACCCCAGCCGCAGGCAACAGCGGCCCGTTCGGCGCGATCCTGCTCGGCATCCTGAGCTCGGCCGTCTGCTACGTCTTCGTCGCCAAGGTGAAGATGAAGTTCGGCTATGACGACAGCCTCGATGCTTTCGGCATCCACGGCGTGGGCGGCATCGTCGGTGCTATCGGTACGGCAGTCGTCTACCAGCCGTTCCTCGGCGGACCCGGAGACGGTTCGACCGCTCTCGGCGCACAGCTCTGGATCCAGACCTACAGCGTTCTCGTGACAATCGCCTGGGCCGGTATCGGGACTTTGATCGCGGGTCTTGTCGTCAAGGCTCTGATCGGACTGCGGGTCCCCGAAGACGCCGAAGTCGAAGGCCTCGACATCTCCGAACACGGAGAACGCGCCTACAACTGATCACCAACTCGGCGGGGCCGCCCTCTCTCTCCTCTCTCCTCACGGGCGGCCCCGCCCACCCATGTTCCTCCTGCGAACATAAGACTTTAACGGGCCGGTTCCCTCCAGGGGCCGGCCCTTTTTTTGTTGCAAAGCTGTCACACTATTTTTCGCTTCATTCTCCGTCTCACGAAATACTATTGCGCAAGCGCCTCCCGAAGCGTCAGATTCAATCACTGGGCTTTGTTCTCGGGAGGAGAGAGTAATGACTAATAATCAGAACAGTGTTCTTGCGACGCGTGCGGCGCTTCTGTGCAGTGCAGCAGCGCTTGTCGCTTCCGCGCCTGCAATGGCGCAGGATTCTCAGACACGGATCGAGACCGACGCGGTCGCAGCCGAACAGGCCGATCGCGCCATCATCGTGACCGGTACCCGCCAGGCCGACCGCTCGGCTGCAGACACCGTCGCACCGGTCGATATCGTTTCCGCTGCCGAGCTGAGCAACCAGGCCGATAGCGATATCGGCAATGTTCTTCGCGTTTCCGTCCCTTCGTTCAACGTGGGCACGCAGCCAATTTCGGACGCTGCCACGCTGGTGCGCCCCGCCAACCTGCGCGGGCTTTCGCCCGATAACACGCTGGTCCTCGTCAACGGCAAGCGCCAGCACCGTGCTGCGGTCATCGCCTTTCTCGGCGGTGGTATTTCCGACGGTTCGCAGGGCCCCGATATTTCAGTCATTCCGTCCATTGCGATCAAGCAGCTCGAAGTGCTGCGCGACGGTGCATCCTCGCAATACGGATCGGACGCCATCGCCGGCGTTCTCAACTTCATCCTGAAGGACAGCCCCGACGGCGGATCCGTGTCCGCACAATGGGGCGAGACTTATGAAGGCGACGGCGACAAGTACACCATCGCAGCCAATGTCGGCATTCCGGTAACGGCAGCTGGCTTCCTCAACCTGTCGGCGGAGTATGGCGAATCCGATGCGACCGTCCGTTCGGTCCAGCGCGACGACGCAGCCGCACTGATCGCTGCAGGCAACACCGCCGTCGCCGACCCCGCCCAGATCTGGGGCCAGCCGAACGTCAACGACGACATGAAGTTCTTCGCCAACTTCGGCCTCGAACTCTCGCCCGCGATCGAGCTCTACGCTTTCGGCAACTACGCCGAGCGCAATGTCGATGGCGGCTTCTTCTTCCGTAACCCGACCAACCGTGGCGGCGTCTATGCAGGACCGTTCGTCGATCCGGCTACCGGTGCCCCGCTTGCCGAGGCAGACGGCGGTGTCGCTTCGGTGCTGGTGGGCGACCTTTCGCTCGATACTGCGGGCGATTGCCCCGCCGGTATTCCGCTCACCCAAGGCGGACTGATCCCCGATCCGACCATCCTGGCGCAGGTGAGCGCGGACGCGAACTGCTTCTCGTTCGTCGAGTTGTTCCCGGGCGGCTTCACCCCGCGTTTCGGCGGCGACATCAAGGATTACTCGGCAGCCGTCGGCATTCGCGGACAGCTGTTCAACGCGCTCGATTTCGACCTCAGCTATCGCCACGGTCGCAACAAATCGAGCTTCTCGATCCGCAACACGGTCAACGCGTCGCTTGGCCCGAACACCCCGACCGACTTCAACCCGGGCGGCTATTCGCAGACCGAGAACGTGGTCAATCTCGACCTCGGCTACAATCTCGCCGTGGGTGAAGGCAGCGTTTACATCGCGGCCGGCGCCGAATATCGCGACGAGGAATTCGGCATCACCGCAGGTGATCCGGCGTCCTTCGAGCTCGGCCCGCTTGCGCAGCCGAGCACCGCCTACCCGACCGGACAGGGTTTCTCGACCAGTTCGAACGGCTTCCCCGGTTTCGCCACCAATTCGGCCGGTACGAGCAAGGAAGACAACAAGGCGGCTTACATCGATATCGAAGCCGACCTGATCGACGCGCTCACCCTGCAGGGTGCGGTCCGCTACGAAGACACCAAGAGCTTCGGCGATACCGTGACCTGGAAATTGGGCGGCCTGTTCAAGCTGTCGGATGCATGGCGCCTTCGCGGTACCTATTCGACCGGCTTCCACGTCCCTACCGCAGGCCAGGCGAACGTGATCAACGTCACCACGCAGTTCTCCAATGGCGAACTGCAGGACGAAGGCACCTTCCCGCTGTTCAGCCCCGCCGGCCTGATCGCTTCGGACTACATCGCGGATAGCGTCGCCAACGGCGGCCTCGGCCTCGACCGTCCGACGCTCGGGCCCGAAAAAGCCGACAGCTTCACCCTCGGTGTCGCTGGCGACCTGGGCGATTTCTCGGTCACGCTCGATTACTTCAACATCAAGCTGAAGGATCGCATCTCGCGTTCGTCGACGATCGATTTCCCGGCAGCGCTCTGCTATCTCGCCGATCGTGAAGGCGTTGCGAACAATTGCACCGCGACCTTCACGCCGGCTCCGGCAGAATTGCTCACGCAGCTCGATGCCGCAGGGGTGATCGACCGCAACAACTTCACCGGGTTCGAAGACCTCGTGGCCTTCACCTTCTTCAACAACGACTTCGACACCCGCACGCAGGGTCTCGACTTCGTGGCGAACGCAAGGTTCTACCCGATCGAAGGTGGCACCACGCGCGCCACGCTGGCGATCAACTACACCGAAACGGAAGTGACCGATGTTGGCCAGACCATCTCTGCCACCCGCGTTCGCCAGCTGGAAGAAAGCCTGCCCAAGTGGAAGGGCTTCCTGAACGTCACGCATGAACAGGGCCGTTTCCGCGGGCTCCTGCGCGCCAACTACTTCGGTAGCTACTACGAAGCCCACCTCGAGGATTCGACCCTGCCGATCGATGCATCGGCAGAGCTGACCTTCGATGCGGAACTTGGCTACGAAGTGATCGACGGCCTCGAACTGGCAGTCGGTGCGCAGAATATGTTCGACAACTACCCGACGCTGAACCCCTATTCGGGCATCGTGGGCGCGAAGTACGGCGAACGTTCGCCCTTCGGCTTCAACGGCGGCAGCTATTACCTGCGCGCCCGATTCCAGTGGTAAGCCACGGGTAGATACATCGATTGAAAGGGGCGGCCTGGATGGTCGCCCCTTTTTGTTTGAGGACCTGATGATGCTCGAAATCAGAATTGCGACCGATCAAGACGAAGAGGACATCCGCAAGCTCATGGACCTCGCGATCGAGCGATTGCAGGTCGGATATCTGACAGAGGAGCAGATCGAGGCGTCGAAGGCCGGAATGGGCCTGGACCGCTTGCTGATCGAAGACGGGACCTATTTCTGTGTCGTCGAGGACGGCATCGTCGTCGGGTGCGGGGGATGGTCACGCCGGGCTACGCTATACGGCGGCAATCATTCGGCGGGACGCGATCCGCGCCTCCTCGATCCCGCCACTGAGCGCGCCCGTATCAGGGCAATGTACACCCACCCCGATCACACCAAGAAAGGTATAGGGCGCCTCATCCTGAAGACAGCCGAAGCCGCTGCTGCGAAGGAAGGCTTCACCGAAATCGAGATGGCGGCCACCATGGCCGGCAAGCCGTTCTACGAGCGCTGCGGCTACCGGGTGGAAAGCGAGTGGGAGGACACCAATGGCGCGGTGCCCGTCCCCCTTGCCACGATGACGAAACGGCTCGCGCGCTAAGCGGCCAGTTCCGCCTTCACGAAATCGGCGCACCGTTCGCCGATCATGATGCTTGGCGCATTGGTGTTGCCGCTGACGAGGCGCGGCATGATCGATGCATCGGCGATCCATAGCCCATCGACCCCGCGCGCCTTGAGCGTCGGATCGACGACATCGCTCTCGTCCGCACCCATGCGGCAGGTTCCGACCGGATGGTAGACCGTGTCGGCACGGCTGCGGATCAGCTCGTCGAGCTGGGCGTCATCGTCGAGATCGATGGGATAGCGGTCCTGCGGATCGTATTTCGCAAGGCTAGGCGATTCCGCAATGCGGTGCGACAGCCGTACACCCTTGCGCAGCACCTCGATGTCGCGATCGTCGTCGAGGAAGTTCGGATCGATAACCGGGGCGTCGCTCGCCTCGCGGCTGGCTAGCCTCACCGTCCCGCGGCTTTCGGGCCGCAGCACACAGGCATGGAGCGAGAACCCGTGACCCTTCACGTTCTCGCGGCCGTGATCTTCCAGCATTGCCGGCACGAAGTGCCACTGGATATCGGGGGCGGGGGCATCGTCCATGACCTTCCAGAAGCCGCCTGCCTCGGCATAGGGCGTGGTCATGATCCCGGTCCGCTTGCGCCGATGCTCGATGATGGCCTTGGCCATTCGGGCCGTGCCCGCGAGGCTGCTGCCGATGAAGTCCTTGCTCTCGGTTTCCCAGCTGGAAACATAGTCGATGTGATCCTGCAGGTCTGACCCGACGGCGGGCTTGTCGATGACGACGTCGATGCCGTGTTCCTTCAGGTGTTCGCCCGGACCGATCCCGGACAGCATCAGGACCTGCGGCGAATTGAAAGCGCCTGCACAAAGCACGACCCCGCCTCTGGCGGTAACGGTGCGGCTGCGCTTGCCTGCCGAATAGGTCACGCCGGTCACGCGGCCTTCCGCGATTTCCAGCTTCTGCACCGTTACCCCGATCCTGATGTCGAGGTTTTTCGATCCCCTCTTGGGTTCGACATAGGCGCGGGCCGCTGACCAGCGCTCACCATCTTTCTGGGTAACCTGGTAGAGGCCGAAGCCTTCCTGCTTCGCGCCGTTGAAATCGGCATTGCGCGGCAGCTGCAACTGCGCAGCGGCTTCCACAAAGGCGAGGCTGCCCGGGTTCGGCCATTTCTGGTCGCTCACCCAAAGAGGGCCGTCGTCGCCATGGAATTCGTTTTCGCCGCGCACATTGTGTTCGGCCCGTTTGAAATAAGGCAGCACATCGTCATAGGACCAGCCGGTACAGCCGAGGCTTGCCCACTGGTCGTAATCGAAGGAATTGCCGCGGATGTAGACCATCGCGTTGATGGCCGATGATCCGCCCAAGCCTCTCCCGCGGGGCTGGTATCCGATGCGCCCGTTGAGGCCCTTCTGCGGGACCGTGTCATAGCGGTAGTTCGATGCGTTGCGCAGGAAGGGCATGAAGCCCGGCGTGCGGATCAGCATGCCATTGTTGCGCGGGCCTGCCTCGAGCAGGCAGACGCGCTTGCCCGCTTCTGCCAGCCGCCCCGCAACTGCACTGCCCCCGCTGCCGCCACCGACAACGACTACATCGAATTCATCCATGATAACTCCTCTCGATTCGAGAGGTTAGGCAGCCTCGGCGTCGCCTGCAATCGGGTTTTCACTTGAAACCTGTTTTGGTGCCGTCCCCTGCCGTTCGAGCCATGCGGCGCGGATCTGGTCGCTCGTCTCGCGGCTGCCGTCATGCGTCCAGCCGGGCTCGCGCAACAGATAGCCGAGCTTGCTGCCCCAAGGCGCGCGCCACATGTCCTGCGCTATGCCGATCCATTCATGGAACACTGCCCACAGCAGGTTGAAACTGCCGAGCTGCTTGACGATCCCGTAGCGAATTTTCTCATCCTTCACCTCCGGCTCGAAGGTCCCGAACATCTTGTCCCATACAATGAAGACACCGGCATAGTTGCGGTCGAGATAGCGCGGGTTGGTGGCGTGGTGGACGCGGTGGTGGCTGGGCGTGTTCATCACCGCCTCGAACCAGCGGGGCATCTTGTCGATCGCCTCGGTGTGGATCCAGAACTGGTAGATGAGGTTGAACCCTCCCGCGAGCGCGATCATGCCGGGGTGGAAGCCGATCAGCACCAGCGGCAGCGCGAAAGCGAAACCCAGCGTCAGGAATCCGGTCCAGGTCTGGCGGAGCGCGGTGGAGAGGTTGTAATGCTGGCTCGAATGGTGGTTCACATGGCTCGCCCAGAACCACCTGACCCGGTGGCCGAAGCGATGAACCCAGTAATATTTGAGGTCGTCGAGCACGAAGCACAGCGCAAAGGCCCACCAGCTCCATTCGATGTCGAACAGGCGGAACTGCCAGACCCACTGGAACAGGGCGAAAAACAGGCCCCCGAAAAGCAGTCCTGCGACCGTGCTGCCAAGGCCGAAGGCAAGGCTGGTGAGCGTATCCTTCGGCTCGTAGCTTTCGGGTCGCTTGCGCCAGGCCCAGATCATCTCGATCAGGACGAGGGCGACAAAGCCGGGGACGGCGAGTTCGGTGGGTGAAAAATCGGGCATGGCTCTGCGCTACTGTATCGCCTCGATCGCCTGCATCCAAGCTGAAGGATCGGGGACCTGAAGGCGCGCCGCGCCATACCGTTTCTCTGCCGTGTCGATCAGTAGGGCGTCGCCGTCGCGGGTGACTACCGCAGCGTTTGTCAGCAAACGTCCTGCGAAATGACTCCCGTGCTGCCGGAGCAGGAGGATGCGTCCTTCCGTATCGCGCATGAGTGCGCCAGCACCGTCCCGGTCGAGAGCGATCGCGACTGGTTGGAAACCGCTGACCGCTTCGTCCGCCGCCGTGCGTGCCGCTTGCTCATTCTGGAGGCGCGGAGGCGGCCCCAGCCGCAAGGCGAAGGCCAGGCCTGCGAGCGCAAGGATGGCGACCAGCGATCCGAGAAACTGGAGAAGGGCGGGTGGGATGTCCATTGCGATACCGATTGGCACGCGCTTCGCTTTGCGGCAAGCTTGGCCAAACGGAGAGATGCACAATGAAAAAACTGGCCCTGATACCTCTGGTCGCCGCCTGCCTTTCCATGCCACTTGCTGCACAAACTGCGGATCCGGTGGCGGAGGTCGAAGCGCAAGGCGATCGGACTGCGCGCGTATCGCAGCAGATCTGGGACTGGGCGGAACTCGGTTTTCTCGAGAACCGGTCTAGCGGCCTGTTGCAGGACGAACTGCAAAGCGAGGGATTCAAGGTCGAGGCAGGCATTGCGGACATTCCAACCGCGTTCCTCGCCGAATGGGGCGAGGGCGGGCCGATCATCGCTATCCTCGCCGAATACGATGCCTTGCCCGGTATCAGCCAGACCGCTGCGCCCACGCGTCAACAGTCGGAACACGGTGCCGGTCACGCCTGTGGGCACAACCTGTTTGCAGGCGGCTCGCTGACGGCTGCGATCGCGGTGAAGCGCTGGCTCGAAAAGACAGGAACGCCGGGGCGTATCCGCCTTTATGGCACGCCGGCCGAAGAGGGTGGATCGGGCAAGGTCTACATGACCCGCGCCGGGCTGTTCGACGATGTCGACGTCGCACTGCACTGGCACGCGGCCGACGAAAACAGCGCTGCGGCCCGGACCAGCCTCGCCAACCGGTCCGCCAAGTTCAGGTTCCGCGGGATCTCAGCCCATGCAGCCGGTGCCCCCGAACGCGGACGCAGTGCGCTGGACGGGGTCGAAGCCATGAACATGATGGTCAACATGATGCGCGAGCACACCAGCATGGACACGCGCATCCACTACGTCATCACCGAGGGTGGATCGGCCCCCAATGTGATCCCCGACTTTGCCGAAGTCTTCTACTACGTGCGCCATTCTGACGCCGCAGAGGTGCAGGCACTATGGACGCGCCTGGAAGCGACGGCAAAAGGCGCTGCCATGGGCACCGGCACAGAGGTCGAGTGGGAAGTGATCCATGGCAACAATCCGTTGCTCGTCAACGAAACGCTCGCTCGTGCGATGGATCGCAAGCTGCGTAGCCTCGGCGGGATCGAGTACACTGCGGAAGAGCGTGCGTGGGCCGAGGAAATCTCGAAGAGCTTCGGGGAGAATGCTGAACCGCTCGAAGAAGCGGCCAAGGTCCAGCCCTATGCCAAGACGCTGGGTTATGGATCTACCGACGTCGGCGACGTGTCCTGGGCGACCCCGACCGTCGGTGTTCGGACGGCGACCTGGGTGCCGGGCACCAGCGCGCACAGCTGGCAGGCAGTGGCGGCAAGCGGACATTCGATCGGCCACAAGGGTGCACAGCTGGCCGCCAAGGCACTTACCCTGATGGCAGCCGAGCTTTTCACCAATCAGGAAATGCGAAAGGCGGCGCGCGCGGAATTCGACGCTGCCCGGGGCGAAGACTACGAATATGTCTCGCTGCTGGGAGACCGCGATCCTCCGCTCGACTACCGCCAGTAATCAGCCGCGGGCGTTAGCGGAGAGCGCATCCATGGCCGGACGAATGGGCGAGATATCGTAGCCGCCGCTGCGTGCAGCCGCGGCAATGGTGTCGGGGTCTGCGCCGCTTGCCGCCTGTGCCAGCGACCACAGGAAGGTCGATCGTGTGCCCGAGCGGCAAAAGCCCAGCACCTTGCCGTCGGTCTTGCTCAGCGCATCGCGCAGCGCTTCGACTTGCGGCTGGCTGAAGCCCGCCGAGCCTACCGGGATAGCGACATAGTCGAGGCCGGCTTCGCGCGCGGCAGATTCGATCGCCGCGCCTTCCGGCTGGTCCGCTTCTTCGCCATCGGGACGATTGTTTACGATCAGCGAGAAGCCCTGCACCTTGGCGTCGGCCACTTGCGCCGGATCGATCTGGGGGCTGACATAGAAATCGTCGGTGATCTTGCGAAACTCGCTCATGCGGCATCTTCCTTGGCGAGGGCAGCGATTTTCGCCCGGCGTTGGCGCTGGACGATGTTGAGGATTTCGACCCCGACGGAAAAGCCCATGGCTGCGTAGATGTAGCCCTTCGGAACATGGAAACCGAAGCCGTCAGCGATCAGCACGAGGCCGATCATGACGAGGAATGCGAGGGCCAGCATGACCAGGGTCGGGTTCTTCTCGATGAACTTTGCAAGCGGGTCCGCCGCGACCATCATGATGCCGACGGTGATCACGACGGCGGTCACCATGATCGGTATGTCATCCGTCATACCAACTGCTGTGAGGATCGAATCGACCGAGAAAACGAGGTCGATGGCGACGATCTGCGCAATCACCGCACCGAAAGTGGCGGTGGCAGCCGAAGCGATTCCCGGCGTCTTGTCCAGCAGATCGCCCGAATCGTCTTCTGGCTCCATCGAGTGATGGATTTCCTTCGTAGCTTTCCACAGCAGGAAGAGGCCGCCTGCGAGCAAAATCAGGTCGCGCCCGGAGAAGGCCGTTTCGAAGCTGGCTTTGTTGGTTCCCTCGACAGGAGGGCCCACGATCCCGAGATCGAACAGTGGAGTCTGCAAGGTGACGAGCCAGCCGATCAGCAACAGCATGCCAATTCTCATGATCAGCGCCAGCGCCAGGCCGATACGCCGGGCGCGCTGTTGCTGGTGTTCCGGGAGCTTGTTGGAAAGGATCGCGATAAAGATGAGATTGTCGATCCCAAGGACGACCTCGAGGGCAATCAGAGTGAGCAGCGCGAGCCAGGCTGCCGGGTCGCTGAGAAGCTGCAGAATTTCCATGTCGATCCGATGCCGAAACACGATGGTGCTTGCAAGAGAAGAAACCTGCGCAATCTCATGCGAAAATGTCACAATTGCTCGCGACACTTGGTGTAAATGCTAAATCATTCGCTTGACGCGCGGTTTCGCGCTATGCGTAATGGTTTGAGGGGTAGGTCTCGCGCTTCACGCTCGTGCCTGCCCGCGTCCGGCGCGTTTCAGCTCCCGCGCCGTCGCAGTGAGTTTCGAGCTGAACGACAAGGTATTTGCAGGGTTATGGGTTACGATAGAGGGCGCCGTCGCGGTCGGGACAAGCGGGACGGTTTCGGGGAAGACAGTTACGATCCGTTCGGTGGTCCGGGCGGTGGTTTCGAATCGCAGGGCGGCGGCTTCGGTGGCGGTGGTGACCGCTTTGGCGGCGGCAACGATCGTTTCGGCGGTGGCGGCGGCGGTGGCGGCGGTGACCGCTTCGGCGGCGGCAATCGCGGCGGCGGCGGCGGTGGCGGCTTCGGCGGCGGACCACGCGGCGGCGGCGCTGGCGGCGGCGGTGGTAACCGCATGCCTGCCCAGGTTGTCGGCACCGGCAAGGGCAAGGTGAAGTTCTTCAATACGCAAAAGGGCTTCGGGTTCATCCAGCAGGACACCGGCGGCGAAGACATCTTCGTTCACATCAGTGCTGTCGAACGTGCTGGCCTCGAAGGCCTCGCGGAGGGACAGGAACTGGAATTCAACCTCGTGGACCGCGGCGGCAAGGTGTCGGCGCAGGACCTGCAGGTCGTCGGCGATGTCATTGCCGTCGAAACGCGCGCTGAAACTCCGCGTCGCGAACTGACCGGCGAAAAGGCGAGCGGAACCGTCAAGTTCTTCAATTCCATGAAGGGCTTCGGCTTCCTCACCCGCGACGACGGCCAGCCCGACGCATTCGTGCACATCAGTGCCGTCGAGCGTTCGGGCCTTTCGGCCATCAACGAGGGAGAACGCTACGAGTTTGACCTCGAAGTCGATCGCCGCGGCAAGTACTCGGCGGTCAATCTCGTTCCTGCGGAATAATTTCCGCCGGTTTCCGTAGCGCCGGTTTGACCCGGCGATACAGAAGCAATAGATCGTCGATCATTACGCAGATGGCGGTTCCCGTTCGGGGCCGCCATTTGTCGTTTCGCTTTTCGTGAATACCGGAGGTCCGATGTCGATTACCCCGTTGATGCCCGTCTACCCGCGTTGCGGCGTACGCCCCGTTGAAGGTGACCACTGCCACCTGATCGACGAAGATGGCACGCGCTATCTCGACTTCGCCAGCGGTATTGCCGTCAACCTGCTCGGCCACAGCCACAAGGGCCTGATTGGTGCGATCCAGCGCCAAGCCGAAAAGCTGATGCACGTGTCGAACCTTTACGGCAGTCCGCAGGGCGAAGAGCTTGCCCAGCGGCTGGTCGACAAAACTTTCGCAGACACCGTCTTCTTCACGAACTCCGGCGCTGAGGCGGTCGAGACTGCAATCAAGACCGCGCGCGCTTACCACCAGCACGAAGACGGCGATTCCAACCGTACCGAACTTATCACCTTCACCAACGCCTTCCATGGCCGCACGATGGCGACCATCAGCGCCTCCAATCAGGAAAAGATGCACAAGGGCTTCCACCCCTTGCTCGCAGGCTTCCAGTATGCCGAGTTCGACAATCTGGAGAGCGCCAAGGCGCTGGTCAGCGACAAGACGGCGGGCTTCCTCGTCGAACCCATCCAGGGCGAAGGCGGGATCCGTCCGGCGTCGGATGAATTCATCCACGGTCTCAAGGCCATGTGCGACGAGCACGATCTCATGCTCGTATTCGACGAAGTGCAGTGCGGCGTCGCCCGAACCGGCAAGCTCTATGCGTACGAACACTACGGCGTCGAACCCGATGTGATGGCCAGCGCCAAGGGCATCGGCGGCGGCTTCCCGCTCGGCGCCTGCCTCGCGACCGAAAAGGCTGCGCGCGGAATGGGCTTCGGCACGCACGGATCCACCTATGGCGGCAATCCCTTGGCGATGGCCGCAGGCATGGCCGTGATGGACGCTGTCGCGAATGACGAGTTCCTCGCGGAAGTCACCGAAAAGGGCGAGCGCCTGCGCAGCCGCCTCGAACAGTTCATCGGGAATTATCCCGACCTCTTCGATCTCGTCCGCGGCAAGGGACTGATGCTGGGTATCCGCATGAAGGTGGAAAGCCGGCCGTTCTTCGTCCACCTGCGCGACAACCACCAGCTGCTGTGCGTGGCTGCAGGTGATCAGACGCTGCGCGTCCTGCCCCCGTTGGTGGCAGGCGATGCAGAGTTCGACGAATTCCTCGACAAGCTTTCCGCCGGCGCGGCAAGCTTCGATCCGGAAAGCTGAGGAGGGCGGCAGTGAAGCATTTTCTCGACCTGTCGGATGCGGGTGGGGATGCTATCGCCGCCATGCTCGCCGACGCGCAGGACCGGAAGGCGGCACGCACGGACTGGCCGAAAGGCAAGCCTGACGCGGACCTGCCGCTTGCCGGTCTGGTCCTTGGAATGATCTTCGAGAAGAACTCGACGCGTACCCGCGTGAGCTTCGACATGGCGATGCGCCAACTCGGTGGCACCAGCCTGATCCTCGATGCTGGCACCAGCCAGCTTGGCCGCGGTGAGAGCATCGCCGACACCGCCCGCGTACTCAGCCGGATGGTCGATGCGATCATGATCCGCACAGACGACCATGCCAAGGCACAAGAGCTCGCCCGTCACGCCAGCGTGCCGGTGATAAACGGCCTCACGGACCGCTCTCACCCCTGTCAGATCGTGGCCGATCTTCTGACACTGGTCGAGCATGGCAAGGCGTTGCCCGGCCTTGAGCTTGCGTGGCTAGGGGATGGCAACAATGTGCTGCATTCCATTCTGGAGGCAGCCGCGCTGTTCAAGTTCAACGTTCGCGTAGGAACCCCCGGTGGCTATGAGCCGGACGCCGAATTCGTCGATATGGCGCGGTCCGCCGGTTGCGAAGTGACGCTGACCAACGATGCCGTCGAAGCGGCGCGCGGCGCGGATGTGGTCGTGACGGATACATGGGTTTCGATGGGGCAGGACCACGCTGAAGCCAAGCTTGCAGCGATGGCGCCTTTCCAGGTCGACGAAGACTTGATGGCGCTGGCAAAAGCGGATGCGAAATTCCTGCACTGCCTGCCCGCCCATGTCGGCGAAGAAGTGAGCGAAGCAGTTTTCGAAGGTGCCCAGTCGGTCGTCTTCGACGAGGCCGAAAACCGCATTCACGCGCAGAAATCCATTCTGCTCTGGTGTCACGGCTTGCTCGGTTAGGCCTTGGGGTCTGTAAATTCGGGTGCGCCGCACCATATTGCGCCGAATGACCGATAATCAGCCCGCCCTGGACGAAACTTTCGCCGGAAAGACCCTATCATTCGCCATCCCGACGCGGGATGCTCGCGGTCGCATCGTGCGGCTGGATACTGCCCTCGACGAAATTCTCTCGGCGCACGATTACCCCGCGCCGATAACGCACTTGCTTGCCGAGGCGCTCGTGCTGACGTCTCTAATGGGCGGGCTGCTGAAGGGCGAGGGCTCACAAGTCACGATGCAGGCTCAGACCGAAGCCGGTGCCATCAATTTGCTCGTATGCGATTATAAGGACGGGGCGCTACGCGGATATGTCGATTTCGACGAGGAAAGGCTCGTCGAACTTGGCGCTAACCCGTCGCTCTTTGCGCTGTTCGGCAAAGGGTACCTCGCCATCACTTTTGATATGACCGGTGGACGTGGCCGTTATCAGGGTATCGTGCCACTGGAGGGCGATTCCCTCGCCGAAGCGTGCGAAGCGTATTTCTTCCAATCCGAACAGGTCCCGACCCTGATCCGTACCGCAGTTCGCGCAACCGGGGGAAAGTGCCTGGCTGCGGGAATGCTGGTTCAGCATTTGCCTGACGGAGAGGAAGGGCGCGAGCGTCTTCACGCGAGGCTCGACCATCCTGAATGGGAGCACGTCTCGATCCTCGCGGGTTCCCTGCGACACGAAGAATTGCTCGACACGGACCTGTCGCTCGAAGCAATCGTCTGGCGCCTTTTTCATGAGGAAGACGAGATCAGGATTAGCAGCGGCCATACAATCGAGAAGGGCTGCAGGTGTTCGATCGAACACTACGAAAGCGTGCTTGCGAAGTTTGCAGAATCCGAACGGGCCGAAATGCGTGATGAGGACGGAATAATCAAAGTCGATTGCGCGTTCTGTTCGCGCCAGTTCCCGATCGAGGCCTAGCCTGTTATTGTAGGCGTCTGGCGAGAACGGGAACTAGGTCGTTCTGCAGCGGTTCAGCGCAGAATATTCATTATCTTGCCCTAGATACGAGATATCAGGCACGTAGATCGAGGTATTTGGTAAAAGTGACCGGAAAACAGAAACTTGGCGTGATCGGAGGCGCATTGGCACTGCTATGCGTGGGAACCGTCGCGTCGCCGACACTTGCCCAGTCTTCTCTCGCCATGCTCGATTCGCTCGAAAAGGGAGAATGGCAGCTTCGTTTTCGCGACGGGTCTCCGGCGCGCAAGGTCTGTGTGCGTTCCGGTCGTGAACTGATCCAGCTGCGCCACACGGCCAACGGATGCAATCGCTTTGTGGTCGAAGACGGCCGCAATGAAGTGACCGTCCAGTATACCTGCCCTGGCGACGGCTATGGCCGAACCAATGTGCGGAAAGAAGGCCCTGCGCTGGTACAGATCGACAGCCAGGGAATTGTCGGCGGACGTCCCTTCCAGTTCTCTGCCGAGGCGCGCCGCATCGGTTCTTGCCGGTGAGCATTGCCCGCGAAGGGTGAAGGCACTAGCTGCCATTCCATGAGCAAAGTGAATACAGCGGATTCGCCGCCGGCAGTCGTCTTGCTGTCGGGCGGTTTGGACTCGATGGTCAGCGCAGCTCTCGCGCGAGAAGCGGGATATGCGGTCCACGCCCTGACAATCGATTACGGCCAGCGTCATATCCGCGAGCTTGAGTCAGCGAGAAACATCGCGCGGCTTCTCGATGTGTCGCGGCATGTCGAACTGCCTCTCGACCTACGCAGGTTCGGTGGCTCGGCGTTGACCGATGATATCGACGTGCCGAAGGAGGGCGTAGGTGACGATATCCCGGTCACATACGTTCCTGCGCGAAATCTCGTTTTTCTCGCACTCACGACGGCCTTTGCGGAAAGCGTGCACTCGCGGGATATCTTCATCGGCGTCAATGCACTCGACTATTCCGGTTACCCCGACTGCCGACCTGAATTTATCGCCAGCTTTGCCGAAACCGCGCGGCTGGGGACCAAACAGGGCGTCGAGGGAGAGCCGTTCTCGATTCACGCGCCGCTCCAGCACATGAGCAAGGCCGACATTGCGCGCGAATGCTACCGCCTTGATCTCGATCCGTCATGGAGCTGGTCCTGTTACGATCCGACGGCAGAAGGTACCGCCTGCGGCGCATGCGATTCCTGCCGACTTCGTCGAAAGGGCTTTGACGAAGCGGGGCTAGTCGATACGACAGTTTACGCGCCAGGAGCGCCTGATTTGAGGGAGTAGGATTTTGAGCCAGAGCGACGTGACAAGCGAGACACCAATCGAAGCGTCGCCTCAATCAGATGCCAAAGTCCCGCCATATAGCTGGTATGCGCTGGGCGTCCTCGTCCTCGTCTACGTCCTCAATTTCATCGACCGCCAGATCCTCTCGATCCTTGCTAACGACATCAAGGCCGATCTCGGGGTCGAAGACGACTACCTCGGCTTTCTCTACGGTACTGCCTTCGCAGTCTTTTACGCGCTCTTCGGCATCCCCCTCGGCAAATTGGCCGATAGCTGGAAGCGCATCCGGCTGATGGCGATCGGTCTGGCATTGTGGTCGACGATGACTGCGCTGTCGGGTTTCGCCAAGAACGCGGGCGCGCTCACAGCTGCGCGCGTGGGCGTGGGCGTCGGCGAGGCGACTGCAAGTCCTTCGGCGTATTCCTTGATTTCGGATTGGTTTCCGGCGCGACTGCGCGCGACTGCGCTCGCGATCTATTCGAGCGGCCTCTACATCGGTGGCGGCATCTCGCTGCTGATTGGCGGCCTTGTCGTCGAGAACTGGAACGAGGCCTATCCCGATGGTGGACCGCTCGGCCTGGTCGGTTGGCAGGCGGCGTTCCTGTCGGTCGGAATTCCCGGCCTGCTGCTTGCGCTTTGGGTACTGACCCTGCGCGAGCCGGTGCGCGGAGAGATCGATGGACTGCCCACCCCGGAGAATCCGCGTCCATTTCGCGGCTTTTTCCAGGAGCTGTTTCAGGTCATCCCGCCTTTTACCCTCATCGGAGCGTTTCAGCGCGGCATCGGAGCCTTCGCCATCAATGTTGCGGGGCTTGCAGCCTTCGCCGCGACCGCGATTTTCCTCACGTCGATCACGCCAGGGGCCTCGGCATATCTTTCCGAAGCTGTTGGGCTGACCGCAGCGGGCGTGCCGGTCAGTGATCAATGGCTTTTCCTGGGTGTCGGCTATTACGCCGTCTTCAGCTGGGCGACTGCTCTATACACCCGTGACCTGCCAACTTTCCGACTGACCTGGGGTTCGCCAGCGTTCCTTAGTGTTGTCCTTGGATATGGCACGGTGGCCTTCATGGCCTATGCTGCGTCCTATTGGGGGGCGCCCTATGCAGAGCGTGTCCTTGGAGCGGCCAAGACAGACCTCGGCTGGTTTCTGGGAGCGCCCTCGGCCGTCGCCGGATTCCTCGGGGTGATCCTGGGCGGTCGTATGGCGGATTATTTGCTCGAAAAGTTCCAGAACGGTCGCGTAATGGTCATCTTGTTCGGGCTGCTGGCGTCGCTTCCGCCAATCGTAGTCGCCTACACGACCGACAGCCTTACGGTATTCTATGTCGCGAGCTTCATTGCGCAAATGACCGGAGCTTCGGCGCTTGGTGCGGCTGCGGCCAGCAGCCAGGCGCTGGTGCTACCGCGGATGCGCGGAATGGCGACGGCAATTTTCTTCCTGTCGACCACCCTGATCGGTCTGGGAATCGGACCGTTCCTTGCGGGGTATGTTTCCGCTGTCAGCCCCGGGGGCCTGAGCACCGGGATGCTGACAACCCTTGTGGCTGCACCCTTCGGCTTCGTCCTGCTACTTGCCGCTCTCAAACTGGTACCAGCTGCGGGCGAATCCGTGCTGGAGCGCGCCCGTGCAGCTGGCGAGCCAGTCTGAAAGCTTGGTTAGCTTGCGGCTTTGAGTACGCCGCAGGCGATGCGAGAGCCGGCATCGCCTGCCGGATCGCTGCGATAATCGTCCGGTCCGGCGTGGATCATGACCGCGGTTCCGTCTGCGTCGAATATATCGCCGAGTATGTCATCGGCGGAACCGGAGAGGTCGTACTGGGCGGTTGCGCGACCTGACTCGTTGGCGACTAGGTTCGCGAGATCACCCAGATGTTTGCCGGCAGGATTTTCACTACCGTGTTCGCGGCCCGCAGGATTGAGATGGCCTCCTGCGCTTTGGAAGCCGGGGCTTTCGCACTTGCCGGTAGTGTGCAGATGGAAGCCATGAGGCCCAGGCTCTAAGCCGGTAACTGCTACTCCCATCGTGACGGTGCTACCGTCCGAAAGAAGCTGTACGGTTCCGGCAGGCAGCCCGTTGGCGAAAGCGAGGGTGGCGCTACCGACGCGCTCGGTAGGGAGGTTGCCGTAAGTTGAGCACGCCCCAAGCTGGAGTGCTGCGGAAATCGCGACGAGTGCTTTTGCGTACTTCATCGTTAGGGTCCCCTGTTGGTTTGGATTACAAGGCACCAACGAAAAAGGGGCCGGATTGCTCCGGCCCCTAATCCTGTTTTCACTCGGTGAGTGAAATTACATGCCCGAACCCGGACCGTAGGTGACTTCCACACGACGGTTCTGGAGTTCGCGAACGCCGTCGGCGGTCGGAACGCGCAGCTGCGATTCGCCGAAGGCTTCGCTGCTGATGCGACCATCGGGAATGCCGCGTGCGCTCAGGTAATCACGGACCGACGAGTTGCGACGCTCAGCCAGACCCATGTTGTACTGTGCCGAACCCGACGTGTCGGTGTGACCCGCCAGCATGACCGAAGCCATGCCGCAGTTGGCGTAAGCCGAAACTGCGTTGTCGAGGATCGTTGCCGCTTCCGGAGTGATGTCCGACTCGTCCCAGTTGAAGAAGACGATGTACGGGCCCTGCTGGCAGACCGGAGCCGGCGGCGGAGGCGGAGGCGGCGGAGGCGGCGGGGGCGGAGGAGGCGGCGGCGGCGGGGGCGGCGGCGGCGGCGGAGGGGTAGGCGCACCAAAGTTGTAGGTGAGCGTGCCCATCAGCGAGTGCGTACGCAGCTTGCCGTCGAGTTCACGGCCGCCGAGATCGACAACCTGTACGTCTTCAGCGGTGAACATGCGATAACGCAGGCCAACGTCGACATTGTCGGTCAGCGGAGCGTTGATGCCAGCGAGAAGCTGCCATGCGATATCGCTGCTCGAGTCATCAATCGACGGGCTGCCCGTGTCGAAGATGCGGGTTTCGACGCTCGTACGAGCAACACCGATACCACCACCGGCGTAGAGCTGGAGGCCGTCGTCGGGACCGAAGTCAAACAGGCCGTTCAGCATGAAGCTGAGCGAGTTGACGCTGCCGGTGCCGAATGACTCACCAGCCGTAGCGTTCAAACCCGAACCGACTGCCAAGCCGGTCGTGCCAACATCGACAGTATCTAGATTGGCGTCACGATAGCTGACTTCTGCTTCCAGGCGGAAAGCGCCGAAGTCGTAGCCCACATAGCCGCCACCGTCATAGCCGGTTTCGAGGTCGACGCTGAGCGTATCAAGCGTTGCGCCGTCTTCATCGTTGAGATTGAGGTCGAGATCTTCAGCGATCATCGGGCCGAATTCGGCGCCGATGTACCACGAATTATCTCGTGCGAGGGCAGGCGACGCAAGGGCCGTAGAGGCCATCGCCATTCCTAGGACGAAATTCCGCATTATTTATTTCCCCTTTTTGCGAATTGGAGCCACCGAGTGGTGGTTATCTAACTTTCCCGCTCACACGTGGCAAGCAGGCATTGGACGGGAACTGTTGCAAGAATGTCGCGATTCCCGTCGAAATACAAAGCTGTCCGAGCGATATCTCACTCTCGGACATCACTCAAACGACGTCTTTGGAATACGGTTCCAAACTATCAAGCGAATAAGCCGTATTGCCTTAGTAGCGCGATCAAATCCTCGATCGCTGTTCGCGCCTGTACGTCGATAAAGTCGCCATCAGCGGGAATAGTTGGCGCTTCAAGGCGTTGCCAGCCGTCCCGGTAAACCAGGGAAGACGCGCTCGACCGCTCATGAACAACAAGCCCGGCAGTAGGCGACGCGAAGGTCCATTGACTGTCGATCCACCCCGCGAGTGAATCGGTATGCCCGATCCAGTCGTCTGTCGGCTGCTCACCAACAATATAACACGACCCGGAAACCGGCGTTTCAGGTGGTGTCGACAAAACTTGTTCGACAACCGGGTTAAGCAGCATGTCGATCCGCGACAGCGCTTCGTTGACGAAAAATTCTCTCTGTGCCTGGCCCGAGTATAGGAAGGGAAGCTGGTGACGAGGGGTACTGCTCGAAAAGCCGGTCGATTGGCTCATGGGTCATTCCTTGTTGGTTCGGACTAAAGGGCATCCCGCAGCCGGAGGGCGCGCGACTTGGCATGGCTGCCGCATTGCCGCACCCAAATCGGCTCTTCGGGGAACTGGAGGCGAAGGTCGTCGACCTCTTCGGCCGGAATTGCGTAACGTGGCTGACCCGTAGTCCAGATGACATAGGGGGACTGTTCTGGCCCAAGCCCGACCTCGTATGCTTCGGTTTGTTCGACAAGTGGTTGTTCGACTTCATCGAGCCAGGTCCAGCCGCCCCTTGCTCGGCGGGTCCATTCGAGTTCGACAGATCCGAAAGCATCAGTCCCGCTTATGCCGTGAACAGGTGAAAGTGGCCTGAGCGACGCGTTGGCGCCCTCGATCTGAGCGCGAGCGGGTTGATCGTCGGTGATCCCAAAAGCGTAGAAAGTCGAACCGGCTGCCGAGAGAACTGCAGAGGTCAGCCTGATGAGCTTGTCGTCCAAGAGGGTCACGTCGGAGCCGGGCTGGTGACCTGCTGATGCATCGAGTTCGGTTCCACCCCGGCCACGCAAGAGGCCGGTAAGCCTCCACCGGCCTCCTCCGAGGGACACCGAAGACAGAAACTGGATTATCTCCGTCCCGATCAGGATGCGGTTGGCCCCCGAGGCTATCCCCTCGATATCCGTATCGCGCAATCTTTGCGCCGCGTCTTCGAGCACCACCTCGCACTGCGAAGCGGATTCGAAACGCAGTCCGGATGAAGGCGGCAACGGTGTATGCAACTTGCCATTTGCGGCACGCCGGGTGGCCGAAAGACCCGTGTCGTCGAGACCGCCAGCGATCTGGGTGAAAAGCCTTGCACCCGACCACCGACCCGATGATGCCCCGATTGCCGCAAACGCCACGCGCTCGGAAGCGGATCCGGTCCCGTCCCAAGGCAGCTCGAAAACACGCAGCGACGTCTCTGCACCAAGGCGATCGAGCGGGCGCCATGGATCGCCCGAGTCTGCTGGCTGCGCTCCTGCCGCACCGCTTCGATATCGTGCCAGCTGCAACTCCACGCCCCGTTCGCGCCACTCCCAGCTCGTGACCAGCCAGAGTCCGGAACGCCCAGGCACACTGACGATCGTTCCAGGCGCAATCTTCGGGTCGAGCTCGGCGATCCGATATGCCAAGGTCTCGGCCATGAACCCCGACAGTCTATTCGCGGTAATCGCGACCTGCTTTGCCTTCTCAGCAGCCATGACGCCCGGAAACTCGAAAACATTCCAGTCGCTCTGCGATGCGTCGGTTTGCTGAAGCCCGGGTTGGTAGTCTCGGTTTGCGTCATAGTATCGTAAAGCCGAAAAGCCGGCTTGGCGCGTGTCTTGCCGCGCTGATGCATTGCCCGAGCGGGGTGCGAATTCCGCATCGTCCCACGCCGATGGAGCCGGGAGTTTCGGGATCTGAGCCTCGGAAATCGCGGACGAACGAATTTCGAAAGTAGCGTCCCCAATCACGGGGTGTATGGGCTTCAACCGATCGACCAGCGAGATAATATCGCGATAACTGCCCTGTTCGTGGCTGAAACCGAGAAGCTCGGGAAATTCGGTATCGCCATCGACTTCGGCGGCACTGTCGCGGAGCAACTGCCAAAGGAAACGGCCTCCTTCGCCCGCGAAGACTTCAAAGCTGAGCGCAGGGATGCGGTTGCCGAAATCGGTCAGGTCGAGATCTTCGAACACAACATAAGCGAGGCCGCGATGGGCCGGGCACTTCGATCCCAGGACTGCCTCGAGAAGCGGGTCTTTGTCCTGATCCCCGTGTCCCTTGTGAATGCGCAGCGTTCCCCCGGACTTCAGATCGCCTGCAGAACCTCTCAGCAAATTGCCGTCGGCCCAGATGCGGCCGACGCCATCGATCGGCAGACTGGAGAGGGCGATGGCGAGGCTGACCGAATAGCTGTAACTGGTGCTTTCCGGTTTCCCCTTGCCTCCGCCTTGGATTGAGGAATTTTCCTGCAGGTCGGTCGACCAGAAGATGGTTCCTGCCGATCGGGTCGCACCATATTGGCCGGCAATCGGTGTGCCATAGCTGGATGCCGATACCGAAAGCTCCTTCAGCCGAGGTCCTTCCTTGGATCCTGGCTTGAAAAGCTGTCCATCGATGGTTCGGCCGACAACGGCACCGATCGCTCCCCCGATAGGACCGAATACGCTGCCTGCGGCGGTCAGGACGAGAGTGGCCATATTTCCTCCAAGGTATCTGGAATGCGCCAATGCGCACGCCTAGGCCATTGCGGCACCGCGCTCTGACAAACGACGCGGCGCAAACCCGCGTGGGCGTGGACGAATTGTCGCATGGGGTTGAGCGTAACTACGTGAAACTGGGTGGGCCCAATTTCGACAAGCTGGATATCGCCTCCGATTGGGCGCCCTTGCGCCCGCTCGAGCCCCAGCCGGTCGGCGAAGGCCACGAAAGGGGATATGTCCGCGTTTCTAAGGCGATACGAGTGAGGGAGTTCCAGCCCGATGCAGTCGACACCGGTTTCAGGGTCCCTACCGAAAAGGCGGAAAGGTACACCGACCAGCGCCTGTACTTCGCAAGCGAAGCGTGCAGACAAGCGGTTCATCGCGGCTGCGGATATTGGGTCAGGTGATCATTTCCGGGCAGGAATGGTTCGCCCTGGAAGTTGATTGCATTGCCGAACCTGTCCGCACACGCAGCGATCGTTCCGTTGCAGCCTTCTCTCAGGATCGCCCGGTGACCGGCTTGCTGACCCTCGGCGATCGGTCGGTCCAGAACCAGGTCTTGCCCCGAGTAATCGATGATAGTCGCTTCTATTCCGGCTTGAGGTCCGTCCAGCCAGCGCAGTTTTCCCGCCAGGTAATTCGACGGTTCGGCCAGATCGAACCGGACGGCGTCCGATGTGTAGTCGATAGCTGTTGCGACCCGTCGAACCTCGAAGCGTGATGACGGCAACGTGCATCCGTGCCCGCAAAACCGCGCCCTGCAAGTGGGGCTGGAGCGGGGGACCGGGTCCTTATCGAGCTGGCGTTTGATCGAACTCAACTGGGCTTTGAACTGGCCGTCTTCCCTTGCAAGGGCGTCTATCGAACCGATGTAGAGACGCGCATTTTCGAGCGTTTCCCAATCAACCACTCCGGTTTCGATTCGCGCACCGTCGAAGCGGCCCGTGGCGATGTCTTCGGTCCGGATCGTATCGTGGCTCAACGCACCGTGGACTTCTGCTTCGTCGTCCGACAGATCGATGGTCCGCCGCACGGAAGAAGGTAGCAGTGCCGGAGCGCTGCGGTGCCGGATTCCCGAGAAATACAGGTCGCGATCGTGGGTGGTGAAAGCCAGGGCAGCGCCGTCCTTGCGGTAAATGCGCCAGTACGCGGCGACGGTATCGAGCTCGCGATCGAAAAATACGCGGGTCATGCCCCCTCCCGTATCTCGATGAGCGGCACGGAAGGCGCCTCGCCTGCTGCGAATGTGGCGCCGGAAATGTCGATGCGATCTTCCGCGAACCGGACAGGGACGTCGAACTGAAACCCGGCCCTCACTTGGGCACCATCGGCGGGCGGAGTCTCGAAGCGGATTTCGCCCATGCCCACGTGGCTCCAGCCGCTGGCGGGACTGTTGTCGACGCTGACTAGGATAGAGCCATCTACCGGCCTGGTAATGGGCCGCTCTTGGCCGTCATAATTGCGCTTCAATTGGAATGACGCCTGGATACCGTCGCCGACGCCCAGGAGTTCGTCGGTCATTGTCGGCTCGCCATCGCCGTCGCGCGAGCTGAAATCATAGGGATCGCGCAGCCGAAAACCGCGAGCAGGGCCGTATCTCGCGCGGAAGAAATTGATCAGGGTGGCGAGCTCCTTCTGCGAGCGAACGCCCGGGCCGACATCATATTGCATGCGGGCGTCGGACCACAGGGCATTGCGGCGTTCATGGCCCGAGGACGTGACCGCAACCGTAGTGGAGAATTCCGGGCTGATCCGGGTCTCGCGCCCCAGGGCGAGCGGGAAATGGACATCGTCGAAGGCTTGCATGTCAGTGTCCTCGTGATTTGGAAGGCGAACGTAACCGTCGCGCGCGATCTGTGGCAGCGCCCACACGAAACGCTGTTCGACCCCGCGCTCGCGTGCTTCATCGAGGCAGGCATCGATAGCGGGCCAGGCGCGCTCGGCATCGGCCGGGTCGAGCACGAAGCCGGATAGGTAATCCGTAGCGGTTTGGGGGTAGGCGAGCTTCTGGTCGACGAATGCGTAAGCCGACCGGCGCAAGGCATCGCGGCCGCTCGTCAACCAGTCGTAATCTTCGAGCTGCAACCGGTCGAACGCCGGAGCCGCCCAGCCGGTCGGCAGACACGCGCGGTGCAGTTCCGGCATTTCCGGATCTAGGACGGTAGGCGTGAACGTAAGCAGCAATATCTCGGCCGAAGAGGGCCCAGCGTCCCTGACTGCCTGGGCAAGGTCCGTGGTAGCTTGCGCAAGCAGGGCACCTGCCGCATCGAGATAGCTCGTCTGGGCGCTATTCATCGGGTCGCGCATATCCGTGATGGCGTCCGCACCGGACGGCAGCGAAGCGAGGGCAAGCGGATCGTAGAGGCATGGAGCCCTGTCGGAGGGTCGCACCCACCACCATGGTTCGCCGATCTGGAACAGGGCATCGCCTCCTGCAGAGCTAAGCATGGCAACGAAGCGTGTCGCCACGCCCTGCAGGAACTGCATGGCCTCCGGATTGGCCGGAGACAGGAGCGTCGAAGGAGGCTCCCAGCCAGTCAGGGCCTCGCCTCCGTCATGAGCGCGCTGCTTCCATTCCGGCGGGCAATAAGCATCGAATAGTTCGAAGCTGAGCGAAACGATCGGCGCGAAATCCATGGCTATCGCCTCGGCGAAAAAGGATTCGTGCCAGCGCCTTGCAGGAACTGCCAGTTCTCCTGCCGGGTCCGCCAGCTGGGAATTTCCCGACGCGACCAGCGACATGAAATGGCTCATTCCGACATAGTGAACGATCCTTCCCCGATAGCCGAGGTTCTCGGCAGTACGCAGGATGCGCGAGGGGGTCTGGTGGTAACTGTCGTCATAGGCCGTCGCGATCTGTTCTTCATGCGGAGGGGCGATAATGTCGCCGATCTCGATGACTGCGCGCTCGCCCTCTGCCATCAGCTCGCTGATCGAAACGGAGCCGGCAATTTTCTCCGCGAGCGGCTGGCTACTGCCCTGCACGTAACCGATCGGTGCCAGGGAGATGAACATCAGGTCGATGTCCTTGGGCCACACGATCTCGCCGGGAAGCGACCAGCCTGCCTGCAAATCGGAGAACCTCAGCTCGATCCGCGCGTCTTGCGGCGTCCCGGTGGCATAGTTCCACAAGCGCACGTACCAGCTCCGCGCCTGCCCGGAAGCATCACGGCCCTCGATGGTGAGGGTCGGGCCATGAGGCGCATCGAGGGGTAGTACGCCTGCGCCCTGCCATCGAAATCGCAGGACACAATGGGAGTAATCGCGCTCTGTCTTGTAGGCGAGGAGGGGATGGTCGAGCAGATCCTCGCTTTCCCAGATCAGCCCTGCAAGTTCACCTTCATGCAGGAACTCGCAATCGACGCGCAATGCATCGGGAGCGGTCCTGACCACGCTGGCCATCATTGGGCGCGGGAAGTTGATGGTCCAGAAGCGTGGGTCGAACCGTTGGATCCAGTCTTTGTGCTGGTCGGTTCGTTCCTTGGCGAGCCAGAATGCCATTGTCGCCTCCTTCAGTTCTGCAGAGCACGCCGAACGGCGCTGGCGACCTGTCGCGAAGATCGCTGCAGCGCAGCCGGCGTGCTGGATCCACGCGGCTGGGCGAGATTAATTGCAACGCGCACATTGGTTTGGGCGCTGCCGAGACGGTGATTGGGCTCGACGTTCCCGGCGCTCGTCGGCACGAACAGTTCCGGTCCCCGTTCGCCGACCAGATAAGGGCGAGCGGGCGACACGCTGCCGCCGGTCGCGCGTCCTGGCAGGCCGAGACTGCCCAGCAGGCCGGATAGCAGGCCTGCACCACCACCCGTGCCATTGCCGCCCCCGAGGCCTGCAAACAGGGCGTCCATCCCTGCGCCAAGAGCCTTGCTTGCGATCTGGTCCATGACCTGCAAGGCCATCCTGCCGAGATCCTCGAAGCCAAGCTTGCCACTGCGAAGCGCACGCATCAGGCCGCGCTCGAGGACCTTGCCGGCGCTGTCGAACCCGTCGACAAGCGTGCTGTCGAAATCGCGCTTCATCTGCGCGACATCCCGGGCAAAAGCCGATGTGTCGGCGCGGACAGCCACCACCAGGTCCTCAAAATCGTCATCCATTGCGATCCCTTTCGATCAGCGCCGCGATCTCGTCGCGGCTTGGGGGTGTTCGGGCATCATCGTTCGAAGCGAGGCAGGCCGCGAGTTCCGCTGGCGTGGCATTCCAGAAAATGTCGGGGGGCCAGCCGAGGGCACGCGCCGCGTGGCCCGCCAGCAGCAAGGCTCCATCGGCAAAGCTGTCAAACACGTCAGCGACCGCGCAGCACCTGGCCGAGCAGAATCTTTAGGGGCACCGCCGCCCCGGACAGACCCATTCCCACCACGGCCTCGCCCACCTCGTCACGCGTGACGGAGCCCGGTCGGGCACTGCAGAACCAGAAAAGGGCGGCGATTTCGGTCAGCGTCAGGCGTCCTTCGCCGGCCCGTTCCACAAGCGCAAAGAGAGATCCGATTTCCGCTTCCGCCTTCACCAGGGCATCGAAGGTCGGCCTGAGGACGATTTCGCGTCCATTCACATGGATCGAAGCTTCGCCGCGGGCATGATTGCTCATGCACTCACCACCTCGCCCGAGCTTTCGAGCTGGAGCGTGTAAGTGCGCTCGCCATTGAAATCCCCGGCATAATCGAGGCGCTGGACAAGGAAGCGACCACGCATTCTCTCGCCGTCTTCGAACGACAGCTCGTAGTCGTCGAGTGTTCCATCCAGCGCATTCGCTCGGACGGTCGCCTCGGCACCGGAGCCGAGGAAAATCCCCGACGCGCTGACCGACACAGAGCGAACGCCTGCGCCGGACAGGAATTCGCGCCAGCCACCGCTGTCCTTGTGGGTAACAACGACGCTGTCGCCGTTGATGGTCATCTGCGTAGTCCGCAGACCGGCCACGGTTTCGTAGGCGACGGGATTTCCTCCATCGCCGATCTTGAGGAGGAAGGCGGAGCCTTTCTGGGCAGTCATTGGGTTGTCTCCGACAAGAGTTTACTCAGCGATTACGCGGAAAGCGTATTCGAGAAGGATGGCGCGGATTGCGCGGGCACGGCGTTCCGTCCGGCTGTGAAGGAAGCGGGTTGTCACGAGCCGGAAGCCGCGTTGCTGCGGTGCGAGGGTGGCGATGCACTGTTCGATCCGCTCTGCGATGGTGGCTGCCGGGGCAGGATCACTGCCCCGTGTCGTCAGTTCGATGGCAATGCGGATTTCGCGGCCGGACGAGGTCTTGCTCGACCAGTCGGCGGCTGCGCTGGCGACGATCGCAAGCGTGGGCGGCGGTGCTGCAGAGGGCCCTTCCTCGACTACAGCGTTGATCAACGGGGCGAGTTGCGCATCGGCGCGCAGGGCTTCCACCAGCGCGATCCTGAGGGCGCTTTCCATTATCGATTACTCCGAGTGAAATTCGGCCAGAGCGCGCGCGGGTCGCGCCAGTCAGCGCCAGCGTCGTCGCGGCTTGTCCTGTGCCGCCGATGGACGAGTGTTCTTGCGTAACGCTCCAACTTCGCTGCGAATGCCTCGAAGCCGGTCACGACAGGCGCAGTGTGCGCCACGGACGCCACAGCGCAGCGACCGCCGCAGGTGGATAACTGCCACCGTCGAGACCCGCATCGCGCTCGCGATACTGGTGGGCGGCGTGACGCACGATGCCATGACGCAGGCCGTCTTCCGCCTCGTCCCAACTGGTCGCGGTCATGCCCGTAAACTGCCGGCAGACCTGCCATGCAGCCTCCAGCAAGCGGATGAGCAGCGCATCGTCTTCATTTGTGCTGATCGCCAGCCACTGCTTGAGCTCGTCGAGCGGCTGACCTGACAGGTCGGTCTGCATTATTGGTGTCCTGGTGCAAGAAGCGAGGGGTGCCCGCGCCGCCAGGGGGAAGCGGCGCGGGCAGGAGTGACGGGGAAGGGGTAGCCCCGCGCGCTCCGGTTAAAGCTCGATCTTGAGGAGCTTGATGGCGTTCGAATCCAGCACCTGGCCGCCCACGCGCTTGGTGGCGTAGAAGTGGACGAAGGGCTTGTTGGTGAACGGATCGCGCAGGACCTGCGTCGCGCTGCGTTCGGCGATCAGGTAGCCGTGGCGGAAGTTGCCGAAAGCGATCGGGAAGGTGCCGGCGGCGATGTCCGGCATGTCTTCCGCTTCGACCACCGGATAGCCGAGCAGGCGATCGGGCTGGCCTTCGACCAGGCCCGGCTGCCACAGGAATGCACCATCGGCGGTCTTGAGCTTGCGGACTTCTGCGAGCGTCGCCGAATTCATCACGAAGCTTGCGCCCTGGCGATGGCCGGCTTTCATCGTGTGGACGAGATCGATGAGCTTCGCGTCGGGATTGGTGTCGAACCCGTCTGCATCGCCCGAACCGACATATTGCAGCGAGCCGAAAGCACGCACGCCGTCTTCGGCCGTCGACACCGGCGCCGAAAGGAAACCCTTGGGCTGGTCCGAGCCTGTACCGTTCACGAATGCAGCGCCTTCCGCCCGGGCGAATTCCATCGCGATCTCGCTGGCAAGCCAGCTTTCAAGGTCGAAGCCTGCATCGTCGAGCATCGCCTGGCTGGCTGCCGGATTGGCATAAAGCTCACCCGTCGGCGGGGCGATTTCGCTGAAACTCGGCGTGTCGGTTTCCGGGCGGGCGGTCGTTTCGCTGACCCAGCCGGACGCGGTGCCGCCGGTGGAAACGAGCTTGCGATAACCCGCGCTTCCGGTCTGCACGACCTGCGCGATGGCACGGATCGGGCTGATCTCCTGCAATTCGCGGGCGATCATCGCATCGATCTGGCGCGGAACGGCATAGCCGCCGTCGCTGGCGATTGCGCCGCTGATCGACTTCACTTCGCTGGTCGAGCCGCGGCGCAGATAGCCATCGACGAAGCCTTTCACCTCGGGAGCGTGGTCGGTGTTTCCGGCAAGGGCAGGGCGGGCGGCGGCGCGGCCGATCTTGTCGACGCGTGCTTTGACTTCGTCGACATCGCTGCGCAGCGCGGCCACGTCGGTCTCGGTCTTGTCCTGGCGGGCGACGATGTCGAAGCTGGCTTCGGCCTGGTCGCTGGCGATGTCGGTGGGAGTGGTGGGAGTATCCATTGAAATTCCTCTTTCTTCACGGGGCACAAAAAAGCCGCCCGGAAGGCGGCGAGGGGGGTGTTGGTCTGGCAGGGGTCAGGTGGTGAGGTGGATGCGGGCTTCGGGCTGGAGGGGGTGGGTCACGACACTCACTTCGAACAAATCGACAAGGGCCAGTTCGCGCCCCTGATCCGTGCGGCGATAGGCCCTCGCACGGTATCCGAAGCTGAGCCCGCTCACCGCACGCTCGCGCAGCATCTTCGCGGCGCGGCTGCCGGGATTGTCGATTGTGGCGATGATGCGCAGGCCATGCTCGTCCTCGCCGGCCTGCTCGACCCAGCCGATGCGCTGGTCGGGGCGGTGCTGCCAATAGAGCGGAAGCGGGTCGCGGCGCTGGCGCAACGTGTCCCGAAAGGCGCCGGGCAGGATCGTGTCGCTGATTCCGTCGGGCTTGTCGAACAGGGCGGCATAGCCTGCGATCTTGAGCGCGCTCACGTCAGCATTTCGCCCGCGCCGAGGCGCACGGCGATACCGACCAGCAACAGTGCGAGGATACCCCGCACCAGCCATTCGATTGCCGCCTTCCACGCGCTCGCCTTGGCATCTCGCCAGGCGGAGAGCAGTTCGCGCAGCTCGTCGAGGTCGTCCTGCGCGCCGGGATCGCCGAGACCGAGGCGGTCGAGCACCCGCTTGGCACCCAGTTCGCTCGATTCCTCGACGATCGCGCGCAGGGTCACCAGCTCGCTGCCCTCGGTGCTGGCCTGCGCGATCAGGCGCGCTAGCATGTCTTCACGGGTCATTATTCGCCCTCCATGGCTGGCAGGCCGAGCATTTCGCGCTTTTCGGCCTGGCTGAGGAAATCGGCTCCGCTGACCTGAGCCCACAGCTTCTCGCGGTCTTCGGAAAGTGCGGGCACGCGGTCGAGATCGACCCGCGCAGCCTCGTCGAACCAGTCGGAAAGGCCGCTGTGCAATCCGGCGCAGATCATGTTCGCGAGTGGCAGCAACGTGAGGCGCCAGAGCGCGCGATTGGCCTCGCGGTAATTGGAATAGGTGTTGTCTCCCGGCAGGCCGAGCAGCATGGGCGGCACGCCGAAGGCAAGGGCGATATCGCGCGCAGCCGCCGACTTGAGCGTCGCAAAATCCATGTCGGCGGGCGACAGGCTCATCGCCTTCCAGTCGAGCCCGCCCTCGAGCAGCATCGGCCGCCCCGCATTGGCCTGCCCCTGAAACGCCGCCTGCAATTCCGTCTTCAGCCTGTCGAATTGCTCCGCAGTCAGGCCGGCAGCATCCCCGCCATCGTAGACCAGCGCGCCCGAAGGCCGCGCCGCGTTGGCGAGCAGCATGCGATTCCACTCGCTCGCCGCATTGTGGATCGCGACGGCCGGTGCCGCGGCGGCAAGGCATCCCGCACCATAGTGATCGTCGGTCGGGTGAAAGCCCTTGAGGTGGATGACATTGGACCATCCGTTCACGTCCTCGCGCGGCAGCGTGATCGTGCGGTCGGCGAGGATATAGCGATAGGCGGCCGGCCACCCGTCCTCTCCCGCAACCACCTGCACCCGCTCGGGGCGTAGCGGGAACAGTTCGACGGGCACGCCTGCACCGTCCTTCAGGACCTGCACATAGGCATTGCCGTGAAGCGCAAGCTGGGCCGCCAGCACTTCGAACAAGGGCTGCGATGCGCAGGAGCAGGCGAAGAGTTTCGCCAACCTTTCGTCCGCGCACACGATCGGCGCGTGGCCCACGCTTTCGGCCACGATCCGCACCGCGCGCTGGGCGACCGGATTGGCCAGATAGGCGTCGGCCACCGCTTGCCGGTAATCGAACGCTGTAGCGCCGCCGCCGTCGAAGGCTGTCGCCCAGGGCGAGACGATGCTGCGCGCGATCGGCACGGCGGTTTGTCCCCCGCCCTTGAAGGCGGAGGCGAGACTGGTGAGGAAGGACATGGGTTTTCCTTGGGTCAGATGTTTCGAATTCGGGGTCGAGTATTCTTGCCCAGCATCAGTTCGCTGAGCGCCCATACCAGTGCATCGGCGCGGTCGGGGCTGTTGCCGGGGCCTTCGTAGGTGCCGCCGGCCATGATCCCGCACAGCTGGTCTTCGAGTCTTGCGAACATCCCGGCGTGCACCACGCGCCCGCTTTCGTAGAGCGCGGCGACAGGCTCCGCGCGGGCAGACTTGCCGCGGCTGGCGTGAACGAGCTTCAGCGGCAGCGCCAAGTCGGCGGCGCGCAATACGCTCGCCACCATGTCGCCGCCCTGGTTGGCTTCGGCCACGATGCGGTCGGCATTCCAGACCAGCGCAGCCTGTGCGACGGCCCGTGCCCAGCGTTCTGGTGAGGGCTTCTCGACCGAGCAGTCGGCCAACACCTGTGCGGTCCCGCCAGCCCCAAGCCCGCAAACCACGATCCCGCATTCATCGCCGCGCGAAGTAGCGGGCGGGTCTACGCCGATCACGATGCGCAGCGGCGGATCGCCCAGCGCGTCGTTCCGGCAACGCTCGAGCAGCGCGCGGCTCCACAAAGCGCCTTCGATATCATCGAGGAGCATCCCGTCGAGCTCCTGCAGGCCCAGCGCGCTATTGCCGAATTCGGCATCCATCGCGGCAAGGAACTTGGTCGGCAGATTGGCCGCATTGTCTCTCGTGGTGCCACTGGTCAGCACCAGCCCCTGCGTGCGCTTTTCATCGAGCAGGCGGCGCAAGAGCGGCACGGCGCGCGGTGTGGTCGTCGCCATGATACGCTGGTCCCGACCGAGCCTCAGCCCGAGCAGAAGGTTGTCCCAGCTGCGCGTCGCACGCTCGTGACCGTTCGACCACTTGGCCACCTCGTCGCACCAGGCGTGGCTATGTTGCGGGCCGCGCAAGGCTTCGGGTTCCGCAGCCGAATAGAGCGTGGCCATAGCTCCGTTGGGCCAGCTGATCCGCCGCAGCGAGGGTTCGAAGGTCGGCCTCTTGTCGGGCGCACAGCAGGCGATGATCCCGCTCTCGCCCTCGACCATGACGGCGCGCGCTTCACCGAGACTGGCCGCGACCAGCGCAATCCTCGCCTGTGGATCGCGGTCGGCAATACTGCGCACCCATTCGGACCCGGCGCGCGTCTTGCCGAAACCGCGGCCCGCCATGACGAGCCAAATGTACCAGTCGTCGGGTGGGGGCAATTGGCCATCATGCGCGTGGTTGCGGAAATCATGGGCAAACTCGCCGAGCTCTCCCTCGCTCATGCCGTCCACATGCTCTGCCAGCTCTTCGTCCTCGAGCCTCGCCCAGACTTCGGGGCGCGACAGTGGGCGGCTCATGGGTGCGGGCGCTCCGGCTGGATGTCGCGCCCGGCGACCTTCTTGCGCAGTTCATCAACTTTGCGTTCGATAGAGGCGCGGACCTCTGCGGCACTGACATTTGCGCGCGTTGCGCGTTCCTGTGCGATTGTCTCCTTGTGGGCTGCGAGCAGGCGGAGCGCTGCGGTGACATCCATCTTGTGGGCAGGCGCCGGATCGCGAAGGTATCCCAGCACTTCCATTTCCAGGTTGGTATATCCTTCGAACAGCGCGACACGCCATTCGGCGGCGAACTCGTCGCAGCTGCGACGGGTGCGATAGGCCACGCGCGGGGCGATGCCCGCCTGTCTCGCCGAGCCTGCAACATTGGACGTTTCCGCAAGCGCATCGAGGAAAACGCGTTTCCACTGGCGCGGGGCGGGGCGGTCCTCGCTGTTGCGGACCCGCTTGCATTTCCCTCTGTTGTAGGCGGCGAGCGCTTCTTTCCATTGCGCATCGAACGATGCACTTACCTTGCGACGATTATAGGGCGGCCCGGTGGTTATCCCGGCGGCGTGCGCAGCTGCATTGACCTTTCCGTATTCACGCAATGCCTTGAGGAACGCGGCTTCCCATGCGTGACGGGCAGAAGATCGTGATTTTCCCATGGCTCCCTCCCGATCCGGCGAAAGCACGAAACGCAAAAGGGCGACCTGTCGGCCGCCCCTTTCGAGTGAATCACACTATCGCGATGTTTCATTTGTCTAGCCAAATAGCGTCACGATGTCAAGAAAAAAGAACCAAATAGGTTATGCTGTGGCGCTTGCCTACGCAGTCTGTCTGGCTTAGGTCGCTGGCTTCGATTTCGAGGGTCACACGGACATGCTGCGCAGCCTCTACAACTGGACGATGGACAAGGCCGCGCACCCGCATGCGGTCTGGTGGCTGGCATTCTTTTGCTTCGTGGAATCGTCCTTCTTCCCGATCCCGCCGCATCCGCTGCTCGGCCTTATGTGCCTTGCGGAACCCAAGAACGCGGTGAAGTTCGCGATCGTCGCTACCCTTTCGTCGGTTGCAGGCGCCTTGCTCGGCTATGCGATCGGCTGGGGTCTCTACGATACGGTCGGCGTCTGGCTTATCGGCGCGCTCGGCCTGACCGAGGCTTTCCCGGTCGCAGCTTGTCACCTGCGCGAATACGACTTCGAAGCGATCCTGATCGCCGGAGCCACGCCGGTCCCGTTCAAGCTGCTGACGATCACCGCCGGTTTCGTCGGCATGAACCTCGTCACCTTCGTGCTGTCGAGCCTGTTCGCCCGCGCCCTGATCTTCATGACAGTCGGTATCCTGTTCCGTGCCTTCGGCGCGCCGATCAAGCAGGTCATCGATAAGTACCTGGGCCTCGTCACCACGGCCTTCGTCGTCTTGGTGGTCGGCGGCGTGCTGGTCCTCACGCAGCTTGGCGGAAACGACGACGAAGAAGGCGGCGTGTGCAGCAACCCGCCCGCCATCGAGGCGCGCTGAACTAGTCCAGCGCGAATTGCATCAAGCGGTCACGGTCGCGTACGATTATCGTTCCGTAGCCACGTTCGATCAGCCTGGCCTGCTGCAGGATGCGGAGCGCGGCATTGGCAGTGGCCCGCGTGATCCCGAGCAGTTCGGCAAGCTCCTGCTGCGTGATCTCGACCCGTGCTTCGCGCCGCACCTCCCCCGCCAGATTGACAAGCAGCTCCGCCATTCTCGCCGGATTGGTCCCGCGCCGCATTCCGGCGAGCAGCGAGAGCGTATCCTGCAACTGGTGCGAAAGGGCACCGAGCAGAGCTCTCATCGAAGCGGGATAATTTCCCAGTGCATCCAGAAACCGGTGGGCCGATATATGTCGCAGGCTGCTCTTCCCCCGCGATACGGCATCGACGATGCGGGGACGACGCGAAAACACGGCGAGTTCGCCGTATGAATCGCCTTTGCCGAGAAGCGCCACGGCACGGAAATCTCCTTCGCGCAGGAACTGGCCGACCATGACCTCGCCGGCTTCGATCAACCAGAAGCCGTCGGCCGTTTCCCCGCGCTGCTGGATGATCTGCCCGTCCTCGTAACGCCGCTCTGCCGCGCCGCGCAGGAGGTGGGCCTGCAACGCCGGATCCAAGGTGGAGAACAGCATGGGCGACACCAGCGAGCGTCGAGTCGGGTCAGAATGTAAAACATTTGACATTATTTCGCTTCGGTAAACATTAGGCCCGGATTCGACAAGGGAGAGACCCATGCCTGCTTCGACCATTGCCATCATCTGCATCTACCTCGGCTTCGCCCTGCTGGAGTTGTGGCGGACCAACCTGTTCCGCAAATCCGAACAGACCCGCGACGACGGAATCGTGGAAGCGGTCAGCATGGTCATGTTGCTCGGCCTGACCCAGCCCGCCGTCCTGTTCACCTCGGCCACACTGGCAGGCATCATCGCACCGCAATGGGAAGGCGCCTTGTCAGGCATCAATATCTTTCTCGCGATCGGCCTCTTCCTGATCCTGGACGACATGATGCAGTATTGGTGGCACCGTGCGAGCCACAGTTTCCACTGGCTCTACAACCTTCATCGCGCGCACCATAACGCGAAATACATGAGCGTGAGGCTCGTGTACCGGAACAACATATTCTACTACGCCATGATGCCGGGCATCTGGCTGTCGGGGCTGCTGATTTACCTCGGCCTTGGCTGGGTCTATGCCGGCTATATCGTGGTGAAGCTACTGGTCATCACCGGTGCGCATTCCGACGTCGCCTGGGACAAGCCCCTCTACAAGATCAAGTGGCTCTCTCCCGTCATGTGGGCGGTCGAGCGGACCATTTCGACGCCCGCCACGCACCATGCCCACCATGGACGCCATGCCGACGATCCGGCGGTGCAGTACAAGGGCAATTATGGAAATCTGCTGTTCTTCTGGGATGTCCTGTTCGGCACCGCTAAGATCACACGCAGTTTCCCCACGAGCTACGGCGTGGAAAATCTCGCACCTGCAACTCTCGGCCAGCAGCTCATGTGGCCGATCTTCCCCGAGAACCGGGAAATGGAACCTTCGGATGGAGAGGAGGCGGCCGCCAAGGTCGCCTGACGGGAAAGGCCGGCCGGTTCGCAACCCCCGGCCGGCCTTTCTCGCGAAGCGCTGGACTCAGCCTTCGAAATCAGTTTGGAGCGTGATTTCGCAATTTAGCAGGCGGGAAATCGGGCAATTGGCCTTCGCATCGGCGGCCAGTTCTTCGAACTTGGCCTGGTCCATTCCCTCGACCTTGCCCTTGGTGGACAGAGCCGATTTCGTGACGGTGAAGCCGCCGTCCTGCTTCTCCAAAGTCACTTCTGCGCTCGTGACGACTTGCCCATCGGTGAAGCCGGCTTCGGCCAGCTTGAATGACAGGGCCATGGTGAAGCAGCTTGCGTGCGCGGCTGCTACCAGCTCTTCGGGATTGGTGCCGGGCGCATCTTCGAACCGGGTGTTGAAGCCATAGGGCTGTGCCGCAAGCGCGCCCGAGCCGGTCGAGACATGGCCCTTGCCGTCTTTTCCCAGGCCTTCGTAGGTGGCGCTGCCGCTATTGGTCGTTTTCATCTGATCGTTCTCCTTCATTGAAGGAGACGAGCAGGCGGGGATGCGCGTTCCCGCCGGGTCAGATTATCCCGACGGCCTTGCCCGATTTCTCGAAGATTTCGAGAATTTCGCCCACTTCCTCTTCGCTGTGTTCGGCGCAAAGCGAACAGCGCAGCAAGGTCATGTTCGCAGGCGTTGCCGGGGGTCGAGCCAGATTGACGTAAAGGCCGTTCTTTATGAGCGCTTCCCACATGGCCGCACCCTGCTGGAGGTCGGGCATGATTACCGCGATGATCGCGCTCTGCGGTTCGTCGGTACCGAGCTGGAAGCCCAGGTCCTTCAGGCCCTTGTGCAGGTTCTTGGAATTTTCCCAGAGATGCGCGCGCTTGTTCGAACCGTGCATGAGCTTGCGGATCGAGGTGCAGGCGGTCGCCACCACGCTCGGCGGGAGCGAAGCGGTGAACACGTAAGGACGGCATACCAGCCGCATGATTTCGAACTTCGGATGGTTGGAAACGCAGAAACCGCCGACCGTGCCGACGCTCTTGGAGAAGGTGCCGATGATGAAATCGACATCGTCGATGACATCGGCGCTTTCTACCACGCCGCGTCCGTGCTCACCGATGAAGCCCATGGAGTGCGCTTCGTCGACCAGAACCATCGCGCCGTACTTCTTCGCGACGGCGACCATTTCCTTGAGCGGAGCGACATCGCCCAGCATCGAGTAGACACCTTCGAGGATGACCAGCTTGCCGGCATCCTCGGGAATGCGCCTGAGGCGCTTTTCCATGGCTTCTATGTCGTTGTGCTTGAACGGTACGACCTCGGCATTGCCCATCGCGCAGCCGTCCCAGATGCTGGCATGGCTATCGATATCGAGGATGATGTAATCGCCCTTGCCCGCGATGGTGCTGATGATCCCCAGATTGGCCTGGTAGCCGGTGGAGAAGACCATCGCGTGGTCCATGTCATAGAAGTCCTTCAAGGCCTCCTCGACGTCCTTGTGACCCTGGTAGGTGCCATTGAGCACGCGGCTGCCGGTCGTGCCCGAACCGAAATCGGCCAGCGCCTGCTTGCCCGCCTCGACCACGTCGGGGTCGAAGGTCATTCCCATGTAATTGTAGGTGCCGAGCAGGATCGTCTCGCGCCCGTTGCAGATGGCGCGGGTCGGCGAGAGGACTTTTTCCATGACGAGGTTGAATGGGTCCTCGACGCCGCTGTCGAGCAGGCCCTGGCGCATCGCGATGATGTCGTCGAACTTGGAGAAGAGATCCTTGTCGCCCTTGTGTCCCTCGAGCGTCTGCGGCTGGTCCGGCTGGGAGATACCTTCGCTCATCAGTCGGCCTGCATCTTGGTCACGGCGTCGACGAGCTGGCCGTATTTTTCGATTTCGGCCTGCTGGTTCATGGTGATGATAATGTCGAATTCGTCTTCGATTTCGGCGACGAAATCCATGACGGTCAGGCTGTCGAATTCCAGGTCGTTCTGGAAACTGGTGTCTTCGGTGATGGTGACGCCCTTCTTGTTGAAGGGTTCAGCGATTTCGCGAATCTTGGCGTCGACTTCGGCACGGTCCATGAAGGGTCCAGTCCTTGTAATGTTACAGCGGCAGGGGCGACCCGCGGCGCTTGCAATAGATAATCAATGGGCGGCAAAGCGGTTTCCTGCACCGCTTGTCAAGCGTGGGGACGCTATCTCACTCGCCGACAAGGCGCCGCACGGCGGCCATGAAGGGGCCGATGGAAACCGGTTTGGCGAGGTAATCCTCCGCGCCTGCGCCGCGGATGCGCTCTTCGTCGCCCTTGCCCGCATAAGCGGTGACGGCAAGGACGGGGACCTTGGCCAGATCGCCATTGTCCTTGAGCTCGGCGATCAGGTCGACCCCGCTCACGCCGGGCAACTGGATATCCATTATGACGAGATCCGGCGCGAACTTGCGCGCAGTGGCAATGACGTTGTTGCCATCGGCGACAGGCACGACCTCGTGGCCGTTCGCTTTCAGCACGTCACAGAACAATTTCCGGTTGAGGTCGTTATCCTCGACAACGAGTATTCTCTTTGCCACGTGCTTGCGGTCTCCTGCGATCAGGCGCCGAGGCATAGGGACAAGCGAAAGGGCTGACAATTCAATCCAACGACAAATCCGGAGAAACCCGCGCACCCGAGGTTCTGGCCCTCGAAGCGCTCGGCTGGGCGCTGGTCGACGAACGGCGCGCGGAACGCCTGCTGTCGCTGACCGGCCTGACGCCCGAGCGCCTGCGCCACGGTATCGGCGAGCGGGACGTGCAAGCCGCCGTGCTGGAATTCCTCGCAAATCACGAACCCGATCTTATCTCGGCAGCCGATGCGCTGGGCACGACGCCCGAAGCGCTTGTCGCTGCCCACAGGAGCCTTTCTGCATGAGCCGCCCCCTGATTATCTCCGATTGCGATGAAGTCCTGCTCTACATGGTGTCGCCCTTCCGCGACTGGCTGGACGAGACGCAGGGTGTCGAGTTTCGCATGAACGGCAACGACTTTGCCCAAGCCCTTCGGTGGCAGGAAAGCGGCGAGGTCCTTGCGCCCGACGAAATCTGGCGGATGCTCGGCAAGTTCTTCGACACCGAGATGCATCGCCAGTCGCCGATCCCCGGTGCGATCGAGGGCATCAACGAGCTTGGCGAGCGGGCAGACGTCGTCATCCTGACCAACCTCGTGGACAAGCGCCAGCAGATGCGCACCGAACAGCTGGCCGACCACGGTCTCAATGCGCGGGTCTTCACAAACCAGGGCCCCAAGGGGCCGGCGCTCCAGCGCATTCTGGACGAATACAATCCGACCAAGGCGATCTTCATCGACGACCTTGCCCAGCATCACCGTTCTGCGCGTGAAACGATCGGACAGATTACGACGCTGCACCTGTGCGGCGAGCCGATGCTGGCGCCTCATATCGATTGCGCCCATACCTCGGGTCATGCCGATGCACGGATCGACACGTGGGAACACGCCCTTCCGTGGCTGAAGGACGAACTGGAAAAGGAAACCGCATGACCATCGAATCCCGGCTGATCGAACTGGGCATTACCTTGCCCCAGGCGGCCGCACCGGTAGCCAGCTACCAGCCGCTCGTTGTGTCCGGCCAGACCGCTTACATCTCCGGACAGCTGCCCTTCGTCGAGGGCAAGCTTGCGACCGGCAAGTTGGGCGCGAATGTGTCGCTCGAACAGGGTCAGGCAGCGGCCCGCGCCTGCGGCCTGATGATCATGGCACAGCTCAAGGCTGCAGGCTTGCTTGAGCGGGTCGAACAGATCGTAAAGCTTGGTGGCTTCGTCGCCAGTACTCCCGATTTCACCGACCAGCCCAAGGTCGTGAATGGCACCAGCGACCTCATGTTCGAAGTATTCGGAGACGCGGGTCGTCATGCGCGCAGCGCTGTCGGCGTGCCGGTTCTCCCGCTCGATGCAGCAGTAGAGGTCGACGCGATTGTCGCTCTTCACCCCGCTTGATCGCCTGATCGTTCCGGCGCCGGACCCGGCGCGGGTCGGCTGGCTGCGCGACTGGACCTATGCTCACAGGGGCATGCACCGAGACGGCGTGCCGGAAAATTCGCTTGCCGCGTTCGAGCTCGCGGCCGAAGCAGGGCTGGGCATCGAATGCGACATCCAGCGCAGCCGCGATAATGCACCCATGCTGGTCCATGATTGGGAGCTGGACAGGCTAACCGGCATTTCCGGCCCCCTATCCGACTACAGTGCCGACGAGCTGGCGCAGATCGCCTTCCTCGACAGCGAGCACAAGCTTGCTCGGCTGGGCGATTTGCTGGAACTGGTCGACACACGTGTCCCGATCCTGGTCGAGATCAAGTCCCGCCGCCGCTACGATATCGAGGAAAGCTGCCGCGCGGTGCGCGACGTGCTGGCGACTTATGATGGGCCCCACGCCGTCATGAGTTTCGATCCGCGGGTCAGCCGCTGGTTCGCCGAACATTCGCCGCAAACCGTGCGCGGTCTCGTCATGCGCGAGGACGAGTACGGCATGACGCAGCAGGTCTGGCGGAGGCATCTGGCTTTGTGGGTCGCAAAGCCGGAATTCATCGCCTATCACGTGGCGGCGCTCCCGAATTCCATGGTCGCCGCGCTACGGGGGCGGGGCTTCCCGGTCCTGACGTGGACCGTAAACTCCGCCGCGACGCGTGCAACGGGCCAGCAGTATGCAGATGCCCTGATTGCCGAAGGGAACGGCCTGGCGTGAGCGACGGCGAACTTGCCGCAAGGGTCGCAGGCTCGGTCGGCTCGATCGACAAGGATGCCTGGAATGCGCTGGCGGGTGACAACCCGTTCATGCGGCACGAATTCCTGACGGCACTGGAGGATTCGGGCAGCGTGGGCGCCGGGACCGGTTGGCAGAGCGCGCCGCTGATCATTTCCTCCGACAATGGACCGCCGCTGGCGGCCCTGCCGGCCTATCTGAAAGGCCATAGCCAAGGCGAATTCGTATTCGATCATGCCTGGGCCGATGCATACGAGCGCGCCGGGGGCGAATATTATCCCAAGCTACAGATCACCGCGCCTTTCACGCCCGCCACGGGTCCGCGGCTCCTGCTGTCCGACGACAGCCTTGCCGCTCCGCTCCTGAAAGCTGCTGAGCAATTGTGCCTGCAGAACGGTTTTTCGGGTGCTCATGCGACTTTTATCGAGCCGGACCAGATCCGGTTCTTCGAAGCTGCCGGATGGTTGCTGCGCAAGGACATCCAGTTCCACTGGATGAACCGCGACTACGCAAGTTTCGACGATTTTCTCGCCTCGCTAACCTCGCGCAAGCGCAAGGATCTGCGCAAGGAACGGGCAGCCGCGCAAGCCGGTCTCGATATCGTCCGCCTGACGGGGGACGATATCCGGCCCGAGCATTGGGATGCTTTCTGGGTGTTTTACCAGGATACCGGGGCACGGAAATGGGGGCGGCCTTATCTCACCCGCGATGCCTTCGACCTGTTCGGCGAGCGGATGGGCGAACAATTGATCCTGGTTCTGGCGCTGGAAGACGGCAATCCGATTGCCGGTGCGCTCAATTTTATCGGCGGCGAGGCGCTGTACGGCCGGTATTGGGGATGCACGAAGGACGTGCGCTTTCTGCACTTCGAGCTTTGTTATTACCAGGCGATCGATGCCGCAATCGAGCTTGGCCTGTCACGGGTAGAGGCGGGTGCGCAGGGCGGTCACAAGCTGGCCCGCGGTTATGAGCCGGTGGAAACCAATTCCGCTCACTGGATCGCGGACCCCGGCTTTCGCGAAGCCATCGCGGATTTCCTTGAGCGCGAGCGCAAAGGTGTGGCCGCGGATCGCAATTACCTCGAACGCCGCACTCCGTTCAAGCGCGGCTGACCGGCGTTCAGGCGACCTTGCGCTGTCCTTCGCTGAGCCACTGGCGGGCGCGGCGCTGGGCTTCGGAAATTTCACGAGCCGTCATTTCGTCGGACACGTCCGCACGGCACCAGGCGGCCTCTTCGTGGCCCTTGGATGCGGCGATGTTGAACCATTTGTGCGCTTCGATCATGTCGCAGACGACACCGTGGCTTCCGGTCGAGAAAGCGACACCCAGATCGTAAAGCGCGTCGATGCTGCCCTTGGCATACTGCGCAAGGCATTCGGCGATCGTTGCTGCGCCTTCATTGGTCTGGTCGATACGGCCTGCGCCGCCTTCGATGCTCGTGAGTACGGTCATTTCGAACTTCCCCCATTGCCCCGGCCCCCCGCCGGGTGAGGACAGTCCTCGGCCTTTATGGTCAATAAAAGGTTAACGCGGATTCCTGCACAGGGCCGCTCGATGCGTCGAATTTGCCACAGGGCTCTGGAAGTCTCCGGATTGCTCCTTGTGCGGCGCAATGCTGCGACCTATAGGCCGCGCCATCTAGGAAGCAGCACGGGACCGGAAAAATTCGGCCCGGCGGGTAGGAGCAGCTTCGAGTACCTTGGGTAGAAGGAATACGAGATCAATGGCCACTTCGGCTTCGAGTGTCTCCGAAAAACTTGCAAAGGCGAAAGCCGCCGTCGACGACGATTATGTCCCGTCCGATGACGAAGAGTACATGAGCGAACGGCAGCTGGATTTCTTTCGCGTGCTTTTGCTCGACTGGAAAAAGTCCATCCACGACGCGGCAGGACAGACGCTGCAATCGCTTCAAGACGGCCCGATCCGCGAACCGGATCTCAACGACCGCGCTTCGTCGGAGACCGATTGGGGCATCGAGCTGCGCACACGTGATCGTCAGCGCAAGCTTATCTCCAAGATAGATTCGGCGCTGCGCCGCATCGACGCGGGCGAATACGGCTACTGCGAAAAGACCGGCGACCCCATCGGGTTGCGTCGCCTCATTGCCCGGCCGGTTGCCACCATGACCGTCGAAGCGCAGACCGCGCACGAGCGACGCGAAAAGATCTCGCGCGACAATTGATCGCCGCGCAAATCTTGCGCTTCAGGTAACCATTTCTTCACGGGCGATCGCTAGCTTGCGATCTTGCCACGCATGGCATTGCGCCATGCCTGTAACGAGCAGCCTTGGAGCGATTGGCCTTGTCTTCGATCGACACGCGACATCTCAACCGGGATAGCCTTTTCCTGACGGCTGAAATCCGTCTGGAAAGCGCCAATGAACTTGCGCGTGTAAAGGTGCGTAACCTGTCGGATGGCGGCATGATGGCGGAAGGCATGCTAATGCTGTCGCGCGGCGACCGTGTCGTCGTGGAATTACGTAATGTCCGTCCCGTGCGCGGAACCGTCGCGTGGGTTCAGGGCAACCGCATGGGCATCGCTTTTGAGGAAGATATCGATTCGAAAGCCGCCCGGGCGACACCGACACCTACGCAATCTGAAGCGCCGCGCCACACCCGGCCTGTCGGGCGGTTCGCACACTACGGCACCGGACTTCGCAAGATCTGATCCGCTTGCGTGAAACCGTGTCGCTGCTAACCCAGCCTCATGCGTTTTCCTGCAGCCCTCATCGCGATCGTGGCATTGGCCGCCTGCGACAATCGCGCAGATGATGGGATTGTCGATGTCGCATTCATCGGCGAACCTCAAGATGCCTTCGAACAGGGTCTGAGGATCGGGCCTGCCGCGCAGCATATCCGCGGCGCTACGCACCAGGGATTGGTGACACTGAATTCCGACGGGCAGGTGGTGCCCGCGATTGCCGAGCGCTGGATCGTTACCGACGACGGCAGGAGCTATATCTTCCGGATTACCGAGTTCGATCTGCCGGATGGATCGCGCCTCACCGCGAACAGCGTACGGGATTCGCTGGTGCGCACCCTTTCTCGTCTCGACGGGACGAGCCTGGGGCTGGATCTTGCCAAGATCGACGACGTGCGCGCGATGACCGGAAGAGTGGTCGAAATCCGCCTGAAAAGCGCCATGCCGGGACTACTGCAGCTGCTCGCCCAGCCGGAACTCGGCATCGCGGGCGAATTTGCGCGTACCGGACCGTTGCGGGCGGCAAGATCGGATGATGCGGTCACTCTGGAAGTGATGCCGCCCGAACAACGCGGTCTTCCCCCGCAACAGGACTGGGAAGAAGGGCTGCGCTCGATCCGTTTCCAATCGGTCGGAGCCGAAGAGGCCGCACAAGGTTTCGCGCAGAACAAGTACGACCTCATGCTCGGCGGACGCATGCAGGACCTGCCCCGTGCATCCACCAGCACCTTCACTCGGGCCAGCGTCCGGCTGGATTCGGCAATAGGCCTGCTTGGTCTGGACGTGGTGCGCCGCGATGGTTTCCTGGCATCGAGCGAAAACCGCGAGGCGATTGCCCTTGCCATCGACCGCGGCGCGATCGCCAGTGCCCTTAGTATCGAGGGCTGGAATGCGGCGGACCGCATCGTGCCAGACGACCTGCCCGGAGCGACGGACCAGGTACCCGGCCGGTGGGATGGGCTATCGCTCGACCAGCGCCGCAACCGCGCCGCGCAGCGGGCGGCGGCGTGGAACAGCGCCAATGGCCGCGCTCCAAGCGTGTCGATTTCCCTGCCACAGGGGCCGGGCTCGGATATCCTGTTCGAGCGCCTGAGCGCAGATCTTTCGCAGGTCGGGATTGTGGCTCAACGGGCCGAAAGCAGGCGCTCGGCTGACCTCGTGCTGCGGGACCGGGTCGCGCGTTTCGCCGGCGCGCGGTGGTTCCTGAACCAGTTCAATTGCAGGGTATCGCCGCGCGTTTGCTCCGAAGATGTCGACTTCCTCGTTTCGCTGTCCGTCGATGCCCAGGACCCAGGTGAAGAAGCGTCCTATCTTGCCGAGGCTGAGCAGAGCCTGACCTCGCTGAATTACTATATCCCGCTCGGCGCGCCGATCCGCTGGGCCCAGGTGAGGTCGGAAGTGGAAGGCTTTGCGGAAAACCCGTGGGCCTTCCATCCCTTGTTCCCGCTCACCCGCGCGCCCATCTAGGGGCAATGGAAGACAATCGCCTCACTCCGATAGAGCCCTATCAGGGCGGCCAGGATCGCACCGAAAATCGCGCTTATGCGCAGGGCTTCGGCTTCGAATTGCCCACCGGCACCGACCCGCAATCGATCCGCCGCCGTGTCGAAGCGCTCGAGATGATCCTCGAACGTAGTATGGTCCTGCCGGGCACGAATTACCGCATCGGCCTCGACACGATTGTCGGCTTGGTGCCGGTCGTGGGTGATATCATTACCGCCGCCATGGGTAGCTATATCGTGTGGGAAGCGCGCAATCTCGGCCTGCCGAAATGGAGGCTGTGGCATATGCTCGGCCGGGTCGGGTTCGACACGGTTGTCGGCGCAGTGCCGCTGGTGGGTGACGCGTTCGACGTGCTTTACCGGTCCAATACGAAAAACCTGCGCACGATCCGCAAGCACCTCGATAAGCACCATCCCGAAACGCGGGTCATCGATCAGTAGTTTCGGTTGCGACCATTGCGCCTTGTGCGTCCCAGCCATAAGGCAGGGCGCATGACGCAGGACGTAACGTATTCCAGCTATCTCGACCTAGATCGGATACTTGCCGCTCAGCATCCCTCCTCGGATGCCCATGACGAGATGCTGTTCATCATCGTCCACCAGGCCAGCGAATTGTGGCTCAAGCTGTGCCTGCACGAGCTGTTCGCTGCGCGCGATTGCATCGTCGAGGATCGCCTGAGGCCTTCGTTCAAGATGCTGGCCCGGGTGGCGCGGGCGCAGGGCCAGCTGATCCAGAGCTGGGACGTGCTCAGCACCATGACGCCGCACGATTATTCGACCATCCGCCCTCATCTGGGCGGGTCGAGCGGGTTCCAGAGCGCGCAATACCGTATGATGGAATTCCTTCTCGGCGGGCGCAATCCGGATATGATCACCATGCACGAAGCCACCCCGGATGTGGCGGCGGATTTGCGCGCCGAGATGGAGCGCAAGAGCATCTATGCCGAAGTCGTCGCACTGCTCGCCCGGCGCGGATTCGCCATACCGGATGCGGTGCTCGATCGCGATGTCGGAGCCGCATGGGAGCATTCCTCCGAAGTCGAGGCGGCATGGGCGGAAATCTACCGCTCGCCCAAGGAACACTGGGACCTTTACGAACTGGCCGAGAAGCTCGTCGACCTGGAGTACCACTTCCAGCGCTGGCGGTTCGGCCATCTCAAGACGGTCGAGCGGATCATCGGCTTCAAGCGCGGCACCGGCGGGACCCCGGGCGTGCCCTATCTCGCAGGCGTGCTGAAAGCGGCGTTTTTCCCGGAATTGCTGAGCGTAAGGACGGCAATATGAGCTCTTGGCGCAGATCGCTCCGCATCTGGGATATCAGCCAGGTCCTGCGCCCCGGACTGCCGGTCTGGCCGGGCGATACCGAGTTCGGCTTCGAGCGGACATGGCGGATGGAGGACGGCTCGCCGGTCAATGTCGGCAAGATGACGATGACCACGCATTCCGGCACCCATGCCGATGCCCCGCTGCACTATTCCGCCAACGGAATGGATGCCGCGAGCATGGAGCTCGACCCCTTCATCGGAGAGTGCCTTGTTGTGGATGCCCGCGGCGTTTCCGGCGAAATCGACGTCGCCGACCTTTCGCACCTCGACAGCGTGGACCGCGTCCTTTTCCGTACCTGGGACAGCTTCCCGCATGACGACTGGCGCAGCGACTGGACGCCGATTTCGGCCGAGGCGGTCGAGTGGCTGGCGCTGCAGGGCGTCAAGCTGATCGGCACCGACGCGCCGAGCGTCGATCCGCAGGATTCCAAGACGATGGATGCCCACAAGGCGGTGGCGAAAAATGCCATGCGGATTCTCGAAGGACTCGTCCTCGACGAGGTGGAGGAGGGACGGTACGAACTCATCGCCCTGCCGCTGAAGATCGGGGGCGGGGATGCCGGCCTGACCCGCGCAATTCTGCGGGAAATACCAGATGCTTGAGCGTGCACGCAGTCTCGATGCGGCCGATCCGCTGGCGCAGTTTCGCGAGCGGTTCGACGTACCCGAGGGTGTTGTCTATCTCGACGGCAATTCCCTCGGCTGCCTGCCGCGCGCCACGCCAGCCCGGCTGGAGCAGGTGGTGCGAGAGGAATGGGGCCGCGACCTTATCCGCAGTTGGAACAGCGCCGACTGGATCCATCTCCCGCAGCGTGTCGGCGGCAAGATAGCACCGCTGATCGGCGCGCAGCCGCACGAGGTCATCGCCTGCGACAGCGTTTCGGTGAACCTGTACAAACTGATTTCGGCGGCGCTGGCCCTCCAGAACGTAAATGGGCGGCCCGGACGCAAAGTCGTATTGAGCGAGCCGGGCAATTTCCCGACCGACGTTTACATGATCGAAGGCCTTGAAAAACAGGGGCTTGCAGAGCGCCGACTGGTCGAGCGCGGCCAGCTTCTGGACGCTCTGGACGAGGACGTAGCCCTGCTGCTGCTTACCCATGCACATTACAAGACCGGCGAGCTATTCGATATGGAGGCTCTCACCCGCGCGGCGCATGAGAAGGGCGCGCTTGTGCTGTGGGACCTGTCGCATTCGGGCGGCGCGCTGCCCGTGCATCTTGCTGATTGCAAAGCGGATTTCGCCGTCGGCTGCGGATATAAGTATCTCAACGGCGGGCCTGGAGCGCCTGCATACGCCTTCGTCGCAACTAAACACCATGTAGCCCATGGCGTAGACGACATTGCACTTCGCCAGCCACTCTCGGGCTGGATGGGGCATGCAAGGCCATTTGCGTTCAGCGACGACTACACTCCTGCCGCCGGAGTCGACAGCCTGCTGTGCGGCACCCCCGGAATCCTCGGCCTCGCAGCGCTGGAAGTCGGTGTGGACCTCATCGCCGAGATCGGCATCAAGGCGCTTTACGCAAAGTCGCAAAAGCTGTCGGAGTTCTTCCGCCAGTGCCTCGCCGAAAGTGGGGTGGAGCTGGAACTCGTCAGCCCGTTCGACCCGTCACAGCGGGGCAGCCAGCTCTCCTTCCGGCACGAAGAGGCCTACGCCATCTGCCAGGCCCTTATCGCGCGCGGTGTGATCGGCGACTTCCGCGATCCCGACATCCTCCGCTTCGGCTTCGCACCGGCTTATCTGCGCTTCGAGGACATGGCCGAAGCGGCACGACACCTTTCGGAAGTGCTGGGCAGCGGCGAATGGCAGCGCGCCGAATTTCAAGAGCGCGCGGCAGTTACCTGAGGTCTGCTTTTGGGTGGTTAGCGGACTGGCAGCTTTTCGACAGAAGGGGCCAATAGCGGACCGCCAGCTTCCGACCCCATTCCCGACATCGGTCGAGTTTCGTTTACGGTTCGGGGTGGCAGCCTTGTCTTTGCGCGGCGCAAGATGCAGCCCGCCGAGCATGACCTGTTCGATAAAGCCCATCGCCGTTTTCCTGCTCCCCGTACTTGCGGCGTGTACGTCGACCTCCACCCCTTCCGAGATGGCTCAGCCATGGCGCTCCGCCGGACCGATCCAGCCCATCGAGACCGCTCAAAGTGAAACCAATCCGGCGATCCGCGGTGTTTGGCAAAGCCGCGGTTATGGCCGAGTGTTGCGGATCGACGAGGCGGGGGTAACCCAGTTCGAAATCGGTGCGAGCTGCTACAGTCCGGTATATTCCGGCGAGGCGCTGAGCGCGATGGATTCCGTTTCCTACCGCTACTTTCGCACGCTGCCGGGCGGCGACAGCGCGATCTTCCAGTTGCTGAGCGGCGATACCAATGTGGTGTTCGACAGGCTCGAGGCGCTTCCCGAAGGATGCACCGAAGATCCGGTTTCCACGCCGCCGGCGGTTGCAGATGCCTTTCTCGATGCCTTCGATCGGCACTATGCCTTTTTCGACCGTCGCCCACCTGGTCATGCGACCCGCGCCGCGCGCGTCCGCGCAGCAATCAGGCCCGACATGAGCGAGGCGGAATTATGGGATGCTCTTGCGGGCTACATGCACTCCCTTTCGGACAGTCACACCAAGCTCATCGGCAATGTCGGGGGAGAACGTCGTCGGGTGCAAGACGGACAGGGCACGACCCTGCCACGAATGCGGGCGGCTGAGGGCGGAGAGACTGCATGGCTCGTCGGCTTGATCGACACCACCATGGAAAAGCTGGGCGATACAGCGCAACACACCGGCAACGACCGGGTCGTCTGGGGCCTGATCGACGGACGCATCGGCTATATTCAGATCTTCCAGATGGGCGGCTTCACGGACAGGAAGGACTTTGGCACCGAAGCTTGGGCCGCAGCCGAAATGAACGAGTTCGATCGCATAATGGACGAGGCCATGACCGCCTTCGCAGAGCGCGAAATCGAAAGCGTGATCCTTGATCTTTCGAACAATCGAGGAGGCTGGGACAAGATTGCCAAGGCAATTCCTGCCCGTTTCACGGACGAGCCCTATGTCGGTTTCACGACCGTTACCCGCGGATCGGGCCTCTCCCCGTTTCCGCACATGATCGAACCTGAATCCGGCCCGCGCTTTACCGGTCCGGTCTACCTGTTGACCAGCGATGTAACGGTTAGCGGAGGCGAACTCGCCACGCTGGCACTGAGGCAAAACCCCCGGGTAATCCATGCCGGAGGCGTGACACGCGGTTCTTTCTCAACCCCGCTGGCCAAGCGGCTTCCCAATGGCTGGCTGCTCGAACTTTCCAACGAGGTCTTCGCGGCGCCCGACGGCAGGGTTTATGAGGAGAGCGGGATAGCCCCCCAAGTACCGCTCGAAGTCTATCCCGCAGAGACACCGGTGGAAGGCCACTGGCACGCGGTCGAAGCGCTGGCAGCCATGATCAACACTCACTGATCTGCGATCTGCGTTCTTTTTCTAGCTGCAGCCAGGACTGCTATCGGGTCGTTAGCGGACATTCGAAACCCAACAGCTGCGTGGCGGCGGTAACCGCGCCGACCTAAGCCTCCAGCTCGATGTCCCAGTAGAGCCAGTCCCGCCAGGTTTCGTGCAGGTAGTTGGGCGGGAACATCTTGCCATGCTGTTGCAACTGCCAGTGCGTCGGGCGGATCGGTTCGTGGTAGAGCGTCATCCCGGCCTGTTTCGGCGTGCGGCCGCCCTTCTTCATGTTGCAAGGCGCGCAGGCGGTGGCGATGTTCTCCCACGTCGTCTTGCCGCCCAGGCGGCGCGGCACGACATGGTCGAAGGTGAGATTGTTCATGTCGCCGCAGAACTGGCAGGAGAAGCGGTCGCGCAGGAACAGGTTGAAGCGCGTGAAGGCCGGGAATTCGGACGGTTTCACATATTGCTTCAGCGCGATCACGCTGGGGATCTTCATGTCGAGATTGGGCGAATGGACCTCGCGCTCATAGGTCTCGATCACGTCCACCCGGTCGAGGAAGATCGCCTTGATCGCGGTCTGCCAGGGCCACAGGCTTAGCGGATAATAGGACAGCGGCGTGTAATCCGCGTTGAGCACGAGCGAGGGACACGATTCCAGATTTCGTGTCGGATCCTCGTCGGCGCTGCGGAAGCGAGCCGCGCGTTCGAGTAACTCAGCCTTGAACATCAGTCGTAGACACGTGCGCGTCCCTCCCCGATGAGATTGAGAATGCACTTGCAAACAAAAGGGTCAAGACTGTTACAGACAGGCTATCCACAAGCTTATCCAGCGAGTCCCGTCACTTGATCGTTTCCCGCTTCGCCCCCAGCCCCAATGGTTCGCTGCATCTCGGCCATGCCTATGCGGCGATCGTAGCGCACGATCTGGTGCGCGAGCGGGGCGGACGTTTCCTGCTGCGGATCGAGGATATCGACGGCGAACGATCGCGCCCCGAACTGGCCGACGAATTCCGCGCCGACCTCGAGTGGCTGGGGCTGGAATGGGAAGAAGTGCCCGCGCAATCGACCCGGCTGGAGCGCTACGAAGAGACTGCGCTCGAGCTGCTGCATCGCGGCCTGCTCTACCCGTGCACCTGCACGCGTGCCGACATCCAGGCCGCCGAGCCGCGCCTTGGCCCGGAAGGCGCGATCTATCCCGGCACCTGCAAGGGCCGCCTGCTCGATCCCGAAAAGCCCGCTGCCCTGCGGCTGGATGCGGACCGCGCCATGGCCGAGGTGGGCGAGATATTCTGGGAGGACGAGCTTGCCGGCCTTATCATGGCGGACCCGCGCCCGCTCGGCGACGTGGTGCTTGTGCGCAAGGACGCGCCCGCCAGCTATCACCTTGCCGCCACGCTCGACGATGCGGCCGACGGGGTCACGCTGGTCACGCGCGGGCAGGACCTGTTCGCGGCTACCCATGTGCACCGGGTTCTGCAGGCGCTGCTCGATCTGCCGGTGCCCGATTGGCACCATCATCCGATCCTGGTCGACGAGACCGGGCAGAAGCTGGCCAAGCGGCGCGGATCGCCGAGCCTTGCCGATCGCAGGCTTGGCGGAGAGGACGGGCGGGAACTTGCCGACGCGCTGCGCGCTGAACAACTTCCAGCTGGAATTTCGCTCGTCAGTACCTAGGTAGGTCCTATGAACACAGTCTTCGTAATCCTCATCCTCGCGGCCATGGTCATGGTCGTCGTGTCCCTCGTGCGCGGCGTGGTGGCGTTCCTCCAATCGACCAAGATTGATTTGCAGAGCGGCGAGCAGGTGGATGCCACCGAAATGCAGCTGAAGCAGAACAAGGCGATGATGGCGCGTGTCAAATGGCAGGCGGTGGCCGTCGTGATCATGGCGATCATGCTCGCCGTTGCCGCCTGATCCGATCTGGCGGGCGAAGGGGTGGTAAAGCTCAACAAGATTTATACGCGCACCGGCGATGACGGCTCAACCGGCCTCGTCGACGGGTCCCGCGTGGCAAAGCACGCGCCGCGCATGGATGCGATCGGGGTGGTGGACGAGGCGAACAGCGCGCTCGGCCATGCCGCCGTCGCCTTGACGGATAGCGAGCACGCACAGGCGCTGTTCCGCATCCAGAACGACATGTTCGATCTGGGCGCCGACCTTGCGACGCCTGCCGCTGACGGTGACGATTTTGCGCCTTCCGAAATGGTGCTGCGGATCGTCGCGGCGCAGGTGGCGTGGCTGGAAGATGCGATCGACGCGGCGAACGAGCATCTCGAACCGCTGACCAGTTTCATCCTGCCGGGTGGGAGCGAGGCTGCGGCGCGCCTCCACGTGGCACGTGCGGCGGTGCGCCGGGCAGAGCGCGCCTGCGTCGAACTGGCATCCAATGAACCGGTCAATCCGCAGGCGCTGGCCTATATCAACCGCCTCTCCGACTATCTCTTCGTACTTGCGCGGGCCGCCAATTCGAACGGCGCCGACGACGTGAAGTGGGTTCCCGGCGCAAATCGCTGAAGCCGCGCTAGCCAGCGGCGTTCCTACTCGCTAGTGCAGCGCCTTTGCTGCATCTGCGAAGGGAAAATCACGTGAGCAAGACGATCGCCATCATCGGTGCGGGCCAGATGGGCTCCGGCATTGCGCAAACCATTGCGCAGCACGGTATGCAGGTGCTCCTCGCCGATGTGAACCTGGATGTGGCGGAGGCCGCCGTCGGCAAGATCGACAAGGCCCTCGGCAAGCTGGTCGGGCGCGGCAAGATCGAGATCGCGGATGCAGAAGCGACCATGGGCCGGATCACGCCAGTGGGCGACTATGCGCGCATGGACGAAGCGGAGATGATCATCGAAGCGGCGACCGAGAAGGAAGAGATTAAGCAGGCGATCTTCGAAAAGGCGGGCCAGAAACTGCGCGCCGACGCGATCATGGCGTCGAACACCAGCTCGATCCCGATCACGCGCATGGCGAATTATTCGCCCGACCCGGCTCGTTTCATCGGCCTGCACTTCTTCAATCCCGTCCCCGTGATGGGCCTGATCGAGGTCATTCCCGGCCTTGCCACCAGCGAGGAAACCACCGCGCGCACCCGCGGCTTCGCAGAAGCGCTGGGCAAGGAAGTGGTGCTGAGCCAGGACGAGCCCGGCTTCGTCGTCAACCGCATCCTCTTGCCGATGATCAACGAGGCGATCTTCGTCCTCGGCCAGTCGACTGCAGGCATCGAGGACATCGACAAGGGCTGCCGTCTCGGCCTCAACCACCCGATGGGCCCGTTGCAGCTGGCAGATTTCGTGGGCCTCGACACCTGTCTTGACATCCTGATGGTGCTCTATCGCACCACGCGCGACAGCAAGTATCGTCCCGCCCCGCTGCTGGTGAAATATGTCGAAGCCGGCTGGCTCGGCCGCAAGACCGGCCGGGGCTTCTACGACTATTCGGGCGAGGCTCCGGTCCCCACGCGCTAGGAACTTCCCGGCCTCGCCGCCCGTTGGTTGTGCAAAGGAGATTTTGCATGACCGATACCAAGCCGGAGAGCCAGGAAATGCGCCAGTCGGGCCTCGCGCCCGAAACGCATAACGACGAGCAGGACGATCACCGCAGCCAGGCCCAGGAAGTGGCCGAACAGGCGCAGCAGGTGACGACGGAAACCACCTCGCCGACCGAAAGCACAAAAGACGATAACCAGTCGGGCCTGATGGGCGATTCCACGCAGGACACCATCGATCACATGCGCGACATGGAAAGTTCGGGCCGGATCGACATGGACGCCTATCGCGGCGAGCCGAACCATGACGACAATGTCGACAAATACGGCAAGGGGCACAAGCCCGACGGCCTGCGCGGCGACGGCACCTAACCTGCCAGATCGCCGTCGTTGAGAATCCACAGGCCCGCGACCAAGATCGCGGAGCCTGTGGCGACGGCATAAGCCATCACCTTGAAATTCGGCGTGCTGATCGCTTCGAACTCGTGCGGATCGAGCCGCGCGAGCGTCTTGCACGCCCGTCTTTCCGCCGTGACGGCGAGCCATGCGCCGCCCACGATGAACATGGTGGCGATCGCCTTGGCTAGCCAGGGCGGCTGAAATTCCCCGAACACGGCGCGGAAACCCAGCCCGATACCGATTGCAGCGAAAGCAGTGCGCATCCAGCCCGCAAATGTCCGCTCCATCGCCATGATGTTGCGGTCTTCGGCAAGGTCCGTGCGGAACTCAGCCCACTCGGTGCTCTTGTCTTTACCTTTTCGGGGATCGTCTTGCGCCATGCCCCTTCAGCGTATGGGGCAAGCGGTGGTTCCGCAAGCCGTCACCCGACCGGTTCGGTCGATACCAATGGCTCGGTGTCGTTGATCAACCAGCTGTTGTCCTGGGGCGAGGGTTCCATCGGCGCATTCAGCGTGCCCGCCTGCGAATACCATTCGTCCAGCGCGGGGTCCTGGCGGACCTGCGGACGCGGAGCGGCGGCCTGCTGCTGCACGGGCGCGCCGGGCTGTGCGACCGGCGGGCCTTGCGTCTGTTCGCCCGTCTGCTCGGCGATCTGCTGGAGCATTCCGGGGTCTTCCTCGCGGCCGACCATGAAAACGACGGACAGCAGGAACAGCCCGATCATGATGAGCTTCTTGCGCTGTTTGGTAAAGACGCTGGTTTCCATGGGCAGCAACTATAGCGCCGCCTGGGTTAAACCTTTCTTTCCGCCGCTTGCGCCTTCAGCTCGTACAGCTTTTCAAGAGCTTCGCGCGGGCTGAGCGCGTCGACGTCGATGGCATCGATCAGCGCGCCGAGGCCATCGTCCTGCTCTTCGGCAGCTTCCACGCTCGCGGCGAAGAGGGGCAGGTCGCCAAGCCCGGCAGCAAGCCCGCCGGTTTCGGCGCGGCCCTTTTCCAACTTGTCGAGCACGGCTTTCGCCCGCTTGATGACAGGGGCAGGAACACCCGCCAGCTTCGCCACGGATAGACCGTAACTGCGATCCGCCGCGCCCTTGGCCAGTTCGTGTAGGAGAACGAGATCGCCCTTCCATTCACGCGCGCGGACATGGTGCAGGCTGAGAGCCTCGCAGGTGTCGGCAAGGCGCGACAACTCGTGATAATGCGTTGCGAACAGGCAGCGGCAGGCAAGCTGTTCGTGCACCGCCTCAACCACCGCCCATGCCAATGCCATGCCGTCATAGGTCGACGTGCCGCGCCCGACCTCATCGAGGATGACGAAGCTGCGGTCCGTCGCCTGGCTCAGGATCGCCGCCGTCTCGACCATTTCGACCATAAAAGTGGAGCGTCCGCGCGCGAGGTTGTCGCTCGCCCCGACACGGCTGAACAGCCGGTCCGCTAGGCCTATCTTCGCGGAGGTGGCTGGGACGAAGCTGCCCGCCTGTGCCAGCAGCATGATGAGCGCGTTCTGGCGCAGGAAGGTCGACTTGCCGCCCATGTTGGGGCCACCGATCAGCCACAGCCGGTCGTCCGGTCCCAGCGCGCAGTCATTGGCGACGAAACGTTCGCCCGCCTTCGCCAGCGCCTGCTCCACCACCGGATGCCGCCCGCCGGTGACGTCGAGGCAGGGCTCATCCAGCATTTCGGGTCGCGACCAGTCGCCTTCGACGGCGCGTTCCGCAAGCGCTGCGGACACGTCGATCCGGGCAAGCGCGGCAGCGGTTGCGGCGATGGCTTCGCGGTCGGTGCACACCTCGCCCACGAGCTGTTCGAAATGCTCTTCCTCGGCGGCAAGGGCGTGCGCACCGGCTTCGGCGATGCGGCTGGCTTCTTCGTGCAGGCCGACCGAATTGAAGCGGACCGCGCCGGCCATCGTCTGGCGGTGCGCAAAACCGCTGTCGGGCGCCATCAGCTTGTCGCCGTGCTTGGCGGGCACTTCGATGAAATAGCCGAGCACCTTGTTGTGCTTGATCTTGAGCGAGGCGGTTTCGGTCTCGTCGCGATACTTCGCCTCCAGCGCCGCAATCGCGCGCCGCGCATTGCCGCTGGTTTCGCGCAGCGCGTCGAGCGCGTGATCGTAGCCTTCGGCGATAAAACCGCCCTGGCTGCGTTCGGTCGGCGGGGAGGGAACGAGCGCGCGCGACAGATGGTCGACCAGTGCCCCGTGCCCGCCGAGCGCGCCGGCCATTCGGTCGAGCAGCGGGGGCAGGTCCGCGCTTTGCGAAAGCATGTCGCGCACGCGGCGCGCCTCCGACAGTCCGTCGCGGATCTGGCCCAGATCGCGCGGGCTGCCGCGGCCTGCCCCGATGCGGCCCAGGGCGCGCCCGATATCGGGTGCCTGCCGCAGGATTGCGCGCAGGTCCGCGCGCAGCAGCGGGTCGACGTGGAAGTGATGGACGGCGGCGAGCCGTTCCTCGACCGCGCCGAGATCGGCCAGAGGGGCGGACAGGTCCTCGGCCAGTTGCCGCGCACCGGCGCCGGTGGCGCAGCGATCGACGCAGGCGATGAGGCTGCCTTCCCGCCCGCCGTTCTGCGCGGCGAGGATTTCGAGGCTGGTCCTCGTCGCCGCATCCATTGCCAAGTGCGCGCCCGATCCGCGCGCGACCGGCGGCAGGAGGAACGGCAGCTGGCCGCGCCCCGCATGGTCGAGATAGGCGATTAGACCGCCCGCCGCCGCCAGCATGGGGCGCGTAAAGTCTCCGAGGCCGTCCAGCGTCGCGACGCCGTGGAGCTGCTTGAGGCGTGCCTCGCCGTCTTCGCTGCGGAAGTCTGCGCGGGGCCGGGCGATCACCTCGTCAGTGCCGTCGTCCCAATCGTCCGGAGCGACAATTTCGCTCGCTCCAAGACGCGCCAGTGCGGCATCGAGCCGGTCGGGCGCGCATTCTTCCAGTTCCATACGGCCGGTCGAAATGTCGCAGGAGGCGAGCCCGACCGCGTCGCGCACCGGGGCGATCGCGACCAGGAGGTTCGCGCGGCGCGGTTCCAGCAGCGCCTCTTCGGTCAGCGTCCCGGCCGTGACGAAGCGCACGATGTCGCGCGCTACCAGCGTTTTCGAAACCGGCTTGCCTTCGCGCCTCGCGCGCTCCTTCGCCTCGTCGGGCGTTTCCGTCTGCTCGGCAATGGCGACCCGGCACCCGCCCTTGATCAGGCGCGCAAGATAGCCTTCCGCCGCATGGACCGGCACGCCGCACATCGGCACCGGCTCTCCGCCGTGTTCGCCGCGGCTGGTCAGCGCGATGTCGAGCACGCCGGCCGCAACCCGCGCATCGTCGAAGAACAGTTCGAAGAAATCGCCCATGCGATAGAACAAGAGCGCATCGCCCGCTTCGCGTTTGAGCGCGAGGTATTGTTCCATCATCGGGGTGGGTTTGCCGGACATCCTCTACGCCGTAGCGGGGCGGCGCGCGATTCGGGAAGCGGCGCAAAGCGTCTTTCCCCCTATGACTTGTGACCAAATGCCCTTAGGGCGAGGGCAATAAAGGACACAGGGACATTCATGGCCGACGAAAAACCGACCGCATTCACCACGCGCGAGGCGCTGTTCTATCACGAGACGATCCGTCCCGGTAAGATCGAGATCATCGCGTCGAAGCCCATGGCCAGCCAGCGCGATCTCAGCCTGGCCTATTCGCCGGGCGTGGCTGCGCCGGTCGAAGCGATTGCGGCAAACCCGCAGGATGCGGCGAAGTATACGGCGCGTTCCAACCTCGTCGCGGTCATTTCCAACGGCACTGCGATCCTCGGCCTCGGCAACCTCGGCGCGCTCGCGTCGAAGCCGGTGATGGAAGGCAAGGCAGTCCTGTTCAAACGCTTTGCCGACGTGGATTCGATCGATATCGAACTCGACACGGAAGACCCCGACAAGTTCATCGAGGCGGTCGCGCTGATGGAACCGACGTTCGGTGGCATCAACCTCGAAGACATCGCCGCGCCCGAGTGCTTCATCATCGAGCAGGCCCTGCGCGAACGCATGAACATTCCGGTCATGCATGACGACCAGCACGGCACCGCGATTATCGCGGCCGCTGGCCTGATCAACGCCTGCCATCTGAGCGGGCGCGAGCTCAAGGACTGCAAGATGGTGGTCAACGGCGCGGGCGCCTCCGCGCTCGCGTGCACCGCGCTCATCAAGGCGATCGGCATCCCGCACGAAAACGTGATCGTATGCGACCGTTCGGGCCCGATCACTCCGGGTCGCGAAGGCGTCGACCAGTGGAAGAGTGCGCATGCCGTCGCGACTTCGGCGACCAGCCTCGAAGAAGCGCTCGACGGGGCGGATATTTTCCTCGGCCTGTCGGCCGCCGGTGCGCTGAAGCCGGAATGGGTGGAAAAGATGGCCCCCAAGCCGATCATCTTCGCCATGGCCAACCCGGTACCCGAAATCATGCCGGAGGATGCCAAGGCGGTCCGCCCCGATGCCATCATCGCGACCGGGCGCAGCGATTATCCCAACCAGGTCAACAATGTCCTCGGCTTCCCATTCATCTTCCGCGGCGCGCTCGACGTGCAGGCGACCGCGATCAACGAGGAAATGAAGGTCGCCGCCGCGCGCGCCATTGCAAAACTCGCCCGCGAACGCGTGCCCGAAGAAGTCGCCGCCGCTTACGGCGTCACGCACCAATTCGGCGAGGAATACATCATTCCCGCCCCCTTCGATCCGCGCCTCATGGAAGTCGTCTCCAGCGCGGTGGCACAGGCGGCGATGGATTCCGGCGTCGCCCAGGCCCCGATCGAGGACATGGACGAATACCGCCACAAGCTGAAAGCGCGCCTCAACCCGACCACGGCTGCGCTCACCAATATCTACGACCTTGCCAAGGCCAATCCCAAGCGCATGGTCTTTGCCGAAGCGGAAGAGGAAGTGGCCCTGCGCGCCGCGATCCAGTTCCGCGATTTCGGATACGGAGAGCCGATCCTGGTGGGCCGGACCGACAAGGTCCGCGAAAAGCTGGTCGAGCTGGCGGTGGAAGATCCCGACGACTGGATCATCGAAAACTCCAAGGTGTCGGACAAGGTCCCGCCCATGGTGGACTATCTCTACAAGCGCCTGCAACGCCGCGGCTATACCCAGCGTGACGTCGCCCGCATGGTCAACCAGGAACGCAACGTCTTCGCCGCCCTGCTGGTGGCGTTGGGGCATGGTGACGGAATGATTTCGGGCCTCACCCGCACCTTCGCCCAGACCGCGCGCGAAGTGGGACGGGTGCTGGACGAAAAGCCCGGTGCGGTGCCCTTCGGCATCCACATGATGATCGGCAAGAACCACACGACTTTCCTCGCCGACACCACCATCAATGAACGCCCCACGGCAGAACAGCTTGCGCATATCGCGCGCGAGACCGCTGCGGTCGCACGCCGTATGGGCCACGAGCCGCGCGTCGGCTTCATGTCCTATTCCACCTTCGGCAATCCGTCGGGCCAGTGGCTCGGCAATATCCGCGATGCGGTAGCGATCCTCGATGCCGACGATACGGTGAACTTCGAATATGAAGGCGAGATGGCGCCCGATGCCGCGCTCAACCCCAAGGTGATGGAGCTTTATCCCTTCAACCGCCTGTCCGGGCCGGCCAACGTGCTCATCATGCCCGGCCTGCAATCGGCGAACCTGTCGGCCAAGCTGCTGCGCGAGCTGGGCGGGGAAACGACCGTCGGCCCGATGATGATCGGCATGGAAAAGCCGGTCCAGATCGCGCCCATGACGGCCATCGCGCCGGACATTCTCACGCTGGCGGTGCTGGCGAGCGCGGGCGTGCTGGGCTGATCCGGTGATCGCTTCGCAGCGGCACCTGTTCTCGATTCCGGAGGACGTCCACTACCTCAACTGCGCCTACATGGCGCCGTTGTCCCACGCGGTCAGCGCGGCGATGGTGGAGGGTGCCCGGCTGAAAGAGCAGCCGTGGAATTTCTACCCGCAGGACTTCTTCTCGCTGGTCGAGACGTTCCGCGAAAAGGCGGGGCGGTTGGTGGGCACAGCGCCCGACAACCTCGCCGTCGTGCCTTCGGTCAGCTATGGCCTCGCCGTCGCAGCCGCGAACCTGTCGGTCCGGCAGGGGCGGCGCGTGGTGACGCTGGGCGAGCAATTCCCGTCGAATGTCTATCCCTGGCAGGAACTGGCCCAGCGCGAGGGAGGCGAGGTGATCGCCGTCCGGCGCGAGGCCGATGCCTGCTGGACCCAAGCCGTGCTGGACGCGATCGACGCGGATACCGCTATCGTCGCCCTGCCGCATTGCCACTGGGCCGACGGGCGCGTGGTCGACTTGGTCGCGGTGGGCGAGAAATGCCGCAGTGTCGGCGCGGCGCTGGTCCTCGACCTCACCCAGTCGCTTGGCGCAATGCCGATCGATTTCGATGCCGTGAAGCCCGATTTCGCGGTGGCGGCCTGCTACAAATGGCTGATGGGCCCCTATGGACTCGGCATTCTCTACGTCGATCCAAAGCACCACGGCGGACGGCCGATCGAACAGAACTGGATCAATCGCGCCGGATCGCAGGATTTCACCCGGCTCGTCGACTATCGGGACGATTACCAGCCGGGTGCGCGCCGTTTCGATATGGGCGAGAAGTCCAACGCGCCCTCGATGATGGGGGCAGGCGCCGCCCTCGATTTCCTGCTGGATCATGGCGTCGGGCAGATTGCGGAGACTTTGGCTTTCAAGACCACACGCCTTGCCGAAAAGGCAGCGCAACTGGGTCTTACCTCCGCCCCTGTCGGCAAACGAGCGCCCCACTTCCTGTCGCTGGAGTTTCCAGACGGGTTGCCGGACGGCCTCACCGAAAAACTGGGCGAAGCGAAGGTCTTCGTCTCCGCTCGCGGCCAGTCGCTGCGTGTGACGCCGCACCTCTACAATACCGAGGCCGACGAAGAGGCGCTCCTGGCGACCCTGCGCAAGGTCCTCGGCTAGCTGCGAGCACCGTTCGTCGAGCGATCTGCAATCCTGACATCGCGGTTCACGCGCGCGCAAGCCACGCGGCGACAGGGGGCGCAGCAACAGGGTTCGCAGAACAAGGAAATTCCCATGAAGAAGATATTCGCAATGGCTGCGCTTGGCGCAGGCATGATCGCCGTCCCGTCGGTTGCGCAGGCGCAGAACGCTGCTCCCGGCGGCCTGCACATCGGCGTCATCGGCGGTTACGAAGGTCTCGATGTCGATGCCGAAGACGGCAGCGCCACCGCCAGCGCCGACAATGCGGTCTACGGCATCACTGCCGGTTACGACCTTTCGCTCGGCAGCGCCTTCGTCGGTGTGGAAGGCGAAATCTCGACCAGCGACGGTACGACCAGCTTCCCCGACAGCTTCGGCGGTGCGCGGGAGGGTCTGGAAACGAACGGCCAGTATTACATCGGCGCGCGCGCCGGTTTCGCCGTGACGCCGGGCATCACCGCTTACGGCAAGGCCGGCTACACCGCGCTCGACACTACCGCCTTCACCGAGAGCGGATCGCTGTCCGATCTCGATGAAAATGCCGACGGTTTCCGCTTCGGTGGCGGCCTGCAGGTCCAGCTTCCCGGACCGTTCGAGGCACGCCTCGAATATCGCCGCTCCAACTACAACAACCTGGCCGATATCGACCAGGGCGATGCCACGACCGACCAGGTCGTCGCCGGCCTCGGCGTGCGCTTCTAAGCCTTAGTAAGGCAGGTCCTTGCCGGTGTAGTCGACATAGCGGAAGCCGCTCTTACCCGCGGCGCCCTCGACCACATCGGCAAGGCCTTTCACGCTTTCATCGACGGTGATCTTGGCGTTGGGCCCGCCCATGTCGGTCTGGACCCACCCCGGATGGAGCGCGAGCGTGGCGATGGCGCGCGGGCCCGCGTCCTGCTCCGAAACGCCCTTCGCCAGCATATTGAGCGCCGCCTTGCTGGTGCGGTAGAGTTCGAACCCGCCAGAGCTGTCTTCGATCGAACCCATGAGCGAGGTCATGAAGGCAAGCGTGCCGCCGTCCGAAATATGCGGCAGCACGGTCTTGGCGAGATGCACCGGGCCGAAGGCGTTGGTCATCATCACCTCGGCCACCTCGTCAGCAGTCGCTTCGACGGCCGACTGGTGCTTGGCCCCGGTGATTCCGGCATTCACGATCACCGCATCGACCTTGGTATCGAAGCCTTCGAAGGTTTCGGACTTGGTCACGTCCATGGTCTCGATGCGCACGTCGTCGAGCGCGTGAAGCTCGTCGCTTGTGGATCGTTCGGTCGCGATGACGTCCCAGCCGCGGCTCTTGAATTCCCTGGCGAGGCCAAGGCCGATGCCGCGCGACGCGCCGACGATGAGGATTGTCTTGCTCATTGGATTTATCCTTTCGCCGGATAGACCAGCGTTTTCAGGTTCATGAATTCATGCAGGCCGTGGTGCGACAATTCGCGCCCGAAGCCCGATTTCTTGATGCCACCGAAGGGCGCTTCGATCTTGGAGCCGTTGACGGCATTGAATGTCGTCATCCCCGCCTCGATGCGGTTGGCGAACGCCTCGCGTTCCTCCTCGTCCTTGGTCCAGACTGCCGAACCAAGTCCGAAGGGGATGGCATTGGCAATGGTGATCGCCTCTTCGATATCTGCCGCTTTGTAGATCTGGCCGACGGGGCCGAAGATTTCGTCCGTCCCGGTCTCGCTGGCGAGGGGTACGTCGGTCAGCAATCCGGCGGTCATCCACGCACCGTCGCGGTCCAGCTTTTCGCCCCCGAACAGGAGGGTGCAGCCTTCTTCCTTCGCCTTGGCGACCTGGTCGAGCACGGTATCGCGCTGCGCTTCGCTCGACAGCGGGCCGAGCTCGGTATCGTCATCCATCGGATCGCCGAGATTCACGTCCTTCAGCGCCGCGATGAATTTCTCGGCGAAGGCGTCGTGGATGTCGGCATGGACGATGGTGCGCTTGCCGCAGATACAGGACTGGCCGTTGTTCTGGATGCGCGCGAAGACCGCGTCCTCCACCGCCTCGTCGAGATCGGCGGATGGCATGACGATGAAGGGATCGCTGCCGCCGAGTTCCAGTACGACCTTCTTCAAGTGTTTGCCCGCCTGCTGAGCCACCGCGCTGCCCGCGCCTTCGCTGCCGGTGAGCGTGGCGGCGACGATACGCGTGTCGGCAACCACGTCGCCGATGGGATCGGAGGAAACGCACAGGTTCTGGAACAGGCCTTCCGGCCCGCCTGCCTCGAGGACCAGCTCTTCCATGCGGTGCGCCACGCCCTGCACGATGCTGGCGTGTTTCAGCACACCGACATTGCCTGCAAGGATGGTCGGGGCAAGGAAGCGCACGACCTGCCAGAAGGGAAAGTTCCACGGCATCACCGCGAGCACAGGGCCTTGCGGCAGCCAGCGCCCCTCGGCGCGGCCGCCGTCCGACAGGTCCCAGAATTCCGATTCCAGCATCGGCGGACCGGCCTCGGCGAAATGGCGGAAGAGGCTGGCGCACTTCTCGACCTCGCCGCGCGCCTGCGTGATCGGCTTGCCCATTTCGGTCACCGCGAGGCGGGCCAGTTCTTCCTTGTCGCTTTGGTAAAGGTCGCCGAGCGCGGAGAGCAATTCCACCCTTCTCTCGATCGGGCTGGTGCGCCAATCGCGATAGGCGCGCGTAGCCGTCTCAAGCTTCGCGTCGATCCCGTTGTCGTCGAGCGTTTCGTAAGTGGCGATGCTTTCGCCAGTGGCGGGGTTGGTCGTGGTAATCAAGCGGGCGCTCCTTTGGGCGTATACCCGTTCAATCGCCGCGCCCTGCCATGCGTTCCGCGCTTATTTTCGGCGGAAGCGGAAGTACCAGACCTCGTGGCCATAGGTGTTGCGCGCCTTGTGCTCGTAACGCGTCTCGCACCAGCCAGAGGGGCGGTTCTCCCAACTCTGGCGGCCATCGACCAGCCACTCGAAATCATTGTTAAAACGGCGCATGACCATCAGCGCGTGGCGCAGGTAAACCGGGTGGTCGGTGCCGAAGCGGAACTCGCCGCCGGGCTTCAATTTGTCCGCGATCATGCGGACCGGCCCGTCGTTCATCATCCGGCGCTTGGCGTGCTTGGCCTTGGGCCAGGGGTCGGGATGGAGGAGGTAGAGCATGGTCAGGGCGCCGTCGGGCACCCGCGCGAGCGCCTGCAGGGCATCGCCGTGCTGGATGCGCACATTGGCGAGGCCGCCGTCCCGGATATGGGTCAGCGCCTGCGCCACGCCATTGAGGAAGGGCTCGGCCCCGATGAAACCGTGGTCGGGCAACAGGTCGGCGCGATAAGCCAGGTGTTCGCCCGCGCCGAAGCCGATCTCGAAATGCAGCGGGCGGTCAAAACCGAACAGGCGCTCCGCCGTGACGGGGCCTTCGGTGGGCACTGCGATCTGGGGCAGCAGCTTTTCGACCAGTTCCTGCTGGGCGGCGCGCAAGGGCTTGCCCTGGCTGCGGCCATACAGCCGGTTGAGTGTAGTCGGATCGCCTTCCTTGAATGCTGACATGGGGCGCGGCGCTAAGCCGATTGCGCCCGACTTGTCCAGAGGCTGGCGAGGGCTTGCCGCTTGTGGCTGGCGCGAAACGAGGGCTAGGCGTGGAAACGAAATGGCCGACACTGCCTCTCATCAAACGCGCGGCTTGCGCATTGCGGTGCTGATGACCTGCCATAACCGGCGGGCGACGACACTTCAGTGCCTGACCGCGCTGGCCCGCCAGCAGGGGTTTCGCGAAGAGGATCTCTACCTTGTCGATGACGGGTCGCAGGACGGCACAGATGGGGCTGTGCTCGCGCTGATGCCGCAAGCCCATGTCATCGAGGGCGACGGCACGCTGTTCTGGAACGGCGGCATGCGGCTGGCGTGGGAGCAGGCGAGGGCGGCCGAAATGCAATACGACTGGTTCTTCTGGCTGAACGACGATGTCGAGCTTTTGCCCGGCGCGCTGGAAAACATGCTGAGCGATGCCGACCGATCACGGGATCAGCACGGCGCGGTGATCTGCGCAGGCGCGACGATTTCGCGCGGGCCGGAGCGTGAGGTCACTTATGGCGGACATCTCAGGCCGAACCCTGGACGCCGTCCGCTGAGGATGAGGCTGGCCCTGCCGAATGGCGAGCCGCAAAGGGTCGATACGATCAGCGGCAATGCGATGCTGGTGTCGAAGTCCGCCTTCGAGCGCCTCGGCTCGCTCGATCCGATGTTCGAGCATATCTACGGCGACCTCGATTATGGCCTGCGTGCCGGGGCTGCCGGCATCCCTTGCGTACTTGCGGGCAAGCCGGTCGGCTTTTGCGAGGCCAATTCGGTAGCGGGCACTTCGCTCGATCCTGCGCTATCCAAGTTCGCGAGACTGCGCGAGCGCTGGCGTGAGGCCGGTGCAATCCACGGGCGGGACTGGCGGCGCTTCGTGGCGAGATACAGCCCATCGCCGCTCACCCGGTTGGGCCATCGTCTTTCGCCCTATGCCCGTATCCTGCTGGACAAGCCCCGCAGATAGCGAAAAGGCCCGGCATCCCTTGCTCGGGGCCGGGCCTTCACTCGCTGTCCAAGCGGTTGATCGGATCAGGCGGCTTCCGCCTCTTCGTTCGGGTCGCGCAGGACATAGCCGCGGCCCCAGACGGTTTCGATGTAGTTCTCTCCGCCGCAAGCATGGCTCAATTTCTTGCGCAGCTTGCAGATGAAGACGTCGATGATCTTGAGTTCGGGTTCGTCCATGCCGCCATAGAGGTGGTTGAGGAACATTTCCTTCGTCAGCGTGGTACCCTTGCGGAGCGAAAGCAGCTCCAGCATGGCGTATTCCTTGCCGGTCAGGTGGACGCGGGCGCCGTCGACTTCGACGGTCTTCGCATCGAGGTTCACGGCCAGCTTGCCGGTACGGATGATCGACTGGCTGTGGCCCTTCGAACGGCGCACCACGGCGTGGATGCGGGCGATCAGTTCTTCGCGATGGAACGGCTTGGTGACGTAATCGTCGGCGCCGAAACCGAAGCTGCGGATCTTGCTGTCCATTTCGGCAATGCCCGAAAGGATCAGGACCGGGGTCTGCACCTTGGCGACGCGCAGCTTCTTGAGCACGTCGTAGCCGTGCATGTCCGGCAGGTTGAGGTCGAGCAGGATGATATCGTAATCATACAGCTTGCCGAGATCCAAACCCTCTTCGCCCAGATCGGTCGAATAGACGTTGAACCCTTCGGTAGTCAGCATGAGCTCGATAGCCTTGGCGGTTGTCGGCTCGTCTTCGATCAGCAGTACACGCATGGGTCTGGTCCCCCCTTGCCCCTGTTTGCGGTAACCCCCTGTAAAGAGGTGTTGCCCGTTGTTAACCACAGCAGGTCTGAACGGAAAAGGTTAACGTGGAGTAAAAAGGGTTAACATTTTTCAGTGTTGCAGATGGGACTCACAATGATTTCAGCTTCTTCTCGCGCCGACGCTGCGCGGAAGAGCCGATGCCGATGGCCTCGCGGTACTTTGCCACGGTGCGCCGGGCGAGGTCGAAACCCTCTTCATTGAGTAGGTCGGCCAGTTTCTGGTCGGACAGGACCTTCTTCGGGTCCTCGCCGTCGCACAGCGTGCGGATACGTGCCTTGATCGCTTCGCTACTGGCGCCTTCGCCATCTGCGGCCCCGACGCCGCTGGAGAAGAAGTACTTCATCTCGAAGGTGCCGCGCGGGCAGTGGAGGTACTTGTTGCTTGTCACGCGGCTGACCGTGCTTTCGTGCATTTCGATTTCTTCTGCCACCTCGCGCAGGGTCAGCGGGCGCATGGCCGATACGCCTTCGCGGAAGAAACCCTCCTGCCGCTTCACGATTTCGCTGGCGGTCTTGAGGATGGTCTTCTGCCGCTGGTCGAGCGCGCGGATCAGCCAGTCGGCCTCGCCCAGCTGTTCGTTGAGCCATTTGCGTGACGCCTTGTCCCGCGCGCCCGATTCCAGTTCCGTGTAATACTCGCGGTTCACCACCAGGCGCGGCAAGCTCGCCTCGTTGATCCGGATCGACCATCCGGTCTTGCCTTTGGGAGTGACGAGAACGTCGGGCACCACTGCCGCCTCGCTCGCGCCGCCGTACTGGCAGCCGGGCTTGGGATCGTAGCCTTTCAATTCGGCCAGCATGTCGGCGAAATCTTCGTCGTCGACATCGCACAGGCGCTTCAGCCGGGCGATATCGCCATTGGCCAAGAGGTCGAGATTGTCGATCAGCCGCGCCATGCAGGGATCGTAACGGTCCGCTTCCTTGGCCTGCAGGGCCAGGCATTCGCTGATCGACCGTGCGCCGACGCCGGTGGGATCGAGCGACTGGACCAGCTCCAGCGCGCGCTCGATTTCCGCCAGCGGTGCGCCAAGCTCGTCCGACAGGTGGCGGAGTTCCGCCTGGAGGTATCCGGCCTCGTCGAGTTCATGGATGATGCGCGTTGCGATCAGGGCTTCGCGTCCGTCGTGCGCCTGCGCGCCGACCTGCTCCATCAGGTGCTCTGCCAAGGTGACCCCGTCCGAGCCGCGATTTTCGAGGTCGGGCATGTCATCGCCAAGACCGCCACCACTCGCTGCCTGCCCCCAGTCGCCCATGTCGCCGGGGGCGGCTTCGGGATCGAGCGCGTGCTGCGCGATGTCGAGCGCGGCCTCGCCGTCGGGGCCCGGGGCGCTGTCATGTTCGTCGGGTGATGTCTCGGGCGCGTCCTCTCCGGCCTCGCGCCGCGTTTCCCCGATTTCGAGCAGCGGATTGCTGTCCAACGCTTCGGCAACGAAAGTTTCGATTTCCAGATTGGATAGCGCCAGCAGCTTGATCGCCTGCTGCAATTGCGGCGTCATGACGAGCGATTGCGTCTGCCGTAGGTCTAGCCTCGGACCGAGCGCCATAGGTCAGCTCCGGACGCGCGCCGTCGTCACAGCGTGAAGTTTTCGCCGAGGTAGAGGCGCTTGACGTTTTCGTCCGCCACCAACGCCTCCGGCGTTCCGGCAAACAGGACCTGTCCGCCATATATGATGCAGGCGCGGTCCACGATCTCCAGCGTTTCGCGCACGTTATGGTCGGTGATGAGCACGCCGATGCCGCGGGTCTTCAGATCCTTCACGAGGTCGCGGATGTCGCTGATCGAGAGCGGGTCGATGCCTGCGAAGGGTTCGTCCAGCAGCATGATCGACGGCTTGGCCGCCAGCGCGCGCGCGATTTCCGCGCGGCGGCGTTCACCGCCGGACAGCGCCATCGCGGGGCTGGAGCGCAGGCGGGTCAAGCCGAATTCGCCGAGCAGGCGCTCCAGCTCCGCTTCGCGCGTCGCGGCGTCAGGCTCTACCATTTCGAGCACGCAGTTGATGTTCTGCTCTACCGTCATGCCGCGGAATATGCTGGTTTCCTGCGGCAGGTAGCCAAGGCCAAGGATCGCCCGGCGATACATCGGCAGCTTGGTAACGTCTTCGCCGTCCATCAGGATGCGGCCCGCATCGGGGCGAACGAGGCCCATGATCGAATAGAAGCAGGTCGTCTTTCCGGCACCGTTGGGACCCAGAAGGCCGAGCACTTCGCCCTTGCCGACCGACAGAGAAATGTCGGTAAGGACTGCGCGCTTGTCATAGCTCTTGGCGATGGAAATGACTTCCAAACCACCTTGCGGGATGGGCGGGGCGGCATCGTGCACCGCAACGTTTTCAGGGCTCATGGTGAGATCTGCCATAGGCGTGGCCATAGCACGCGTGACGTCTCTGGAAACCCCGCACAGGTGAGGAATCGACGAACTGGCAGGATTTATGCATGGACGTCATGGAAGCCCTCTCGCGAGGCGCGTGGGTAATATATCGGAAGCCGCTTGCCAGAGTTTGGCAATTTTGAAACAATGCGAGTCGGAGAGAAAATACGGGGAGACGCCTGATGGGCAAGGCAATCGACGACGCAGCCGCAGCCGAAACGCACGACACGGGACACCACCGCGACCTGCGACGGGCGATGAGCGACAATGTCGCCTACGCGCTGATCGTTTACACCGCCTTGCAGATTTTCATGACCGTCCACGCGATGAAGCAGGGCGTGTCCTCCATCCTTCCTTATCTCGCGCTCGTTGTGCTCGTGGCCGGTATCATTCCCGCCTGCCGCTGGTTCGAGAAGCGCTGGATCAATCTGTCGGACGCCGAAGCGGCCGATCCGAATATGATGGGTGCTTTCCGCCGCGACCAGGTCATGCTCTGGGCCCTGGCCATCGGCTTGCCCGTATTGCTCACCGCGGCATTCAAGCTGGCCTTTGCCTGAGCTTGCAGGCGCAGCCTTGGCCCTCTAGCCGGACCCCAACTGGGTTCAGCGGAGTTACTTCTACATGATCGATACCGACACCGCGCTGGCGCGCTGCGAGGACCTCGTGGCGCTGGCCCGTTCCCTCGGAGCGGATGCGGCGGACGCCGTGGCGCGTGCGGATTCCTCTGAAAGCGTGACCGTCCGGCTGGGCGAACTGGAAGAGGTAGAGCGTACCGAAAGCGAAGAGATCGGCCTGCGCGTATTCGTGGGCAAGCGCTCCGCCTCGATCCACACCAGCGACTTCGCGCCCGAGGGATTGAAGGCGCTCGCCAAGCGCGCGGTCGAAATGGCTCGTCATGCACCCGAAGACCCCTATGCCGGGCTGGCCGACGCGAAGGACCTTTTCAGCGGCGAAATGCCCGATCTCGACCTGTTCGACGATACGCAGGTCGAACCTGCTGCCTTGCGCGAAGCGGCGCGCGCCACCGAAGAAGCGGCGCGGGCAGTCGAGGGCGTCACCAACAGCAATGGCGGATCGGCCAGCGCCGGCCAGGCGGTGGTCGCGCTGGTAACGTCGGAAGGCTTCGCACGCGGCTATTCGGGGACAGGTTTTTCGCTGTCAGCCAATGTCATAGCGGGCGAGGGCAGCGACATGCAGACCGACTACGCCTCGCGTAGCGCGCGTCATTATTCGGACCTGCCGTCGCCCGAGGAAATCGGGACGAAGGCCGGGGATCGCACCGTGGCCAAGGTCAATCCAGGATCCGTGCCCAGCGGCAAGATGCCGGTCATCTTCGATCCGCGTATCGGCGCGGGCCTGCTCGGCCACCTGATCGGCGCGATGGGTGCGCCTGCGATCGCGCGCAAGGCCAGCTTCCTGCTCGGACATGAGGATAACGAGCTGTTTGACAGCGGTATCCGTATTGTCGAGGATCCGCTGCGCGTTCGCGGGATGCGCTCGCGCCCGTTCGATGGCGAAGGCGTTGCCAGCAAGCCGCGCGCCCTCGTTGAGAACGGACGGATTTTCGGCTGGCTGAGCAATGTCGCTTCGGCCCGGCAGCTCGACCTCGGCCTGACCGGCCATGCGGCTCGTTCGGGTGGCGGATCGCCAGGCGTCAGCGCCAGCAACGGCCACCTCGAAGCGGGCGAGGCAACGCCCGAAGAGCTGATGGCCGACATTGCCGATGGCCTATATGTCACTGGGCTATTCGGTCAGGGAGTCAACATGGTCACCGGCGATTACAGCCGCGGCGCAACCGGCTTCCGCATCCGCAATGGCGAGATCACCAGCCCCGTGGCGGAAATCACCATTGCCGGAAATCTACTGGAGATGTTCCGCGCCATGACGCCTGCCAACGACCTCGAAATGCACAAATCGATCAACGTTCCGACCATTCGCGTCGACGGCATGACGGTGGCTGGCGAGTGATGCGCTGGCTTGCCGCCCTTTCGCTGGCATTCGCCACGCCTGCGCTCGCGATCCTTCCGTCCGCTCCCGAACCGGTCGCCGAGGAAGCGCCGCCTGAAGCGCCTGCACAGGAAATCGACGCCACCGTCGATGAAGGGGCGGATGAACGCATTGCGGAGCGTATCGAGGGAATCTTCGCCGAGCTTCCTGCCTTCCGGCAGGTGGAAGTAGGTGTGAGCTCGGGCGTGGTGACCCTTTCCGGAGTTGTGCCCGACCAGGATGCCATCTCGCGCGCCGAGGCCATTGCCGGGCGCGTAAGCGGCGTCGTCACCGTCGAGAACGACCTTGAACGCGATGTCTCGATCGCGGCGCAGGGCGAAGGCCTGAACGCGCTGGCCGATCGCTGGTCGCAATTTCTCGCCATGCTGCCGCTCATCGGGCTGGCGCTCGGCGTTTGGGCGGGCATTGCCCTGGTCGGCTACCTGATCGCTGGCCTCGGGGCGCTGTGGCACAGGATCGCGCCGAACAGCTTCCTTGCCGAACTTATTGCCAGCGCCATCCGCTTCGTCTTCGTCGTCGGGGGCCTGGTCGTGGCGCTGGACATGATCGGCGCGGCGGCCCTTCTCGGTGCCGTGCTGGGCGGTGCAGGTCTTATCGGTCTCGCTCTCGGTTTCGCGCTACGCGACACGATCGAGAATTACGTCGCCTCGCTCATGCTGAGCTTGCGGCAACCCTTTCGCGCCAACGACTGGGTCCTGATCGGCGACCTGGAAGGGCGCGTAATCCGCCTGACCAGTCGCGCGACGATCCTGATGACGCTCGATGGCAACCACCTGCGCATTCCCAACAGCCAGGTTTTCAAGGCGGTCATCACCAATTTTACGCGCAATCCGCAGCGCCGCTTCCAGTTCGAATTGGGCGTAGATGCGGATGACGATGCGCGCGCCGCCCGCAAACTTGGACGCGAAGTGCTCGAAGGGCTGGATTTCATCCTGCCCGAACCAGCGCCCGAGGCACGCATCATCGAGGTTGGCGATTCGAACGTAGTGATCCGCTTCCTCGGCTGGATCGACCAGAACGAGACCGATTGGTGGAAGGCGCAGAGCCAGGCCATCCCGGCGGTGAAGGAAGCGCTGGAAGAGGCTGGCTTCGGACTGCCCGAGCCGATCTATCGCCTGCGCTTCGATCCGCGTTCAGCCACCCTCCCGTTCGAGAACCGTGCCGAAGGAACGCGCGAGAAAGAGCAGGAGGCCGTGGCGCAAAAGGCGCCGCAGATCACCGTTACCGAAGCCGACGAGGACGTGCGGCCTGTCGACGAGATCGTGGAGATGGTCGAGGAAGAACGGCGCCAGACCGGCGGCGAGCAGCAGAAGGACCTGCTCGACCGCGCGCGGCCTGTAGAGTGACTTACTTGTTCGCTTCGTAGCGTTCGATCGCTTCTTCCACGATCTTGCGCGCTTCGGCGGCATCGCCCCAAGCGCCCACGCGAACCCACTTTTCGGCTTCGAGATCCTTATAGTGGGTGAAGAAGTGCTCGATCTGCTGGAAGATGATGCTCGGCAGGTCCTTGGTTTCGCCCACGTCCGAATAATAGGGGAACGTGGTGTCGACCGGCACGCAGATCAGCTTCTCATCGCCGCCATGCTCGTCTTCGAGGTTCAGCACGCCGATCGGGCGCGCGCGCACGACGCAGCCTGCGATGAAGGGCGAACGCGCGATGACAAGCGCGTCGAGCGGGTCGCCATCGGGGCTGAGCGTGTGCGGCACGAAGCCGTAGTTCGCCGGATAGCGCATCGGCGTGTGCAGGATGCGGTCGACGAATAGCGCGCCGCTTTCCTTGTCGAATTCGTACTTCACCGGTTCGCCGCCGGTGGGCACTTCGATGATGACATTGAGGCTTTCGGGCGGATTGTCGCCAACGGGGATCATGTCGATGCGCATGGATACTCTTCTTCCGATTTTTCTGTTCGCCCCTCTCCCCAGAAAGACTTCGCGGGGCCGATAGCGGCTTGCGAAGCATTGCGGAAGGGGGACGATAGTCCTAATCGCGCCTCCCATGGCAAAAACACCCCAAGCTATCCGTGGCACGCAGGACATTTTCGGCGCCGATGCAGAAGCCTTCGCCTTCGTGGTCGAGACTTTCGAACGCGTGCGCAGGCTTTATCGCTTCCGCCGCGTGGAAATGCCGGTCTACGAGAAGACCGAGGTTTTCAGCCGGGCCATCGGCGAGACCACCGATGTGGTGTCGAAGGAAATGTATTCCTTCGAGGACCGCGGCGGCGATTCGCTGACATTGCGCCCGGAATTTACTGCCGGAATCGCGCGCGCTTACCTCTCCAACGGCTGGCAGCAGCACGCCCCGCTCAAGGTGGCGACGCACGGGCCCTTGTTCCGTTACGAACGGCCGCAGAAGGGGCGCTATCGCCAGTTCCACCAGATCGACGCGGAAATCATCGGCGCAGCCGAACCGCAGGCGGACGTGGAACTGCTGGCGATGGCCGACCAGCTGCTCAAGGAACTCGGCATCGAGGGTGTGACGCTGCACCTCAACACGCTGGGCGATGGCGACAGCCGCGAAGCCTGGCGTGCCGCGCTCGTCGAATACTTCCGCGCCGTGAAGGACGAATTGAGCGAAGATTCGCAGGAGCGGCTGGAGAAGAACCCGCTGCGCATCCTCGACAGCAAGGATCGCCGCGACCAGCGCTTCGTCGCCGATGCGCCCAAGATCGACGATTTCCTGACCGAAGAGGCGAAGGCCTTTTTCGAAGCCGTCACCAGCGGCCTAGATGCGGCAGGCGTGAAATGGCAGCGCGCCGAAAGCCTCGTGCGCGGCCTCGATTATTACCGCCACACCGCCTTCGAATTCATTCCCGACGAAGGCAGCGAGGCCGCCGGCAAGCTGGGTAGCCAGAGTACCATCCTCGGCGGCGGGCGCTATGACGGGCTGATGGAAAGCCTGGGTGGCGCGCCGACGCCTGCCGTAGGCTGGGCTGCAGGGATCGAGCGGCTGGCGATGCTAGTTGGTGATGCCAAGCAAGATAGGCTTGAAATCGCGGTGGCCGCGGAAAGTCGAGAGCGTGAAGCTGACGCTGCAGAGGCTGTAATTCTCTTCCGACGGCTAGGATTCCAAGCGGAACTGTTTGCGACGGGCAGCCCGCGCAAGCGTTACGATAAAGCTCGGAAGGCCGAGCCGGGAATTTTGATTTCTATGGATATTCGAGATGGTAAGCCGTTTCAGAATTGGCTTGGGACCTACCCAGATGTCGATCCAGAGCAGAAAGCGCTGAACGCATTCTCGGCCCGTTGGGAATTGCCTGAAGACGATCACTACGAATGAAAGTCCCCGCCGAACGTCTTGACCAGATCGCCAATCGCTTCGCCGAGCTCGAGGCGCGCATGGCGTCGGGCCAGCTGGAAGGCGACGAGTTCGTCCGGGCGAGCCGCGACTATGCCGAGCTGGAGCCGGTTGCCAAGGTCGCGGCGGAAGTGAAAGCGGCGCGTGCCGAGATCGCCGAGCTGGAGGAAATGCTCTCCGATCCGGAAATGAAGGCCATGGCCGAGGAAGAGCTCGCCGCGCTGCGCGAACGCCTCCCCGAGGCCGAACGCCAGCTCGCTATCGCCATGCTGCCGCGCGACAGTGCCGACAACAAGCCCGCCATGCTGGAAATCCGGGCCGGGACGGGCGGCGACGAGGCGGCGCTGTTCGCAGGCGATCTCTACCGGATGTACGAGCGCTTTGCGGCCGAGCAGGGCTGGAAGGTCGAACCAGTCAGCCTCAGCGCGTCCGAAGTCGGCGGTTTCAAGGAAGTCGTCGCCAATGTCACCGGCACCGGTGTCTTCGCGAAACTGAAATTCGAAAGCGGGGTCCACCGCGTCCAGCGCGTGCCCGAGACCGAAAGCGGCGGGCGCATCCATACCTCCGCTGCCACCGTGGCCGTGCTGCCCGAACCCGACGAGGTCGACGTGCAGATCGACCCGACCGAACTCAAGATCGACACCTACCGCGCCAGCGGTGCAGGCGGCCAGCACGTCAACACTACCGACAGCGCGATCCGCATCACGCACTTGCCGACCGGAACGGTCGTCACCTGCCAGGATGGGCGCAGCCAACACAAGAACAAGGAAAAGGCGCTGCAGGTACTGCGCACGCGTCTCTACGACGCACAGCGCGAGGCGACGCAGGGTGCCGAGGCGGAAGCGCGCAAGGCCATGGTCGGCAGCGGCGACCGGTCCGAACGCATCCGCACCTACAACTTCCCGCAAGGCCGCGTGACCGACCACCGCATCGGCCTGACCTTGCAAAAGCTGCCGCAGATCATCGCCGGGCCGGGCCTTGGCGAACTGATCGATGCGCTGATCGCGGAAGACGAAGCCAAGCGGCTCGCCGCCCTCAATGAATAGGCCATTCCGATGACGGTCGCCGATGCGATCCGCCAGGCGGCGGACCGTTTGTCCGCGACCAGCGATACCGCACGTCTCGATGCCGAGTTGCTGATGGCTCATGCGCTCGGCGTCTCGCGCTCGCGCATGCTGGTGACCTTGATGCGCGAAGACGAGCCGCCTGCTTTCGAGGGCCTTGTCGCGAGGCGCGCCGCTCACGAACCCGTGGCCTACATTACGGGAGTGCAGGAGTTCCGCGGTCTGGATTTCCGCGTCACGCCGGATACGCTAATCCCGCGCGGCGATAGTGAAACCATCGTCGAAGCGGCCTTGGAAGTCGCCCCCGGCGCGCAGCGCGTGCTCGATATGGGCACCGGAACGGGCGCGCTATTGCTCGCCGTCCTCGACGAGCTGCCTGATGCGAGCGGTGTCGGTATCGACGCTTCGGACGCGGCAGTGGCTGTCGCGCAGGAGAATGGCGAGCGTCTCGGCCTCTCCGCGCGCGCGGGGTTCCTCACCCGCAGCTGGCTCGACAGTGATTGGCGCGACGGGCTGGGACAATTCGATCTCGTCCTTTGCAACCCGCCTTATGTCGAGCAGGATGCAGCACTCGATCCCGACGTGCGCGACTTCGAACCGGGGAGCGCCCTGTTTGCCGGTGCGGAAGGACTTGACGACTATCGCGCGATCATCCCGCAACTAGGCAAGCTTATTCTGCAGGGTGGGGCCGCAGTGCTCGAAATCGGCGTGAATCAGGCCGAGCAGGTTTCGGCCATCGCACGCGACTCGGGCTTCGAAACTGGGCTTCGCAAGGACCTTGCAGGCCGTGATCGGGCATTGATCCTGAGATAAGGCTTGGCAAAGCCGATTCGAGGCTCTAAATCTGGCCATAGGCCAGTGGTGCGCGGTTCATTTCGTCCCACCGGTTCTAGCTCCGACATTGCAGTTTTGGTGCGAGGCAATCGGCCCCGTATACCATGCACGAGAAGGAGCACGCACGACGTCAGGAGGCGTCTTGTGCGCAAGGGGATTCGCGGCATTTGAGGGCTTTGCCTGTGCCGCGCCATTGATGAGGACGAGTATCCTTGAACAATAATCGTAATAACCGCCGTCGCGGTCGCACTAATCGCAGTCAAGGCGGTGCCAATTCGGCTAACCGGATCGACAGCCGCGCACGCGGCAACGCTCCGCAGCTGCTCGACAAGTATAAGAAGCTTGCTCAGGACGCCCAGCACAATGGCGACCGCGTGCAGGCGGAATACTACCTGCAGTTCGCCGATCACTATTTCCGCGTGATTGCCGATAACAAGGCACGCCAGGAAGAAGCCAAGTCGAAGCGCAACGATGAGCGCGGCGGCAATTCTTCCGATGACGATGAGGACGATGACGGCGACGACCGCCGCCAGAACCGCCGCCAGCGCCCGCGCCGCGACGACAAGCAGGATCAGTCCGGTGGCCGCCAGCGCAAGCAACGCGACAATTACGGCGATGACGACGACAGGTCCGACAACTCTTCCCCCCGCAGCGACGATGGCGAAGACAAGCCGAAGAAGCGTCGCGCTCCGCGCAAGGCCCCGAAGAGCATCGAGGGCGAGCAGGGTGTCGAGGGCGAGATCGACGCTGCGGCCTTGCCGCCTGCAATCGGCTCGAATGATGATGACGGCGAGGACAAGCCTGCACCGCGTCGCCGCCGTCGCAAGACCGAAGATACCGACGCGGAAAGCGCCGTCGGCTGAGCTTGGCCATCGCGGCTGACGCTTTCGATTGCCATTGCCGCGCCCGTTGTTAACAGGCGTGGCAATGGATCGCATTTCCGAATTCCTCGATCGGCATCCGTACTGGAGCGCCCTCGCGCTCGGTCTCGTGTCGGCGCTCGGCTATCCGCCGCTTGGCCTGTGGCCGCTGGCGCTTGTCGGCATGGCCGCCTTCGTCTGGCTCATTCATCGACAGCGAGGCGCCAAGAGCGCGTTCTTCGCCGGATGGGTTTTCGGTGTCGCGCACTTCACGCTGACCAACAATTGGATCGCGACCGCCTTCACCTACCAGGCTGAAATGCCCGCCTGGCTCGGCTGGCTGGCCGTCCCGCTCCTGTCGCTCTACCTCGCAGTCTGGCCTGCCCTCGCAAGCTGGGGGGCATGGCTGCTTGCGCGCAGGCACAACCTGTCCGTGTTCTCGCTCGCTTTCGGGGCGCTGTGGATTGCGGCGGAATGGTTCAAGAGCTGGGTCTTCACCGGATATGCATGGGGGCCGTTTTCGATGGCTTTCCTGGGCGACTGGACCCGCCCCGGGCTGGCACGGCTGCTCCCTGTCACAGGCACATATGCACTTTCGGGTATGCTGGTCGCGCTTGCCGGAGTGGTTGCCTGGTTTGTCGCCGGAAAGCGCCGTACCGCGCTTGGCATTGCCGGTGTGCTGCTCATTCTTGGCATGTTGTGGCCAGCGGGCACTGCCCGCGAAGGCACGCTCGCTCTTACATTGGTGCAGCCCAACCTGAAGCAGGAAGAGATCGACGATCCGACCAAGTTCGAAGATCAGTTCCAGCAGATCGCTTTCCTCAGCCAGAAACGGCGCGAGGTCAATCGGCGGCTGGTCCTGTGGCCCGAAAGCGGCGTGCCCGACTATCTTCGCGAAGGTTATCCGCAGCGTTACTACGACCGCATGACCGCGGGCGGTGATCCGGCATTTGCCCGCTTCCGCATCGGGCAGGCGATCGGCGATGGCGGCCTGCTTTTGACAGGCGCGGTCGATCTGGAGGTTGGCGAAGTCGAGGGATATCGAAAGGCCACCGGCGCCTACAACGCGATCACGCCGATTAGTGCAGACGGGCTGATCGGACCGCGATACGCCAAGGCGCATCTCGTTCCTTATGGTGAGTATCTCCCGATGCGGGCGCTGCTGGAGCCGCTCGGCCTAAATCGGCTGGTGGCGGGCACGATCGATTTCATCCCGGGACCCGGTCCGCAGACGGTGGACCTGAAGCAGTACGGCAAGGCGGGCATGCAGATATGCTACGAGATCGTCTTTTCCGGTGAAGTCGCGGATCGCAGCGACCGGCCCGACTACATCTTCAATCCATCGAACGATGGCTGGTTCGGAAGCTGGGGTCCGCCGCAGCACCTCGCACAGGCGCGGATGAGGGCGATAGAGGAAGGGCTGCCGGTACTTCGTTCCACCACGACCGGCATCAGCGGTGTCATCGATGCACGCGGTGTGGTGCGCAGCCATATCGGCAGGGGAGAGGCCGACCGGATCGACGCGATCGTCCCGCCGCCGGCCGGTGCGACGCTTTTCTCCTTGCTTGGTCACTGGCTGACACTCATCTGGACCGTGCTGCTGCTGGCCGGATCACTTGTTGCCATGCGGATGCAAGGCCGTTACGAGTCGAAGCACACATAAAGATTTCTTTATATCTCCTAATTTCCGGGGTCCCGATGCGCGCAAGTTTCCTGTTCACGTCCGAGAGCGTTTCCGAAGGTCATCCGGACAAGGTGTCCGATCAGATTTCCGACGCCATCGTCGACCTGATGCTGGCCAAGGATCCCGAGGCGCGCGTGGCATGTGAAACCATGACTACGACGCAGCGCGTGATCCTTTCCGGCGAAATCCGCTGCGCACCTATGTACGATGCGGGGAACCCCGAATGGGCGGAAAACGGCGGCTGGGCACCGGGCGCGAAGGAAGAGATCGAAAAGGCCGTGCGTCGCACGGTCCGTGAAATCGGATATGAACAGGAAGGCTTCCACTGGAAGACCCTGACTTTCGAAAACCACCTTCACGGCCAATCTTCGGAAATCGCGCAAGGCGTCGATGCCAGCGGCAACAAGGACGAAGGTGCGGGCGACCAGGGCATCATGTTCGGCTTCGCCTGCAACGAGACGCCGGACCTGATGCCGGCGACACTCGACTACAGCCACAAGATTCTCGAGCGGTTGGCGGCAGACCGCAAGAGCGGGGCGGCACCGTTCCTGGAACCCGATGCGAAGAGCCAGGTTACGCTCCGCTACGAAAGCGGCGTTCCCAAGGAATGCACCGCGGTCGTGGTTTCGACCCAGCATGCAAAGGGTTATCACGAAGGCGACAAGGAAGCCGAACTGAAGGCCTACGTCCGCGGTGTCGTTTCCGACATCCTCCCGGAAGGCTGGCTGTCCGACAGCACCGAATGGCACATCAATCCGACGGGAGCCTTCGAGATCGGCGGCCCCGATGGTGACGCGGGCCTCACCGGTCGCAAGATTATCGTCGACACCTATGGCGGTGCGGCTCCGCATGGCGGTGGTGCCTTCAGCGGCAAGGACCCGACCAAGGTCGACCGGTCCGCCGCCTACATCGCGCGCTATCTTGCCAAGAATATCGTCGCTGCCGGTTTGGCGCGTCGCTGCACGATCCAGCTCGCCTATGCGATCGGTGTTTCGAAACCGCTGTCGCTCTACGTCGATACGCATGGCACCAGCGCGGACGGCGTTACCGACGAGGCGCTGGAAAGCGCGATTGCCTCGATCGCAAAACTCGGCGGACTGACCCCGCGCGGTATCCGCACCCATCTCGGACTCAACAAGCCGATCTATCGCCAGAGCGCTGCCTATGGGCACTTCGGCCGGCAGGCGGATGGCGAGGCATTCCCGTGGGAGCGCACCGACCTCATCGACGACCTGAAGGCGGCGCTGGCCTGACCCACATACGAGAAAGGGCGGCCCGAACCGGACCGCCCCTTTTCTTGCAATAGATCCGGATCACCTGAGCTTCACGCCTTCCGGCCGGGGTTCGCGCTGGTTGCCGTAATCGTCTTCGCGCAGCCACTGGCCGACCTTGCGACCGAACTTGGCGACGGCATTCATGTTGAAGAAGTGCATGAAGCCGAGAGCGACAACGACAAGGCCGATCTTCGTCGAGAGGAACTCGAGCACCTCGGCAGGGCCTTGGGGCTCGCTGCCGAACCGCAGCGTCAGCAGGATCCACCCCAGGTTGACGAGGTAAAAGCCGACGACGAGCAAATGGTTCGTCGAGTGGGCGAGATTGTCGTCATGTCCGAAGCATTCTTTCAGGAACACGATCCCGTTCTTCGAAAGCGTGCGCGCGACCCAGATCGTGAGCCCGATGCTGATCACGAGATAGGCGAAATATGCTGGAACGAGGTACATGAGACTTCTCCTCTAATTTCTGAAATTTGAGAAATAGGTAGTTAGAACACTTCGATCTGGCTCCTTTCCTGTCTGTTGGGATCAGGTCTTCGTCTTGCCGCCCGGCAGGAGACGCGCGACGCGGCTGCCGAGCTTCATCAAGGTCACGAGGGTCGACTTGGGCAGCCGCCGAACGTCGGCATACCAGCCCGCAAGATTACCGATGAACTCGTGCATCCGCCCCACGCGCTCGCGAAGGTGCTCGGGCACATCGTCTCGCTTGGCCAGGCTTTCGGACAGCTCACCCAGAAGCTGGATCGTCGGATCGATCTCGCGGCGCTTGCGCTCGGCGGTGATCTTCATGAGCATGTCCCACAGATCGCTCTCCGCGATGAAGTGGTCGCGCCGGTCGCCCTCGACATGGACGCGGCGCACGATCTGGTAGGACTGGAGCTCCTTCAGACCGTTCGAAACGTTGGAGCGGGCGAGGCCCAGCTTGTCACAGATGTCCTCCGCGTGGCGCGGGCGATCCGACAGATAGAGCAGGGCGTGGATCTGCGCGACCGAGCGGTTGACGCCCCATTCGCTGCCCATCTCACCCCAGTGCAGGATGAATGCGCGCGCTTCGGGGATTTCGATGATCTCGGCCACGACTCGGCTCCCTTTTGTGATTTCTGAAATTACAGAAATTACGGGAGACGTCAATAAGGAGTGCTGTGTTTTCCGATCAACTGGCGTTGTGTTCGCCCTTTGCAGGGGAGGCACGATCGAGCGTCATCTCGGCATCCGAGAAGGAGAACGGACTGCGGAGGCCGGGTACGCCTTCGGGCGAAATACGCATTCCGCGCGCCTCGACCTGGGGGTCTGCGAACACTTGGTCGAGTGTATTGATGGGGCCTGCGGGCACGCCCTTGTCGGCACAAGCGGCAAGCAGGTCTGTGCGCGACCACTTGGCCGTCTCGCCCGCGATCAGGCCATCGATTTCCGTGCGATTTGCGACCCGTCCTTCATTGGTCGCGAAACGCGAGTCCTCCAGCAGGTCGGGCCGATCAAGCAGCGCCAGCAGCTTGCGGAAAAGCGCGTCATTGGCGGGAGCCAGCACGACGGGTCCGTCCTTCGTCGGAAAGACCCCATAGGCACTGACCTGCGCATGGGCATTGCCCATGCGGGGCGGGTTCTGGCCGGTCGCGAAATAGCTCATCGCCTGGTTCGCCAGCAGGCCTACCGAGCAATCCAGCAAGCTCATGTCGATCCACTGACCCTTGCCGGTACGATGCCGCATCAAGAGCGCAGATTGTACGGCGTTGGCAGACCAAAGCCCGCAAGCAAGGTCGCTGATCGAGACTCCGTGTTTCATCGGATCGCCATCCGGTTCGCCGGTAAGGGACATGAACCCGCTCATCGCCTGGATGACGAAATCATATCCCGGCTCGTCACGGCGCGGACCATCCTGGCCGAAGCCGGTGATGGAGCAATAGACCAGCGCGGGGTTCGTCTCGGCGAGCGAAGCATAGTCCAGACCGAACTTGGCGAGCGCACCGGGCTTGAAGTTCTCGAGCACGACATCCGCGCCAGCCGCCAAAGCCTTTACTGCGGCGAGATCCTCCGCGTCGCGGAAATCGGCCTCGATCCCGCGCTTGCCGCGATTGCAGCCGTGGTAATAGGCGGCGGTCTTCTCGCCGCCGTGCTCGATCCAGGGCGGGCCCCAGATGCGTGTGTTGTCACCTTCGGGGCTTTCGACCTTGACGACGTCTGCCCCGAGGTCGGCAAGGATCTGTCCAGCCCACGGTCCCGCAAGCACACGCGCCAGCTCGAGCACTTTTAACCCCGCGAGCGGGGCATTCTCGTTGCGTGGTTTGTCGAGCCAGTCGGCCATCGCGGCGTCAGCCCAAGGCAACCTCGTAACGGGCAGTCGTCTTGGCCGCGATATCTTCCTCGCTCACGCCAGATGCCAGCTCGATCAGCCGGAACGGGCTCTCATGGTCGGATCGCTTGAAGACGCCGAGGTTCGTGATGATCATATCGACCACGTTCTGGCCGGTTAGCGGTAAGGTGCATTCCGGGATGAACTTGGGGTCGCCCGCCTTGCTGTTGTGGTCCATGACCACGATGATCTTCTTGACGCCCGCGACGAGATCCATCGCGCCGCCCATACCCTTGATCATCTTGCCCGGGATCATCCAGTTGGCGATGTCGCCATTCTCGGCCACTTCCATCGCGCCAAGCACGGTCAGGTCGATATGTCCGCCGCGGATCATTGCAAAGCTGGCCGCGCTGTCGAAATAGGCGCTGTGCGGCAGTTCGCTGATGGTCTGCTTGCCCGCGTTGATCAGGTCTGCATCTTCCTCGCCCGCATATGGGAAAGGACCGATGCCGAGCATCCCGTTCTCGCTTTGCAGGGTGACGTGCATACCATCGGGGATGTGGTTTGCCACCAGCGTCGGAATGCCGATGCCGAGGTTCACGTAATAGCCGTCTTCCAGCTCCTGCGCGGCGCGGGCAGCCATCTGGTCGCGGTCCCAGCCGATCTTTTCTGCTGTCTCGCTCATGTCAATTGCCTTCATTCATGATTGCCGGGGCGTCGGAGGGTGCGGTTTCCGGAGACCAGCGGGTGCCTTCAGGAAAAACCTGCTCCACCGTGCCTTTCAGCGAATATCCGTAAACGGGGTTGGGCAGGACGAACCAGCCGTTGCCCCAGAGCTGGGCGAGATCGCCGCGCGCGGCCAGTTCGCGCCGTTCGAGCGGAGCGAGCGCATCGTCGTTGAAGATGTCGGCGAAGTCTCCAAGGTTGTCTCCGGCGAGCGCGACGACGCAGTAACGCTCCGCGATAAGGGCGCGGCGGCCGTCCTTGTCGCCGCTGTTCACGCCGTCGTCGCCGCGCAGGAACAGCGTGTCGCGGTGGACCGCCTCGCCAAGGCCTGCGGCCGCGATCGCGCGTGCGGCGCCTTCGGGGCTGAATTCACGATTGGTGTTGAAGACCGGGGTGATGCCCGCTTCGCGAAGGCGGCGGATGCCGGTCACTGCGCCGGGAACGGGTCGGATGTAGCTGGCACCCGTCTTTTCCCATTTTTCCCACGTCTCCTTGGAAAAGGAATTTCCGGTGGACGTGGTCCAGTATTCATAACCCTGGTTGAGGATGACCGTCTCGTCGACATCGAACACGACGGCGAGCGGTTTCCAGCTGTCTCCTCGCGCACAGCTTGCCGGTTCGGCGATCGCGCCGCCGACACCCATGGCAACCGATTGCGGGACCCGGCGCTCGCGCGAGCGGGCGATCGCGTAATCCGCGATATTGCGCCAGGACTGGATCGAGGCACCGGCCGCTTCGCCCGAGCCATAGAGCCACTGCATCGTATCGGGCGCATCGGCGGAAGCGACCGGCGCTTCGGGAGCAGGGGTCGTGACGCAACCGGCCAGCGCAAGCGCTGCAATCGAGGTCATGATTGTGCGCATCATGCTTCGGCCCTCTCACGCGTCGTCACGAATTCGATCTTCTTGTCGTATGGTGCTCCCACGATCATGCGCTGGACGTAGACGCCCGGCAGGTGGATGCAGTCGGGGTCGAGGCTGCCGGTCGGCACAATCTCTTCCACCTCGACCACGCAGGCCTTGCCGCAGGTCGCGGCGGGCTGGTTGAAATTGCGCGCAGTCTTGCGGAAAACGAGGTTGCCCGTTTCGTCCGCCTTCCATGCCTTGACGATGGCGAGATCGGCGAAGATTCCGCGTTCGAGGATGTAATCTTCCCCGCCGAAACTCTTCACTTCCTTGCCCTCGGCCACCTGCGTCCCGACGCCTGTCTTGGTGTAGAAACCCGGGATGCCAGCGCCGCCGGCGCGCATGCGTTCGGCGAGGGTTCCCTGAGGGCAGAATTCCACTTCAAGTTCCCCGGAAAGGAATTGCCGCTCGAATTCCTTGTTCTCGCCCACGTAGGAAGAGATCATCTTCTTGACCTGCTGGGTGCGCAGCAGCATCCCGATCCCTTCGTTGTCGATCCCGGCATTGTTGCTGGCAAAAGTGAGGCCCTTCACGCCGCTCTCGCGGATCGCTTCGAGTAGGCGCTCGGGTATGCCGCACAGGCCGAAACCACCGCTGGCAATCAGCATGTCGTCCCTGAGCAGGCCCTCGAGGGCGGAAGCGGCATCTGGGTAAAGCTTGTTCAACGCAATCTCCGTGGGTTTCGCGTGGCTCCTATCGGCAGGGGCGGGGGTGGGTCAATCGCCAGCGATCCCCTCGGGCAATTCTCTGGCCGCCCTCGGCTTCGACTTGCCGAACTTGCCGATCAGGGCGTTGGCGAAATGCGGGAAGAACTTGCGCAGCAGAGCAAAGCCGATCGCACCCCCGGCAAAGACGAGGAACGGCGCAATCAGCCAGAATATCGCATAGGCGCTTGGCGGGGCGATACGGCTCCAGACTAGCCACAATGCCAGAACTGCAAAGCCATGGGTCAGGAATACGAAGAAGCTGTAGCCGGCAAGGCCCGCCAGCCTTTTGCCGATACGGGTAGCTGCAAGCGGGGCGACGGCAACCCAGATCAGCGGCACGGCAATCGTTTTGAAATAGGTCAGGTTGCGGATGTCGAACCACGCGACGGCGACACTCGCGATCACAAGCAGGGCTATGGCAGCGGGCCAGAACCTGTCCAGCCTGCCAAGGTCCACCTTGTGCAGCGCGAGCAGGGCACCGAGGTAAAAGCATGCCGGCATGAGTGCGCGATTGATCACCGGCCCATCGAGGTCGAAGACGAAGAACAGCCATACTACGGGCAGCGCCCACCACCCGGCCTTGCGCGCCACCCACAGGAAAAGCGGGTAGGCGAGCATCAGCAGGAAGAGGTCGCGCAGGAAGTTGAGGGGGTAATTCAGCGGGCCTTCCCGCCAGGCGAAGGCTGCATCGAGGATCACGGAGAGGTCCGCCGGGTATAGCTGGAACCGAAAATCGTGAGACAACATGCCCTGCGACTGGATCACATAGAGCAGCGCTACGAATGGGATGTTCCAGAGCAGGAAGGGCCACAGGAGCCGCTGCGACTTCTGGATCACGACCGACCGGTAATCGAGACGCTCGGGCTGCAGGAAGAGCAAGTAGCCTGAAATGACGGTGAGGACGGGGACTGCGGCGCGGAAAAGCGCCCTGGAGAAGCTGTACTTCACCATTCCGAAGATGTCCGAGTGCGGCGGCGCTTCGACCATTGCCGGGGGAATGTGCACGACCACGATCCCGAAGATCAGGATCGTACGAAGCAGGTTGATCCGGATGCTGTCTGTTCTGGAGACCATGCAGGTCCATCGCACAGGACTATCGCAGGGGAAAGCGATCGCGGGCATCGCCGCCGTACCTGTACCCGGTCGGGACAAATCCTGGCGCTGCGGCTGCCGGCGAATGACCGTGCTGCAGTAGCGAAATGGTTACCGGATTGCATTTCAGCGACTTAACGCACCTATGATGCGTTTGACGCAACAAACCTTGTTCTTTTCGCATTTGCACAATTTTCGTTCCCCCCGCATATGTGCATCTGCCTTTCAGGCATCCTCTCCCAAGACTTTCAGACCCGGTTGGTCATTCCTCGGAATACCAGCCGGGTTTTTTCTTGCCCGCCGCAGGCTCGTTTTCGGACCTCTCGGGCGCCTCGCTCATTGCAACTTCGTGTCCTGTGCCCATTTCTGGCATGACGAATTCGAATTGAAGCAAGGGAGAGTACCCGGATGGCCGATGCCGATGCAGCGACTGCGGTGGATGAGAAGACGGTAAGACTTCAGGTTGCCGCTGCGCGCCAGGAAGAAAGCGGCCAGGGAATTGCGCGCATGCCGCGCTCCGCTTTCCAGACACTGGGCATTACCGAAGGCGACACCGTCCAGATTACCGGCAAGCGCGACACTGTCGCAATCGCCATGGCCGCCTACGATGAAGACCAGTCGCTCGACGTCATCCGCCTCGACGGTTTGCAGCGTGGCAATGCGGAGGTCGGCTCCGGCGAACATGTGAAGGTCGTGGCGGCCGAATCGCGGCCTGCCACGCGGGTGATCTTCGCTCCGGCCAACCGCGAGATGCGGCTGCAAGGTCCGGCTCAGGCGCTGAAACGCAATTTCTTCCAGAAGCCGATCATGGCCGGCGATCTCGTTGCGACGACTGGCCAGCAGCCGGTTCAGAACATGCCGCCAGAAGTGCGCCGCATGTTCAACGCGCCCGCCTATGCGCTTACGCAGATCAGGCTGTCGGTCGTGTCGACCAGCCCCAAGGGTATCGTCCATATCGACGAGAACACCGAGGTCGAACTGCGCGCCGAATTCGAAGAGCCGCGCGATGCACGCGCAATCATCAATTACGACGATGTCGGCGGCATGGGCGAAACCATCCAGCAACTGCGCGAGATGGTCGAACTGCCCCTTCGCTACCCCGAACTCTTCACCCGGCTGGGCGTCGATCCGCCCAAGGGCGTCCTGCTCCATGGTCCGCCCGGCACTGGTAAGACCCGCCTTGCTCAGGCCGTCGCCAATGAAAGCGATGCCAACTTCTTCACCATCAACGGACCCGAAATCATGGGGTCGGGCTATGGCGAAAGCGAAAAGGCGCTGCGGCAGGTTTTCGAAGAAGCCACCAAGTCGGCGCCCGCCATCATCTTCATCGACGAGATCGATTCCATTGCCCCGAAGCGCGACCGGGTGCCGGGCGAGGCAGAGAAGCGGCTCGTTGCTCAGCTCCTCACGCTGATGGACGGTCTGGAAGCGCGTTCGAACCTCGTGGTGATCGCAGCGACAAACCGTCCGGACGCCATCGACGAGGCGCTGCGCCGTCCGGGCCGCTTCGATCGCGAGATCGTGATCGGTGTGCCCGACGAGAAGGGGCGCCGCGAAATCCTCGGCATCCACACGCGCGGCATGCCGCTTGGCGACAGGGTCGACCTGCAGGAACTGGCGAAGGCTACCTACGGTTTCGTTGGTGCGGACATCGCGGCGCTGGCACGCGAAGCGGCCATCGATGCCGTGCGCCGCATCATGCCCAAGATCGACCTCGACGAACGGACAATTCCGCCCGAGGTGCTCGACGAATTATGCGTGACGCGCGAGGATTTCCTCGAAGCCCTCAAGCGTATCCAGCCCTCGGCCATGCGCGAAGTCATGGTGCAGATGCCCAATGTCGGCTGGAGCGACATCGGCGGCGTCGGCGATGCCATCGAAAAGCTGAAAGAAGGCATCGAACTGCCGATGAAGAATCCCGACGCCTTCCATCGGCTCGGGATCAGGCCTGCCAAGGGCTTCCTGCTCTATGGCCCTCCGGGCACTGGCAAGACCTTGCTGGCGAAGGCCGTGGCCAAGGAAGCCAAGGCCAACTTCATCTCGATGAAGAGCTCTGACCTGCTGTCGAAATGGTACGGCGAAAGTGAGCAACAGATCGCGCGCATGTTCAAGCGCGCCCGATCCGTCGCGCCGTGCGTGATTTTCATCGACGAGATCGACAGCCTCGTTCCGGCGCGCGGAAGCGGACAGGGCGAACCGCAGGTCACAGGCCGCGTGGTGAACACCATCCTCGCGGAGATGGATGGGCTGGAGGAGCTCCAGTCGGTCGTCGTCATCGGCGCCACGAACCGGCCGACGCTGGTCGACCCTGCGTTGCTCAGGCCGGGTCGGTTCGACGAGCTGGTCTATGTCGGCACGCCCGACAAGCCGGGCCGCGAACAGATCCTCGGCATTCACACGGCCAATATGCCGCTTGCCAAGGATGTCTCACTGGCGGACGTGGCCGCCAAGACGGAACGCTTCACCGGTGCAGACCTTGAGGATGTGGTTCGCCGTGCCGGCCTCAACGCTCTCCAGCGTGCGGGCGGCGACGTGCAGGAAGTCACGGGCGTGGATTTCACCGAAGCGCTGAAGGACAGCCGCGCGACCGTGACCTCGAAAATGGAAGCGGAGTACCGCAAGATGCGGGGCGAGCTGAAGAAGCGTGCAGCCGAAGTGCAGCCGATCGGCTTCATTCACGAAGGCATGGTCGAAAGCACCCGCGAGCAAAAGCACTAAACCACGCGGCGGTGGGCGTCGATCAGGCGCCCGTCGCCCGCAGGTTCGCCGCCTCGACTTCCAGCCGGTGGCGGATGAGCGCGTCCGGCTGGTTCTCGCGGAGCCATTCAACCATGTGTTCGCGCACAGCGCAGCGCAGGTTGAAGAGGTCGCCGATCGTCTCCGCGCTCATCGAAAGGCGCAGCTCGATGCTCTCCGGATAGGCTTCGGTCATCAGAAGAGCCACATTGCGCCCGTCCCACAACGGATGCGCTTTCACGAAACGCTCGAATTCCTCGCGGATCGGCTCGACCGTGGTTGCGGGATCGAGGTGCAGCATGACCGGTCCGGTCAGCTTCTCGCTCACGCGGGACCAGTTTTCGAAGGCGTTCTCCAGGAACACGGTGGTGGGTACCACCAGCACCCGTTCATCCCAGGTCCGCACGGTCACGAAGCTCATGCGGATTTCCTCTACCCTGCCGGCCTGGCCTTCGACCTTCACCAGATCGCCGATCCGCAGGGGTTGGGTGAGCGCCATCTGCAGGCCGGAGATCAGCGATTTGAGAGCGGGCTGTGCGGCGGCGCCGATAGCAAGTGCCGCAAGACCCGCTGATGCGAGCAGCGTGGTCCCCACCTTGGCGACGCCGGGAATGCTGAGCATGACAAGCGATACGGTAATGATGACGATTGCGAACGTCGCAGTACGCGACAGGATCGATATGCGTGTGCGCAAGGACCGCGTGGCGACTTCATCGCCGGCGAGTTCGACCTGTTTCGAGTAACCGGCCGCAAAACCCTTCACCAGCGAGTAGGCCACCCATCCGAGAACGAAGGGCGTCAGGAACGAGCTGAAGACATCCCAGCCATCGCCGACCAGATGGTTGTTTTCGGCAGCAATGGAAATCGCAAAACCGATAATCGCCCAGCGCAACGGTTTGCGAACCCGTTCGACGATGACGTCGTCGATCTGACTGTTCGAAGTCTTCGTGAACTTACGCAGCGCGGCAAAGATGACATAGTGCAGCAACACGGCCAGCACGATCGCACTCGTAAGAACGATAGCTGTATGGAGGAGACCCTCGTAGGAAACGGGCCAGTTTCGCGGATCGTAACGCTCAAACATCTAGGGTTGCAACTAGGGAGCCTCCGGATCGCTTGCAAGCGAAGTCGCAGCCTGCTCGATCGGCAGGTCGATCGTCACGATCAGTCCGTCTTCGGTGAAGTCGCGCTCGACCGTCCCGCCGAATTGCCGCGCTGCACTGTTCATCAGCAGGCTGCCGAAACCCTTCCTGTCCGGCTCTCCGTCGAGGGGCACACCCGTTTCGCGCCACACAAGGCGGACCCTGTCGTTCTTGCGGGTCCAGCTGACGTCGATCGTCCCGCCATGCGCCCAGGCGCCATATTTGACCGCATTGGTCGTCAGTTCGTGGAAGACCAGGCCGAGCGGTGTGATCCGCTTGGCAGGCAACAGGACTTCGGGCCCATCGATCGTCGCCGTCTGCGTCGACGACCTGTAAGGCGCGAGCGAAGTATCGATCAGCGCCTCCAGCGAAGCCAATTGGGTATCCAGCGCTCCTTGGCTTACCTCGTGCGCAGTGAGGAGTGCGCGAATACGTTCGGCAATGCTGTCGGTTACGGGCTTCGCTTCGGGTTTGTCGCGTGCGCTCATCTGCACGATGGCGAGCACCACCGCGAACAAGTTCTTGACGCGGTGATTGAGCTCGCGAGCGAGAAGGTCCGCGCGATCGCGTGCCTCGCCAACCGCAGCGGCCTGCGCCGCTTCCACTTCCGCACGCGCAGCCCGGGAAACGAGCCGAACGCCGAGCAGGATCGCCACGAGGATGAGGATGATAAGTCCCCCGAGCAGCGGCAGAATGCGCGCTTCGAGGCGGGCCGTGTCGGCGGCCTGGCGTCCAAGTATCTCCCGCTCGATCACGCGCATTTCATCGACGGCCCGGCGCAGGCGCTCCATCGCTTCCTGCCCTTCATCGGAAAGGACTGCGCGCCTTGCATCGAGCAGGCGTCCGTCATCGATCAGCATGACGGACTGTTCCATTTCGGAAAATTTCGCCCGGGCGAGCGCGTCGATCTGGTCGAGCAATTCGGCCTGGCGGACCGTGGTCTCATCGCCGAGCAGGCCGCGCAGACGCCGGAGGGCGGGTTCGATCTGTTCGCTACCCTGAGCGTAGGATGTCAGGTAGCGGCGATCGAGCGTGATCAGATATCCACGCTGTCCCGTCTCCGCATTGAGCGCAGCAAACTCGACTTCCTGCAATTCGGCCAGGACGCTGGCTGTCAGGCGCGATTGCTCGCGTTCGAGACGCTCGCCTTCCAGCGTCTGGTAGACGAGGAAAATCAGGGCGAACATAGCGCCGAAAATGATCAGCGACAGGACCGCATTGGGCCAGCGCTGCCCCCGGCGCACTAGGGCTGCAAGGTCGTTCAATGTGCCGCGTCCCAGCTTGTGCCGGTGCCGATTTCGACACCCAGCGGCACGTCGAGCGAGACCGCCGGCTGCGCTGCTCCAGCCATCACCTCTTCGATCACTTCGGAGGCCTTGGCGACATCGCCTTCGGGCAATTCGAAAACGAGTTCGTCATGCACTTGCAGCAGCATTCTTACCTCGTGCAGCCCGGCCTCGGCCAAGGCATCTTCCATCCGGACCATGGCGCGCTTGATGATATCGGCGCTGGTCCCCTGGATGGGGGCGTTGATCGCCGCGCGCTCGCTTCCTTGGCGCTCCGCCTGGTTCTTGGAGCCTATGCGCGGGAACCACGTCTTGCGGCCAAACAGCGTTTCGGAATAGCCGCGCTCCCGCACCGTCTCGAGCGTTTCCAGAATGTAACGCTGGATGCCCGGGAAGCGCTGGAAATAGGTATCGATCATGTCCTGTGCCTCGTCGGGTTCGACCCCGAGGCGGCCGGCCAGTCCCCAGCGGGAAATGCCGTATAGGATCGCGAAATTGATCGTCTTTGCACGGGCGCGGGTATCGCGCGTCACCTCGCCGAACATTTCGGTCGCCGTGCGCGAATGGATGTCCTCCCCATTGGCGAAAGCATCCTTGAGCGGGCCGACATCGGCCATGTGCGCGGCAAGACGCAATTCGATCTGCGAATAGTCTGCGGCGAGCAGCACATTGCCTTCGTCGGCCACGAAGGCCTCGCGGATCTGGCGGCCGATGGCCGTGCGAATCGGAATGTTCTGCAGGTTCGGGTCGGTCGATGACAGGCGTCCGGTCTGCGCCCCTACGAGGCTGTAGCTGGTATGTACCCGGCCCGTTTTCGGATTGATCGCTTCCTGCAGCGCATCGGTATAGGTGGACTTCAGCTTGGTGAGCTGGCGCCATTCAAGGACCTTATCCGCGATTTCGGCGCCTTCGCCTGACAAGCGCTCCAGGATCGATTGATCGGTGGAATACTGTCCGCTCTTGCCCTTCTTGCCGCCCTTGTACCCGAGCGTATCGAACAACACGTCGCCGAGCTGCTTGGGGCTGCCGACAGTGAACTCCTTGCCGGCGAGCTTGTGGATCTCGGCTTCGAGCCGACCCGTTTCGGTCGCGAATTCCTGCGATAGTCCGGCGAGCCGGGCGCGGTCGACCTTGATGCCGCGCTGTTCCATGCGTGCCACCACCGGCACGAGCGGCCGATCGACCCTCTCGTAGATCGCGGTTCCGCCCTCCAGGGGCAGGCGGCGCTTGAGGTGCCTGTAGAGCCGCCATGTCACATCGGCATCCTCGGCCGCATATTCGGTCGCCTTGTCGAGCGGCACTTCCCCGAACGGTATCGCCTTCTTGCCCGTGCCGCATACTTCCTTGAAGGTGAGGCATGTATGGGAAAGGTGGCGGTCCGCCAGCTCGTCCATGCCATGGCCGCCACCGATCCCGTCAAGGCCGCGGCCTGCATCGAGATCGAAGCTGATAACCATCGTGTCCTCGACCGGCGAAACAGCGACACCGTATCGCGACAGGACGTTGAGGTCGTATTTGCCGTTATGCAGGACCTTGATGACTGCGTCTGAAGCGAGCAGCGGGCGCAGGGCATCCAGAGCTTCGTCCAGGCCGATCTGGTCCGGCTTCTCGGCGAACATGTCCGTTCCGCCATGGGCAAGCGGAATATAGCACGCGTCGTTCGGCCCGATCGCGAGGCTGATGCCGACCAGATCGGCGGCCATGCTGTCGAGGGCGCTAGTTTCGGTATCGACTGCCAGCAGGCGAGCCTTCTGAGCGCGGGCGATCCAGTCCTCGAGCCGGTCGAGCGTCTGGACGCACTCATATGCCGACCGGTCGATTGCGGGCATCTCGGGCAGCGGCTGGACGGAACCTTCGGGAGCCGAAGCGGCTCCGGCGTTTTCCTGCTTGGCCGGGTTGAGATCGTTCGACTTGCCGGGACTTCCGCTACCCGCCTCGAGGCGGCGCAACAGGCTGGTGAAGCCGTGCCTTTCGAGAAACGCGGCAAGCGGTTCGCTCGGCACGCCGTCCAGTTTCATGTCGTCGAGATCGACGGGAAGACCGCAGTCTTCCTTCAAAGTGACGAGGACGCGGCTGAGTTCGGCATCCGCGCGGCGCTCGATCAGGCGTTCCTTGAGCTTGCTTTTCTTCATGTCCTCGGCTGCGTCGAGCGCAGAGGTCAGGTCGCCGTGTTCGGCGATCAGCTTGCTGGCGGTCTTGGGGCCGACCCCGAAGATGCCAGGAATATTGTCGACCGAGTCCCCCATCAGAGCGAGGACATCGCCGACCTTCTCGGGGCGAACGCCGAATTTCTCCTCGACTTCCTCGATATAGATGCGGGCGTTCTTCATCGTATCGAGCATGTCGATGCGCGCGCCGTTCTTTTCGCCGACCAGCTGCATAAGGTCCTTGTCGGAAGAAACGATCGTCACGTCCCAGCCCTCGGCCTGCGCGGCGCGGGCATAGGAAGCGATCATGTCGTCGGCTTCGACATCGGGCTCTTCGATACACGGGAGCGAAAAAGCGCGGGTCGCATCACGAATGAGCGGGAACTGCGGAACGAGGTCCTCTGGCGGATCGGGCCGGTTGGCCTTGTACTGGTCGTAAATTTCGTTGCGAAAAGAATGGCTCGACTTGTCGAGCACCACCGCAAGGTGGGTGGGGCCGTCTGCCTTGTCGAGATCCTCGGCCAGCTTCCAGAGCATGGTCGTATAGCCGTAGACCGCGCCGACCGGTGTCCCTTCGGGATCGGTTAGCGGCGGCAAGCGGTGGTACGCCCTGAATATGTAGGCGGATCCGTCGACAAGATAGAGGTGGTTTTTATCAGCCATCGTAGGGGTGATTAGCAGTGAGTCGCCGGTTTGGGGAGCGCAAAGGCCATGAAAAAATATGGCCGGGAAATGGCGGAAATCCGGCAATTCGATGGCAAATGGGGCATGAATATGGCGAATTTGCTTGCAGCGCCACAATCCCGCCATTATTTAGACATCGTGAGGCCCGATTTCGGACCTTGCGTCGGAGAACGGAATTCCGGCTCTCCGGCCCATAAACTCGCTGTTCAAGGAATTTTCTTTATGCGTAAGATCGCTCTTTTCGCTGCCGCTTCGGCTGCTGCTCTCTCGCTCGCTGCTTGCTCGGAAGCTACCGAAGACGCAGCTGCTGACACCGCTGACTCGGCTGCTGCAGACGCAGAAGCAAACATGGAAGCCGCTGGCGAATCCATGGAAGCTGCTGGCGAAGATGTTGCTGCTGAAGCTGACGCAGCTGCTGCTGAAGTCGAAGCTGAAGTCGAAGGCGAAACCGAAGCCGAAGCAGCTGCTGACTAATCCAGCACGCTTCGCCGGTTAACCGACGAAACAAGAAGGGCGGTGCCGCAAGGCGCCGCCCTTTTTCGTGTCCGTCTGATCTTGATCGGAGACGGCGGGATTAGCCGCCGGTGTGCTCTGCGTTGGTCCAGACGCGCTTGCGCTGTCCGTTCTGCGCCGAATAGCCATCATGAAGCGCGCGGGCGATCTGGGCGATCTTTGCTTCACGATTCAGGCGCGATCCCTGGCCCGTGACATAGATGGCGACTGCCACAGCGCGGCCATCGGAAGTTTCCAGAATGCCAACGTCACTCGAAGTGTTGTTGAGCGATCCGGTCTTGTGGCTAACCTTCACGCTGGCCGGCATGAGAGCTGGAATGCGACGTTTGCCGGTCCTTGTCCGGCTCATCGCGCCCAGCAGTACGCGGCGGCTTTCCGCCGACAGGTACTTGCCCTGGTAAAGCCCCGAAAGCAGCTCGAGAATTGCATTGGGGGTAGCGGCATCGCGCCGATCGATATGCTGTGCGGGGTCGTATTCGCCGTCATCTCTGACCAAGGTCGCGATATCGCGATCAATGCTGAACTCTTCGATGCCCTGCCTGCGCATCCAGTCGTTTACCGCTTCCGGCCCGCCGACAACGCGCAGCAGCGCATCGGTCGCCGGGTTGCTCGACCGGGTGATCATGATTTCGATCAGGTCGATCGCCTTCATGTACTCGCCCTCGTAAACAGGCGCGCGCGGGCTGGAGAACTTCGCCGACCTGCGCGGAAGAAGCAGCGGGAATTCGCTCGTCAGGCTCCACTTGCCCTTTTCCACACCCTCAAGGAAGGTGGCGGCGACGGCGATCTTGCTGGTACTGGCCATCGGGAAGAGCTGGTCGCCAAGAACCGAAACCGTCTTGCCGGTCGACAGGTCGACTGCGGCAACGCCGATGCGCCCGTTGGACCCGTCGGCCAGTTCGGCGATGGTCTGTTCGAGAGCGTTTTCGTAGATAGCCTCGAAGCTCTGGGGCGCGCGTTCCTCGGTGCCCAGGGCCCTGTCGAACTGCGCCTGGTAGTTTGCGGTCTGCGCATTTGCGCCGGTGGACGCGCCAACGGCAAAGGCCGCCGCAACAAGTATCTTGCCTAGTTTCCTCATCCTCATGTCCATATGTCTAGCAAGCCCTTGGTTAGGCCTTGCTTAACGAAACCGGGTGCGGAAAGGCAAGCGCCCGAGCGACAGAATGTGTCGCCCGGGCGCTCGATGCTTTCTGACGGGGGGTCTCTGCTATCAGGATGCGGCAATAACCTTCTCGATCTGCTCGGTGGTTTCGCCGGTCACGGTCTTGTTGATCTCGCCGACCAGGCGCTTTTCCAGCTCGCTATGATAGTGCCGTCGCATCTCGCCGAGCGTCTTGGGATCCGCAATCACCAGCACGTCGGTGATCTCCCCCGAGATCGCCTTGGCATTGAGCCATTCGGCAGCAGCGGCACCATGGGCCAGTTCATTGAGGTCGGTTGCACCGGTGCGCTGACCCAGATCGTCCTGGTGACGCACTCCGGCGCTGAAGTTGCTGGGACTGAGGTCCGGTTTGGTTGCGTCGCCAAGCTTGGGTTCGAACGGCTTTCCGTTGTTCCTCATGATCGTGAAGCTCTCGCCGTCTACGATTGCGACATGCGCCTTATGTGGCACTTTCATCGGTTTCTCCTCGGATGCTTTTAGGGTCTCTTCCTACCAACGAGCCAGCGTCCGATTTGGTCCGCCAAGCGCCAATCATTTGCGCACTTCGCCGGACTGCCGACGATGATCGACCAGCGACTTGTGCCCGCGGCCTTTGCGCTTGACCCGCCCGGCGCGGTCGGGACTATGCGCGCCAAGGGTTTGGGAATCGCAGAGGACTGACATGAAAACGACACTTCGCACCATGGTTGCGGGCATGCTGCTCACGACTTCGCACGCAGCGCTGGCACAGGAAGTGCCGATCGTTCTGCCCGGAGCGCCGGGCGAAGCTCCGCGCGTGATCGACCGTGAAGAAGCGATTGCGCTTGCAGACACTTCCTACTCGCCTGGCGATGTCGCCTTCATGCAAGGCATGATCACCCACCACCGTCAAGCGGTCCAGATGTCGGAACTTGCACAGGATCGCACCAGCAACGATGCGGTGAGCAAGATTGCAGCAGGCATCCTCGCCACGCAGAAAGACGAAATCGCCTTCATGACCGAGTGGCTTGAAGCGCGCGGTGAGGCTGTTGCGATGGATCATTCCATGCATGCCGGTCACTCTGATCATTCGACCATGAAAGGCATGGCGACCCCTGCCCAGATGGCCGAACTGACAGCATCAAGCGGGACGGATTTCGACCGCCAGTTCCTGCGCTTGATGATCGAGCACCACAAGGGTGCGCTCGCCATGGTCAAGACGCTCCACGAGGCGCCGGGCAGCGCGTACGAGCCGGTGATGTTCGAGTTCACCAACGATGTCGTTAGCGACCAGCAGGCCGAGATCGACCGCATGAACGCGATCCTCGCCCAGCTGTCGGCCGATCCGAGAGCCACCCTGACTGCCGGCCTGCGCGATGCGGGCGAGGCGATTTCCGGCTTGCGCCTGGTAGCGGCCCAGCCCAAGCCGGCAGGCTTCTTCGACCCCAAGAACCCGGCGCAGTTGCAGCCGCTGATCGAAAAGGACGAGGACGAGAAGAAGGCCAAGAAGGACGGCGACGAAGAAGAGGATGAGCCCCAGTTCGGCAAGCGCGGCTCGCTGCTGGACTTCGCCAATACCGACATGGCCTTTTCGGGGGATCTGCTGGTGGCAGGCAGCTATCACGGCTTCAACGCATACCGCCTCGGCGATGACGGCGTGCCCCAGCTGGTAAGTTCCACGGTCTGCCCGGGCGGACAGGGCGACGTATCCATCGTCGGCGATCTCTTGGTCATGAGCGTGCAGGACAGCCGCGCCCGCATCGATTGCGGCTTGCAGGGCGTAGACGGCAAGGTCAGCGCAGACCGTTTCCGCGGTATCCGCATCTTCGACATTTCGGACATCACGCGGCCGCGACAGGTCGGGCTGGTCCAGACCTGTCGCGGCAGTCATACCCATTCGATCGTATCGGCAGACGACGATACAATCGTCCTCTACAATTCGGGCACATCCTATGTTCGTGACGACGAGGAATTGGCCGGATGTTTCGATACCGCCGGTGACGAGACCGCGCTGTTCAGTATCGACGTGATCGAGATCCCCGTCGCCAATCCTTCGGCGGCCCGCATCGTCGATAGCCCGCGCGTTTTCGCGTCCGATGGGCAAATTGCCGGCCTGTGGCGCGGCGGCAATCACGGCGAGGGCACGCAGGAAACGAATGTGACCAACCAGTGTCACGACATCACGGTGTTCCCGGCCAAGAACCTCGCTGCCGGTGCCTGCTCGGGCAATGGCATCATCATGGACATTTCCGATCCGCGCAAACCGGTCCGGATCGCCGACGTCACCGACAAGGGGTTTGCCTATTGGCACTCCGCCACTTTCAGCAATGACGGCTCCACGGTCCTCTTCACCGATGAATGGGGCGGGGGCGGCCGTCCGCGCTGCCAGGCAGGCGATCCGATGGATTGGGGCGCCAACGCTTTCTATGCACTCGAAGGCGGCAAGCTCGAATATCGCGGCACTTACAAGCTTCCCGCACCGCAGAGCGACAAGGAAAACTGCGTCGCGCACAACGGCTCGATCATCCCGGTCCCGGGCCGCGATATCTTCGTGCAGGCATGGTATCAGGGCGGCATATCGGTGATCGACTTCACAGACCCGGCAAACCCGTTCGAGATCGCCTATTTCGATCGCGGACCTATCGATGAAGACCAGCTGGTCACCGGCGGCTACTGGTCGGCCTATTGGTATAACGGACGTATCTACGCGACCGAAATTACCCGCGGGCTCGACATCTTCGCGCTCGAGCCGAGTGACTTCCTCACCGCAGAAGAGATCGCGGCGGCGGAAGCGGCGCAGTTCGAGGGTGAGCTGTTCAATCCGCAAACGCAGACGCAGGTCACCTGGCCCGACGAGGTGGTCAGAGCCGTAGAAGAAAGCCGCAAGGGAGGCTGATCGCCCCCCGAAGTGGAACAATCACGGAGCGCCGAGGTATAGACCCCGAGCCATTTTTGAGGCTGTGGGGGAATATCTTTGAAAAATCTGAGCCTTGTCGGGAAAGCGATTTTCGCAATCCTCGCACTGTTACTGATCCTCTCGCTGGTGTCGCTTTACGATACCAACCGCGGCGCTGTCCGCATGCTCGACTTTCTGCGCGAGCCGATGATGATCCTCGCCGGGATCTTCGGGATCGCGGCGATATTCCTTGCGCGGCCCCGATGGATTACGGCCTTGCTGCTGGCTTTCGTGACCATCGGGATCAATCTGTGGCGTCTGTGGCCCTACACATTCCTCGCCTCTCCGCAGGTCGCTCTGCCGGATGAGGTAGACGGAATGAGCTGTGCCCGCTTGCTCGCTTTCAACGTGCTGCAATCGAACGATCAGTATGACCGCACGGCGCAACTGATCGATAGCGTCGACCCCGACATTCTGCTGCTCATGGAAACGAACGCAAAATGGGTCGAGCAACTGGCCCCGCAACTTTCCCGCTATTCCTATCGCCTGGATATGCCGCTGGAGAATAAGTACGGAATGGCGTTCGCGACGAGACTCCGCACCGACCGGGCCGAAATGGTGGCGAACACCAGCTCCAACACGCCGACCCTTTATGCGACGCTTCGCATGGGCGACGGTGCGCGCTTCGAGGTAATAGGCCTGCACCCGAGGCCTCCGCTGCCGGGCGAATCGACCGCGATGCGCGATGCGAATATCGCGAAGGCTGGCGCAAGAACCCCGGATAGTCTCGACAATGTGCTGGCCATCGGGGATTTCAACGACGTCCCGTGGTCAAGAACGACGTCGCGCTTTGCACGCGAGGGCGAATATTTCGACCCGCGCGCCGGACGTGGCAGTTTTCCGACATTCCCGGCCGACTATTCCTTTGCCGGCTGGCCCCTAGACCAGATCTTCGTCAAGAACGGCGTGAGGGTCGAGGAACTGGAGATCGGCCAGGATGTGGGTTCTGACCACCTGCCACTGATCGCGAAGGTTTGCGTGGATCCGAATTCGCCCAATGCCGATATCGACGGTGCGGACCTGACTGATACCGACGCAGGCTAACTGTTTACGCAGGCGCGTTGTTCAGGATGCAAGCCCAAGAAAAAGGCCCGGCAGGATCGCTCCCGCCGGGCCTCTTCTTAGCCTGTCGGCTGGTCGGTTGAGCTTAGAAGCCCATGCCGCCCATCCCTCCCATGCCGCCCATGTCGGGCATTGCGGGCGCGCCGCTCTTGTCTTCCGGCTGGTCGACGATCGCGGCTTCCGTGGTGATCAGGAGGCCAGCAACCGAAGCTGCATCCTGCAGCGCGGTGCGGACAACCTTGGTCGGGTCGATGACGCCCGCTGCCACGAGGTTCTCGTAGGCGTCGGTCGCGGCGTTGAAGCCGAGCTTGTCGTCGTTGGCGTCGACCAGCTTGCCGGCGACAACCGCGCCGTCGTGACCGGCGTTGGCCGCGATCTGGCGAACCGGAGCCTGCAGCGCGCGACGGATGATGTCGATGCCGCGGGTCTGGTCGTCGTTTTCGCCTTCGAGGCCGTCGAGAGCCTTGGTGGCGTAAAGGAGAGCGGTACCACCGCCCGGGACGATGCCTTCTTCAACGGCTGCGCGGGTTGCATGCAGCGCGTCGTCGACGCGGTCCTTGCGTTCCTTCACTTCGACTTCGGTAGCACCGCCGACCTTGATGACGGCAACACCGCCAGCGAGCTTCGCCAGGCGTTCCTGCAGCTTCTCACGGTCGTAGTCCGACGAAGTGTTGTCGATCTGCGTGCGGATTTCCGAAACGCGGGCCTTGATGTCGTCTTCGCTGCCGGCACCGTCGACGATGGTCGTGTTGTCCTTGTCGATGGTGACGCGCTTGGCTTCGCCGAGCATACCGAGCGTGACGTTCTCGAGCTTGATGCCGAGATCTTCGCTGATCATTTCGCCCTTGGTCAGGATCGAGATGTCCTGCAGCATCGCCTTACGACGATCGCCGAAGCCCGGAGCCTTGACCGCAGCAACCTTGAGGCCGCCGCGCAGCTTGTTGACCACGAGGGTCGCCAGCGCTTCGCCTTCGATGTCTTCCGCGATGATCAGGAGCGGACGGCCCGACTGGACAGCAGCTTCGAGAACCGGAAGCATCGCCTGCAGGTTCGAGAGCTTCTTCTCGTGGATCAGGATGTACGGGTTTTCGAGTTCGACCGTCATCTTTTCCGGGTTGGTGATGAAGTAGGGCGACAGGTAGCCGCGGTCGAACTGCATGCCTTCGACGGTTTCGAGTTCGAATTCGAGACCCTTGCTCTCGTCGACGGTGATCACGCCTTCCTTGCCGACCTTTTCCATGGCTTCGGCGATCTTTTCGCCGACTTCACGGTCGCCATTGGCCGAGATGATGCCGACCTGCGCGATTTCTTCGCTGCCCGACACTTCCTTCGAACGACCGGCGAGGTCTGCAACGACCTTGGTAACAGCGAGGTCGATGCCGCGCTTCAGGTCCATGGGGTTCATGCCAGCTGCAACCGACTTCATGCCTTCGGTCACGATCGACTGGGCGAGAACGGTTGCAGTGGTGGTGCCGTCACCGGCGGCGTCGTTCGCCTTCGATGCGACTTCCTTGATCATCTGCGCGCCCATGTTCTCGAACTTGTCCTTCAGTTCGATTTCCTTGGCGACGGAAACGCCGTCCTTGGTGATGCGGGGTGCGCCGAAGCTCTTGTCGATCACGACATTGCGGCCCTTGGGGCCGAGCGTGACCTTCACTGCGTTGGCGAGAATGTCGACGCCGCGCAGGATGCCTTCGCGCGCGTCGCGGCCGAACTTTACGTCCTTGGCTGCCATTGGTGTTTCTCCTGGAATTCTATTGAAAGATTGAAAGCGTCAGGTGGTCAGGGCTCAGCCCATGATCCCCATGATGTCGCTTTCCTTCATGATCAGCAGGTCTTCGCCGTCGAGCTTGATCTCGGTGCCGGACCACTTGCCGAACAGGATACGGTCGCCGGGCTTCACGTCGAGAGCGACGAAAGCGCCATCTTCGCGGGTGCCCGGGCCGACAGCGACGACTTCGCCTTCGCTGGGCTTTTCCTTGGCGCTGTCGGGAATGATGATCCCGCCGGCGGTCTTTTCTTCTGCTTCGATGCGGCGCACGAGAACTCGGTCGTGCAACGGACGAAATGCCATAGTGATGACCTTTCTACTGAGAGTGAATACCTGAATTGGCACTCCCACATAGAGAGTGCCAGCGAGGCGCAAATGGGGATGAGGCATGGCTGAGTCAACAGCTTCGGCAACGGAATTTTTTCGAAATAGGATCGCCCGGAAGCAGTTCCTACCGGAGTAGCCCGATGTTGTCCGGCAAACGCTTTGGAGGAAAGCGCTAATTGGCTGTTGGTGTCAGGCCAAGCCCATCGCGGCGATGCCAGCGCCAACCCAGCAGGATCGCCGCGAAGGTCAGGCCGGTCGCGAGGCCAATCCAAACGCCGATCCCCTCGAGTGGCGTATAGAAACCGAGGATGATGGCTGTCCCGATGCCGGGAACCCAATAGGAGAACGCCGCGATCCACATGGGCGCGCGCGTATCCTGCAGGCCGCGCAAGGCACCCGCAGCGACCGCCTGCATACCGTCGAACAGCTGGAACGCGGCGGCGATGACGATATATTTGAGAGCAAAGCCGACCAGGACCGCGTTCTGCGGATCCCAAGGATCGACGTAGATAGCGATCAGCGGCTTGGGGATCAGGATCATCGCCAGCGCAGTGATCGCCATGAAGCCCGTGCCGACCCCGATGGCCATCCAACCGGCGCGCTTGATACCTTCCGGATCGCGCGCTCCATAAAAATAGCCGACCCGGATCGTTGCGGCCTGCCCGATGCCGAAAGGCACCTGGAAGGCGAGGGCGGCAATTTGCAGCGCCACCGTATGGGCAGCGAGCTGGCTTGCGCCGATATTTCCCATGAGGAATGCGGCTGCTCCGAAGATGCCGGCCTCCGCGGTGATGGTCAGCGCGATGGGCGCTCCGATGCGGACGATATGCATGAAGCGCGGCCAATCCGGCGACCACCAGCGGCCGAAAATGCGATACCGGTGAAGGCGCGGATCGAGGCGGATGACCAGAACATACGCCGTAAGAGTGGTAATCGTGGTGATGATCGTGGCGACCGCGGCACCGCGCAGACCAAGCTCGGGTGCGCCCAGATTGCCAAAAATGAACGCGTAATTGGCCAGCGCATTCACGAAGATGCCGGCAGCCGTGATCGCAGTCGCGAGAATGGGCCGGTCAAGCGTCGACACGAAACTGCGCAGGACGTTGTTGAACAGCATGGGTATGAGAGAGAGCACGAGGATCGAGTTGTATTCGATCGCGAGATCGATGATCGCGGCATCCTGGCCCGTGATCCGCATTATCGGACCAAGCGACAGGCACAGTCCCATGCCTATCGTTCCGGCGAAAAGTGCGAGCCACATGGCCATCCGCACGCTACGCCGGACCGGCCTCAGCGCTGGCGCTCGGGCGCCAAGTTCGGCTGCGGCGACTGGGGCCACCGCACCGGTCAGGCCGGAAAACGCCCACAGGACGAGACCGAACAGCGCGATCGCCAGAGCGGATGCCGCCAGTTGCGCCTCACCCAACCGCGCGATGAAGATCACGTCGACAGCATAGGTCAGCATCTGGAGCAGGTTGGCTGCCGCCAGCGGCCAGCCAAGCCTTAGGGTCGCGCGAAATTCGCGGCGCCAACCATCGACGTCCAAAGACGTGGGCGCACCTTGCTGCGCATCCTGCATCGCCGCGTGTTATGACATGAGCAGGTCCGAACCAATGCCGGTCGCCCTTCCGCGATTACGCGGTGACAAACTGGCACCGCTTTGCCACAGTAGGGCGCTGGGCCAACCATGGACCGGATCCATGAGACGAACGAGATTATCGAGAATACAGAGTGGCCGAGGAAGCAAACTTTTCAGAAGCAGCAGCGACGAGTGACGATCCTCGGCGTCGATCCAATCGCCTGGTGCTGCGCCTCCGCACCGGAGTGGGGCAGGCAGGACGCGCGTTCGATGCGGAAGTGCTGAACCTTTCGCCCAGCGGCATGTTGGTCAAGACAAGCGCAAGTCTTTCGCTCGACGATCCGCTCGAAGTTGTCTTGCCGAAAGTGGGACCGGTGATTGCGAAGGTGGTCTGGTTCGACGACCAGCTTTATGGATGCAGCTTCGCGAACCAGCTGACCGACGAAGAAGTCGAGGCGGCCAATGTCGTATCCGGCGATACCGACGAGACCCACGGGGTCGACAATGAAACGCTCGGCTCCCGGATAAAGCGCCTGCGCAAGAACCGGGGATTGTCCATGCGGGCCCTTGCGGGTCTTGCCGGCGTCAGCAAGCCGACCTTGTGGAAATGGGAAAGCGATCGGGTTCGGCCGCGCCACACCACGATGCAACGTCTTGCCGTTGAACTGGGGATTTCGGAACTCGAACTCGTCTACGGCGCGCCTGCGGCCCGTACGAACGAAGAGCTGGAATCGGGATCGCTAGCGGACATCGTCCGCGATGCCCGACGTCGCATTGCCGATGCAGCAGGGGTCGACGAGAGCCGTGTCGATGTCCGCATCGATTGGGGCGAAGAAGACTAGGTCGAGTTAGGGGCGTGCTGGATCCGGTGCGGCTTTGAGCACGAGCCGGTCCCGAATAGCGTCGTAGGTCAGGTCGACACCCGAGCTACGGACATTCTCGAGCGTCAGTCGCTTTTGATCTGGCAAGTCTGCGACCTGCCGGTCAAGGTTGAGGTCGGCAAGGGCGCTTGCAAGTGTATCACGCTCGACCTCGATGCGCGTGCCTCCCATCAGGAAGATCGGCAGGCTCGTTTCGCCTGCTCCGTCCCGCACGAGACGCTTGCGAACTTCGACGCCGTCAGGCCCGCCGTCGAAGGCGGGTTCCAGGCGATAGGACAGCTTCAGGACCTCTCCACCGTGATCGAGGCTTTCGGGTCCCTTGGCGGCTGGCGGCAGGACCACGTCCAAAGGTGCCGCGGCCTCTGGAGTTGGGGCACTGGACGCTGTCTCTTCGGAATCCGCGTCCCGGACCAGGGGTTGGATCGCTGGCAGTTTGGTCTTCGTCTGATTGGGCTGGAGCGCGACCCGCAAGATGCCGCCCTCTCTTGCCTGTCGGTCGGCATGCGAATTTGCGCCGACACCCGCTAGCCCGATCAGGGCAAGTGCCAGGACGATACCGAAAAGGGTGGCTTTTTGCCGTGCCCCCCCGGACTTATTTATCGTCAATCCGCCGACCATGCTCAACCTGGCATGGTCAGGGCGGCGTATCCGACAGTACCTACTGCGATTGCGACACCGTAGGGCAATTTTGCAAAGTCATCCTTGCGGCGCTTCATCCCCTTGATGAAGCGTTTGAGAGTGAACCAGAAGAGTGCGAGAATACCCCCCGACAGGACGATGGCCAGTGCCAGGGCAGGCGCGTCCATGATCGGGAAAAACGCGGCGGACCCTGCGTAGAATTTCCCGTCGCCCGCACCGAAGATGTTCCAGACGAACATCAAATAACCGATCAAGAACGCAACAGCCACGTGAACGGCATGCCAGCCCAAAGCCGCCCATCCGTCCATGGCCAGCGCCAGGCCGAGGCCGGCCAAGGCAAGGAGCACTGACACGATATTCGGCAGCTTACGCCACACGATATCCGTAATTGCACCGACAGACGAAAGCGCGGCGAGAACGCCGAACGAGATTGTCGCGAGGGCCATTACTGCTGCTTAATCCTTGCTGTCGCCGGATTTCGCTGCCCGAAGACTTACCCGCATGGGATATCCGCTAGCGACCGAACCTTCAGTTTCGCTCTTCGCACCGATCCGCACGCGCATCGGGTAATTCGCGGAGGACTGGATGCGTACCTCGGTCGGACGCGCCGACACACGCGGTCGGACCGGCTGCCCGCTGACCCGAATTCTTACAGAGGGTGTCTGGGTGACAGGAGCTTCGCCGGCTTCTGCGGTGCGGACCCGCACGCGCGCTTTTTGCGGCTCGGCCCCGTCGAGCGCGATCCGCGCGGTTGCCATCCCCCGCTCAAGCGTGATCTTGCGTTGTTCCCCACCACTGGTGACGAGACGCTCTTCGTTTACCGGCTCTTCCGAAAGGCCGGATTCCGATTGCGCAAATTCGGTAAAGGCCTTGCGCGCTTCTTCTTGCTGAGCGTGAAGCGTGCGCATGTCCTGCGCAAGGTCGCTGGCGTAAAACCGCTCGAGATTCGCAGCGAACTTCGCGTCCTGCGGTGAAAGTGTCACTGCCGCACGAAAGTAGCGTTCCGCCAAATCACCGCGCCCGATCCGGGCATAGGCAACGCCCAATGCGTTGGCGGCATCAGGAGCGGTCTGGCGGTTCAAAGCCGCGCGCTGCAGGGCCGGGATCGCATTGCCGTACTGGCCATCCGCAAGCAGGCGCCGTCCTTCTTCGAGATCCGCCTCGCCGAACAGGGGCTGGGTGGAACGGGTGTGGTCGCCGAAGTTGAAGGCGTTGATGAAGCTTTGGCAGCCGGACAACGGCATAACTACCGCCAGCGCGGCCAGCGTTGCAGGAACTTTCTTCATATTATCCTCCTCCAGACATAGCGGGACCGATGTCGCGCACGAACATGATGACAGCCGGCAGGACCAGCACACCGATCATCGTCGGCAACATGCATGCGACAAGCGGGATGGAAATCAGCACAGGGATGCGGTGGGCTTTTTCCTCGGCTCGCATCCTGCGCGCCTCACGCATTTCATTCGCGTAGACGCGCAAGGTATTGGCGATGCTCGTTCCCAGCTTGTCCGACTGGATCAGCAGCGTGGCAAACGAACGGATTTCATCGACGCCCGAGGCATCTGCAAGCTGGCGCAGCGCGGTTTCGCGCGATGCACCGGCACGCGTCATGAGGACGGTTTCGATCAGCAAGTGCGCGATGAGGGGGTGCGAACGGGTCATTTCCCGGCCAACCCGGTCAAGCGCGGACTCAAGGCCCAGGCCCGCTTCCACGCACACCAGCACGAGGTCGAGCGCGTCAGGGAAGCCGTTGATTATTTCGGACCTGCGGCGATCGGCTTTCGCGCGAATGAAAAGGTTCGGAATGTAGAGACCCAAGGCTGCTAGGATCGAGCAATAAAGGTAGATCGAAAGCAGGCCTGGCGGCTCGGTGCTGAACGAAATCAGCAGCAGGAAAAGTCCAGGCAGCAGAAACACCATGCCGATCCGCGCCATAGTGTACACGCGCGGCGCGCTGGGGCTGGAATATCCAGCCATCTTCAGCTGTTTCTCGAGCTTGTGGTTCTTCGGGTCGGTCAGGCTGAGGCCAGTTCGTTCAATACTGTCGGCGATTTTCGCCCAACGGCTGTCGGATTCTGTGCGTACGAGGTTGGTTTTCTCATTCGCGGCAGCGTGGGAATCCAGCCGCGCAATCTGTTGGCTGGCCCTGCGGCGTGCCTCGACGCCGTTTACAACGATCAGGATCACCCCGGTAACCAGCGCGAAAATCAGCGCAAGTACCAAGAGGCGTACGACAAGACTGGTGGCAGCGAGTTCGAGCATGTCAGACCTTCAGATCGATTAGCTTGCGAATGGTGAAGACACCGATGAAGTACAGAACGATCAGGAAAATCGAGCCGAATATGAAGATCGGGTCATCCGCAACGTCGAGGTAGAATTCCGGGGCGCCGAGGAACGTTGTTACGAACGCGAAGATAGGTAGGATGCTGAGCATCCAGCCCGTCATTCGGCCTTCGGAGCTCAAGGCGCGGACTTTCATGTACATGGACGCACGGTCACGGATGACCCCGGCAAGGTTCTCTAGAATTTCCGCCAGGTTGCCGCCGGTTTCACTTTGCACCGAAAGCGAAACCACGAACATGCGCATGTCCTCGAGTTTCCAGCGGTCGGCCATGGAATCGAGCGCGGTGGTCAGATCTGCACCGTAGGTGATTTCATCGCTGACGAGGCCGAATTCAGAACCGATCGGATCCTCCATCTCCTGTGTCAGCAATTCGATGGCCGAAGCAACCGGGTGGCCCGAACGCAAGGCACGTACGAAGATATCCAGCGCAACCGGGAATTGTTTTTCCATCGTCTTGCGCCGGCTGTTCGCAACTTGCGCCAGGATGAAATATGGTATGCCTGCGCCAGCAGCGACGGCGAAGAGAAGACACAACTGCACCGCGCCGAAACCGATTTCGGCACCTGCACCGACAGCAATTCCCAGAGCGATAATGAAAAGCAGGCCAATGCCGATCGCCATCGCGATAATGACCTGCGAGATGCTGAAAGTGACGCCAGAGGTGTAGATCATGTGCTCGAAACTGATCGCCATGCGCCGCAAGAGCGGTGGCAACGCTTCGTGTTCGCGCGGACGGTTCTTCAGCAGTTCGCCGTAAAGGTCCTCGCGCGTCGTGCCCTTCTGGATGAGCGACATGCGGCGATTGGTTGCCACCGTATGGGCGCGGCGGGCGGCGATCGCACGGCCGACCGTCTGGAATAACAGGAACGCCGCTGCGAAGATCGCAAGCAGGAATACGATGCGGATGATCTCGGTCGTCATCAGCCCAGCTTCATGTCCGGACGGAACAGTTCGGGCGAAAGGTGCATGCCGTGGGTTTCAGCCTCGTCGAGGAACTTGGGCCGGATGCCGGTGGCCTCGAAGTGGCCGAGGACCGAACCGTCGTCGGCACGTCCGGTCATACGGAAGCGGAAAATCTCCTGCATGGTGATCGTTTCCCCTTCCATGCCGGTGATCTCCGACAGGCTCTTGATCTTGCGACGACCGTCGGAAAGGCGTCCGACCTGGACGACGACGTTGATAGCCGATGCGATCTGGGCCCGGGCACTCTTCGACGTAATGTCGATGCCGCTCATGCCGATCATCTGTTCGACGCGGCTCAAAGCGTCGCGAGGCGTGTTGGCGTGGACTGTGGTCATCGAGCCGTCGTGGCCGGTATTCATTGCTTGCAACATGTCGAAGGCTTCACCGGCGCGGACCTCGCCCACGATGATGCGATCGGGACGCATACGCAGGGCGTTCTTGACGAGATCTCGCTGCGTGACTTCGCCCTTGCCTTCGATATTGGCCGGACGTGTCTCGAGCCGGGCGACGTGCGCCTGCTGTAGCTGGAGTTCGGCCGAGTCTTCGATCGTAACGATGCGCTCTGCCTCGTCAATGTACGAAGACATGGCATTGAGCAGCGTCGTTTTACCCGAGCCGGTACCCCCCGAGATGAGCACGTTGCGGCGGGACTTCACGATCGCCTCGAATACCGGTGCCATCTGTTCGGGAACACTGCCCAGATCGATCATCTTGGCGATGCTGATCGGGCTCTTGGCGAACTTACGAATGGATACCAGCGATCCGTCGAGCGCGAGCGGTGCGACAATGGCGTTCACACGCGAACCGTCTGCAAGGCGCGCGTCGACGAAGGGCGAGCTTTCATCGACCCGGCGCCCGACTGCGCTAACGATCTTCTGGATCACGCGCATCAGGTGCTTTTCGTCCTGGAACCTGGTCGGCACCGGCTGAAGCATGCCGCGCTTTTCGACGAACACCGTGTCCGGACCGTTTACCAGAATATCGGTAATCGTTTCGTCGGCAAGAAGAGGTTCGAGCGGACCGAGGCCCATAAGTTCGTCAACCAGCTCCTGAACCAGTTTCTCGCGTTCCTCTCGATTGAGCGGTTCGTCGAAATCGGCGAGCAACTCAGGAAGAATGCTGGAGATCTGAGCCTTGATCTGTTCGGTCGGGGTCTGCTCCAGCATGGCCAGATTGAGACGGTCGAGCAGGCTGTGGTGGATCGACAGCTTCAGCCTGAGCATCTTTTCCGTATGCTCGTCCTTCTTGCCGAAGAGGATCCGCTCTTCGTCCTCTGCCGAAATCAGGTCGGCATCGCCATGCTGCGTGACCGGCGTCTCGTGCGACGTCTCGTCGAGTTTGGTCTTCCACATGTCAGTAATCCTTCCCGATCTTCGCACTGATCGAAGTGGCCAGGTCGCCGATCTGGCGAGAGAGGCGTGCGCGCTTCTGGAGCGCTGCGACACTCACGCCCTGCAACTGGGCTTCTTCCACCAGCTGCGTATCTTCTTCGAGAGTTTGGACGACGTCGTATCCCAGAAGTTCTTCCATCTGCGACACGTCGGAACGCTTGAAGAGACCCCCGGACAAACGATTGAGCACGACCGAAATGTTCTGGCGTTCGCGGCCCAGCATCTGGAGGAGCGACAATTTACGCTTTACGTGACGCAGCGCGGAAATCCGGCCTACGCCCACCACGACAACCTCGTCTGCCGATAGCAGGATCGGCATCGCCCAATTGGGCAGCGTCGAAGGCATGTCGAGCACGACTGCACTGTAACGCTTGCGGGTTTCGCGCAGCATCCGGCCGATTTCATCCGCCGATGCGCTTTCGATCGGCTCGATATCGTCGGGCGCGGCAAACAGGTCGAGGTCATCCCCGCAATCGATGGCCACCGAGCGCATCAGCTCGTCGTCGATCCTGTCGATCGCTTCGAACAGGTGGCTGATCGTCATGCGCGGGCTCTTGTCGAGATAAGCGCCGGCATCGCCGCTTTGCAGCGAAAGGTCGATGAGAGCGGTGCGGGCCCCTTCGCCCAGCCGCGAACTCATCATCGTGGCCAGTTGCGTGGCGACAGTGCTGGCGCCCACGCCGCCTGCCGCACCGAGAACTGCGATAACCGGAGCCAGAGTGACCGGCGTTTCGGGTCGGACCGGCTTGGCAGCGCGCGCAACATCGACGATTGCAGCGATGAGCTCCTCGCTCGAGAACGGCAGCTCCAGCACGTCCACGACGCCTTTGCGCAGCAACGAGCGTACGGTTCTCACCGGTGCAACCTGCAATCCGGCGATGACCGGGAGACCGGGGCGCTTGGCCCGCAGCCGTTCCAAACGAGCAAGCGAGTCCGGATCTTCGGAGTCGATTTCCACAACTGCGATCGCAGCCTGTTCCACCGCTGCAACGGGGAAGTCCTCGGCTGTGCCCAGGCGGTGCAAGGTTACGGAATCTTCGAGAATGGCGATATTGCCGAGCGCCTCTTTGCGCGCGAACACGTGCACGCCTTCCGGAAGGGTCATTCCATTGTCCGTTTCATATGTGTCGGAAAAATCGGTCATGGCGCTCTCAATTTGAATAGCTGCCAGCGCCATCTTCGGCGGTCAGCGAATAGGCGAACTCGGGCAGCGCAATAGTACCCGTAAACAGGCTATAAATCGGTGTGTGCTGCATGTTGATCAGCTTCACCGTCACAATTGGTGCGACATCGGGGCCGTTGGGGTCTCCCGAAAATCCGAGGCCGGACCAGTCGTACTCGATGCGTACGTTGCTGGCCTGAATTTCCGATTTTATCTCCTGCATTCGATCTACGATACTCGTGAATGCGGAGGAGTTAGCGGTCGTTGGAAAGCTGCAGCTTCCTTTGCAAGTGCAACCGCTGCTGGTGCATGCCAGCCCTGGAAAAGCCGATTGCGGTACAATTGTGCCCTGTTCAATTCCGCCGCTCGTCGCAAAACTGTAGCTCGCCAAGCCAGAAGGAACCATGTCCGTGGCCACGGCCCACCGAGCGCCGATCTGCACGGCTTTTTCAGCACGGTTTATCTGCCAAGCGTAATAGCCGACATCGAAAATTCCGAGCAGGAAAATGATCAGGATCGGAAGGACGAGGGCGAATTCCGCTGCGGATCCGCGTGTGTCCTTTAAGAACGCCGAGAATTGGTGAGTGAAACGCATCATATGCCGTTCACCACTGCTTGAGCCGATGCAAAGACCTGAGTGTTGCTGTCGATAAGGCCAAGGCTCTCGAAGAGCGAAGGATACCCTGCAGCGGCACTGACCGTAACAATTGGAGCGCCGCCGCTGTTACCCTTGAAAATGCCAGAGGTCGCGTAACCTGCGTTGCACGTGTAGCTGACGTTGATGAGGTTCGCGTCCCAGTTCGAAATGCGCGGTGTCCCACCAGTGAGCACACCAGTGCGTGTGACGTTCTTGATTTCGCTGATTGCAGTTGCGCTGGCAGCGCCGCCACAAGGAAAATCGGCGAAAGGCCGACGTCCGGCATAGCGAGCCCCTTCGCGAACGGCTTGGACCACCTTTTGTTCGGTGTAAAAATAGTGGCCTGCCTCGAAGACCACGAACATCATTGCCAGCAAGAGCGGCAGCATCAGCGCCATTTCGGACGCGGCAGCCCCTTCTTCACGATGGCAAAAGGCGCGGCAGTCCGTCATTCGATCAGGTAAGGAACATCCTTGCGGATTTCCTGCCCTTGCGTGCCGCCGCCCCCAACGGTCGTGGCGCCGATAACTTCAACGTAGACATCGCTGTTGTTCGTATAGCGCGTTCCATCGGGTGCTACGCGCCGAGCAACAGGTTCGACGAGGAAGACGTCGACGAACTTGCCGATATCCGCGTCTGTCGTGCTGGCCGAAACCGGCCCACCATTGTCTGCCGTCGAGCAATTGATTACGGCGATGCTTAGCACGCGCCGGTCTGGGGTTGTACCCGGAGCGATGCCCGGCCCTTCGCACAGAGGCGACCCCTGATGTTCGTAATCGATCGTTTTCGAACTCTTTCCCGGACCGGCAGTGGTGTGTTGAAAGGTCTTCCGAGCTAGCAACGTCGCGTTTTCGTACTCATAACGGAACTGCTGATAGCGGGTGGGGGTGGTTCGTCCCGCAAGCTCGGGATAGCCGTAGGACGACCAGGTCATCGGGATGCTGCCGAGCCCATTGGTGAAGTAGTAGGCAGCCCGATCCCAGTTGCCGTCCCCGATACGCGCGTTGCCGTTCCCCGTGCAATTTCCTGCCAGACTGGTCGCGTGGCATTTGTCGCGCGGATAGCCCATGGGCTGGGTGTTGCTGGGGTCTATATTGTTCACCGCGTCGACCGCGCGGTACGGTCGGGGACCAACTTCCCAGCCGCCGGGGCCAATGGAGCACGAGCCGCTGCTTCCACCTGGGGGAACCTCCCGAACCAGGTCGATGCGGCTGTTGGCCGATGGCGGGCACGCGCCGTTGTCCGAATCGCACACATTGTTGAGGCCGTTGGCGTAGATACCGAAGCGCACGTTTAGGGCATCGAGAACGCTAACTTGCTGACCCGGCTTGACATCTGCACCGTCGATGGAAACGCAATCGCCCGGCAGCGACGATCGGCCGAGGGTCCGTGCTGTGGCGATCGCACCATTCCCGGCTCCGGTTTCGAGATAGCCGAAAACGCCCGGGCCATAACTACCGGCGACTTCGTCGGCAACTTCGCTTGCGCCATTCTGGCCATTGACATTGGCAACGAGCCTGATGCCCTTGCCGACATAATTTGCGATAGTGAAATCCGGATCGCTGGTCTCGTTCGGATTGCACATCATGACCGGCGGCACCTTGCACAGGGCGGAACCCAGCCCGGCTACGGCCAGTGCGAGCCCGTCTGCACCGTCAGCACCAGCTGCCGCCACTAGCGAGTAGGTGACCTCGCGCCCATCGATCGTGACTTCGACAAAGTTGGCGTCTTTATCGGTGGTGGCGAGCGTGAAGCTGCCCGGGTCATTGTAGACCCGGAAGAACCTGATATTGGCGAAAGCACTGCATTGGTCGTTGGCTACGGCGATGGCCGTATCGACATCGATCGCATTGTTGCCGTCCGCAAGAATGGTCTGGTTCTGGACCAGGCCGATGGCTGCGTTTCCTGCGCGTGCGCAAGCTCCGGCTTTTCCGTCCAGCTGGGTGGCCGCCGCCAGGGCCGCCTGGTCGGCCGAATTCTGAAGTTCGGAATCCATCCCGGCCATGCGGGCATAGTCAAAGCCCAGGCCAGCCATGGCGACGAGCGGAATGATGGCTAGCGCATAGGTCGCGGCGACTGCGCCGCGTTCATCCTTACGGAACCTGTTTATGAGGTCTTTTGCGCTAACCATTGTTCCATGTCCGGTTTATTCCGGCGATTCAGTCGTGGAGACCTCGTCGGGCTCCTTGACGGCATCGTCGTAATAGCGATCGATAGCAGCGACTGCATTCTGGGCAGTCGTGGGCGGGATCGCGGTTTCGTAAACGGGGTTCGGGTCGATGACCTGGGCAGCCATCGTGCGGCGATTGGCCTCGCCCCAGCTGGTATCCGCCATGAAGTCATTACCGCTCCCCGTCGCGCAGCCTGCCGTGGCGATAACGCCTGCGGTCAGCAGCACGGTGCGAAGAGCCTTAGTATTCGTAGCCATCGGCTGCCTCCTGCGCGTTGGTTTCGGTGCCTTGCTGCGTGTTGGCCGGGGTATCACCGGCAATCGGCGGCAAATCATTCGTGCGATGCGAATTGCCGTTCAGCAAAACATCGGCTTGGATCGGGTCCCTGACGCGGTCCGTCGGAAGCTGGACCTGCTCGGGCCGGAGCGGCGCAACGAGACGCGGCGTCACGATGATCAGCAGCTCGGTCTCGCCTTTCTGGAAGCTGGTCGAACGGAACAGCGAACCGATAAGCGGGATCGAACCAAGCAAGGGCACCTGGTTGACCGTGGTCTGGAAATCGCGTTGCAGAAGCCCGGCAATCGCAAAGCTTTCGCCATCGCGCAGTTCGAGAACAGTGCTGGCTCGCCGGGTCTGGAGGCCCGGGATCCGAATGCCGTTGAGCGTGATCGACGCGCTTTGGTCGATCGAGCTGACTTCCGGCTCGACGATCAGGTTGATAACCTTGTTCGACAGGACGGTGGGCGTGAAGCCCAGTCCGACGCCGAACGACTTGAATTCGACGGTGATGCCAGCCTGACCGCCACCCACACCGCCGCTCTGAACGATGGGAACGGGGAATTCGCCACCTGCCAAAAAGGAGGCTCGCTGCCCGGAAAGCGCGACCAGCGTCGGCTCTGCGAGTGTCTTGGCAAGGCCTTTCTCTTCAAGAGCGTCGAGAGCGATGTCGACATCGAGCCCAAGGATATCCGTGAAGCTACGGGTGATGACGCCAAATGCATTCGTTACATCGGAAACTCCTAGGTCGCCGTTCCCGAAATTGCTTGAGCCAACCCCGGGGGTAAGTTCGGAGCCGGGTCCCGTTGCGCCCGAAACCCTGTCCCCATTAAAGAAAGTGCGAACACCCAGGTCCTTGCCGATGCTGCGAGAAACTTCGGCGAAACGGACTTCAAGCATGACCTGCTGGCTTCCGCCAAGCGTCATGAGATTGACGACTTTCTCTGCGCCGGCATAGGCCGAGGCCAGTTGGACCGCACGATCGGCGACGCCAGCGTCGCTGACGGTGCCCGAAAGAACGATCGAGTCGCCGGTCATGCGAGCATCGACGGTTTCACCGGGCATCAGGTCGGCCATCTGCTCACGCAGGCTCAAAACGTCGGGACCGACGGCGATGTCCATCACTGCGATGACGCGGTTCGAACGATCGTAGAGCGTCAGCGACGTCGTGCCGATCTCCTTGCCGAGCACGTAGACCGAACGATCGGATACCGGAAGAATGTCTGCGATCGAGTCGTTTCCGATCATCGCGCGGTCGATCGGAACGTCGGCCGTTACGACCTGGCTCTTGTTGACCGGGATTTCCACGGTGCCCGCATGCATGGATTCGCTGGCATAACCCGACTGGGCTGCTGCTGCGTGGGGAGCAATTGCCGCTCCCAACGCGGTTGCCAGGGCGAGAGCCGAAAGGGCTGTGTGCTTAATTGCCACGGAGCGTCTCCACGGAATAGGTTTCAGCATTGGTGCCGCGCACCACGCTCATGGTCGGACCGCGCGGGCGGGCCGGTGCACTTGCTTGCCTCGGCGCAGAACTAGCGCCCCGCGGAGGAGGAGAATAGGACGGAGCCGCCAGCATGGGAGCCGGAGCACCGGTGCCGCGATTGATGTATCGACCGCCGCCACCGAGATCGTTTGCAACGACCGTTTCTGTCGTGCCGACCTCCTGGTTTTCGACATTGCGCAGCGCCAGGCTGAGATTGCCGACTTCGCGGGCAAGCGTCAGTTTCTGGGCGCCGAACATGTCGACCTGCAGGGTGGCAGTGGTAGTAACCACAGGCTCGGTCGCATTTTCGTCTGCAACCTGATCCATGCCGAGCACCAGTACGTTCTCGAGGACGACCGTTGTCATCTTGTCTTGCTGTTGCTGGTTCTGGCCAGGGATCATGCGGGTCAACATCACGTCGACCACGTCGCCCGGGCGAACAAAGCCGCCGACGCCGGCAACTGCGTTTACCGGGATGGAGACGGCCCGCATGTCTTCGGGAAGGTTGGAGGCCAGGCTTGCACGGCCGTTGTCGCCACTGACCTTTGTGGCCAGGATCGGCTCACCGGGCACGATCGGGCGAAGTGCGACGCGCCCGCCCATCATGGCTTGTTCGAGAGAGGTGAAAGCGCCTTCCGGCACCGATTCCGCAGGCCAGTTGGCGAGCCGGACCGTGGTTTCGGTCAACGGCTGTCCGAAAGCCATGGGCTGGGTGGCAACCACGATGCGGGCGAGCTGCTGCTCTTCGGCAATCGCTTCCTGCCGCTCTTCCATTCCGGTAAAATAGGCATTCGCCAGGTACACGGCCATGAGACCGAGAAATACGGCGATACCGGCAATGAGCAGATTCCTGCCACGCATGATATTTACCCCCCCGAGTTGAAAAACGAGAAAAGGTCCCGCCGATAATGCCGGCGGGACCTTAATTTTTGCTTAGATCGAAGCGTTGTTCGCGTTCGCCGTAGCAACGTTGTTCTTCGCATTGTTGATCGCGGTGACGATTTCGCCGCGAAGTGCGAGGGTTGCCGTAGCGATCACGGCGCCGACGATGGCGAGGATCAGAGCGTATTCAGCTGCCGATGCACCGGCTTCTTCAGTGATGTAGTTCTTGAACATAGTATTACCCCAAGTCTTGAAGACATCCGCCAGGAGAGACGGTCTGTCATTTCATATACAGGACCTCCGGCATCTATTTCCGGATTGGTCCGCCCGAGGGGGGTAACGTGTTGGAACCGGCGCGACCTGTTATTGTTATGTAACCGGATGCACCGGCTCGTTTCACGCTGGCTCCCTCGGAGCTCAATTAAGTTCACTCAAACGCTGCTTACGGTCAACTTCGGTGCAACGCTTTTGCATTATGTCTACTTTTTAGTAACTTAATTCAAGCAAAAGTAAAGATGGTAGGTTAACAAAAGCTAAGAGTGGTGCATTTTTGCCCGAATCCCGTCTGCGCCGCACGATTATGATTCGGCTAGGAGTTTGAAATGATTCGGAACTTCCTGGGGGTGGTATCTCAGGAAGGGGCTCAAGCCCTGCGACCACTGTCAGCCGCGTTTCGAACGTATTCCGGAAAGCTCGCGCTTCGCAGCATTGCGATAACCCGCTGGATCGAGTCCCATCTATTTCATCTTGCTCTGAGCTGGGTCATCGTGACGGCGCTGCTCTCCAGTGCAAAACTGGCCAAGGTTGCCTGGATCGGAGCGAGCATCGACTGGCTTGCCCTTGCCGCAATTCCTTATCTGGCGATTATCGCTGCGCCGCTACTTGGCTTTCGAATCGCGCGCGACGCATTTCAATCGGTAGAAGGCAACCCGCGACTGAGGCTGGCGTTGTTCGGACGATGGCGGCGCGTGCGCAAACGCGAGGCGAAGAGTCACCCTCTTTACGGAACCACCGGCTTCCTGACCTCGCTGATCGTCGGCCTGTTGTTCGGCGTCGTCCTGCGCACCGGGGAGTTTTTCATGATCCAGCCCGCGCTCTACGCGCACGCGCCCGCGTGGAGTCATATCCTCTACCTCGCCATGGCTGCCGAGCTGGCGATGATGAACTTCTTCTATATGGTTTGCTTCGTCCTCGCGTTGCGCCGCGTTCCACTCTTTCCCAAGATGCTGGCCTACGCCTGGCTCCTCGATATCCTGTCCCAGATTGCGATCGCATGGTCGCTGGCGGGGGTGGGGTTGCCGCAGGAAGTGGCCACCCCACTGTCGACCTTGCTTGTCGCAAACATCAACACAGTCATGGTGAGCATCGCCATCTGGATGCCTTATCTTCTCCTCTCCGAGCGTGTGAACGTTACCTTCCGGCAACGAGTGTCCGTCACCGCAGGCAGATGATTTAATTCTTCGTTTCTCGTCCCAAATCCGGACAGTGACAATGTATCTGCGAAAAACAGAAACTTACGGCTGATTTTCGGCCTCACTCGCTCTGGAAAGAGCGATTTTCCCCGCCGGCCAAGTAGTTAACAACATTGAAAGATTGGCTCGGAACTGTTTCACATAATGCAACGACACATCTCACTGGCAATTCGATTCGCCGTTTTGAGATGAAAAGTCGGGCCGCGAAAATTGCTGGATGGGCTTGTGCCCGTATCTTGCTCGAAACGATCTTGGGGGGTGGTCTCCCGGTCTTTTCCGGCTCGCATCATGTTCGGCAATTCTCGCGTTACGGAGGAGATTTCGCTCCTCCTTCCGGCTGAGAAGAGGACCGAGATGATGGACAGTTTCGAGCAGAATGGCGAATTCGCCGACGCACAGGACAGCCAGGACATGGACACCGGCAACAGCCAGTCCTCCGCAGCGGCCACTCGTGCCAATGCGGACATCATTCTCGTTCCCAATGAAGATGGCGTGGTTATCCTGCCCGACGGTGCGTCGCTAGAGAACCTGACATCGGCAGGCCGCGATCTCGTCATCGTTCTCGACGACGGTACGCGCATCCTTATTCCCGAAGGCGCAATCATCGTGCCGCAGATCGTCGTCGACGGTGTTACGGTACCTGCCGCCAACCTTGCAGCACTTCTGACCGGTAACGAACCGCAGCCCGCGGCTGGCGACCCGCAAAGTTCGGGCGGCAATTTCGAAGTCGACCCCGGCAACATCCAGGCCGCTTACGACATCGGCGACCTGCTTCCTTATACGCAGCTCCAGTTCCCCGAACCCGAAGAGCGCGAGATCATTCCGTACTTGGTCGACCAGGATCCGGAAATCGTGGTCGAAACGCCTGACAATCCGGCAGGTGTCATCAACGCGATTGCGACTGTCGACGAATCGGGCCTGCCGGCCCGCACCATCGACGGGACCGACGAGAGCGAAGGTACGCAGGACGAAACCAACCTCGAAACATCGACCGGTACGATCGTATTCAATTCGCCCGATGGCGTTGCATCGGTTGCGATCAATGGCGTGGCGATCACCGAGGTCGGCCAGACCTTCGTCGGCGACAAGGGCATCCTTACGATCACGAGCATCGATATCGAGGGTGGCGAGATCGGGTTCTCTTTCACTCTGACGGACAACCTTGTCGGCGAAACCGTCGATGGCTCGTTCTCGATGACGGTCACCGACACCGACGGCGATAGCGCGACCGCAACGTTGCAGATCAACGTGGTGGACGACGCACCGATTGCGCGCGACGACAGCAACGATGTCCCGGGCGGATCTCACGATACGATCTTCGGAAACGTCACCGACAATGACGAATCCGGTGCGGACAGCTATCCTGACACCGGCGCAGTGACGGGGTTTGCCAACTCCGGTGGTTCGGCTGAGCCGGGCAACACCCTGGTCGGCACCTATGGTGAACTCACCCTCAATGCCGACGGAAGCTATTCCTATGATCGCTTCGTCAACACGCCCGGCGGCGTCAGCGAGGAATTCACCTATACGATTACGGATACGGACGGCAGCACCAGCACTGCTACGCTGACAATCAATATCGGTGATGCGCCGAACGTGATCACCAATGTCCCTGATGGCGAAGATGCGACAGTGGTCGAAGAAGGCCAGCTCCCTCCGACGACCGACACCCGTGACGACGAACCCGAAGGTTCGAATTTCGACGGCGACGACGAAACCGCGACCGGTACGATCACTTTCACATCGCCCGATGGCGTCGACACGGTTACTATCGGTGGGACCGTCATCGATCCGAACAACCTGCCGCAGGTCGTCGTTTCAGACGATACCGGCACGCTCACGGTCACGGGCTACACTTACGATCCGGAAACCGGCGTCGGCACGATCACCTATGATTACGAACTGACCGACAACACTGGCGATACCGACGGCACGACCGTTACCTTTCCGATCGTCATCACCGATCTTGATGGCGACCAGGCCGAAGACGATCTGGATATCACGATCGTCGATGACGTGCCGGAGGCGGTCGACGACACCGCCTCGCAGGCTGGCGAAAACGCTTCGATTTCGATCGATGTCCTGGCCAACGATACGGTTGGCGCAGATGGCGTCGACCTTGCGACGGGCGTAGAAGCCGTAGACGGTTCGCTCAGCGGTACAGGCAGCCTAGCCTACAATGACGACGGAAGTTTCACTTACACCCCGGGTGCGGGTGAGACCGGAACTGTCACGTTCCAGTACACAATTACCGATGGCGACGGTGACGTCTCTACCGCGACCGTAACTCTTACCCTCTCGCCCGATTCTACTCCTGAAATCTCGGTCGAGGGCGACAACGACGTCGATGAAGCGGCCTTGGGCGCTCGCGATGGCGAACCGGCCGGTTCGAACTCGGCAAGCGACGGTGAAATCGCAACCGGTGTCATCTCGATCACGACCGGCGGCGATACCGTTGCGTCGCTCGTCATCAACGGCGTCAATGTGACCGGCGGCGGCCAGGTTGCGACCGACAGCGGCGTTCTTACGATCACCGAAAGCAATGGCGCTTACAGCTACAGTTTCGAACTTCTCGACAACACGCTTTCCGATCCGGACAGCGAGACCTTCTCGCTCACTGTTACCGACAGCGACGGCGATACGGCTTCGACCACTCTGGTCATCGCGATCATCGACGACGCGCCGAGTGCCGAGGATGACAGCAATGCGATTGCTGCGGGCGAATATGGCCCGGTTGGCGGCAACGTACTTGCCAACGACACAGTCGGTGCAGACGATGCAAGCGTCACGTCCTTCACGGGATCGGGCGGTTCGGGTGCTGCAGGAGAGACGGTACAGGGCGCTTACGGCACACTGACCATCGGCGCCGACGGCACTTACAGCTATACCCGCGATCCGGGCACGCCTGGCGATGTCGAGGACAGCTTCGACTACGTAATCACGGACGGCGATGGCGACACAGCAACGGCTACGTTGGTGATTTCGATCGCGGACAGCCCGGTAACGCTGGACCTTCCGGTTGCCGGCGAAGCCGGTACCGAAGTCGACGAAGCGGGCCTACCGGCGGGTTCCGCTGCGGCGACCGACGGCGAGTTCACGAGCGGCACGTTCACCTACACCGCGCCAGATGGCCCGGCGGTGATCACCATCGGCGGCACGGCAGTGACCGCTGTCGGCCAGACCTTCACGGGTAGCTTCGGCACGCTTACGGTGACCTCGATCGCCGATGGCGCGATCGGTTACACTTACGAACTGACTACGAACACTGATGGCGACGACACGTTCGACAGCTTCGAAGTGACGGTCACCGACCAGGATGGCGACACGGTCGCTGGCGATCTCGACATCGATATCATCGACGACGTGCCTACGGCGCGCCCGGATTCCGACAGCGTGACCGAAGATGGTCCGCTCAGCGCGAGCGGCAATGTCATCAGCGATGCGGAAGCCAATGGGGATGACGGCGAAGACACCCAGGGTGCCGATGGCGCCGAAGTGTCGGCTTTCTCGTTTGGTACCGACCCCGGCACTCTCGGCGAACCACTTGCCGGTATGTACGGCACGCTGACGCTCGATGCGGATGGCGAATACATCTACGAGCTCGATAACACGAACCCGCTGGTTCAGGGCCTCGACTCCAACGACATCCTCACGGAAGTCTTCAAATACACGCTCACCGACGGCGATGGTGACGCCCGCTCGACCACGCTGACGATCACGATCAATGGCGCGGACGACATCGTGACCATCAACGGCCTCGATCTCCAGACGCCCGAAGAGGTGGTCGATGAAGACGACCTGCCGGAAGGTTCTTCGCCCGATGCCAATGCGCTCGTGCAGGATGGCAGCTTCACGGTCGACAGCCCCGACGGGCTGAGCGTCCTGACGGTCGGCGGCACCGCGGTCTGGGGCAATGGCGAGACCTATCCGGTCTCGATCACCGGCGACTTCGGCACGGCCCGGATCACCGATGTGACGGTAACCACCGACGCCAATGGCGATGTGGTCTCGGCGACCGTGTCCTACGAATACGAGCTGAGCGACAACACTCTTGAGCATGACGCTGCCGGCGAAGACGACGTCACCGACAGTTTCGAAGTGGTGGCTACCGATACCGATGGTTCGCAGGACAGTGCATCCCTCGATATCCAGGTCATCGACGATGTTCCCACTGCCGAAGACGACACGAACAGCGTCGTCGAAGGTCTCGGCAACTTCACGACCGGCAACGTCTATGACGGCGCAGGCTTGGGCGACAATCCGGACGAGCTTGGCGCGGATACCGATGGTACTGCGGGTGTCGAGGTTACCGGTGTGCGCACCGGCGAAGAGGGCGATGCAGGCGCGCTGACGACAGTCGGCACGCAGGTCACGATCTCGGGCACCTATGGCGACCTCACGATCGAAGACGACGGCAGCTATACCTATACGCTGACGACCGCCTTGATCCCGCCCAGTGTCACGAGCGAGACCTTCACCTACCAGATCACCGATGCCGACGGCGATACGGACCTGGCAGAGCTGGTCATCACGCTGAACCAGGATCCCAACGCTCCCGACATCACCGGAGATGCGCTGACGGTCTATGAAGACGGCCTTGCGGACGGCGTCCAGTATGGCGCCGACAGCGAGACGGCTGCAGGCAGCTTCGATGTCTCCACCAATGGCGAAGACGTCACCTTCACGCTGACTGCGGACAACGGCAACACGCTGACCGATCCGGCCATCGGCGACACGCTGACGACGACCAAAGGTGTGATCGAGATCACCTCGATCACCGATGACGGCAATGGCACCTTTACCTACGGCTACGAGTACACGCTCTCGGCGCCGCTGACCCATACGGGCCAGGGCGAAGGTACACCGATCCTCGACACAGTCACCATGAGCGTCACCGACGCCACCGGAGACAGCGACGCGACCCCGGGCTCCATCGTGATCTCCATCGTTGACGATGTTCCGGTCGCCGAAGACAACACCAACACCGTTTCGGAAGGCGCAAGCACCGCCGGAAACATCCTGACCGACGATGACGGTTTCGGGGTCGACGTGGCCGGAGCAGATGGCCTTGCAGGTATCCTCGGCGTCACCAGCGACGACAGTGGCGACAGCGATGCGACGGGACCCTTCACGGTCACTTCTTCGCTCGGCACGCTGACGGTGCAGGCCAACGGGGACTACACGTACGACAGCTTCGCCAACTCGACGAACGCCAACACGACCGACACCTTCACTTATCAGATCATCGATGCCGACGGGGATATCTCCGAAGCTCAGCTGGTCATCACGATCAACAACGTTGCGGGTAATGTCTCCGACAACGATGCGCTGGTTTTCGAAGCTGGCCTCGACGGCATTGGCAGCGATGCGGGTTCGGACAGCGAAATCGATGCGAACGGTCAGATCACCGTTACTGGTGCGAGCGGAACGCTCACCTATTCGCTGACCTCCAGCGCGACCGGAAGTTACGGCACGCTGACTCTTGATCCGGTGACGGGCGAATATACCTATACGCTCACCACGCCGGTAGACGGCGACACGCTGTCGCCTGACCAGGGCGGCGACAATGACGATAATACCATCAACGCAACCGTTGTTACTGGTTTCGAGACCTTCACCTACCAGGTGGTCGACCAGGACAACAACGTCATCGGCACTGGCGAAATCCAGGTCAGCATCGTCGATGATGTCCCGACTGCTACAGATCAGACGCTGATCACGGTTGCCGAAGATGCGGCCGACATTGGTGGCAATGTCATGACCGACGGCGTGGCCGACACCGAAGGAGCGGACGGCGCAACCGTCACCTCGATCACGGTCGGCGCCGATACCGTCGCGGTTCCGCAGGACGGCAGCGACGCGACGCTGAGCAATGCGAATGGCACTTACACTATCGACATGGACGGCAACTGGACGTTCAATCCGACTGACAGTCTGGACCAGACCGGCGGACCGATCGTTGCCGACTTCACCTATACGCTGACTGACGGCGACGGCGATCTGGATACGGCTACCCAGCCGATCCGCATCGAAGATGGTCAGGCTCCGGGCAATCCTGACGGCCTGGACCTAGCGCTGGACGATCAGAATCTTGCCGACGGCAGCACTCCGGGTGGAGACGATTTCGACCAGGGCACGATCAACTTCGTTCCCGGTTCGGATCCCTTCGCGACGATCGTCTTCGGCGATGTCTTGGACCTCGGTGGCGACCTCGATTGGGTGCGGACCGGCGATTTTGAAATCGTAGGTTCGGACGGCAATGGCCCGGTCGTTACCCTGACCCTCGTGGTGAACGGTAATGACGCTACGGTTACGGCAACCCTGAACGACAATTACCTTGGCCACGATCTTGCAGGCGACGATCTCGACGATCTCGGCTTCGTGAACGTGGTTGCCACGGACACGGACGGTGACAAGGCGTTCGGCAGGGTCGATGTCAGCGTTTCGGACGATGTTCCCACTGCAGAAGACGACACGAACAGCGTCGTCGAAGGTCTTGGCAACTTCACGACCGGCAACGTCTATGATGGCGCAGGTGTGGGCGACAATCCGGACGAGCTTGGCGCGGATACCGATGGCACTGCGGGTGTCGAAGTTACCGGCGTGCGCACTGGCGAAGAAGGCGATGCAGGCGCGCTGACGGTTGTCGGCGGTGCGGTGACTGTCTCGGGCACCTATGGCGACCTGACGATCAATCCGGACGGCAGCTACACCTATACGCTGACGACCGCGTCGATCCCGCCCAGTGTCACGAGCGAGACCTTCACCTACCAGATCACCGATGCCGACGGCGATACGGACCTGGCAGAGCTGGTCATCACGCTGAACCAGGATCCCAACGCTCCCGACATCACCGGAGATGCGCTGACGGTCTATGAAGACGGCCTTGCGGACGGCGTCCAGTATGGCGCCGACAGCGAGACGGCTGCAGGCAGCTTCGATGTCTCCACCAATGGCGAAGACGTCACCTTCACGCTGACTGCGGACAACGGCAACACGCTGACCGATCCGGCCATCGGCGAGACGCTGACGACGACCAAGGGCGTGATCGAGATCACGAACATCGTCGACAATGGCGGAGGCAACTTCACCTACGAATACACCTACACGCTCTCGGCGCCGCTGACCCATACGGGCCAGGGCGAAGGAGCACCGATCCTCGACACAGTCACCATGAGCGTCACCGACGCGACCGGCGACAGCGACGCGACCCCGGGCTCCATCGTCATCTCCATCGTCGATGACGTGCCTGTTGCAGAAGACGACACGAACAGCGTCGTCGAAGGTCTCGGCAACTTCACGACCGGCAACGTCTATGACGGCGCAGGCGTGGGCGACAATCCGGACGAGCTTGGCGCGGATACCGATGGCACTGCGGGTGTCGAGGTAACCGGTGTGCGCACCGGCGAAGAGGGCGATGCAGGCGCGCTGACGGCAGTCGGCGGTGCAGTGACGGTCTCGAGCGCCTATGGCGACCTGACGATCAATCCGGACGGCAGCTATACCTATACGCTGACGACCGCCTCGATCCCCTCGGGCGTCACGAGCGATACGTTCACCTACCAGATCACCGACGCTGACGGCGATACGGACCTGGCGGAGCTGGTCATCACGCTGAACCAAGATCCCAACGCTCCCGACATCACCGGCGATGCGCTGACGGTCTTTGAAGACGGTCTTGCTGCCGGCAGCCAGTATGGCGCCGACAGCGAGACGGCTGCAGGCAGCTTCGATGTCGTGACCAATGGCGAAGACGTCACCTTCACGCTGACTGCGGACAACGGCAACACGCTGACCGATCCGGCCATCGGCGACACGCTGACGACGACCAAAGGTGTGATCGAGATCACCTCGATCACCGATGACGGCAATGGCACCTTTACCTACGGCTACGAGTACACGCTCTCGGCGCCGCTGACCCATACGGGCCAGGGCGAAGGTACACCGATCCTCGACACAGTCACCATGAGCGTCACCGACGCCACCGGCGATAGCGACGCAACCCCGGGTTCCATCGTCATCTCCATCGTTGATGACGTGCCAGTGGCGATCGATCCTGTCGACATCCTCACCGGCTTCACCAACTCGCCGCAATCCGCGACGCGCGACCTCGATCTCGACGGCGAAGTGGTCAACAATATCGGTGCGGACCAGCCGGGCGACATCGTCTTCAACCACAGCAATGGCGACGACTCCGGTGTCGATTACCAGGGTACGGACGTGCTGATCTACGTGTCGTCCGACGGGACCACGATCGAAGGTCGCGCCGGCGCAGCAGCTGACGGAACGGGCGGGACGCTGGTGTTCACGGTCGATCTCAATCAGGGCGATGCGAACTATACGTTCACTTTGCTCGAACCTGTTGACAACGGCTCCGGCACCAAGTTCAGCGATCTTTCCGGTGGGCAGGCAGGCAACCCGCCGTTCAAGATCATCGACAGTGCCGAGACCGGCAGCATCGAACTGCTGTTCACTCCGATCAACGCAGGATCGGTCAACAGCGACACCGATGACGTCGGCGTGGATGGCCAGTTCATCAATATCCAGAATCCGGATGCGGGTCTCAACATTCACTTCGGCCAGTTTACCCCCGTGGATCTGAGCGGGGGCCCGGCCCCCGAAGCTTACACGATGGATTCACTGTCGAATGTGAATGGTTTCCGCTTCACGCTGGACCAGATTTCGAACGGCACGACAGCCGACATCAGGCTCACGGCCTATGATGCGGATACCGACGGAGGGGCCAACCAGACCGAGCCCACCTATGACGGCGGGGACTCGATCGACGAGATCACCCGGGTCGATGTTTACGACGCTTCGGGCAACCTCGTCGGTTCGTTCGACCGGGCAGACGGCGACGTAACCAACTTCAACGGGACCGGCCTCGATATCGTGTGGGAAACCAACACGGCGCTCGTTCAGGATGTGAATGCACAATTCAGCATCGTGGCGTTTACCGATGACGGCTATAACAACATCCTGATCACCAACGCCGGTTCGGGCACGGACGGGAAGTTCTCGCTGTCCGACCTGCGGATCACGGAAACCGAGGAAGGCAATCAGGTTTCGACTTCCTTCGACCTGAAAGTCATCGACGAAGACCTGGACGAGGTGGTCATTTCCGATGCCATCCAGGTAAACATCGATCCGGTTGGCTCCGCTTCTGCCACCACGACGACCAGCAGCGCTCGCACCATGGAAACGACCATGATCGCAGCGGCCGCATCCGCCTTCATGATGGGTGATACCGGTGGAACCGACGCGTTCTCGCCCGACAGCCCGGGGGATGGCTCGACCACGACCTATTCCTTCATGGAAATGGACGGGTCGCTCAAGCTGTCCGGTGTTGAAAGCGGCTTCACGCAGGAATTCGTCCAGGAAGCGGATTTCGACCTCGCCTCCGCACAGATGGCACCCTACGAAGCCAATATTCTCGAAGGCGGCTTCGCAATCGGCGACAGCACGCCGGCATTCGGCTTCGACGCTCCGGAGATGGGCATCGACTATGCTGCCTTCGACGCTCCGGAAGTTGGTGCTTTTGCCTCGAACGATGCTTTCGACGGTCTGGATATGGCTGCTGGCGGTGCCGCAGCTTCGATGGAGGCGCTGCTTCTCATGGAAGCGCCGCTACCGGAAGGCGCTATTGCCGAACTCGACGCCAAGGCCGCCATCGGTGAGGCGATTTCCGACCTTACCGCCGAAGCGGGCGTCGATGCTCTCGTCTCGCATTTTGCAGGCGGTAACGGTGCTGCAAACGACGGATGGCATTCGATCGCACCGACCGAAAGCCTGCTCGACACGATGGTCCAACCGGGCCTCGCTCAATCGCTGGCAAACGGCCTGACCGTCGACCAGCTTGACGATGCCGCCCTGGCAGGGACGGCAGCATGATAACTCAGGAAACTCTGCAACAGGGGAACTTGCAATGAAGAAAATAACAGCGGTATTCACGCTGGCAGGAGCTGCGGCCGGGCTAACGCCCTCCGCGGCTTTCGCGCAGGATGACCTGATGGCGTTGGGCATGGACGAGCTCCGCTCCGAAGTGCAGCGGCGCTACGATGCGGGCCTTGCGATGACCAATGACTCTTCGGTCATCGCGGCCAATGACCCGCGCTATTTGTGGGCCAGCGAAACCAAGGCCCAGTGCGGCATTGCGCTCGGTTATCTCAAATCGAGCACTCGGGATGAGGTCAGCCTTTCGCGCTGCGCTCTCGCTTACGACATGATGCAGCGCGCTCCGCGTCCGCGTGTCGAGCCGGCACCGCTGCCGACACCGCAGCCGGCGCCGGATGTCTGCAACCGCGAAGCACCGGGCCTGATCTTCTTCGAGTTCGATTCAGCCACACCGCAGCAGGATGCCGTCGAGACCGTCCAGTACGTCGTCGAGAATGCACCCGCCTGCGACTGGAACAGCTTCACCGTGATCGGCCATACCGATCGCGCCGGTAGCAATGCCTACAACGAAGGTCTTTCGCAGCGCCGCGCCGAAGCGGTGGCGAACCTGATGGCAAGCCGCGGTATCCCGGCTTCCAGCATCACTACCCAGGCACAAGGCGAAGAATCGCCGCGTGTGCCAACTGCCGATGGCGTGCGCGAGTTGCAGAACCGCCGCGTCGAAATCCAGGTCAGCGAATAAGAGGGGGGACGAATAATGCGTACGACAACCCTAGCAATGACCGCAGCGCTCCTGCTTGCAGGCGCAGCTCCGGCAGCCATGGCGCAGGATGCTGCGACCGAAGCCGTCACCATGCAGGAGGCGATCACGATTGCGATGCAGTCGAACCCGCAGATCCTGCAGGCGCAATACAACAAGGAAGCGATCGAGTTCGAGCGCCGCCAAGCGCAGGGCCTGTTCCTGCCGCGTGTGAACATTGAAGCGAGCGCGGGGATCCGCCGTCTGGAGAATAACACCCGCCGCACCTTGGGCATTGCCGATGAAGAGCTTTATCCGCTCGAAGCCGGGATCACCGGCGAATGGACTGTGTTCGACTTCGGACGCCGTCGCGGAGAGCTTCTGCGCCAGGCCGCACGCGTGGACGGTGCTTCGCTGCGCGTGCTCGAACGCTCCGAGTTCATCGCCCTGCAGATCGCCCGGCAATATCTCGACGTCTTGCTCCAGCAACGCGTCGTTGCTGCGGCGCGTGACAATGCGTCGTTCCACCAGTCGCTGGTGACCGACCTGTCGCGTGGGGTAGACGAAGGTTCGATCTCGATTGCCGACCAGCAGCAGGCTGAAGAGCGTCTTCAGTCGGCCCTGGTCCGTAGCGAAGAAGCGAGCCTGGAGCTCGAGAACGCGTACATCTCGCTGCGTCGCCTCACCGGTCTCGATGTCTCGTCGGCGACGTTGCCGCCGAACCTCGCCAGTGCGATGCCGCCGGACCTGCCCAGTGCGATCGGACTAGCGCGGATCAACAATCCGCTTGTGCGTGAAGCCCAGGCCGACGTGGATGCCGCTAACGCCCTCGTCGATTCGGCAGAGGGTGACTTGTGGCCGACCATCGGTCTCGAAGCCCGTGGCCGGGTCGGTGAAGACATCGACGGATTCCGCGGCGAAACGAACGACATCCAGGCCCGCGTCGTGCTGCGCTGGGATGTCTTCGATGGCGGGATCAATCGTGCCAAGCTGCAGGAAAACGTCCGTCAGGCAAGCCTTGCCCGCTACGCCCTGCATGACCGCCAGCGTGAAGCCGAAGAAGACGTCCGCCTTGCATGGCAGCAGCTCTACACGCAGCGGCGCGTGACCGAACAGCTCGCCCGTCAGAGTCAGGTAAGCGATGACCTGCTGCTGTCGTATCGCAGCCAGTTCAACATCGGCCGCCGTTCGCTGCTCGATGTGCTCGATGCGCAGAATACTAGGTTTAACACCCAGGTACGTCTCGAAACGGCACGCTTCTCGCAATTGTTTGCGCAGTACCAGACGTTAGCTGCTACAAACCAGTTCCTAGACGCGTTGAGCATTGCACCGGGTGCCGGTGCGATGGAGCAGGAACGCCAGCGGTTCGATTATGGTCCGCCGGTAGAGGCCGAGCTGCAAAGGCGCGTCGACGGAGATTGACACGCTAAAGGCTCGTGGAGGCCATGGAACAAACGGTTTCAGAACAGATCGACGGGCGGATCCTTGATCCGCTCGTCGAGTGCGTTGCAGAAGGGTCCCGTCGTTACGGGCTTCCCTTCGCACGCGACCTGTTGGCACAGCTACCGCGCAACCGTGACGGTCTGCTTCCCCTCCACCAGGCTCCTGCCGCGCTCGAACTTGCAGGGCTGAACTACGAAATCGAGAAGCGGCGCAAGCTGCCTTCCACCTCCAAGGACCTGCCTGCCATCGTCGCGCTTGGCGAGCGGCAATACGTCCTCCTGCTCGACATGCAGGACGACGAATTGCTCGTCTGGCGCCCTGAATCCGGTAGTGAAATCTGGGAAGCGCGTGACAGCATTGCGGAGGCGTTCTCAGGTGCGCTGATCCCGATCCACGGCGATCCGGACAAGATGCGCACCGACGAAGCGCCGTGGTACGCTAAGGCCCGCCAGCATTGGTTCTGGGGCGAACTGCGCCGCGAACGCCGGTCGTTCATGCCGGTCCTGCTTGCCTCACTTCTGATCAATCTTCTTGCGATCGCGCTACCGATCTTCACGATGAACGTCTACGACCGCGTGATCCCGAACCAGGCGCAGGAAACGCTGTGGGTGCTAGGGACGGGCGTGGTCTTGGCCTTCGTCCTAGAATTCGCCCTGCGCCGCGCGCGCACCTCGATCGTCGATGAAATTGCCCAGCGACTGGATCTGAAGCTCAGCCAGAAGATATTCTCCCGCCTGCTCGCCGTTCCGTTGTCGGAGCGGAAAGGTCACACTGGCTCGCTTGCAGCGCGTGTGGCGGAATATGCGGTGGTGCGCGACTTCTTCGCGTCGACTTCGGTCGTGCTCGTCGTCGATGTCGCGTTTCTACTGGTGTTCGTGGGCGTCATCGCAGTCATCGCAGGCTGGCTCGCACTGGTGCCGCTGACGATCATCTTCGCCATGATGATCGCGGGCTACATCCTTCAGAAGAAGGTGGTTGAAGCCTCTCAGGACGCACAAGCCGATTACGGACTGCAGCAGACGTTGCTGGTGGAGTCCCTGACCGGTGCGGAAACGCTCAAGGCCATGGGCGGAGAGGGCGGCATGCTCTCGCGCTGGCACCAGTTGGCCGAAATTGGCGGCCACTCGCAACTACGCCTGCGGTCGATCAATTCGCTGGCGGTGGGGCTCGCCCAGGTGTTTCAGCAGGTTTCGACCGTTTCCCTGATTATCGGCGGGTATTACCTGTTCGCCTCCGGGCAGATCACCATGGGCGCCATTATTGCCATCGTGATGCTGGCATCACGTTCACTCGCGCCCGCCGGGCAAATCGCCTTCCTGCTGACGCGGGGACGGCAGGCGCAGGAAACGCTTGGCAGTATCGAGCGCCTCTTCGAGGGCGAGGACGAGCGCCGTCTCGGTGCCAGCGTCGCCCCAGCAGCCATTCGCAATCCGCGCATCGAGTTCGTCAATGCCGAATTCGCGTATGGCGAGAGCGCGCAGCCCGCGCTTTCAGGGCTCAACCTGACCATCGAACCCGGCGAGCGGGTGGCGCTGGTCGGTCGGGTTGCATCGGGCAAATCCACCCTCGGCCGCCTGCTATGCGGCCTTTACCGACCGACCGGTGGCGCCATGCTGGTGAACGGTATCGACGTGCACCAGTACCGTCCGCAACAGTTGCGCGACGCGCTCGGCTTCGTCGGCCAGGATGCTGCACTCTTCTCGGGTTCGGTCCGCGATAACCTCACGCTCGGGCGCATGGGAATTTCCGAGGAAGACCTGCAGGCTGCAATGCGCGCCACCGGAGCGGATTTCTTCCTGTCCCGCGATAGCGGTGGTTTCGATCGCGCCGTCGGCGAAGACGGCAGGCAGCTGTCGGGCGGCCAGCGCAGTTTCCTTGCCCTGACCCGCGCCATGGTCGAGCCGCGCGAACTCCTGTTCCTCGACGAGCCGACCGGCGCGATGGATAGCGATACGGAGAAGATGTTCGTCGATCGTCTCGGCAATTCGCTCGACGCCAAGCAGACGCTTATCATCGCCACCCACCGCCCGGCGCTGTTCTCCATATGCGACCGCTTGATCGTGCTCGATCGCGGGCGTGTGGCCGCAGATGGTCCGGTCGCCGAAGTCCTGGCAAAGGCTGGCGCAGCGAAGGGCGCACCGTCATGACTGCGGCAACCGTAACCCGGGCGCGCCGTTTCGGTGCTCTCGCCTTCCTCGCCCTGGCCAGCCTTCTCGTCGGCACTTCGTCCCTGCTTGCGCCAGCCAATTCGGCCCAGGCAATGGCGAAGCTGGCTCCCTCGCTCCAGCGCGACATTGCTGACATGACCACCGGAGCGGTCGAGATCGACGAGTTGGGCGCCGCGCAGATCGTCGATGCCCAAAGTCGCAACCTCGCCATCCCGATGATGAAAGGACGGCTGGAAACTGCGGGTCGATTCGCCGGCATTCCGCTGAGTTCGGGATCCTACAAAACGGCCAGCCAGTGCCTTGCGCAGGCCGTCTACTACGAGGCTGCGCTCGAGCCGGAAAAGGGCCAGCGCGCAGTTGCTCAGGTCGTCTTGAACCGGGTGCGGCATCCCGCGTACCCCAACACGGTCTGCGGCGTCGTCTACCAGGGCTACAACCGGCCCGTCTGCCAATTCAGCTTCACCTGCGATGGCGCCCTGACGCGCACGCCCCAGGCAAACCTTTGGAAGCAGGCCAAGGCGGTTGCCCGCGATGCAATCGCGGGACACGTCGTGGCCGATGTCGGCACAGCGACCCACTACCATGCCGATTATGTAGTGCCGAAATGGGCCTATACGCTGGGCAAGATCACACAGATCGGACGCCACATCTTCTACCGCTTCCCGGGCTCGCCCGGCCGGGCTGCCAGCTTTTATCGCGGCTGGGGCGGCAGCGAGTACCTCCCGCATGTCGATTTCGACCGCTTCCGGCTTGCAGCCCAGGCTGAACAGCAGACCGTGATCGAAGAGACCTTTACCCCGGGGCTGACTGTCGCACCCGACGTGAAGGACCGCCATGCCGCCGCCGATGTCGGAGGCCGGATCGACACCACGAAGACTTGGCGCCTTTCCATTCCCGATCCTGTCACCGCAAGTTCGGGATATCGCTCCACGCTCACCGAGCAGGGTGAGCCAATCCAAACTTCCGCAGAGAATATCGAGACACCGTGATGAGGATCGGAACAAGCTGGCGCACCATGCCGGCCGCGCAACGTTTGATCGTCATCGCCACCGTGGGAATAGCTCTCCTGTTCGCCTGGGCGGCATTTGCGCAGGTCGATCAGATCACGCGCGGTACGGGCAAGGTCATTCCATCGAGCAAGGCGCAGCTGGTCCAGCCGGCAGAGCCTGCCGTAGTCGCTGAAATTCTGGTCCGGAATGGTCAGAGCGTTAAGAAGGGGGACCTCCTGGTCCGCCTCGACGACACGCAATCTTCTGCTGCCCTTGGTGAACTGCAGACCGAGAACGAACGCTTGGCTGCTCGCGCAAGGCGGCTCAGTTCGGAGGCTTCAGGCGGGCAGATCGGATGCGAGCCGGGCATGGCATGTGCGGAAGAGGCACAACTCGCACAGGCACGGCGGGCCACGGCTCGTGCACGCGAGAGTTCGCTCGCCTCGGCAGTCGAACAACGTCGCCGCGATTTGTCGGAAGCCCAGGCGACTGCGCAGAGCCTCGAAAGCAGTCTTCGCCTTGCGCGCGAGCAGGTCGAGATGCTGCGCCCGCTGGCGGCTCAGAACATCGTTCCGCAGACGGATTTGTTGACCGCGCAGCGCGAAGTGATCGATTTGCAGGGCAGGCTGGCAGCGGCTCGGCAGGCGGCAGGACGCTCTGCGGCGGCCATCAGCCAGGCGCAGGCCGATCTCAACCAGGCGCGCGCGGACTTTCGCCAACAGGCCCTGGCCGAACGCAGCGAGATCACCACGCGCATGGCCGTCAATGAAGAGAGCATTCGCGGAGCTTCCGCGCGCCGTGATCGCAATGAATTGCGCGCCCCGTCGGACGGAATTGTCAACGACCTGCAGATCAGCACCCAAGGCGGGTTCGTCGGCGCGGGTGAGCAGATCATGCAAATCGTACCGGTCGGTGACAGGCTGCTTATCGAAGCGCGAATCTCGCCCAGCGACCGTGCGTTCGTGAAGGTGGGCGACAATGCGAATGTGAAGGTCACGGCGTATGATTTCTCGATCTATGGCGGGATCAAGGGTCGCGTTGCGCAAGTGAGCGCAGACAGCATTTTCGACGAAGTCGAGCGCGAAGCTTATTATGCGGTCGTGATCGAGACCGATCGTGCCTTTATCGAGAAGGGCGGCGTTCGCCTGCCGATCGTACCGGGCATGATCTGCGACGTCGAAATCCTGACGGCACGCCGCAGCGTATTGTCCTATCTCTTCAAGCCGGTGAACCGCGCTTTCGACAGGGCGATGACCGAGCGCTGAGCGCGCTCCGCCATGATCTCAGTATCCGTGTAGCCAGCTCTGCTTGGCACCGAGGCTCATGACCGGGCGATAGCCGTGGTCTGCGCGGGCATCGAGCGGCGCGTCTCCGACATTGTCGAGCATCAAGTAACCTTCGTCGGTCTTGACGAGCAGCACTGCGTGGTCGCGGCGACGAATGAGGTCGCGCGCCAGTGTGAGGATCATGTCGTCCCGCGAAATTCCGGCAGCAGCCAGCAATTCCATCTTGAGGAGGGCGAAGTCCTCGCAATCGCCCTTGCCAAGACGCAGCGTGGTGCCGGCATCGGCCCAATAATCGGCGCGGCCGTACAGGTCGCGGTCTTCGGCATGGGTAATGCTGCGATTGACCCACCGATTGACCGAGGCGACCAGCGCGTTCTGGTCGACACGAGGCGCACCGATGGCAGCTAGGGTCGGCCCCAGGTTCGTGCGCGTGCGGCTGACGCGGGCGAAGGCACTGTCGAAGCTCGTTGAACCGACCGCCACCAGCTTGCTGCCAAGTATGCGATCAGCGCCGCCTTGAACTGCTGGAACCGCTGCCATGGGCGGCTGTGCCTTGAGACGCGGCACGAAGGATAGGGGCTTTACGGGGTCGAAAACGGCGCGCGCGGCAAAGGGGCTCGATACGCTGCAGCCCGCCTGCCTTGCAGGAACGGGGGCAGCCGCAGGTTCGAGCGGCTTCGCCGGCGATCCGGCAAATAGCGGATGGTCGTCCTGGCCTTCCTGCTGTGCGCGAATGGCATCGAGCGCGCTGGCCTGCCCGAGAATGGCAGTCGTCTTGCTCTGGCGGGACAGCGCTGCGCCGGATTGGGCGGCTGCACCCGGCTCTACCGCGTTGCAATCGGTTGTGCCGGCGATGCCCGGAGCGGCAGCGAAAAGGACTTGGGAGCTGGCGGCCTGTGCGGGCGCCGCAATCACTGCCGCCAGCCCTGCGCCAGCAAGAGCGAGAGTTATGCCGGATCGTGAACGGCGGGGCAGGGCGGGCGCATTGACCATGCCCTCCCAGCTAAAGCGTTGCCGTCAAGACGAGGTTTCGCAGTCTGGTTAACGCCGCGCAAACGTTTCGGGCGCTTCAGCCAGCGGAAAGGGTTCAACTACTAGCGTCGTGCAATTCCTGACCATTGAGGATTTGCGATGCGCCTTCGACCAACGGCCCTGCTGGCCGCGACCCTGGCTTTCGGCCTGCCTGCGACCGCCCATGCCGACGAGGCGTATGGCGGCGTCTATGCGCATGGCGTCGATACGCCGTTCACCTTCGACACGGGTGAGGGCGGCGCGGACCTGCAGGTCGGTTACCGCTTCGATCCGATCGCCGGGCTGGAGGCCCTGGGCGGACCGCAGCCCTACGTATTCGGCTCGGTCAATTCCGACGGCGATACAAATTTTGCAGGCGTGGGCGTCAGCTGGAAGGCGGAGATCGGCAAGCTTTACCTGCGCCCCGGCGTGGGGCTGGTGATCCATGACGCACCCGATGTCCGGGTCGATCCTGCAACCAAGATGAGGACCGATCTCGGCAGCCGCGTCCTGTTCGAACCGGAGCTTGCGATCGGTGTGGACCTCAACCCGCGCTGGTCGATCGAGGCCAGCTGGGTCCACATCAGCAATGCGCGCCTGTTCAATTCCGAACAGAACCCCGGCATCGACATGATTGGATTGCGGGTGAATTACCGGAAGTGAGAATGTCTGGAATGGGGTGGAAAGCTGACAGAAATGGCTGCTGATGATAACGCCTCAGAAATGAGAGTTACCTTCCTGTGTCTTGCCTTAGGTGCGATCTTAATTTGGGGCTCCGCAATTCTGATGTTGGGATGGCACGCCGTTAGCGGAGTCCTGAGTTTTGATTCACCCCTTCATTCTGCGATTATGCTCTCAATCGCCGCAGCGCCTTGGCTGTATTTGCATAATGCGAAGAACAAGCGAAGGTAACATCCGCAACCGGGCCGGAGGGTTACCTTCTTGTCTTAGTCGATCAAGGCGCAGAAAGTGCCGTTGCTTTCTGGCGAGCAACGATAGAGGGCGCCGGCAAACGACGATAGCGGAGTCGAAGAGACGAGGGCACAATGTCGAGCTGAAGCAGCCTCCTGCCAGCTGACGACCTAGATCAGGACGCCGTATCTCACTGCGTTCACGACCTTGCCTATGAACCGTCGCACTTTCCCTTTGCTACGTGCGCCCATGGGCAGGCGAGGCAGCACCTCGGACACTGTCGAAGGACGCCCCCTGGTGTCATTCAATGGCACAAGGCGCGGCGCGCCTTCAACTCGTGTAGCGGGCTTTGAGCCGTCGAAAGCGACGACCTGCGTATAGCCATTGAAGGTCACCTTCGCTCCATTGGCATTGCTCGTTGTCGCCACGGCCGTCTTCGCATTGCGACCGCGACCCGCTCTGGTCGATTTCTTCCGGCCATTGGCGGCTCGCTTGCCCGAAGAACGGTTCTTCACGTTTCTCGAGCGTGGCGAGCGCGAGGTCGTGTTGACGTCCAGGCTGGCTCGACGCGCAGGGCCGGAGGCAGTCGACGTCGGCGGCGTGGCAAGTGGAACCCCGTTCACTGCAGTAATGCTAGCCCGTGAAGCCTTGCCGTTCTTGAGGATGCCTTTGAGCGGAGCGGGGCCAACGACTGGAGCTGCGGCTGTCGCAGGCACGCCCTGCTTTGCCGATTTGCCGCTCGCCTTGCGCGCCTGCTTTTTGGAAGATTTTTCTCGCTTTTTCGAAGGAGCGACCTTTCCCGAAGCGGCCTGCTTGCTCTTTTCTCGTGGTTTGCGGTTCTTACCGCTTTGCCCTTTCGCAGGGGCTTTGCGTCCGCTGGCCTGTACCTCGCTGGTGAAAAGCGCCGTTGGTGCGATGCCGGTGGAGCAAAGAGCAAGAATGGCTGCACTCGCTATCAGTTTGGCAGCTTTCATTCGACTTCTCCAATCGAGTCCACGAGCAGCATCTGTCCTGTGGTCAGATCGCTCATTGCTGCAAGGTTTGCGGCGTCAGGATGATCCTCGCCTTGCGCATCGAGTACGTCGCGCATGCGGTAAGCAACGATATCTTCTTCGTAGAGCGGTTCATTCCAGAAACGCAGCTGGCCGATCGCCCCCTCGAAACGACCCGAATTTTCGATCCCCAACCCGCCAACATAGAGCCCGGAGGATGGCAGCGATGAAGGCCTCAGATCGCTGGTCCCAACCACCGTTCCATCGACGTAAACTTCAAGTCCGTCGTCCATCACATTGATCGCAACATGGTGCAGATTGCCGTCGGTCAAATCGACGAGGAACACGTCTTCATCGTCGTCATTTGCAAACACCAGTCCATCGCGATCCCTCATTACCGAGACCAGATAGGAGATGCCCTCCGGGCCGATATTGAGAAGTACCGGCGGGTCATAGCCCGGGTCAGCCGACCATGCGGGAGCAATCCAGAACTCGACTGCGCCACCAGCAGACAGGTCAAGCTGCGGCGCGGGCTCGAAAGCGAAGGGGCCAGTCTCACCAAGTTCGATGATGTCGGGCGTATATTCTTGCGCGACAAGCTGTACTGGCGCGAACGCCAAGGTCAGCGCGGCGCACGCGACGGTTATACTTTTGATCATTGACCATCTCCCTCGAATCTTAATCGCTCGGTATCGTGTCGGAATAGTGCTTCACCCTGAGCGACAGCGTCACTTCAGGCTGTTTGCCATTGCGGAATGTCCAGTTGGTGGTGTGGGACTCGTCGACCGGCAGTCCACTCCTCTGCATCGGAGTGTTGTTCAGTTCCCGTGACTCCAGCCGCGGCTTGCCGTCGATCCGCTTGGCATTGTAGCTCCAGTTGAAGTCGAACTTCAGTCGGTATTGCTGGATCTCGGCACGCGTGCCGCGCAGGATCAGCAACCCCGGTTCGTTCTCCGCAACGCGGTAGTCATATGTCTCGCTGTGCTTTTTCTTTAACTCGCAGCGAACCTTGAGCGTCTTCTCTTTCGCGAAATTCGAACGAGGACCCGTCGCGAGGATGCGGATTGTGCCTTCTGCCTCGACCGTCGTACCGATGTGCGTCTTGTTGCATTTCATGTGGCGGACATAGACATGCCATTCTTCAATCGGCTCGACTGCCTCGGGCTCATCGTCGGGAGGCGGCGGCGACCAGGCTACGTTCGATATCAGGCGTTCGTTGCTGAGCGGACGTGCTTGCCCGGCGAGGTAGCCATTGATCGCCTGTCCGAGTTCAGACCGCACCCGCGTGTAGATGTCCGGCTGGTCGGGAAAGTTGATCGGGTTGAGCAGCTCGTCGAGCGGCCGAAGGTCAAGAAGAATGGGTGCCACACGATCACCGCGGGAGAACCCTCCTGAGTCGAATGAACCGTTGCCCCCGACAGCAATGAACCGGCCATTGTCATTACTGAGCTGGCCGCCCGTGCTGTCGCGTACCTCGCTCTTGCTTTCCTGAAAGCCGCTGATGCCACTGCCGACAACTTGGATCTCCGCCTCGGCGCGATTGCCCTCGCTCGTCCCCAGCGCTGAGGAAAACGCTTCCTGGGAGATATCCTTCCACATCTTTGCCGATGAGCCATAGGTGACGGCATAGGGGTAGTGCGTGCCAAAACGCTGGATAAGGTAGCGGTAATCGCCTTCGCGCTGGGCGTCGGTAATGGCCGTAATGAAGTCGCCAGATAGCTTGGCATTGGCATGGTCCAGCACGATGGCGTAGCTCTTCGCACGAGAGTATCCGACCACCTGGCCGACACTTTTGCTTTGCCGCATGGCAGTCATGGTCTCGTTCGTGCTCTGGAACCCTGCGCTGAAACCGGTGTCCGCTACGGTGCCAGTACCCGGTACGAATGCGAGCACAGAATTGACCGCGCCGGATGCACTGATCTTGGCATTGACGCCAAACCCGGTGGAGAAAGTGCTCTGCATCTCGCTTTCGCTGGCGGCGAGTGTCTGGCGATAAACGCTGCCCTGGATGACCTCGTTTTTGAGGGTAAATCCAAACGGAACCGAATACTTCTCTTGGAAACGATATTCGTCGGGTCCGCGTCTGGCGAAGATTTCGCCCAGGTCATTGTTGATCAGAAGAAACGGGTTCTGGGTGAGAACATTGTACCCCCTCAGGCTGGCGGCAAAATTGTCCGTTTGCTTGTCGATTGCGAAGACATCGTCGATCGGGACCTCGCTATTGGCTGCCGTGTCCGGGCGCACGAATTGGCGCCGGCCAATCCGAAGGCGCAGCTCGTCACCGGCCGTCATATCGACCGCGATCTGAGAGCCGTAAGGGGAGTTGCCGTCCGCTTCGAAGGTCTTGGTCAGGCCAGGCTGCGCAATAATATCGGCGATACTTGAACCATCGCTGGATACATAGCGCCAGTACCGTACATCGTTCGTTCCCGACATGATCCAGATTTCGTTCCCCGGATCGTCTCCCGGTGCGACAAACAGGGTTTCGGGTGTCGTGTAATTCCCGTGCAGCAGGCCAGCTATGTCGAGGCCGCGGACGTCCCATTCGGTGCCGTCATTCTGGGAAGTATCGAATACTGGTTCGCGGTTCTCGGTCCAGACACCATCGAGCCTCGTCCAGCAGGCTGTGTCGCCATCCGCTAAAACTGGGGAATCATCTTCGCTCGCGACCGGAGCGAACTGGCGGCCGGTTATGCGGTCGCGAGGCGTGGAAGGCGGGGTTTCGGCCGACAATTGCTGTTGGCGTGGTTGCTTCGGTATCGGGCAACCGCGAAATGTTTCGGCAACCGGGCGCGGCTGACCAAAAGCCTCTTCGAGCGACGAATAGCGTCTGGTCGGAGAGCTTGGACCTTCGCCGGAACCAAGGGGTTCAGCGAACGCGGGCAAACCTTCCGAAGTGCTGAATTGGCTGTCGGCAACCCGGCTCAGCGTATAACGCGCGGGGCCTAGCAAGCCCGGAACTGAAGCCTCGATACGATCATGCGAAACGTGGCGGAGCGTTACCCTGCCCATCATCGGAAGATCGTCTCCGACATACTCATCGTCATTTGTCTGCTGGATATTGCGTATCGTGACCATGTCCGGCTGGACTTGGAGGACGAAGGCGTGTGTCCAGCCTTCCACCGCGTAGGCCCTGCCGCGATCGATCCGGATCACCTTGCCGATCGTATCGACCCGCCAGTCGCCGTCGATCTCCATTGGTTCTCCTGCTGGCACGGCGGCTTTGTCGGGCAGGAACGCAGGGATCTGGGCGTGGACCGGCTCGACGGGAGTGAGCGCGGTCCCGGCCATCATGGTGGCAGCTGCGATCGCGATCAGTCCCTTCTTGAGCATTACTTGATCCTCTCAAGAGTGACCCGGAACTGCAGCTTGGTCTTGTTTGACAGGACAGTAACGGTGTCATTGACCTTCTCGCCGACATTCAGCGGGCGGCCCTTGGCTCGCGCATTGGGAAGCAGCTGGCTCTCCTTGTTGAAGATGAGGCCACCGATACCGCCATTGGCCTTGCCCTCGACACGCAATGCGCTGAAGTTTGCGAGGTCGGGGGCAGAGGTGAAAGTGAGCGCGCCCGGCCCATTGTTGTAGAAATTGTAGTTCTGTGTCCGATCACCGTCATCCTTGCACTCCACCCTGAAATTGCGATGCTTCGAGATCAGTCGATCTTTTGCCTTGTCCAGGATCGAGACCTTGACTGTGCCGTCGTACTTTTTTCGGGTGAGCTTCTCGCCCGAGCAATGCCCACGGCTAACATGCAAGCGATAGGTGTGCATGGAAGGTGTCGGGTCGATAACCTCGTTGCCGTCATCAATGATGCCATCTCCGACAGTGGCGTAATCAGTCGGGACAAGCGCGTATTTCGCCTCACCCATGGTACCCTGGACAACACCCTGGAGCGTGCCGTTGGGTTGGCGGTTGAATACCACCTTACCCATCATCGGAAGGTCGTCGGCTTCAAAAGTATCAGGGCCGGTTTGCCGAAAGTTTTGCAAGGTGACCATTCCGGCTTTTACCGTGAAGATAAGCGCCGTATTCCACGGATCGATGACGTAGGCTCGACCATTCTCGATCGTGATCCGCTTGTTGATGGTCGAAACTACATACGTCCCATCTGCATCAGTAGCTTCGCCCGGGGCCACGCTATCCATGTCAGGTAGAGCCGCGGGGACCTGGGCCGATGCGGCTTGAGGCGCAACAAGCGCGAGGCTGGCGCAGAGCGCGAGAGTAAGACCTGAGCGAATGTTTGCCACTGTAGGTATCCTTCCAATTTGGCAGCTCGGAATGACTGCCTGTCCTCATTGGATAAAAGGGATACGCTTGGCAGATATCTCGGTGAATGGGGGGGAGACCCCAATCGTGCGTGTAACAGACTTAACGCACCGGCAACTCCAGGATGGCCCGAGTTCCCTTGCCGAGATTGGATTCGAAAGTGAAATCGAAGCTGTGCCGTTGCGCAAGATCGCGCACGATTGCCAAGCCCAGACCCTCGCCATCGGACTCTGAGGATTTGCCGCCGAGTTTGAGTGCTTCTTCCAAGGTCGCAGGGTCCATGCCCTTGCCATCATCCTGAACGACAATGCGACATTGCTCGTCGCAGCTAACCTCAACAACGATCTTGTCAGCATCTGCATGGCGCAGGGCATTGGCAACCAGATTGCTGGCCGCTCGAATTAGGGCAAGCGCAGGCACATTTGTGCGGCAATCGGCACTTTTGATTTGCAGCTCGACCCCTGCTTCTTTGGCCTCTCCTCCGAACATTTCGCCGACTGCCCTCGTGATGAGGTTGAGCGAATATGCCTCATCAATGTCATTGGAACTGTGACCTTCGCCGGGTTCTTTGGTCGAATACTCGTTCGTCAGGCTCTCAAGGTAATCGAACGCCTTGGTCAGGCGAGTTCGCAGCATCGGTGAAAGTCGATCTTCTTCGCTCCGCACCGCAGCACGTAAGCCGGTCAAGGGTTGGCGAATATCGTGACTTGCGGCGGCGAGTTGGGCTTTTCTACGGGAGGCTGATTCAAGAGCCCTTGCATATTTCCGCTCGGTTTGGAGCAAAATCCTGTCCGTTTCGCTTTGCGTTTCAAACGCCGCGATTCGCTCCTCGATCAACCGAGCCCTCGCCCTCCTCGACTGGAGGACATCGACCAGCAAGAGAAACAACATCCCTGCGCCGGCTGCGAGCCTGATCGCGTCACGCACGAACTCGATCGCAAGGTCGGGCAGGTAACGCCCAAGGTAGTAGGGCTCCACGAAAAGAGCCAGAACGGCGCTTAGGATCAGAATGGCGCCGGCTGTCAATCGCAGCCGCCGCGCAATGTCGAACCTCAGCGATGCGGTCACAGCGAAGAGAAACAGGCTGAGGTAGAATGCCCAGATAATGTCGGTGGTCGAGTTCGAAAAATAGGCGATCACGACCAGCGGGGCGAAAAGCGCAAGCGCGAACAACCGGCGCTTTTTTCGGTTTGTAAGACGCAGTTCCTTCATGAACCCAAAGATGAAAGTGTAGGTCATCATGAAGGTGGCCAATATCGTCAGCGCCTCCCAAATCGACCGCGCATCGAGCGACGATTGAACGAATGTCGTCGTAAAGAGCGATGCTTCGTTCTGCAGCATAGTAATCGAATATGTGATGCCGATGATCATGCCCAAAGGGCGATCTGTGAGGTATGAAACCACAGCGAGGATGACGCCGATAATGAGCAAAGTCGCGGTGAATCCGCCCTTAAGCAGCACGGCGACAACCTGATTGGAACCCAGCTCCCCCTCGCGGAAGATCCCGATATTGGGGTTGTCCGAACTCGACACATTGATCAGCGCAAGGCAGTTCTGACCTGGCGAAACGTCGAAAGTCTGCGTTCTCACATATGTGAAGTATCGTGCGCGCAGGGGCCCGTCGTCACCCGACCGCTCTGCGAGAATCTCTCTCGGCGAGGCTCCATCGCAAGCAAGATAGACACGCGGCAACTCGACAAAGATCCCACCCAACCCGATGACCCGACGCACTGAGCCCTCTTCGAACTCTGCTCCTCCGGTAAATGACAGGGCGATCCAGGTTCGCCAGTCATGCATGCTGCTCGATCGAGAAGTCTGCAGATGATCAGCATATTCCCCCTCACGGTAAGCCCTGAGCGCGTCATCATAGGAGATTTCACGTTCCCCGGGTGTGACGAGAAAACTGGCAAACTGCTCAACATTCTCGAGCGATTGCCCTGGCTCGAGGACAACTTCACGCGCAAACGCCGATTGCGCCACAAACACCGACAAGAATGCTAGGAGTATGGCAGCTGTTGCCCGCATTCAGCACTTCCCCCTCATGAGAGTTTGTATAGATTGGCGTCGCCAAAGAACGAAGGGGATTGGGCGTAGTGGCTTTCGGCAACGCACATTCGGCGGTGATCGCCGACGATCACGCTATTGTGCGCGGCGCTCTGATCGCCGCCCTGACCGACCCGGCGATGATGGATGGCCACACCATCGAAATTGTCGAGACCGTCGAGAACGGGATCGACGCTATTGCCGCTATCCGCAAGCATCGTCCCGACCTGGTCATGCTGGATGTCTCGATGCCGCACGCGGGTGGTACCGAGGTTCTTATCGAGGCGCGGCGCTGGTCGGCAGCTAGCAAGATAGTCATCTTCACCGGGATCGAATCCGGCGGCAAGATTGCCGAGTTGGTCGAGACTGGTGCTGACGGAGTCTTTTGCAAATCCGACGACCTTTCCGTGGTGACCGACTCCATCCCCCGCATTCTCCAGGGCGCGCGCATCGTGTGTGAACGTTTTACCAATCTGCTGGAAGAGGCCGCGGGTTTGGAGCCGCTGACCGACCGTGAGCGTCAGGTGCTGAACCTTGTGGTCGCAGGGCGCACCAACAAGGAAATTGCCGCCACGCTCGGCATAAGTGCGAAAACCGTTGATCGGCACCGTACGGGTGTAATGGGAAAGACAGGCTCTCACTCGGCCGCGGAATTGATAGCCTTTGCCCTGCGCGAGGGATTGATCGGCGGAAGAACAGACTGATGTCCTTGGCTCGCTGAATTCCCAGAACGCCATTGCGAATTCCCAAACCTCCATTCCAGATTGGAAGTGACAGAATGGATCGACCAACGTGGACGAGCAATGAGGTCAATGCCTCAAACCGCGATGGGTCAAGATGCGATCATCGGAGATTGCATGGTTACCACCGGTGCCAACTGCGCATTTTCGAGTTGAATGGGCGTCTTCTACCGAGAGGTATCTTTGTATCCAAAGTCCACCAATGCGTGCATCAACGGTGTCATGATAGATGATCGGGCAGTTCCGCTTTCGGGTCGTTCGCTGCCCGTCCGCTACCGGCACATCGCCAGCTCGGTGCAACCATCACGAGATGGGTGGAGAGCGGACGCAAGGCAATCGCCATCTTTCGCTAGTCTGCGATCTTCTCGTTTCCGATGAAGCCAAAGTTCAATCGATCTTTGGTCGTCGCATAGGCAACTACCGCTAGAAGGTTTGAGTATCGCTCGACAAAATCTACAAAGTCCGAGGAATCTCCCGGTGGGTCGAAAAGGATGCCGTCACCTGAAACCCGCAGCGCCGAAGCCGGCTCAATGCCAGCATGCGCTTCAAGCGCTTCAGCAAACTCTCTTAGCGAACCAAAGTCTTCTCGACTTGGGAAGCCGTTCCACAATCCAGTTTCCTTCAGACGGTTCTCGTACATGACCATCATTTCAGGCCGGGCCAACTCCGAAGCGTAGTCCATATAGGCGGCTGACATTTCACCATCCTGGAACGTAACGATTTCGTAGCCAGCTGCCTCTTTGATACATGCGAAATTTTCTGCATCCGCTCCAGCGTTTGAGGCGATGACAATCTCGATGCTCTGCAGATACCCTTCGTATCGGACTGTGAACCCACCCGGTTCGAGGCCACAATCGAGCAATCGCTGCTCGATGACCTGTTCTTGTGTCGGCAAAGGTGCAGGAGGAACGTCAATCATCACTGCATCTTAACGCCATCCCGAATGTCCGCAATCGCGTCGTTAGCGGACAATGGACATGGCAACAAAAAGGGCGGCACCTTGCGGTACCGCCCTCTCGTGATCTCTCGGGTGAGAGACCGAAGCGTAAGCAAAAAGCTTACTTGAGCTCGACGGTACCGCCGGCTGCTTCGATCTTGCCCTTGATTTCTTCGGCTTCAGCCTTGTTGACGCCTTCCTTGAGCGCCTTGGGAGCGCCTTCGACAAGAGCCTTGGCTTCGGTGAGGCCGAGACCGGTGATGGCACGGACTTCCTTGATGACCTGGATCTTCTTGCCACCGTCGCCGGTGAGGACGACGTCGAATTCGTCCTTTTCTTCAGCAGCAGCTTCGCCTGCACCGCCGCCGGCGGGGCCAGCAACAGCAACAGCAGCAGCGGCGCTTACGCCCCACTCTTCTTCAAGTGCCTTGGCAAGCTCAGCGGCTTCCATGACGGTCAGCTTCGACAGTTCTTCAACAAGCTTGGCGATATCAGCCATGATGTTTCACTCCAATAAATAGGCCGGGGCGGATGATTGGTTTGCCCCGATGAATAAATCGCGTTTGCGAGAGGTCTCTTACGCCGCTTCCTTGGCGCCATAGGCACCGAAGACACGTGCGAGCATCGAAACGGGTTCCTTGATCGTGCGGACAACCTTGGTTGCCGGCGCGTTGAGGAGGCCCACGATCGTGCCACGCAGTTCGTCGAGGCTCGGCATCGAGGCAAGTGCCTTGACCCCAGCTTCGTCGAGCGCAACCGCTCCCATGGAACCGCCGACGATTTCGAGCTTGTCGTTCGTCTTGGCGAAATCCACTGCCACCTTGGCAGCTGCAACCGGGTCTTCGCTGTAGGCGAGGGCGGTCGGGCCGGTCAGGTGGTCGGCGATACCGGTGTAATCGGTACCGTCGAGAGCGAGCTTGGCGAGACGGTTCTTCGCAACCTGGTAGGACGCACCGGCTTCACGCATCTTCGTACGCAATTCGGTCGACTGGGCGACCGTAAGGCCCAGGTTGCGGGTCACGACGACCACGCCAGCCTGGTTGAAGACTTCGTTGAGCTGGGCGACCGCATCGGCTTTCTGCGAACGATCCATGCCATACTCCTTCACTATGACCCCGCCGGATGGCTCCGCCGGGATCGGCTACGTTTGTCCATGCCGAAAAGACGACACGGGCGAGTCCGTTGAGGGGGAAGGAGTGCGCCTAATGGCGCGAAACGACGAGCTGCCCGAATTGCGGGGTCCCGCCGGAAATTCTCTGTCCCCGTCTAGGCTGGAAATTAAGACCGGCAAATCCCGGTCACCAACTGTCTCGGACGGATGAGGGCGAATACAAAGAGACCCGCCTTCGCGGCGGGCCTCTAAGGATTTGTGTGCACGAGTCAAGCATTCTCGTACGAAAGCAGGTCTCCCGGCTGGCAATCCAGTTCCCTGCAGATGGCAGCCAGGGTCGAAAACCGGATCGCCTTGGCCTTGCCGGTCTTGAGGATCGACAGGTTGGCGAGGGTCAGGCCGACGCGTTCGGCCAGTTCGGTCAGCGTCATGCGGCGTTCGTGCAGGAGGTCGTCGAGTTTGACCATGATGGTGGCTCCTTCGTCTTCGGCTGGCATCACACGGTCCCTTCGAGATCTTCGCGCATCGCGGCGCCGTGGCGGAATACGCGGGCAAGGATGAAGAGCACCAGCGCAATCAGGAGACCGGTGATCGAAAGTTCGACATCGACCGTGAAGGTGTCCTCCTTCACCTGCTGCGCGATGAAGACGGCCAGCGCGCTGGCGGGCAGCTTGAGCAGTTCGATCGAGACGGCCAGCCAGCCCATGGTCCGCAGGCGATCGGCGTTTTCGAGAATGAAGGGATCACCCTCCCCGACAGAGCCTATGATCCGGCGAAGAATACGCAGGAAGAAGAAGCCGATGGCGACCATGACCGCGCCCATGAACAGGACCACGGCGATAGTGGCGGCAACCGTACCTGCAGCCACGGTGGCGGTCGGAAGCATCTCGTCGACGATATGCGCCTGGCTCATCAGGACGATCGGGATGGCAACCAGTAAGGCCAGGAATGCCACGCCGAGCAAAAACTGGGCGATCAGCGTGACGATGCGCGCTGCCTTGAGCAGGCCGTCGTTGGGAAGCGTCTGGGTCATGTCTGTCTCCTGAAAAGAAGGCTCAGGCGATTGCGGGGGCGACCAGTACGGTCGTTTCGGCAAGCGGGACGGCGGTGACTGCCTGCAGGGAAAGCACCGTGATCACGATGGCGGCGGACACCGCGGCGAGGTGGTTGGTGAAACGGGTCATTTATCGAACTCCTTGATCTTCAATATCGATAATCAATAAGGCGAGACGCATTTATTGTCAATCGATAATATCGAAAAACGATATGCCGCGCAGCCGGGCACGTCTTGCGAGTGACGAAGGCGACACCCTGTCGCCTTCGGACAATCCGAGAAAATGGCTCTGTTTCAGGTTGTTAAGACGATCTGGTCTGGTTGACACATCGACGAACGACGTTTGGAAGGTAGGGCATAAAGGCTCCCGGGAAGGGGTGGTCGACGGTTGGTGCCGACCATGTCTGGCGCGCCGACAGGGCGGTAGGAAAGCCTCATCGTCGAAGCGCCTCCGCCGCCTTCAAACAGGCGTTTGACTTTCCCCTGCGCGCTTCCTACATGCTCCCCCGACCGCACGCTTCGAGCGAGTCCGATTCATGCGCGGGGATCGGAACCAGGATGGAAGCGGCGTTTCCATATCGCGACGTTCTATAAGAGCTGCAGCCGCCGCCCGACCGGGTGTGCTTGTCCTGCGGCCTTTCTGCGTCTCGCGATACGGCTCTCACGCGCATGAGACATCTATTTGGCAGCCCTGTCCGCGCGGGGTTGCAGGCACACTAAAAGAGGCACGAGCTCCTTTATGGCTACCAAGGCGAAGGCACCCCGCAACACATCGTCGGGCACCGCGAAGCGGCGTATCCGCAAGATTTTCGGCGACATCCACGAAGTCGTCGACATGCCGAACCTGATCGAGGTTCAGCGCGAGAGCTACGAACAGTTCCTGCGTTCGAACAAGGAGATCGATTACGTCTCCGGCCTCGAAAAGACGCTGCGTTCGGTTTTCCCGATCCGCGACTTTGCCGGCACCGCCGAACTCGACTTCGTGCATTACGAGCTCGAACAGCCGAAATACGACATCGTCGAATGCCGCCAGCGCGGCATCACCTACGCCGCGCCGATGAAGGTCACGCTGCGCCTGATCGTCTTCGAAGTCGACCAGGAAACCGAAACCCGCTCCGTCCTCGATATCAAGGAGCAGGACGTCTACATGGGCGACATGCCCCTGATGACGGACAACGGTACCTTCATCATCAACGGCACCGAGCGCGTTATCGTATCGCAGATGCACCGTTCGCCGGGTGTGCTGTTCGACCATGACCGCGGCAAGACCCACTCCTCGGGCAAGCTGCTGTTCGCTGCCCGCATCATTCCGTACCGCGGTTCGTGGCTCGATTTCGAATTCGACGCCAAGGACGTGGTCAACGTGCGTATCGACCGCAAGCGCAAGCTGCCGGTCACCGCACTGCTTTATGCCCTCGGCCTCGATAGCGAAGGCATTCTCGACCACTTCTACGACAAGGTCACCTGGAAGCGCGCCAAGGATGGCTGGGAACTGCCGTTCGTGGCTGAAAACTGGCGCGGCCAGAAGCCGGCTTTCCCGCTGGTCGATGCCAAGACCGGTGAAGAAGTCTTCCCGGCAGGCCAGAAGATCAGCCCGCGTGCCGCCAACAAGGCTGCCAAGGACGGTCTGGAAACCCTGCTGCTGCCGACCGAAGAAGTCTTCGGCCGTTACGCCAGCGAAGACCTGATCGACGAAAGCACCGGCCGCATCTACATCGAAGCGGGCGACGAAGTCTCGGCAGAGAACCTCGAAGTGCTCGACGCTGCCGGCGTCGACAGCCTCGACCTGCTTGACATCGACCACATCACCACCGGTCCCTGGATCCGCAACACGATGAAGGTCGACAAGGCCGAAAACCGTGATGAGGGCCTGGAGGCGATCTACAAGGTCATGCGTCCCGGCGAACCGCCGACCAAGGAAACCGCAGAAGCGCTGTTCGAAGGCCTGTTCTTCGACGCCGAGCGTTACGACCTGTCGGCCGTCGGCCGCGTCAAGCTCAACATGCGTCTCGACCTCGATGCCGAAGACACCGTCACCACGCTTCGCAAGGAAGACATCCTCGCCGTGGTCAAGGAACTTGTCGACCTGAAGGACGGCAAGGGCGAAGTCGACGACATCGACAACCTCGGCAACCGCCGTGTCCGCTCGGTCGGCGAACTGCTGGAAAACCAGTACCGCGTCGGCCTGCTGCGCATGGAACGCGCGGTCAAGGAACGCATGAGCAGCGTCGACGTGTCGACGGTCATGCCGAACGACCTGATCAACGCGAAGCCCGCCGTGGCTGCCGTGCGCGAGTTCTTCGGCTCCAGCCAGCTCTCGCAGTTCATGGACCAGACCAACCCGCTGTCGGAAGTCACCCACAAGCGCCGCGTTTCGGCGCTTGGCCCGGGCGGCCTCACGCGTGAGCGCGCAGGCTTCGAAGTCCGCGACGTTCACCCGACGCACTATGGCCGTATCTGCCCGATCGAAACGCCGGAAGGCCCGAACATCGGTCTGATCAACTCGCTCTCGACCTTCGCACGCGTCAACAAGTACGGCTTCATCGAAACGCCGTATCGCGTGGTGAAGGACAACAAGGTCACCGACGAGGTGATCTACCTGTCCGCCATGGAAGAACAGAAGCACACCGTGGCGCAGGCTTCGGCCGATCTCGACGCCAAGGGCGGCTTCGTGGAAGAGCTGGTCTCGGCACGTCAGGCCGGCGACAACCTCATGGCTCCGCGTGAAAACATCACGCTGATGGACGTCAGCCCCAAGCAGCTCGTCTCGGTCGGTGCATCGCTCATTCCGTTCCTGGAAAACGATGACGCCAACCGCGCACTGATGGGCGCCAACATGCAGCGTCAGGCTGTGCCGCTCGTGAAGGCGGAAGCGCCCTGGGTCGGCACCGGCATGGAAGAAACCGTGGCGCGGGATTCCGGCGCGGCGATCACCGCCAAGCGCGGCGGCATCGTCGACCAGGTCGACGCGACGCGTATCGTCATCCGCGCCATCGGCGATGTCGAACCTGGCCAGTCGGGCGTCGACATCTACACGCTCCAGAAGTTCCAGCGTTCGAACCAGAACACCTGCATCAACCAGCGTCCGCTGGTGAAGGTGGGCGAAACGGTTGCGCCGGGCGACGTCATTGCCGACGGCCCCTCGACCGACCTCGGCGAACTGGCGCTTGGCCGCAACAGCCTCGTCGCCTTCATGCCCTGGAACGGCTACAACTACGAAGACAGTATCCTGATCTCCGAGCGTATCGTGAAGGACGACGTCTTCACCTCGATCCACATCGAGGAATTCGAAGTCATGGCGCGCGACACCAAGCTCGGGCCGGAAGACATCACCCGCGACATCCCGAACGTCGGCGAGGAAGCCCTGCGCAACCTCGACGAAGCGGGCATCGTCTACATCGGTGCAGAAGTGCACCCGGGCGATATCCTGTGCGGCAAGATCACGCCCAAGGGCGAAAGCCCGATGACGCCGGAAGAAAAGCTCCTGCGCGCCATCTTCGGCGAAAAGGCCAGCGACGTGCGCGACACCTCGCTCCGCCTGCCGCCGGGCGTTGCCGGTACCGTCGTGGAAGTCCGCGTCTTCAACCGCCACGGTATCGAGATCGACGACCGTACGCGTGCCATCCAGAACGAGGAAATCGAACGCCTCCGCAAGGATGCCGCCGACGAACGTGCGATCCTCAACCGTGCGACCTACAACCGCCTGCGCGACATGCTCGAAGGCCAGACCGCTTCGGCAGCGCCGAAGGGCGTCAAGAAGGGCAGCGAGATCACTCTCGACGTCCTCGAAGGCATCGACAGGCACGAGTGGTTCAAGTTCGCCGTTGCGGACGACAACCGCCAGCAGCAGCTCGAAGCGGTGAAGACCCAGTACGACGAGAGCGTGAAGGTCATCGACGAAAAGTTCGAAGACCGTAAGGAAAAGCTCGAGCGTGGTGACGAACTCGCTCCGGGCGTGCTCAAGATGGTGAAGGTCTTCGTCGCCGTGAAGCGCAAGCTCCAGCCGGGCGACAAGATGGCCGGACGTCACGGTAACAAGGGTGTCATCTCGCGCATCCTGCCGGTCGAGGACATGCCGTTCCTCGAAGACGGTACGCCGGTCGATATCGTGCTGAACCCGCTGGGCGTGCCTTCGCGCATGAACGTCGGGCAGATCTTCGAAACGCACCTCGGCATGGCTGCCCGCAACATGGGCATGGAGATCGGTCGTCAGCTCGAAGAGTGGAAGGCCGCCAACCCGAACGCCGCCGAGGATTATTCCAAGGTCAAGCCGCCGGCAGCCGTGGTCGATCGCCTGAAGGAAACTTACGGCGACCAGTATCACGAAGCGATCGACAGCCGTTCGACCGAGGAAATCGTCGAACTCGCCGGCAACCTGCGTACAGGTGTGCCGATGGGTACGCCGGTCTTCGACGGTGCGCGCGAAGGCGATGTGACCGTGGAACTGGAAAAGGCAGGCCTCGACGCAGACGGCCAGTCGGTTCTTTACGACGGCCGCACCGGTGAAGCGTTCGACCGCAAGGTCACTGTGGGCATCATTTACATGCTCAAGCTGCACCACCTCGTCGACGACAAGATCCATGCCCGTTCGATCGGCCCCTACAGCCTCGTCACCCAGCAGCCGCTGGGCGGTAAGGCGCAGTTCGGTGGCCAGCGCTTCGGTGAGATGGAGGTCTGGGCACTCCAGGCCTACGGTGCAGCTTACACGCTGCAGGAAATCCTCACCGTTAAGTCGGACGACGTGATCGGCCGTACCAAGGTCTACGAAGCCATCGTCAAGGGTGACGACACCTTCGAGGCCGGCATTCCGGAGAGCTTCAACGTGCTCGTCAAGGAAATGCGCAGCCTGGGTCTCAACGTCGAATTGAAGTCGCTTGCCGACGACGAAGACGACGACGGCCTCGCGATCGCGGCGGAATAGGGGAGCGAAAGCTCCCCACCGCTCCTCCGCCCATTAGAAATACCCCTTGGGAAATTAAGTCATGAACGAACTGACCAAATTCACCAACCAGCTCGCGAAGCCCGAAACCTTCGACGAGATCCAGATCGGCATCGCCAGCCCCGAGCGCATTCGCTCGTGGTCCTTCGGCGAAATCAAGAAGCCGGAAACGATCAACTACCGTACGTTCAAGCCCGAACGTGACGGCCTGTTCTGCGCGCGCATCTTCGGTCCGGTGAAGGATTACGAATGCCTGTGCGGCAAGTACAAGCGCATGAAGTACAAGGGCGTCGTCTGCGAAAAGTGCGGCGTCGAAGTCACCGTGACCAAGGTCCGCCGCGAGCGCATGGGCCACATCGAGCTCGCCGCTCCGGTCGCGCACATCTGGTTCCTCAAGTCGCTGCCGTCGCGTATCGGCCTGCTGCTCGACATGCAGCTCAAGCAGCTTGAGCGCGTGCTCTACTTCGAAAGCTACATCGTCGTCGAACCCGGCCTCACGCCGCTGGAGAAGTTCCAGCTGCTGACCGAAGACGAAATGCTCGAAGCGCAGGACGAGTACGGCGAAGACGCCTTCTCCGCATCGATCGGCGCCGAAGCCGTGAAGACCATGCTCATGGATCTCGATCTGGAGCAGGAAAAGGAAGATCTGCTGGAAGAGCTCGCGACCACCAAGTCGAAGCTCAAGCCCGCCAAGATCATCAAGCGCCTCAAGGTCGTCGAAAGCTTCATCGAATCCGGCAACCGTCCGGAATGGATGATCCTGGAAGTCGTGCCGGTCATTCCGCCGGAACTGCGCCCGCTCGTCCCGCTGGACGGTGGCCGTTTCGCAACGTCCGACCTCAACGACCTCTATCGCCGCGTCATCAACCGCAACAACCGCCTGAAGCGCCTCATGGAGCTGCGTGCGCCCGACATCATCGTGCGCAACGAAAAGCGCATGCTGCAGGAATCGGTCGATGCGCTGTTCGACAACGGCCGCCGCGGCCGCGTAATCACGGGTGCCAACAAGCGTCCGCTGAAATCGCTGTCCGACATGCTGAAGGGCAAGCAGGGCCGCTTCCGCCAGAACCTGCTCGGTAAGCGCGTCGACTATTCGGGCCGTTCGGTCATCGTGACCGGCCCCGAACTCAAGCTGCACCAGTGCGGCCTGCCCAAGAAGATGGCGCTCGAACTGTTCAAGCCGTTCATCTACGCCCGCCTCGACGCCAAGGGTCTGTCCATGACCCTCAAGCAGGCGAAGAAGTGGGTCGAGAAGGAACGCAAGGAAGTCTGGGACATCCTCGACGAAGTGATCCGCGAGCACCCGGTTCTTCTGAACCGTGCGCCCACGCTTCACCGTCTTGGTATCCAGGCGTTCGAGCCGGTCCTGATCGAAGGCAAGGCAATCCAGCTTCACCCGCTGGTCTGCGCCGCCTTCAACGCCGACTTCGACGGCGACCAGATGGCCGTGCACGTCCCGCTGAGCCTCGAGGCCCAGCTGGAAGCGCGCGTCCTGATGATGTCGACCAACAACATCCTCTCGCCCGCCAACGGCAAGCCGATCATCGTGCCTTCGCAGGACATGGTCCTCGGCCTCTATTACCTGTCGATGGAACGTCAGGAAAAGACGCCTGAATTCATCGAAGGCGACGACGGCGAGAAGCACGAGCAGCTGCCGCTGTTCAGCGACATGGCCGAAGTGCACCATGCCCTGGAAAACAAGGACGTGACCCTGCACTCGAAGATCATGGCCCGCGTCCCGCAAGCGGACGAAAAGGGCAAGGTCGAGATGAAGCGTTTCGTCACGACCCCGGGTCGTATGCTGATTGGCGAATGCCTGCCGAAGAACCACAAGGTTCCTTTCGACATCGTCAACCGCCTGCTGACGAAGAAGGACATCGCCGACGTGATCGACGAGGTCTATCGTCACACCGGCCAGAAGGACACCGTGCTGTTCGCCGACGCGATCATGTCGCTGGGCTTCCGCCACGCGTTCAAGGCCGGCATCTCGTTCGGCAAGGACGACATGATCATTCCGGAAAGCAAGGTGGGCATGGTCGAAGAGACCAAGGCGCTGGTTGCCGATTACGAGCAGCAGTACCAGGACGGCCTGATCACCCAGCAGGAAAAGTACAACAAGGTCATCGACGCGTGGAGCCAGTGTGGTGACCGCGTAGCCGACGCCATGATGGAAGAGATCAAGTCGCAGCCGATCGACAAGGACGGCAAGGAAGCGCAGATCAACTCGATCTACATGATGAGCCACTCCGGTGCGCGTGGTAGCCCCGCGCAGATGAAGCAGCTCGCCGGTATGCGCGGCCTGATGGCGAAACCTTCGGGCGAGATCATCGAGAACCCGATCATCTCGAACTTCAAGGAAGGCCTGAACGTCCTCGAGTACTTCAACTCGACCCACGGTGCCCGTAAGGGTCTCGCGGATACGGCGCTCAAGACGGCGAACTCGGGTTACCTGACCCGCCGTCTGGTCGACGTGTCGCAGGACTGCGTCATCGTGGAAGAGGACTGCAAGACCGACAATGCGCTCGAAATGCGCGCCATCGTCCAGGGCGGTAGCGTTATCGCCTCGATCGGCGAGCGTATCCTGGGCCGTACGGTTGCCGAAGACATCGTCAACGCCGCCACCGACGAAGTCATCGTCAAGGCCGGCACGCTCGTCGACGAACCGATGGTCAAGGCCATCGAGGATGCCGAAGTGCAGGTCGCCAAGATCCGCAGCCCGCTGGTCTGCGAAGCCAAGCAGGGCGTTTGTGCCACGTGCTACGGCCGTGACCTCGCTCGCGGTACACCGGTCAACATCGGTGAAGCTGTCGGCGTTATCGCCGCGCAGTCGATCGGTGAGCCGGGCACGCAGCTGACCATGCGTACCTTCCACATCGGCGGGGCCGCACAGCTCAACGAAACGAGCCACCTTGAATCGATCTCGGACGGCAAGGTCGTTTATCGCGACATGCCGACCATCGTCGACAAGAAGGGTCGCATCCTGTCGCTCGCCCGCAACGGTGAACTGGCAGTCATCGACGCCGAAGGCCGTGAGCGCGAAATCCACAAGGTGCCTTACGGTACCGTGCTGATGCACAAGGATGGCGGCAAGGTGAAGGAAGGCGATCGCCTGGCGGAATGGGATCCGTTCTCGCTGCCGATCATCACCGAGACCTCGGGCGTGGTGAAATTCCAGGACCTGATCGACGGTACTTCGATGGAAGAACGCGTCGACGATGCCACCGGTATCGCCCAGCGTGTCGTCACCGACATCCGCACCGGCGGCCGCGCGAAGAAGGAAGACCTGCGTCCGCGCCTGACTCTCTTCAACGATGCGGGCGACGAGAACGAAGCTGCACGCTACATGCTGGCTCCGGGTACTGCGCTGTCGGTCGAAGACGGCCAGCAGGTCGAAGCAGGTGACATCCTTGCGCGTGCTTCGCGTGAAGCTGCCAAGACCCGCGACATCACCGGTGGTCTGCCGCGTGTTGCCGAACTGTTCGAGGCCCGCGTGCCGAAGGACAATGCGATCATCGCCAAGATTTCGGGCAAGATCGAATTCGTCCGCGAATACAAGGCCAAGCGCAAGATCGCGATCGTTCCCGAGGAAGGTGATGCAGTCGAATACCTGATCCCCAAGACCAAGGTGATCGACGTGCAGGAAGGCGACTTCGTCAAGAAGGGCGACACGCTCATCTCCGGCTCGCCGAACCCGCACGACATCCTCGATGTCCTCGGGATCGAAGCGCTGGCGGAATACCTGTGCACCGAAATCCAGGAAGTCTACCGACTGCAGGGCGTTAAGATCAACGACAAGCACATCGAGGTGATCGTTCGCCAGATGCTGCAGAAGGTCGAGATCACCAACGGCGGCGACACCGTGCTTCTGCCGGGCGAACAGGTCGATCTGGAAGAACTGAACGAGACCAATGCGAAGCTTGGCCGGAACAAGGAGCACGCCACCGGCAATCCGATCCTGCTCGGCATCACCAAGGCTTCGCTCCAGACGCGTTCGTTCATCTCGGCGGCGTCGTTCCAGGAAACCACCCGCGTGCTCACCCAGGCTTCGGTCGAGGGCAAGAAGGACACGCTGGTCGGTCTCAAGGAAAACGTCATCGTGGGCCGTCTCATCCCTGCCGGTACCGGCGCGGGCATGAACCGGATGCGCGTGACCGCCTCCAGCCGCGATGCCGCCCTGCGCGCCTCGTGGAAGAAGGCCCAGGAAGCGATCATCGCCGCCAATACCGCAGAAGAAGAGCACGAGGCGGAACTCGCCCAGGGCCCCGAAGCTGCCATCGGCGACGATCCCTTGGCGAGCATGGAAGGTGAAACCCACGGCACCGATGCCGATGCGGGTGACTACCTCAACGAAGAGGCGAAAGACGGCGAATAAGCCCTTCTTTCGGACCTGATCCGAATTGACCCCGCCGGAGCGATCCGGCGGGGTTTTTTCATGGGTCAGGAAGACGCTGGCGCGTTGCCGCTATACATTTCATCCCGGTTTCGGTTACAATGCAGAGGGATACGCGCGTTATTGCGCGATAACCGGGGGCCAAATGGGAAGACCGACCGCGAATAGCGAAGAGGTACGCCGGCTGCTTCTGGCGCGCAGGCTGCGTGCGGTCATTGCGGGCAATACGCTCGCGACCGTATCGGCCCTGGCCTCCACCGCAGTATTGATCGTCGGTTTCGATGAGGCGCCGCTGCGTGTGCCGCTGCTGACCTGGGCAATCGTGACTGCCGTGATGTTCACGATCAGGGCTTACTTCATTGCGACTCTCGACCCCGAGGAACTCGACGGACAAATCCTGGCGCGCGATTACCGCAAGGTTATCGTCTGGATGATATTGACGAGCCTGGCCTGGGCCGTGGGGTTCGTGATGTTTGCGACGATTGCGCAGGGGCTGGAGATCGCTTTGCTGGCAGTCGTCGGCACCGCCATGCTCGTCGGTGTCCTCCTTATCCACCGCGCCGTTCCGCTCGCGGGATACGCCCACATAGCCCTGCTGGTTTCGGCGCTCATCGCAGCTGGCTCGCTGAGCGTGGGTGCGCCCGCCCTGCCGGTCGCATTTGTACTCCTGATCTATTCCTTCGCGCTGTGGACCGCAGTGGGCCGCATGGACACTGCATTCCAGGCTGCTGTCCTGGCTGACGTGGAGAGGAAGGAAGCCAGCGATACGGTCGCGATGCTGCTCAACGATTACGAAGAGCATTCGACCGACTGGCTGTGGAGTGCCGATCCCGAGGGCAGGCTGGGCGAAGTAAGCGATCGCTTCGCCAAGGCGTGCGATCGGTCGGTCGAGGATCTGGAAGGCACACCGCTGCTCGACCTGTTCGACCCGGGCGAAGGACGTGATCTGGTGGCGAGGCATATCGCCAGCAACAGCGCATTCCGCGATATCGAGGTGACCGTGCCGATCGGCGGCGAGCCTCGCTACTGGCAGTTGTCCGCCCGCCCGCGCAGCGATGGCAGCCTGAGCGGCGTTGCCCGGGACGTGACCGCCGACCGGCTGATCGAGCAGCGCGTCACCTTGATGGCGCACTATGACAATCTGACCAATCTCGCCAACCGCTACCTTTTCAACGAGCGCCTTCGGGAATTGCTCGGCGAAAATCGGTCGAGTGGCGCCAATGTCGCGCTATTTTACCTCGACCTCGACGACTTCAAGGCGATCAATGACACGCGCGGCCACCTTGTCGGCGATCGGTTGCTGCGGGAAGTGGCCGAACGGCTGGCCTGCGAAGTGCGCGACGAAGACACCGTAGCGCGCCTTGGCGGCGACGAATTCGCCGTGCTCATCGAAACGCGCGCCGGTGATGGCCTATTGATAGAGCGTGCCCACCGCTTCCTTTCGGTAGTCCGCGCTCCCTACGAGATCGATGGGCAGACTTACCGCGTCTCGACCAGTGTGGGGGTAGCGCGGTGCCACGATGGCGACTGCGATGCAGAAGAACTGATGCGGCGCGCCGACCTGGCGCTGTATGCCGCCAAGAACAAGGGACGCGACAATCTCGCGATCTTCGAACGCTCGCTCGACGAGCAGGCCCGGGAACGGCGCTCGCTCGAGGCTGACCTTGGAGAGGCCCTTGCACGCGACCAGCTCCGCCTTCACTTCCAGCCGATAATCGAATTGGAAACCGGGCAGGCGACGGGGTACGAGGCGCTTCTTCGCTGGTATCACCCCCAGCGCGGCGTCCTGGGTCCGAGCGAATTCCTCTCGATCGCTGAAGAAACCGGCCTCATCATGCCGATCGGCGATTGGGTGATCCGCACGGCACTGGCAGAAACAGCAGACTGGGCGGGTGAATTCCGCGTTGCGATCAACCTTTCGACCACGCAGGTAGCCGATCCCAAGATCGTCGCCACACTGGCCCAGGCCCTGCGCGAATCCGACTTCCCGCCAAACCGCGTCGAACTCGAAATCACCGAACACGTGCTGATGGACCAGAGCGATGCGAATCGCGATACGCTGCTGCGCCTTCGCGAAATGGGTCTGAAGATCGCGCTGGATGATTTCGGCACGGGATATTCTTCGCTGGCCTACCTCCGGCGTTTTCCTTTCGACCGCATCAAGATCGACCGGGCTTTCGTCCGTGATCTGAATTCCGATATCAGCAGCCAGGCAATTGTGTCGACGATCACCCGATTGGCCGAAGCGATGGACATGGAGACCACTGCCGAAGGCGTCGAAGACCGCCGGCAACTGGACCTGCTTCGCAAGCTTGGGGTGAAGGAAGCGCAAGGTTTCCTGATCAGCAAGCCCTTGCTGGCAGAGAAGATCTCCTCCGTTACGATCGAACCGGCGCAGGCGGCCGAAGCACCGGTTGAAAAGGCGGTCATCGACTACCGTCAGGCGCGCAAGGCGGCGCTGAAACGCCGGGGCGGACAAGCCGCCTAGCTCGCGGATGGCCAAAGGGCAGCAGGTCAGCCCTTGTTCTCTCGCATTAGGTGAAAGGCTGCGCTATCGGCGCGTGTCATGACCACTATTACGCGCTTCGCCCCGTCGCCGACCGGGAACCTGCATGTCGGAAATATCCGGACTGCATTGCACAACTGGATGCTTGCCCGCAAAGCGGGTGGGCGGTTCGTCCTGCGGATCGACGATACCGATGCGGCGCGCAGCCGCGAGGAATATGTCGAGGCGATCCGCGAGGATCTCTCATGGCTCGGCCTGGAAGCGGACGGCGAAGAGCGGCAATCGGACCGGCTCGCGCTTTACCAGTCCGCTTTCGACGCACTGGCGGCTGCAGGCCGTATCTATCCTGCCTATGAAACCGCGCAGGAACTCGAACTCAAGCGGAAGATCCAGCTGGGGCGCGGCTTGCCTCCGATCTACGACCGCGGCGCTCTTCGGCTAAGCGATGCCGAACGCGCCGCGAAAGAGGCTGAGGGCATCGCCCCGCACTGGCGCTTCAAACTCGATCACGAAGAGCCGATCACGTGGGATGACGGCGTGCGCGGAACGCAGAAATTCGATCCGGCGCAGCTTTCCGACCCGGTGATCCGCAGGGCAGACGGTAGCTGGCTCTATATGCTTCCGAGCGCGGTCGACGATCTCGACATGGGGGTGACGCAGGTGCTGCGCGGCGAAGACCATGTCAGCAATACAGCTGTTCAAATTCAGATGTTTACCGCACTTATTGCTGCACAATTTCCTGCAGCAAAAATGCCTGCCTTCGCGCATGAAGCCTTGCTCGTCGGCAAGGAAGGGAAACTGTCCAAACGCCTCGGATCCCTGGGCTGCGACAGTTTTCGCGAACGCGATATCGAGCCGGAGGCGATCATCGCCTTGCTGGCCCGGCTGGGCACGTCTCAACCGGTAGAACCGATTGCGGACCGTGCATTGCTTGTCGAAACTTTCGACCTTTCGACGTTCGGTCGCGCTCCGGCGAAGTTCGATGACACCGAGCTCGACCGCCTGAATGCAGCGATCGTTCACCAGATGGATTACGACGCCGTAAGCCACCGTCTGCCCGAAGGCATGGACGAAGCCGGCTGGCACGCGGTCCGGCCGAACCTTGTGCACGTAAGCGAGGCTGCAAACTGGTGGAAGCTCGTGACCGGGCCGATCGAGCAGCCGAAATTCTCGGAGGAAGATCGAACCTTCCTCGGCAAGGCTTCCGAAATGCTCGACTGGGGCGATGATCCCTGGCGATCCCTGACGACTGCGTTGAAGGACGCAACGGGCCGGAAGGGAAAGCCGCTGTTCCTGCCGCTGCGTCAGGCGTTGACCGGAATGGACCACGGACCCGACATGGGAGAACTGCTCCCGCTGATCGGCGAGGAAGAAGCGAGAGCGCGCTTGTGCAGGGCCGCGGGATAAGGCTGCTTCTCGCTTCGGGGGCCTGCGCGGGCCTCCTCGCTTGCGACGGGCCGCAGGGCGATCCGGCTTGGTATCGCTCCCCTGAACCACAGCTTCGATACGCCTCTACCTTCGGGGCGCGGCTGCGCGTCATCGACGGGTGCATCGTGCTCGTGACCGGACCCGCTGCGCTCGACCGGGAGGCAGAGGTTTCCATCGAAGACGCTGCGATCCCGCTCTTTATCGACACTTTCGATGTCGCAGCCGCCGAGGGCCAGTTCGAGATCACAACGCCGGACGGTGAATTCCTTACCGACGGCGACCTGGTGCTTGGCGAAGGCGGTCCCTGGCCGCAGCCCGATCCACCCTCCGCACCTGTCGGTGATCCGCCCGATCTATCGAAATGCCCGGGTGAACCTTATCAGGTCGTGAGCCTGAGAAAGGGTTGGGGGGCCTACGATCCCGAAGGATCGCTGGACTAGCGCTCGTGCTTTTCCAGTTCGTCGCCAGCGACGGACACGACGTGCATCAAATTGGTCGATCCCGGGGTGCCGAAAGGGACCCCTGCCAGCGCGATCAGCTTGCTACCGGCTGCAGCGAAACGATGACGCAAGGCCATGCGCTTCCCCTTGGCGATCATCTCTTCGAAGCTGCCGATATCCTTTGTGGCGACGGCGTGCGCACCCCACAGCAAGGCGAGGCGGCGCGCCGTCTTCATGCTTGGTGTAAGGACCAGCATCGGGACACTGGGCCGCTCGCGCGCAACGCGGCGGGCCGTGCTGCCCGAGCCGGTAAAGACCGTGATTGCCGAGATCGACACAGTGTCGGCCACGGTCATGCAGGCATGGGCCAAGGCGTCGGCCGTGGTCCGGTCGGGCGGGGTATCGAGGAAACGAACGCGAGGCAGATACGCTTCGTCGTTCTCAACCTGCCGGGCGATGCGGTGCATGATGGTGACGGCTTCCTCGGGCCATTCACCTGCCGCGGTTTCCGCCGAGAGCATCACCGCATCGGCGCCGTCATAGACCGCGTTTGCCACGTCTGACACTTCGGCCCGGGTCGGGGCGGGGCTCTCGATCATACTCTCGAGCATTTGCGTCGCCACGATCACCGGCTTGCCCGCGGTGCGCGTCTTGTTGACGATCTGCTTCTGGAGCGGCGGGACTTCCTGCGGCTCCAATTCCACGCCGAGGTCGCCGCGGGCGACCATGATGCCATCGGACAGTTCGATGATCTCGTCGAGGCGCCGCACTGCCATCGGCTTTTCGATCTTGGCGCACAGCGCACCATACCCGCCCATCAGCTTGCGCGCTTCGGCAAGGTCTTCGGGGCGCTGGACGAAGGAGAGGCCGATCCAGTCGACGCCCTGCTGGACCGCGAACGCGAGGTCGCGGCGGTCCTTCTCGGTAAGTGCGGGAATGGGCACTTCGGCATCGGGCACGTTGACGCCCTTGCGATCCGAGATCACGCCGCCGACCTCTGCCGAACACAGAATCTCGTTCTCGTCCGCGCGGATTACCTTGAGGCGGATCTTGCCGTCGTTGATCAGCAGGCGCTGGCCCTTTTCCAGCAGGCCGAAGAGTTCGGGATGCGGCAATTCGACGCGGGTGTGATCGCCCGGCTCGGGATTGCGATCGAGCGTGAAATGGCCCGAGTGGCGAATGACCGCCTCACCGTTCTTGAACTTGCCGACGCGCAGCTTGGGGCCTTGCAGGTCGGCGAGGATTGCGATGGGGCGATGGAATTCCTTCTCCATCGCGCGGATCGCCTTGATCGTTTCGGCATGGGTGTCATGCTCGCCATGGCTCATATTGACGCGAAAGGCGTCGACCCCTGCGCGGAACAGGCGGGCCAGCATTTCCGGAGACCGGCTTGCTGGGCCTACGGTCGCAAGAATCTTGACCTTGCGGCCACGCGGATCGAGCTTGGGCGCGCCGTCGCGCTCTTTGAGGGGCTTTGCCATGAGGCATCGCTATGGCACGGCGGTGCGACAATTCAAGGACGATGACATGGTTACGAATGCACCCGACCCGCTCGACGCACTTCCCGATGACGTAGCGGCAGCCGCTTTCCGGCGGCTGGTCCGTCACCTGCGCCGTCGCCACGATGCGCAGAATATCGACCTGATGGGTCTGTCCGGCTTCTGTCGCAATTGCTTGGCCGACTGGATTCGCGATGCCGGTTTCGAAGGTGACAAGGCTGCGGCCCGCGAACTGATTCACGGCATGCCGACGGAGGAGTGGAAAGCCGCCCACCAGACGCCCGCCACCGAAGAGCAATTGGCGCGCATGGAAGCCAGCGTTGCGAAAAATCGCGTGGAGTAGCGAGTCGGCACCTTCACCCCGGCGCGGGAGGTGGCTATCCGCAGCAGCCAACCGATTCTCAATGACACTGGAGCTGATACCCAATGGCCGAAGCCACCGACGACCGCCTGCGCCTTCTCATCGAGCGCATCGAGCGCCTTGAAGAAGAGAAGAAGGGCATCGCCGACGACATCCGCGACGTTTACGCAGAGGCCAAGGCCGTGGGTTACGACACCAAGATCATGCGCCAGGTCATCCGCCTGCGTAAGATGAAGCCTGACGAGCGCAGCGAACAGGAAACGATCCTCGACACCTACAAGGCCGCGCTCGGCATGGGTTGATCGCACGCGAAACCGTCCTATCTTGGTAACACACTTATCGAGACAGGAGGATTTCGCGATGCCCGGACCTTGGAAAGATGCGCGCGGTATTACCGTAACGACGACGCCGACAATCGAAGGCAAACCGATCCAGGATTATCTCGGCATCGTGACCGGCGAGGTGATCGTCGGCGCGAACCTGTTCCGCGATCTGTTCGCCAATATCCGCGACATCGTCGGCGGTCGTTCGGGCAGCTACGAGCGCATCCTTGCCGATGCGCGCAACCAGGCGATCGAGGAACTGCAGGCCGAATGCGCCACGCGCGGCGGCAATGCAGTAGTGGGCGTCGACCTCGACTACGAGGTGATCGGCGATACCGGCTCGATGCTGATGGTGTCCGCCAGCGGCACCGCCGTAAAGATCTGATCTAAAGCCACGGGTCCAATGCCGTAAACAGCGCGTTGAACAGCGCGTGCTGCAATATCGCGGCGCCCAGGCCCAGCCGCGTGCGTGTGAAAGCGAGGATGAGGCCGCCGATCGTCTGCGGCAGCACCAGGAACACCGTGATGAATTGCAGTTCCGCGTAATTCGTCAGGTGGATCAGCCCGAACGCGAGAGAGCTTGCGTAGATGATCTTGCCATAGTGGCGGGAAAACCACGCGGGCACCGCACTGTGGGCCTTGCGCGTGGCAAGCCATCGTAGCCAGGCGACCATCACCCCCAAGACGAACACGCCGCCGATGGCCACTTCTCCGACCGCATCGAGGTAGGAGAGCCCGGTTGTGGCCAAAATCAATGCGACGAAGGTTGCGGCGAATTCGAGATCGGCGCGTCTTCCGCGTAGCCATCCCCGGAATATGACCTCTTCCATGACCGGCGCCACGGCGACCGCGAAAATGGCCAAGGGCACCGGATCGAGATCGAGATCCTCGACCTGCGGAAAGGTGGCTCCGAACCATTCGGCGATTGCCACGACCGCAACCATGAGCGCGGCCACGGTAATGTCCACGGCCAGCACGACCGAAAATACGCGGCGTCTCTCGCGGCCTCGCAGCATCGGTCCGCCGGGCGGGGTCGGTGCCTTTGCGAAGGCCAGCAGCTGCCGCAGTGTGTCGGCGGCGCTGTTACCGGAAGTTGCAGCCGGGTGGGCGTCAGCCCCTGACAAGGCCCAGTGCCTTGTAAGTCGCATCCAGCGTCGGCACCGCGATCTGGCGCGCCTGGGCGGCACCGCGGGCGAGGATCGCGTCCAGCGCCTCGCGGTCTTCGAGAAGGCCGGTGAAGCGTTCCGAGATCGGACGCAGTGTCTCGACGAGCACCTCGCCCAACGCGGGCTTGAACTTGCCGAACCCTTCGCCGCCGAAATCCGCAAGAACCTCGTCGGCGCTCTTGTCGGTGAGCGCGGCGTAGATGGTCACCAGATTGAGTGCCTCCGGGCGACCCACCAGACCCTTTTCCTCGCTGGGCAGGGGCTCGGGGTCGGTCTTTGCCTTCTTCACCTTCTTCATCACTGTGTCGGGATCGTCGGCCAGTTCGATGCGGCTCATTTCCGACGGGTCGGACTTGCTCATCTTCTTCGACCCGTCACGCAGGCTCATGATCCGCGCGGCCTGAGGAGGGCTGATCGGTTCGGGCAGGGTGAAGACCGGCGCGTCCTCGGTCGCGAAGTCGTTATTGAACTTCTGCGCAATGTCGCGCGCCAGCTCCAGGTGCTGCTTCTGGTCCTCGCCCACGGGCACGTGGGTCGCCTGGTAGAGCAGCACGTCGGCGGCCTGCAGCACGGGATAGGTGAACAGCGCAACGCTGGCACCTTCGCGGTTCTTGCCGCTCTTGTCCTTGAATTGCGTCATGCGATTCAGCCATCCCATGCGCGCGGTCCCGTTCAGAAGCCATTGCATTTCGGGGTGCGCGGGCACTTGCGCCTGGTTGAACAGTACCGAACGCGCAGGATCGATCCCGCAAGCGACCAGCGCGGCCGCCATTTCCAGCGTCGCGCGGTGCAAGTCACTTGGCTGGTGCGGCATGGAAATCGCGTGGAGATCGGCAAGGAAGAACAGACATTGTTCTCCTTCACCCATCGCGTCCTGCATCCGCACCCAGTTGCGGATCGCCCCAAGGTAATTGCCGAGATGGAGATTGCCGGTTGGCTGGATGCCGGAAACAACACGCATGATGAGTTACGGTGCTTTCTTCTTGGTCAGGGCAGCGATGCGCCGCCGGTCAATGGCGCCGACTGCGAAAGCGACGCCGAAATAAACAATCCCCGAGCACAGGACGAGCCCCAGGAGAGCCGCCAGTCGAGCGAACATCCCGGCAGAGTACCAGCCGGTTAGCAAATCGCGCGTGAACCACAAGGCAGCGCCCATCGCAGCGGCCGCCAAGAGTTGGCGCGCGATGCGACCGACAAGAGCGAGCGGGACAGTATAATAACCTCGACGCAGCAGGACGATGTAGAGAAATGCCACGTTGATCCACGCTCCGATCACGCTGGCCAGCGCTACGCCTTCCACCCCGAAGCGCCGCAGGAAGGCAACATTGAAGGCGACGAAAACGGCCAGTGAGATGAAGGCCGCATAGACTGGGGTTTTCGTGTCCGACCGGGCATAAAAATTGGGCACCAGCACCTTCACCATGACATAGGCCGGCAGGCCGAGGACCAGGATCGCAAGAACGTTTCCTGCGATCGCGGCATCTTCCACACTGAAACGTCCGCCTTGGAAGATCATGGTCATGAATGGCGTGGCGCAGATCGCCAGCGCAACAGCGGCCGGAATAGTGAGCAGCATCGACAGTTCGATAGCATCGGATTGGATGCGATCCGCACCTTCCTTGTTCTTGCTACCGACGAACTTCGACAGCGTCGGCAGGATCGCGGTCGACAGGGCAATGCCGATAATGCCCAGCGGCAGCTGGTTCAGCCGGTCGGCGTAATTCATGTAGCTGACCGACCCGCTTTCCAGCTGGTTGAGGAAGTAGAGCTGGACCAGAGTGTTGATCTGGTAAGCGCCGCCGCCGATCGCCGCGGGCAGCGCGATAATCGACAGGCGTTTTACCTCCGGCGTGATGCGCGGCCAGAGGAGCTTTGGCCGAAAACCCTCGACTCTTGTCCAGTAACACAGCCAGCCGAGCTGCATCACGCCGCCAGCTGTCACGGCCCAAGCGACGCCGTAGGCGACCTGCTCGATGCTCGCTCCCGTGGCATTCATGAAATATTCGCCCGTCAGCAACGCGGCGATGAGCACGAGGTTGAGGATGATCGGAAAGCTGGCCCCCGGCGCAAAGCGCGAGACCGAATTCAGCATGCCGGTGAACAAGGTCACCAGGCTGACCAGCAAGATGTAGGGGAACATGATCCGGGCGAAGTCGACTGCAAGGTCGAACTGGCCGGGTTCGACCGGCTTTTCCGCCAAGATCCAGATAACGCCCGGCATTGCCAGTTCGAAGACGATGCACAGGGCGATGAGAACCGGCAGGAAAACGCTCAGCACGTCCGCCGAGAAACTGCGCGCATCATCTAACCCGCCTTCGCCGCTCAACCGCTTGGAGAACATCGGCACGAAGGCGGCTGAAAACGCGCCTTCCGCAAACAGGCGGCGGAAGACGTTGGGAATGATGAAGGCCTGGAACCAGGCGTCGGTGACCGCATTGGCGCCCAGCACGCGGCTGAAGATCATTTCGCGGGCCATGCCGGCGATACGGCTCACCATGGTGAGCGAGCCGATCGTGCCGACGTTCTTGAGCAGGCTCATCGCGGAGCCTCCGTCCCGGTCCCGGTGCCTCAGGCGTTCCCGGTCGGAGCCGGGGCGCCTTCGCCCTGCTGGGCGGCGCGGGCCTGGAGCTGCTGCTGGTAAAGGCCGGCGAAATCCATCGGCTCGAGCATCATAGGCGCGTAGCCGAGATCACGAACGGCATCGGAGATGATGGCGCGCGCAAAGGGGAAGAGCAGACGCGGAGCTTCCGCGAAGAGGAAAGCGTGGGCGTGCTCTTCGGGCACATTGCGAATGCCGACGAGACCGCAATAGGCGAGTTCGACGATATACTGCGCGCCCTGGTCGGTATCGGCGCGAACCGTGATCTTGAGTTCGACTTCGCTGATCTCGTCCGTCACCTTGTTCGAGGCGATGTTGAGCTGCACGTCGACGCGCGGCTGTTCCTGCCACTGGTAGGAAGCCGGTGCGTTCGGATTTTCGACCGACAGGTCTTTCACATACTGGTTCAACACGCCGATAGTGGGACGATTGTCGGCACCGTTGGCACCAGCAGCCGGATCGGCATTGAGATCGGTCAGAACGTCGTTTTCATCGGCCATCGGGCAAGCTTTCTTTCGTATTTCCGTTTGAAAGGGCAGGGCTCGTCGTATTGCGGCCCAACCGGTCAGGGCGCGCGCCTAGCACCCCCCAAGGCGCGGGGCAATCCGCGAGTGGAGCGGGTTGTTCGAAGGAAAAGCACGCTGAAAGGACCCTTATGCGCCCATTGTGCGTTTGTAATTGATCCCTATCTAGGGCACAAAGGGAACCGTACCGGAAGGCATGGTTCTACCGCTAAGTGCCAGAATTGAAACGAACGGAATTCCGCCAGTGATCTACGAGATCGTCATCCTTGCTGCCATCGCCGCATTTCTTGGTCTGCGCCTTTATTCGGTGCTGGGCCAGCGGTCCGAGCATGAAGAGGATCCGATCCGTCGCAGCTACGGTCCGCGCGAACAGAATCCGACTCCGCCCGCAACAACCGGCGGATCGCCGGACGCGCCAGCCGCCGCGCGGCCTGCCGTTACCCTTCGTAGCGTCGACAATGCGACGAATGCCAACGAAGCCGCGATCCGCTCGATCGCCAATGCCGATTCGCGCTTCGACCTGCTGTCGTTCCTCGAAGGCGCGAAGGCGGCTTACGCAATGATACTCGAGGCTTTCTGGGCAGGCGACAAGGACACGCTGCGCGACCTTACCGACGATGACGTCTATGCCAGTTTTGCTGGTGCCATCGATGCCCGCGAGGCATCAGGTGAAACGCTCGACAACCGTCTTATCAGGATCGAGGACGCGACGGTCCATTCCGCCGATCTGGACGGGCGCATTGCGCGTATCGCAGTGCGCTTCGTGGCTGACATCGCCGCCGTGACCCGCGACAAGGACGGAACCGTAGTTGCAGGATCGCTCGACGACGCCGTCGAGAGCCGCGACATCTGGACCTTCAGCCGCTCGCTGGATTCCATGGACCCTAACTGGGTCCTCGACGAAACCGACCAGGACTAATTCCCATCCTTACAGGAGTAGGCTCCATGCGAAGCGCGCTTACACTCGCGGCGGCTTCGCTGCTTTCCGCCTGCGCCATCGTGCCCGAAGCGCGACCGCCGATGGACACGGGAGCCGTCGAGCAACCGCCCGTCGAAGTAGCCGACAATGCCGCATCGGCAGGGGTTCGTCCGGGCCCTCCGATCGAAACATTCCCGTTCCTGCAGGCTGACGCGGAAGGCGCGCTGGATGCATTCCGGCGCTCTTGCGACAAGATCCTTTTCCGCGACGATACCAGCGGGCTGACCACCCGGCTGGACTGGCAGGGCCCATGTCTTGCGGCCAGCAATTGGTCGAGCGATCCGGCCCTGTTTTTCACCAGCCAGTTCGAAACCGCCATTGTCGGCGAGGGCGCAGCTTTTGCCACGGGATATTTCGAGCCAGAAATACTCGGTAGTCGCGAGAAGGCGCCCGGCTATGAAGTGCCGGTATATGCCCTGCCGTCCGACCTCGAGCGCGGCTGGCCTGCCGAAATAGCCGAGAGCGAGCGCACGGGGCGCCCGCCGCTTGGCCGCTACAACGAAGATGGCGAGTTCGTCCGCTATTACGAGCGGTCCGAGATCGTGGCAGGCGCGCTAGACGGCAAGGTCCCGACCATCGCCTGGGCCGCCGATCCAGTCGAGTTCTTCTTCCTCCAGATCCAGGGCAGCGGCCTGCTGCGCCAGCCCGACGGCAGCGTGATGCGCATCGGCTATGCGGGGCAGAACGGGCGCGAATATGTCGCCATCGGCAGGCCCATGCGCGAGCAGGGGCTGATCGGCGACGGGACGCAGTACCCGACCTCGATGCAGGGCCTGATGGCGTGGCTGCGCGATAATCCGGATCGGGCGGACGAGATCATGAACCTCAACAAGAGCTGGATCTTCTTCCGCGAACTGGACACCGACGGTCCGCTTGGCTCGCTCGAAGTGCCGGTCTACGGGCGTGACAGCGTCGCCGTCGATCCCAGGTTCGTGCCCTACGGCGCGCCCGTCTGGCTCGACATGGAAAGCGACGTGGCGGACGGCCTCTGGGTCGCGCAGGACACGGGCGGCGCCATCAAGGGCGCCAACCGGTTCGACACTTTCTGGGGAAATGGCGCGCAGGCGCGCGAAATTGCCGGCAGCATGAGCAGCCGCGGAACGGCCTATCTCTTCCTGCCCAAGGGCACGCTCGCCCGCCTGAACCGATGAGCGCGCCGCGCGGCCTCAGCGCAAAGGAAGCGGAAGCCTGGGAAAAGGTCGCTGCGACGGTCGAGCCGCTTCGCCCGCGCGCGCCTGCACGGAAAGTAGCCGAGCCGATTGCACCGAAGATCGCCGTTTCAAAGCCGCCGCCCAGAAGGCCTGCGCCCGTATCGGCACCCCTGCCCGCCGCCGCTTCTGCCAAGCCCTCAAACTCCCTCGATTCGCATTGGGATCGCAGGCTCAAGTCCGGCACGGTCCAGCCGGACTTCACTCTCGACCTCCACGATCACGGTCTGGACGCAGCTTATAACCGTCTTATCAGCGGTGTAGCGCAGGCACGCTCGATGGGCGCGCGCACGATCCTGCTGATCACCGGCAAGCCGCGTCCCGTCGATCCGGCGGATCGCGGGCACAGGCGCGGGGCCATCCGGGCCAAGGTGCTGGACTGGCTGGCGGCCTCCAGCCACCATTCGGCCATCGCGGCCGTACGCCGCGCGCACCAGCGGCATGGCGGTGACGGTGCGCTCTACATCGTGCTCAGGCGCGAGCGATAAAGCCTATTCGGCGGGCTCGGCCTCGCGCGATTTTTCATCCACCGCAACCGGTCCGAGGGTCGCCTCGTCGGTCGTTGACTTGGCAGATCCCATTCCGGGCGCAGAGGACTTGCCGCCAAGCTTCTCGCGAACGGCATTCTCGATCCGCTCGCCGATCGCCTGGTCTACATTCTTCCAGTATTCGAAGGCCCGCAGGAGAATTTTCTCGCTGACCCCGTCGGCAAGGTGACCGGCGACGTTCGATACGAAGCGCTCGCGCTGTTCGTCGTCCATAACGTCGTTCACCAGCGCTCTTGCCTGGCTCCAGTCGTCGTCATCTTCGCGCAGGGTATACGCCTGGCGGACCATGTCGCCATCCGCGTACCAAGTTGCTTCACCGCCCACTTCGGGCTGCGCAGCAGCACCGCCATAGGAATTGGGAGCGTAGACCGGATCGAGAGCATTCTTTACCCGCATGGCGCCGGCGCGGGAATAGGAATTCACTTCGCTGGCGTTCTTCGGCGAATTTACGGGGATCTGCTTGTAATTGACCCCGAGACGGTGACGATGCGCGTCGGCATAGGAGAAGCCGCGGGCGAGCAGCATCTTGTCGGGCGACAGGCCGATACCCGGGATAATATTGTTCGGCTCGAACGCCAGCTGTTCAATCTGGGTGTCCCAGTCGACCGGATTTTCGTTGAGCACCAGCTTGCCGACTTCGATCAGCGGATAGTCGCTATGCGGCCAGGTCTTGGTGAGATCGAACGGGTTGATGCGATAGGTTTTGGCATCTTCGTACGGCATGATCTGCCATTTCAGCGTCCAGCTCGGGAAATTGCCCTTGTGGATCGCGTCGAACAGGTCGCGGCGGTGATAGTCGCTGTCTTCGCCTGCCTTCTTCACCGCTTCTTCCTGCGTCAGGTGGGCATTGCCGCTCATTTCCCCGACATCGGTATGGAAGTGGAACTTCACCCAGAACTTCTCGCCGTCCTCATTGATCAGCATGTAGGTGTGGCTCGAATAGCCGTTCATTTCGCGCCAGTTCTTCGGCACGCCGCGATCGCCCATCAGATAAGTCACCTGATGTGCGCTTTCCGGGCTTAGCGTCCAGAAGTCCCACATCATGTCGTGATCGCGCAGGCCGTTGTCGGCGCGACGCTTCTGGCTGCGGATGAAATGCTGGAACTTGAGCGGATCGCGGATGAAGAAGATCGGCGTGTTGTTGCCGACCATGTCGAAATTGCCGTCCTCGGTATAGAACTTGACCGAGAAGCCGCGTGGATCGCGCCAGGTGTCGGGGCTACCCCGTTCGCCAGCCACGGTCGAGAAACGCATCGCGACATCGGTTTTCGCACCCTTCTGGAAGAGGATCGCCTTCGTGTATTGCGAGACATCGGCGGTCGTTTCGAAATAGCCGAACGCGCCGGAGCCCTTTGCATGAGGTTGCCGCTCCGGAATCCGCTCGCGGTTGAAGTTCGCCATCTGCTCGATGAGGTAGTGATCGTTCAGGACGATCGGGCCATCCCGGCCCAGCGTCAGGGAGTGTTCGTCGCTCTGGACGCGGATACCGGCATCGGTGGTGGTGGGGGAAACTTTTCTGTCGGCCATGGCGAACGCCTTTTCTCTCAGGGGGATGCCGGAGATACGAACCGGCGCGCGAAAGCGTTCCTGCATGCCTGGTATTTGGCCGATCCTTGCAGCAAGCACGAAAAAGCCCCCGACAATCCTGCCGGGGGCTCCTTCTGCGGCCCAGGGGCTCAGTTCTGTTTTTTTACTTGTGGTACTTTGCGTAGGTGAGGTCGAAACGGTCCGCGTCCATGACCTTGGTCCAGGCCTTGACGAAGTCGTTCACGAACTTCTGCTCGTTTCCGTTTTCGGCATAGACTTCCGCCACTGCGCGCAGGCGCGAGTTGGAACCGAAAACGAGGTCGGTGCGCGTTGCGCGCCAAAGTTCCTTGCCGGTCTTGCGGCAGGTGCCGACGAATTCCTCGTCACCGCTGTCGTCGACTTCTTCCCAGATCACGCCCATGCCCAGCAGGTTCACGAACCAGCTGTTGTCGAGCTTGCCGGGGGTTTCGGTAAGGACACCGATGCTGTTCCCGTGCTTGGCATGCTTGCTGACAGCGCCCAGCACGCGAAGTCCGCCGACCAGTGCAGTCATTTCGGGGATCGAGAGGCCCAAGAGATGGGCGCGGTCGACCAGCATGTCCTCGGTTTTCACCGAAGCCTTGGTCTTCAGGTAGTTGCGGAAACCGTCTGCGAACGGCTCCAGCGGCTCCCAGCTCTCGGCATCGAAGTCTTCGCGTTTCGCATCGCCGCGGCCGGTGGTCACCGGAACGGAGATATCGAAGCCTGCATCCTTCGCAGCCTTTTCGACCGCAGCCGAACCAGCGATGACGATGGCGTCGGCCATCGAGATCGAGCCACGGATCTCGTCGAGCTTGGCAAGGACCTTGCCCAGTTCTTCGGGATCGTTGACCGCCCAGTTCTTGATCTCGTCGAAGCGGATGTGCGCACCGTTGGCGCCGCCGCGATGGTCGGAGTTGCGGTAGGTCGAGGCAGAGGCCCAAGCCGCCTTCACCAGTTCCGAAACGGAAAGGCCGCTGCCCAGCACCTGTGACTTGAAGGACGACAGGTCGCTGTCGGACACCTGCGTGCCGGCGGGGACGGGATCCTGCCAGATCAGGTCCTCGCTCGGCACTTCGGGGCCGAGGTAGCGGATCTTGGGGCCCATGTCGCGGTGGCACAGCTTGAACCATGCGCGTGCGAAGGCATCGTCGAGCGCCGCCTGATCGTCGCGGAAGCGTTCGGAGATCTTGCGATATTCCGGGTCGCGCTTCAGCGCCATGTCGGCGGTGGTCATCATGGTCGGGACCTTCTTGTTCGGGTCCCGCGCGTCGGGTGCCATGTCCTCTTCGGACTGATTGATCGGCTGCCACTGGTTGGCGCCTGCCGGGCTCTGGACGAGCTCGTAGTCGTATTTGAACAGCAGGCGGAAGTAGTCGCCGCCCCACTTGGTGGGGTTGTTCGACCATGCGCCCTCGATACCCGAGGTGGTGATGTGACCCTTGCCGATTTCTTCGGGGTCGGTCAGCCAGCCGAAGCCCATGCGGTGCAGGGTTTCGCTTTCCGGAGCGCCCGAGAAAGTGTCCGAGGGCTTCGCGCCATGCGCCTTGCCGAATGCGTGGCCGCCGGCTGTCAGCGCGACGGTTTCCTCGTCGTTCATGGCCATGCGGGCGAAAGTTTCACGCATGTCGCGCGCCATGCCTTCGGCATCGTGCGGATTGCCGCCCGGACCTTCGGGATTGACGTAGATGAGGCCCATCTGGATCGCAGCGAGCGGGTTTTCCAGCGCCTTGCCCGCATCCGGCTGGATGCGCGTTTCGGCACCGGTATCGACCCACTTTTCTTCCGTGCCCCAATAGACGGTTTCGGGATCGTACACGTCCTTGCGGCCGCCGCCGAAGCCGAAGGTGGGACCACCCATGCTTTCGATCGCGACATTGCCGGTGAGGATGAAGAGGTCGGCCCAGCTGATGTGCTTGCCGTACTTCTGCTTGATCGGCCACAGCAGGCGGCGCGCCTTGTCGAGGTTGCCGTTGTCGGGCCAGCTGTTGAGCGGGGCAAACCGCTGCTGGCCGCTACCGGCGCCGCCGCGACCGTCGCCCGTGCGATAGGTGCCGGCTGCGTGCCAGGCCATGCGGATGAAGAAGGGGCCGTAGTGGCCATAATCGGCCGGCCACCATTCCTGGCTGTCGGTCATCAGGTCGGTGAGGTCCCGCTTCAGCGCATTGTAGTCCAGCGCGTTGAAGGCTTCGCAATAATCGAAATCTTCGCCCATCGGGTCGGCAGCGCGGCCGCCCTCGGTTAGGATTTCAAGGTCGAGCTGATCTGGCCACCAGTCGCGATTGGTGCGGCCGAGAAGCGAACGTACGCCCCCGTCGCCGTGGAAGGGACAACCGCTGATATCTCCGGTTTTGGCGTCCATGAATTACCTCTCCTCTAAAAAAGACTCGGTCTCCCGCCCGAGAAAGGCACGACGATGAACCTCGTCCGGTTATTCGTCCAATCGATTAAACGGTTCAAATTGATTGTCGCAAGCGATTGAGCGGCGAAACGTGGCGTGCATACGAAAAACGCCGCCATCCGGTTGGAATGGCGGCGCTTTGTCGTTTTGATATAGAGCAAAATCAGGCGGCTTGCGCGATCTCGTCAACTGCCTCGGTCCGGATGAGGTAATCGAAAGCCGAAAGTCCCGCTTTCGAACCTTCGCCCATCGCGACTACGATCTGCTTGTAGGGCACGTCGGTCACGTCGCCCGCGCCGAAAATGCCGGGAAGGTTCGTGCGGCCTTCCTCGTCGGTTTCGATCTCGCCGAACCTGGTGAGCGCAAGGCCGCTGTCTTTCAGCCATTCGGTATTGGGCACGAGACCGATCTGGACGAACACGCCCTCCAGTTCGATGCGGCGCTCGTCACCGCTCTTGCGGTCTTTCAGCACGAGGCCGTCGACCTTGCCGTCCCTGCCGGTGATCTCGGTCGTCTGCCCACTGGTGACGATTTCGACGTTGTCCATGCTGCGAAGCTTGGCCTGCAAGACCTCGTCCGCACGCAGCTTCTCGTCATATTCGACGAGCGTGACTTGGCCGACGATCTTGGCGAGGTCGATTGCCGCTTCGACGCCCGAATTGCCGCCGCCGATCACCGCGATGCGCTTGCCCTTGAACAGCGGACCGTCGCAGTGCGGACAATAGGCCACGCCCTTGTTGCGATATTCCGCCTCGCCCGGAACGCCCAGGTTCCTCCAGCGAGCGCCGGTTGCCAGGATCAGGCTGCGTGCCTTGAGGCTCGCCCCATTGCCCAGTTCGACCGTGTGGAGACCGCCCTCCTGCTTGGCAGGCACGAGCTTTACCGCCTTGGCGAGGTTCATGAGGTCGATGTCGTATTCGCCGACATGACGCTCCAGCTCGCCTGCAAGCTTCGGGCCTTCGGTATAGGCCGTGCCCGGCAGGTTCTCGATACCCAGCGTGTCGTGCAGCTGCCCGCCGAAGCGTTCGGCCGCGATGCCGGTGCGGAAACCCTTGCGCGCGGTGTAGATGGCCGTTGCAGCGCCAGCCGGACCGCCGCCGATAACGAGGACTTCGAACGGGTCCTTGGCGGCGAGCTTTTCCGCTGCCTTGGCATCTGCGCCGGTATCGATCTTGGCGAGGATTTCGGCCAGCTCCATCTTGCCATTGTAGAAGGGCTCGCCATTCAGGAACGTTGCGGGCACGGCCATGATGTCGCGCGCGTCGACTTCGTCCTGGTAGGTTCCGCCTTCGATCAGCGTCGCGGTGATGCGCGGGTTTTCGAGCGCCATCAGCGTCAGCGCCTGCACCACGTCGGGGCAGTTGTGGCAGCTCAAGGAGAAATACATCTCGAAATTGAAATCGCCTTCGATGCCGCGAACCTGTTCGATCAGGTCTGCATCGACCTTGGGCGGGTGTCCCCCGGCCCACAGCAGGGCGAGGACGAGCGAGGTAAATTCATGCCCCATCGGAAGGCCTGCGAAACGCACCCACTTTTCCGCATCGCTGGCGCGGCGGATGATGAAGCTGGGCTTGCGGTCGTCGGTGCCATCGAAGCTGGCGGTGACCAGATCGTGGAGCGCGGCAATCTCTTCCAGCAGTTCGCGGGTCTGCGTGCTCTTGGCGTCGTCAGCCAGCGAGGCGACGAGTTCGATCGGCTCGCGCAAATTGGCGAGATAGGTCGAAAGCTGTTGCTTCATTGCGGTGTCGAGCATGCACGGTCTCCGGTGGTGATGGGAAATGGAAAAGGTCCGGGGCGGGGGGGGGAGGCAATTGCCCCGGACCTTCCAGCGACCCGAGGTTCACTCGGGCTCTTGGGCGGCGCGCCGGGGAAAGGTGCGCCGCCTGAAGTGTTGACTTAGATCTTGCCGACGAGGTCGAGCGAGGGAGCCAGCGTTTCGCTGCCTTCTTCCCAGGCGGCCGGGCAGACCTGGCCGGGGTTGGCGCGAACGTACTGGGCAGCCTTGATCTTGCGGGCCAGTTCGTTGGCATTGCGGCCCACGCCTTCGCAGGTCTGTTCCATGATCTGGATCACGCCGTCGGGATCGACAACAAAGGTCGCACGATCGGCGAGGCCGACGCCTTCACGCAGCACGTCGAAGTTGCGTGCGAGGACGTGGTTCTGGTCGCCCAGGAACGGGAACTGCAGCTTGCCGATCTTGTCGGAGGTGTCGTGCCATGCCTTGTGGCTGAAGTGGGTGTCGGTCGACACGGCGTAGACTTCGACGTCCATCTTCTGGAGCATGGCGTACTGCTCGCCGAGGTTCTCCAGTTCGGTCGGGCAGACGAAGGTGAAGTCGGCCGGATAGAAGAAGAAGACGGCCCACTTGCCCTTCACATCTTCGTCGGTGACCTGGAAAAAGTCCTTGCCGGCCTGGAAGGCGGTGGCGTTGAACGGTTTGATTTCGCTTCCGATGATACCCATGGTTTTCTCCGTTATTCGGGTTGAAACTCGTGAGTGTCAGATAGGGAGTGCTGCGATGCACAAAAGCGATATGTTGCGATTGCGAGCATCGAAATTATCGATCAATTCGATGGAACTTTCTTAAAGTGCAACATAAACGCAATTAGCGTGCGTTTCACGCAATAAAGGGCTGGCGCGCAAGTGCGGGCCAGCCCTTTTTCCGGCTGTCAGCCTTATCAGTTGGCGGAGAAGAATTCGCCCAGATCGCTAGCCAACCGGTCGGTCACCGTGGCGAAGACAGCGTGGGGTTCGTCTTCGTATTCGATCAGCGTCGCGCCCTCGACCTTCTCGGCCACCTGACGGCCGGTGGCATCGATTGGCACGGTCTTGTCTTCGGTGCCGTGGATGACCAGCGTCGGCACCTTGAAGTGCGGAAGATCCGGCCGAAAATCGGTATAGGCGAAGGCCGCGGCCGATTGGAGCGTGGCATATTGCGCGCTCTTCATCGTGGTCAGCCAGGCCCAGTGACGCTCTTCGTCGCTGACCTGAGTTCCCGGGCCGCCGACGCCATAGAAATCCTTGAAGAAATCGATGAAGAACGCCCGGAAGTCATCCTTCATGCCCTTGGTCATTTCCTTAAAGGTCTCGTCCGGCACGCCGTCGGGATTGTCGTCGGTCTTGAGCATATAGGGAACGACCGAGCTCACCAGGGCCGCTGCGCTGACACCCTTGCCGCCATGACGGCTCATATAACGGGCGATCTCGCCCCCACCCATGGAAAACCCGGCGAGACCGATATTCTCCGTGAGGCCCAGATGAGCGATGAGGTCTGCCAGATCGTCGCTGAAGGTGTCGTAATCGTAACCGCTCGCCGCGTGGTCCGAGCGTCCGAAGCCGCGCCGGTCATAGGCAATGGCGCGCATGCCCTTGTCGGCGAGATGCATCATAACCGGATCCCAGCTGTCGCCTGAAAGCGGCCAGCCGTGGATCAGGATTACGGGACGACCTTCGCCCAGTTCCTTATAACGAATATTGGTCCCGTCGCGTGTGGCGAAATGCGGCATGCAGTGTCTTCCTTTTCAAACTGTTGTTTCGAGGTCAGAAAACCTGAACCAGAGATTGGGTTCCGACGCAGCAGGCCGAAGCCTTTCGGCCGGCGGTCAGTCGCAACGGATCACCCGCACTGCGGCGCCTGCTGAAAAAGTTGCAGAAATCGCTTCGCTGACAAGTCTTTTCTGCTAATGCGAATTCCTCGCAATAAGAGGATTAGAAATGCGTAAGTTTGCTATCGCCGCTGCCTTCACCGCCAGCACCCTTGCTCTTGCCGCCTGCTCGGGCGCCGAAGACAGCGCACCTGCTGCCGATGAGACTGCGGCCACCGACACTGTCGAAGCGGAAGCCGAAACCGCCGGCGTCCTCGACGCCAGCACCGCGACTGCCGAGCAGCTTGCTGCCATTGACGGCGTGTCCGACGAACTGGCTGCCACCATCGTCGCAGGCCAGCCCTATGCCGACGTGACGGCGTTCAACGCGAAGCTCCTTGAAACTCTGTCGGCCGAAGAAGCCGCCGCCGTGCTCGAAACCGTGTTCGTCCCGGTCAATCTCAACGATGCCACCGAAGAGCAGATCCGCCTGATCCCCGGAATGACCGATAAGATGGTCCACGAATTCGAAGAATATCGTCCCTACGCCGACATGGGCGAATTCGACCGCGAAATCGGCAAATATGTCGACGAGGCCGAAGTCGCCCGTTTCCGCAATTACGTCACTCTCTGACGCATTTGCAGCACGATCCTGATCCCCTCGATCGCCACCAGGATCCCGACGTGGATCCACGCGGTGGTCGGATCGAAGGCGGACAGGACCCAGTGCAGGAAGACCAGGACAGCTGCCGGATAGACGAGGCGGTGCAGCGTCTTCCATGACCGCTTGAGTGCCCTCGTCGCGATGTCGTTCGATGTCGCGGCGAGTGGTGCGAACAGCGCGAAGGCCAGCCAGCCGGTGAGCAGGTAAGCGTCGCCCATTTCCGCCAGCACCGCGGAAAGCGAGGCCTTCTTCCATAGATAGATCGCGGTGTGGAACGCAGCATAGCCAAAGCTCGCCACGCCAATGTCCCGCCTCCGCCGCATCAGCCAGACGGCCCACTTCTGCTTGCGGAATGCGAGCCGGATCGGCGTCACTGCCAGCGTCAGCAATAAAAGCCACGCTGCCCAGTCTCCGCTATCGGCGATCGCATGGCCGTAACCATAAACATCGGGCGTCGCGATCCAGCGCCAGCTCATCCAGAGCCCGGGCAGGGCAAGCACGAGCCACAGCAAAGGTCGCGAATTTGCGAGGGTTTTCACTTGGGGAAGGCTTCCGGACGAGCGCGGCCTAGTTTCGTAGTGTTGGGCGCAATACTTAGGGTTTGAAGGGTTTTGCGAGACGACGGGATTCGAACCCGCGAGGGGCCTTTAGACCCCTGAGCGCTCCCGAGACAACGTCCGGGTGGCGCCCGCAATCAGCCGCTCTGCCACGTCTCTGCAGGCGGCATAGCGAAGGTGCAAGCGATTGTCTAAACGCTACCCACACTGCGCCCGGTGCAGCATCTTATGATCCGCCAGCACCAGCGCCATCATCGCCTCGACAACCGGCGTGCCGCGGATACCGACACAGGGGTCGTGCCGCCCCTTGGTTCTCACCTCGGTCGCCTCGCCCTGCCGGTCGATACTGGCAACGGGGGTGAGGATCGAACTCGTCGGTTTGAAAGCCACGCGGCAGACGACCGGCTGGCCGGTTGAAATCCCTCCAGCGATCCCGCCTGCATGGTTGGCCGCAAACTCCGGCCCGTTTTCGCCGGGTGACATGGCGTCGGCGTTCTGCTCGCCGGTAAGGCGCGCGGCATCGAAACCGTCGCCGATCTCCACGCCCTTGACCGCGTTGATGCTCATCATGCCTGCGGCAAGGTCGCTGTCGAGCTTGGCATAGACCGGCGCGCCCCATCCTGCTGGCACGCCCGTAGCCAAGCATTCGACGACCGCGCCGAGCGAGGAGCCTGCCTTGCGCGCATCGTCGACCAGTGCCTCCCATCGCTTTGCGGCCTCGGCATCCGGGCACCAGAAAGGGTTGCGGGCGATTTCCTCGCGGTCGAAATTAACAGGGTCGATCCGGTCGCCGCCGATCTCCGCGACATAAGCGAGTATCTCTACCTCCGGGATGGCCTTCCTCGCCACCGCGCCTGCCGCAACCCGCATCGCCGTTTCACGGGCACTGCTGCGCCCTCCGCCGCGATAGTCGCGAAACCCGTACTTTGCGTCATAGGCAAAATCGGCATGGCCCGGGCGGTAGGTATTCGCGATTTCGGAATAATCCTTGGACCGCTGGTCCTTGTTTTCGATCAGCAGCGAGAGCGAGGTACCGGTGGTCTTCCCTTCGAATACGCCGGACAGGATGCGGACCTCGTCCGGTTCCTGGCGCTGGGTGGTGAACTTGTTCTGCCCGGGCTTCCTCGCGTCGAGGAACGGCTGGATATCCGCCTCGCTCAGTTCCAGCCCCGGAGGGCACCCGTCGACGACTGCGCCGATGGCAGGGCCATGGCTTTCCCCCCAGGTTGTGAAGCGCAGCACGCGTCCGAAAGTGTTCCAGCTCATGCCTGCCTTCCTGTCTCAACTGTGGGGCCAAGTCCACTAGGGCTGGACCAAGCCATTCTTGTAGCGCAAGAACAAACCATGATTGCGAAGCTTAAAGGCCTGCTCGACGAAACCGGTTCCGACTGGGCGGTAATCGACGTCTCGGGCGTCGGATATCTGGTCCATTGCTCGGCTCGCACACTCAGCCAGCTCGGCGAGAAGGGCGAAGCCTGCACTGTCTACACCGATCTCCAGGTGTCAGAGAACGACATGCGCCTGCTCGGTTTTGCCGAAGCTGCGGAGCGTGACTGGTTCCGCCTCTTGACGCAGGTGCAGGGTGTGGGGAGCAAGGTGGGCCTTGCGATCCTCTCGGCGCTCTCGACCGGCGAGGTGCAGCAGGCCTGTGCCAACGGCGACGCCGCCACGATCGCGCGGGCGCAGGGCGTTGGACCGAAGCTTGCCGGGCGTATCGTCAACGAGCTTAAGGACAAGGCGGGTGCGCTCCCCTCCTCTGGCGGCGGCGCGGCGATGGCGGCGATCCCGGCGGGTGGAGCCAGCGCCGATGCGGTAAGCGCGCTGGAAAACCTCGGCTTCAAGCCCGCGATCGCCGCGCGGGCGGTGGCTGCGGCGCAAGGCGAACTGGGCGAAGGCGCGAGCGAGGGGGACCTCATCCGTGTCGCATTGAAGAAGGCGGCCTCGTGAAAGCGGCCTGGCTCTGTCTCGGCATGGCGGCTTCCTTCGCGGCAGCCTCCCCAGCGGCGGCGTGTCGCGGCGTGTTTTCCGAAACCTACGTGTTCCTTCCGCAGCTTCCGGACGACATTGCGCCGGATGCCATTGTGCTGCGAGTGAAGCCGCAGCGATCGGTAACGGCAACGAACAACGGGATTCAGGTTTCCGTGGCCGAGGTTCTGAGGGGGGAGTGGCCACGTGACACGGCGTGGATCGACTACGGCCTCTTCACCAGCTGCTCGCGGGTCCACCTGCCTGAAGAGGGCGCGCTGGTCGTCGGAGTGCCGAGGGAGTATTCGCCGACCACGCTGGTGGCCCGCCAGTATCGTCGCAGGGATTGGGAAGGGACAGAAAATGGAAACTAGACTGTTTCGCGCAGCGTCACTTGCTGCGCTCGCATGCGCCGCGCCCGTTGCAGCACAGGATATGAGCGCGTTCAAGACCGGGCCGGTAATCGCGCAATTCGGTCCGCACGCGCCGGTCGAAGGTATCGGCGAAGTGCCCGGGGATACAGAGTTCTCGATTGCCTTCGATGTCGCCAAGCCGGCCGACGAGGGCGCGCGCAATCGCGGGTTCGAAAGCGCCGCGCGTTTCATCAACATGCACGTCGCCCACGGCGTGCCCGAAGACAATATCCGTATCGCGGTGGTCGTGCATGGCAAGGCAGTGAACGATTTGCTTGCTAGCCCGGACAACACCTCTGCCGACATGGTGCAGGTGATGCTCGGACAAGGCGTGCGCTTCATCGTCTGCGGCCAGAGCGCGGTGGCCTATGGCGTGACGCAGGATGAGCTGCTGCCGGGCGTCGAAATGGCGCTCTCCGCCATGACCGCCCACGCCCTGCTGCAACAGCGCGGGTACACGGTGAACCCGTTTTGACACTGATTGGCAAAATCGGGATCGTAGCAACAGGAGTTTACGGTCTGTTCCTGCTTTACGTCATGGAAAAAATGGCGGCTGGGACGTCGCTGTTCAGCTTGTCTACGCTGTTTTTTTTCGCTCTAGCTATGTCTCCCGTTGCTTTCGTTGCCCACAAAGGCCTGCAATCGAGAGTTTGGCTGATCGCACTTTTGCCGTCGCTGCTTTTCGGTGCCTATGAAATCTACATGATGGGGTTTGTATCGAAGAGCAGCACGACGGCCCTAGGATTGATTTTCCTGCCAATGATTCAATGGGCATTCTTAGGCGTCGTCGCAGTTCTGAAGGAAGTAGGTAGGGCTTGACTGAACCCGTCCCCCTCCATTCGCCGGACCGGCAGCCGGAAGACCCGGATGCGGCGCTGCGGCCCAAGAGCCTCGAGGAGTTCGTCGGGCAAAAGGCGGCGCGTGAGAATTTGCGCGTCTTCATCGAGGCCGCCAAGGGGCGCGGTGAGGCGATGGACCATGTGTTGTTTTTCGGCCCGCCGGGGTTGGGCAAGACGACACTGGCGCAAATCGTGTCGAAGGAACTGGGCGTCGGTTTCCGTGCCACCAGCGGACCGGTGATCGCCAAGGCGGGCGATCTGGCCGCGCTGCTCACCAATTTGGAACCCAACGATGTCCTCTTCATCGACGAGATCCACCGGCTCAATCCGGTGGTCGAGGAGGTGCTCTATCCCGCGATGGAGGACCGCGCGCTCGACATCATCATCGGCGAGGGGCCCTCGGCGCGCAGCGTGCGGATCGACTTGCCACCTTTCACGCTGGTGGGAGCTACCACCCGTCAGGGCCTGCTGACCACGCCGCTGCGCGACCGCTTCGGCATACCGGTGCGCCTCAATTTCTACACCGAGGACGAGCTTCTCAAGGTCGTCACGCGAGGGGCAGGGCTTCTCGGCATGGGCATCGACGAAGGCGGCGCGCGCGAGATTGCCCGACGATCGCGCGGAACGCCGCGTGTCGCAGGCCGCCTGATGCGCCGCGTGCGCGACTTCGCCAGCGTGCTCGGCGAACCTGTAGTTACGACCAAGGTCGCCGACGAGGCGCTGACCCGGCTCGAGGTCGATCGGCTAGGTCTCGATGCAATGGACCGCCGTTATCTCACCATGATCGCCACCACCTACAAGGGCGGCCCGGTGGGCGTGGAGACGCTGGCGGCAGGCCTCAGCGAACCGCGCGATACGGTGGAAGAGGTGATCGAGCCCTACCTCATCCAGCTCGGCCTGATCGCGCGCACTGCACGCGGGCGGATGCTCAACGATGGCGGCTGGACCCACCTTGGCATGACGCCTCCCGGGCCTGCCAGCCAGTCGGACATGTTTGACTAAAAGAGTGAATCCCGGCGTAACGCATGCCGCATTTACAGTTCCAAAGCGGGACACCACTCTCACCGCCCTCGCAGGATTGCAGAAAATTTAGTTTTGTAGAGGTAACAGCAGAGTGTAAATTCGATGATCGGGGGATTCGCATAACGCGCGTTTCCGGTCGATGCGGGACCAACCCGCGCAACAGGAAGTGCAAACATGTCGGTTAAAGGAGCGCTCGCGAAATTGTCGGCCACCGCCGCGGGCGGTGCGCTCGTCGCGGGCGGCTCAGTTCATGTCGCCGAGCGTCCCGTTACCGATTCTCCCAGCTACAAGAGCCAGGCGGTCAAGCAGATCAAGGCGACGCCGATCAAGCGAGCCAAGCCCAAGCCGCCGGTTCGGGCAGCACGGGTCATCCCGAAACGCGTTATCGAATGCGTGCCCTACGATTCTCCTGAAGCGGCAGTTGCCGATCCGGAAAATGTCTGCCCTCCCATCCGGCGGGTGGTCATGGCCCCTGTTCCCGTTCCACCGCTTCCGCAGGCCGCGCCTGTCGTAGGTGGCGGATCGCGCTCGATCCCGAGCGGCGGGTACGGCGGTGGATATGGCGGCGGCTTCGGCGGCGGCTTTTTCGGAGGTTTCTTCGGCGGCGGGTCGAGCGGGGGCAATGTCGTCGTCAATTCCACCACGACAACCGGCGGTGAAATCCCCGACATCGACATCGACGTGTCGACCAGCACCAGCACCAGCAACGGCGGCAGTTCGTCCAGCTCGTCAACCGGCTCGGTGACCTCGACGACATCGACCGGTGAAGTCAGCAGCTCCACGGGCGAGGTTTCTACCTCGACCGGCCAGGTCAGCACGTCCACTTCGACATCGACCAGCACCGGAGAGGTATCGACCTCGACCGGGCAGGTGAGTTCGACGTCGACCTCCTCCTCCTCGGGCGATGTCAGCAGCTCGACTTCGACTTCGGGTGATGTTTCCAGTTCAAGCTCTAGCTCTTCGTCGAGCTCCAGCTCTTCCTCGTCCTCCTCCAGCTCCAGTTCGAGCGGGGATGTCACCAGCACGTCCAGCTCCTCCAGTGGGGACGTGTCGTCGAGCACCAGCAGTTCGAGCAGCTCGTCGACCAGCTCGAGCACCTCGAGCTCGACCTCCTCGAGCAGCTCGACCAGTTCCAGCTCCAGCACCTCGAGCAGCACCAGCAGCGGCACCGAAGTTCCGGCACCGCCGATGATGATCCTGTTCGGAATGGCCGCAGCGGCCATATTCGGTCGCCGCCGTTTCCGTGTGAGGCGCGGCGCGAAGGGCGCGCAGGCCTGAGCCACTCCGCACTCAGCGGTAGTTGCGGCTCCACTCTTCCTGCCGGTACCACTGCGTAATCACGTATTTTTCACCCGCCTCGACAGGCAGGGCGGCATGGCGGGTATTGCGATTGGGGCGCCCCTTGCGGGTCATATTGTCCCACGCGATCAGCAGCCCCGGCTCAGGTGTCACTAGAAGGTCGAGCTCGGGAAATTCGGTCTCACCGCCTGCTTCGACGCTGTTGAGATAGACCATCGCGGTCCAGCTGCGCTGCCCGCCACGACGCCGCTCGTCCTGCCAGTGCGGGCGTTCCTCGCGGAAGTAGTCGCGGTGATGCAGATACTGCTCGCCCACATGATAGCGCTGGCCCTGGATCGTCTCCGCATGGGCGCGATTAATGCCGAGCGCCTCGTCGATCTTGCGCCCGAGCGCGATTGTCTCCGGCGCTTCGTTGGAAAAGAAATGGGTCGAGCTCGTCCGCGCGCCCATCGTCTTGCGATCGGAAAACAGCTTCGAGGGCTGGATGCGGCTTTCGATCGTGGCGATCAGCTGCGCACATTCCTGCGCCGTCAGGAAACCCGGGAGCAGATAGAGATCCGCCTTGTCCCCGCCTCTCGCCACCGCTCGCGCATCTTGCGACAGGCGCTGGCGGACGTTGTCGCCGATCGCCGCAAGGGTCGCGGGATCGGCCTTGGGGTCCGGTTGCTTGGCCTGGAAAAGCCGGGAGAGGCGGGTCAGCAGGGGCACGGAGCGAGCAATCTCCTATCCGCGCCCCTGCGATAACCGGCTTACGATGCGGCGAGCTTGCGCAGCACGTAGTGGAGGATGCCGCCGTTGCGGTAATACTCCATCTCGTTCGCCGTATCGATGCGGCACAGCGCAGTGAAGGTGGCCTTCGAACCGTCTTCATGCGTCACTTCGACTTCGACGTCCTGGCCCGGCGTGAGGTCGGCAAGGCCCAGAATCGTGAAGGTGTCGTTCGAGCCGAGGCCAAGGCTCTGGCGGGTGTCGCCATCCTTGAACTGCAGCGGCAGCACGCCCATGCCGATGAGGTTCGAGCGGTGAATACGCTCGTAGCTTTCGACGATGACGGCGCGCACACCCAGCAGGATTGTACCCTTGGCCGCCCAGTCGCGGCTGGAACCGGTGCCGTATTCCTTGCCCGCGATGACAACCAGCGGCGTGCCGTCGGCCTTGTGCTTCATCGCCGCGTCGTAAATCGGCATCTGCTCACCCTTGTAGGTGGTGATGCCGCCTTCCACGCCCGGGACCATTTCGTTCTTGATGCGGATGTTGGCGAATGTGCCGCGCATCATGACTTCGTGGTTGCCGCGGCGCGAGCCGTAGGAGTTGAAGTCCGACTTCGAGACCTGGTGGCTCTTGAGGTATTCGCCTGCGGGCGAATCTTCCTTGATCGAACCGGCCGGCGAAATGTGGTCGGTAGTGGTCGAATCGCCGAGGATGGCAAGCGGCTTCGCATCGGTGATGTCAGTCAGCGGAGCCGGCTCCATGCCCATGCCTTCGAAATAGGGCGGGCTGGCGACATAGGTGCTGGTCGGGTTCCAGGTGTAGGTGTCCGAAGCATCGACCTTGATCGCCTGCCAGTGCTCGTCGCCCTTGTAGACGTCGGCATAGCGGGTGAGGAACATCTGACGGTCGATGTTGGCGGCACGGTGTTCGCGCACTTCTTCGTTCGACGGCCAGACATCGGCCAGCATCACGTCGTTGCCGTCCTGGTCTTGGCCCAGCGGGGTTTCGGTGATGTCGGTCGTGACCGTGCCGAGGATCGAATAGGCGACCACCAGCGGCGGCGAAGCGAGGAAGTTGGCGCGCACATCGGGCGATACGCGGCCTTCGAAGTTGCGGTTACCCGAAAGGACCGATGCGGCGACGATATCGTTGCCGTTGATCGCCTTGGAAATCGGCGGCGCGAGCGGGCCCGAGTTGCCGATGCAGGTCGTGCAGCCATAGCCGACGAGGTCGAAGCCCATGGCGTCGAGATCGTCCTGCAGGCCGGACTTCACGAGGTAGTCGGTGACCACCTGCGAACCGGGTGCAAGGCTGGTCTTCACCCACGGCTTGGGCTGGAGGCCCTTCTCGCGCGCCTTCTTGGCGACGAGACCGGCGGCAATCAGCACGTCGGGGTTGGAGGTGTTGGTGCAGCTGGTGATAGCCGCGATGACCACGTCGCCGTCACCGATGTCATGGTCCTTGCCATCGACAGCGACGCGGACCGGCGCATCCTTCTTGTAGATCGTCTTGAGATCGGTGTTGAACAGCTCGTCCACATCGGGAAGCGCGACGCGGTCCTGCGGGCGCTTGGGGCCGGCGAGGCTGGGGACGACCTTGGAGATGTCGAGGTCGAGCGTCTTGGTGAAGACCGGCTCGTTCTCGGGCGTGAACCACATGCCCTGTTCTTTCGAATAGGCTTCCACCAGCGCGATGGTTTCCTCGTCGCGGCCGGTGAGGCGCATGTATTCGAGCGTCTTGTCGTCGATGCCGAAGAAGCCGCAGGTCGCGCCATATTCGGGGGCCATGTTGGCGATGGTCGCGCGGTCGGCGAGGGTGAGGTTGGCAACGCCTTCGCCGTAGAATTCGACGAAGCGGCCGACCACGCCGACTTCGCGCAGCATCTGGACGCAGGTCAGCACGAGGTCGGTTGCGGTCACGCCTTCCGCCATTGCGCCGGTCAGCTTGAAGCCGACGACTTCGGGGATCAGCATCGAGATCGGCTGGCCGAGCATGGCGGCTTCGGCTTCGATGCCGCCGACGCCCCAGCCCAGCACGCCGAGGCCGTTGATCATGGTGGTGTGGCTGTCGGTGCCGACGCAGGTGTCGGGATAGGCGACCAGCTGTCCGTCAGTGCCTTCGCTGTTCCATACGCCCTTGCCGAGGTATTCGAGGTTCACCTGGTGGCAGATGCCGGTGCCGGGAGGCACTGCGGTGAAGTTCTTGAAGCTCTTCGAACCCCACTTGAGGAAGTCGTAGCGTTCCGCATTGCGAGCGTATTCGAGTTCGACGTTCTGCTCGAATGCCTTGGGGTGGCCGAACTCGTCGACCATGACCGAGTGGTCGATCACGAGGTTCACCGGGACCTGCGGATTGATCTTCGCAGTGTCGCCGCCAAGCTTGCTGATCGCATCGCGCATTGCGGCGAGATCGACCACGCATGGAACGCCGGTGAAATCCTGCAGCAGGACGCGCGCCGGGCGATACTGGATTTCCTTGCCGGTAGCCGGGTTCTTCTGCCAGTCGGCAATCGCCTGCACATCGTCGGTCGAAACGGTGAAGCCGCCGTCTTCGAAGCGGAGCATGTTCTCCAGCAGGACTTTGAGGCTGAACGGGAGCTTCGAGACATCGCCGATTTTCTCGGCAGCCTTGGCGAAGGAATAATAGGCATAGTCCTTGCCGTTTACCGTGAGGGTTGAGCGAGTTCCGAGCGTGTCCTGGCCGACCTGAGTCATGCGGGCATTCTTCCTTGTATTAGAAATGGGCCTTTCCCGACCAATGGACGGACGGGCACAATGTGCCGCGCACCTGCGCCGAAGACGGCAAAAAATCAAGGCCCAGAGCCTCGTCAAAACGTCTGATCGGGAACAAAAACGGCGCTTCGGGGCTTATTAAGGCAAAATTAGGGCAAAGTCGCTGCTCGGCAGCAAGGCAGGAGCGCGAAGCCCGAAATGGAGTCTGAAATGAAAGCCCTCGACAAGACGCAACCAGCTTCGCGCCGTACTCTCAAGCTAGCGGTCATGGTCGCCGCGCTCGGCGTGGCAGGATGCTTCACGGCTGCGTTCTCGTTTGCCGGGACCGACGCACAGGCCACCGAACAGGCGGAAACCCCGGTCGTCGCCGTGCGCTAAAGCGCCGCCTGGGCCGGCTGCTTGGGCTTGCGCCGCGCCGCTATCAGGCAGGCTACGACGATGATGGCCGTGCCGAGCAGGGTCGTTGCGGTCACCTCTTCCTGGAAAAACAGCCAGCCGAATAACGAGGCCCACAGAAACCCCGAATATTCCAGCGGTACGAGCGTTTGCGCCTCTTCGCGGGCATAGGCCCACGCCATTCCCATCGCGCCTGCAACGGTCAGGAGTGCTGCCATGGCCAGGTCGAACCAGATCCGTGCGTCGGGCAGATTGAAGGCGAAAGGCATCGCCAATCCCAGCAGCACTACCGAAACTCCCGAGTGGAAGACCGCGATCTCGGCCGGACCGGCCATTTGCGATTGCCGCCTGATCAGGATGAAATTGTAGGCATAGAGCAGGGCGGACACGAGGATCGCCGCCAGCCCAAGCGCCGCATCGCTATCGAAATCGTTGCGACCCACCTTTCCGCCGACGATCACCAGCGTCCCTGCGAAGCCGAACGCCGAAGCGACGATGGCCGATTTACGGATGACCTCGCCGAGCAATAGCCGCGCCAGATAAAGCGCGATCAAAGGCGCGATGAAGCTGATCGCAATGGCCTCGGCAATCGGCAACTTGGTCAGAGAATAGAAGAATGTGAGCGCCATGAAGGTGGAAATGACGCCGCGCCGGATATGAAGGCGCAGGACTTCCGGCCGAGGCCGTTTCCCACCGCGGCCAAGCCACAACGGCAGCGCGATCGCCGTCCCGAGGGCCGAGCGTAGCCACGCAGCCGTTAACGCTCCCAGAGCAAGCGCGGCGCTCTTCATGTACGCATCCATCAGGGACAGGCTTGCCACGGCAAGCATGGCCGCCAGGATGGGCAGGAAGGCATGGTGGCGGGTCATCGCTCCACGCATATGCGCCTGCGGCCTGCACGTCATCATGGTTCAGCATAAGGCAAGCAGATGGCGTGGATAAGGATGCAAACATTTGCTAGAAACACGGCGGATGCAGCGCGTGACTGCAATCGCCAAATGGTGGGATTAATGACACTTCGTACTCTTCTTCTGACTGGCGCGAGTAGTGCGCTTCTTCTTTCCGGCACTGCACAGGCGCAGAACGGTGCTCCGGAAAGCCTGCTGCCTGCCGAACGCACGCAGCCGGCCGCCCAGGACGCGCCCGCAAACGCGCAGAGCGTCGAAGAAGCCTTCGGCGATATCCGCATGCAGGGTGGCGAAGTGGTGCAGGAAGTACCCTCGCTCGAAGGCGAATGGACGCTCGAGCAGGTCGAAACCCTGCTGGCCTACATCCCGAACATCGCAGCCGAAGGCCTCAACCCCGCCGATTATCGCGCCGATGAATTGAGCGCGCTGCTTACTGCGAATGGTCCCGGTGCCGAAGTGAATGCGCTGGCCAGTCAAATCTTTGTCTGGCTGGTCGAAGACCTGCGCGATGGCCGCACGCCGATGGAATCGCGCCGCCAGTGGTTCGTCGTCGATCCCGACGCCGACCGCATGCCCACGTGGAAGCTCCTCGAAGATGCTCTGGCGAGCGGCGACATCGCCGGCACTCTCGACGGCCTCAACCCGGTGCATCCCGACTACGCGCGTTTGCGTGACGAACTGGCTTCGGAAACGGATGCCGGACGGATCAAGCTGATCCGGGCGAATATGGATCGCTGGCGCTGGCTGCCGCAGGACCTCGGCAAGCAGTATCTGGTCACCAATGTGCCCGAATTCATGCTCCGCCTCACGGTCAACGGACGCATCATCAAGAGCTATCGCACCGTGGTCGGCAAGCCCGGCCGCACGGCAACCCCGCAGCTTGCGGAAATGGTAGAGGCGGTGATCTACAATCCGACCTGGACCGTGCCGCAGTCGATTGTGAAGGGCGAAGGCCTTGGCGCCAAGGTTCTGAACAATCCCGGCTGGGCCCGCAGCGCAGGTTACAAGGCGACCAAGGGCTCGAATGGCTGGGTCACCGTGGTGCAGCAGCCTGGCCCGCAGAACGCGCTCGGCCTGATGAAGCTCGACATGCCCAACGAGCACGCGATCTTCCTGCACGACACGCCGAGCCGTCACCTGTTCGCCAATGAAAACCGCGCGCTCAGCCATGGCTGCATCCGTGTGCAGGGTGCCCGCGAACTGGCCATGACCATGTCGCTGCTTGGCAATGCGAGTTCGAAGGACGAATTCCCGGCGATCATCGAGGAAGTTTCGGAAATCACCGGCAGCGGGGAATACACGCGCTATGCCATGAAGAAGCAGTGGCCGGTCTACATCACCTATTTCACGATGGCGACCGACGTCGACGGCAATCTCAAGACCTTCAAGGACCTCTACGATCGCGATGCGCCGGTGCTGGCAGCGCTGGACGCCCCGCGCCAGTCGGATCGTGCGCGCAAGACGAGTGAAGAAGCCGTCGAGATCATCGACGACATGCAAATCAGCTAATTCGGATCAGAACAGGCCGGGGTTGGCGCGTTCGAAAGTGCCGCCGCCCGGCCTGCGGATCAGGTCGGTCTGCGCGATCGGCGGGGTGCGGCGACTGCCGTCGGCCTGGATGCCGAGACTTTCCGCATAGAGCAGGCGTCCGCCGCTCAGGCTCAGCAGGACCTTGGCGAACTGATCGGGGCCAAGGGCGAAGCAGCCGTTCGAGCGGCCGAGCCTGCCCCAGCGTGCGATATGCTCCGGACGAGCGTATTCGGCCGGGTGCATGACGATGGCGCGCGGGAGTGCGTTCGAATTGGTCGGATCGAGCCCGTCGAGCCTGATCGAGGTGCCGTAGCGCCCGCGATACCAGCTGCGCGTCATGTAGGCGCCGCGACTGGTCGCCTCGCTACCTTCGATATTCGAATACCGTTTGAGCCAGCCGTCGTGTTCGCCGTCCGACCCTGTGCCGTGCGTCACGAAAAAGCTTTCGACGCGTTCGTTGTCGAGATCGACGAAATGGAAGCGCTGGTTGGCAGAATGGAGGCCGAAATCGGCAATGCCGACGATATCCTTCTTCCAGATGCCTGCACCGACACGGCCCAGCTGGTCGCGCGCGATGGCGATCAGCTGCCGGTCGCGCGAGGCCGTCGGATTGACCTGGGCAAACAGGCGTGTCGGCAGCGCCACTGCGGCGCCGGCGGCAAGAGTGCCCTTGAGAAGATCGCGGCGTTTCATCCTGCTCCATCCATATCACAGCCGAGGCTTACGGGAAATGAACGTTCGAATCGCGCATTGGTGTCGGCGCAGGTGATCATCGAGCGGGCGTGGCGCTGCCCGACCTCACGCGGATCCTTGCCGTATCCGCCGCCGAGTGCGCTGGCGATCGGCAGGCCGCGTCGCCGCGCCTCCCCGACCACGAAGCGGTCGCGCCTTTCGATCCCTGTGTCGGTAAGCGCCAGCCGACCGAGCCGGTCGTCGTCATGCACGTCCACGCCTGCCTGGTAGAGCACCATGTCGGGCGCAAAACTCTCGAAAACCCGGGGCAAATGCCTGTCGAGCGCTTCGAGGAAGCCATCATCGTCGATCCCGTCGGCAAGCGGCACGTCGAGGCTGGAGCGGGCCTTGCGCACCGGGAAGTTCTTTTCCGCATGGACCGAGAGGGTGAAGATGTCGTCGCGCAGTGCGGTGAGGCTGGCAGTCCCGTCGCCCTGGTGGACGTCGAGGTCAATGACCAGCACCCGCTCCGCATCGCCTTCCGCGATCAACCGGTTCGCGGCCACGGCTAGGTCGTTGAACACGCAATAGCCCGCCCCGGTGTCGTAGAGCGCGTGGTGGCTCCCCGCAGCCGAGTTCGCCGCATATCCGTGCTTCTTCGCCAGTTGGGCGGCGAGCCATGTGCCGCCGTTGGTATGCTGCACGCGCTGGGAGATATGCGGCGTGACGGGAAAGCCGATGCGGCGTTCCTTCACTTGCGGCACGCTAGCGGTGAAGACTTCCTCGACATAGTCGGGACAGTGGATCGCTTCCAGCCAGCGGCGGGGCATCGGCGGGGGTGCGTGTTCGGTGAGCGGATAGCCGCTCGTCCGCAAGGCTTCCATCACCGCCATGTATTTGTCGAAGCGGAACGTCCCGCGTGTGGGCGCGGGTGCCATGTAGTCTGCGTGATGAACGACGTGGAGAATACAGCCAGGCCTTTTCAGATTAGCTTGGCTCGAAGCGGTAGGCTCACGCCTAATTGGCCAAGGATGAGATCGATCCAACCCGCAATAATATCGATTTCCTCCTCGGTTACCTTGCTACGGGCTTCGGCATCTTGCTTGGCCATGATGGCTTCATAGTCTCCGCCAAGCTTGGCGTGAGACGCAAACAAGCTGCCGCCAGCAACGCGCATCGCATTACCAGCCGCGTCCGGTATCTCGAAGAAATCGGCCGCTGCGTTCAGGCTATCAACCTTGCGCTCGGAGAATTCGCTGGAAGGCAAAGTACGGAAACGTGACGATTGAGCTTGGACCAGCGAGTGGAATTGTCGGATATGAAACAGCCAGGTTAGTGCAGCCGCCTGCAAATCACTCAATTCGTAGAACGCGCGCTCGTCCAATCCAAGGGATACCGGAATGATATTGCGATTGTGTGCCAACTGTTTTCGCGCCCACAGTCGGCCTTCCAGTCCCTTTTTGGCGACGGATTGAAGGAACTCGCGTAATGATCCGTAAATGATCACCGCCTTGGAGCTTGGGTCCGCTTCGAGCAAGGCAGGTATGACCCCGTTGGCGAAATTCGATGGTTTCACGATTACGGTCTTCTCGCCGTGTACCGGACGCCCTAGCAAGGCGATGACTGACGGAATCAGGGACAAAGCCTTGTCGTTTTTCGCCTGAGATTGGAGCGCATTGACGATCATCGGTTCGCTCAATCCGCTCGAGTTTTCGAATTCGCCGAGTGCCTTTACGAGCAATGTAGACCGGCAAAAGGCACTGTGAAAAATGAAATGGACAGGGACGCTGTCGATAGATGCCGCACGCAATGTCTCGCCGGAAATCCAGCAGGTTGACATGTCACTCTCAGGCTTGAAATCTGCGAGGAACGTGAGTTTCTCGCGGGCCGCGATCGGGATCAGCAAGAATTGAATGCGATCCGACTGCGGGTCATAATTATGAGGAAGCCAGAGGGGATCGGAGAGGACATCGTCGATATTGTGCATTACACGCTGACAGATGCCAGATTGGCGCCTGGCGAACAACATGCTCCGACTGCCAGCTTTCTGCGATGGGTTACCAATATGAAATTCCAGTTGAATCCGGACAACGATCCATCGGCTCTCGCGTCAGACTATTCGCGAGCCAATCGTCTGCATGTTCCCCGCATTTTTACAGACGCAACCGCCAAAGAGATTCATCGACGGCTCGCGGAGCTGGATTGGTGGCTGACGTTCAACGAGGGGGGCGATGTTCACCAGCTGCACCCGACGCGGCTACGCCAGCTTAGGCAGGAAGAGGCCGCCCATATCCAGCAGGGTGTATACCAGAGAGCACGCACCAGCTATCAGTTCATCTACAACTATTATCCGCTATTGGCGGCGTACTTTTCTCCCAAGATCCCGCCAATGCCGCTTTTTCCCGTGTACGAATTCATAAATAGCCAGGCGTTCCTTGACTTCGCGCGCACTCTGACCGGCTGTGAGGACATCAAGTGGGCGGATGCACAGGCTACCCTTTTCCGTCCTACACAATTCCTTAAATATCATACGGATGCACAAAGCAGCGAGAAACGCAGGGCAGCCTATGTCCTGAATTTCACCGAGACCTGGGATACTGACTGGGGCGGGTTGTTGCAGTTCTGGGCGGAAAACGGCGATGTCGAGCATGCCTTTCGTCCCAGTTTCAACGCGCTGAATATCTTTACCGTCCCCCAGCCCCATTCCGTGAGTTGCGTTACACCTTACGCGCCGGGCCTACGCTTTTCGATTACGGGTTGGTTGCGTGCCGACGAGCCTCCCGGACCGATCCCAGCGTCATAGGGAACGCGCCTAACCTCTCGCAGCCAGGCGCCGCAGGTTGGGCATGGCGGCCATCGTCGCGGCAGGCATCTCGGCAGCGACTGCGAGCCGTTGGGGCGCATTTTCTTTCAGCCAGCGCACGGTCGGCGCGCCCGGATCGAGCCGCGATTGCGCGAGGAAGGCAGAGACCTTGGGATTGCTCGCCCAGAGGAAGCGATTCATGCCCGTGCCGAGCAGCGTTCCGGCATAGCCATCGATATTGTCGACGAAGCTGACCGGCTTGCACAGCGCGTTCTTTTCTTCGTCGGTTTCGAAATTGGCCTCGACGAAAGCCGAAACCGCGGCGTTGAGCGTCACCAGCGGGACATGGAGCAGTTGGAGCGTGATCTTGCCTTCCTCCCACTGCGGGTGGACCGGCTTGGGACTGACGGCAGACGCCGTGCAGTCGATGAACAGCGTATTTTCGGGGACCGCTTCCTCGCCCTCGGCAAGAACCATCCTGCCGGGTTCGATCTCGTGGACCCGACCCTTGCGCACTACGTTCTTGATCAGTCGCAGCCGCTCGACCTCACCTTCGGATATCGTGGCGTAGTGGAACATCTCCGGCTCGACATCGGTGTCGATGCGCAGCATGGCCCCGTCCCTTTCCAGCTGGTGGAAGAGCGCAGCCACGCTTTCGGCTGTCGCGGCCGCCTTCATCAGCTTGATCTGGCCGCTCACAGTGCTTTCGAAGAACTGTTCGCCCGGCTGGGTGATCGTCCGGTTGATCAGCCAGCTTTCGCGCGGCTTCACCCAAGTGATACGATCGGGTGCGATGCCCGCTTCGAGCAGCCAGATGCCGGCATCCATCGCGGTTTTTCCCGCACCCAGGATGACGAAATGATGCGGGACACTTTCGGGTTCGCGCCATAGGTCCGGCAGCTTGCCGGGCACTTCGACCCGCACGCCCTCTTTTACCTCGAACTTTCGCTTGTGCGTGGTGGGCACCGACGTGGCGAAATAGGTGGTGTCGACCAGCCTGCGGTTGACCGTCACTCCGGTCTCTTCCCCCGAAAGCACATTCCGGAAACGGTGATCGCCAATGTACTCGCAATTGGGAAAATAGCGGAGGCGCCCGGTCGGCAGCAGGTGATCGCGCATGACCGACTGGAAGTAGGCGACGACTTCGGGACCGCTCGCCTGCTCGAAAAAGCCCTTGTTGGGCCCGCTTTCATCGATCCGGTCTGTGCCCAGCGGCACGCCTTCGACCCCATATAAAGCGCTCGGCTGGTGCAGGGCGACGAAGGAATAGGCGTCGTTCCAGTGACCGCCGGGCGCTGAATGCTTGTCGACCATGACGACATCGCAATCGGCGTCCTGCGCCAGCAGCGTGTCGACGAAGGACAGTGCGGTCGCACCAGCGCCAATGACCAGGTAGTCGGTTTCGAGGGTCATTGGCGAATTCCTTTGCGTTTGGTCAGCTGGCGAGGCGGGCTAGCTCGTCGTAGATTTCGTCTTCACTACGGCTGGCGGCGTTGCGCCAACCCGTCGCGGTCTCCGCATTGATCAGCCTGCCGGACCCATCGATAACCAGCACATTGGGAGTGCCCGGCAATTCGTCCAACCCGAAGCGCCGCGCGATTTCGAGATTATGCCCGTCACCTGTCTGCGGCATTCCGATATTGACGAACACTAGTTCGTACTCGGCATCGATCAATTCCCGGAAACGCGGTGTTTCCAGCCATCCTGCCAGCGCGCGGCTGTCGTGGCACCAGTTGGCACCCATGACGATTAGGACGTGGGTATCATTCGCCGCAGCGCTGGCGAGCGCCGCATCGACCTGCGCCGCGGGGTCCTGCGTTACCGCGAAGGAACGCGCCTCGGGATGATCCAGTGCCGTTTCAGCCGAAGCGGTCGCGCAAGCCGAAAGGGCGAGCAGCGCCGTGACGGCAAGGCCGGTGCGGATCACTCGGCAGCGACCTTGTGCGGGTCGAATGCTTCGGCTTCGCCAGCCTCGATCTTCGCGGCCTTTTCCTCGACGAGGCGGACAATGTGGTCGAGCATGTCCTCGCTCTCGATATGGTGATTCTTCACGCCCGAGAGGTAGACCATGTGCTTGCCCGAACCGCCGCCGGTGAGGCCGATGTCGGTTTCGCGCGCTTCGCCGGGGCCATTGACCACGCAGCCGAGGACCGAAAGGCTCATCGGCGTCTTGATGTGTTCGAGACGCTTTTCGAGCGTTTCGACGGTGCGGATCACATCGAAGCCCTGGCGCGAACAGCTGGGGCAAGAGACGACGCGAACGCCGCGAGTGCGCAGGCCCAATGCCTTGAGCATTTCGAAGCCGACTTTCACTTCCTGCTCCGGCTCTGCGGAGAGCGAGACGCGGATGGTGTCGCCGATGCCGGCCCACAGCAGGCTGCCGATACCGATGGAACTCTTGACCGTGCCGCCGATCAGGCCGCCTGCCTCGGTAATGCCGAGGTGGAGCGGGCAGTCCACGGCCTCTGCCAGCCCGTGATAGGCCGCGACCGCGAGGAATACGTCGCTGGCCTTCACCGCGACTTTGTATTCGTGGAAATCATGGTCCTGGAGCAGCTTTATGTGGTCGAGCGCGCTTTCGATCAGCGCTTCGGGGCAAGGCTCGCCGTATTTTTCGAGCAAGTCCTTTTCGAGTGACCCTGCGTTCACGCCGATGCGGATGGCGCAGCCATTGGCCTTTGCCGCACGCACGACTTCGGCCACGCGTTCGGAAGAGCCGATATTGCCCGGATTGATGCGCAGGCAGGCCGCGCCCTTATCCGCGGCTTCCAGCGCACGTTTGTAATGAAAGTGGATGTCCGCGACGATCGGCACGTTTGCCGCGCGCGTGATCTTGTCGAAATTCGCGGTCGATTCCTCGGTCGGGCAAGACACGCGGATAATGTCTGCGCCCGCGTCCTCGCAGCGGCGGATCTGGTCGATGGTCGCGGCCACATCCTCTGTCGGGGTGTTGGTCATGGTCTGGACCGTAATCGGGGCATCGCCGCCGACGGCGACGTTACCGACCATGATCTGGCGGGACTTGCGGCGCTCTATATCGCGCCATGGGCGTACGGAAGACATGGAGGGCGATATAGAGACCCTTCGATGAAGGAGCAATGACAGGCAGCGCGTCTTGCGGCATGAGACGCAAATGAGCGAAGCAACAGATGACGCAATGACCGACAACGCGCTCCTTTTCGGGCGCGTGCTCGACGGGCAGGGCGGGGCACGCCCGATCAGCTGGGAGGAAGCGATCGACTGGCAACCGCGCGCACCGGGTGAAGTCCTCTGGCTCCATATCTGCCGCAACCGGCCGGGGGTTCAGCAGTGGCTTCAGGACCAGCTCGGCGTACCCGAACCGACGGCAGAACTGCTCACCAGCGACCAGAACCGTCCCCGCGCCTTTGCCGAGGGCGAAACGCTTGTCGGAACCCTACGCGGGATCAACTTCAATCCCGGAGCGCAGCCGGAGGACATGATCTCGATGCAGCTCTGGTGCGACGGCCGCCGCCTCATTACCCTGCGGCGCCACCCGCTCCAGACCCCGCGCGAGGTCATGGCGATGCTTGATCGCGGAGTTGGACCGCCGGACGCCGGCGCCACCATAACCATGCTGGCGGAACTCATGATCGCGCGCATGAGCCAGTCCATCGTCGATATGAATTACGTGCTCGACGAGTTGGAAGACGACGATCCGGAAGAACATGCCGAAGCCATGCTCAGCCGCATTTCCACTATCCGCCGCAATTGCCTCGGCCTCAAACGGCACATGGCCCCGCAGCACGAGGCACTGGAGCAGATCAGCCGCGAGGCGCCTTACTGGTTCGAGGAACACGACCGGCGCGAGATTGCCGAATCCATTGCGCGCTTGCGCCGTTATCTCGACGATATCGATATCAGCAAGGAAAGCGCGCTGGTCCTGCAGGACGAATTGCGCGCCCGCAGCCTCGCCAGTAGCGAGCACGCGACCTACATGCTCACCATCGTGGCGGGCATCTTCCTGCCGCTGGGGTTCCTCACCGGCCTGCTCGGCATCAATGTCGGTGGGATGCCCGGTATGGACGATCCCAACGCATTCTGGGCCGTGGTCGCGCTGTGCCTCTTCCTGTTTATCGCGCTGATTGTCGTCTTCAGGCGCCTGCGTTGGTTGTGAGGCTTAGCCTCCAGCCCTCTGCGAGGGGATGAATTCCTCGCGCACGGCTTTCGCGATCAGTTCGAGCGGGATGATGCCCTGGCTGAGCAGGAAGTCGTTGAAAGCGCGTTCGTTGAAGGCCGCACCCAGCGCCAGCTCGGTTTCCACGCGCAGGTCGATCAGCTTGCGATAGCCGTAATAATACGACCCTGCCTGGCCGGGCATGCGGAACTGGTAGCGGTCCAGCTCCTGCTTGGTCATTCCGGACGAGAACAGTGCTTCCTCGCGCAGCACACGCTCTGCCTCGTCGCGCGACATCAGGCCAAGGTTGAGCGCCGGGTCGAGGAAGGCGCGGGCCGCGCGCAACAGGCGGAACTGCTGCGCGATGAACTGCCCTTCGATCGGTTCGTGCGGCATCATTTCCGCTTCGGCATAAAGCGCCCAGCCTTCCACGTTCACGCTGTTGAAGGCGTAGAGCATCCGCGCGAGGCTGACGCCCTGTGCGACGAGGGCCGCGAACTGCATTTCGTGACCGGGGCGCGCTTCGTGGGCGCTGAGCGTCCAGCTGGCGGCGGGGAAGTTGAAATCGTCATAGGCATCTTCCGCGCTTGCAGTCGGATTGCCGACGGTGAGGACGAAGGTGCCCTGTTCGCCCGTATTCCCGATCAGGCGCGGCGGGCGCATGTGCGGGGCGGGCTGCGCAGCGCTTTCCGCCTCGCTCGCCACGCGCATGTTCATCTCGTATTCGGGCAGGGAGACGATGGCGTGGGCGCGGATCTGGGCTTCCAGCTTGGCGTTCACTTCGCGGTAGAAGTCCTCGATCTCGTCATTGGGGATGGTCATCGCCTTGAGGCCGGCCATGACCGAGGCCATGTCGGTATCTTCCCAGCCGTATTTCGCAGCGATTTGCGGGGCGAGCGCTTCCATCTGCGCACGCACTTCGTAGAAGCCCCGGCGGGCCTGGCTCATCGCTTCGCGCGGGTCCATGTCGATCCCGACCTCGCGCAGGCGCAGGGCATAGAGTTCTTCCGGCAGGCGCGGATCGGTGCGTGCGGCGGGGACCACGGTTTTGGTGGTCCACGTTCCATAATCGGTCAGCTGGGCTTCCATCGCATCGAGGGCCTCGTCCGCGCCTTCGATCTCGTACTTGGCGAAGAGGTCGCGAATACCGGCGACGAATGTCGGAATCTTGCCGACCGATTCCTCCACCTCGACGCGGTAGGGCCCCATCTTGCCATCGCCGCGGCTCGCTTCGAAGCGGGCCTTGGCCAGTTCGGTCATCGGCTGGGTGTCGGGCCAAATTCCCGTGTAGCGCTGCAGGAGTTCCAGTGCCTTGGCGCGGCGATGCTCTGCGGTCTGGTCGGACAATAGCTGGCCGATATTGCCGAACATACCCTGCCCGACCTCGGCAAACTCGAGCATTTCGCGATTGCTCAGCTCGATGCGCTCATTGTCCATTTCGAGCGAGTTGATCAGGATCTGGAGGTCCTGCAGCACGTAAGGATTGGTTTCGACCTGCTTGGCCGCTTCGTATTCCGCGATCAGCGCGCGCGAGGCGGCGACATAGCGTTCGTCCCGGTCGAGCGACATGTCGTTGACCAGTCCGTCATACTGTTCGTAGCCAGCCGACGACGCGCCGGTGGGAAAGAAACTCGCCTGCAGCGCGATTGCCTTCTGGGTGTAGGCATTGCTGGTCTCGACCCAGTCGGGGGTGGCGGGTGTCTCGGCAGCGTCTTGCGCTAGCAGCGGGGCTGCGGGCAGGGCCGATGCAGCGGCAAGGGCGATGGCGGCGGCGAATGTCTTCATGGGTATTCCCTCCTGTTGGCAGGAGGACTGCCGAGGCGCACGCCGCTTGGCAAGCTGCAGCTAGACGAAAGACCCTTACCAGCGGACCAGCGGCGGTATCGCCAATCGTCCGGCCATCGCCATCAGTGCGACGGGGGCGATGTGCCAGATGCCGAGGTGGTCGATCGTATCGATAGGGCACGCGAGACCATAGGCGAAGCTGCCGATCGCGCCGGCTGCGATGCCGGTGTAGGTACCCGCTGCGTTCAGTGAGACCGGTGCGCCGCGGCGCAGCCACAGTGTCAGGGTCCCTGCCGTAACCAACCCGGATGCGGCACCTGCCAAGAAGCAGTGGAACCCGTAGGGATCGCTGGACAGTGCGGAAAACAGACCGCCAGCGCCCAGCATGGCCAATGCAGTCAGCGGCAGGAGAACCAGCATGGCGGACGACCAGCGCGCACCTTCATGCGTGTTGCCGACGCGCGGGCTGGCCATGCGCAAGACAGCCAGGGCCGCTGCCGCTCCGACCATGCCGAGCATTCCGTTGGCGATGAAGAAAACCCCCGACGCTTGGCCGGAAACGATGCCGCGCCAAAGACCGTCGACCAATTCGACGAGTATCACGGTGGCGATGGCCGACAACGCCACCAGGGCGATGCCGTGCGAAAGCCGGATCGGCGTCACGGGGGCAAGATCGCCCGCCAGATCGTCGATCAGGGAATTAGGGACCCGATTCATTGTCATTCGGCCTTTTCTACGAGCGCGGACAGTTTCTTCAGTCCGCGATGGATATTCACTTTGACCAGGCTTTCGCTCTGGCCGGTCTTGGCGGAAGCTTCGGAGATGGTCAGCCCTTCGATCTTGACCAACTCGATAACCTCGGCCTGCTTGTCGGGGAGGTGGACGAACAGCCGCTCGAGGCTCATGCGGGCCATGACGGCTTCTTCCTCGCTGTCCTCTGGCGCGTCGTGATCGCCAAGCTCGTCTTCCGCGCTGCGATAGACTTTGCGCAAGTGATCGATCCAGCGATACCGCGCGATCGCGGCGAGCCAGGGGTAGAAGGCCCGCGTCGGGTCCCAGGTGGCGCGCTTGGTATGCACTGCCATCATGACTTCCTGCACCAGATCGTCGAGCTGCGCGGGGGCCACGCGCTTCCTGAAATAGCGTTCGAGCCACAGGTGGATTTCGGACAGCAGCGCGCGGTACATTTCGCGGTCGCCGTTCTGCGAGGCGGCCATCATCTGCGCCATCGTGGCTTCATCGGCGATCATCGCGCGTCCTCCCCCGATCCTGCTATCATTTGGCCCGCCGCGAGGCGAGCGGCGCATCGAGCGAGATGGCGCCGGCGCCGCGTGAAATCAGGACGGCTGCCAGGGCGACCCACACGATGTGCGTCGTCCACCATGCGTCGGGATAGACGAAGAACTGGATCACCAGCGTCATGACCAGCAGGGATAAGGCGGCGAAGCGGGTGAGCAGGCCGAGCACCAGCAAGATGGGAAACAGGTGCTCGGCATAGGTCGCCATGGGCGCCGCGATATCGGCGGGAATGGGCAGGCCGGTGTATTCGTACTCGAACAGGAAATAGGCGTTGTCAGTAATCGACAGCGCGCTGCCTTCCTCCACCTTGGTCCGTCCTGATCTCCAGAAAATCCCGGCCAGCGCGACTCGGGTAAGCAGCAGCGCCAGGCTTTCCGGCAGGCGCGAGGCCAGCCAGTCGGTCAAGCGGTCGTAGGGGGTCAACACTCTCTGCATGCGTCACCTGTCGGCTGGCCGGTAGGGGAAGGACGGGAAGTAGGGCTCAGCGCTTGATCGCGGTCAGCGAACCCTTGCCCTTGGCGGTCTTGATCGTTTCGCAGGTGCCCTTCTTGACCAGCTTCCATGCATTGCCCTGGTAATCGCGGGTCGATGTACCGGCGCAGCTGGTGCCTGGTCCGGCGGCGCAGTCGTTTTCGCCAGCCTTGGCGACGCCGTAACACTTTTCCATCGCGGGGCGCTTCTGCGCGGCAGCAGGGGTGGCGACCATGGTGGTGGCTATACCGGCGGTCAGGGCGAGCCCGGCAAGGCGGGCGATCGATTGGCTGTTCATGGCAAGTCTCTCTCGAATGATGCGTCCGGGCGATTGTCGCCGGAACTGGCCTGTCATTCGGGAGCGATCGCCGCGCGGTTACGGAATTGCGAAAATTTTTTCGGCTGTAACCGCCGCCATGTCCGGCGCGAACGATCCAGTGTGCACCGATGCACGATCAGGATCACAAGGAATGGATGCCATGACAATCGCAACCCGCAAGACTGCAACCGCCGCTGCAGCGGCTGCTTTCGCTCTCAGTTCGATGAGCGCATTTGCCGCGCCCGCCCCCGCAGGCAGCAGCGGCGCAGCCATCAATTCGGACGATGTGGTCCATTGTTATGGCGTGCATAGCTGCAAAGGCCAGGCCGACTGCGCGACCAGCGAAAACGCCTGCAAGGGCCAGAACGAATGCAAGGGCCACGGCTTCAAGGCAATGAAAGCCGGTGAATGCCTGACCAAGGGCGGCACTATCGGCGACATCGGCTGACGTCCAACCTGTTTGGCGGCCCGGCAGCGGCGGAAACCGGCCCCTTCTTCCGCCCACGTCCCTCGCCGGGCCGCCATCCCCCTCACGGAGGCTCCCTCATGAGCGATATCGAGCCATTTCACGGTTTCGGCCTGGGCCTGCGGCGCACGCATTATGCCGACTTTCTTGAAACCCAGGTGCCGGTCGATTTCGTCGAGGTGATCTCGGAAAACTACATGGTGGAAGGCGGCAAGCCGCTGCGTATCCTTGGGGACATCCGCGAGCGCTATCCGGTGCTTCTGCACGGCGTCTCGATGTCGGTCGGATCCGCGCATGGGCTTGATGGGGAATATCTGGATCGGCTCGCGGCGCTGGCAAAAAGGATCGACCCGCTCTGGGTCTCCGATCACCTGTGCTGGACCAGGACGAGCGCCCACAACTCACACGATCTCCTGCCGCTGCCCCTGACAGGCGAGGCGCTGGACGTCGTGTGCCAGAACATCGATCGCGCGCAGGAGAAGCTAGGTCGGGCGATGCTGTTCGAAAACCCTTCGAGCTATCTCACCTTCCCCGAGGACGAGATGAGCGAATGGGAGTTCCTTTCCCGGATGACGCGCCGGACCGGCTGTTACCTGCTGCTGGACGTCAACAACGTCTATGTCAGCGCGCAGAACCATGGCTATTCCGCCGCCGAGTATATTGCCGGGCTTCCGCTGGACCGTGTCAGGCAGATCCACTTGGCGGGTCACACCCCGGCAACCGAGGATCGCCCCATCGTGATCGACACGCACGACCGTGAAGTCTGCGACGAAGTCTGGTCGCTTTATGAAGACGCGGTGGCAAGGACCGGACCGGTCGCCACCATGATCGAGCGCGACGACGGCATCCCGCCACTCTGCAATCTATTGTCCGAACTCGATCGGGCGAGGGCGATATCGTCCGAGAGTGGCCGCGCGAGGGTGGCATGATCTCGCTTGCAGAACGGCAGGCCGAAATGATGGACTGCCTGCTCGACGAGGAGCGATCCGTTCCCGCCGACTGGACGTCCAGTCAGGCTGCCGGACTGGAGATCTATCGCAACAATTACCGAACCTCCCTGGTGGAGGCGCTGCGGTCGACCTTCGAGCGGACCGAGCGGCTGGTTGGTGAAGCCAGCTTCGCGCGCGCAGCGGCGCATCATCTCATCACCGCGCCGCCTTCGGGCTGGACACTCGACCTGGCCGGCCGGGGATTTTGCGAGACCTGTGCCGATCTCTTCGCGCACGATCCCGAGGTCGCGGAACTCGCTTGGCTGGAATGGGCAATGCACACGAGTTTCGTCGCGGCCAATTCCACCGCGCTGGACATGACGGACTTTGCGCAAGCGGCGGCGGATTTCACCGACATCGATTGGGAGCGAATGGTCTTCCACTTCGTGCCGGGCATCGACGTGCGCACCGTGCGCCACGACCTCAAGGCGCTATGGTCCTCGCTGGAAGCCACCGAGGGGCAAGCCGAGATTGTCCTGCTCGAAAAAGCTTCGACCGCCATCGTCTGGCGCGAGGGCGAGCGCCCCGTTTTCCTCCTCGTTCCCGAAGTGGAGGGTGACGCGCTCTCGGCCATGCTGGCCGGAGCACCCTATGGAGACGCTTGTCAGAAGATGGTCTCGGCGATCGGCCAGGATCGCGCCGTCGAGACCGCTGGCGCGATGCTGGGCCGCTGGCTCGGCGAAGGCCTCGTCGCTGGCCTCGCCTAGTAAGCGAAGCTTTCGCCGACCATTTCTTCGCTCATCGACCAGAGGCGGTCGGCCTTCTCGGGATCGATCGCATAGCTGCGCACGCCGCCACCAGTGCTCTCGTCGTCCTGGTCGGCGACATGGCAATTTTCGCAATAGAGACCGCCGTTTCCTTCCAGTTCGTCCGCCGTGGCGGCCCAACAGGTGGTCGCGGCGCCTTGTGGGATGGTCTTGAACGGTTCCGGCGTTTCGCCGCTCTGTTCGGCGTTCTTGCGGATGCGTTCCATGAGGTCGGCCATGTCCTGGTCGCTCATATGGCGGCCGAGGTTGGTCATGATCCCGCCGGGGTGCAGAGAATAGGCGTGGATGCCCTTGTCGCCGAGACGCTTTTCGAGGCCCACTGCAAACAGGACGTTGGCGGTCTTCGACTGGCCGTAGCTGACCCACTTGTCGTATTCGCGCTTCTCGAAATGGAGATCGTCGAAGTCGACCGGAGCGATGTGGTGACCGCGGCTCGAAAGGTTGACGATGCGCGGGCGATCGCCCTTTTCCAGGAGCGGAACGAGCAGATTGGTCAACAGGAAATGGCCAACATGATTGGTGCCGAACTGCATTTCGAAACCGTCGGCCGTCTTCGCCTGGTCGCAGGCCATGACACCGGCATTGTTGATCAGGAGGTCGATCTTCTCGAAGCGCTCGTTCGCCTCGGCTGCTGCCTTGCGGATGCTGTCGAGCGAGGCGAGGTCGCACTTGAGCGTGTCCACCTTCGCGCCGGTCTGTTCCGCGATGGCATCTGCGGCGGCGGACAGCTTGGTCGCATCGCGGCCGGACAGGATGATGTGTGCGCCCTTGGCGGCCATTGCACGCGCGGTTTCCTGGCCCAGGCCGGAATAGCCGCCAGTCACGAGGGCTGTGCGGCCCGACAGGTCCTTGCCTTCAAGAACATCGTCCGCCGTGCTTTCGAAACCGAATTCGCTCATCGCTGTCTTCTCCCTTGGTGAAGGCCAGCGTAGCAGAAACGAAAAGGGGCGCGAGAGCTTTCGCCTCGCGCCCCGATCCTGCGTCCCCTTGGGGTCTCGTTATAGCTTTGCCTATGCGCCCGGAGGCAGCGGATCGTCGCTCTTGGGAGCAGCCGCCTTGCGGCGCTTGGGCGTTGGTGCCGAAGCACTTCCGCCGCCCAGATCATTGTCCATCTGGTCGAGCTTGCGCGCCGCCCATTCCCGGCCACCGAGGCCGAAGGCAAGCGCACCAGCCACCGCAAATCCCGCCACGATGATCGTGACAATGTCTTCGGGAATGCCGCCACCGAGTTCGGTGAAGGACAGGCCCATGAAGACGAACAGGATGATGGTCGCCCAGCGCACGATAGTGGCTGCCGTGGAATTGCTGTCATCGCCCGCGATCAGGCGGGCCAGCAAATTCGCGATCAGGAAGCCGACAGCGATCACGACGGCGCCTACTATGACCTTGCTACCCGTCTCGAGCACCGTATCGAGGATACGGGTCAGTTCGGGAAAGCCGAGCAGGCGGGTTGCCGCGATAGCGAAGAACAGGATGATCGCCGCCTGCACGACGCGGGCGATAATGCCGCTCGCCGTGGTGCCTTCGCCCACCAGTCCGCTTTCAGCCAGCGCCCTGTCGACGCCGAGACCGGGCAGGACTTCCTTCACGATCTGGACCACGAACCGGCTGATAAGATAACCGATGCCGAGAAGAATCGCGGCAGCGATGATGTTCGGAATCGCGGCGAATATCATCCGCAGCATGTCCGAAGCCGGATCGCTGATCGACTGGATTTCCAGCTGTTCCAGCGCCGCGATGGCGACAGGGATAGCGATCAGGACATAGACGATCGTGCCGATGGTCTTGCTGATGGCGGTATTGCCGGTGACGTTGTCCACGCCGCCGCGATTGGCCCATTTGTCGAAATCCACCGTCTGCAGGGTGGTGACGACCAGATCGCGAACGATCCGCGCCACCATCATGCCGATGAAGAAGATCAGGCCGGCCCACAGCAGGTTCGGCACAAAGTCGACCACGTTTTCGAGCAGGCTGTCGATCGGGCCGGCGACGCCGCCAAGCTCGAGGATGTTGAGAATGATCAGGAGGCCGAACAGCCAGATCAGCAGTCCCACGATCTTGCCGAGGGATTCGCCGAGGCTGGCACCATTGCCGGTCCCGCGATTGAAGAATGCGACATTGTCGACGAGCTTGGCGAAAGCCCATTTTGCCGCGCGTGCGGCCAGCCATGTGATGACAAGGGCGATGACCGCGTAAAGCAGCTTCTCACCCAGCTCCATCGCGACCTGTTGGTCGAATTTGTATCTGTCGAAAATCACGAAACCTCTCCCCTTATGGTTTCCGTAACGTCGCGCTCTAACACGATGACGCATTCATACAAAAAGCGTCTTGGGGCTGGAGTGGATAACTTTGCCTGCTATCACCCTCGCATGAGAGGATTTTTCACCCGCTTCGCCCTCGTTTTCTCGGTTGTCGCGCTGGCCGGACAGGTGCCTGCGACCGCCCAGGATGCGGACCCTGCAGATACCCGCTGGTCCTTCGCTATCCATGGCGGGGCTGGCACGATTTCGCGCGAAGACATGACGCCGCAAGAAGATGCGGCCCATCGCGCCGCCTTGCAGGCCGCACTCGATGCGGGGTCGAAGGTGCTGGAGGAAGGCGGCACGGCGATGGATGCGGTCGAGGCCGCGATCCTGCTGCTTGAGGACGAGCCGCGCTTCAATGCCGGACGCGGAGCGGTCTATACCTGGGAAGGCAGCCATGAACTCGACGCCTCGATCATGGACGGGGCGACGCGCGACGCGGGCGCGGTGGCGGGCGTCACCAATATCCGCAATCCGATCCTGCTGGCGCGCAAGGTCATGACCGACAGCCCGCATGTCATGCTCGCGGGCAAGGGGGCTGAGGACTTCGCGGTAGAGCAGGGCATCGAGATCGTCCCGCCCAGCTATTTCGACACCGAACGGCGGCGCGAGGCGCTGGAGCGGATGAAAGCGCGCCAATTGTCCTCGCTCGATGTGGATTTGAAGTTCGGCACGGTCGGCGCGGCGGCGCTCGACCGCAATGGCAACATGGCGGCGGGCACGTCGACCGGCGGGATGACCGGAAAGCGATGGGGCCGTGTGGGCGATGCGCCGATAATCGGTGCAGGCACTTATGCGGACAACCGCTCCTGCGCCGTCTCGGCGACCGGCTGGGGCGAATATTTCATCCGTGTCGGCGTGGCGCACGAGATTTGCGTACGGCTCAGGACGCAGCATCGGCTAGAGGCTTTGACGGCCCAGTTGGGTGTGCCGAAAGATGATAACGGGTGGCCTGAAACTGTCGTCCACGCGTCTGAACTCGATTTGGAGCCGGAAATTGCTCAGAAGGTGTCCGACGATGTCATGGACGACGTCGAAAAGCTCGGCGGCGATGGCGGGATCATCTTGGTCACACCCGAGGGCCACGCGCTTTTCAGTTTCAACACTGCAGGCATGTATCGCGGCCGTGCGACCAGCGATGGCGTGAACGAAGTCGCGATCTACGGCGACGAATAGCGCCGAGTCGCAGACGGAAGCGGCACGACCGGGCCAGCGGCCACGGGCCGACTAATCAGCCAGTTAGCACTCGCTTTTGACTCGTCGCTGGTTGAAGCGCACCTTGCCTCCAGCGTTGGGGGACATCCAAAATCTGTAGGGCCGCATGGTCCTGACGCCACTCACGGGTCGCAGCACTCGTTAGAGAAGGAGTCAGGTATGAAGCACCTCATCAAGACCGCAGTATTGGCAACCACACTGGCCTTTGCCGTCCCGCAGGCGGCGCATGCGCAAGACGAATATCCGCTGAAGGGTGCGGAATGGGTCGAAGTGACGGGCGTCAGCCTCGAAGATGGCGGCGGGCTCAAATACGCCACCTGGCTGGCCGGCGAATGGCGGACGCGGATGGATTACGCTGTCGAGCAAGGCTGGATCGAAAGCTACGAGATATGGTCCAACAGCCACGCACGCGAAGGGGAGCCGGACATGTGGCTCATCACCCGCTTCGAAAATTTCCAGTCCAACGAAGAGTGGGAAGCGCGCAATCGCCAGATGCGCTCCTTCATGCAGCGGAACATCCAGCAATTGCAGGCCGAAAGCGGCGATCGGGCGAAGTATCGCACCGTCATGGGCGACCTGCTGATCAAGCGTCTCGTGTGGCGCGACTGATGCGCTAATCCCCCCGGGAGGGCGGGCGGCCTTGATGCGGCCCGCCCTTTCACCGGATCAGCCGCGCTTGCGTGCGCGCTGGTAACTGCCGAGCAGGCGAACCGAATTGCACTGGAAGGACAGCTCCTCCAGGGCTGCATCGACGCGCGGATTTCCCGGCGCGCCCTCAATGTCGCAATAGAACATCGTCGCGGCAAAACTCGCACCCTTCTGGTAGCTTTCCAGCTTGGTCATGTTCACGCCATTCGTCGCGAAACAGCCCAGCGCCTTATACAGCGCGGCGGGCACGTTCTTCACCTCGAAGATGAAAGTGGTCATTGCCTCTTCGTCGGCCAGCTCGTCTGCCGAGCGCGCGTCCTTGGCGAGAACCACGAAGCGCGTGGTGTTGTCCTGAGCATCCTCGACCGCGCTTTCCACGATCCTGAGGCCGTACAATTCCGCCGCCATCGGCGGGGCCAGCGCGGCAATGGTCGGATCCTTTTCCTCGGCGACGAAGGCCGCAGCCCCTGCGGTATCGGCATGGCTCATGGGTACGATGCCGCGTTCGCGCAGGTAGATCCTCGACTGGCCCAGCGCCTGGGGATGGCTGTAGGCCGCCTCGAATGGTCCGTCGCCGATGGCCATCAGCGCATGGGTGATCGGCATGAAATGCTCTGCCACGATGGACAGCCCGCTTTCGGGAAGCAGGAAATGGATGTCGGCAACCCGTCCGTGCTGGCTGTTTTCGATCGGGATCATCGCGCAGCCCGCAGCGCCGGTCTTCACCGCATCGAGGGCATCCTGGAAGCCGAGGAAAGGCAGGGGCAGTGCTTCGGGCGCGAATTGCATGGCGGCCTGGTGCGAGTTCGATCCCGGCGCACCGCCGAAAGCGATCGCGCGCTCCGGATCGGCGGCGGCGGCTTGGCGCATGGAATCGACCATGGCGAGTGCGGGCTTGGCGAAATTACGCATGGGGCCGTGCTGCTAAGCCGCGACTGTTCCTATCGCAAGCGCTATTGCGCAGCCTGCACTTGCGCGAGCGCGGCGAGGGCACTAGAGCGGCGCCCAACCATAGACCTTTCGGATTCTTGCAGGCTTTCAAGCAATGGACGATCGTTTCAATACCGCTTCCGGTTGGGTGCTCTTCGCCGGTATCGTCGCTCTCGGGGCGTCGATTGCATCGGGAATGTACTTCCACGCCGATGACAACAGCTATCCCGAAGGGGAAGACTTCGGCTATTTCGTCAAGGGCGAGGAAGCCGGTCCGGCAGAAGCCGGACCCGATCTCGGCACGCTGCTCGCCAGCGCGGATGCTGCAGCCGGCGAAAAGGTTTTCGCCAAGTGCACGGCATGCCACACCATCGACCAGGGAGGCGCAAACGGCATCGGTCCGAACCTTTACGGTGTCTTCGGCACGGCTATCGGTTCGCACGCCGCCGGTTTCGCCTACAGCTCGGCACTTGCCGACAAGGGCGGCCAGTGGACCTGGGAAAACATGAACGAATGGCTCAAGAGCCCGCGCGGTTTCGCTGCCGGCACGAAAATGAGCTTCGCCGGCCTTTCCAAGCCGGAAGACCGCGCGAACGTCATGGAATTCATGTCGACCTATGGCGGCGCACCGGCCAAGCCAGAACCGGCTGCGGTCGATGCTGCTCCGGCCGAGGGTGAAGACGCTCCCGGCGCAGGTCCGGGACCGGTCGAAGGCGCCGAAGCTGGCGCAGTCGAAGCTGCAGGTGCCATGAGCGCGGACCAGCCGGTCCCCGCAGCCAATGCAGCGGGCGACAACGAAGGCGCGACCAAGGTCGACTAGGCCTTCGCTCCCACGATTTTAAAGAAAGCCCCGCTCCGGCGGGGTTTTTCGTACCTGGCGCAGGCGCTGCGTCAGTTGCCTTTGAAGCCTTGGGCAATCACGTACCACTCGCTCGAGCCCTTGCGGCTCGCAGGGGGCTTGGCGTGTTTGACGGTCTTGAAATGCTTCTTGAGCAGGTCGAGCAGGTCCTTGTCCGTTCCGCCCGCAAGAACCTTGGCGAGGAAGGTGCCGCCTTTTTCCAGGTTTTCGACCGCGAACCAGGCGCCCGCTTCGACGAGACCCATGGTGCGCAAGTGGTCGGTTTGCTTGTGACCGACGGTATTGGCAGCCATGTCGCTCATCACTAGATCGGCCTTGCCGCCCATCGCCTCTTCCAGCACGCGGGGCGCGTCGTCGTCCATGAAATCCATCTGGAAGATAGTGACCCCTTCGATCGGCTCCACCTCCAGCAGGTCGATGCCGACGATATCGGCCTTGGGCACGACCTTGCGCGCGACCTGGCTCCACCCGCCCGGAGCGATGCCGAGATCGACGATCCGTTTCGCGCCTCTCAGGATGCCGAATTTCTCGTCCATCTCGATCAGCTTGTAGGCGGCGCGACTGCGATAGCCGTCGGCCTTGGCCTGCTTTACATAGGGATCGTTGAGCTGGCGTTGCAGCCAGCGTGTCGACGATTCGCTGCGTTTCTTGGCGGTGCGTACCCGTGTGTCGCGGTCCTTGCCCGAACGGCTCATACGTCCTGCTCCCTCATGCGTTGCAGGGCGACGCGGCTGCGTTCCCCGTCGGCATCGGCGGCCATCAGGCTGCGCAGGATGCCTTCGCGAATACCGCGATCGGCAACGCCCAGCGTTTCGGACGGCCAGATGTCGAGGATCGATTCCAGGATCGCGCAACCTGCCACAACCAGATTGGCGCGATCGTCGCCGATGCACGGCAATTGTTGCCGTTCCTGCCCGCTCATGCGGGAAAGGCGGGTCGAGATTGTGCGCATGGCCTCCGATTCCAGGATCAGCCCGTCCACCGCTCGCCGGTCGTATTGCGGCAGCTCGAGATGGAGGCTCGCCAAGGTAGTTACCGTGCCGCTCGTGCCCAGGAGGCGGATGGGGTGGGCACCCTTTATGTGACCTTCGATACGCTTCGCAAAGTCGGCAAAGCTGTCCATGACCGTGCGGCGCATCCGGTTATACCGGTCGAGCCGGGTCTCGAGGCTTTCATCCGACCCGGTTACCGTGTCGGTCAGCGAGACGACGCCCCACGGCACGCTCATCCAGTCGATGATGCGGGGGACCGCGCCGCTCGGCTCGACCAGGACGAGCTCGGTGGAGCCGCCGCCAATGTCGAAAATCACAGCGGGGCCGGGGCCGTCTTCAAGCAGGATATGGCAGCCCAGCACAGCGAGGCGCGCCTCTTCCTGTGCGGAGATTATGTCGAGCACGATGCCGGTTTCCTCGCGCACCCGCTCGATGAAAGCTTCCCCGTTCGACGCGCGGCGGCAGGCCTCGGTGGCGACCGATCTTGCGAGATGGACGTGGCGGCGGCGCAGCTTCTCCGCACAGACGTGTAATGCGGCCAGTGTGCGTTCCATCGAGGCGTCGGACAGTTTGCCGCTCGCCGCCAGCCCTTCGCCGAGGCGCACGACGCGGCTGAAGGCATCGATAACAGTGAAATTCTCGCCCGAAGGCCGGGCGATCAGCAGGCGGCAGTTATTGGTGCCGAGGTCGAGCGCGGCATAGGCCTGCCGACGCTGGGGTGGGCGAGCCTGCGATTGCTGCTGGGATTTTTCGAACGGGTTTTGCGGCTTTTCGCCGACGCGCGGATGCGCCGCGCGAGAGGCCGGTTTACGGCCTTTCTTGCCATCGGGCCGGGAAGGGCGCTTGTAGCGGAAATCGGCTACCTTGCCGGACGTGCCGCCCCTGTTTTTCCCATGCCCCCTTTTACTGTCCGGCGGAGATTGATCCGCCATGGGGTATCTTCTTTCTATCCTCCCGCACGAACCAACGCGCACGGGGACTTGGCCATGATGCTAGCGACGAGAGGCCTTGGGGGCAAGCACAAGGGTTGACCTTGCGAATGCGCGAAACTAAGTGCGCGTCCTCTCCCGGCATCGCTTGCGATTCTCGCGCTTGGCCGGTGATGATGATGCCCCGTCGTCTAATGGTAAGACTACGGACTCTGACTCCGTCAATTGAGGTTCGAATCCTCACGGGGCATCCAGTTTTCTTCCCACGCACCGGCGCCAGTCGATCGTATGTCGGCTCTATCTCTCATGTCCCTTGTTGGGGCATCGGTCATGAAATGGGCCGCTGGGGTAAGCGAATCGCCCACCTTTGGGTAAGTCGAGGCATGGAAAGGCTTCACGGATTGGATGCTCTGCGGGGAATGGCGGCACTGGTGGTGCTCGCGTTCCATATTGGGCTCATCTACGGATTGGAGCCGATTTTCCCCAACGGCTGGCTGGCCGTCGATTTCTTTTTCGCATTGTCGGGATATGTCCTGGCAAGGACTTATGAGGGTAGGCTCCGCCAGTCGATCGGGTTGTGGCAATTTTCCAAGAAGCGTTTCTTCCGGTTCTGGCCCGTAGTGCTTTTCGGCGGTGTGATCGGTGCGCCCTGGATACTGGCATCCAATGGTCCGATAGATGCAATCGCAATTGTTGCGCTCAACGTCCTGCTGATCCCGTACTTCAAGGGCGAGGATATTTTCCCGCTCAACGGCCCCTACTGGTCATTGTTTTATGAATTTGTGGCCAATGTCGCCCATGCCTTCCTGCTGTCGCGGCTCGATACGCGCAAACTGGTCGTGCTGGTTATCGCTTGCGCGATCGGAATGCTCTTCATGGGGCATTCCTATGGCGGGCTGAGCTTCGGTACCGCGCCAGATACTTTTGCTGCGGACTTTGTTAGGGTCACCTTTTCCTACGGGCTCGGGGTGCTTCTTTATCGGGTATGGCAGGACAAGCCGCCGGTGAAAATCCTGTGGCCGGCGGCAATCCTGCTCGGATCGCTTGCTCTCATCGGCCGCGGTCCCTTCGATGGGTACATGGCACAGCTGTCCTTCGTGTTGGCCGTGGTACCCCTCGTAATCGCGGGAGGTCTTGGCTGGGACACGCGCCTTTCCGGACTCGGGACATTGTCCTTTCCACTATATGCCGTGCATCATCCCATCGTTTTTTACTGCGCGATATCCGGACTGCATCCGGCAATTGCAGTGGGTTTCTCCCTGGCGGCTGCGGCGCTCTATGTCGCGCTCGACAAGCGGTTTCGCTTCCTCAAGCTTGAATAGTCTGTTGGCTTTGATCTTCTGCCACCGGGCGCAGTTGCCGGACCGAAAGGTTGTGGAGCAGTAAGCCTAGTCGAACCAGCCCTTTTTCTTCTTGTTGCCGAACCAGTCGGTTTCCTCTTTCGGGGCCAGCCAGTTGTCTTTGGCCTTCTCATCCTTGCCTTTGGAGGAGATCCGGATGCCGGCGATTTCGGTGCTCATCTGGCCATCGCTGCGCACATCGATCCCGCCCATGCTCACGGTGTGCTTGCCGTCGCTGTGCAGGGTCACGCCATCCATGGCGCGCATGTTCCAGTTTCCTTCCGTATCCATGGAAACCCCGTCCATCACTTCGAATGTGGCACGGTCGCCGGCATAATTGGCACCCCCGCTATTGACCGACAGCCCGCCGGGATTGTTGGGCGCGACCGGGCTGCGCCTGTCGGCATGCTGGACCGTGACGGGATTGGGTTCGCTCCCGTTGCGCATTGCGGCGGCAACCTGGTGATCGCGCCAGGTCCACTCGTTACGCGGCAGTTTCATGACCAGCTCGGGGAAGAAGGTGACCTGGAGCCTCCTGATATTCATCCGCTTGGTGTTGTTCTTGTCCCCGCGCTCTGCGGTCTTGCTGGCGGTTGCGCGCATCCGCTTGCGGCGAAATGCCAGCATAGGCTCGCGGAAATAGCCCGCCAGACCTGCGGCGATCGCGAACAGGGCCTCGTACACGACTGTCGAATTGTACAGTTCGCGCTGGAAACTGAGCACAAGGACAAACCCGATACCCGCAGCCAGAACCCCCAGTATAGGCACTTTCAGCTTTCTCCGAGCGTCGGAATCCTTCCCGCTGAAATCGAACAATCGCAGCGGTGCCAAGCCGATCGTCAATCCGACCGCGATATATGCGGCCAGGTTCAGCCAGCTGAAGCTCAGATCGTCGATGTAGCGGGCGGAGCTCATGTAGAAGAGCAGCAGCACGAATACTGGCGCGGCAAACAGGATTGCCTGTTTCTTGCGGTCGAGCTTGTCGATAAATCCTGTGATCTTGTCTTCAAGGGTGTCCGGTTCGGCAGCTACCTTCTCTGCAGCATCCTCGCGCACGCGCTCGAGGGCGTCGGCTTGGTCGGCGGCAATAAGGGCGGCGGTTCTCAGAAAGGCTTCTGGTCCGATCGTCCGACGGCCCTGCCTCGCTATCAGGTCCTTGAACCACTCGCGCTCGCACGCACGCTCGTAGCGGAATGCTTTTTCGACCGGATAGCGGGAGGAGGCATCCCGTTCGCATTTATCCGTGCCGAAAAGTTCGGAAAGGATTTCGCTATGAGCCGAGGTGGAAACATACTCGGTGGCGTCGATAAACTCTCGGCTCGGTGTGTCCGATCCCGACAGGGCCTGCGTGGCAAAATCTAATTCCAGATCGCGGTTTGCAAACAGGCTGTTGCCCAGGTCGAAGCCTGGCACCGAATAAAGGCTTTCGTAAAGCAGCATATCGCCGCGCGCGGTCAGGGCCCGCTGCAGCTCCTCGCGCCATATCGCATCGATTTGCGCCAGTTCGGCGCTCTTGCCGAAGACCCTTTCGTCGGTCAGCAAATGCCACTCGTAAAGCCGGCCCGCGAGGCGAACCGAAAAGGCGGTAGAGTTTACGTAATCGTCATGGAGGTGTTGCTTGAAGTAGTCGCGCACCGTCTCTTCGTTCAGCGGCACGCCCATGGTTTCGGGAGTCCAGTCCGGACAGTTCGCCATGGCGAATTCGAACAGGGCGCGGCTTCCTTCATGCTCGTCCAGTAACTTGTCGAGCATGAGCTTCGCGTCATAGTCCCTGGCCTCGTCCTCGAGCCATTTCTGGACGTATCCTTCGTTGATGTGCTCCTTTGCCACGTCCTCGTTGGCGACCATGCTGGCCGCCAGTTCCGCCGTGCTGTGACATTCGGCGCCCGCGAACTTGTAAGGGCGAATTGATGCAGTATTGGTCATGAACATCCCCCGTTATTCACTCGTCCTACTAATAGAATTAGTAACAAAAGTTAAACCGGGTTGGCGGAGCGGCTGGGGAAAGGCCGCCTTGCGGAGCGAGCGCTTCGGTCGTAAACGGGCAGTCATCCCCGGGGAGCCGCTTGGCTGAGAGGGGCGCGTAGCACCGCCCGACCCGTCGAACCTGAACCGATTAGCATCGGCGGAGGGAGTGGAGCGGCGCCACAATACCGCTCTTCCTTCGCCTTATGGAGAGAGCATTCGCATGGCCGACATCAACAGCAAATTCGACATCGGCGTCACCACCGGACCCATTCGAGGCAGCCGCAAGGTCCATGTCGGCGCGAAGTCCGGCAGCGGCGTGCAGGTCGCCATGCGCGAGATCGACCTCGAGGGCGGCGAGCCCAGCGTGCGCGTCTACGACACCTCCGGCCCTTACACCGATCCCGATGCCACCATCGACATCCGGCAAGGCCTCGAACAGAAGCGCCGCGAGTGGATTCTCGCGCGCGGCGATGTCGAGGAATATGACGCGCGCGAAGTGAAGCCCGAAGACAACGGCCAGCTTGGCCCCGACCGTTCGGGCGGCGTCCCGGCTTTCCCGAACGTGGCGAAGAAGGTCCTGCGCGCCAAGCCCGGCATGAACGTCAGCCAGATGCATTACGCCCGCCGCGGCATCATCACGCCCGAGATGGAATATGTCGCGGAGCGCGAGAATTTGGGCCGCGAAATGCTGCGCGAGGAAGCCGCGCGCCTCACCGCGCGCAACGATGGCCAGCCCTGGGGCGCCGAGCTGCCCGATTACGTCACTCCCGAATTCGTACGCGACGAGGTGGCACGCGGCCGCGCGATCATTCCCAACAACATCAACCACCCCGAAACCGAGCCGATGGCGATCGGGCGCAACTTCCTCGTCAAGATCAACGCCAATATCGGCAACTCCGCCGTGGCATCCGACGTGGCGGCAGAGGTCGACAAGATGGTCTGGTCGATCCGCTGGGGTGCGGACACGGTCATGGACTTGTCCACGGGCCGCAACATCCACGACACGCGCGAATGGATTATCCGCAACTCGCCCGTCCCCATCGGCACCGTGCCGATCTACCAGGCGCTGGAAAAGGTCGGCGGTATTGCCGAGGACCTCACCTGGGAGATATTCCGCGACACGCTGATCGAACAGGCCGAACAGGGCGTCGACTATTTCACCATCCACGCCGGCGTGCGCCTGCCCTATGTCCCCATGACCGCAAAGCGCGTCACCGGCATCGTGTCGCGCGGCGGCTCGATCATGGCGAAATGGTGCCTCGCGCATCACAAGGAGAGCTTCCTCTACGAGCGCTTCGACGAGATCACCGAGATCATGAAGGCCTACGACATCGCCTATTCGCTGGGCGACGGCCTGCGCCCCGGCAGCATCGCCGACGCGAACGACGAAGCCCAGTTCGCCGAGCTCTACACGCTGGGCGAACTCACCAAGCGCGCCTGGCAGCAGGACGTGCAGGTGATGATCGAAGGCCCCGGCCACGTGCCGATGCACAAGATCAAGGAGAACATGGACAAGCAGCTGGAAGCCTGCGGTGAAGCGCCCTTCTACACGCTCGGCCCCCTCGTTACCGACATCGCGCCGGGTTACGACCACATCACCAGCGGCATCGGCGCGGCGCAGATCGGCTGGTACGGCACCGCCATGCTCTGCTACGTCACGCCCAAGGAACACCTCGGCCTGCCCGACCGCGACGATGTGAAAGTGGGCGTGGTGACCTACAAGCTCGCCGCCCACGCCGCCGATCTTGCCAAGGGCCACCCGGCCGCCAAGGTCCGCGACGACGCGCTTTCCAAGGCCCGCTTCGAATTCCGCTGGCGCGACCAGTTCAACCTCAGCCTCGACCCCGACACGGCCGAGCAATACCACGACCAGACCCTCCCCGCAGAAGGCGCCAAGACGGCTCACTTCTGCTCCATGTGCGGACCGAAATTCTGCTCGATGAAGATCACGCAGGAAGTGCGCGATTTCGCCGCGAAGCAGAACTCGGACAGCTATCTTGCGAGCGAGAACATCAAGCGCGAGACATCAGCCGAAGAGGCCGAGGAAGCGGAGAAGGGCATGGAAGAGATGAGCGAGGTGTATCGCGAGAAGGGCGAGAAGTTGTATTTGCCGGAGGAGCAGAACTGATGCAAACCCGACTTTACGTGCAGGGTGATCCCGGAGGTTCAAACTTTGCCGATACAATCAGGGAAATCGTTCAAGAGGGGATCTTTGATCGTTTAGACGTCGCTGTTGCGTATGCGACGACTGGCGGCGTGAAAATTATTCTAGACGCAGTAGAAGGACGTGATTTTCAGCTACGTTGGGTGTTCGGTCTTGATGACGCGATAACTCAGCCGAAGGTGCTCAAGGATCTGCGAAATAAGAAAGGCAGCGTCTTAAAAGTTTGTTCTCTTGGGCCGGGTCGCCGTTTTCATCCAAAGGTGTTCCGGTTTTGGTCTAGTCAAAACTCGAAGAGATCGACCCTGCTGATTGGCAGTGGAAACCTCACTAACCACGGACTTCAGCGAAACGCCGAGGCCGGAGCATTGCTAATCGCGGAGAACAAGAGCGAGGTGGAACAGCATCTGACGGCTTGGAAGTCCCTCGTCTCATTTGGCGAAACCCTCAGTTTGGAACGGCTCGCCGATTATGAAACGGAATATAAGCGAGCCAAGAAAGCGCGTACTAAAGTCGCAAAAAATTCCGATCTTGCCATTTTGGCGGATGGCGAACTCGAGTCCAAGAGGGGCGAGCTAATCGCACAGTCAGGCGTTCGTTGGATAGATATTCGCTCAGCGATGGCCAATGGGAGGGAGATTGAGTTTCCCAAGGCGATGACAGCATCCCTTGGGTTGCCTGCTAGTGGCAAATCTCCTGTCGACGTAACTTTGCGGGGTGAAGCTGGAGATGTCGTCAGTGCGACATTCAAGTTTCGCGAAAAAAATGGGATGTGGAGAATTCACATCCCAAAGGAGATACCGGGCTCGGATGATCTGCGCTTAAAAGCTCAAGGAAAGCTGCAGCCCTCTACCAAAGCGCTTCTGTTGACCGACGATATGACGGCTAGAGCCACATTCGTAGTCAGCTTTGTTGAGCTTGACGGTGAGGAGTACAAGAAATTGGTCGCACATTCTAAGGCTGGGAAGCTCTTTGATCGCACAAAAGAGGGCGACAGCGGTCGGAACTACGGCGTATTCTAGAGAGAGCGAACCACTTGCGGAGTGACATCCGCTTTCTGTAGTCTAACATTTGCAATTTCAATGAAATCCGCTGGATCGTTCTTGAATTGAACGGCTTCTTGGTTTCTCTCCATTCCGACGAAGCGCCGCTTCTCCAGAGCGGCAGCTAGAAGGAAGCTGCCGCTGCCAAATGCATTGTCGAGCACCACATCACCCTCATTTGTGAAGGTCCGGACCAGATAGCGTCCCAAATCAACGGGCTTTTGGGTTGGGTGCCAAACGTTGCGACCTGGTTCGCTTTCCGCGGTTTTGAAATAGATAATGTCGGAAGGATATCGCTGTCCTGTGCTTTTAACGTGCACTGGAGAAAAATCACCGTACGAACCGGAAAGCTGATTTTTGCGAATACCCTTGTCGTAGGGCTTACCAGATTTCATCTGAGGGTTGTAAGTCGGCGGTTTCTGGTAAAACACGCAAATATCTTCGTGTTTCCGAAGTGGCTGCTTCTTCGCGTTTAGGAAGTTTGTCGGCTTAGATTTCTCCCAGACAATCTTGTATTTGAACCATGACTCATTCGATAAAATCAGCTTGGCAGTAAAAACCCCTTGGGCAGATAGCACCACAGCCCCGTTCGGTTTCAGAATGCGGCGATATTCGTGCCACAATCGATCGAGATCGATAACAGAGTCCCATTTGTTCTGCGTGGTCCCGTATGGGAGGTCGCAAAGGATGAGGTCGACTGAATCTTCGGGTAGTTTGGGAAGAAGATCGAGGCAGTCGCCTTCGAAAAGCGTATTCAGATATTGATCTTCACGCAAAATGGCGGGTTCACGCGCACGAAGTTCGTCGATGATCTTTTTCGGAGCGGTTTTTCGCCCAGTCTCCCATGCGACAACATCGTCATAGGAAGCGGAATATTCCTGAACGATATCGAAGATTTCGATGCCAGCGCTTTCTCTCATGGCGGAAAACTCTGACACCACGATCCTCCATTGCTTCTGCCTTTCTCGTATAGAAGTCGTGGAATCTCGGCAATAGGATCGCGAATAGTTATATCCGAAATCGACTTGAATTCTGACCTTTTCATCGTGGATGCCTCGCTCAACCCCGCGAGCGCCTGCTGAACGCGTTCGGGCGAAGCCTTTCCGTTTTCCTAGTCCGCCAAAATCTGCCTTATCCTCGAGGATGAGCACCGAGAAGTTCCGGGGAAAGTATACTCAACACGCCGGAACCAGCTTCTCAACCAGCGCCCTGAGTTCGCTCGGCGTGGTGTGGCCGGCGACGATCTCGTGATAGCCGATGCCTGCCTTGCGAAGCGCTTCCTTCTTCACCGCATCGCGCGCGGCGGCGCTGGAGCCTGTGTGGTGGCCGCTGCCCTGGTATTCGAGCGCGTGCACGACCTGGCACTGTTCGTCCATCAGCGCGAAATCGACGCGCTTTGAATTGACCGCGAAATAGGCGTCCTTGTCAGGGCTGGCGAGGAATTCGCCGAGGCTCACCTGAGCCATCACCTGCCAGCCGGAATTGCGACCGATCACCGCCTTGTCGAGCGCGTCGAACACCTTCGCTTCAGACTTGTTGAGTAGCGAACGTGAGTTGAACGTGGCGCGGCTCACCAGCTTCAATTGTTCTGCGGCAAAATCGGCGCTGGCAACCTGCTTGCGCTCCGCTTTTTCGATGGTCCTCAGAGTGGGGCCCTTCTTGCCGAATTTCCTTGCATTGCGGCCTTGCCAATAGGCCTTGCGCCTGGCCGCATCGGCCTTGGCCATCGTCCGCTCGAAGCCAATCCCGATCAGCGCGCCGGCAAGCAGCACGAGAAGCAGTGCAACCGGACGATCGAGAAGGAAGTTTACCGTTTCCATTCAGGGACTTTAGCCCGCTGCCGGTTTGCAAAGCGTAAATCGGCCAGCGCTGCTTTTCACGCCGCAATGATGAACCCACTCGACCCAAACCCGCCAGTGCCTTCGGAAAACGCGGGAGGCCTTTCGGTTTTCCTACTTCGCCAAAACCTGCCTTATCCTTGCGGATGAGCACTCGGCAAAGCACTGCCCGTAATCTCCCCACCTTCGCCGCGGGGGCGATTTGCCCGCGCCAAGTGTCAACTTCGCGCGAGAGCCCCAGAACCACGCGATCATGCGGGTTTTCGGCAGAGAATGCCGGGTGACACGGTGTCGCCTATGTCAACTTCGCCCGTCGCCTCTGCGGAAGACGTCCCGGGTCGATACGATCCGGGGTCTCCTCTTTCGCAGGTGCTCGTGACGGGTGATCGGGAGGGCGCTCGATCCGGGGCAATCTGCCGCCGGTCGAACGCGGGGGGGGCGGAGCCCTTAGCTGTTACGCATATTCTCCAGACCCGCAATCGCACCGGGCTTGGTGCTGGGGTTGGAGGCGTTGGTCTTGACCTTTTCCTTCTTGGGCTTGCGCGCTTCGCGGCTCTTCTTTTGTTGGCCTTTGGCCATGGTCTTTTCCAATCGGGGCGGAATGCCCCGGGTCCACTATGGGCCGATTGCAGGGAATAGATAGCGAAACCGGCGGGCGCAGCTGTCTCGTCAGGCTCAGCCGCGCCCCAGCTTCACCAGCACCCGGTCCAGCGACTGCAGGAAGTTCGACCGGTCCGCCTTGCTGAATGGCGGCGGGCCGCCTCCGGCAGAACCGAGGGGGCCGTCCATCCCGGCGCGCAGGTCTTCCATGATGGCTCGGGTGGCGATGGCGCTGCCGATGCTGGCGGCGTCGAAGGGCTTGCCGTCGTGGCGCAGCACGGTGGCGCCCGTTTTCAGGCAGCGCTCGCCGAGCAGGATGTCGGCGGTGACGACCACGCTGCGCGGGGTGGCGTGGTCCGCGATCCAGTCGTCGGCGGCATCGAAGCCGTCGTCCACCACCACGCGCTTGACCCGGTCACTCACGGGCACGCGGAAGGGGCTGTTGCTCACCACGCGCACGTGCGCCTTGTGGCGCGCGGCCACGCGGTAGATTTCCTCTTTCACGGGGCAGGCATCGGCGTCGACGAGGATGGTGACAGGGGTCGGCATGGCGGCGTGCCTAGCGGGCCATCGGGCCGCGCACCAGCGCGCAGCTTGACGGGACGGGGGCGGAGGGGGAAACTCGTGCCATGACCCAGACCGAAACCAACCGCGCGCTCATCACCAAGGCTTACGACGGACTTGCGAAGGGTGACCCGACGCATTTCACCGCCCTGTTCGACGAGAATATCGAATGGCGTGTCATGGGATCGTCCGCCTGGTCGAAACATTTGAAGGGCCTGGAGGCGGTGGAGCGCGACCTCGTCGGCCCGCTCTTCGCGCGGATCGACGGGCCCTATCTCACCAAGGCCGAACTGATCCTAGCCGACGGCGACCGCGTGGCCGTGATCGCCAGGGGGGATGCCGCCACGGTCGACGGAGGCCGCTACGACAACGACTATTGCTTCGTCTTTCGGATGGCAGGCGGCAAGATCGTCGAAGTGCGCGAGTATATGGACACGATCCTGGCGGACGCGGCGCTGGGTTCGGCGTAAGCGCGGCTTTCGTTTACAACTGTAGACATGGCGGATGGGAGCCGTTACCCCGTGGGCAGATTCGATTGCTTGCGAGGGGTTTGAGAAGTGCCGAAAACAATATTGGCCAGCGCGTTGCTGGCACACGCAGCGCTCGCGGTCGCACTTCCCGATGCGGCATCGGCCCGGCCGGCAACTGGCGCTGCTACCCGCTCGGTCGAAGCGGGCGGGGCCCATGACGAGAAGATCGCGGCGATAGAGCAGGGCCTGCGTCCCGCACTCGGAGCGAAGGGCGAGCCGGGGCCGGTCTGGACGCTTGCGGAAAGGATGGCGCACCACCGCGTGCCCGCAATCAGCATAGCGGTGGCGATCGACGGCGAACTGGCCTGGGCGAGGGCTTACGGGGTGGCGCAAGCGGGGGGCAGCGAGGCGGTCGACACCGACACGCTGTTCCAAGCCGCTTCCCTCTCGAAACCGGTCGCTGCGCTCGCGGCGCTGACGCTGGTCGACGAGGGCAGGGTCGATCTCGATGCGCCTGTGAACGACTACCTCTCCTCCTGGAAAATTCCGCAGAACGCCTTCACCGCGCAGCGTCCCGTCACCTTGCGCCATCTGCTGTCGCATCGCGCAGGGACGACCGTTCACGGGTTCAGGGGCTACGATATTGCCGAGGTCTATCCGTCGAGCGAACAGGTCCTCACCGGCGAGGCGCCTGCCAACACCCAGCCCATCGTGGTCGACAAGGTCCCGGGGGAGGGCCGCCGCTATTCGGGTGGCGGGTACCAGATCGTGCAGCTCCTGATCGAGGATGTCGCGACTACCCCTTTTGCGGATTACGTAACATCCCACGTCCTTGAACCCGCCGGATTGTTGCTCAGCAATTACGCTTACCTCCAGCGTGGCAGCAATTTGGCGCTGGGCCACAGGGGCAAGGCATCACAGGCAATGGCGGGGCACGGCTATTACGCCTATCCCGAAATGGCGGCGGCCGGGCTGTGGACGACACCGAGCGAGTTGGTGCTGCTCGGCAGCAAAGTGGCCGATGCGCGCAACAATTCCGCAGGGCTTGTCTCCAGCAAGTTGGCCAAGCAGCTGGTCCCGGACAGCGCGGATGATGCGGGCCTCGGCTTCGGGCTCAACGCACCCGGCGACGGGATCGTCTTCGTCCACAACGGGCATAATCCCGGATACAGCGCCCGCTGGTTCAACTATGCCGATGGCAGGGCGAGCGTGGCGATCCTCACCAACTCCGATACCGGAGGAGACCTGATCCGGGAGGTGGCGAGCGCGATCGGCCACGTCTACGGCTGGAAACAGGATGCGTTCGAGGAACGGGAAACGGTCGCCCTGCCGGCAAAGTGGCAAGACGCGGTTTCGGGTGGATATGCCTTCAATCAAGAAGCGGCTTCCCCGATCGTCGAGATCGAGGTCGATGACGGCAAGCTGTGGATCGAGGGCGAGATCGCCGAGCGTTCACCCTTCTATGCCACCTCGCGAACCGAGTTCTTCATCCCGTCGGGCTTGAACTTCACTATCGAGCTCGGTCCCGATGGAGATGTCGAGGCCCTCGATATCGAAGGCGAGATACGATTGGTGAAATTGGGCTGATCCCTAGGGCAGATTTGCCGGTTGCTCGGTCTTGCGGACCAGGCTCCAGTCGTAGCCCAGCTCTTTCACCCGCCGTTCCAGCAGGACGCGCGTATCCGCATCTGGCTGCGCCTTGCGAGTGAGCATCCAGAGATAGCGCCCGCTCGGCTCGCCTACGATGGACCAGGGGTAGAGGCCGTCCGCGCCTTGTTCGCCGCGGTCGAGCACCCAGTAATCGCCATAGAAGGGGCCGAAGAAGCTGACCTTGAGTTTCGCGCCCGCGCTGTCCTCGACGATCTTGGCCTTGCCGGTCGACTGGTCGAATTCGCCGTCGAGGCTGTCCTTGTAGCAGGAATTGACGACCTTGATCTTGCCGTCGTCGCGCAGCGAATATTCCGCCGTCACGCCTTCGCAGCCTTCCTGGAACGGCGCTTCGTACCGTGCGTACTCGTACCACTTGCCCAGATAGGCCTGCGTTTCCACCGGCTTGGCCGGTTGCGGGACACTGGCATTGCCGACCGGGCCGGGCGTGCCGACACAGGCGGCGGCAAGAGCGAGTACAGGGGCGAGGATGAGGGCGCGAAAGGTGTTCATGTCAGCCAAACCGCGACCAAGCTGGTCAGGTTCCCCGATTGCCGCCATAGGGGCGCATGGCCGACCTATATCTCAAGAACCTCGAATCAGAACGCCGCCAGCTGTGGGCGAAGTGCCGCCTGCACGGACTTGCGAAGGACACTCCCGAACGTCAGCGGATCGCCGCCATCGACGAGGCGATTGCGGCCCACAAGGCGAAGCAGAAGGGCTGACGCTCGCCGGGATACGCGGCGGGCATTGGCGGATCAGGGCGTCAGTTCGCCCTGTTCACGACCCTCCCACCAGGCGATGCGTTTCGGGCTGACTTCAATCAGGACGAGGCCGTCCGTATCGAGGCCGTTCTCGAACCACTTTTCCAGGTCCTTGACCCAGTGCTTTTCCAGCGTGGTGCGATCGCGGTGGAGTTTGCCTGTGCCTTGCACCGCGCAATAGAATTCGCCGCTGGTGTAGGTGGCGCCGCATTGGCCGGAGCTTTTCAGATCATCGTCGATCCGGCCGTCATCGGTCGCGAAGTGGTAGGTGGTGCCGTCGCTTTCGCTCACGTCCTGGTTGTTCGACATGGGACGCGCGGCAATCGCACTTTCCTTGCCGGTCTTGGTGACGAGCATGGCGACATCGATTGATTTGAGCTTTTCGGCGATCTGGGCAAGCGAACGGTCGGGCATGGGCGTCTCCAAGTGAGTGAGGGTGGTGCGAAGACAACGGGCTGGGCGTCCATCGGTGCCCGGCGACGCGCGCGTAAGTCTTTCCTACGAAGGCGGAATCTGCCTCTTTGTCCGGCTATGCGCATGCCCCCGAACCCCCTCTCGAATCGGTGCTCGAGGTCTTGGCGCGTCTCCGGAGGTTTTTCTTCCGGGACAGTGTTCCATCCGTTCCACTCTGTCGGGACCCGCCTCGGGGAAAGCCTATTGGCGCACCGGTTGCGATTGTGCTGGAAAGCGCTGTGCCAACCCCCATATCGAGAAGTGGGACGGGTAAGAGAGAACACAAAGGAGCATACCCATGCAGGTCCAGTTCAATTCCGACAGTTCGGTAATGGGCACGGAAAACGTCGCAGAACGCATCGAGGCCAGCGTGCGGGACAAGCTGGCACGATTCGCGGACCGGCTGACCCGGGTGGAAATCCACGTGCGCGACGAAAACGGTCCAAAGCACGGGGCTGACGACAAGGCTTGCATGATCGAAGCGCGGCCGCGCGGTGGCAAGCCCATCGGTGTAACCGAGCACGCGGCGAAGGTAGACGATGCGGCCAGCAAGGCTGCGCGAACGCTCGTCCAGCGGCTCGAACGGCAGTTCGGCAAGGCGGAGCGTCACAGTCACGATGCGCGTCCCGACAAGGTCTTGTAATAAAATTAGGCGTTTCGGCGAGGGCGTGGTAGTGCGCCCTCGCTGACGTCGAAATTTGCGACGGACTTCGGATTTTGACGACCGCCGCCTGCCCTTCCCGAAGGGCCCCGGCGTAAACCAGACTACGTTTTCCTTTCATCGGACGATTTGACGCACGACCCATGCGGCACGCTGCTGCGCGGGCAATTACGTTCTTGAAAGGAACACCACATGGCCAAGACTGGCACCGTAAAATTCTTCAATGCCGACAAAGGCTATGGTTTCATCCAGCCCGACGACGGCTCGCCCGACAGCTTCGTGCACATCACGGCCGTTCAGGCTGCCGGCATGCAGAGCCTCGACAAGGACCAGCGTCTTAACTTCGACGTTGAGCAGGGCCGCAACGGCAAAGAAAGCGCCGTGAACCTGTCGTCGGCTGACTAAGCCAGCAAACATTTCGCGCGTCGCGGGTGTCTTCGGACCCCGCGGCGCGCGATTTACTCGCACCTTTTGACGGAGCCACGGGATGAGCCAGACTTACGAATTCTATGCCGCGCGAGCCAGCGAAGCTGCAGCAGAGGCTAAAAAGGCTACACTCGACAATGTCCGCGAGCGGGCACTGCGCTCCGAAGCAACATGGCTGGGATTGGCCAAACAAGCGCGTGCCGTGGCCAAGCGCCGCGAGAAAATCGAATCCGAAAAGGCCGCCGAACGCGAAGCGGCCGCTGCTTCGTAGCACCCTGACCGACCTCTGATCTCGAGGCACGGTCACAAAGGATTCGCATCTCCTTTGCGATAGCGGACAGTGGCCTGCCTCTGCGACGAGAATTGCGTACCGCTCTGGAATTGCGATTTCTCTGCGTACATCGCCCAATCGATCGCAATCCCCCAGCCTGCTTTTTCGGGACTGTTCTGAAGCCGTAGGGCTCGAACTCCAACTGCACCCCGATCACTGACAGTCGGTCGTTACGACGGAGCCGGCAACACTCCGCCGCTGGAGCGGCCCGGACTGCCATATTCCCGACAAATTCGGAACGTTTGCCCTCTCTCTATCGTTGTGTTTGCGAAGCGCCAGTCGGGTGGGCCGGCTGTATTTGCGCTGCAAAACATTCAAAGGGTACACAAATGAAAAAGCTGACAATTGCACTCGCATCTGCCGCATCGCTCGCGATCGCCGCGTGCGCCGAAGAACCGGCCGAAAATGCCGGTTATGACGACAACGCCGCCGCCGACCAGATGACCAACGACGACATGGCCCCGGGCTCGATCGTCGAAGTCGCACAGGGTGACGAGACCTTTTCGACCCTCGTGAGCGCCGTAACGGCTGCTAACCTCGGCGAAACGCTTTCGGGCGAAGGTCCGTTCACGGTATTCGCGCCGACGAATGACGCGTTTGCCAAGATCCCGGAAGCGACGCTCACCGAACTCACCACCAATGACACCGAAACGCTTGGTAACATCCTGACGTACCACGTCGTCGAAGGTAACGTCGATGCTGCTACGCTGACGCAGGCAATCACCGATGCGGGCGAAGGCGGTTACACGATCAACACCGTTAATGGCGGCACGCTCACTGCGAATGTCGTCGATGGCAACGTCGTGCTTACAGATGCCGCAGGCGGCACCTCGACCGTGACCGCGACCGACGTCGCAGCGTCGAATGGCGTGATCCACGTCATCGATACGGTCCTGATACCCCAGTAATCGGATAGCATCTGATTTAAAAGAAAGGCGGCCCTTCGCGGGGCCGCCTTTTTTTGTGTTCTCAGTTGGGTCGAGCGCTCAGCGCCGGCTGTTCTCCAGCGCGGCGGCAACGTCGATCGATTTCGCGTTTCCGACGCGTATTTCGACGGTATCGGCGGGAGCCGTAGCGACCGCTTCTGCAGGCGTCTGTTGAACCCGCGCGGCATCCGCCTGTTGCGGATCGGGATACCGGGAGTTCATCGATTGGGCCTGGTCAGCGCGTTGAGCATAAGCGTCAGCATAGGCAAGACGCTCTACTTCAGCCTCGTCATAGTAATTCCCCGCGTATTCGGCAGGCCGAAGCTCGGCTTCCCTGGCCCGCATCATCGAGCGGGCATGGGCGGTATCGCGATAACGGCCATGCAGCGCGAGCTCCGCCACGGGGACGGTGCCTTCTTGTGTCTTGAGCGGATAATGATTGGGTGGACGCTCGGAGGACGATCGCGGTGAGCTTGGCACAAAGGCTACCTGCGCTTGCGGCAAGGTCTCCTGCGATGAACGGGGCAACACCGGACTGTCACCGATCGCCGCGCCGCTGACCGCGCCGCCAATGGCCACTACCGCTACGGCGGCGAGGAGTTGGGGTGTGATCTTCATGCAAATACAACATGGTTCGCCCCGTGAGAGTTCCCGATAGAACGAATAGGCAAGGCCGGTAGCGCCGTGCGGTGCTCTTCGCTAACATCTGCCCCGACAATGCGGGGGAGATGGGAAATGGTGAGTGTGCGTGCGCGGATGTTCGAATTTGTCCTGCCGCTGCTCGGGATAAAACGCTTCTTCTCCCAGCCCGACCGGATGGACCAGAGAATTGCGAAGATGCGCCGGGCAAAGTCGCCGCGCCCGGGAAAGAGCGCGCATCGCGAATTCGCCATTAGAGAGGATAGCAGCAGGGGATACTCGCTCGTGACGCTGGAGCCGCTCGAAAGAGGCGATGTGTCCGGTATCCACCTGCTGTATTTCCATGGCGGCGGCTATGTGATGGACATTGCTGCCTTGCACTGGGAAGCGATCGTCGAGCTTTGTCGGCAGGCAGGGATGTCGGCCAGTGTCCCGATCTATCCCCTAGCTCCGGAAGTGACTGTCCAAACCACGCTACCGGCCATGCGCGCCCTTTACGACGAACTTGCGCAGCAGCATGGCGCGGAGAATATCGCTATCGCTGGTGACAGCGCCGGCGGCGGGATGGCGCTCGCTCTCGCGCAGGATCTGGCCAGGGACGGCATTGCCATGCCCGGCAGCCTCACCTTGTTCTCGCCCTGGGTCGATGCCAGTGCGTCGGGCGAGGGAATGTCTGATATCGACCCCTACGACAAGATGCTGTCGCCACAAGGGTTGGAGGCTTGCGGGCTTCGGTATGCCGGAGGGCTAGAGCTGCAGGATACGCGATTGAGCCCCCTGTTCGGTGATCTCGCCAACCTGCCGCCAACGTCGGTTTTCGTGGGGACCCGCGACATACTGCTTGTCGATGCGCGCCGGCTCCGCGAGAGGATGGGGGCAGCCGGGAGCCCACCTGAACTCTATCGCGAAGCAGACCGCATGCAGCACGTGTGGATGATATTGCCGATACCGGAAGGGAAGGCGGCGCTTCGAGACGCAGCCACCTTTATCAAGAGCGCCCATGCAGGAACCGCGACATGAAATCGATTGCCTTTACTTTGCCGCTAGCCTTCCTTGCGGCTTGCAGCGCCGGCCCGAACGAGGCCGAAGGCGCAGAGAAATTCAGCGGGATCGAATATGACGAGACCGTGAGCCTTTCCGGCACAGAACCATTCTGGAACGTCAAGATCAGCGGCAACCGGGCCGTCTTCAGCAGTCCGGAAAACCTTGAGGGCACCAGCTTCGCGGTGGAGCGTTTTGCCGGTCTCAATGGTGTCAGTTTTTCAGGCCGGATGGACGGCGCCAGCTTCGATGCGATGGTGACGCCCGGCGATTGCTCCGACGGGATGAGCGATCGAACCTATCCCTACACGGTGACGATTACCTTGGGCGCGGAACAATTGAACGGGTGCGGACATACTGACAGGCAGCCGTTTAGCGGCCCGGACCAACCCTAGCCCGCGACCGACCTCAATCAATTTTCCGAAGATGGTGCGGCATGCGTGAAATCCCAAAACTCCCAAGATGGCTCGGCCTTGCCGGCTTGCTGCCTCAACTGGCCTGCGCGGCGATTGTCTGGTTCGGACCGCAGGAATGGTATGATGGCTCCCAGCGCCTGGCGGCCATCTATGCTGGTTTGATCCTCAGTTTCCTTGGTGGAATGTGGTGGGGAATTGCTGCCGGGGCACCCGCTGCAGAGCGACGCAGCGCGCTGGGATGGCTCTGGGTCGCAGCCGTGACGCCTAGCCTTGTCGCGCTGGCTTGCCTCGTGCCCCTTGCTTTCGGCACCGGACCGCTGGAGGCGACCCTCGTCATGCTGGGCGCTGCCTTGCTGATCAGCCTCGGCGTGGACGCGAGACTGGGGCAGCTAGCACCGCCGTGGTGGATGCGACTGCGTGTGCCGCTGTCCGTCCTGCTCGGCTCGGCTACAATCGCGACGGCGCTGGCGTAGACCCCCGCGATCAGTAGACCCCGGGGTTGTTCCTTTCGAACTCGCTCGGGCGGTCTTTCATGAGAAGCCGGCGTTTTGGAGTGCTCGACTGCGCGCTTTGCACGCCGGTGATCGAAGTGCAGGACCGTCCCGCCATGAAATCCAGCGCGGCGCTGATCGACGATTCTGCGGGATCACCCAGCGGCTCGAAGATATTGTCCGATGCTGCACAGGTCTTCCGGACCACGCTGGCCAGGCCGTCGAAGTATTCGCCCTGGTCGTTGGCGTTCACTGTCTTGAAGGTAACGGCGCGCAGGCGATCGTCGCAGGCCGACCTGTCGAACGCGAACTGGCCCACGGGCTTGCCGAAGGTATTGGAGCCGACCAGCGCGAGGTTTTCACCAAGATAGGGAATGAAGGAATTGGTCACCAGCTCGCTGGCGGATGCGGTGCTTCTCGTGCCGATCACAGCCAGCTTGGTGACAGCGACCTGCTCCGGGATGTTCTGGAATAGCTCGGTCGAATTCTCGGCGCTCTTGGACGGACGCAGGACGGTTTTCGAGAAGACCTGCCCCTCAAGCCCTTCGGCCATCAGATCGCCCAGCGTGTTGGCGACATCTACCAGGCCCCCGCCGTTGTAGCGCAGGTCCAGGATGATCTTGGTGATACCCTGCGCTTTCAATTGCTGGAATGCGGCACGCAATTGCGGGTCCGCGTCTTGGGAGAAGAAGGTGCGCAAGTTGATGTAGCCGACGTTGTCGGTACCGTCGTTGAGGATAACGACGCCGTAGCGGTCGGAAATCGGGTCGAGCGTGTAGTCGGCCTTGGTCACGCTGACATTGCGCGTCACACCGCTGGTATCGCGGATGGAGAAGTCGCGCCTGACACCGGGGTCGCTCGGTCCCAGGGCATTGAGCACCGCGTTGGTGCCACCGCTCTGGAACAGGGCCTCTACCGACTGGCCGTTGATGGAAAGAATTTCGGTGCCACGGTCGAAACCGGCGTCGAAGGCAGGGCCAGTCTCGTAGACTTCTGCTGCGAAAAGCCTGCTGACACCGTCGCTAGTCAAACGGATGCCGAGGCCTGCGCGCGATCCCTGGAGCGCCTCGTTCTCTTCCTGGATAGACGTGAGGTAGGTGAAACCCCGGTCCTTGTTCTGCGCTGCCGCCTGCGCGACCAGTGCATCGATGTAGCTTTGGACATCCGTATATTGCGACTTGTTGACGTTGATGTTCAGGAGATCGGGGAAGAGATACCACTCGTTCAGTACATCGCGGGCCCAGTCCTGTCGGGCAGAAAGGGAGCAGGTTGCACTGCCTCCCCCGCCGCCACCGCTGCTGCTACCACCGCCACCGATCGGGCTGGTGGTACCATCGCCGCCGCCGCAGGCCGCGAGCGAGATGGCAAGAGTGGCGGACAAAATGGTGCGACCCATCGACATAGAAATTCCCTCCAGGACCCCGGCGAACATCGCCGCATGCTTGCGTATGGAATGCGCAATTAACCCCTTGTGAGCAAGAGCGCGGTGCCAGTTATCGTCTTTCCGTGGAAAAGAGGGCCGTTTTCGCCTTAAAATGGTGCAAATTCCCCCTGCTGTGGTGGTCTTTCCTCCGGTGCTGTGCCTAGTCTTGGCCATTGATTTGCGCATTGCGCCCGAGATTACGGAGTTTGAGTGGTGAGTACGGTGGTCCCAGAATGGATCCAGAGAGCTGTCGGAGAAGGCGAGGTCAAAGCCGAGCTGACGGCGGCCAGGGTTGCCGAAGAGAAGACGCTCGGACGCTCGGGCTTTTCCCTGACGAGCCCTGCTTTCAAGCATGGCGGCGAACTCGACCCGAGCTTCACGGCTTGCGAGGATGATGCCGTGGCGCCGCCTCTTGAATGGACTGCGCCGCCTCCCGGATCGCAGGAACTGGTGCTCGTCGTCGAAGATATCGAGCGGGGCGATGCGCATTGGCTCGTCTGGGGATTGAAAGCCCAGAAGGGTGCTTTGTTCGAAGGCGAGGTGCCGCCGCGCACCGGCAAGAACGCCAAGGGCAATTCCGAATGGCTGCTGCCCGACCCGCCGTTGGGCGTCCAGCACCGTTATGCTTTCCAGCTTTTCGCCTTGGACCTGCCGCTGACCCTGATGCCCGGCGCAAAGCGCGAAGACCTGATCAAGACCATGGCGAACCACGTCACCGCGGTCGCGATCCTCACGGCCAGTTTCGAAGGCCATGAGGTCGAAGAATGGGATGCCGAAGACGAACTCGACATCTGACAATACTGAGAAAAGCCAACTGAAAGGAACCTGAAATGGCTGGCAAGAACAACGCACTGCAAAAGCCGGTGAATCTCTCGCCCGAGCTTGAGAATGTAGTCGGCAAGGGTCCGATGACCCGCGCGCAGGTCACGTCCAAGGTGTGGGATCACATCAAGGCGAACGACCTGCAGGACTCGAAGGATCGCCGCATGATCAATCCCGACGACAAGCTCGGGGCCGTCATCGGCAAGGAACAGATCTCGATGTTCAAGATGACCGGTGCCGTTTCCAAGCACATGAGCTGATTATCCGGTTCGGCGGCGTCGCGGCCAGTCCGTGACGCCGCCAACCCACAAGGCCAGCCAGATCAGGATCGGCTGGGCCACCATGCGGGGCACATGATAGGCAAGCCCCAGGCCGTTATCTTCGCGCGCCATGTCCATCACGAAGTGATTGATGTTGGCCGGGAACACGCAAAGCGCGTAAAGCGCCAGTCCTATCCCACCCCATCGCCTGAGGTCTTGCGACCACGGTTGCAGAAGGGCGGTCGCACCCAGAATTTCAGCGATACCGGTCCAGAAAACCACCGCCTCGGGGGCAGGGACGCCTTGCGGCATGATTGCCAGGAACGGGGCCGGGTCAGCAATATGCGCCCATCCTGCCAAGGCATAGAAAGCGGCGAGAAGCCAGCGCAGCGCGGCGCGGATCACTCTTCGGTCACCTCTACGCCGCCGCCGAAGGCAATGTGGTCCTTGATCTCGGCAGCCGCATCCTTGGGGCTGGGATAATACCACGCGGCATCGGTGTTGATGTCACCGCCAGCGTTCACCGAATGATACTGCGCCACGCCCTTCCACGAGCAGACTGTCGTCTTTTGGCTTGGCACGAGTGCGCTTCGAGCGACGGAAGACGGCGGGAAATAATGATTTCCTTCCACGATAAGCGTCTTGTCACTTCGCGCGATTTCCTCGCCATTCCAGCGTGCCGTCACAGTCATCCCTAGATCCTTTCATTCGCGTGTCGTATCGCTACAACAGCCGCCGGACACGCCCCGTTCCGAGGAGAGATATTAAATGATCCGTATCGCCGCAGCATTCTTTCTGACTTCGTGTCTCGCGACCAGTCCGGTCATGGCACAGGACAAGGCCGATGCAGTGGCGGCTGCCGCGCTTGAGGCGGCGCCGGTTTGGGACGGGCACAACGACGTGCCGATCCAGCTGCGAGCCCGGTTCGGTAATCGGATCAACGATTTCGATTTCAATGACACGCTGGACACCGCCACGGATGGGCGTGCTGCCATGCATAGCGACCTTGTGCGACTTCGCCGCGGCAAGGTCGGTGCGCAGTGGTGGTCCGTCTACGTCAGCGCATCCTTGCCCGAACCCGAAGCAGTGCAGGCAACGATCGAGCAGATTGACGTGACCAAGCGCCTTATCGCGGCCAATTCCGATGCCATGGCGCTCGCACTGACGGCGGACGATGTCGAAGCCGCCATGGCCGAGGGCAAGATCGCTTCTCTGATGGGGATGGAAGGCGGGCATTCGATCGGCAACAGCCTGGCTGTGCTGCGTCAGATGTACGCGATGGGCGCGCGCTACATGACGCTGACGCACGGACGCACGCTCGACTGGGCCGACAGCGCAACCGACGCACCGCGTCATGGCGGGCTGAATGAATTCGGCATGGACGTAGTGCGCGAAATGAACCGGATCGGCATGCTCGTCGACCTCAGCCACGTCAGCGAAGAGGCAATGCACGACGCTCTGGACGTAGCCGGGGCGCCGGTGATCTTCAGCCATTCTGGCGCACGCGCGGTGACGGGCCATCTGCGCAATGTTCCGGACAGCGTACTGGCTCGGCTGCCGCAAAACGGCGGGATCGTAATGGTCGTCGCCCTGCCCTGGTTCATTACCGAGGACTTGCGCCAGTACGCTGCCAATCGCGCCGCCGAACGTGCCCGGCTAGAAGCGCTCTATCCGGGCCTCCCGGACACGGTTGCTGCAGAGCTGGCGCGATGGGAAGCCAACAACCGGCAGCCCGTTTCGACGATTTCCGACATGGCCGACCATATCGATCATGTGCGCGAAGTCGCCGGGATCGGCCATATCGGCATTGGAGGCGATTATGACGGAATGCCCACCGGTCCTGTCGGAATGGAAGACGTCACCGGGTATCCCGCGCTGTTCGCCGAACTGGCGCGGCGCGGCTATTCGCAGGCGGATCTGGAAAAGATCTCCAGCCGCAACATGATGCGGGTGATGCGCGAAGCAGAAGCCCATGCGGGCACTCGCTCGGGTGCGGCCCCTATCGAGTATGCGGCCGGTGCGCCGCGGGCGGCGGAAGACTGACGGCTATTTGCAGGGCTAGCGGCCACGGTTCTTGGGCGATTAGCGCCAGTCGCTGCGATTGATAATGCTGGACAGATCGTCCTGCTTGTCTCCGCCATCAATTGTCGTCGGCGGTTTCCGGCAAGTCGGAACGATCGGTAGAAGCCATTTCCTCCAGCTCGCTTTCGGACATGCTTTCATACATTCCTATCGATGCGCCTTGCAGATCGGACTTGTCGGTCTCGCCGCGCTTGGCCGCAAGGGCGGCGCCCGCAGCTTGTTGCTGCGCCTTGGATTTGGCCTTGGGCATGGGATCAGTCCTGAGCTTCGAGCTCTGAACCGAGCTTCAGGACTTCGTCGCCGTCTTCCTGCTTGATCAGGTAGGCGGGATTGTCTTCGCTGCCATCGCGCGTGACTTCGCTGCCTTTAAGAGTGCGGGTGACCTCACGTTCGAACCGGTCCTTGATCTGGCCCTTGCCGGTGCCATTGCCCCAATCCCACTTGACGTACTGATCGGTCTGGAAACTGTTCGAATTGCTCATGAGGTCACCTCGGCTTCTTAGTTTTCAATGACTTCGATACCGTCATCATTGGTCGTCTGGTCGTCGTATGGTTCCGAGGCGACCTGATCGTCACCCAGATCGGTTTTACTTGGCACGCCAACGATGCTGTCGGTGCTGTCACCACCTTCCATCGAGGAAATCTCGCCGCTGACGGTCGCTTCTTCTTCAATGTCGCCCTGCGTCATCGCCGGGACAATCCAGACGATCGACATCAGGAGGATGGCAAGGATGAGGCCACCGGCCAAAACCCAGCGCACGACGCCCTCTTTGGAGCCGCCGCTTACTTCTTCTTCGTCGATGTGGACTTCGTCACCTTCTTTGTGCACGCGAATACTCCCTGTTTTGCGCGATCCCGCGTTTCAGGGCTTTCTACGGTCAAAGCGGGCTTATGTTCCGCCCGGATCAGTCGCGCAGGAGGTCGTTGATCCCCGTTTTCTCGCGCGTCTGGGCATCCACCGTCTTGACGATGACTGCGCAGGCGAGGCCCGGGCCGCCGTCCTTGCCGGGCATCGAACCGGGGACGACGACCGAGTAGGGCGGAATGTGGCCGCGAATAACCTCGCCCGTGTCGCGATAGACGATCTTGGTGGACTGGGTGATGAAAACGCCCATGGCCACGACGCTGCCTTCGCCCACGATCACGCCTTCCACGATTTCGCTACGCGCGCCGATGAAGCAATTGTCGCCGATGATCGTGGGGTTCGCCTGCATGGGCTCAAGCACGCCGCCGATGCCTGCACCTGCCGAGATATGACAGTTCTCGCCGATCTGCGCGCAGCTGCCGATGCTGGCCCAGGTGTCGACCATCGTGCCTTTTCCGACATAGGCACCGATATTGACGAAGCTGGGCATGAGCACGCAGCCCGGCGCGATATAGGAGCCTTCACGGGCGATGGCGCCGGGCACGACGCGGAAGCCAGCCTCGCGGAAACTGGCCTCGTCCCAACCGGCGAACTTGCTGGGGACCTTGTCGAACGCCGGATGACCCGCGCTGCCGCCTTCCATCACGACATTGTCGTTCAGGCGGAAGGACAAAAGAACCGCCTTCTTGAGCCACTGGTTGACCGTCCAGCCACCTTTCCCGTCGGGTTCGGCCACGCGGCCTTCACCGCTGTCGAGCAGGGCCAGACCGGCCTCCACCGCTTCGCGAACGTCGGCACTCTGCGGGGTGACGTTGGCGCGGTCTTCCCACGCGGCTTCGATGCGTCTTTCGAGGTCGGCGCTCATGCTGGTCTCCGTATAGATTTCGGAGAGGTCGTTAGCAGCGTTCCCGCGCTAGTCCATCCCTGCGGCCACGGCGAAGTCATAGGCACGGTCGACCAGCGGTCCGACCCTCTCGCTCATCGCCTTGGCGTGGGCACTGGATGCGGTGCCGTCGATGACCCGCTTCTTGATGCCCTGCATGATCCCGGCGAGCCGGAACAAATTGTAGGCGAAATACCAGTCCATCGGCGGGACAGGATAACCGGTCCGCGCGACATAGCGATCTACCGCTTCCTGCTGCGTGGGGATGCCGAGTTCCTCGAGGTCGAGGCCCAGGACACCCGCGCGCCCGTCTGCGGGGTTATGCCAGTTGAGCATCAGATAGCTGAAGTCCGCGATGGGATCGCCCAGCGTCGACAACTCCCAGTCGAGCACGGCAAGAACCTTGTTCTCGTCTTTCTCGAAAATGAGGTTGTCGAGCCGGTAGTCGCCATGGACCACGCTGCTCTCGTGCTGCGGAGGGATGGTCTGCGGCAGCCATTCAATCAGCCGCTCCATCTTGGGCATGTGTTCGGTTTCGGACAGCTTGTACTGCTTCGACCAGCGGGCGATCTGGCGCGCGCAATAGTCGGTCGGCTTGCCGTAATCGCCAAGGCCGATTTCATCGGGCTTGCGCAGGTGGATTTCCGCCATCGTATCGATCATGGCGTTGTAGATCGCGCGCCTGTCGGCAGGATCGACGTCGGGCAGGGCGCCGTTCCACAAGGACCGACCGTCGGCGAGGCCCATGACGAAGAACTTCGATCCGATCACATCCGGGTCTTCGCAAAGGCCATAAGTTTTCGGCACCGGAAATCCGGTCGGACCGAGAGCGTGCATGGCCTTGTATTCGCGGTCCACGGCATGCGCGCTCGGCAGCAGTTTGCCGAAGGGCTGGCGGCGCAGGACGTAGGATCGAGAGGGCGTGTCGATCCGGTAGGTCGGGTTTGACTGGCCGCCCTTGAACTTCGAATAGGAGATCGGCCCCTCGAAGCCTTCGACATTGGCGTCGAACCACGCAGTCAGCTTGTCCATGTCCAACTGGTCGCGTTCGGGCACTTCGATAGTGCCGACCATTTCCTTGTCGAAATCGATTTCTGGCATGCCGGTTTCGCTCATCAGTCGAACACCACCACGCTGCGCGCCGAATGTCCGGCCTTCATCTTTTCGAACCCGTCGTTAATCTTCTCCAGAGGAATTCGCTCGGCGATGATCGTGTCGAGATCGAGCAGGCCGCGCATGTAAAAATCGACGAGGCGCGGCAGGTCGACCGGGAAGTGGTTCATGCCCATGATCGCGCCCTGCAGCTTCTTGCCCGACAGCAGATCCATGGCCCCGAGCCCGACTTTGCAATCGAGCGGCATCATGCCAAGAATCGTCGCCGTACCGCCGCGGCGCAGCAGCTTTACCGCGAGGTCGGCGGAAGCTTGCCTGCCTACCGCCTCGATCGCGTGATGCACGCCGCCGCCGGTCAGTTTCATGACCTGTTCGACGGCATCGTCCGCCATGGCATCGATTGCGTGGGTCGCGCCGAGCACCTTGGCCAGTTCGCGTTTTTCCGGAATGGGATCGAGCGCGATGACCTTGCCGGCGCCTGCGATTTTCGCAGCATTGATCGTCGCCAGGCCGACCCCGCCGCAGCCAACGACAGCGACCGCTTCGCCGGGTACGACCGAACAGGCGTTGAAGATCGCACCGGCACCCGTCGTCACCGCGCAGCCGATAATGGCAGCGCGGTCCAGCGGCATGTCCTTGTCGATCGCGACGCATGCATTCTCGTGGATCAGCATCTGTTCGCAGAATGCGGACAGGTTGAGCATCTGCGCCACTGGCCCACTGCCGTCAGCGCGCATGATGCGCGGCGCTGCGGTCTGGCTGCGACGCGTGTCGGCGCCCATGCACAGCGCCATGCGGCCGGTCACGCAGAACTCGCAGTGACCGCAGAATGCCGACAGGCAAGACACGACGTGATCGCCCGGTTTGACGGTCTTCACTTCGCTTCCGACCGCGCGCACCACGCCGGCTGCCTCGTGGCCGGGAATGGCCGGCAGCGGGTGCGGGTAGGAGCCTTCGATGAAGTGCAGGTCCGAATGGCACAGGCCGCACGCCTTGGTGTCGATCAGCACTTCATGCGGGGCCGGATCGGCGAGTTCTACCTCGCCGATCGTCAGGCCGCCGACCTGTTCGAGAATTGCCGCCTTTGCCATTACCGCGTCGCTCCTACGTCGCCCGAGCTGAAGCCTGCAGCGGCGCTGCCGGCGCTTGCCGAATGCGCATTGCCGCCACGAAGCGCGTTGGAAGTGGGGCCTTCCTTCGGCATGTGCTTGGCGAATTCCATGCGCGCGATCGAGCGTGCGTGAACCTCGTCCGGCCCGTCTGCCAGACGCAGGGTGCGTTGGTGGGCATAAGCGTTGGCGAGGCCGTAATCGTCGGACACACCGCCGCCACCATGGGCCTGGATCGCATCGTCGATGATCTTGAGCGCCATGTTCGGAGCCTGCACCTTGATCATGGCGATTTCCTGCTTGGCTGACTTGTTGCCGACCTTGTCCATCATGTCGGCGGCCTTGAGACAGAGCAGGCGGGTCATGTCGATGTCGATACGGGCACGCGCGACACGCTCTTCCCAGACCGAATGTTTGTAGATCGGCTTGCCGAAAGCCTCACGCTCCTGAAGGCGCTGGCACATCTTGGCCAGCGCTTCCTCGGCAACGCCGATGGTGCGCATGCAGTGGTGGATGCGGCCCGGGCCGAGGCGGCCCTGCGCGATCTCGAAGCCGCGGCCTTCGCCCAGCAGCATGTTCGTGACCGGTACGCGCACATCCTTGAGTTCGACTTCCATGTGGCCGTGCGGGGCGTCGTCATAACCGAAAACCGGAAGGTGGCGCAGGATCTTCACACCCGGTGCGTCCATCGGCATCAGGATCATCGATTGCTGCGCGTGGCGCTTTGCTTCGAAATCGGTCTTGCCCATTACGATGGCGACCTTGCAACGCGGATCGCCCACGCCCGAGGACCACCACTTGCGCCCGTTGATGACATATTCGTCGCCATCACGCTCGATGCGGGTCTCGATGTTCGTCGCGTCGGAGCTGGCGGTGAACGGTTCCGTCATGAGGAAGGCCGAACGGATGCGACCGTTCATCAGCGGCTCAAGCCATTCTTCCTTCTGTTCGCGCGTGCCATAGCGAAAGAACACTTCCATGTTGCCAGTATCGGGCGCCGAGCAGTTGAACACTTCCGAAGCGAAACCGATGCGGCCCATTTCCTCGGCGCAAAGCGCATATTCGAGGTTGGTGAGGCCAGGGCCTTCGAAATCGAAGGTTTCATCGACATGGTGGTGGCTGTCATTGCGCGGCGGCATGAACAGGTTCCAGATGCCCTGGTCCTTGGCCTTGGCTTTCAGGTCCTCGACCACCTGGATGACTTTCCAGCGATCGCCTTCCGCGTCCTGCGCCTTGTAGGTGGGGACAGCCGGGCGGACATGGTCCTCGATGAAGTTCCTCACCCGGTCGCGCCAGTAAACTTGCCTCTCAGTGGGTTCGAAATCCATCGTAATGTCCTCTCATCAAATAAGTTGCGTTGCGAAACTGGCAGAGCGAGCCAGCCGCGCCAAGGGGGTAATTCACGGAACCGAAGTGCCCGCGTCGATATCTCCGCGCGCCACGGCATCCAATGCGGCGATGCGCGCTTCGTGCTGGGCACGGTCAATCGGGAAGCGGCCGAGCCAATAGGCGGCGACGAGCGCCAGCACGATCATTGCGCCTCCGTAGAGCAGCAGCATTTCGCTTAGCACTTCGAACGAAACCGAGCCCGGGCGCGCGTTTTCGGGCATTTGCGCGGCGCTGATGATCTGGCCGGTAAGCAGGATGCCGACGCCGGTCGCGCATTTCTGGACGAACCAGTTGCCTGCGTAAAAGCTGCCTTCCGCACGGCGCCCGGTCCGCTCTTCGTACGCTTCCACGATTTCGGCGATCATCGAGGATCCCGAAATCATCACGACGATGCCGAACAGGTTCGCGAAGACCAGGAAGGCGAAGACCAGTGTGGTCGACAGGACCGTGCCCGGCTCCGGCCAGAAGCCGAGCAGAAACAGCGTGTAAGGCGTGAGGCCGAGAACCATCGAGGTGATCGAGCCGATGACGGCGCTTTTCGGCTTGCCCCAGTCGCGGTGCATGGGGCCGACGACGAAGAACATCATCACGACGCTGACGAATAACACGATGGGGTAGATGATCAACTCGACCCGGTCGAACTGCCAGACAAACAGGTTGACGTAGTTCGTGATCGAAAAGGTCATGCCCTGGCTGACGTAGGCGGCCAGACCTCCGGCGACGAAGATGAGGAAAGCGCGCTCGGAGAAAGCATCTCGGATCTCGTCGAAACTGCCCTTGATGCTGAATGGCTCGGGGCGCTTTTCCGGCAGCTTGGCGACGAGATAGTGCTGGCCGAGGGCAGAGCCGACAACCGAAACGAACATCAGCCCGGCCCCGAACAGGCCGAACATGCTGTATCCGCCTGCCTGCAACATTCCGTCCTGCCCCGGCATGAAGACCGTGTAGGCGAGTAGCATCATGATAATGCCGCCGATCCATCCCGAAAGGTAACGATAGCGGAAAAGCGTGGTGCGCTCGTCGTAATCGGCGGTGATCTCCGGCACGAGACTGACCGAGGGGACCTCGCAGGCCGACAAGAGCACGCGCACGACGACCGCGATACCGAGCAATTCCCAGAAGCTGGGCGTGCCGTCGATGACGGGGTTCCACAGCACAGCCCACGCCAGCGCCAATGGAAGTGCGGCGGTATAGAGCCAGGGTAGCCTCCTGCCCCAACGAGTATAGGTACGGTCGGACAGGTTCCCGAGGATCGGGTCGATCACGGCGTCGAACAGCAGCGCAGCGCCGAGGGCCAGGCTGACCATGCCGGCGTCCATGCCGAGAACCTGATTGTAGAAAATCAGCAGGAAAAAGCTGAACCCGCTGTCCTTCACGCCGAATGCGACGGCACCGAAGCCGTGAATGAATTTCAGCCGTTGGGGCAGGGGGCCGTCGACGAACGCCATCAGTTCGTGCGCCCCTCCGCTTCTATGGCTTCGAGCGCTTCGAACATGCCCGGCGTTTCCGGGTCCCAGCTATGCCGCGGGCCGAGCGTTATCCCGCCATCCACGACGATGGACGCGCCGGTGATGAACTCTGCCGCCTCGCTCGCCAGGAATGCCACGGTGCCTGCGATATCGCGCGGCTGGCCGCCGCGCGCGACTGGCTGAGCATTGGAGGACATCTGGGCGATGACCTGCTTGGCCATACGCTCCGCCTCGCCGGTAAATTCGAGCGAGCTGGTAAAGATATTGGTGTTGATGAAGCCGGGCTGGACAGCGTTCACCCTGATGCCGAATTGGGCCAGATCTGTGGCCGCGCACTTCGTAAGGTGGAGCACGCCTGCCTTTGCAACAGCATAGGCAGTGGGCGAATAGCCCGGGCCCACTGCCGCAACGCTCGACACATTGACGATGTTGGCGCCCTTGCGGCCCTTCATGTGAGGGACTGCATAGCGGATGCCCATGGCGACCGATCGCATCAGGAGATCGAAGGTGCGGTCCCATTCATCGGGCTCGATCTCGTCGATCGGTGCGCGTGCGCCGCCAGCGCCTGCGTTGTTGAAAACGACATCGATCCCGCCTGTCTCGGCTGCGGCGTGATCCATCAGAGCCTTTATGTCGGAAGGATCGCACACATCGCAGCGCACGAAGCGGATGTCGTCGGGGCTGCCGGAGACGAGCTCCGCTCCGCCGTCCTCGTCGATATCCGACGCGAAAACGATCGCACCTTCGCTGGCGAACAGGCGCGCAGCGTCAGCCCCGATGCCCGATGCGGCGCCGGTAATCACAACGGTCTTACCCGAGAATCGACGGGACTCGGCCATGCTCTCTCTCCTCGTTTTCCTCGCCTTTCAGCTTAGGCGAGCCATGCCTGCCGTCAACGTAATCCGGCTGACGCTACGGCATGGCGCTTCACCGTGATCGCCCTTGCGGCGCGCCGCCGAATCACCCTAACGTAAACGTCAAGTCGCAAGACGAGAGAGAACCAGAGAGGAGCCCCGATATGTCGGATCACGAAGCGTTCCGCGCCGAAGTGCGCGAATGGCTCGAAGCCAATTGTCCGCCCGAAATGCGCCAACCTGTGAAGGACGAAGACGACGTCTACTGGGGTGGCCGCAATGCCACATTCAAGAACGATGCGCAGAAAGCCTGGTTCGAGGCCTGCCGCGACAAGGGCTACACCGTGGCCGAATGGCCGGAAGCCTATGGCGGTGCCGGTCTGACGCCGGCCGAAGGAAAGATCCTGCGCCAGGAAATGTCGCGGATCGGTGCTCGTCCCCCGCTGTCGAGCTTCGGTATCTGGATGCTCGGCCCGGCGCTGCTGAAATTCGGCACCGAAGGGCAGAAGCAGAAGTTCCTCAACGAAATCGCTCGCGGCGAAATTCGCTGGTGCCAGGGGTATTCGGAGCCGGGTTCGGGTTCGGATCTCGTCTCGATGCAGACCTTCGGCGAGGACAAGGGGGATCACTGGATCGTTAATGGCCAGAAGATCTGGACCTCCTATGCCGACGAAGCCGACTGGATTTTCTGCCTCGTCCGCACGGACAAGGAAAACAAGTACCAGGGCATCACCTTCATGCTGTTCGACATGACCAGCGATGGTGTCTCGACCAAGCCGATCAAGCTGATCAGCGGCAACAGTCCGTTCTGCGAAACCTTCATGGACGATGTGAAGGTTCCCAAATCCTATGGCGAGGACATCCCCGGCTATGTCGGTGAGATCAATCGCGGCTGGGATGTGGCGAAGTACCTGCTCGGTCACGAACGCGAGATGATCTCGGGTGCCGGCGGCGGCGATCGCACTGCGGCGATCGGTGCGGCGATGAAGCGCATGAGCGGTGAACTCGACGCGGTCCTGCGGGCAGAGCTGGCCATGTTCGACGTCGACGCGCTGGCCTATTCGGCGATGGGCGAGAAATTCCTCGACGAGATGAAGGCCGGCAAGGGCCATCCCGCACAGCCCAACATGATGAAATATGTCGGGACGGAGCTGAACAAGACGCGCCACGAATTGATGATGGCCGCCGGCGGAAGTCGTGCCCTGGAATGGGACAGCGAGGAAACGCGGGGCGGCAAGCCGGCGCGCAACTGGCTGCGTACCAAGGCCAATTCCATCGAAGGCGGCACGAGCGAAGTCATGCTCAACGTCATTTCCAAACGCATTCTCGACCTGCCGGGAGCCTGATCCATGCCGCTTTATCACGACGACGACCAGGCGATGCTGGCCGAAACCGCAAGCCAGTTCATGGCCGAAGAAGGTGCCATCGCCAAACAGCTGCGCCACTGGCGCGACCGCGACTGCAAGGACGGCTTCGGCCACGGCTTGTGGAAGCAGTTTGCCGAAATGGGCTTCACCGGCATGCTGGTGAGCGAAGACGACGGCGGGCTTGGCATGGGCAGCTACGAAGCTGGGATCGTGCTCGAGGAAATCGGCCGCAATCTCACGCCATCCCCTTTCCTTGCCAGCTCGGTGCTGGCGGCGACTGCGCTCAAGCACGCTGACAACAATGCGCGTGAGCGTTGGCTTCCCGGCCTTGTTTCCGGCGACCATGTCTACACGGTCGCCATCGACGAGGGTGCGAAGCATCGCCCCGAGACCATCAGGACCAAGGCTGAAAAGTCGGGCAACGGTTTCAAGCTGACCGGCCAGAAGGACTTCGTTCTCCATGGTGCAAGCTCCGACATGCTCGTCGTGGCTGCGCGCACTTCGGGCAGCGACGACGATGTGGACGGGATCACGCTGTTCGCGGTTCCGAAGGACGCGGCCAACATGAGCCACGATGCGGTGCGCCTCGTCGACAGCTCGATGGCCACCCACACGAAATTCGATGGAACCGAGCTCGACGGCGATGCCGTGATCGGTGAAGTTGACGGCGGGCGCGAGATCCTCAACGCGATGCTTGCCGCGGGCCGTATCGGGGCCGCTGCAGAAGGCGTCGGTGTCGCCAGCGGGGCGATGGACATGACCGTCGATTACCTCAAGCAGCGCAAGCAGTTCGGCAAGCTGATCGGCGAATTCCAGGCGCTGCAGCACCGTGCAGCGCATCTCTACTCGGAAGTCGAGATCGCCCGAGCAGTCACGATGAAGGCGGCGCAACTACTCGACGGCGGCAGTGAAAAAGCCGACCTGATGATATCGGTAGCCAAGGCCAAGGTCGCCAAGGCGGCAGGCCTTGCCGTGAAGGAAGGCGTCCAAATGCATGGCGGTATCGGCATGACCGACGAATATGACATCGGCCTCTACATGAAGCGTGATCGCGCGCTGCAGGAATTCCTCGGCGACATGTATTACCACGCAGGCCGCGTGGCCGAACTTAGCGGCTATTGAGCGGGAGAGAGACAATGACACTCGAAGATATGTTCAGCCTCGAGGGCCGCAACGCGCTGGTCACCGGCGGCAGCCGCGGCATCGGCCGCATGATCGTCGAAGGCTTCCTCGCAGCCGGTTGCGAGCGGGTCTACATCACGGCGCGCAAGGGCGGCGAACTGCACGAAACTGCCGAAGAACTGGGCGAGCGCGTCGTTCCCATTCAGGGCGACATCTCGACGCTCGAAGGCATTGACGAACTGGTGGCGGAAATTTCCGGTCGGGAAAGCAAACTCGACATCCTGGTCAATAATGCAGGGGCTGCATGGGGCGCCGACTACCTCGAATTCCCCGAAGAAGGCTGGGACAAGGTCATGGACCTCAATGTGAAGACACCGTTCTTCCTGACCCAGCGCCTGCATAAACTGCTGACTGCAGAGGCCAGCCAGGACAAGCCTGGCAAGGTCATCAATATCGCCAGCATCGACGGCCTCAGGATAAATCCTTGGGAGACCTATTCCTATCAGGCATCGAAGGCTGCGCTGATCCACCTGACGCGCCGCATGGCCGCGCGGTTGGTCAAGGACCATGTATACGTGACCGGTATCGCTCCGGGTGCATTCCCGTCGAACATGAACAAGGTCGCGCGCGATCATGCCGAGGCGAGCGCTGCGGGCATCCCCAACAAGCGTGTGGGCGACAAGTTCGATATGGGCGGCAGCTGCGTCTACCTCGCCAGCCGTGCCGGCGATTACACGGTCGGTGAAACGATTGCAGTCGATGGAGGCATCGTGAATGCACACCTGCCGACGCACTTTGCCGATCCGGCGGGCGGTCGGTGAAAACTTTCCTTTCGTAGGAATGAAATCGGGGGCGATCGAAGCGGTTCGATCGCCCCCGACTTATTTCGACGCCGCGGTGGGCCTCAAGTGAGCAGCCCCAGCGTACGCATGCTGGTGATATCCGCCGCGCCGATAATGAGATGATCTTCGAGCGTAATGCCAAGGCTACGGGCATAATCGTTCAGTCGCCTGGTGCTCGAAATATCGTTTTCGCTGGGCGTGGCACAACCCGAAGGGTGGTTGTGGGCGATAATCATGCGCTTGGCGTCTCTTTTGAGAGCCTTGGTGAAGAGTTGCCGCAAGGACAGGCGCAGTTGCCCCTTGTCGCCTTCTGCAACCAGTTCCTGAGAGATTATCCGCCCCGCGGAATCGGCGAAGATTGCCACCATGCGTTCGGTTTCCAGGCGGCTCATTGAATCGAAGAGCTTCTGGCGCAGCTCGCTCCGCGTCTCGGTCAGCGGTTCGCTAGGGACAGGGTCTTCCTGTGTCAGGCCCAGTCGGACCAACCAGCGGGCGAGGACCATTCCGAGCGTCCAACGCTGAGGGCATACTGGGCCGACCGCTTCGCGATCACTGACTTGCAGCCCGTGCAGCGACACAACCGGGCTGAACTGGCTCAGTAGCTGTTCCGCCGCCTTTCCCGGATCGGGATGGCGACCTTCCAGCATATTCGTCAGCCGTTCGAGGCGGTTCTCACTCGGCTCGCGTACAAGTACGTTCCCAGGCCAGTCAGGCCGATTGCCATCCAGTATGGCCAGCGCTCCATGACGGCGTACACCAAGGGATGAAGATCGGCGTCCAGCGCGCGCAACAGATGCGCGAGGACGGAGAGTAGCTGGACCCCACTTACCCATAGCGGCCACCAACGGTCGGCACGCAATGCGACTGTGAGGATGAGGCCGAAACCGATGCAGTCGAGTACGACCCGATACCAGGGTATCTGGTCATAGTCCGACCACCAACCGACAAGAACGCCATAAAGCGTGTTCGCAGCCAGCATCCCGAAGAGGATCAGCGCGATTTGCCGCTCCGGTTTCCCGCCCTTTCGCATGGCGAAAAGTACGACGAGAATTACGAGCGCCACTTGCAGGAGGAACCGGGTCATCCATGCGCGCTGACCGATCTCGATCCAAAAAGCAATCAGCCGGCATTTGCGGCCAGGCCCGTTGTAAAGAATTCGCGATCGGGACAGGTCGGCTCGTCCGGTCCGTTCACCTCGCGGGCGATGTCCGCGAGGTGGCCATGAACCCGCAGCGCGGCGGATTGGGCGGAAAGAAGTCCGTCGATCAGCTTGCCCATACGCAAGAGGGCGGCCTGGCTATCGTGCACATTTGAATCGATATCGCGCTGTGCCATGGCTGCGGTGTGCATCAGGGATAGCGACTGAATGAGGGCGTCGGAAACGGCGCTCTCTGTGGATTGCATCTGGCGTGTGAGCCGGGCGGTGGCGGAGTTACGGTCAAGCATTGCGATCCTCGTCTTGGCATTTGAATGCCGGGGATCGACGACCGTCAGCTGAGCAGGTCCCCCAGGACATTGCCTGCTGCCACCACCAGCACGAAGGCTGCCGCGGCAAGGAAAGCGGCCATCAGGACCAGCAGAAGTCGCCAGCCCACGCTCAGATCAGACGGTCTGATCCCCGACCGCAGCCGGCGAGCCTGGCTCTCTCTTGTTTCATGCGACCCGAGGACCAGAGCATCGCCAAAGACAAGCGTTTCACCTGTCGACTGCGTGCTTTCTTCTGACCCCGGATCCGGATTGTTTTCGACGGTGATCTGCCCACCGGTGATTGAATGACACCTTTCGTCCCACTCGCGAAACTCTCGCACGAGCCTCTGGCGAGGCATCGCATCGAGCTGCGTGCGCACGGCGTCGATACGCTTGTCTACCGAGTGGGGAGAGATTTCGAGCTGGCGCGCAATTTCTTTCGAGGTGAAACCTTGCGCGGCAAGGTCCAGCGCCTCGCGCTGCTTGTCCGTCAGGCGCCCGAAAACGTCGTATGATCTTTGGAGATCCATTCGCCTTAACCTTAGCTTCTTCCCTGCCCCGCGCCAATACTCGGGGAGGGAAGAAGCGTCGGAATTGGCAGTATCCTTTTGGCAGGGTTTCCTGGTCCGCTGGCCGCCGGCTTACTTGATGAAGTACCCGACCACGCCCCAACTGCCTTCTTCCAGGCTCAAGACGACAGTCTCTTTTGTGCCGCTTGCCTCGGCGAAGTCCGTAGCGAATGTGATGATCATGAGTTGGCCGTCGGGCGCTCCCGGCAGAGCGGAATGGGCAGAGACAGTCTCGACCGTGCGCGAGACCAGCGCGCCTAACGGTTCACGAACGGGTGCGGCTTTCGCTGTCCAGGTCTCGGCGGTCACCGCCGACTTGAATGTGGGTCCGGCCTGCGCCCAGCTTTCCGCATAGTCGCCATTGTCGATCAGGCGCACCCAATTGCGCGCAGCTGTTTCGATGACTGCGTCCTGAGCACTCGTTTCGGTTGCGGGTTGCTCGGCCTCGGTCGAACCGGCGGAAGATAGGAAAAGTGCGGCTGCGATGGCTGCTGCGAACATGAGAATACCTCCGATGATCCAGGGGAGGTATGACCTTTCTCCCCGGTGTTGCGATGGAGGTGAAGTATCCACGTCCGCAGACCTTCGTTGCATCCCTATTTCTTCGGCCCCAAGTCTGGAGGGGGGCTGCGCTTCCGTATCCCCCAAGATTCTGGCGGCCTCACGGCTCGTCGAGACCCCCAGTTTCTTGCGGGCCTCGCGCAGGTAGTCATTGACGGTATGCACCGATAGATCGAGCTCGATGGCAATGGTCTTGGCCGTGTGGCCGGCGAGCAGCAAGCGGAGGACTTCGCGTTCGCGATCGGTGAGGCTTGCCACTCCGCTCGCCATGATCAACTCATCAATTCACGCACGAAGGGGATGAGGCCGGTCTGGCGCTGGCGCTTCATGCGCTCTGCGTCGAGAATCTCGCGAACTTTCGCAAAGCACGCGTTCACGTCTTCATTGATGACCACGTAGTCGTAAGCGTCCCAGTGGCTTATTTCGGCTCTCGCGCGCTCCATACGGGCGTCGATAACCTCTTCTTCGTCCTGCGCACGCGTTTCGAGGCGGCGGCGCAATTCATCGATACTGGGCGGCAGGATGAAGACTCGAACTACGTCTTGCTGGTCTTTCTGGTAAAGCTGCTGCGTGCCCTGCCAGTCGATGTCGAAGAGGAAGTCCTGCCCGTCTTTCAGTGCAGCACGAATGCGGCCCTTCGGCGTGCCGTAGCGATGGCCGAAGACGGTCGCCCATTCGTAGAAATCGTCTTCCTCGACCATGCGGTCAAACTCGGCATCGTCCACGAAGTAATAATGCACGCCATCCTTCTCGCCGGGGCGAGGAGGGCGGGTGGTGACACTGACCGACAGTTTGATCTCGTCGTCGGCCTCCAGCAGCATGCGGGAAATCGTCGTCTTTCCCGCCCCGCTCGGGGAGGAGAGGATGAACATCAGCCCGCGTCGAGCGAGCGCTTCCTGCGCAGGTGTGGAATCGGCCATGCGCGCTGTTGGCGCATCTCACGGCCAATGATCAAGCCCATGGGCAAGAAATCACACGGCGCTGTCTGAGTCCGCTTGCTTGCGCAGCACCTTCTGGCCCGACCTGCGTGCCTTGCGGCGCGACTGGCTGCGGTCGAAGAGAATCTTGAGGGCAAGCGCCGAAGAAACTGCAATCGCGCCGGGCACGGACTTTGTCGCGACCTTGGTCACGCCATAGGCTGCGAGCGTGTGGACGATGGACCGGTTTTCGACCGCGTCCTTGGCGAACTGGCTGCCGTACTGACGCCCGAGAACCATCTTTTCGACCGTCAGCCGCGAGAGGCGTCCGACGCTGCGAAGCAGGATGTCGTTGATGATGAGATTGGTCGATGGATTGGTGCTTGGTCCCGGTACCGGGTCATCCTTCGCTGGATTGCTATCGGTTGCCTTCTCAAGCGCATCTGCCGCTCGATCGGTGATGTGGTTCGGTTTTTTCTTGCTGGAAAAGCCCATGTCCTTGCCCCTTGGTGGCGCGGATTAAGGCCGCGCGTCTATTTCTTGCGGCCGAAATCGACCGTAACGACGTTCGAGCCGTCTTCTGCTCCTTCAACGGGCGCACCCTCGGCCTGTTCCTCATCGTTTCCGGCCGGATCGGTCGGGGCAGGTGCCATGTCTGCCACGGTCGCCTGAAACTGGAGGCCGAAGTCGACCGCGGGATCAACGAATTGCGTGATCGCGGAATAGGGAATGTCGAGGGCAGCCGGGATCTGGTTGAAGGACAGGCCGACGCTGAAGCCGTCTTCGCGTACATTCAGGTCCCAGAACTTGTTTTGCAGGACGATGGTCATTTCGTCCGGGAAGCGTTCGCGCAGGCTGTCGGGGATCGACACGCCCGGCGCGTGGGTCTTGAAGGTGATGTAGAAGTGATGGGCGCCCGGCAATTCGCTGCCGCCCGCTTCGATTTCACCGAGAACACGGCCAACCACGGCGCGCAAGGCTTCCTGCACGATCGTGTCGTAGGGAATTAGGCTGTCTGGCGTGTCGTCGCTCATGCGCCCCTAGGTGATACTCCGAAGGCCTTGGGTCAAGCGGTTTAAGCCTGAGTTTGCCGGTCGCGTAGCTGCATTTTCTTGCGCGCAGCGTTGGCTCGCCTATAGCGCGGGCCATGCGAACAGGCCGTATCGAACGAAACACCGCCGAAACGAAAATCCTTGTCGAGGTCGACCTCGACGGGACAGGCTCCTACGATATCTCGACCGGGATCGGGTTCCTCGACCATATGGTCGAACAGTTTTCCAAACACTCGCTCATCGACGTCACGATGAAGGTCGATGGCGACCTGCACGTCGATCAGCATCACACTACGGAAGACAGCGCGCTGGCGCTGGGGCAGGCCCTTGCGCAAGCGCTTGGCGACAAGGGTGGGATCGCACGATACGGCAGCGCCTTTTCGCCGATGGACGAAACGCTGGCGCGCGTTGCTCTCGATATTTCGGGGCGTCCCTATTTCATTTGGAAAGCCGGTTTCAGCCAGGAAAAGCTGGGTGAATGGGATACCGAGCTGATCGAGCACTGGTTCCACTCGGTCGCGCAAACATGCGGCCTGACGCTCCATATCGAACTGCTCTACGGCACCAACAACCACCATATCTGCGAGAGCATTTATAAGGGCTTTGCCCGCGCCATGCGGATCGCCTGCGAAATCGACCCCCGCAAGGGCGGGGCTATCCCGAGCACGAAGGGGCAGTTGGGTGGCTGAGGTGATCGCCCTCGTCGATTACGGCGCGGGTAACTTGCATTCGGTCGAGAACGCACTGCGCAAGGTGGGCGCGCAGGTCACGGTGACCGCCGACCCCGACGTACTGCGTGCGGCCGACCGGATCGTCTTGCCGGGCGTCGGTAGTTTCGGCGCCTGTGCGGCCGGTCTGCGCGCCGAAGGCGGCGTTATCGAAGCGATGCACGAGCGGGTTTTCGTCGGCGGAGCGCCCTTTCTCGGGATTTGTGTCGGCATGCAATTGCTGGCGACGCGCGGGCTGGAGCATGGCGAAACACCAGGACTTGACTGGATTTCCGGAGAAGTCCGCCTGATCCAGCCGCGCGACGAAACCGTGAAAGTACCGCATATGGGCTGGAACGACGTTGCGCTGACCCATCACGCCGAGGATCACGCGGTCGTGGAAGAAGGCGAGGCCTATTTCCTCCATTCCTACCACTTCCATGCCGACCGGGGCCGGGACGTCCTCGCAATGACTGACCACGGCGGCGGGCTGGTCGCGGCGGTGGGCCGGGACAACTTGCTCGGCGTGCAATTTCATCCGGAAAAGAGCCAGAGCTTCGGGCTCGGCCTCCTCACCCGTTTTCTCGAGTGGAAACCATGATCGTATTTCCCGCCATCGACCTCAAAGCGGGCAAGGTCGTGCGCCTTGCCGAAGGCGACATGGACCGCGCCACGATTTATGGTGACGATCCCGCTGCACAGGCCGCAATCTTCGCCGAAGCTGGCGCTGGACATCTTCACGTGGTCGACCTCGACGGCAGTTTTGCCGGCTCGGCGCAGAACCGCGAGGCGGTGGAAAGCATCGTCGCGGCCTTCCCGGGCCACGTCCAGCTGGGCGGCGGCATCAGGCGGCGCGAGGATGTCGAGGGCTGGTTCGACGCCGGGGTCTCGCGCATCGTGATGGGTTCGGCGGCGCTGAAGGACCCCGAGTTCGTCAAGGATATGGCGCGCGAATTCGAGAACGGCATCGTGGTCGCGGTCGACGCGAAAGACGGCATGGTAGCGACCGAGGGCTGGGCGGAAGTTTCCGACGTGCCCGTGGTCGATCTCGCCCGCCGCTTCGAGGATGCAGGCGTCGCTGCGCTGCTGTTCACCGACATCGGCCGCGATGGCCTCTTGAAGGGCGTGAACCTCGAGGCGACCGTGGACCTCGCGCGGCAGGTCGACATCCCCGTCATCGCGAGCGGCGGCGTCGCGGGGATCGAGGATATCGAGGCGCTTGCCGAGGCCGCTCACGAAGGCATCGAAGGCGTCATCACCGGCCGCGCGCTCTATGATGGGCGGCTCGATCTGGCCGAGGCGCTTGCGAAGGCGGGCAGGGCATGAGTGAACAAACTGTGATCTTTGCGATCATCATAGCAATTATCACCTTAGTATATTCGATCCCAAAGCTACTCGGCACATTTCGTGAGAAGCAGATATCGATTCCAGCGCTCAAGCCCTTTTCGGCGGAAGCACAGCCTACGCTTTACTGGTTTTGCGTCGTATCGACTCTCGGGGGCATATTGATGGCGGTGGTAATGCTGGCAATTGGAATAAGCGCGTTGGTTAGCCTATGACCGTTCGTGTCCGCGTCATCCCCTGCCTTGACGTTCGCGATGGCCGCGTGGTGAAGGGGGTCAACTTCGTCGATCTGAAGGACGCAGGCGATCCGGTCGAGCAGGCGCAGGCCTATGACCGCGCCGGTGCGGACGAACTGTGCTTCCTCGACATTTCCGCCAGCCATGAAGGGCGCGGAACGCTTCTCGACATGGTCCGGCGCACGGCCGCTGTGTGTTTCATGCCGCTGACCGTAGGCGGCGGCGTTCGCAGTGTCGAAGACGCGCGCGCGCTCCTGCTCGCCGGTGCCGACAAGGTGGCTGTCAATTCCGCCGCTGTCTCCCGTCCCGAACTCGTGCGCGAAATTGCCGAGAAGTTCGGTAGCCAGTGCGTGGTCGCATCGGTCGATGCCCGAGCAAAGACCGAGGGAGAGGGCTTTCGCGGCTGGGAAATCTATACGCACGGCGGGCGCAAGCCGACTGGAATCGACGCGGTCGAACACGCGCAGAAACTTGCTGAATTGGGTGCGGGCGAATTGCTCGTTACCTCCATGGACGGCGATGGCACCAAACAGGGCTATGACCTCGAGCTGACCCGCACGATTGCCGACAGCGTGTCAGTGCCCGTGATCGCCAGCGGCGGCGTCGGTACGCTCGACCACCTCGTCGAAGGCGTAACGGAAGGTCATGCCAGCGCTGTCCTGGCTGCCTCGATCTTCCATTTCGGTCAGCATTCGATCGGGGAAGCACACCGCGCCTTGCGCGCAGCGGGCTTGCCTGCACGCGGTTGATCGGTGCAAGGCTGAACCCATGGACACACTGACCCACCTGGAAGCAACGATTGCCCAGCGCCTCAACGCATCGCCGGATGAAAGCTATGTCGCCAGGCTCAACCAGAAGGGCCTCGCGAAGATCGCCCAGAAGGTGGGTGAGGAGGCTGTCGAGGCCGTGATTGCCGCAATGAGCGACGACCGCGAAGGCCTGATCGGCGAAAGCGCCGACCTGTTGATGCACCTGATCGTGCTGCTGCAGGTCAAAGGCATCACGCTTGCCGATGTGACGGCGGAACTCGACCGGCGCGAAGGGACGTCCGGGCTCGTCGAAAAAGCGAGCCGCATGTCGTGACCAACCCGACCGCCTGGCACACACCCTTTCAGGAATTCGAGGAGGGCCTGAGCAGTTCGGGCACACCGTTCTTTCTGGGCATGGCGCAAGGGTCGATGACGGTAGAGTTGTTCAAGCCGGTAGGCGTCGATACCCAGCAGCCGCATGCTCAGGACGAACTCTACATCATCCGTTCCGGAACAAGCGGTTTTAAGCGCGATGGCGAAAGCGTCCAGGTGGCCGAGGGAGACGTCCTTTTCGTCCCGGCTGGCATGGACCACCGTTTCGTGAATTTTTCGGATGATTTTCAAACCTGGGTTGTATTCTGGGGTCCGAAAGGCGGAGAGACACATGCCGATTGACCCGACCCTGCCCTATCACGACGACAACATCTTCGCGAAGATCCTGCGCGGCGAAATTCCGTCGACCAAGGTCTATGAAGACGAGTGGGCATTTGCCTTTGAAGACATCAACCCTCAAGCCGAGGTGCACACGCTCGTCATCCCCAAGGGGCGCTACGTGAGCTGGGACGACTTTAGTGCGCGGGCCAGCGATGAAGAAATCGGTGGTTTCGTTCGCGCAGTCGGCAAGGTCGCCCGTGACAAGGGTCTGGTGGAGCCCGGCTACCGAATGATGGCCAATATCGGCGCGCATGGCGGGCAGGAAGTCCCGCATCTCCACGTCCATATCTTCGGTGGACAGCCGCTTGGACCGATGATCGCGCGATAGATTTCGTCGCGTGTGAATCTCGTTTCACCCCCGTTCATGCAAAACAGACGAATTGCCGCTTTGCCGCGAATCCTCGCTGCGCTAGAGCGCCGTCTTAAATGTCACTGCCCAATTTTCCCGACGGTGTAATACAAGGCGACCGGCATCTTTACGCCGTGCGTGCCTATTACGAGGATACGGACCTCTCGGGTATCGTATATCACGCAAATTACCTGCGCTGGTTCGAACGTGCGCGTTCCGATTTGCTCCGCCGCCTCGACATCGACCAGCGTGCCGCGATCGAAAATGGCGAGGGCGCCTACGCTCTGTCCGAGGTGAATCTCAAATATCTTCGCCCGGCAAAGCTGGACGACGACGTTCTCATTGAGACGCGCTGTACCGATCTGAAAGCCGCCTCGTGCCGAATGCACCAGAAAGCCTTTCGGGGTGACGAACTTCTTGCCGAGGCACATTTGCGCGTCGGCTTCATTTCATTGGAAGGGCGGCCGAAACGCCAGCCCGAAGAATGGCGGGCGGCATTCGCGCGCTTTACAGGATCATTAGAGGACCGATGACCACACTCGATACGCTTGCTGCGGCTGCCCCTACACGGCTCGACCCCATCCAGCTTTTCCTCGATGCCGACATCGTGGTGCAGCTTGTCATGCTGGGCTTGATCCTGGCCAGCATCTGGGTGTGGACGATTATCGTTTCGTTTTCGCTGCGAATGAAGACGCTGCGCCGCCGCACCCGCAAATACGAGGACGATTTCTGGCAGGCCGAGAATTTCGACCGGTTCATGTCGGATCGCGGTAACAAGGATGTCCCGTCCGCGCGCGTCGCCCAGGCGGCGGTCGGTGAATGGCGCAAGTCTACCAAGGGCGAGATCCGCGACCGGGAAGGACTGCGCAGCCGCATTGCCACGGCCATGGAAAGCCAGGTTGCGCTGGAAGCGGACGACATCGCCGAACGGCTGAACTTCCTTGCCACGGTCGGGGCCGTCGCACCTTTCGTCGGCCTGTTCGGCACGGTTTGGGGCATCATGAACAGCTTCTTCCAGATCGGTGCGCAGGAGAGCTCCTCGCTCGCGGTGGTCGCTCCGGGTATCTCCGAAGCGCTTTTCGCCACGGCTATCGGCCTGTTCGCGGCCATTCCTGCCGTGATTGCGTACAACCGTTTCAGCCATTCGGTCGAGCGTTTCGAGGCCGGTCTGCATCGCTTCTCCGACCGCCTCTACGCCACTTTCAGCCGCCAGCTGGAGCAGCGTTGACATGGCGATGAGCCTCGCCTCCTCAAAGGGAACGCGGCGCGGAAGAGGGCGTTCGCGGCGCCCCATGTCTGAAATCAACGTGACGCCTTTCGTCGACGTCATGCTGGTGCTGCTCATCATCTTCATGGTCACCGCGCCGCTGCTCACCGCAGGTGTCCCGATCGAACTGCCCGACAGCCGCGCAAACGCTCTGCCACAGGAAGCGCAGCAAGTTTCGATCAGCATAGATTCCGACGGCTATGTCTATATCGACGACACGCAGATCGCCGTCGGCGGCTTGCCCGACGCGCTCGAAAACATCCCGCGCCAGGGAGAGGGCCCCGATATCACTCTGCGCGCAGACCGTTCGCTCGACTACGGGAGGGTCATGGCCGTGATGGGAGAATTGAACCGTGCGGGCCTCAATCGCATTTCGCTGATCACAAATGGTGGCCAGGCCAGTGCTCCGGTCAATCCCGGTTCATCGAGCGAGGAATAGCCAGCGCTTATGGAGAGGACGGGTATCAGGACTGAGGAGCGCACCGGGCTGCTGATCGCGGTCGGGCTGCACCTTGCCCTGCTGGCCGCGCTGCTCGTGCAGGCGTTGATGCCCGCCGCCGAAATCCCTCGCACGCAACGCATGACGGTAAGTCTCGCCGAAGATGTCGGCCTCGAGGCTACGGCACCCGAGCCCGTGGCCGAAAGCCGTGCCGCTATCGCGCCGGAACTTTCGGACAGCCCCGCCCCTGCGCCCGAAATGCTGGAGGCACCGGACACGCCGCAAGTCGACCGGCCGACCCCGCGTGTCCAGCCCAATCCTGCCCCGGCGCGCGAAACGCGGCTGCAGCCACGGCGAGAGCAGCCGCGCGAGCAGGCGCAGCCTCGCCGCACGGAACGCTCCGGCGGATCACGCGTCGGCGACAACTTCCTCGCCGGTGCGGGGGACAGCACGGCCACCAACGAGACCCGCGTTCCCGCATCGCAGATCGGCGCAAGCGCCAAGGCATCGCTAGTCCAGCGCATCTCGCGGGAAATCAAGCCTCACTGGCAGCCTCCCAGCGGTCCCGAAGTCGAACAGATTACGACCTTCCTGAGGTTCCAGCTCAATCCCGACGGTAGCCTTGCCGGCAGGCCCACCGTCGTCCGCCAGACTGGGGTCAACGACACCAATCGTGCGCAGGCTGGTCGCCATGGTGAGCAAGCCATTCGCGCCGTACAACTGGCTGCGCCATTCGAATTGCCGAAAGAATTCTATGAGGCCTGGAAGGTGGTTGGACCCTTCGGCTTCGACTGGAGACTTGCCCAATGAAATACCTAGCTCTGATCCCGCTCGCACTCTTCGCCGCTCCGCTCGCGGCGCAGGACCAGGACCTCGGCGAACCGATGCAGGAAGGCCAGGCTGTCGAAACTATCGCAGAAGAAGGTGGGCTCACCGGATCGGTCAGTTTCGAAGGCAATCTCGACGACCTCGGTATCGCGATTCCCGCGTTCGCGACCGATAGGGACGTCGCGACCCCAGCAAATGCGAACGGTACGGCGGCACTCGGTGTGGAGCTTGCACGGGTCATCACCTCCAACCTGCGCAACAATGGCCTCTTCAAGCCGACAGGTCCGGATTCGCTTCCGACCCCCGCATTTGCAAACATCACTTCTCCGAACTGGGCGACCTGGTCGACGCGCGGCGCGGAGATGCTGGTACACGGCTACGTTCGTGCGCGCAGCGACAATCGCCTGACCGTCGGCTGCTATCTTTATGACATGGCCCTGCAGGACCGGCTGGTCGCTGAAGGTTGGGTGGTCGCGCCCGCCGACTGGCGCCGCGCTGCGCACAAATGCGCCGACCTCGTATATGCGCGCCTGACCGGCGAGAGCCCGTTCTTCGACAGCCGTATCGCCTATATCGCCGAGACGGGACCCAAGGATAATCGCACCAAGCGTCTCGCCATCATGGATAGCGACGGGGCCAACCACCGCTTCATCACGACCGGCCGTTCGACCGCGCTGACGCCTCGCTATTCGCCGGATTATCGCCAGCTGGTTTATCTCAGCTATATCGACGGTAACCCGCGTATCTACGTTTACGACATCGGCACCGGTCGCCAGACGCTGGTCACGCAAAGCGACAATCCGACGTTTGCCCCGCGCTGGAGCCCGGATGGACGCTATATCCTCTATTCCATGGCTGTCGGCGGCAACACGGACATCTATCGCGTGTCGGCTAATGGCGGCCGCAGCGAGCGGCTGACCGATGCGCCGGGCATCGATATCGGCGGATCGTTCTCGCCCGATGGCAGCAAGATCGTATTCGAGAGTGATCGTTCGGGCAGCCAGCAGATTTACGTAATGGACGCCGACGGTTCGAACCAGCGACGCCTGTCCTTCTTCGGTGGCCGGTCCGCGACCCCGGAATGGAGCCCGCGCGGGGACCAGATCGCGTTCACGCACATCGCGGGTGACTTCAACGTGGCGGTCATGAACCCGAGCGGGCGCGGCTTCCGCAAGCTGACGCGCGGCTGGCAGGACGAAGCACCGACATGGGCTCCGAACGGACGGATCGTCCAGTTCTTCCGCACCGAACGCAACAGCGGTCGCACTTCGCTGTGGCAGGTGGACCTGACGGGCGAAAACGAGCGCAAGCTTCCCACTCCCGCCGATGCTTCGGATCCGGCGTGGGGACCGATCCTGCCATAAATGCATTTGAGTAAGCGTGGGGGCGCCATTCAATCGGGGGCAAACCGATTGCAACAAGCTGTTTTATAAAAGGGGACAGCCAATGAATACACGTATTGCCACTGCCGCCGTGTTGAGTTCTGCACTGGCCCTCGCCGCCTGCCAGAAGAAAGCACCGGAAGAACTGCCGCCGCCGCCTGAAGATGTGACGACGACGACGCCCACTCCCACCGCGTCCACCGGTCCTACCGTCGGTAGCATGGAACATTTCCTCGCTGCGGTCGGCCAGATGAACACGGTCGTGTACTTCGATACCGATCGCTACAACATCGATGCCGAGGACTCCGCGAAGCTGCAGCGCCAGGCGCAGTATTTCAGTCAGTACCCGAGCGTTACCTTCACCATCGAAGGGCACACCGACGAACGCGGCACGCGCGACTACAACCTCGCTCTGGGCGAGCGCCGCGCCAATGCAGCGAAGAACTATCTCGTCAGCGTCGGCATTCCCGCCAGCCGCATCCGCACGGTCAGCTATGGCAAGGAGCGCCCCGTTGCCCTTGGCTCGAACGAATCTGCATGGGCACAGAACCGCCGTGCAGCGACTGTGACTATCAACTGATACGCAGGTAGCGGCGGGCTTGGAGCATCCTCTCCCGAGCCCGCCAGCGCCTTGCAGGAAGAACCCATCGCGAAATGGTTTTCCGTAAGCCGTTGCGAAACCGGCCATCTCACCTAGATTGACCCACATGATTGCCCGCTCACCTTCACTTGCGCCCATTGTCGATGCCTAAGGCAAGGCGATCCAATGACTGGGGATTTCCCCGATGGCGCGGATACGAAGCCAGTCGCGAAACCGCCACTGTTCGCCTGTGCGATCGCCACGGCTGCGAGGAAGTGGGCGATTGCCCCGCGCCCAAGGCACCTAACAGTCCCGAACGATGGATGTTTTGCCAGGCCCATGCGGCCGAATACAACCGCGGATGGGATTACTTCGAAGGTCTCGACAAGGCCGAGAAAGAGGCTCGAGCTAAAGCCGAGAAATCGGAAAACGCCGGTTACGCGGAAGCTCAGCATTATGGCTGGAGCGGGAGCGGAGACGGGTCGAGATCGGCTGATGAAATGCGCGCGCTCGATGTTCTCGAACTCGAGGCAGATGCCGACTTCCCGGCTGTGAAGAAGGCCTTCAGGGCCAAGGCAAAGGAAGTGCACCCGGACGTGAAACCCGGCGACGAGGATGCCGCGGCGGAGTTCCAGAAATACTCCCTCGCCTATGAAATCCTGAAATCCGCTGAGGAACGGCGTGAGTGGAAAGGCTGAATCCCGGTAACCGCTTGTAATCGCGGCTTTCGATGGTGAAGCCCGCGTTTACCCTTTATTGCTTTTTGTTAAATACAAGGTCGTGGGAATAGCCATGACCATGCAGGAACGCATCTTCGACCGCGCGGCGAGCAACCTCGTCATCGACTGCATCGTGCTTCGCAAGCGCGAGCGGGCGATCCTGTGCGATTTGTCGCAGAGCGGGTGCCGGTTAGAGCTGTTCGACGGGGCTGCGCAACTCGGTGCCACCATCATTTTCGAGCTCGACGATAGATTGGCCTTTGCGGGCCAGGTCGTCTGGACGAGGGGTGTCGAAGCCGGTGTGCAATTTACCCGGCCGCTCCCGGCGAAAGTCATGTCCGCCCTGGAAATGTAAGCGTGTTCTCAGCGAAGCCGCGAAAGAATGGCTGCTGACATGCGCTTTCCGAGCTCCGGCCCCTGTTCGGGGTAGTAATAGGGCTCGATCATCTCCGCTTCCATGACCGCAAGCATTCCATTGGGAAGCCGCGCCATGTCTACCCGGCAATAGAGCGGACGTTCGAACGGCAAGGCGGCTACAACGTTGCTTGCCGTTGCCAGATCCTCGGGAGATGGCGCGTAATCGCACTCGTAACCGCCGTAGAGCGACTGGATACGATATTCGCCTTCAGCGGCACGCTTGAGCACGCCATGGGAAAATTCGCCGTCGACGAAGAACAGGGTGTATTCTCCCTCCCCTACAACGCTCGGAAGGAACGGCTGCACCATGCAGGGCCGCCCCATCGTCCAATCGGCCGAGGGAAGGGCAGAGCGAGAGAAACTGAACTGGCCCAATCCGCCTGCTCCGACCTGGCGCTTGACCACCACCCGGTCGACCCCGAAGTGATCCATCGCATTCTCAACGTCTCCGGCGTCGAGATCGTCGTGCCACAGCGTCGGGACGGTGACTGCACCTTTGGCGGAAAGGTCTCTCAAATATCCCTTGTCGGCATTCCAGCGCACGATCCTGGCAGGGTTGTGGACAGCGATCCCCGCGTCCTCCAGCTGATCGAGCTTTGCCAAAAATTCCTCGGGATGATCCTGGTAATCCCAGGCGGTGCCGAGGAGGACGAGGGGAATGCCGGCGAAATCGTCTACTGGCGCGCGCCAGTCGATTTCGACGAGTTCCAGCCCCGCCTCCTCGAATGCCGGACGCAGTGCAGCGGTCACGAGATCGTGCTCGAATGCGTCGCCGCGACGGTCTCCCGCGCCAGGCAGCGTTTGCGCACAGGCAAGAAAGCCGATGCGTGTCGTCATTCTAGACTGCGTCCAGTGCCTGTTCGAAATCGGCAATCAGGTCGTCCGCGTCCTCGATCCCGATGGAGATGCGCACGAGATTGTCCGATATTCCCAATTCCGCGCGGCGCCCTTCGGGGACCGATAGATGCGTCATGCTGGCCGGGTGGCTGGCAAGTGTTTCGGTACCGCCGAGGCTGACCGCAAGCTTGGCGATCTTCAGCGCGTCGAGGAAACGGAAGCATTCCGCTTCGCCGCCCTTGAGCAGGAGCGAGAAGGTCGAGCCTGCACCGAGGCAGTGTCGGTTGTAGATGTCCTGCTGGCGCTCGTCCTTGATCATGCCGAGATAACCGAGGCCTTCGACCTTGGGGTGCTTAGCGAGATATTCACACACCTTCTCCGCATTTTCACCGGCGCGCTGCATCCGCAGTTCGACCGTTTCGAGGCTGCGGCAGAGCATCCACGCGGTGTTGGGATCGCAAATGCCCCCCATCGTGTTGCGGAGCATGCGGATAGCGTCGATGAAGCGCTTCTTGCCGACCACGCTGCCCGCGACGAGATCCGAATGACCGCCGACGTATTTGGTCAGCGAGTACACCACGAGATCTGCGCCATGGTCGAGCGGGCGCTGCCACAAGGGGCCAAGGAAAGTGTTGTCGATCGCGATAGAGCAGCGATCAGGATCGAAATGCGCATCGCGCGCTTCCTTGACCGCTTCGATATCCACGAGCGCATTGGTCGGGTTGCCGGGGCTTTCGAGGTAGATCATCGGCACCTCGCCGCCCTGTTCGTCCGCCATCGCCTTTGCGCGGGTCATGACATCATCGAGCTGTTCGCGGCTGGCGCCAGCAGGGAAGTCGATGAAGGTCACGCCGTATTTCGCCATCGTCTTCGCGATGAAGCCTTCCGAGGCAGCGTACAAAGGACCTGAGTGGACAATTACGTCGCCTGCCTTGCAGGCAGCCAGGAGAAGAACGGCGATGGCGGTCATGCCGCTGGAGAAGGACAGCGCTTCTTCAGCGCCGTCCCAGACAGCCAGACGATCCTCGAGGATTTCCTGGTTGGGTGCGTTGAAGCGCGAATAGACGAGGCCGTCGGCTCCGCCGGGACGCTTGCCGGTGATGCCCTCGAAATGCCTCTTGCCGTCTGCTGCACTCGGGAACGCGAAGGTCGAGGTAAGGAAGATGGGAGCCTTGAGGCTGCCTTCCGAAAGAGTGGGGTCAAATCCATGACCCATCATCAGAGTGCTGGGCTTGAGGGGGCGTCCGCCGACTTCGGGAATCTTGCGCTTGGGCGCCATGCGGGGGCTGGTGGGGTCGATGTCGTTGTCGCTCATGGGTGAGCATCCTTCCTGCAACGGCGCTCCCAGGAAGGCGGGAGCTGATTTCGGGCCATGCGGCACCCGCTCCTAACCTCCGCAGGAACGCCTCTCCGCACGCCGTAGCAATGCGGCGTGGATTACGGAGCGTCAGGCGCCTTTTCAAGCGGCAAGGGTGGCCATTCCCCAAACCACGAAGACGATCACGATTATGCCGACTAGGTCGAGAAGGATGCCGGCCTTCACCATCCGTTCGATCCTGATCCGCCCGGTTGCCCAGGCAATTGCATTGGGGCCTGTTCCAGCCGGCAGCATGAAGCCCCAGCTGGCTGCGAGTGCGGCCGGCATGGCGAGCAGGATGGGATCGGCGCCCAGCGCCACCACCAGGCTTGCAACCACCGGGATAATCCCGCTCGCGGTCGCAACATTGCTCGCAAACTCGGTAATCAGGACGACCATTGCCACGATTGCCAGCGCGACCAGGATGAGGGGCCAATTTTCGAGCGGCAGCAAAGCATTGCCGAGCCAGTCGGCCAGGCCGCTGGCAGACATTCCGGCAGCAAGCGCCAGGCCGCCACCGAACATCATGATCACGCCCCATGGCGCCTTGTCCGCTTCGTCCCACTTCAGCATCGGACGACCGGTCCCGTCTGGCAGCAGGAACAGCAGCAGGCTCATGCCGATGGCAATGGTCCCGTCGGTCAGCGAACCTGCTGGCAGGTAGGGTGCGATCCAGCGCTGGCCCATCCAGAGCAGGAAGGTGACGGCGATCAGCGGCACCAGGCGTCGCTCCGCGTTGGACCACGCGCTTTGCGTATCGATAGCTGCTCTGGCGGCTTTGGCGTCGAACGGATGGGCGGACACGCGCTGCACGCGGGCAATCAGCCAGGCAGCGACAGGAATGCCGATGGCGACCACGGGAAGGCCATAGAATGCCCAGTCCGCAAAGGTGATGCGTGTGCCGGTCAAGCTATCCAGCAGACCGACAGCAATCGCGTTTGTGGGCGATCCCACCAGCGTGCCCAATCCGCCGATGCTGGCCGCAAATGCGATGCCCATTGGAAGTGCACCTGCCAGCCCATCCTGTTCGCTGTCCGCAAGTCCGCCGCCCGCAAGCACCGCTACTGCCATGGGCATCATGATCAGCGCAGTCGAAGTGTTGGAAATCAACATGGAAAGTATGGCGGCGGTTATCATGAAGGCCAGCAGCACGCCCGTCTGGCTGCCGCTCCCGACCGCACGCAGGAGAGCGAGGGCAAGGCGGCGATGCAACCCCGTCCGCTCGATCGCCAGTGCGATGAACGCCCCGCCCAGGATCAGGAACAGGATTGGCGAATAATAGGAACCGGCGGTAGCCTTCGCGTCCATCACCCCGGCAAAGGGTAACACGAGGAAGGGCATCAGCGCGGTGGCGGTGAGGGGCATCGCCTCCGTCATCCACCATGCTGCCATCAGCACGACCAGCCCCGCGACGACACCGGCCTCGCGCGACATGCCGGTTGGCATCGGCGCAAGAATGCCCGTCAGGAGGCCCAAGGCCCCGACGATCAGTCCGATCTGTTTTGCGTTCAATTTATCCCTCCGCTCTCCGTGCTAACGGGAGCGGGGCACCGGGCCAAGGACTTTGATGTGCGGCTTGTGTCAGCCGGCCGAGGGTGACTCGGCGGTTTCGATGGCAGGTTGGTCTTCCTGCGTTTCCTCATCCTCTGCGCCGATCAGGTCGGTGCCGTCGCCGGGCATGATGAAGACGCGTCCTGTGCGACCTTCCTTGCGCAGCTTTTCGTACTTCTGGGCACGCTCGCCCAGGTAACGTGCCACCGATGACGGAATGCGGAAGCTGTTGGCCTGCCCATCGCTGTATACGGTGTTGTATGTCGGCTCGCGCTGGCCGCCTGCCAGATCGGCGACGGTCTCTTCGTACTGATTGACCTTTACTTCCGGTTTGGAGGCGAGGAGTTCCTTCACCTCTTCTTCGGCGTAGCGCGACAGGTGCGCCTTCAAATCGTCACCCATCTGCGGGAAGTAGAACGGGGCCGCTTCCTCGTAGATGGCGGAAACGAGCAGGTTCTTGCCATAGCCTTCGACGCCGCGAAGCGAGTTCACGAACTCGTTTGCTCCTTCGAGGAGGAGACGGTCGACGTTATCTGCGGTGTGAGCTTCTCGCTGGATCGACGGGCTGCCGACATCGCCGCGGAAGAAACCGTAGATGACCTTGGGGTCTTTCCAGTTCGGGTAAACGATGCGTGTGCGGATGTCCTTGGGGCTCATCGCGACGCCGCCCACCGTTATGAACGGGGTGACATCGAGCGGCGTTTCATTTTCACCCAGCAGCAAACGCGATGGCGCCTTGACCGGGTAGTTGAGTGCGATCTGTTCGATAACCGCAACATTGTGCAGGTTGATCCAGTAGGCGAGCTGTTCTGAGCGGGGCAGGCTGGCGATATCCACCTGCGCCCCGATCTGCTCCAGATCTTGGCGGTATTCGGTGAATGTCGCGATCGCTGCTTCATCCATCAATGAGAAGGGAATGCGGTTGCCTTCCAGCCTGACGCGGGAATCGTGACCCCAGACACGGCGGCTGCCGATAGTCGGGTCGGGACGCGTCGCGCCATCACGGGTCGACAGGCCCATGCGAAGCACCATGTATTGCAGCGCGTCCTGCCAGATGGCGTAGTCGAGCGCTGTCTGCTTGGCGGGGCGGGGTACGAATTTGTCGAAATCAGCAGCGTTGGTCGCCGCGTTTGACGCCGCACTTGCCGCAACCTCCTGAGCCAGTGCCGGGGCGGAAGTCGCGCAAGCCGCAAGCAGGGCGGCAGAAGCAATAAGGCGGTTTTTCACGGTCAATCCCTGTCAAAATAGCAATGGCTGCGATTTATACGTAGCAATGCACTTAATGTGCCTGAGACATTACATGCTTCTGCGATAGCAAAGCCATGTGGCTTGCCGATGAACCGATGCCTTTCGTCGATGCAGAGGCGGCGTTCGTGGTCGGCGCGCTATTTCCAAGCAAAAGGCGGAGCAATCACCAAGTGACGCCCCGCCTCGTTGATTTGGTAAGTCAGACAGGCTTACTTGGGAGCAAGCACCATCAGCATCTGGCGTCCTTCAAGACGCGGGAAGCTCTCCACCTTGGCGATTTCCTCCACGTCGTCGCGCACGCGATTCAACAGGTCCATGCCCAGTTGCTGGTGAGCCATTTCGCGGCCGCGGAAGCGCAGCGTGCACTTCACCTTGTCGCCGTTCTCGATGAACTTCACGACGTTGCGCATCTTCACCTCATAGTCGTGGGTGTCGATGTTCGGGCGCATCTTGACCTCTTTGATATCCTGGGTCTTCTGCGTCTTGCGCGCTAGGTTTGCCTTTTTCTGCGCCTCGTACCGAAATTTGCCCACATCGAGGAACTTGCACACCGGCGGGTCCGCATTTGGGCTCACTTCGACGAGGTTGAGGCCCAGTTCGTTGGCCTGCTCGGTCGCTTCGCGGGTGTACATCACCCCCAGGTTCTCTCCTTCGTGATCGATCACGCGGACCTTGGGGACATTGATCATGTTATCGTAGCGCGGGCCGCTTTTTACGGGCATTTGCATGCTGCGCCGGGGTGGACGGGCTATGGGGCATTCTCCTGATTCTGCCAGTTCTTGTGGTGGCTATGTAGGGAGAAACACTGCAAACCGCTAGTGAAGATAACTAAGCGGCTTTCCAAAGCGGGAAACGGGCAAGTTTGCCCTTTGCCGGAACCACTGCATCGATGCGTTCGGCGGGCTGCAAAGCCTTGAGAATTGCCGGGTCTGCGGCATTCATGCCGCCGGTATAGGCGCCGAAAGCGGGCAGGATCATCCGTCCGCTCGGCCGACCGTCCGCTCCTTCGTTGGCGCTGACCACTGCGCAAGGGCGGCGGATCATGCGTTGGCGGATCCTCACCTGCAGGCGCGGGTGGTAATGGCCGGACAATTCGGGACGGGTTTCGCCCTTCTTGGCGCGGTGGCGCAGGATGGTGCCGCCAATCTCCAGCTCTTCGGCAAGCGTGCCGCCACACCGAGCCTCCATGTCGGGATCGTGGTTGCCTGTGATCCAGACCCAGTCGACTGCCTTGGTCAGAGCTTCCAACATTCCGCAGGCGTGCGGCTCCAGCCGCGCGGACCCTTGCGAATCGTGGAAGTTGTCGCCCAGCGTAATGACACGGCGCGCCCCGGTCTCGCGGATGGCCAGCGCCACGCGTTCCAGTGTTTCGCGGCTGTCGTAGGGCGGGATCATCTGGCCGTGCCCCGCGAAGAAACTGCCCTTTTCAAGGTGCAGGTCGGCAACCAGCAACGCGCGCTCACGCGGCCAGTAGAGCGCACGGCCCTCTGTGAGGAGCCATTCATCGCCAGCGAACGAAAGGGGAACCATGACCGGCTATTGCCGTAGCTGCCTGCGAATGGCAAGGCCTCTCGCATGACCGACTGGACCGAGAATACCCAAGCCGCACGAACCTGGTTCGAGACCCTGCGCGACCGCATTTGCGCCGAATTCGAAAGCATCGAGCGCGAAGCGGGATCGGATGCGCAATTCCAGTACGACAGCTGGCAGCGCGAGGAAGACGGCAATCCCGATCCCGGCGGCGGCACGCGCGGCCTGATGAAGGGCAAGATCTTCGAGAAAGTCGGCGTGAACGTCTCTACCGTACGAGGCAATTTCGCGCCCGAGTTCGCCGGTTCGATCAACGGGGCGACAGCGGAAAATCCTGGTTTCTCTGCGACCGGCATCAGTCTCGTCGCGCACATGGCCAATCCCCACGTGCCCGCAGTCCACATGAACACGCGTTTCCTGACGACGAGCAAGGCGTGGTTCGGTGGCGGAGCGGATCTCAATCCGCCGCTGCCTTACGAAGAGGACACCGAGGACTTCCACGCTCGCTTCCGCGCCGCCTGCGCAGGGCACAACCCCACCTATTACGATCGGTTCAGGAAGTGGGCGGACGATTATTTCTACATTCCCCATCGCGGCGTGCATCGCGGGGTAGGGGGCATCTTCTACGACCATCTGGAATGCGAGGACGACGCCGCATTCGAGCGCAATCTGGCTTTCACGAAGGATGTCGGTGAAGCCTTCCTCGACATTTTCCCGCAGCTGGTTCGCCGCCGCATGGGCAGCGAATTCGACGAGGCCGACAAGCAGCAACAGCTCGAGTGGCGCGGGCGATATGCCGAGTTCAACCTCGTCTATGACCGTGGGACGCTCTTCGGCCTCAAGACCGGCGGCAACATCGACGCAATCCTGATGAGCCTGCCGCCAGAGGCGACGTGGAACTGACGAGCCCGCGAGGGGTATAGGCCGCGTGGCTGCCCTGCGCGATCCCATCCGGCTGATCCCGGTCCTGTTTCTTGCTGCGATTGTGGCCGGAACTCTTCTGCTGTGGCTCCCCATCGCCACAGCGGACGGCACTCAGACCGATCTTCTCACTGCGCTATTCACTTCTACTTCTGCAGTGGCGGTGACCGGACTTATCGTCGTCGATACGGCCACCTACTGGTCAGCCTTCGGACAGTTCGTCATCTTGGCCCTGTTCCAGATCGGCGGCTTCGGAATAATGACTGCAGCGACCCTCTTTGGCCTGATGGCGGGGCGCGGTTTCGGGTTGCGAGATCGAATGGCGACAGAGGTCGAAAGAAATCGGCTGGATGTCGGGGATGCCCGTTCGGTTCTGAAGCTCGTGCTGATAATCACCTTGACCGTAGAGGCGATTGTCGCGGCGATCCTGACCCTGCGGCTAATGACGGTCTATGATCATGCATTCGGCGAGGCGCTCTGGCATGGCACGTTCCACGCGGTCAGCGCTTTCAACAATGCCGGGTTCTCGAGTTACTCCGACAGCGTCATGGGCTTCCAAAAAGATGGCGTGATACTCGTCCCTATCATGCTGGCAGTTGTGCTGACCGCGCTAGGATTCCCCGTGATGGAGGACTTGCGCTATCACGGGCTGCGCTGGAAGAGTTGGACTCTGCACACCAAGATAACCGTGGCCGGAACAGTGCTCTTGCTCGGCGCCGGATTTCTTGCACACCTGGCCATGGAGTGGGACAATCCCGATACGCTCGGCCCGATGGGACTGGGCAGCAAGCTGCTCAACGCTGCTTTCCATTCGGTCATGCCTCGTACTGCGGGGTTCAACAGTCTCGATGTCGGAGCCTTTCGCGACGAGACGCTGATGACCAATTACTTCCTGATGTTCATCGGCGGAGGAAGCGCAGGGACCGCCGGCGGGATAAAGATCACGACTTTCGCGGTGCTCTTGGCTGTCGTTCTATCGGAAGTTATGCGGCGGCGCGATGCCGGCGTTTTTGGCCGCCGTTTCAGTCACGCGATAGAGCGGCAGGCGCTCACCGTGATCGTGCTTGCAGGAACGCTTATCTTCGGAGCGACAACCTACCTTTCGATCATCACGCCACTCGCGTTTGAGGATTTGTTGTTCGAGGCGGTATCGGCGTTCTCTACCGTGGGCCTTTCAACGGGAGTTACCGGCGAATTACCTCCCGCAGGCCAGATTGTCATTATTTGCCTGATGTTCATTGGCCGTGTCGGCACGATCACCGTTGCCACAGCCCTCGCATTGGGCGGAGAACCGCGACCCTATCGCTACCCCGAGGAGAACCCGATTGTCGGCTGATACACGCAATCCTGTCCTGGTCATTGGCCTCGGTCGTTTCGGCGGCTCCGTCGCGCGAACACTTGAACGCATGGGGCACGAAGTCCTGGGTGCCGATACCGACCCGCTGCTGGTGCAGGAATATGCGCGCGATCTCACTCAGGTCGTGGAGGCGGACTGCACCGATTTTACCTGCCTCGAGAAGCTGGGCGCGAGAAGCTTTACCTCTGCTGTAGTCGGAATAGGCGGTGATATAGAGGCAAGTGTGCTTGCCGTATTGGCCTTATCCGATCTGGGTGTCCCGAACATCTGGGCGAAGGCGACCAATGAGAAGCATGGCCGGATCCTCCAACGGACAGGCGCGCATCACATCGTCTTCCCGGAAGAGAAGATGGGCGAACGCGTTGCGCGGCTGCTCAACGAGCGGCTGCTCGATTTCATCAACTTCGGTGACGAATTCGCCATCGCCAAGCTCGCCGCACCGGAGCCGATCATTGGCATCCCGCTCGTCACAAGCGAGTGTCGAAAGAAGCATGACGTTACGGTCATCGGCGTGAAGCGCGAAGGAGAAGACTTTATTCATGCCGTGCCGGACACCGTGATAATGCCGGGCGATGTGCTGGTCGTCTCCGGACGGATCGACAACATCGAAGCCTTCGCCGCCATACACGCGGACTGATTGGCCTTTAGTCTGCAGGCGCGTAAACGCGAACCCAGTCGACGAGCATTGCCACTTCGCCGCGCTTCACGGCTTCTACCGTTTCGGAAGGAATGCCGGGATAGGGCTTTTCGATGCGGTTCGTCTTGAACGGATAGGCGCCGCCCATCGCAAAGTTCAGGATCAGGTACTTCTCGTTATCGAAGCGCCATTCGCCGTAATTCTCGACCATCGGCCTGGTCACGCGGTAAAGGACGTGGTCGTCGATCAGGAAATCGATCTGCGTGTCGGTCCACTCGACCGCATAGGTGTGCCACTGCGTGACATCGACGCCTTCGGGGAAGAAAAATTTGTTCACGATGGGCGTTTCGCCTGAGTACCCGGGGCCGTGGAGAGCGACGCCGATCCAGTCCTTCTCTCCGACATATTCCATGATGTCGATCTCGCCCGTGTCAGGCCATTTGTCGTTGCCAAGAAGCCAGAAGGCGGGCCAGACGCCGACATTGGCGGGCAGCTTGATCCGCGCTTCGGCGCGACCGTGCATGAAATCGAACTTGCCCTGGCTCTCGATCCGGCCCGAAACAAAAGGCGCGTTGCGATCCGCCTTGGTGTCGGCGCCGGGCTTGAAGACCGGACGAAGGATCAGCGCGCCGCCTTCGGCACCTGCTGCATCATCGGTGAAGGCGATGACCGAAGGATCGTCGATATAGGCCTGCTGTTCGTAATTAACCCAGAAATCGGGGCCGATGACGATCCACTTGTCGCGGTCGAGAGTTCCTGCATCGAACTCGTCTGCGAAGATCAGCTCGCGCTCCGGCGTCAGCGCATCGGCCAGTGCCACGCCTGCATCATGGTTGTGCGCATAGGCCGCAGGGGCCGTTCCAAGCGCAAGGGCGATTGCGAGTGCCAAGGTCCAGTGGCGGGTCATTGATGCCTCTCCAAGATCGTTGATAACGTTCACAATACGCGAAAGAGCGTCTTTTGCGAGTCCGTGGTTACGAATTCAACGCGCAGGGTGGAAAGCTGTGCCGGGATCGTGGATAGGGCGCAAGAGTTTGAATTATGCGTCCAAACCGACCGGGCGCATCCTTTTCGGAGAGACTATCATGTACCGCCTTGTTTCCGGCATCGCCGTCCTTCTCGCCACTGCGGCCTGCACGTCAACTGGCGCCCAACCGGAGCTTTCGACCGCGATCCCGGAACCGATGGTCTCGCCGATCCTGTCCGGCCCCGAAGCGCTAGATACTCTCACCTATGCCGAACCGCAGATCGCGCGCGTGACACATGTTGCGCTGGACCTCGATCTCGATTTCGAGGCGAAGCGGGTACGCGGCGCAGCCGATCTGCGCATACTGGCCGCGCCCGGCAAGGAACGGCTGGTGCTCGACAGCAACGGCCTGGAAATCGCTCAGGTAACCGACGGCTCGGGTGCAACCTTGTCTTACGAAATCGGCACCGCCGTCGAAGAGGGCGGGAAGGGCGCCCCGCTCACCATCATGTTGAATGGCGCGCGCAATGTCCGCATCGAGTACGCCGCTTCTGCGGATGCCGAGGCGCTCCAATGGCTTTCGCCCGAACAAACAGCCGGCGGTGAATATCCTTTCCTTTTCAGTCAGGGCCAGGCGATCCTCAACCGCACCTGGATCCCGACGCAGGACAGCCCCGGCATCCGCCAGACATGGGAGGCCCGGATCACCGCGCCCAAGCCGCTCGACGTGGTCATGAGCGGCGTCGCGCAGGGCGAGCCGGAAGATTTGGGCGATGGCCGCCGTGCATTCCGCTTCGTGATGGACAAGCCGGTGCCACCCTACCTGATCGCGATTGCAGCGGGTGACATCGATTTCCGCGGGATCGGTCCGCGCACAGGCGTCTGGGCAGAGCCTTCGGTTCTCCCGCGCGCTTATGCAGAAGTCGGGGACACCGAGGAAATGGTCGTCGCTGCGGAAGAGCTTTACGGCGCGTATCGCTGGGGCCGCTACGACATGATCGTGCTGCCACCCGCTTTCCCGTACGGGGGCATGGAAAATCCTGTCATGACCTTCCTCACTCCCACCTTCATTGCCGGCGACCGCTCGAACAACGGTCTGGTCGCACACGAATTGGCGCATAGCTGGTCGGGCAATCTCGTGACCAATGCGGTCTGGGGCGACAGTTGGCTCAACGAAGGCGTCACCACCTATTTCGAGAACCGCATCGTCGAGGCGGTGTATGGGAAGAAGCGGGCCGAGCAGGAGGCTGCGCTGATGTATGCCAACATCCAGGAAGTCCTGGCAGAGGTCGGCAATGACGCTCCTGGCACGGCTCTCAGCACCGATGGCGGTTACGAACTCGGCAGCGCGATCGCCTATGACAAGGGCGCTTTCTTCCTGCGGACGGTCGAACGCATCGTCGGGCGCGAACGCTTCGATGCGTGGCTGCGGCAGTGGTTCGATAATCACGCCTTCCAGCCCGCCACCAGCGAAATGTTCTACGACGATATGATGCAGAACCTCATCGCTTCAGAACAGGAAGCGCAGGCCCTGATGCTGCGCGACTGGATTTTTGCGCCGGGCCTGCCCTCGAATGTGGCCAAGCCCGATCCGGCCGCCTTTGCCGAGGTCGACGCGGCTGTCGCAGCTTACGTTGCCACCCAGGCCATTCCCGCCGCCTATGCATCATGGACCGCTGCTGAGCAGATGCGTTTTCTCGACAATTTGCCCGCCACGCTTTCGGCGGACCAGCTGGCGCAACTGGACGCAAGCCTTGGCCTGTCGGGCACGGGCAACAACGAGATCCTGTTCCTCTGGCTCGAGATGGCGCTGGAAAATCGTTATGCGCCCGCCGTGCCCCTGGCCGAGGAATTCCTTGCCCGGGTCGGACGCGCCAAGTTCGTTCGCCCGCTGTTCGGTGTTCTCTGGGACCAAGGCGATTGGGGGCGGCCCATTGCGCAGCGCATCTATGCAAAGACCCGTGACAGCTACCACGCGGTAACACGTGCGGGAGTGGACCGGGTGATGACAGCGGAGTGATTGCATACGGCGCACGCGCCGGTGCAGCCAACGCCATTGAGCGGACCATGAACAAGGATTAGGCAGCAGGTAACAGGGAGCAGCGCAATGACCTCAAGCCTTTCCGCCCGTCTTGCCCCGATCGCGATCCTGCTCGCTCCGCTGCTGGCCATTCTCGCTGCGCGCCTTGCTACCCATAGCGATCTGGCAACGCGCCATCCGCGCACCGCAGCACTGTTGTTTCTCTGGATTGCTGCCGATGCGCTGACCCTGGCCGCGATTGCCAAGGCCCCTAGGAACCGCCCCGGGGTTAGGGTCCTGTTGGGCACGATCGCAGCCGGCTGCATCGTCGCGACCGTGGCTGCTGCAGCGCCCGTACGCGTGGCATTGCTCGACATGCGGGCAGTCGTGGTCGCGATGGCGCTGACGGTTATCGCTTATCTCGGCTGGAGCGCTGCCGATGCGCTGCGCACCTATCGTCGCACCGGATCCGCCGAGATGGCGGCATGCGAGGTGTTGCCATCCAATCTTGTGCGCTTCGCAGTGTTCGAAAGCAGCATGATGCGCCTGGCACTCTTCAAATGGGGCGCGCGGCCGCATGTGCCCGAGGGCGCGCAAGGCTTCGCCTATCATCGCGTGATCAACCCGATGATCGCGGCTTTCCTCGTGCTCCAACTGATCGAGATCGTCGTCGTCGATCTTCTTGTCAGCCACTGGAGCCGTCTTGCGGCGCTCGTCCTGCTGGCGCTTGGTATCTGGGGCGCCCTGTTCCTGATCGCGCTGATGAAAGGCTTCCGGCTCTATCCGATCCTGCTGGACGGGAAGTGTGTGAGCGTGCGCGCCGGATTGCTGATCGACCTGAGTGTTCCGATCGACGCCATCGAAAAATTGGAGCCTTCGATTACCAAGGCCGAAGCGGATCGTGCAGATGTCCTCAACGCGGCGATGGTTTCGCACCCCAATATTATCCTGCGCCTGAGAACGCCCATCCGGCATGCCGGCGTCTTCGGGAAGCCACGTGAGGTGCGCTGGATAGCTTTCCGGCTCGACCAGCCTGCACCCTTCATCGAGGCACTCGAAGCCCGTCTGTAGGATTTTTGCGTTGCATTGCAGCACGCTTTGGCCACATCGTGCGAGCCGAGATGCTGCGACAGTACGAACTTGTTGAACGGGTCAAGGAATATGACCCCGACGCCGACGAGGCGATGCTCAACCGCGCCTATGTCTACACCGTGCAGAAGCACGGTACACAGACGCGCGCGAGCGGGGACCCGTACTTCAGCCATCCGGTCGAAGTTGCCGGTCTGATGACCGACCTGCAGCTCGACCAGGAAACCATCGCCACCGCGCTGCTGCACGATACGGTCGAGGATACGCTCGCGACGATCGACGACATCGAGGCCAATTTCGGCACCGATGTCGCGCGGCTGGTCGATGGCGTGACCAAGCTTTCCAAGATCGAGCAGATGCCCGAAAACGAGCGGGCCGCCGAAAACCTGCGCAAGTTCCTGCTCGCCATGAGCGAGGATATTCGCGTCCTGCTGGTCAAGCTGGGCGACCGGCTGCACAACATGCGCACGCTGCATTTTATCAAGAAGCCGGAAAAGCGGCAGCGGATCGCGCGCGAAACGATGGATATCTACGCCCCGCTGGCAGAGCGGGTGGGCATGTACGAATACATGCGCGAGATGCAGATGCTGGCGTTTGAACAGCTCGAGCCGGAAGCATTCGAAACCATCACCCAGCGGCTCGACCAGATCAGGCAGGAAGACGGCGGGCAGGTCGATGCCATCGCGCTCGACATGAAGCATGCGCTGGCGGAAGCTGGGCTGACGGTCGAGGTTTCGGGCCGCGAGAAACATCCCTATTCGATCTGGCGAAAGATGGCCGAACGGCACGTGTCCTTCGAACAGGTCACCGACATTATGGCGTTCCGCATCATCACGGACAACGTCACCGATTGCTACCGCGCGATGGGAGTGCTGCACACGACCTGGCAGTTCCTGCCGGGGCGCTTCAAGGACTATATCTCGACGCCGAAAACCAACGGCTATCGCAGTCTCCATACCTCACTGATCTACGGCAAGTCGATGCGCGTCGAAGTGCAGATCCGGACCAGGGAGATGCACCAGACCAATGAGTTCGGATTGGCCGCCCACTGGGCCTACAAGCAGGGTGACAAGCCCGATGGCCAGGTCGGCTGGCTGCGCGACCTGATCGAGATCGTCGATGCCAGCCACGATCCGGAAGAGCTGCTCGAGCACACGCGCATGGCGATCTACCAGGATCGCATCTTCGCCTTCACGCCGAAGGGGGCATTGTTCCAGCTTCCCAAGGGTTCGACGGCGGTCGATTTCGCCTTTGCAGTGCACACCGATCTGGGCGCGCAGACGGTGGGTGCGAAGATAAACGGCCGTCACATGCCGCTGCGCACACAGCTCAACAATGGCGACGTGGTCGAAATCCTCAAGGGCAGGAACGCAGAGCCGCAGATGAGTTGGCTCGGCTTCGTGGTCACCGGCAAGGCCCGCGCTGCGATCCGCCGTGCCGTTCGCCTCAAGGAACGCGCCGAAGTCGCAGAAATCGGCCAGAAACTCTACGACGAGATCGCCTCGCGCGTGCCGGCCAAAGTCGGGAAGAAAGCCTTGCGCGCGGCGCTCACGCGTCTCGATATGGAGGAGGAGGACGACCTCTATTACGCAATCGGATCGGCCAAGATCGCCGACCGCGAAGTTATGGAAGCGCTTGTTCCAGGCTGCACCGAGGGGCTGGCCGATGACGATGCCGAGTGGCTGCGCAGCGGCAAGTCGCTGTCCATCCGCGGCCTAACTCCGGGCGTCGGATACAAGCTTGCCGAATGCTGTCACCCTGTTCCCGGCGATCGCATCGTCGGAATTCGCAAACCGAACGAAGGCGTCGAGGTTCACGCCATCGATTGTCACGAGCTAGCCAGCGGGATCGACACCGATTGGCTCGACCTCTCGTGGGGCAAGCGCTCGATAGGCGCAGTGGGTCGTCTCAGGGTTACTTTGTACGACCGTCCGGGTACATTGGCAGAGATGGCGGGTATATTTGCGAAGAACGTAGTCAACGTGAAGAGCCTCGAGCAGGTGCAGCTCGACCATCCGTTCACGACTTACGAAGTCGATCTGGAGGTGCAGGATCTCGCCCACCTCACCCGCATACTGAGCGCACTGCGCGCCAGTGACTCCGTCGCACAGGCAGAGCGCGCATGAGCCTGCTGACCGGTATCGATCACGTCCAGCTTGCCATGCCGCACGGGGGCGAAGTCCACGCCCGGAAATTCTGGGGCGAACTGATGGGGCTGGAAGAAGTGGCGAAACCGGGCCACCTGGCGGTCAATGGCGGCTGCTGGTTCGAAGGAGATGGCATCTCGATCCACTGCGGCGTGGAAGATGCATTCTTGCCCGCACGGCGTGCTCATCCCGCATTGCTGGTCGAAAATCTGGGCGCACTCGTTGCCAAGCTTCAGGCCGCGGGCATCAAGTTCAAGCCGGGCAAGGAATTGGAAGGCTATCGCCGCGGAGACGTGGACGATCCCTTCGGCAATCGCATCGAGTTGATGGAAAAGCTCTAAAGCAATTCCAGTTCGGCAGTGAGCATATCGCCTTCTGAGAGATCTTCGGCCCTCATCACTTTTTTTGAAACCAGCAACACCCATTCGGTCCTGCCCTTTTGAGGAAAGACCGAGGTCTTCCAGCGCGTGCCCCCGATGCTGGCCATGACCTTGACCGAGCTGAAGCCGCGCCGGCTGCCAAGTTCCAGCCGCGTCATCCGCTCGTGCATCGCGAGTGTATCTGCGCTCTCGCCCGCAATCGTCACGAGATGATACGTCCCGCGTTCTCCCCGCCATTGCCGCAAGAGGAGGGTGCAGATGAGGGTCTCGCTCACTCGCCTGCGCGGCGGATGGGCACGGGAATGTTGCAGATATCCGCGCCCCCCGCCGGCACGATGAAGAACGGGTCGCGGCGATTGGCTCGCGCGTCGGCATAGCGGGGGAAGGTCTCGCCTGCGGTGGAGAGGAATTCGAAGTGCGGCTGTTCGGCGGCGGGTAGGTCGCTGGCAACGCGCACGGTCAGGATCGGGGTGCGCTTGTCCGCTTCCTCATCGGTGTAGAAACCCAGCGCTCCTGAGCCGCGCGGGAGCGAGGAGAGGTGCTCCATGCCTTCGATGATACGGCCAACGAGCGCGATATTTCGGTCGAGATGGCGGGGGGCGTGTCCGATCACCGTATAAAGCTCGGCTCCCGATCCCGTGTCGGGCGAATAGTTCCGGCCAACGCCGATCATGCCGTAACAATGGACGGGCCACCAAAAGTCGCCAACCTGTGCGACCGGAAAGCCACCCTTTACGTCGGTCGCTTCTGCGTAAGAATCGATGAGCCGGTAACGTCCGGCCTGTTCTTCCTCGGCTTCCGGCACTCTTTGGACATAGTCGCTCTCGTCCATGACCTTGACGCCCTCGGGAAGCAGCTTGGGTTCGCCATCGGCTTCGGGATTGTCGTAATTGAGGTCGCCCCACTGCACGACGTAATTGTCCTGCACACGGTTCACGGTGATGTCATCGTACCATTGCGCGCGGGCGAGGGTGCGAATGTTCTCGACCCAGCCCTGGCTGAAGGGCGCAGGCATCAGCTGGATAACGACCTTTCGCTCGGACCCGTTGGTGGCGGGAGCGAGGGTCATCACAAGCAGATCTTCGGCGGGAATAGCAATCCACTCTTCGGCCGCCGCGCCTTCGACAATTTCATTCGGCGAAGGCGCTCCGACAGGCGCATCTTGCGCTGCGAGGGGGGCGGACGAAGGAGCCGAAAGAGCGAGCGCTGCGGCGAGCGAAATCAAGGGTTTGGTCATGGCGTGGAAGCCTGCCACGCAAACGGGCAAACAAAAAGCCCCTTTTCGCACGTTTTTAGGGGCGAAAAGGGGCTCTGAAGCGATGGTCGCAGGGAATGCAATTCCGCGCACCATCGCGACTTGGGGGGTGGTATTGTAGGAACGACGTTGCTGCGCTCGGGTTCCAACGGTTCGTCGAAAAATTCGAGCTGGCTGTTTCCCGGCATATGCCGCGGCACCGGCGCGGCAGCGATGCCATCTCGCTCCTCTGAAAAGAGGTGCGAGTTGTCGCCCTACAGGGTCGTGAAATTCCTGCCATCGCGGTGCGCGATCGAGATCGTACGCCCAACGAGTTCCTCGGAAATCGCTGCAATCTTCTCCCGGGCAACCTCGCCCAACTCGACGCGGGCGATTGCCCGGCCTTCCGCGTTTCGGGCGATGACGAAAGCGCTAGTCGGTCCATCCTTGCCGTGAATGACGGTGAAGGCTTCGACTTCAGCTTCGCAATCCTCGTCTAGCAGGGTGATTTCCGGCCTGCTGGCGGTTTCACTGCGGTCTGCATCGCTCGACACGGGCGTCCAGGCCTCGGGCGGTCGGGTGGAATAGATGCCCACCGACTCCTTGCTCATGAAGCCGCCATTGGCGAGTACAAGACCGTAGCTGCCGCGATCTGTGCGCAGTCGTTCGACCATGCTGGCGATGGCGTGCGTGGAGTAATTGTTTCCGGGACCGCCAAAAAACGGCAACCCTCCTGTCACCGTCAGATCGTCGGAGAACGGGTCGAGGCCGAGGTATTCGGCCGCCAGCATCGGCACGATGGGAAAACAGCTGTACAGATCGAAATGGGCGACTTCCGCAGCGGAAATCTCTGACGCACGCAGGGCCGTATCGAGCGCCAGCCTGATGGCGTCCGAATGCGAGAGGTCGGGACGCTGCGACATCAGCGCGTCTTTCACGTCGGCATGGCCGTGCAAGTAGACCCACTTCTCTTCGGGCACGCCCAGCTCGCGTGCCTTTCCTGCGGTCGTCAGGACCAATGCGGCCGACTGGTTCACAGCATCCTGTGCGACATGCCATTTGAGCAACGGATCGCACATCGGGTAATTGGCTTTCGAGGGTCTCGCCAGGAATTCCTCGCCCAACGCCTGCGGGAATTGCGCGTAAGGATTGGTTGCGGCAACCTCGGAGAACCGCGCGAAAAGCTTGCTCGCATTCTCGCGCCATTCCTGTGTCGAAAGGCCCATGCGCGCGCGCCATGCCTGTTCCTGCGCGGCATAGTTCTGAGGCGGCATGCCGAGGCCATTGGTAATTTCATAGCGCGAAAGAAGCGGGTCTCCCTTGCCCCTGTCCTCTACGGGCCCGTCTGTGTCATCGCTCCAGTCGAGGGCATGGCCAGCTTTTATCGCCGCCTTCATTGCGCCGGTTACTTCCCCGCCGGCGATGAGCGCGACTTCGTATTCGCCATCTGCAAGCTTCGCTGAAAGTTCGTTCACCAATGCTTGCGGCTGGTCACCGCCGACGACGGAATAGATCGCTCTGTCGGGTGAAAGATCTGTGCCGTCCAGGACCGCCCGGGGAAGGTTCTCGATCGTGCCGAACGGCGTGACAGGCTCGCGCAGGGAATCGGGGAAGGTGCGGATGAACAGGGCGAGATCAACGGCATCGGCGATCCCGTCGCCGCGCGTGTCATCTATCGCCCGCCCAATGGCGGTGCGCATCATCTCTACCGGATGCGGAGCCGATGACGGGTCCTTTCCGTCCCAATGGTCGACCGCCTGGCCAACGCCGATAATCACGGGAAGCGTGTCTGCCTTGCCGGCCATGGTGCATTCCTTCTCACTCTGAGCGCGTCGCGCGATTGGCAGCGCTGCCTTAATCAGCAAACAGCGTCAGGTCGCGCAAGTGAAGAGGCCGTGATTCAGGACTTTCTAAACGCATTGACGCGGCGGCGGCTTAATAAGTGCGGCGGCCGCCCATCCTTAAGCGAAGTCGCGATCGCTATTTCAGGGAAATGCGAAGTGGCGGAGCAGGAGGGATTCGAACCCTCGATACGGGGTTACCGTATACACACTTTCCAGGCGTGCGCCTTCGACCACTCGGCCACTGCTCCGCGTTCTCGATCGTGTAACCCAACCCGCGCATGGCGAGGGGAGCCGCGTCAAGAAGGCGCGCCTCTAGCGGTCTTGGCAGCGGGGCGCAAGCAGGCAAACGCCCACCCTTGGTCCCTTTGCGCGATCAGTGCGTGAGTTTGCGGCGCATGCGGTAGCGCCCGTTCTCGAACTGCTCGAAATACTGGTGCACATCGGGATGCGAAACCGGACCGGTGAGCGCGTCGCCAACGAGGTTCTGCTGGCTGACGTAGGCGACGTAATCGCTCTCGTCGCTCTCTGCCAGCAGGTGATAGAAAGGCTGGTTGCGGTCCGGACGGATTTCCTCGGGGATCGACGAATACCATTCCTCGCTGTTGGCGAAGACGGGGTCGATGTCGAAGATCACGCCGCGGAAATCGAAGGTCTTGTGTTTGACGACATCGCCTATTGCAAAGCGTGTCTTGATGCGGCGGGGCGCCTCGAGAGTGCGACCTGCCTGGGCGGAGAAAAACAAAGTCCTGTCCATGTCACGGAATGATATGGGAAGCGGGCCTCACGTAACAAGGCTTGCGGCCGTGCCGTCCCCGGTTTTCTCGTGCGAAAGGACTTGGCAAGCCGAACGCGCACGGCTAATGGCCCCCTCGCTTCGACCGAGGCCCGATGGGCCCTTCAGGCACACCCGACATGCGGAGAGGTGGCAGAGAGGTCGAATGCGCCGCACTCGAAATGCGGTATACGGGCAACCGTATCGTGGGTTCGAATCCCACCCTCTCCGCCACTACTTCCCGAAAATAGGGGGGGCTGGCGAGCCGATTCGGTTTTGGATGCGCTGAAGGGTGCGCTGGTGGCGTGCCCATAGAGACGCGCGGCGCTTGATAATTCTTGATTGCGTTTCAAAGGACGTCGGTATCCGCTCGGCGTATGATCACCGCGCGGCTCACTCTATAATTCTCTATTCTAGAAACTTCGCGCGAGCGAGAAGCTGTATCAGCGGCTCTTCGATGGATCAGCACCGCCAGATCGGCTAATGCGCTGAGAATATCGTCCACCCCCTTACGTCCGCTAATAGGAAGCCCACCAAAGGCACCGAAGTCTGAAAATGGGTGGAAAGCGGAAATTCAGCTGTGGCGGCCCAACTCATCGATCAGAGCATCTACACCCGCCTCGATCCCTTCTGCAAACTCACCTTTGCGGAAGCGCGGCAACATCCTATTCTCAATAATCGCTTGGCATGCAGAATCAGGAATCGCCGCTTCCAATCCGGAACCGACCGCAATCCTTGTTTTGCGCTCGTTCGGCGCGACGAGGACGACCACGCCGTCATTATGGTCTTTCCGACCGATCCCCCATCCGTTTGCCAAATCGCGAGTAAAATCGGTGACATCGCGACCTTCTAGTGAACTCACCGTCACGACGACCATCTGATGCTTCGTCACTTCTTCAAAACGATCCAGACGTTCCGAGAGCGCCAGTTCGAACTCTTCATCGAGAATATTGGCGGCATCGGTAACGCGCCCCGCGAGCGGAACTGCGGAATCGACTGGTGCTGAAACCCGATGTGTGTCGCTGGAGTTGGGCTGACTTGCTGCCTGCCCGTCCGAGCAAGCAGCGGCGAGCGCCATTGACAATAGAAGGAGCAACCTCATTCCTCGCTGTCTGACGCCTTGCAGCAATGTCCGCAACCAGGTCGTTAGGGGACTGACCGCTCTTGGCACATCGCCAACTCGGCAATTCAGTCACGAAGTGGGTGGAAAGCGGACGTTCGGCAAAGTCAGTTTGCCGACTTACCTTGGGCCGCTAGCGGTCTGTCTGCTTTCAGTCTCCAATTCAGCCATTCGCTCCATCACGATAGCTTCCTGAAAGCCGCCATTCTGCAAAAACACCTGAAGGGGAGGACCTGTTGTGAGGCCGAGGCTAGCCCTGTTCTCCACGGAGCGCTTCTTCCGCCAAGAGCAAAGTTCCAGTCAAGCCAGCCTTATCTCCAAGCGCGGGAGGTAGGATCTTGTGGTTTTGCCGGCTGGGGAAATACCCTGCGCCGAGTTTCTCCGCCAGCTCTGCGACACGCTTCAGAAGGCCCGGTGTCTTGATGACCCCTCCGCCCAGCACGATTATCTCGGTTGCCATGGAAGCGTAGATGCTGTGGCACATTTGGGCGAGATAGCCGGCTACCAGCTCATGGGCCTCGTGATCGCCAGGCAGGTCGGAAAGCGTCGTTCCCCAGCGAGCGTGTATCGCCGGGCCGCACGCCAGGCCTTCGAGGCAGTCGCCGTGGAAAGGACAGAAGCCGGGGAAGGCATCATCGCCGGGAACGCGTCGCGGGTAGATGTGACCCAGTTCGGGATGCCCTGCGCCGTGGACCAGCCGGCCATCTATGACCGTCCCTCCGCCTATTCCCGTTCCTACCGTCACATAGGTGAGCGAGGAGGCTCCCTTTCCGGCGCCAAGGTGATACTCGGAAAGGGCGGCTCCGTTGACATCGGTTTCAAATCCGACGGGCACCGAAAACGCCTGCTGGAAGTATCCCGCCAGGTCGCAATCGGACCAGTGCGGCTTCGGCGTCTTGAGGATATGGCCCCATTTGGGTGACGCGGGGGCGAGTTCGACAGGCCCGAAGCTGGCGATCCCGATCGCACTCAACCGACCCTGCTCCTCGAACCACCCGCGTGCCTCCGCGAGGGTCTGCGACGGTTCACGTGTGGGGATCGTGTGCGTGGCACGCACTCGCGTGGGGCTTTCGCCGACTGTCAGGACGAATTTGGTCCCGCCAGCTTCGATCCCGCCGAGCAGGCCTTCGCTCATCGCATCGTCTCCATACCAACCGGTCTGGCATCTCTTGCCTCGTTGCCAATGTCCAGCCTGGCGAGAGGAGCGGGAGCGCCCGCAAATTCGCTGCAATCATCGTCAGCGCATTCGACAAAACTCGAGACGAGAAGTTCGCGCGTCACCGACCAGCTGTACGCCTGCGCGGGGCGGTCTTCAGGATTGGCAAGCACCAGTCCCGACCCGTTGAGCGGCTCGTACGGTCCGCGAAGCGCCTTGGCGGACATTCCGTAGAGCCCGGTGGGGGCATGCTGCAATTCGGGCGTGAAGGTGCTCGACTGGGTCGCCCAGAAGGCCAGATAGTTTCCTTCGTGAAAGACGATGTGCGCGCGTTCCAGCTCGTTGTTCACGCCGCCGGAATGGATGATGGGCGGCAACAGGGTCCACGTATGATCGATGTTTTCGGCAAGTCCGATCGCACCGGTGTATTCGCTTTCGCCGGAGGGCCGCGATGCGGAGAAGACGAGATATTCGCGCCCGTCGACCGGGTCCCTGAAATAGGCAGGATCGCGATAGGCCTTGATACGCCCCGCTTCGCCCTCATGGGCATCGGCGGCAATATAATCCGATGTCAGCTCGGTCAGGATGGGTCGCGGAACGCTCCAGCCCACGGGAAATCCGTCCTGGTCCGTATCCGCAGTGGTTTCGAACAAGGCCTGTTGGTAGCCGCCCGGCGACGCCAACAGTCCGGCGCCGGTGAACCAGAGCGTAAATTTTCCCTCGCTCCAGATCGAGGAGCCTGACCATTCGCGCTCGTATGGGCCACCGAAGTCGGGCAGGAGAGGGCCGAGATCGATCCAGTTCGCATGTTTTCGTTCGAGCAGGTGGATCTTGGCCTTGAAATGGCGTCCCGCTGGATCGCCGTCGTCGGGCGCGGTCAGGATCATCCAGAACTCGCGGCCCGAAATATCGGCGATGTTTCCATCCCGGTCCTGCACTGGCCACATATCCCAGTAATAGAGCTCGGGCCGGGGGCGGACGACATCGGTCGCGGCAAACTTCGGCAGGCGCGCCGCCTGCTGGCTGGCGATGGCTTCGACGTGTGTGCTGGTCCAGGCAGTTGTCACAAGTTCACCCAAAGTCTTGCATCGGAAGCATTTGGCCGGCGAACCAGGAAGGATCGGTTCGCCGGCCAGTCTATCTGATCGAAGGGAAGATCAGAAATCGATGCGAACCGAGGCCGTCAGCGTCCGGCCCGCAATCGACCTTGCGCGCACGATGCCGTTGCCAGGGATCGAACCTTCTTCGGCTTCGGTGTAGCCGAATTGGTCGAACAGATTGTTAGCGTTCAGCGACACTTCCAGACGCTCGAGCGGGCGGAATGCCAGGAAAGCGTTGACTTGCGTATAGGCTGGAAGAACAAGCTCGTTGCTGTCCTGCGTAAAGCTCTCGGTCGTGCCGATCAGGTTGAAACCGGCAGTCATGAAATCATTCTCGTATTGAGCGGTGCCCTGATAAACGAAGTCGGCCTGCCTGCGCGGCGTGTTCCCGATAACCGCCGCGTTGAGCGCGTCCACGATTTCGGAGTCGGTGTAGGTAGCACCGCCGGAAACCGAGAACGGACCGAAGGAATAGCTGCCTTCCAGTTCGAGGCCTATCGCCTCGTACTTGTTGTCGGTCAGCTGAAGCGGCGCGATCTCGACATTGGTTTCAGCAGTTTTCGCAAAGAACGCCGTGCCGTAGAGCCTGAGGCCGCCGGCCTGATACTTCACGCCTCCTTCGAGCTGGTCGACTTCGGCTATCACGCCGCTGTCGTCGCCGCCGGGAAGGCTGCCGTCCAGCGTGCTTACGGCTGGCGAGAACAGGCTGCGGTCAGCCGTGTGGCGGCCACCCTGGCTGTAGCGGGCGAAGACCGAAAGATCATCGGTCACAAGGTAGTTCGCGCCGAGCGAGAAGCTGAAGTAATCGAAGTCGTAATTGACCGGGCGCGAATTGCCGAGCGGCAGTGCCGCGGTCGAAGCTTCTGCCGGGCTGATCGTGCCATCATTGTCGAAATCGAAGCTGGTAATGCCGTTGCCGTAACCGCTGTCCGAACCGGTGATCGAGCCATCAGCGCTGCCGTAATCATAGCGGATGCTGGCATCCAGGGTCAGGGCACCGCTTTCGAACGACAGCGAAGCAAAGGGCGCATAGGTGTCGTAACGAACATCGTAATTGCGGCGGCAGCAATTGCCGAAGAAGCTGGCGCTGTAGCCTACGACACCATTCTGCGTGACGGTGTCGCCGCTTGCATCGACGATATCCACCAGCACCGAATTACCGTCACCCTCGACCGTCTGCACGTGCGAGGTCCACAACCAGTCGGTGTCGACATTCTGACGGCTGGCATAGAAACCGCCGGTGAAGGTCAGAGATCCGCCACCTACGTCGAAATCGCGGGCAATGCGAAGATCGTTTGCGATCAGGCCGAGATCGTTCAGGCGAGTGTTGAAGTTGACGATGTTCGTCAGCAATCCGTTGCCGCCGATGGAGGACGCCGTAGCGGTCTCCCCGGCATTGGGACCCGTCGCGAAGACGATCGTCGAGCCTGCCCCGCCGATGGCGTCGGCAACCTCCTGCGCGTCGCCTGCACTGGCCGGGAACGGCGAGAGGAAAGCACCGGAATTATCCGAGTAACGGAAGCGGTTTGTGGCCGTCCATCCGGGCGCGAATTCGATTTCCGCCTCGACCCCGAAGGCTTTCGACTTCACCGCAAGTCCGTCGTGGAAGTCGTAGACCGCCGGATTGTTGCTGCCATCGAGCGTCGCCACATTGTTGATGTAGCGGCTGTAGAGAGCATCGTCGCGCGGATCGAAATTGGCGATCGCCTGATAGTCGGGATCAGAGTTGCTGCCACCGACGAAGACGGGCTGCGGCAGGATCGTGGGCGTCTTGTCGTCCAAATATTTGCCGAAGAAGCGGATGTAGCCGCCATCGAATTCCTGCGTCAGGTTCGCCCGGATCTGGCCGCCGTTGCTGCCGTTGTATCCGATGTCGCGCGGGCCTTCACCCGTGCGATAGAACCCGCCTACATGGAAATAGGTGTCGTCGCCAAGCGGGGCACCGTAATCGAAGTCGAGCCGATAGGTTTCATGGTCGAGCCCGATCGAGCCGACGACCGCGCCGCCCTGCTGCTGACCGGTCTTCGACACGAAGTTGATGATGCCGCCAGGCGAATTGGAAGCGAAGGTCGAGGCCGAACCGCCGCGGACAGCTTCGACGCGGCCAACATTGCGATCGGCACGAACGAAGTTGTCCGAGTTGCCGAATATGATGTCGCCGAACTCGAGAACCGGAAGTCCGTCCTCCTGCAGCTGGATATATCGCGCACCGCCGGTCGACACGGGGATGCCGCGCACCGCGATATTGGCGTTGCCTTCACCGCCCGACGCTTCGGAGCGGATGCCAGGAATCTGGCGAACGAGGTCGGCGGCCGAGCGCGGGTTCACATCTGCAATGGATTCGGCGTCCAGCACGCTCAGTGAAACCGAACTTTCGAGGCGATTTTGCGCGCGCGCCACCCCGGTCACGATGATTACTTCATCTTCCAGAACCGGATCGCCATCCGCGGCAGGTGCCGCGTCTTGCGCATAGGCGTTGGTCGATAGGGCCGAAAGGGCAACGCCCACGGCCAGAACTGCACGAAACTTCATGGCATCCACTCCTTATCCCAAGATCGTGAAGCTCTGTCGGCCCACGATTCGCTATAAGGCATAAGGCGACTGCAAACGTTTGCAATAGATTTTTGCAAACGTTTGCAAAAAGCCGGGATTCGTGTCAGTCGATGGAAGGGAGCTGGCTTCAGATTTGCCGGGAAAGAGGATTGGAAGGTATGCAAAGCATCGCAAAACCGCGGCTTTCGCTGTTGCGAATCATCGAAATGAACATCGGCTTTTTCGGCCTGCAGTTCAGTTTCGGGCTGCAGCAGGCGAACATGGGACCAATTTATGGCTTCCTTGGCGCAGAAGAGGCGACCATGCCCTTGCTCTGGCTGGCGGGACCGATGACCGGTTTGCTGGTGCAGCCAATTATCGGCGCGATGAGCGACCGCACTTCCTCGCGTTTTGGCAGGCGCACTCCTTACTTCCTGATCGGCGCGATCATCTGTTCGATCAGCCTGTTCCTGATGCCCTATTCCAGCACGCTCTGGATGGCGGCCAGCCTGCTGTGGATCCTCGATGCGGGCAACAACATCACGATGGAGCCTTACCGCGCCTACGTCGCCGACCGCCTCGTGCCCGGCCAGCGTTCGGTCGGCTTCCTGACCCAAAGCGCCTTCACCGGACTGGCGCAGACCCTGTCCTATCTCGCCCCCACCTTGCTCACGAGTTTTGTTGCGCGCGACGTGCTGGATGCCAACGGCATTCCAGTGGTGGTGAAGATCGCCTTCATCATCGGCGCGATCCTGTCGATCAGCACGATTGCGTGGTCGGTCTGGCGCGTGCCCGAACTGCCGATGACCGACGAAGAGAAAGCCAGCCTGGCCGACAAGCCGCTGACCCCTGCGGCGACGCTGTCCGATATCGCCGCGGCGATCCGCGAAATGCCCAAGGCGATGCGCCAGCTCTCGCTCGCCATGCTGTGCCAATGGTACGCCATGTTCGCTTATTGGCAGTATATCACCTTCGCCGTCGGACGCTCGCTTTACGATACCTCCGACCCGTCCAGCGCGGCGTTCCGCGATGCGACACTTACGACGCAGCAGGCCGGGGCGCTGTATAACTTCATCGCTTTCCTGGGGGCGCTGCTCCTCATTCCGGTCGTCAGGAAACTGGGCGCGCGGCTGACCCACGCCTTCTGCCTTACAGCCTCGGGCATAGCCATGCTGCTGATCCCGGGCATCGAGACTCCGGCCTCGCTGTTTGTCCTCATGCTCGGCATCGGGATCGGTTGGGCCGGCATGATGGGCAACACCTACGTCATGCTTGCCGACGCGATCCCGCCCGAACGCAACGGGATTTACATGGGCATCTTCAACATGTTCATCGTGATCCCGATGCTGATCCAGACACTGACCATGCCGCTGTTCTACGGACCGCTGCTGGGCGGCGATCCGCGCAATGTGCTGCTGCTTGGCGGAGGCCTCATGATCCTGGGGGCGATCGCCACCATGTTCGTCGATGCGGGACGTCCGGTGCCAAAGGTGATGCAGCCGAAGGCAGGTTGAGCTAGGAGGCAGTCATGCCCGTAGATCGCAAGCCCGACGACCGCCCCGTTCGCACGATCACCGATCTCGCGAAACTGGCCGGTGTGTCGCCGGGCACCGTCTCCCGCGCCCTTTCCGGCAACAGCCTGGTCAACGCGAAGACGCGCGAGAAGATCGAGGCCATCGCGCGCGAGCACGGCTTCCGCCCAAACCAGATGGCCAGCCGTTTGCGGCGCCAGAAAACCGGCGTCATCGGCGTCATCATTCCGCTCGGCCACGAGCAGAAGCAGCAGGTCTCCGACACCTTCTTCCTTACCCTGCTCGGTCATCTCGCCGACGAGCTGACCGAAAAGGGCTACGACCTCATGCTGCGCCGTGTGGTGCCGGCAAGCGACGAGGACTGGCTCGATCCCTTCATCGGATCGGGCATGATCGACGGAGTCATCGTGGTGGGCCAGTCGGACCAGTTCGATCACCTCGAAGAAGTGGCCGACGGGTACCGGCCGATGGTGGTCTGGGGCCAGCACCGCGAAGGACAGCGCCATTGCGTCGTCGGATCGGACAATTTGCTCGGCGGAAAGCTTGCAATGCAAAGGCTGGTGGCTGCGGGCGCGAAACGACTGGCATTCGTCGGCGACGCCAACGCGCCGGAATTCGCGGCTCGTTTTTCCGGGGCAAGACAGGTGGCGCGATCCTTCGGGCTGGATCTTGCCGAGCTGCCGGCCCATCTTGCGACTTCGGGTATGACAAGCGAGATCGCCGCTCTGATGGAAGAGGCAGCTGGCAAGTTCGATGGTCTTTTCGCCGCGACCGACCTGCTTGCGCTGGCGTGCCTCGGCGAACTGCGCAAGCTTGGCCGAGACGTTCCGGGCGACATGAAGCTGGTCGGCTTCGACGATCTGCCGATCGCCCAGCAAACGGCGCCACCGTTGACCACGATACGGCAGGATATCGCGGGCGGCGCCCACGCCATCGTCCAACTGCTATTGAGGCGAATTGCAGGCGAAGAAACCGAAAGCATCGTCATGCCGCCCACGCTTATCGCTCGGGGTACTGCTTGACCGGAAGGACTGTTGCATTTCCTGATCGGACATGGCGCAGCGGCAAGCGTCAACACCTATCCAGAGGTAAAGTTTGGCATCATAGCAGAGCTCAGTGCCCGGCTCTTCTTCGTCAGCTGATCGGCCAGCGTGAAAGCATTACTGCGGTTATATAGTGGTAATTGGTCGAACGATCTAAGCGCGCTCGGTTCAGCGCTGCGCGTTGTCAGCTTCCGTAGGTTTTTCGGCCAAGACCAGACCGGCGGCAAACGGCCCCATTCCAGTCATTGGGCAAGGCCAGGCCGCAAGGCAGCTATGAGGCTTGCCGTTCGTCCGCACTGGCCGGGTGGCAAACCCTCACGACCTGACCTCAGCATGCGGAGGGGATCGCTGCGCCCATCGAAGACAAGTTGCGATTAGACTGACAGCACCGCCGGTCACCACTTCTACCTGCAAGTTCAGCTTTGTCATGCACGCGCGGATTTTTGCGCTTGGGGCTTTCGGCCAGGCGCTACGCGTGGCAGGTAGCCATGCGTGCAATGATCCCCGTGGAGACTGGTCCGATGAATCTAGAGTTCACCGCCGAAGAACTGGCGTTTCGAGATGAGGTGCGATCCTTCATCGAAGAAAACTATCCCAAGCATCTGGGCGATGCCGGAATGCGCGAGGACATGTCGCCCGAAGACATGGTCGCGTGGCACAAGATCCTGGGCGAGAAGGGCTGGTCGGTTCCGTCGTGGCCTGAACAACACGGAGGCACCAATTGGACGCCTACGCAGCGGTATATCTGGCTGGAAGAAAACGCGCGCGTGAATGCTTTCATGCCGCTTCCCTTCGGCGTTTCCATGGTCGGCCCGGTGATCTACACTTTCGGCAGCGAGGAACAGAAGGAACGCCACCTGCCCGGCATTCGCAGCGGGGACGTGTGGTGGTGCCAGGGTTACAGCGAACCGGGTGCAGGTTCCGACCTCGCCTCGCTCAAGACCACGGCCGTGCGTGACGGCGATCATTATGTCATCAACGGGCAGAAGACCTGGACCACGCTGGCGCAATATGCGGACTGGGGCTTCTTCCTCTGCCGGACCGATCCCGACGCGGCGAAGCCTCAGGAAGGCATCAGCTTCATCCTGATCGACATGAAGACGCCTGGTGTCGAAGTCCGCCCGATCAAGCTGATCGACGGCGGATACGAGGTCAACGAGACCTGGTTGACGGACGTCCGAGTGCCGGTCGAAAACCTGGTCGGGGAAGAAAACAAGGGCTGGACCTACGCCAAGTTCCTTCTTGCGCACGAACGCAGCGGAATTGCCGGTGTGGCGCGCTCCAAGCGTGCTGTCGAAAAGCTTCGCGAGATTGCCGGCAAGGAACTGCTGGACGGCGAGCCGCTGATCGAAGACCTCGATTTCGCTCGCAAGGTGAGCCAGCTCGAAATCGACCTCGCCGCGCTAGAAATCACCGAACTGCGCACCCTCGCAGGTGAGCAGGCGGGCAAGGGTCCGGGGCCGGAAAGCTCGATCCTCAAGATCAAGGGGACCGAAATCCAGCAGCGCCTTACCGAACTGACGCTGGAAGCCGTCGGCAACTACGGCGCGCCGATGTACGGCCAGATCGACGATGCGGGCTCGAACCAGTATCCGATCGGACCGGAATACGCGCAGCATTCCGCCGCGACCTATTTCAACATGCGCAAGACCTCGATCTATGGCGGGTCGAACGAAATCCAGCGCAACATCATCACGAAAATGATCCTCGGCCTTTAAGGCTGGCGGCGTCACGCGGAGAGACACAGTGGACTTCAATTTCACCGAAGAACAAGAAATGGTGCGCGACGGGCTGTCGAGGCTGGTGCGCGAGCAATACGATTGGGACACGCGGCGCGGCGCGGTCGAAAGCGACGCTGGCTGGCGTCCCGAGATCTGGGCGCAGCTGGCCGAGCTGGGTATTCTGGGGATGCCGTTTTCCGAAGAAGACGGCGGCTTTGGTGGCGGCGCCGTCGATGCGATGATCGTGATGGAAGAGTTCGGCAAAGGTCTGGTTGTCGAGCCGTTCCTGCCGACGGTCGTTTGCGCCGGCGGCTTCCTCAAGCATGCAGGCACGGATGCGCAGAAGGAAGAGCATATCGGCGGCATTGTCGATGGCAGCCGGGTCTATGCTTTTGCCTATGCCGAACCGCGCGGTCGCTATGATCTTGCCGATCTGCAGACCACGGCGAAAAAGGACGGCGACGGCTATGTCCTGAACGGTCACAAGGCGGTCGTGGTCGGTGCCCCCTGGGCGTCGCACCTGGTGGTGACCGCGCGCACCTCGGGCGAACATCGCGACCGCGACGGTGTCTCGGTATTCGTCGTCGCGAACGATGCAAAGGGCGTTGTCAGGCGCGATTACCCGACCGTCGACGGACGTCGCGCTTCGGAAGTCTATTTCGAGAACGTTTCGGTTCCCGCCGACGCACTGATCGGAGAAGAAGGCGGCGCGCTGCCTTTGGTCGAACGGGTAGCGGACGAAGCTGTCGCAGCCCTGTGCGCCGAGGCATGCGGCGCGATGAAGGTGGCCCATGCCATGACCGTCGACTATTCGCGCCAGCGCAAGCAGTTCGGCGTTCCTATCGGCAAGTTCCAGGTCTTGCAGCACCGCATGGTGGACATGTTCACCGAGTATGAGCAGTCGGTTTCCATGACCTATCTGGCGACGCTCAAGCTCGATGCGCCGGAGAAAGAACGCAAGCGTACTGCCTCTGCCGCGAAAGTGCGCATTGGCCAGGCAGCGCGTTTCGTCGGGCAGGAAGCCATCCAGATTCACGGCGGCATGGGTATGACCGATGAACTGGCTATCGGCAGCTATTTCAAGCGTTTGACGATACTGAATGCTGAATTTGGCGATGTCGATCACCACATGAAACGTCACATCGCGCTGGCCTGATAATTGGCGGAATGAACGTGATGCGGCGGCGGCACTTCACTGTGCTGCCGCCGCTTTTCATTTGAGCCAGCCACACCACCATTCGGGGGCCGAATTTGCATTGTCGCGCTGTCTGCCTATGCTGCAGCCGGATCTGAGAGCGCCCTATTGCTGGGCGAACTGACTGCAAATAAGCGCACTGCGCCAATCTAGCGAGCCACCCCCAGGATCATGGATCAACCAAGCGACGCACCCATCGCGCCCCCTATTGTCGAGCTACCCATCAGGACTGCAAAAAAGGGATTCTACGATGGTTTCAGTCGTGCTGTAACGATCCCTTCCAAGATCATCGTATCGCTTTTGATCATGTGGGCGATTTTCTTTCCGGTTAGCGCCAACGAGACGCTGACGGCGGCAAACTCCACCATCATCGCGGCGTTTGCCGGCTGGTATGTCTACCTTGTCGCGGCACTGGTCGTGGTCTGCTTTGTAGTTGCGGTAGTTCCCCAATCGGGGCGCTTGCGGATCGGGGCTGCGGACGAAAAGCCGGAATTCGGCAGGTTCTCCTGGTTCGCCATGCTGTTCGGGGCAGGGATCGGGATCGGCATGCTCACCTATTCCACCGGCGAACCGCTGGCGCATTTTTCCAACAATCCGGAGATAATTCGCGGAGCCATCCAAGGGCAGACGGCCGAGGCCGTGCGCTCGGCGTATCTCTATACCTTCCTCCACTGGGGCTTTGCCGCCTGGGGAAGCTACGCTCTTGTGGGTCTCGCCATTGCCTATGTGTCCTATCGCCGCGGACTGCCGCTCACGATACGATCCGCCCTGGTCCCGCTGTTTGGGCGGGTCCTCTCCGGCGCGGCGGGGCATGTGGTGGATATCGTGGCGGTTGTCGCGACCATCCTTGGCGTTGCCGTCACCATGGGGTTGGGGGTCGAGCAATTTGTCGCCGGCTTGGCGCGGCTCGGTATGGGTGACTGGTTGCTCGATGCCGACGGTTCGTCGTCTGCCTTAGCGGTCATCGTGGCGTTGCTGATACTTGTCGGCGCTTCCACGATAAGCGCCCTGTCCGGTGTGGGGCGCGGGATCAAATGGCTCTCGAACCTTAACATGGCGCTATCCTTCATGCTGCTTGCGCTGTTCGTGGTAGTGGGATCGGGCCTGTTCGGTCTCGAATTGCTCGGTGTGGGACTCTACGATTACCTGCGCACGCTTATTCCCGCCTCGCTGACGCTATACCCAGGCGGTGACACAGAAGTCGGCCAAGCTCTGGTGCAGTGGCAGCTCGACTGGTCCGTCTTCTACTGGGCATGGTGGATCGCATTCGCGCCCTTCGTGGGAATGTTCATCGCCCGGATCTCGCGGGGACGGACGGTGCGGGAGTATGTGTTCGGCGTCGTCCTGGTTCCATCGCTCATGTGTTTCGTCTGGATGACGCTGGTCGGCGGCACGGCGATCGACCTCGAACTGAGCGGGGAGGCCGGGGGACGCATTCTGGAAACCGGCATTTCGGACCAGCTTTACGCGACGCTGGCGGTCCTGCTGGATCCGGCGATCGCAGGTATTGTATCGGGCCTCGTGGTCATTCTCCTGATGACCTACCTCGTGACTTCGGCGGACAGTGCGATCCTGATCGTAAACACGATCAATGGCGCTGGCGAAACCGACGGCGAGCGGCGTCACCATATTATTTTCTGGGGTGCCGCATTGGCATTTGTCGTCGGCAGCATGCTCATCCTTGGCGGTATCGACGCCATTCGCATCACGATGATCATCGGGGCATTGCCGTTCTCGTTCGTGGTCGCACTGATGGCGATCGCGATTGTGAAGGCGATAATTTTCGACCTGATCCGCAAACATCACGGCGTGCCGACGACAAGCGAAGGGTGCGCGGCCTTGCCGTCTGCAGAATAGGGAAAAGAAGCGAACGGCACTTTTGGGGCCGACCCGCAGTCGAAAAATAAGTATACTTGTCCATAATTTGGTAATTTTTCCACATTTCAAGTGAAAATATCGCTATGACTTGAGTGATTGATATTTACTTGACCTACATTTGCGTAGTATTTGACTCCGAGTGATGGGTGTGAGGTAATTGCAACACCCCTTTATTCATTCCGAGATTCCCGAGGTTTGACGGTGGCCGGGCCAATATTAGGTTGCTAACCGCAATCTGTTGCGTGTTTCATTCAACGGATGCGCAGGAATTTCAACGCGACCCCGATTTTGGACTGGTCGCGTCTCGGTTCGCATTGAAACTAGGGGGCAATTCCGACATGAAAAAACTTGCAAGCGGCGTTTCTGCCGGTGCGATGGCGATTGCCATGGCCGCGCCTGCAATGGCGCAGGACACGCAGCCGGCGCCCAAGGCGCGTACAGGCGGTGTGGATGTCATCATCGTCACGGCGCAAAAGCGCAGCGAGGACCTGCAGGACGTTCCGGTGTCCGTCTCGGCCATAGGCGCTGAGGCGCTCAATGAACTGAATATCGACACGTTCGAAGACTATCTCGAACAGCTTCCGACAGTGACGGCAGGTGGCAGCGGACCCGGCCAGAGCACAATCTACATTCGTGGTCTCGCATCGACCACGCCGAACCTGACCACTGCCGGCGTTGCAGGCCTCGCTCCGAACGTGGCGCTTTACCTCGACGAACAGCCGCTGGCACAGCCCGGCCGTAACCTCGATGTCTACGCCGCCGACCTCGAGCGGATCGAGGTTTTGTCCGGGCCTCAAGGTTCGCTCTTCGGTGCAAGTTCGCAGGCTGGCGTGGTGCGTCTGATTACGGCGAAGCCCGATCTTGCAGGTTTCTCTGCCCGTGCAGCGGGTGGCGTGTCCTTCACCAAGGGTGGGGAGATGAGCCACAAGGCCGAAGTGATGCTCAACGTCCCGTTGACCGACACGATCGCCGTACGTGGTGTGGCGTTCTACGACGACCAAGGCGGCTATATCGACAATGTGATCGGCATTCGCGACCTGAGCGAAAGCGCTCGGTTCCGCGAAGCAGGCACGGTGCGTTCAAATGGCGTCCCGGTCAGCGATCTTCGCGAAGGCTTCCAGGCCGGTGCGAACCTCGACGATGTGACTTTTCTGAAGGCCGACAATGCCGCGCTGATCGAAGAAAACTTCAACGACACGCGCTATTCCGGTTTCCGCGCGACGGCACTGTGGGAAGTGACGCCCGATTGGAAGCTCACTCTCGCACATTCGCGCCAGAGCCTCGACAGCGACGGCGTGTTCTTCGCCGATCCCGACCTCGACGGCCTGGACGATCTCGAAATCCAGCGTTTCGAGGAAGATCGCCTCGAAGACGATTTCTCAAACACCAGCTGGACGATCGAAGGCCGCCTCGCGACGCTCGATCTTGTTTACACCGGGGCCTATACTGACCGTTCGACCGACCAGCGCGTGGACTACACCGACTATCTCTTCGTCGGCCAGTACCTGCCCTATTACATTTGCGACGGTTCGGTCACCTATCCCGGCGACAGCGATCCCAGCGGCGTGTGTCAGCCGCCGAACCTTTATGTAAGTTCGGTCAGCAGCACCAAGGTGTTCACCAACGAGTTCCGCTTCAGCACGGATGCCGACGCGCCCGTGCGTACCACTGGGGGCCTGTTCTTCTCGGATCTCGAACTGGAAGAGCGCAACGACTTCGCCTACCCGGGCAATGTCGCAGCCGCACCGTTCGGTGATTTCAAGCCGAACTTCCCGTTCCCGGGCTTCAACACCGATCCGGGACCTTTCCCGGCCGATACGATCTTCCGGAACGACATTCGTCGCACCGACAAGCAGTTCGGCATCTTCGGCGAAACCACGGTCGATATCGTACCGGACCTTCTCTCGGTCACCGGCGGCATTCGCTATTACAACGTCCGCGTGGACTTCGAAGGCAGCGCCAATGCGTCCTTCTGCAACAGTTTCAGCGCGGAAGACCAGAACGCCTTCGGCACGAACATCTCAGATCTGTACGACGGTGACGGAAGCTTCACCTTCATCGGTTCGTGCAGCGCGGACCTGCGACAGACTTTCACGCTCAGCGATAGTATCGCAGATATCCAGGCTGCAGGGCTGAGCGCGACGCAGGCCCAGCAGGTCTTCAACGCAGTCCGCGCTCCGGACGAAGCGAAGGCCGAAGGGGTGATCTACAAGGGGACGGTCAATGTAACACCGTCCGAAGACCTCCTGTTCTACGCCACCTATTCCGAGGGCTTCCGTCCGGGCCTGCTGAACCGTCCCGGTGGGGCAACGAACGGCGCAGGTTTCACAGTGCCATTCGAACTGCAGACCGACGAAGTTGCGAACTACGAGCTCGGATGGAAGATGGATCTGCTGGAGGGTCAGCTGCGCTTCAACGGCAGCGCCTTCTACGTGGACATCAGCAATCTGCAGACCACGATCTTCGATCCCTCGATCACCAATCTGTTCTTCTCGGCCAATGCGGCCAACGCAGAGATTCGCGGTGTCGAAGCCGATTTCACCGTGGCGCCTTACAGCGTGCCGGGTCTGACTGTTGCCGGCGCTTTCTCGGTCCTCGACACCGAGATTACCGAAGTGCTCATCCCGACCAATGACGTCGTTGTCGGTTCCGATCTTGCGTTCGCCCCGTCCTTCCAGGGCAATCTGCGCGTACGCTACGAATGGGATCTCGGTGACAGTCTGGAAGCCTATATCCAGCCGCAGGTCTCGCATTCGGCGAACAAGTTCACCGATGTGATCGAGATCAACAAGCTTGAACTCGACAGCTATACCATCGTCGATCTTGCTGCGGGTATCCGTACGCAGAGCGGCTGGAATTTCGAAGTGTTCGCCGACAACCTCAATGACGAGAGGGCCCAGATTTCGGGTAATTACGTCAACGACCGTCCGCGTATCTCGACCAATCGTCCCCGTACGATCGGGCTGCGGGTCTCTTTCGATTACTGATCGAACCTTGATCTGAAAGATCGAACGGCGGGGGCGAGCTTGGGTTCGCCTCCGCCGTTCTTCTTTGTTAGGGAATCACCATGAGCTCTCGCGAAGAACAGCTGGCACTGGCCCAGTCGGCTATGCAGGCTGGCGATTTCCGGCGTGGTCTGGAATTGGCACAGGCCGCGATTGCCGATCAAGCCGGCGATGGCGAAGCCTTGTACATGGCAGCGGTGGCTTCCCGCTATCTCGACCATGATACAGATGCGGCGGACTATCTGTCCCGACTGCACGAGGCGATGCCGGAGTATGGCCGCGCCTGGCAGGAAGAGGGGCACCTGGCCCGTAAAGCGGGCGACCTGCCTGTGGCGATTGCCGCTTATCGCAAGGCTACAAGGTACAACCCCGCGCTGGAGGCAAGCTGGCGGGCGCTGGCTGAATTGCTGGTGACCAATGGAAACGAGAGCGATGCGCGAATTGCAGCGATGCAGGCGCGAAGGATCTCCGAACTTCCACGCGAACTGGTTGCCGTAACTCACCATTTACACGAAGGTCGGCTGCTGCGTGCAGAGGAAATCTGCCGTCATTACCTGCGCAGGAATCCGCGCGATGTCGAAGGCATGCGCTTGCTAGCCCAGATCGGGATAAAGCTCGGGGTGCTCGACGATGCCGAGTTCCTGCTCGAGAGCGCAGTGGCCTTCGATCCGGAGAGTATCCAGTTGCGGCTGGATCATATCGATGCGCTGCGACGTCGCCAGAAATTCGACCGCGCGCGCGAGGAAGCAGAGGCCCTGCACAGCCGGGATCCGGACAACCCGCTGTTCCAGTCGCATCTCGCCATCGAGAGCATGCAGACCGGCAATTACGAACGCGCATTCGAACTATTCGACGAGGTTCTCGAAAAGCTGCCGAATGATGTCGCAACCCTGACAAGCAAGGGGCACGCACTCAAGACGACCGGTGCTAGCGATGATGCCGTCGCCAGCTATCGCAAGGCTATCGCTGCCAAACCCGATCATGGCGACGCCTGGTATGCCCTTGCAAATCTCAAGACCTATCGCTTCGCAGACGAAGAAGTGGAGGCGATGCGTGCGCAGTTGAACCAAGGCGGGCTTGCGTTCATGGACCGGGTTCACCTGTGCTTTTCCCTTGGGAAGGCGTTGGAAGATCGCAAGGAACATGCCGATGCCTTCGTCTACTATGAGCGGGGCAACGACCTGAAGCGCGCGCAGACCCGTTACAGCGCCGATGCCATGAGCGAGGAGCTCGCCAGGCAACGCGAGGTTTGCACTGCCGAACTCTTCGCCAAGAATGAGGGACAGGGCTTTTCAGCGCCCGACCCCATCTTCATCCTCGGCCTGCCGCGAGCGGGATCGACACTGCTCGAGCAGATTTTGGCAAGCCATTCGCAAGTCGACGGCACTCTCGAGCTTCCCAACATCCTCTCGCTCGCTCACCGCTTGCGGGGCCGCAAAGCCGGAGAGTCGCTGTATCCGGCTATCCTGCACGATCTGACCCCCGAACAATTGAGCGATTTCGGCGAAGCATTCATCGAGGATACGCGTGTGCACCGTCAGGGCGCGCCGTTCTTCATCGACAAGATGCCGAACAATTTCCGCCATATCGGGCTCATCCATCTGATGCTGCCCAATGCGAAAATCATCGACGCACGGCGGGCACCGATGGATTGCTGCTTTTCCGGTTTCAAGCAGCTGTTCGCAGAAGGGCAGGAATTTACGTACGGTCTCAAGGAGATCGGTCAGTATTATGCCGACTATGTTCGCTTGATGGATCATTGGGACGAAGTCCTTCCGGGAAAGGTCCTGCGGGTACAGCACGAGGATGTCCTGGACGACCTCGAAGGTGAGGTCCGACGGATGCTGGACTATCTCGAACTGCCGTTCGAGGAGACGTGCCTGACCTTCCACGAAACAGAGAGAGCGGTGCGTACGGCAAGCAGCGAACAGGTGCGTAGGCCGATCAACCGCAGCGGTCAGGACGCGTGGAAACCATTCGAGCCATGGTTGGGCGAGCTGAAATCCGCGCTGGGCGGATTGGCAGGCTGATTGGGAAAGCGGTGATGATCGACCTTGCGTTCGGCGACTATGCGCTCTCGATCAACCCGGAAGTGGGCGGCAGCTTGTCTGCTTTCCGGTGGCGCGGTCTGGATGTCATGCGACCTGCCGAGGGCACGAGCGTCCTCGATAGCTCCTGCTTCCCGCTCGTACCGTTTTCAAATCGTATCGCAGGATCGCGGTTCGAGTTTGGCGGGAAGGACATACTACTCGAACCCAACCACCCCAGCGCGCCGCATGAACCGGTACTGCACGGTTATGGCTGGACCTCGGGCTGGAGCGTCCTCGAAGCTAGCTCGCATCGGGCGCTTATCGGGTTCCGTTACCCAGGAGCCGACTGGCCATGGCCTTTCACTGCGAACGCCGCGTACGAGCTCGATGGAAACGGCCTAAAGGCATCACTCACGGTCACGAATGAGGGCGACAGTCCCATGCCTGCGGGATTGGGCTTTCACCCGTATTTCCCACGCACTTCGCAGACTGTTTATCGCGGTTACCATAGCGGCGAATGGCAAGTAGACGACGCTTGCCTTCCGCGCGCCTTGTCTAAGCGTGAAAAGCCTTGTGATTGGTGGGCCGGGAAACCGGTCGGCACGCGTTTGGTCGATACCGTTTACGCGGGTCGTAGTGGACCTTTGCAGATCCAATGGCCCGAGAGTGATATTGCGGCAGTCATTTCCCCTGATGACGATCTGGGATGCACCACCATATACGTACCGGCAGGCGAAGACTTCTTCTGTGTCGAACCGGTCAGCCATGCGACCGATGCCATTCATGGGCAGGCCGGGCAGCCTGCGATGCGAGCCCTGATGCCGGGTGAGGTATGGACCGTCTCGATGTCTATAGAGGTGCGAAGCCTTAGCTAGAACACCGGCCGGACCGGACGATCCAATGCCTTTTCAAGATCGGGAAGGGCGGCGCGGTCCAGAACGATAACTACCGAACCACCGAAACCCGCGCCGGTCATTCTGGCAGCTCCGCGTCCGTCCAAAATGGCGTCGACAGCATCGACAAGCCGGTCAACCTCTGGAACGCTGACTTCGAAAAGGTCTCGCAGGGACGCATGGCCCTCGCGCAGGATCGAAGTCATGGCGTCAAGATCTGATTCGGCGATGGCTTGTGTCGCACGCCTGACGCGCGAGATTTCCTCGACGACGTGAAGGGCGCGCTTGAATTCCATCTCGTTCAGTGCCGCGCCGTCCAGCGAGGCACGGTCGGCATCGCGAAGGCTCGCGATGCCAAGCTTGCGTGCGGCCGTCTCGCATTGCTCGCGCCGTAAGTTGTATTCTCCGTCGACCAAGCCCCTCGTTACGCCGCTGTCGACTATCGCGACCGACCAGTGCGAAGGCAGTTCGAATTGTTGGCACGCCAGGTCGCGGCAATCGAGGAGAAGGGCCTTTCCCGTTTCCCCAGCTGCCACTGCCATCTGGTCCATGATGCCGCAAGCAACGCCTGCCCATTCGTGCTCGGTCCGCTGGGCTGCCTTGGCGAGCGAGGCGGGATCGTATTGGCGGCCAAGCGCATCACCCAAGGCGCGGCCGAGAGCCACGCAGAAGGATGCAGAGGAGGAGAGGCCGGAACCGCGCGGCAGATTGCCGTGCACGAGCAAGTCAATCCCGGTGCCGGGTGGAGGGGATAATTCGGCAGCCATCCCCCGGACGTAGGATCGCCAGTCGAGGACAGGCGGCCTCGGTGGTCGCGGGGCAGCGAACCGGTCGCTTTCGTCAAGGTCCGCAGCGCGAATGACGATCTCGCCGTGATCGGCGCGCGCCCATGCAACAGCTGTTCCCTCTCGCACGGGCATGGGCAGGACCAGCCCGTCGTTATAGTCGACGTGCTCTCCGATAAGGTTCACCCGGCCCGGTACGAAAACAGTACCTTCGGCAGCATTGCCGAAGCTTGCCGCGAACTCCCGTGCTGTCTCTTGCATCAAGGTATCGCTCATCGCAATTCGGCCCTGATCCGCTCGGCTGCAGCTTCCGGCGTCAGATCGCGCTGTGTCTCGCCAAGCAGCTCGAACCCGACCATGTGCTTGCGAATATCTGCCGACCGCAGAAGTGGCGGATAGAAGTGCGCGTGCAGACGCCAGTGTGCACAATCGGCACCCAGTCCATGGGGTGCGCCGTGCCACCCCATCGAGTAGGGGAAATCGGTGTCGAAAAGCCTGTCGTAGGCAGGCAGAAGCGTGCCGAGAATATCGGCCAGGGCCGACCGACCCTCTTCGCGGATATCTTCTAGCCGGCGGAAATCACCGCGCGCGACCAGCAAGGTCTCGAAGGGCCATGCCGCCCAATGAGGGACAATTGCGATCCAGTGCTCGTTGTGAGCGATCAGGCGCTTTCCATCACCCAATTCACGCCGTGCGACTTCGCCGAGAAGAGTATCGCCGCAATTCTCGTAATAATTGCGCTGACGTTCGTTTTCGCGCTGAACGATCGTGGGCAAGAAATCGCTGGCCCAAACCTGTCCGTGCGGATGCGGAGAAGAAGCGCCCATCATGGCGCCCTTGTTTTCGAATATCTGGACGTTTGCCCAGCGCGATCCGAGGTCGTCCGACAGATCGCACCAGGTATCGACAACCGCGCGCCGACCCTCGCCAGTCATGCGGGCAAGCGTGGCCGAGTGGTCGGGCGAATAACAGATAACCCGTGCTTCGCCGCGCGCCGGCTCTTCCACGAAAAGCTGATCTCCCGCCCTTTCGCTACTTTCGTCGAGAAGGGCAGGAAAGTCGTTGGGAAAGACGTATGTATCGCCATAGTCAGGATTGGCCGTGCCACCGCTTCGCTCGTTTCCGGGACACAGGTAGCAATCGGGCTCATGCGCGGGGCGGTTGTGGATGCCATCATTCTTGCGCTCTCCCTGCCATGGGCGCGCCATGCGCTGCGGGGACACAAGAACATACTCGCCGGTCAGCAGGTTCATCCGCCGATGGGGCTGTGTCTCGGTCATGCCGCCTCCAAGTGGAAGATTGCCGCGCTTTCAACGGTCAGTGCGGGGAGGGGCAGTCCGGCGCCGGCCAGCCAGGAACCGCTAAACGTGCGCGCGGTCTGTTTCATCGCATCGATTGCCTTGCCATTTCGTGCAGCCAGAACATGTTTTCTCCCAACCTGTTCGAGCAGTCTTACCCGCCAGTCGCGCCCCGCAGTGAACGGAAGTACAAGGGGGGCATCGCGCCGTTCGTGGGACATCTGCGTGCGTGCAATCCAGAGGATGTACTCGCGGCCGTCGCCCTGCGCTTGCCACAGAACGCCGTGAGGCCCTTCGCCGAGCAACGTTTCTCCCCCATGGGTGATGCCTCGCCACCGTTTGTAGAAGTCGATCCAGGCAGCAATTTCCTTGCGATCAGACGTACCGAGGGCATCCGGATCGAGTTCGACGCCGAAATGGCCCTGCAAAGCTATTGCGGCGCGGAAATCGAGTGATTGCGAGCGCCCCGTCGCATGGCTTGGCGACGCGCCGATGTGCGCGCCCATCAGTTCCGGCGGCATGAAGGCAGTGAACGCACGCTGCATCGGGATGCGCGCCAGGGCGTCGATATTGTCGCTTGTCCAGAACCGGTGGGTAAATTCTGCGATGTCCGCATCGATCCGTCCACCTCCGGCCGCGCAACTTTCGATCTCGACATCGGGATGAGCGTTCCTGATCCGCGTCAGAAGGTCGTAAGTGCCAAGCGTCTGTGCGGAGCCACCTGCTGGCGCGTGGGCTCTGTTGTGATCCCATTTGAGATAGGAAATCGGGGTGGATGACAAAAGCCGGTCGAGCGCCTCGAAAAGGTAGTCGCGAACCTCTGGCAGTCGCATGTCCAGCACGAGTTGATGACGCGCGGTCGGACCCGGATCTTTGCGCCTTCCCAGCGCCCAGTCGGGATGGGCGCGGAACAGGTCGCTGTTCGGGCTGACCATTTCCGGTTCCACCCAGAGGCCGAATTCCATGCCGAGATTCCGAACATATTCGGCCAGGGGTGCCAGGCCTCGGGGGTACTTGTTCGCATCCGGTGTCCAGTCGCCCAGACCTGCCCGGTCGTCGTTTCGCCCCTTGAACCACCCATCGTCGAGGACGAAGCGTTCGACACCGATGCTGGCAGCCGCACGCGCCAAATCCTTCATCCGCGCTTCGTCATGCGCGAAATAGCAGGCTTCCCAGCTATTCAGGTGAACCGGTCGCGGCCGCATCGTGCCGCCTGGCCATTCGAGAATGGAACGGACCATCGCGTGTTGCTGGGCAGCGGTTCCATTGCGGCCCGACCGGGAAATCGCGACCATCAGCCTGGGTGTGCGATGGCTGTCGCCCGGGGCCAACGTGATTTCGCCCGGCGCATTTATCGCTTCGGCTGATAGCAGCCACACGCCGTCATCATGTCGCTCGATGGCGATGCGGGTGTCCCCCGACCACGCGAGTTGCGCAGAAATTGCCAGGCCCGAATGCCAGCCGGACGCATCGCAAAGTATCTGGCACGCTGGCGGTCCCCCGTGACCGGTCAGCCCCTCGCGCGTCTCCCGCTGACAGCCATGCGAGGGCATCGGCTCGATGCATTCATCGAACTCGGCCGCATGTCGGCCACGCCAGGAGACGATGCGCTCGGCGCTGGGCGGGAGAGGCAGGATTGCACTGGCCAGCGAGGAGACGATGAGAGGATTGGTTCCGTTGTTCGCGACCTCGGTTTCTATAGTGATGCCGGTCGCCAGCTTCGAAAAACGCAGCAGGCAGGTCACTTCTTCGACTTCGTCGGTACAAGCGAGCTCGATGCGGTCGCTTGCGACTGTCGCTTCAAACTTGCTGAAAGCCAGATCCACGCCCCGCAAGTCCTGTCGAACAAGCCTCACAGCGGAAGGTCCGAACCATCCGGGTCCGCCGACTGGCAGGACCGGGAGCGCAAGCGGTTCGTCCATCGAAAAGGTCGTTGCGCCAAGAAGGTCGCGCGCAGGCGGCAGGCTGCCCGGATCCAGCCGCTCGCCAAAATGACGCCATGCGAAGCCGCCCTTCGGCAGGCGTTCGATCACCAGGCTCCATTCATCGCCGTGAAGGTCCAGGAGGTCTGCGTCGTTCATGCCTGTGCGGAAACTTCGCTCTTGCCGCGGAAAAGGGAAAGGCCAAGCCATTCCGCCCTCCGTCCCAGAACGAACCTGTTGAAACCGAGCGCCGCGAGAACCGACGTTAACAGGGTGACCACCATGAAGTCGATGTAGTGGATACCAACCGCCTCGGAAAAGCCGGCGTTGAACGTGAACAGACCGTACAGCGAAATGCCCCAGACCACGCCGGCGATCGCGGAGCGCGCAGCTACGTTGCGGAACAGCAGCCCGACAATGAAGGCCGACAGGATCGGCATGGAAGAGAGGCCATTCAACTGCTGGAGGAGGTTGATGATGCTTTCCGCATTCTGGAACAGCGGAACCATGATCATGGCAAGGACGGTCGCGACCATGCTCATCGCTGCGCCAAGCTTCCAGTGGTTCTTCACCTCGCCAACGAAACGCTCGTGGAAATCGACCGAATAGAGCGCGACGGTGGAGTTGAGGACGGCGCTGAAAGTGGTGATGACTGCGGCCGCGACCATCGCTGCGAATGCACCGGAAAGCCAGCTCGGCAGGACCTCGGCAACAAGGCGGCCATAGGCGGCATCGCCAACGTCCCCGAACAGTTTGTAGGCGACCACGCCCGGTATCACTACGATCGGAGGGACCACGAGAATGCGCACCGCGGCCGCTGCAAAGACACCCTTCTGCGCCTCTTTCACGGTGGGGGCTGCCATCGCCTTTTGCGTGATGTTCTGGTTGGTCGACCAGTAGAATATCTGGATGAATGCCATGCCGGTGAAGAGCGTGTGGAACGGGATCGGGCTGTCGGCGCTGCCCACCATGCTCAGCCTTTCCGGCGGAACGCCCGTGACTATGTCGAAATCCACCGCAGCCAGCGCGAGGAATACGATGACGAGGGCCAGAAACAGGATGCCGATGCCGGAGAAGGTGTCCATTACCGCGACAGCCCTTAGCCCGCCGAAAATCGTGTAGGCCGCCCCGATCACCGCCAGGCCGAAGGAGAACGCCAGCAGCGGCACATTCGCGCCGAACAACGATTGCAGGAAAAGCCCGCCCGAATAGAGCGCGGCCGGCAGATAGATCAGCAGATTTCCGACGATGAAGATCGCCGAAATAAGCGTTCGGATCGAGCGCCCGTCATAACGTCTTTCCAGCAGTTCGGTGACAGTGGTGCAGTTATAACGATAGTAAAGCGGCACGAAGACGAAGGCGAGCGTCATGAGGCCGACGAAGCCTGCTATCTCCCACCAGGCCAGCAGCAACATCTGGTTGCCGTTCATCCCGACAAGCTGGTCGGTGGACAAGTTTGTCAGCGTAATCGCACCAGCAACGAATACCCAGCTCAGGCCCTTGCCAGCGAGGAAGACATCCTTCTCGGATCCGTCGTGCTTGGCGCTCCTGACCTTCCACCATGTCAGCACTGCCACGAGCGCTGTCAGGCCTGCAAAGACCGCGAGCTGCCCCGCATTTGCGAAATCCGATGTATCGCCGAACACCATTCCCTCCCGAATAGGCTGGCATCCATCGCATATTCGGCGATAGACGCAAGCGCATGGAGAGACACTGATGCACCTGGGCGTTTGCTATTATCCCGAACATTGGCCCGAGACGAGGTGGCCCCAGGATGCGCGACAGATGCGCGAAGCCGGGCTCACACGTGTCCGGATCGGGGAATTCGCGTGGAGCCGCATCGAACCCGAGCCCGGACAGTTCGAATGGCGCTGGTTAGATCGCGCTGTCGAGACGCTTCACGCGGCCGGGCTTGGCATCATTATCGGTACGCCCACCGCGACACCCCCGAGGTGGCTGGTCGACAAATTGCCCGACATGGTCGCCCTAGACCGCGACGGAAAGCCGCGAGGCTTCGGTTCGCGGCGGCACTACTGTTTCAGCCATGAAGGCTACGGCGAAGAAGCGCGGCGCATCACGCGCGCCGTCGCACAGCGTTACGGGCAGCATCCTGGCGTGGTCGCCTGGCAGACCGACAACGAATATGGCTGCCATGACACGGCGCAGAGCTTCTCTGCTGCGGCGCGCAATGCCTTCCGCGGGTGGCTTGCGGATCGTTATGGGACCGTCGCGAACCTCAACGAGGCATGGGGCAATGTGTTCTGGTCGATGGAGTACCGCTCCTTCGAACAAGTCGACCTTCCAAACCTGACCGTCACGGAAGCCAATCCGGCACATTGGCTGGCTTTCCGTCGTTTCTCTTCCGATCAGGTCATCCGGTTTAATCGTGCGCAGGTCGACATCCTGCGCGAGCTTTCGCCAGGTCGCGACATCATGCACAACGCGATGGGTTTCTATACCGGATACGACCACCACGACCTTGCGCAGGACCTCGATGTTCTGGGCTGGGACAGCTATCCTCTCGGTTTCCTCGAGATGTTCCGCTTCACCGAAGAGGAGAAGCGCGATTTCGCGCGGCAGGGGCATCCCGACATCGCGGCATTTCACCACGATCTTTATCGTGGGTGCGCAAGAGATGGGCGCTGGAACGTGCTCGAACAGCAACCCGGTCCGGTCAATTGGGCGCGCCACAATCCTGCGCCTCTGCCCGGTATGGTCCGGCTCTGGACAATAGAAGCCTTCGCGCATGGGGCCGAGATGGTCAGCTATTTTCGCTGGCGGCAGTTTCCCAAGGCGCAGGAACAGATGCACGCAGGTCTCCTGAGACCCGATGGAGACCCTGCGCCAGCATTTGCTGAAGCATCGCTGTCAGCACAGGAGATCGCGGCGATAGGCGCCTGCACCGATGCGCCGAAACACGCTGCGCTGATCTTCTCCTATGACAGCGAATGGATCACCCAGATCCAGCCGCAGGGGGAAGGTCGGTCGGCCCTATGGGCCGCTTTCTCCGCCTATTCGTCATTGCGAAGCCTGGGGCTGAACGTGGATATCCTGCCGCCCGGAACAGACCTCGAGGGCTACAATCTGGTTGTGATCCCCTGCCTACCGGTGATGGCAGACGGACTTGCGGACGCCCTCGGCAGGTTTGAGGGCCAGATCGTCATCGGACCGAGAACGGCCACACGCGATGCCGAGTTCGCGATACCCAGCGGCCTCGTCGATGCAGGCTTCGCAAATCTGGTGGGCGGGAAAATCGTCCGCAGCGAAAGTTTGTCGGACAGGCTGCAGATCACCGGAGACGGATGGACAGCGAAGGGGTGGCTCGATCACTACGAAGGCGCGGCTGAACCCGAGTTCGTTTCGTCGTCGGGAGAAGTTTGCAGTTATCGCCACCGCAACGTCAGGCTTTCATGCGTATGGCCCGAAGGAAGCATGTTCGACCAGGTGATTGAAAGGGCGGCGCGCGATGCCGGCCTGCCACACGAACGACTGCCCAGGGGGATACGGCGCCGCACGTGCGGAACCACCCTTTTCACCTTCGACTATCCGACCGCGCAGGTATCCTTCGGTTGAGTCGGATTGTCGGGCGGGCCTGCGACCTATAGGGTCTCGATAAGCAACCGATTCTTGCGCTTGAGGAGAGAGACGATGACCAAAGCCTATGCCAACCTGATCGACGGAGAAATGGTCACCACCGCCGACACCATCGAAGTCGTCAATCCCGCCAACGAGCAGGTCATCGGCGTCGTCCCGTCGTGCACCAAGGACGAACTCGACCGGGCCGTCGATGCCGCCCGGCGCGCCTTCAAGACCTGGAAAAAGACCAGCTCTGAAGAGCGCCAGAAAGTGGTCCAGGCCATTGCTGCCGCGATCAAGGACAATGCTGAAGAACTCTACCGCCTGCTAACCAGCGAGCAGGGCAAGCCCCATGCACAGGCTCAGCAGGAAATTTACGGCGCTGCGGGTCTCGCGGCAGCGCAATCGACCCTTACGCTCGACGATGTGATCAACCAGGATGACGACACCCGCCTTTCGCGGACCCGCCGCGTCCCGGTTGGCGTGGTCGGCGGCATTGTGCCGTGGAACTTTCCCATCATGATGGCGATCCAGAAGATCGTGCCTGCGCTGGTGGCGGGCTGCACCATCGTTCTCAAGCCGTCGCCCTTCACCCCGCTGACGACCCTGCGCATCGCAGAGCTGATCAAGGATGTCGTCCCTGCCGGTACGGTCAACATCATCACTGGGCCCGATGAACTCGGACCGATGATCACCGAACATCCGGGCATCGACAAGATCACCTTCACCGGCTCGACTGCTACCGGCAAGAAGATCATGGAAGGCGCATCGCGCGACCTGAAGCGGATCACCCTGGAACTTGGCGGCAACGACGCCTCCATCGTCCTGCCGGACGCCGATGTCGAAAAGGTCGCCGAGCAGCTGTTCTGGTCGAGCTTCTCCAACGCCGGCCAGGTCTGCATCGCGGCCAAGCGAATCTACATCCACGAAGACATCTACGACGATCTCAGCAAGGCGATTGCCGAATATGCGAAGGGCGTCGTCGTCGGCGACGGTTCTCAGCAGGGCACCGGGGTCGGGCCGATCCAGAACAAGAAGCAATTCGAACGCGTCTGCGAGCTGATCCAGGACGCCAAGGATAATGGCTACCATTTCCTGACGGGCGGCGACACCGATCCTTCGGGCACGGGATACTACGTGCCGATCACGATCCTCGACAATCCGCCGGAAGATGCCCGCATCGTGGCAGAGGAACAGTTCGGACCGGTCATGCCCCTGATGAAGTTCGCGACCGTGGAGGAAGCGATCGAGAGGGCCAACAACTCCGAATACGGTCTCGCCGGCGCGGTCTGGACCAAGGATACGGAGAAGGGTGTCGAGATTGCCGAGCAGCTCGAAACCGGTACGGTCTGGGTCAACGAATTCATGCAGCTGTCGCCCTTCACGCCGTTTGGCGGACACAAGCAATCGGGCATCGGCGCGGAATACGGTCTCGATGGCCTTAAGGAATTCACCAATCCGCAGGTCATCACGGTAAAGCGCGACGCTGCCGTCTAAAGTCAGCTTTGCAGGGGAGGCACGGCGTTACGCGCGGTGCCTCGCCTCAAGCCCTGCGCTGTCCAATAGGCACGGCGTGACCGCCGCCGGCGTAGGCGCTGTTCATGGCCCGGGCGATTGCGTCGGGAACCTCGATTTCACCGCCGAGCACGCGCTTGGACGATAGTCCGATCCGTACGTCGTAAAGTCCGCCTTCGGTGAAATACCGCCCGTCTTCGCGATGCTGTCCGATCTGTTCGCGACCGATCTCGAAAGTCACCGCCCTGCGTTCTCCGGGAGCAAGCGAGATCCGTTGAAAGCCGCGCAGGTTCAGGCGGCTAGGCAAGTGGTTTCCGCGATACCGCCGCAAGTACAGCTGGACCGTCTCCACGCCGGCGACATCTGCCAGATTGCGGATGCTGACGCTCGCAATCAGGCGATCGGATGCAAGATCGAGAGTGAAGTCGGTCAATGCGAAATCCGCATAATGCAGGCCGTGGCCGAATGGCAGGCCGCGGTTTCCTGCGGAGGCCCTGATAGCCACGGGAAGCTTCCCGCTCGGAGTCGCTTCTCCGGTCAGGATTTCCGCGATCGCATGGCCGCTCATCGTGCCAAGCTGTCCGGCGTGAAGGACGCATGCCAGGGGTTCGTTGCCAATCACCGGATCGATCGGAGCGGCGCCGAGTGTCACGAGCACGATACGCTCGGTAACCGTGCGCAGCGATGCGATGAGCTGCCTTTCCGCTTCGGCCAGGTCGTTCCCTTCGCGGCCGCCCAAGGTGACGATGACCGTCCGGGCGCGTTTGGCCGCTTCGCAGGCCATGCCGATGGCCATGCTATCCGCTTCGATCATCCGACCGATGCCGGTCGCGTCGTGGCGCAGCGCGAGGCCGGGCGCGAACTTGTGCGGTATACCGAGTTGTTCGAGGCCATCGATAAGGCTGGCGGCATGCCCGGCGCGGCCTGCCAGCGGCGCGCTGCGATCGGTGGCCGCAGCACCGATGACAAGAATGTCGCCGGAATCGAAGCCGAGCGGAAGCATGGCCGGTTCGTTTCGCAGCAACACGATCGAATGCTTGGCCAGGGTGAGGGCGGTTTCCCGGTTCTGGATCGGTGTCGGGAGGCTACCCCGGCTCCGGACTGCTTCCTTGCCGAGTGGGAGGGTGAACAGGCCCAGCGCATATTTGGCGCGCAGCACGCGCGACACGGCATCATCCAGCCTGGCGAGCGGAAGTTTGCCTTTTTCGATTGCCGCAACCAGCGCATCCACAGGCATGGAGTCGCCACTCTCGATAGGTTCGCTGTCGCGTGCAGCCGCGGCCAGGGCTTTCCATTCGGACAGGATAATCCCCTCGAATGCTCCTGCTCCCTGGAGAAACGAGAAGGCCTTGCGTGCTGCGCGGCGTTGCTGGACGTTGCCACCGCCCACGGAAATCGAGCCGAGATAGCCCTGTTCCGCGACACTTGCCGCGATGCGCATGGCTTCCGCGATGTCCCTTTCGTGAGAACCGCCAGCAGCAGCCCGGCCGACGATCGAGGCGAGATCGAGGCAGGCCAGGATCCCTTCGTGCGAGGGGGCGCCGAGGCCCTGCAGCCCTCGAACCCGCGCAGCAGCTATGGCCGCGACAAGATCGACCTGATCGTCTGTTGCCTCGTCGGCCTGCATGGTGGAAGGCAAGTATCCCGCGTCCGGCGCCAAGGCCCAATTGCAGCCCAGCGCATGGGCTTCCTGCGCGATCACCGCTTCGGCGTCGGAGATCGCATCCATGTCCCAGCTTGCGGCCGCCGCCAGCGGGGAGGGGAAAATCGTTTCGATGCCCGTACCCGTTTCCATGGGGAAAAGCAGCGGGATGCCAAGCCGCGATTCCTCGATCGCGATTTGCTGGAAAGCTTCGGCCTGTATCTTGGAACTCGTTCCCTCGACTGCCGTCACCCGGCCACTGCGCAATGCGTGTGTGAAGCGTTCGACTTCTGCGCGATCCTGCGGGTCAGGTGCCGAAACTATGGCCAGTTGCCCGGCCTTTTCCTCCGTCGTCATGTAGGCGAGGAGATCCGAGACCACGCGTTCGCCATCGGGATCCGGCATTGAATGGATCATGAGGCTGCGCCTTCAGTCCAGCCCGCGAGGGGCTGTCGCACCGGCCGCAGCCAGGGCTGAAAACGCTTGGGCATCGATCCTCCCGAAGGTGCGGCTGCCGAAGAGACGGCGGCGCAGGAAATTCAGGAGGGATTGTGGCGATCAGTGGTAAATTAACGGTTAGCGGAACACGCGTTTCGTCGGCTCCAATCATTCGGTTCGTCAAAAACGGCGTGGGTGATTTACACATATAAAAATATCTTTATATGTTACCGCAATGCGGACCGAAGCAATCTTCCGTGCACTCTCCGACCCAACCAGGATGCGTATCCTGCGTTTGCTGGGTTCGATGGAACTTGCCGTAGGCGAAGTGGCGCAGGTGCTTGGCCAGAGCCAGCCGCGCGTATCGCGGCACATCGGGATCCTGTGCGATGCCAGCCTTGCGGAGCGCAGGCGCGAGGGAAGCTGGATATTTCTCAGGGCTCGCGGAGATGCCCCGATGGCCGCCGGTATTCTGGAATTGCTTCGCGAGGCGGAGCGGACCGACGAGGGGTTCGCGGCTCTGTGCGGGGCCGATCGCCGCAAGCTGTCGGAAATTCGTTCCGCGAGAGAGCAGCAGGCAGAACAATATTTCGCCGATCATGCCCACGATTGGGACGAATTGCGCCGCCTGCATTCGTCGGACGACGAGGTGGAAAGCGCCCTCCGCTCGGCGCTTGGCGATGGCCCGCTCGGGCGGTTGCTCGATATCGGTACCGGCACGGGCCGCATGGCGGAACTCTTTGCCAAGAAAGCCGACAATATCGTCGCACTGGACAAGAGCCTGGCCATGCTTCGTGTGGCGAGAGCCAAACTCCAGCATCTGCCTGCCGACAGGGTGGAGCTGATGCAGGGTGATTTCGCGTCGCTTCCATTCCCGGAGGACAGTTTCGATACCGTGATGTTCCATCAGGTTCTGCATTTTGCCAACGATCCAAGCCTTGTGCTGGCAGAAGCTGCGCGCGTCACCCGGGAAGGTGGCCGTATAGCGATCGTCGATTTTGCCGCCCATCACCGCGAGGAACTTCGCGAGCGCCATGCACATGCCCGCCTTGGTTTTACCGATGATCACATGGCAGGCCTCCTGGCAGAGGCGGGTTATCAGCCGGACCAGCCGGCATCGCTCGAGGATGGCGAACTGGCAGTAAAAATATGGGTCGCACGCCGCATCGCGGCCCAAGCAAGGAAAGTATTGTGAGCCCGACACTCGACCAGATGCGAGAAGCGCAGCGCGCCCTCGAGACGCCTTTGTTCTCCGGTCTTCCCGGTGACATCGAGGTCAGCTTCGAATTCTTTCCGCCCAAGAGCGACAAGATGGCGCAGACCCTTTGGGAAAGCGTCGAGACACTTGCGCCGCTCTCGCCGCGCTTCGTCTCGGTCACTTACGGTGCCGGTGGCTCCACACGCGAACGCACCCATGCGGCGGTTCGCAGGATCGTCAATGAAACCTCGATGCCGGCCGCGGCCCACCTGACCTGCGTCAATGCGACCCGCGAAGAGGTCGATGCGGTCGCACGCGAATACTGGGAAGAGGGCGTCCGCCATATCGTGGCGCTCAGGGGTGATCCCCCCGAGGGCGGAACAGACTACGCCCCGCATCCCGGGGGCTATGCCAATGCAGTCGAGCTGATTGCGGGCTTGAAACGCGTGGCCGATTTCGAGATTTCGGTCGCCGCATATCCCGAAGTTCATCCCGACTCGCCCGATCGCCAGGCCGATCTCGACAATCTGAAGCGCAAATTCGATGCGGGCGCTACGCGCGCAATCACCCAATTCTTTTTCGAGCCGGAGTGCTTCTTCGATTTTCGCGACAAAGCCGTTGCCGCAGGGATCGATGGCGAGATCGTGCCCGGTATCATGCCGGTGCTGAGCTTCGGTGCGGTCCAGCGCATGAGCGGTCTTTGCGGCACCGGCATTCCGGGCTGGATGGAAGGCCTGTTCGCAGGTCTCGACGAGAAACCCGATGCGCGCCAGCTCGTATCAGCCACCATCGCGGCCGAAATGTGCCGCCGCCTCTATGCCGGCGGCGTGCGCCAGTTTCATTTCTACACCCTCAACCGCGCCGAGCTGAGCTATGCGATTTGCCATATGCTCGGCCTGCGACCGAAGGCCTGACCATGTCAAAGAGAGACGACTTCATCGCCGCTGCCGCGCAGCGCATCCTTATCAAGGACGGGCCCTATGGCACCGAAATCCAGCGCGCCAATCTCGCTCCCGAGGACTATGCGGAGGGCGCAGACCTGACGCAGGACCAGAAGGGTAACAACGACCTGGTCAATCTCACCCAGCCGCAGGTGATCCGCAAGATTTGCGACAGCTACATTGATGCAGGTGCGCATATCCTTGCAACAAACACCTTCAACGCCAACCGGATCAGCCAGGCAGATTACGGTGCCGAAGAGCTGGTGCGCGACATCAACGTTTCCGCCGCGCGTATCATTCGCGAAGCTGTGGATGCTCGGGACGATGGCATCGCGCGATTCGTTGCAGGGGCGGTGGGGCCGACGAACAAGACCCTGTCGCTTTCGCCCGACGTCGAGGATCCGGGCTACCGCGAGGTGAGCTTTGAAGAGATCGTCGATGTCTACCGTGAACAATGTGCGGCGCTGATCGAAGGCGGGGCCGATTTCATCCTCGTCGAAACCGTATTCGATACGCTGAATTGCAAGGCGGCGATCATGGCGGTGAAGCAGTTGGAGCGTGAGCTCGGGCAGGACATCCCCCTGATGATCTCGCTGACGCTGACCGATCTTTCGGGTCGTAATCTGTCGGGACACACGGTGGAAGCCTTCTGGTACACGGTGCGCCATGCCAAGCCTTTGACCATCGGTCTCAATTGCAGCTTCGGTGCGGAACAATTGCGACCCCACGTCCAGATCCTGTCCGATATCGCGGACACCTATTTGATGGCCTACCCCAATGCAGGCCTGCCGAACGATCTCGGCGAATATGACGAAGTGCCGGATACGACCGCCGCGCTGACCCGCGTGTGGGCGGAAAATCGCCGCATAAATGCGCTGGGCGGATGCTGCGGGTCCACGCCGGATCATATCGCCGCGATGGCACGCGCTGTCGAAGGGCTGACACCGCGCACAGTCCCGTCGCGCGAGTCGGAAATGCGTCTCGCAGGTCTCGAACCCTTCACGATTGCCGCCTGATGAGTGACCTCACAACCGCCCGCTTCGTCAATATCGGCGAACGCACCAATGTGACGGGATCGGCCCGGTTCAAGAAGCTCATCATGGCGGACGATTACGACGCCGCAGTCGAGGTTGCGCGCCAGCAGGTCGAGAACGGCGCGCAGATAATCGACGTCAACATGGACGAAGGCTTGCTCGACGCCGAGAAGGCGATGACGACCTTCCTCAAGCTGATCGCCGCCGAGCCCGACATCGCTCGGGTCCCGGTGATGATCGACAGCTCGAAATTCGAAGTGATCGAGGCGGGGCTGAAATGCGTTTCGGGCAAGCCGATCGTCAATTCGATCAGCATGAAGGAAGGCGAGGGAGTTTTCCTCGAACACGCACGTATCTGCATGGATTACGGCGCGGCGGTGGTCGTAATGGCCTTCGACGAGACCGGTCAGGCCGATACGAAAGAGCGCAAGGTCGAGATTTGCGCGCGCGCATACAACCTGCTGACGGGAATGGGTTTTCCTTCCGAAGACATCATTTTTGATCCGAACATTTTCGCCGTGGCGACCGGGATCGAGGAGCATGACCGCTACGGGCTCGATTTCATTGAGGCTGTGCGCGAGATCAAACAACGATGCCCGAATGCCAAGACCAGCGGCGGGCTTTCCAATCTCTCCTTCAGCTTCCGCGGCAACGAGACCGTGCGCCGCGCGATGCACTCGGTATTTCTCTATCACGCGATCCCCGCCGGGCTCGACATGGCCATCGTTAACGCGGGCCAGCTTGACGTCTACGACCAGATCGACCCCGAATTGCGCGAAGCGTGCGAGGACGTCATCCTCATGCGCCGCAAAGACGCGACAGAGCGACTGATCGACCTAGCCGAGAGCTACAAGGGCAAGTCCGCAGCCGACGAAAAGGCCGCCGAGGAATGGCGCGGCTGGAATGTTGCACGCCGTCTCGAACACGCGCTCGTCAAGGGTATCGATGCCTATGTCGTGGGCGATACCGAGGAGGCGCGCCAGCAGTTCGACCGCCCGATCGAGGTGATCGAAGGCCCGCTGATGGACGGCATGAACGTGGTCGGCGACCTGTTCGGCAGCGGAAAGATGTTCCTGCCGCAAGTGGTCAAGTCGGCGCGGGTCATGAAGAAGGCGGTCGCACACCTCATTCCCTTCATCGAGGCGGAGAAGAAGGCATCCGGCCTCGCCGACCAGTCCAAGGGCAAGATCGTGATGGCCACCGTAAAGGGCGATGTACACGATATAGGCAAGAATATCGTGGGCGTGGTGCTGCAGTGTAACGGCTACGAGGTGATCGATCTCGGCGTCATGGTGCCGTGGTCTACGATCATCCAGACCGCCAAGGATCGAAATGCCGACATGATCGGACTGTCCGGTCTTATCACACCATCGCTGGACGAGATGGTCACTGTGGCGGAAGAAATGCAGCGCGACGGGCTCACCATGCCGCTGCTGATCGGCGGGGCCACCACGAGCAAGGTCCACACCGCCCTGCGGATCGATCCCGCCTATGACGGGCCGGTGATCCACGTACTCGACGCCAGCCGAGCGGTGGGCGTCGCCAGCCGCCTGCTATCCGACACCCAGCGGGACGAGTTCGTCGAGACCACAGCTGCCGAATACCAGAAGGTGCGCGACGCACGTGCCGGCAAGGGGCAGAGCGTCCTGCTGCCGATCGAGGAGGCACGGGCGAATTATTACGACGCCTTCCTTTCCGACAAAGCAGCGCCGCCGTTGAAGCCCGGTATCCACGCCTTCGAGGACTGGGATCTGGCGGATCTGCGCGAATATATCGACTGGACGCCGTTCTTCCGGGCCTGGGAATTGCACGGAAACTATCCGGCGATCCTGACGGACGAGGTGGTGGGCGAGACCGCACAGCAATTGTTCGACGATGCCAACGCCATGCTCGACCGCATCGTGGAGGAGAAGTGGCTGACCGCGAAGGGCGTGGCAGGGTTCTGGCCCTGCGCGCGGGACGGGGACGATGTCACGATCCACCGCGTCGATCGCGAAGAACACGTGGTCCTGCCTTTCCTGCGCCAGCAGGTGAAGAAATCGCGCGACCGCGCAAATATGTGCCTTGCCGACTTCATCGACCCGGCAGGTGACTGGATCGGCGGGTTCGCCGTCGGCATCCACGGGATCGAGCCGCATTCCAAGCGCTTCCTCGACGACAAGGACGACTACTCCGACATCCTCCTGAAAGCACTGGCCGACCGCTTTGCGGAAGCGTTTGCCGAGCGTCTTCACCAGTTCACGCGCACCGAACTGTGGGGCTACGCGCCGCATGAACAGCTGACCAATACGGCGCTGATCAAGGAGGAGTACCGCGGTATTCGCCCTGCACCGGGTTATCCCGCGTGCCCCGACCACAGCCTCAAACCCATCCTCTTCGACCTGCTCGATGCGGAAAAGTACACCGGCCTGACCCTGACGGAAAACTTCGCCATGTATCCCACGGCAGCGGTCAGCGGGTTCTATTTCGGACACCCGGAAAGCCAGTATTTCGGCGTCGCCCGCATCGGCCGCGACCAGCTGGAAGATTACGCCGCGCGCCGCGGTGTGGATATTGCCACCGCAGAGCGCTGGTTGAGGCCCAATCTGGATTGACCGCAGCGTCGTGATCGCGCAGGGCTGAACCGTCGGCTGCAGGAGCGATTCTGCGGCAGGCGCGCATGGGAGAGCCTGTGCGGGGGACACCCGCCCGGCGCCGAAGGAGCAACCGCCCCGGAAACTCTCAGGCCAAGGGACCGTGCGCTGCCATCGACACTCTGGAAAGCGTTTGTCGCAGCCGCGGCGGACCACCGAAGGGGTACGCGTGCTCATTTGCGCGCCAGTCTCTCAGGTTTCCCGACAGAGGGGGCATGGGTTGTTTCAGCGCCGTTCGCGGCGCTTCCATGCTTGCCACCAAGGGATGCGTCTTGAGCGATACTACCGACACACCGCAGGAAATCGAACAGCTGCCGCTGGATGCATGGCATCGCCGCAAGGGCGCGCGCATGGTCCCGTTCGCGGGCTATGAAATGCCGATCCAGTATTCGGCTGAATCGGGTGGCGGCATCGTCGCCGAACACGAATGGACGCGCAGCCAGGCGGGTCTGTTCGATGTGAGCCACATGGGCCAGCTGATGCTGACCGGCGAAAACGTCGCCGCGGAGCTGGAAAAGCTGCTGCCCGGTGCGATCACCACACTGAAGCCCGGCAAGGTGCGCTATTCGCTCCTTATCGACGAAGACGGCGGCATCCTGGATGACCTCATGGTCACCAACGCCACGCCGTGGATCGAGGCCGACGAAGAGGCGGGCACCGAAGGGCATTGGGGCGACCCGGCGTATTACATCGTCGTCAACGGCGCGATGAAATGGGACGATATCGCCCACCTTCGTGAACATTTGCCCGACGAAATTACCCTGACGCACCTGGACGAACAGGCCTTGGTTGCCCTGCAGGGTCCGAATGCTGCCACGGCCCTCAACCGCGTGATGCGTAACACTATCGACGACATGATTTTCATGGAAAGCGTCGTTCACGACTTCGGCGAATGGCCACTACGCATCACGCGCGCGGGCTATACCGGCGAAGACGGCTTCGAAATTTCGGTCCCTGCCGAATTCGCAGAGAGCCTGTGCGATCGCCTCTGCGCCGAAATCGAGGTTCGCCCTTGCGGCCTGGGCGCACGCGACAGCCTGCGCCTCGAAGCCGGCCTGCCGCTCTATGGCCACGACATCACGACCGAAACCGATCCCGTGTCGGCCGACCTCGGCTTCGCGCTGACCAAGCGCCGCCGCGAGGAAGGCGGCTGGATGGGCCATGAAAAAGTGATGGACGTCTTCAACGCCGGCCCCGCACGCAAGCGCGTCGGCCTGACCTTCGAAGGGCGCTTGCCCGCCCGCGAAGGCGCCAAGGTTTTCGACGGCGATACGGAGATCGGCCGCATTACCAGCGGCGGCTTCTCGCCATCGCTCGGTCACCCGATCGCGATGGGCTATCTTGAAAAAAGCCACATCGAACCGGGAACCGAGGTCGAGGTCGAGGTTCGTAACAAGAGACTGCCCGCGAAGGTCACGACCATGCCCTTCGTCCCCCACCGCTATCACAGAGGGAAGTGAGACTGATGGCTCGTTATTTCACCGAAGAACATGAATGGATCGACCTGGAAGGCGACACTGCCACGGTCGGGATTACCGATTACGCGCAGGGTCAGCTTGGCGATATCGTGTTCGTCGAACTGCCTGAAAGCGGCACCATGCTGGAAAAGGGCAAGGACGCTGCCGTGGTCGAAAGCGTCAAGGCCGCGAGCGACGTCTACGCACCGATCAGCGGCGAAGTGACGGAAGCCAATTCCGCGCTCGAAGACGATCCGGCGCTCGTCAACACCTCTCCCGAGGAAGACGGGTGGTTCTTCCGCATGACCGTTTCCGACAAGTCCCAGCTCGAAGGGCTGATGGACGACAAGGCCTACAAGAACTTCTGCGACGAGCTTTGATCTAAACGCCCGACCGGGCGCCAGGGGTTATTCAATGCGTTATCTGCCGCTTACCGAAGCCGATCGTTCGGCGATGCTTGAGACGATCGGTGCGCCCGATGTGGACGCGCTGTTTTCCGACGTGCCCGAGGAGGCGCGGCTGACCGGTCCGATCGAGGGCCTGCCCATGCATGCCAGCGAAATGGCGGTCGAGAAGCACATGCGGCGGCTCTCGAAAAAGAACCTCGCGGCGTCCGATGCGGCGTTCTTCTTGGGGGCAGGGGCATACAAGCACCACGTCCCGGCCAGCGTCGATCACATTATCCAGCGCGGCGAATTCCTAACCGCCTACACGCCCTACCAGCCGGAAATCGCGCAGGGCACGCTGCAGATGCTGTTCGAATTCCAGACGCAGGTGGCGCGGCTCTATGGCTGCCACGTGGCCAATGCCTCGATGTACGACGGCTCGACGGCCTGCTGGGAAGCGGTCGCCATGGCCAGCCGGATCGCCCGCGGCAAGAAGCGCAAGGTCGTGCTGTCGGGCGCATTGCACCCCCACTATGCCGAGGTCGTGAAGACCATGGCGAAGTTCACCGAAGACGAGATCGCGCACGCCAGCCCCGCCTTGCAGGCCCAGCCCGACAATGACGGGCTGATCGCGCGGATCGACGACGACACCAGCTGCGTGGTCGTCCAGTATCCCGACATCCTCGGCCGCGTGACCGACCTGCAGCCCATCGCCGATGCGGCGCATGAAAAGGGCGCGCTGCTGATCGTCGTCAACACGGAGCCCGTGGCTCTGGGTGCGATCAAGTCGCCCGGCGAAATGGGCGCGGATATTGTCGTCGGTGAAGGGCAGTCGCTTGGCGTCGGCCTCCAGTTCGGCGGCCCGTATCTCGGCCTCTTCGCCGTCACCAGCCCGAAGCACGTGCGCCAGATGCCGGGCCGTCTGTGCGGCGAGACCGTCGACGCAGAAAGCAAGCGCGGGTTCGTCCTGACGCTTTCCACCCGCGAGCAGCATATCCGCCGCGAGAAGGCGACGTCGAATATCTGCACCAACTCAGGTCTCTGTGCGCTGGCATTCAGCGTGCACATGACGCTGCTGGGCGAGAAGGGCCTCCGCCGCCTCGCGATGGAGAACCACCGCCTCGCCTGCCACGCGGTAGAGCGCCTCTCGAAGGTACCGGGCGTGAGCGTCCTCAACGACAGTTTCTTCAACGAATTCACGATCCGGCTCGGCACCGATGCGCGCGCAGTTGTGCGTACTCTGGCAGAGCGGGACATCCTCGCCGGCGTATCGCTCGGCCGGCTGTTCCCGAACAATGCCGAGCTTGCCGATGGCCTGCTGGTCGCCGTCACCGAAACCACCACCGACGAGGACATCGAGACCCTTGCCTCCGCTCTCGAGGAGGTGCTGTCATGAGCGCGCCCAACCAGTCCGGCTGGAAGCCCGGTACCCCGGTCGAAGATCACAACGCGATGAGCGGCCCCGACACCGTCACCGGCAATCGCGCGCTGATGCTCGAAGAACCGCTGCTGTTCGAGATCGGTCATGTCGAGACGACTGGCGTCGACCTGCCCGAACCTTCGGACACGGCAACGCGTCTCGGCGGCATGGACCGCGCTGAGGCGATCGGCCTGCCGGGCCTGTCCGAACCTGAAGCGGTGCGCCACTACACTCGTCTTTCGCGCCAGAACTACGGCATCGATCTCGGCTTTTTCCCGCTCGGCAGCTGCACGATGAAGCATAACCCGCGCCTCAACGAGAAGGTCGCGCGCATGCCCGGCTTTGCGGATGTCCATCCGCTGCAGCCGGTCCAGACCGTGCCCGGCGCGCTTGAAGTCATCAACGAGCTCGCAAACTGGCTTATCGACCTGACCGGCATGCACGGCGTCGCGATGAGCCCGAAGGCAGGCGCGCATGGAGAATTGTGCGGCATTCTTTGCATCCGCGCCGCGCTTGAAGCGCGCGGTGATGCACGCAAGGTCGTGCTTGTCCCCGAAAGCGCGCACGGCACCAACCCGGCAACCGCTGCCTTTGCCGGTTACGAGGTCGAAGATATTCCCGCGACCGCCGAAGGCCGCGTCGATCTCGAAGCGCTCAAGGCGCGCCTCGGCCCCGATGTGGCTGCGGTGATGATCACCAACCCCAATACCTGCGGCCTGTTCGAGCGTGACATGAAGGCGATCTCGGACGCGGTGCACGCAGCAGGCGGCTTCGTCTATTGCGATGGCGCGAACTTCAACGCCATCGTCGGCAAGGTGCGCCCCGGCGACCTCGGCGTCGATGCGATGCACATCAATTTGCACAAGACTTTCTCCACCCCGCATGGCGGCGGCGGCCCGGGTTCCGGCCCGGTCGTGCTGTCCGAAGCGCTCGCCCCGTTTGGCCCGCTTCCCTACGTGGTGCGCGACAAGGATGGCGAGGTGCACCTCGTCGAGGAAGAGAACGCAGACGAGTACGGACACACACAAGCCTTCGGCCGCATGACCGCGTTCCATGGGCAGATGGGCATGTTCACCCGCGCGCTGACCTATATGCTCAGCCACGGTGCGGACGGGCTGAAGCAGGTCGCCGAGGACGCGGTGCTCAACGCCAATTACGTGCTGCGCAGTCTCGACGATGTGCTCGATGCGCCCTTCGGACCGAGCGGTCCGTGCATGCACGAGGCGCTGTTCTCCGACGCCGGTTTCGCCGAGGATATCTCGACGCTCGATCTCGCCAAGGGGCTGATCGACGAAGGCTATCACCCGATGACCATGTACTTCCCGCTGGTGGTGCATGGCGCGATGTTGGTCGAGCCGACCGAGACCGAGAGCAAGGCTGCGCTCGACCAGTTCATCGCCGCGCTGCGCAGCGTGGCGGAACGGGCCAAGTCCGGCGATGCGACACTGAAGACCGCGCCGCATTACGCACCGCGCCGCCGCCTCGACGAAACGCTCGCCGCGCGCAAGCCGGTGCTGGCGTATGAGGAGCCGATGGCTCCGTCGGGCCAACCGACGATGAGCGAGCAGGGCGGTCGTTGATCGCCCGGGGGCGGTCATGAAGATCGTCTTCAGCCGCAAGGGCTTCGACAGCGCGGCGGGCGGAGGCCCGTCGCCGATCGTGGACGGCGTGCCGATAAGCCTGCCGATCCCCGCCGGCGCGGCCTCGAACACGAGCTATGGCGCGCTCGGGCTGGGCGAGCACGCGCAGGCAGCCAGTCGCGGTAAGCTCGGCGCGGCGGACCTGTGCCACCACGATCCCATGTTCACGGGCGATGGCACCTGCATCTTCGGACAGGTCGGCGCGGCGCAGACGCATCTCGCCAACCAGGGCGTCGGCGTGGGCGATATCTTCCTGTTCTTCGGCCTCTTCCGCGAAGAGGACAGTGGCGAGCCCCACCACCGCATCTTCGGCTGGATGGAGGTGAAGCGCATGGTCCATCTCGCCAGCTGCAGCGATGAGGAGCGCGATGAATTTCGCGCACATCGCCACCCGCACGCGCTCGCCATGCATGGCAGCAATGACTGCCTTTATGTCGGGCCGGGTGGCACGGCCAAGCGCGCCTCATCCGTATTGCGGCTTACGGTCAAGGAAGGGCCGCCTTCGCTGTGGAACAGGCCGGAATGGCTGAAGCGCGGGGGACTGACCTATCACGACCGCGCGGACCGCTGGCTTCGCGGACGCAAGGTGAAGAGCGTCGCGCGCGGTCAGGAATTCGTTTCCGACATCGGCCGGCGCAAAGCCCCGCGCGAATGGCTCGCGGCGGTGCTGGAAGACCTCAGAGCGTCTTGATCACCGAGGAGAAGTCGAGGCCGCCGTGTTCCCTGGCGAGTTCCTCGTAGATTTCCGCCGCTTTCGCGCCAAGCACGGTGGTCGCATCCACATCCTTCGCCGCATCCATCGCCAGGCGCAGGTCCTTCAACATCAGTGCCGTGGCGAAGCCGCCCTTGTAGTCATTGTCCGCCGGGCTTTCCACGCCCACGCCGGGCATCGGGGTGTAGGCGTTGAGCGACCAGCAATAGCCTGAGGACTGCGAGCTGATCTCGTAGAATTTCTGCGGATCGAGGCCGAGCTTCTCGGCCATCTTCATCGCTTCGGCGGTCCCGATCATCGAGATGGCGAGGAGCATGTTGTTGCAGATCTTGGCCGTCTGGCCAGCCCCAGCATCGCCTGCGTGGATGACCGCCTTGCCCATCGCCTGAAGCACCTCTTCGGCGCGCCTGAACGCCTTCTCGGTGCCGCCGACCATGAAGGTGAGCGTGCCGCCATTGGCCGCCGCGATCCCGCCGGAGACGGGCGCGTCGACCATGTCGTATCCGGCGGCTTCGGCCTTGGCGTTCACGTCCTTGGCGGTGGCGACGTCGATGGTCGAGCAGTCGAGCAGCACCGCGCCTGCGGGCGCCTTGCCGATCACGCTGCCTTCGTAGACGGACTTCACGATCCCGCCATTGGGGAGCATGGTCACGACACCGTCGACACCTTGCACGGCTTCAGCCGCGTCGGTGAAGGTCGCGCAGCCATTGTCCTTGGCCGTCGCCAGCGCCTCTTCCGACAGGTCGAAGGCATTCACCTCGTGCCCCGCCTTCACGAGGTTCGCGGCCATCCCGCCGCCCATATTGCCGAGGCCGATGAAGGCGATTTTCATGATCTCTCTCCGTCTACCCGGTCTTTGCCGGGCTTCGATTGGGTGACAAAGGCGACAGTGTGTCGCCCGTGCCATTCGATTCCATCCCTTTGATTTTACGCGTTTATTTGGATGAACCCGAAGTTTACACTCTGCGCCCGCTTTCTCAGGCGACGAACTTTCATTGAAAGCGCAGCTAACGCCAGCGCGGCATTGTAGGAAAGGGCGTTGCCTTAACGCCCTTTCCACTTGCCTTCACGCTTTTCGACGAAGGCGGCCATGCCTTCCTTCTTGTCCTCGCTCGCGGTGAGGATCTGGAAGATGCGGCGTTCGATGATCAGGCCCTGGTCGAGGCTGGTCTCGAAAGCGGCGTTGACCATTTCCTTGTTCGCGATGGCAGCCATCGGCGGCATCGAAGCGATCTGCGCGGCGGTTTTCATCGCATCGTCGAGCAAATCGTCATGCAGAACCACGCGCGCGACGAGATTGCTGCGTTCGGCTTCCTCGGCGCCCATCATGCGGCCCGTCAGGCACATTTCCATCGCCTTCGACTTGCCGATGGCCTTGGTCAGGCGCTGCGATCCGCCCATGCCGGGGGCAACGCCGAGCTTGATTTCGGGCTGGCCGAACTTGGCGTTCTCGCTGGCGATAATGAAGTCCGCCATCATGGCAAGCTCGCACCCGCCGCCCAGCGCAAAGCCGTTGACCGCGGCGATCCACGGCTTGCGGGTCTTCTTCACGATCTCGCTGGTCCAGGGCGAGAAGAAGTCCTCGAGGTAGAAGTCGGCAGCCGCCTTCTCGCTCATTTCCTTGATGTCGGCACCAGCGGCAAAGGCCTTGTCGCCCGAACCGGTCAGGACCGCGCAAAGCTGGCTGCTGTCGGCCTGGTAGGCGGCAAACGCCTCGGTCAGCTCTTCCAGCACCTTGCTGTTCAGCGCATTCAGCGCCTTGGGGCGGTTGAGCGTGATCAGCGTGACCGCGTCACGCTGTTCGACGGTGATGGTCTCGTAACTCATAGGGGTTTCCATTCCTCGTCTGCGGGAAGCGGGGCGAAGATGCTGTCGAGCAGTTCCTCGCTCACGCCCTCGGGCGTTGCCGGGTCCCATTTGGGGTCGTTGTTCTTGTCCACGATCACCGCGCGCACGCCCTCGGCGAAGTCGGGGCGGGTCAGAACGCGGCTGGCGATGCGGTATTCCATCGCCATGTTGTCGGCGAAACTGTCGAGCTCGCGGCTGGTCGCCAGCTGGCGCAGCGCGACCTTGCAGGTCTGCGGGCTCTTGGTGCCGAGCGTGTCGCGCTCCTTGGCCGCCCATTCGTCACCGTCATCGGCCGCCTTTTCGAGGCTGGCGAGAATGTCTTCATAACGGTCGGAGGCGAAGTGCTTCGCGATCTTGTCGGCATTGCCCTCGATCCGCGCTTTGGGCGGGGTGCCGACGGGTTCGGACAGGATGCCGCGGATACGATCGGGCTTGTCGATGATGCGCGCCTTGACCTCGGGGAGCATCTCGCTCGGCACGTAATGGGTGGCGATACCGGCCCAGAGGCATTCCGCCCCGTCGAGCCGCGCGCCGGTCAGCGCAAGGAATTCGCCGAGCCGCCCGCCAAGGCGCGAGAGGTGCCAGCCGCCGCCCACGTCCGGAAACAGGCCGATGCCGGTTTCGGGCATGGCGAAACGGGTGTTCTCGGTCGCAACGCGGTGAGTGCAGGGCAGGGCGATACCCACGCCGCCGCCCATGGTGATACCGTCCATGAAGGCCACGATGGGCTTTCCATAGGTCATCATCTGGTGGTTGAGTTGGTACTCGTCGTGGAAGAACTTGCGGCCGCTCTCGCCGCCATCGTTCAGCGCGGAATGGCGCAGCAGGTTGATGTCGCCCCCGGCGCAAAACCCGCGCCCTTCCGAATGATCGAGGATGACCGCTTCGATAGCATCGTCCTTCTCCCACTCGGAAAGCGCCGCGCTCATCGCGTGGCACATGTCGAGCGTCAGCGCATGCAGCGCCTTGGGACGATTGAGCGAAATATGGCCCACGCGGCCATGGGTGTGGATCAGAATGTCGTCAGTCATTTCGGTGCTCACTGGCGCAAAAGGTCACGGCCCACGATCATGCGCATGACCTGGTTGGTGCCTTCGAGGATCGAGTGGACGCGCAGGTCGCGCCAGAACCGCTCGATCGGGTATTCCTTCAAGTAGCCATAGCCGCCAAACAGCTGCAGTGCGTCGTTGACGATCTTGCTGCCATTGTCGGTCGCAAGGCGCTTGGCCATGGCGGAAAAGCGCGACTTGTCGGGCGCGTTGTCGGTGACCTTGGCGGCCGCGAGATAGAGCAGGGCGCGCGAGGCTTCGAGGTCGGTCGCCATGTCGGCGAGCATGAACTGCGTGTTCTGGAAGTCGGCAATCGCCGAGTCGAACTGCTTGCGGTCCTTGGTGTAGGCAACCGCCTCGTCGAGGCAGCGCTGCGCACCGCCCAGCGAGCACGCGCCGATATTCAGGCGTCCGCCATCAAGGCCCATCATCGCGAAACGGAAACCTTCGCCTTCGTCACCGACGCGGTTGGCGACCGGCACGCGCGCATCTTCGAAGATGACCTGTGCGGTGGGCGAGGCATTCCAGCCGAGCTTCTTTTCCGGCTTGCCGAAGGATACGCCCGGCGTGTCCTTGTCGATCACCAAGCAGGTGATGCCCTTGGTCTTGTGATCGGAAGTGCGAACCATGGTGACGTATACGTCGTTGACGCCGCCGCCGGAAATGAACTGCTTGGTGCCGTTCAGGACGTAGTGGTCGCCATCCAGTACGGCGCTGGCCTTCAGGCCCGCCGCGTCGGAGCCGCTGCCAGGTTCGGTAAGGCAGTAGCTGGCGATTTTTTCCATGCTGACGAGGTCGGGAAGGTACCGGTCCTTCACGTCCTGCGACCCGAACTGGTCGATCATCCAGCTCGCCATGTTGTGGATGGAGATAAATGCGCTGGTAGTCGGGCAGCCATAAGCCATGGCTTCCATGATCAGCGCCGCCTCGAGCCGACCGAGGCCGATCCCGCCGCTCTCTTCGGAGACGTAGATCGCGCCGAAGCCGAGTTCGGCGGTGCTCTTGATCACATCGCGCGGGAAGTGGCTCTTTTCGTCCCATTCGCCGGCGAATGGCGTGATGTTGTCGGCCGTGAAGCGCTGCGCCATTTCCTGGATCGCAAGCTGCTCTTCGGTAAGCTGGAATTGTCCTGTCATGAGGGCGCTCTAAACCTCTCGCGGGGGCAAGGGAAGGGGTGGGCGGCCTCAGCCGCGAACGATTGCTTCCGCCTCGATTTCGACTTTCCATTCCTTGCGGCAAAGCCATGCGCAGCCGACCATCGTTGCGGCCGGTTTCGCTTCGCCGAAGAAGCGGGCGTGGACCTCGCCCACGGCGGCCTGATCGTCGAAATCGGTGAGGAACATGCGGGTGCGCACGACGTCGGCAGCAGAGCCGCCAAGTTGCTCGATCGCCCGGACGATCAGTGTGCAGCAGCGCGCGGCCTGCGCGGCGGCATCGCCTTGGGTGCTCGACCCGTCGTCCTCGATCGGGCCGGTGCCGGCGACGATGATGCGATCGCCGTCCCTTACTGCACGGCAGAAACCGAATTGCTCCTCGAAAGGCGAACCCGAGGTCGTGCGTCGCCGCTCGCTCATCCGCAGGTGATCGCGGTGATTTTCATGTCGCGATCATAACGCACGTTCACACGGTCCGTGCGATAATCCATCGTCCAGGCGGATTCGGGCGGGCCCCAGCGCAGGGTCCGCGCACCGCTTTCTGCAAGGATCGCCGCGCCCATTTCCGAGGTTGCCTCGTGCCCGATGTGGGACTGGACGGCGGCTGCATCGCATGATCCCGGATCGCGCGGTGGCGGCAATTCGTCCTGCGCCGGAACTGTCGCGCAGGCTGCGAGCGGCAGGGCGGCACAGATGGCGAGAACAGCTTTCATCGTCACTCTCCTTCGGGTTCGCACTTGTCATAGGTCAGCGGACCGCCGATTGCACCATCGCCGGTTTCGGAGCGCGTGAGCTGCGAGCCGTCTTCCGACAGGCGCCACTCGATTTCGCGGCTCCATTCCCGGCCTTCACCGGTCAGGGCGAAGCGCGCGCGGAACATGCCGGTGTCCTGTTCCTCGACCTTTTCGACCACGGCGCGCGATTCATAGAATTCGATCCGCTCCGCATCGATGGTGATAAGCCCCTTCGCATCGCCCCCGGTGGAGGTACAGTCGGCAGGCACGAGGCCCCAACGGCCATGTAGCGTTTCCGGGATAGCCGTGCCGAGAAGCTCGGGCAGCGGAGTGGCCCCGTCGCCGATGCCTCCATCGGGCTCGACCGGCATCATGGTCTCTTCCGGCTCCGGCCTGTCTTCGACCGGCTCTGTGCAGGCTGCGACGAGAGCGAGAGAGGCGAGGGCGGCAATGCTGGAGGTCCTACGCATGAGCTTACTCCGGGCACCGGCGGTACTGGACGACCTGCATCGCCCCGTCGCCGTCATCGAGATTGATAGCGAGCGTCCCATCGTTTTGCAGCGCGAAATCGCGCCGCTCGCTCGTGGGAGTATCGGCATAGGTGGTGTCGAAAGTGGCATCGATCATCGTGTCGGTGCGATTATGCACTTCCATGATCCGGCCACTCATTTCGAAATAGACGTAGCCGCTGTCGCGCACCGTGATGAGGCGGTCCCAGTCGATCGTGCCGCGCAGGCGCGGATCGCATTCTTCAGTATCGGGCGCGCGACCGAGGATGTCCTTATGCCAGATCCCGCGCATTTCCTGCGGCATTGTCATGGCAAAGGTCGCCGGTTCAGGTTCGGAAGGCGGTGTTTCCGGAGCCGTTACTGCTTCCGATTTCGGTGCGGAGCCGGTCACAGGCTCCGAGGGCTTGTCGTCTGCGCTCCCGCAAGCTGCGAGCGAGATGGGGCAAAGGATAAGGGCGAGGCGTCGGGAGAAAGTCACTGTCATTTCTTTCTAACGCCTCGCCCGATTTTCTTATCCCATCGTCGGGATGACGAAGGCGTTCGACCCGTCACCGCCGCCGTCGGGCCAGCGCTGGGTGACTTTCTTGGCCTTGGTCCAGAATTTCAGGCCTTCCATGCCATATTGGTCGATATCGCCGAAGCCCGAGCGCTTCCACCCGCCGAAGCTGTGGTAGCTGACGGGCACCGGGATCGGCACGTTGATGCCGACCATGCCGACATTCACGCGGGACGCGAACTCGCGTGCGGCGTGGCCGTTGCGGGTGAAGATGGCAACGCCGTTGCCGTACTGGTGCTCGCTCGGCAGGCGGACCGCGTCCTCGAAATCCTTGGCGCGCACGATCTGGAGGACGGGGCCGAAAATCTCTTCCTTGTAGCTTTCCATGTCGGGCGTGACGCGGTCGAGCAGCGTCGGGCCGACGAAGAAGCCGTTCTCATGGCCCTGCAGGCTGAAGCCGCGGCCGTCGATGACGACCTCGGCGCCTTCCTTCTCGGCTGTGTCGATCCAGCCTTCGACGCGCGCCTTGTGCTCGGGCGTGACGACGGGGCCGTAATGCGCGTCCGGATCGTTCGAGACGCCGATGCGCAGGGCATTGATTGCAGGTATCAGCTTTTCGCGCAGGCGATCCGCCGTGTCCTCGCCCACCGGTACCACGACCGGCAGCGCCATGCAGCGTTCGCCCGCCGAGCCGAATGCGGCCCCCGCCAGATCGTTCACCACCTGGTCTAGATCGGCGTCGGGCATCACGATGCCGTGGTTCTTCGCGCCGCCGAACGCCTGCACGCGCTTCGCGTTCGCCGTGCCGCGCGAGTAGATATACTGCGCGATGTCGGACGAACCGACGAAGCTGATCGCCGGAATGTCGGGATGGTCGAGGATCGCGTCGACCATTTCCTTGTCGCCATGAACGACCTGCAGCAGGCCTTCGGGCGCGCCTGCCTCGACGAAGAGTTCGGCGAGGCGCACCGGCACGCTCGGATCGCGCTCGGACGGCTTCAGGATAAAGGCGTTGCCGGCAGCGATCGCCATGCCGAACATCCACATCGGGATCATGGCGGGGAAGTTGAACGGGGTGATGCCCGCGCCGATGCCGAGTGGCTGGCGCATCGAATAGACGTCGATGCCCGGGCCAGCGCCTTGCGTGTATTCGCCCTTCAGCGCCTGCGGGATGCCGCAGGCGAATTCGATGACTTCGAGGCCGCGCTGCACATCGCCATGCGCGTCTTCGACGACCTTGCCGTGTTCGCTCGACAGCAGTTCGGCGAGTTCCTGCTTGTGCGCTTCGACGAGCCGCTTGAACTCGAACATCACGCGCGCGCGGCGCTGCGGATTGGTCGCTGCCCATTCGGGCTGGACCTTCTTCGCTTCATCCACGGCCTTCTGCAGCAGGGCCGCATCGCCAAGGGCGACTTCGGCCTGGACCTCGCCGGTGGACGGGTTCCAGATCTGGTGCTTGCGGGTGGCGGAACCGGTGGCTCCACCGGCGATGAAATGGTCTACCTGACGCATGGGGAAATCCTCTCTTTTCTTGCCAACGGCTGTGGCAAGCAGATGCTCCGAAATCAACCGGTTTCAGATGAAACCTTTGCCATTCGGGACTATCCGACCGCCGCCATCATCTGTGCGCACAGGATCGCGCCATAGGTGCCGAGCGCATAGCCGAGGACAGCCAGCAGCACCCCGACCGGAGCCAGTGCCGGGTGGAATGCAGCAGCCACGACGGGGGCCGACGCGGCCCCGCCGACATTCGCCTTGCTTCCCACGGCGACGAAAAAGAATGGCGCCTTGATCAATTTCGCCACCAAAAGGAGCAGGATGACGTGGAAGAGCATCCAGATCAGGCCCACGGCCATGAAGCCGGGCGCATCGCCCAGCTGCGTGACGTCCATCTTGGTGCCGATGATCGCCACCAGCAGGAAGATGAAGAGCGTGCCGAACTTGCTCGCGCCAACACCTTCCAAGTTGCGTGCGCGGGTGAAGCTGGCAGCAAGGCCGAGCGTGGTCGCCACCACAACGACCCAGAAGAAACTGCTCGCCAGAGTTGCCTCTTCGCCCTGCAGGTTCGCGAAGAATCCGCCGAGCATGGTCCCTGCAAGGTGGCACAGGCCAACCACCGCCAGCGTAGCACCGAATAGCAGGACGTAATCGTTCGCCGTCGCCACGCGTTCTACCGAACTGGTGTAATCGGCCATCTTGTCGCGCAGCCGGTCGATGGCGCTACTGTCCGCGCCAAGCCACCGGTCGACCTTCTCGCTCGCGCCTGCACCGTAGAGCAGAAAGATCATCCAGATGTTGGCGACAATGATATCGACCGCGATGAGCGCGGAATACTTCTCGATGTTGTAGCCGTAGACTTCCAGCATCGCGGTCTGGTTTGCACCGCCTCCGATCCAGCTACCCGCCAGTGTCGCTAGGCCGCGCCATGCCGCATCCTGCCCCGTCCCGATGATCGAGGGATCGAACTGCGCCACGATATAGAGAGCCAGTGGTCCGCCGATCACGATGCCCAGCGTAGCGGTCAGGAACATGATCATCGCCTTGCTGCCAAGGCCCAGAATGCCCTTCAAATCGATGCTGAGCGTCATCAGGAACAGCGCTGCGGGCAGAAAAAAGTCCTTCGCCACGGTCCAGAGGTTGCTCTCGCTTACGTCGATGAGCCCGAAGGTCACCATCAGCGAGGGAACGAGGTAGCAGACCAGGATAATCGGCACGAAAGTGTAGAACTTCTGCCATCCGGGCCGATCGCGCGTCACGAATACGAAGGCGAGCACCAGGCCCAGCAGGCCCAGGATGATGCGGTCGTCGGTAATCACGTGAAATCTCTCCCGGGAAGGGCTGTGTCAACCGGCAGCGAATGTGCCGGTTTCGAAGAAATGGGCGATTTTCTTGCGCTGGGGCAAGATGTCGAAGCCCTTGTTTGCAAGCCAATCGTCGTCGAAAATCGTGTCCGCATACCGCGCGCCGTCATCGCACAGGATCGAGACGATCGACCCCTTGAGGCCGCGTTCGGCCATGTCGGCTGCGATCTTGGCGCAGGCCCAGACATTGGTGCCGGTGGATCCGCCGCATCGCCGCCCGAGCCGTTCGCTCACCTCGTGCGCGGCTGCGATGGAGCAGGCGTCGGGCACGGATTCCATTGCATCGACCACGTCCGGCAGGAAGCTGGGCTCCACCCGCTGGCGACCGATGCCCTCGATACAGCCCGAGGGATGGTCGACGCGCCGGATGCTGCGGTCGGCCCAATGGCGATGGAACACCGAACCTTCCGGATCGGCGACGCAGATCTTTGTGGCGTGGCGATTGTACCGGGCAAAGCGGCCGATGGTGGCGGACGTCCCGCCGGTTCCTGCTCCGCACACGATCCAGCGCGGCACCGGATGCGGCTCGCGCTGCATCTGGGCGAAGATCGATTCGGCGATATTGTTGTTGCTGCGCCAGTCCGTTGCCCGTTCGGCATAAGTGAACTGGTCGATGTAGTGGCCCTTGAGATCGTCGGCCAAGGCCTGCGCCGCGTCGTATATTTCGCCGGGATTATCGACGAAGTGGCATTTGCCGCCATAGAACGCGATGGCATCGATCTTGGCCTGCGCCGTGCTCTTGGGCATTACGGCAATGAAGGGCAGGCCCAGCATCCGCGCAAAATAAGCTTCGGAAACCGCGGTCGACCCGCTCGACGCTTCGACAATCGCCGTGCCCTCGCAGATCCAGCCGTTGCAGAGGCCGTAAAGGAACAGCGAGCGCGCGAGCCGGTGCTTCAGGCTCCCAGTCGGGTGGCTGGATTCGTCCTTGAGATAAATGGCGATGTCGGGAAGCGCGGGGACGGGCAGGGGGATGAGATGCGTGTCCGCAGACCGATTGAAATCGGCCTCGATCCGCCCGATCGCCCAGTTCACCCATTCGCGGTCCGTCGTCATCCAGTCCTTCTATAGGCTTGGCCGTGAAGGTGAAGCCGCCGCCCCGGGTTTTCCGCCGCTCACCGAATCGATTGACCGCAAGCCGCGGCCCATGGCAAGCGCCGCTCCACCAAGCGGGTGTAGCTCAATGGTAGAGCAGCAGCTTCCCAAGCTGACGACGAGGGTTCGATTCCCTTCACCCGCTCCATGACCTCATTTCGGCGGCATACGGATCGCGCCGTCGAGGCGGAACTGGTGGCCGTTGATGTAACTGTTGCGGGCGATTTCGACGATGAGCGATGCAAATTCGTCCGGTTTGCCGAGCCGCTTGGGGAAGGGCACGCTGGCGTTGAGCTGGTCCCACATCTGCGGGTTCCGGTCTTTCATTCCCAGCATCAGCGGCGTCGCGAAGATGCCCGGCATGACGGAATTTACGCGAATGCCGAGGTCCATCAGGTCGCGGGCCATAGGCAGGACCAGCCCGTTCACGCCTGCCTTGCAGCTGCCGTAGATCACCTGGCCGATCTGCCCATCCTGCGCCGCTACGCTTGCTGTCAGGGTAATCGCCCCGCGCTCGCCATCTTCGTTGAGCGGCTCGCTGTTGGCCATGCCGAGTGCCGAGTGGCTAGCGATTCGGTAGGACGAGACTAGGATGCCCTCAGCGCCGAATGCGTAGTCTTCTGTAGAAAGGCGCTTGTAGCCGCCCGTTCCCTTGTCCCAGCCCAGCGTCTTGCCCCGGCGGCTGGTCATGGCGCAATGCACGGTCACGCGCTCCTGGCCGTGAGCCGTTCGGGCGGAGGCGAAACCGTCGACCACCGATTGTTCGTCGGTGATGTCGACCTTGGCGAAATGGCCGCCGATTTCCTTTGCGTGCGCTTCTCCGGCTTCCTCGTTCACATCGAAAATAGTGACCTTGAGCCCCGCCTCCGCCAGCGCGCTTGCGCTCGCCTTGCCCAGACCCGATGCGCCGCCGGTGACCACTGCTGCCATACCCGGTTTCAGTTCCATTCCTTCCTCCCTGTTTTCATTTGGCCTGCTGTCATTTGGATTTCACGCTGCTATCGCATGGCGAGGCCGCCGGGCCAATGGAGAGAGAAATGAACACCCAGATGCAGCGCCGCCAGTTCCTGTCCACAACCGCAACCGCCTTTGGCGCCCTGACGCTGAGCGGGTGCATGACGCGCGGAGCGGAACTGACGGATGCGGGATACGGCCCGCTGGTCCGCGATCCGAACGGCTTGCTCGACCTTCCCGAAGGCTTCTCCTACCGCCTGCTTTCAAGCCTTGGCGACGCGATGAGCGATGGCGGTACGGTTCCGGACAAGGCCGACGGGATGGGCTGCCTGCCGCTGCCCGGCGGAGAGATCGCACTGGTGCGCAATCATGAACTCACCCCCTTCGACGAGAGCGGCGGGGCGATCGCGGACGGGTATGACAGGCTCGCGGGCAGGGCGGTGCTTCCGGGTGGTACCACGACGCTGGTGCTAGATGCGGCGACGCTGGAGAAGAAGCGCGAATATCGCTCGCTGGCCGGGACTATCCGCAATTGTTCGGGCGGCGTGACGCCTTGGGGCAGCTGGCTGACCTGCGAGGAATATGTCACCGAGCCCGAAAATATCGCGCCCGACAAGCTGGGCCGCGACCATGGCTGGGTCTTCGAAATCCCGGCCAATGCCGAAGGGCTGGTCAATCCCGAACCGCTCAAGGCGATGGGCAGGTTCAATCACGAGGCCGCCTGCGTCGATCCGGAAACCGGCATTGTCTACCTGACCGAAGATCGCGGCGATTCCGTGCTCTACCGGTTCATCCCCAAGGTACCCGGCAAACTGGCAGAAGGCGGCAGGCTGGAAGCGATGGTGATCGACGCCATGCCCGATACCCGCAACCACGATGCGCCCCTGATGCCGGTCGGGAAAAGCTATCCAGTGCGCTGGATCGCTTTGGACGATGTGGAGGCGCCGGAGGACGATTTGCGTGAACGTGCGGCTGCCCAAGGCGCATCGATCATCGCGCGCGGCGAAGGTATCCACATGGGCACGGAAGAGCTTTACGTTTGCTCGACCAGCGGTGGCGCGGCGAAATATGGCCAGGTGTTCAAGCTGGTTCCGGGACGCGGCGCAGCTCCCGACCGTTTCGAGCTGTTTTTCGAAAGCGAAAGCGCCTCGCAGTTCAATTACGGCGACAATCTCACCGTGGGTCCGAACGGACACCTCATCGTTTGCGAAGACTAGTACACTCCGATCGTGGACAACCACTTGCGCGGCATCACACCGTCCGGCGAGCCCTATGCCTTTGGTCGCCTGCGGATGCAGACCGAACTGGCAGGCGGGTGCTTCTCGCCCGACGGGAAGTGGTTCTTCGTCAATGCCTATGCGCCGACGCGCACGATAGCTATCACCGGTCCGTGGAAGACCTGACCCGCAATCCATGAGCGCGCTGCTGTTCGCCCTCGTCGCGGCATTCACGCTCTCGATCGGCGCGCGCGACCAGTTGCTGATCGCCGACCTGCGGGCGAGGCTGGGTTCTTCGCCCGGCCTGCTCGCGGCGGGCGTATCGAGTGCGGCGGGAACGGGCGCCCTGGCGGGCTGGGCCGGGGGCGAGTTCGCCGCTTTGCTGTCGGTCAACACGGCGCAGATGTTCGTCGCGATGGCGCTTCTGCTCGCCTCTTTCGAGCTTGCGTGGCCAAATCGGGGCAAACCGCCTGCGGAACCCACCCGCTCGCTCTTTGCAATCGGGCTTGGACTGGCCCTGCGCCAGGTGACCGATGCGGCACGCTTCGTGGTTTTCGCGCTGGGTGCGGCGCTCGCTTTCCCGCAGATGGCCGCGCTTGGCGGGGCAATAGGCGGAGTGGCGGCGGTCGCGACCGGCTATATCCTGGGCGAAAGGCTTCGCGCCTTGCCGCATCGCGCGGTTCGACTGGGCTTGGCGGGTATCGTCTTCGTTGGCGCGATGTTGATCGGAATTTCCGTTCGACTTTATTGAGAAGAATCGCCTCACTCGATCTCTGCAACTGTCAAAGACAATGAAACCCTTCGTCCGTGTCGCCGTTGGTTGGACATACAGTTCACTATTCTCGAAGGGGATTTTCCATGGCCGAACTCGGCAACAATTCGAAAGCCGGTCTCGTAACCGCGCTAAATGGTGCGCTTGCAGACACGCTGGCGCTTTATATGAAAACCAAGAACTTCCACTGGCACGTCGCAGGACCGCGCTTTCGCGACCTGCACGTCCTGTTCGACGAGCAGGCAGCACAGCTGATCGCGACGGTCGACGATCTGGGCGAGCGTGTGCGCAAGAACGACGAATACACGCTGACCTCGATCGGATCGGTCGCCAGCGAAACCAAGATCGCGGACCAGGACGATGTGACGATTACGGCCGACGCAATGGTCAAGGAACTGCGCGACGACAACCGCAAGTTGCACGACCGTCTCGGCAAGGTGAAGGAAGAGGCAGAGGCCGTAGGCGACAATGCCACGAGCGGCATCGTCGACGACTGGATCGACCAGTGTGAAGAGCGCATCTGGTTCCTCAACCAGACAAGCAAGTAAGCTTCGCAAAAAATACCAATTCACAACCCGTTCGCACCTTGGGTGCGGGCGGGTTTGTTGTATGTGTGTGCCATGGCAGACGTAACGATCATCGAACGGGCGAGCGACGAAGCAATTGCCGACTGGCTCGCCGCACGGCTTTCCGAGGCGCTGGATGCAGGGGAAGGGCCGGTCACGATCACCGTCCCCGGCGGTTCGACGCCGTTCCCGATCATTGCCAGGCTGCTAGAACACGACCTCGATTTCTCGCGGCTGGTCGTGTGGCCGAATGACGATCGCATCGTTCCCGAAGACCACGAGGCGTCGAATACGGGCAAGCTAAGGGCCCTGTTCGAACCGGCCGGTGCGGAAGTGGTGACGCTGACGATCATGGAAGCGGTGCCGCATTTCGATCTCGCCTGGCTCGGCATGGGCGCGGACGGTCACATCGCTTCGCTGTTTCCCAACACCGATCCGCAGCTCGATGAAGAACGCCGGATCATCCGCCTGACGCCCGATCCCCTGCCGCCGGAAGCTCCGTTCGACCGGATAAGCCTGACGCTGCCGGCATTGCTCGATTCCGCGCAGATCGCCTTTGTGATCCGTGGTTCGGACAAGCGCACAGTTTTCGACGATGCCGTATCGGGACAGAGCGACCTGCCGGTCGCACGGCTCCTCAAAGGTGCGAGCCAGCCCGTCACATGTTTCACCTGATCCCGGCGCCGCTGCACCGGCTCGCCCTTCGCATCGCCTACCGATTGCGCGCGCGCCTGCGCAAATCCACCGGTACGACCCGCGACGGGGTGAGCGTGATCGTACGCGACCTCGGCGGGCAATTGCTCCTCGTGCGCCACAGCTACGGGCCCGAGGGCTGGTTCTTCATTGGCGGCGGCATCGATCGCGGCGAAACGGCGGAACAGGCCGCGCGGCGCGAATTGCGCGAAGAGGTCGGCTGCGAAGCCAGAGCGATAAGGCCTATCGGCACCATCGAAGAAGAACTGTCGGGCGCAGCGCATACGGCACATATCTTTGCTGCCGTCATCGACGACTTGCCCAAACCCGATGGCCGCGAAATCGTGGAAGCACGTTTCTTTCCCACCCATTCTCTGCCCGAGCCGCTGAGCCCGCGCACGCACGAGCGGCTGGCCTTGTGGCGCGCGAATGCCGCCTAGAGCAGGGTTAGCTGCGCGTCGGGGCGCCGCGGTTCTTCCTCTTCGTCCTTTTCGAGCTTCGAAAGCGTCAGCCCCATCAGCCTGATCGGCATGGGGAGAGGAAGGACCTCTTCGAGCAGGATGCGGGACACGCTCGCGAATTCCGCCTTGTCGGAAATCGGCCTTGGCACGGACTTGGCGCGGCTGAAGATCTGGAAGTCGGTGTATTTCAGCTTGAGGGTGACCGTGCGACCGCTCGCCTCTGCGCGCTCGATCCTTTCCCACACGATGTCGATGATGTTCTCCAGCGTCTCGCGCAGTTCCGATCCCGAGGAAATGTCGCGGCTGAAGGTACGTTCGCCGCCCACCGATTTGCGGGTCCGGCTGGCGCGCACCGGGCGCAGGTCGATGCCGCGCGCGGCCCGATAGAGATAGTCTGCGAAGCTGCCGAAATTCGCCCGCAGCCACTCGATGTCCTTGGCCGCGAGGTCCGCACCCGTCGCGATGCCGAGGCGGGTCATCTTTTCCTCTGCCTTCGGGCCGACGCCATGGAACCGCCTGACGGGCAGGGACTGGACGAAATCCGCGCCCTGGCCCGGGCGAATGACGCATAGCCCGTCGGGCTTGTTCTGGTCGCTCGCCAGCTTGGCGAGGAACTTGTTGTAACTGACACCGGCGCTGGCGGTCAGCTTCGTCTTGGCGCGGATTTCCTGCCGGATCAGCTCGGCGATGCGGGTCGCACTGCCTATGCCCAGCCGGTCTTCGGTCACGTCGAGATAGGCCTCGTCGAGGCTGAGCGGTTCGACCAGTTCGGTGTGATGGCGGAAAATCGCCCTGATCTGCTGCGAGACCTCGCGGTATACGTCGAATCGGCTCTTGCAGAAGATGAGGTCCGGGCAGAGGCGCTTCGCCGTCACTGACGGCATCGCGCTGCGCACGCCGAACTTGCGCGCTTCGTAGCTGGCCGCGGCCACCACGCCGCGTCCGCTCGCTCCGCCGACTGCCACGGGCTTGCCGCGCAGGTCCGGATTGTCGCGTTGTTCGACGCTGGCGAAGAAGGCATCCATGTCGACATGGATGATCTTGCGCAGGCCATCGGCCTCCTCGTCATCGTCCCTGTCCTGTGCCTCGGTCATGCTCTTCCAGATAGCGATACAGGTTGCAAAGCGGAACCTTGTGCGGCACCCGCCATTTTGTGCAAATGCGAAACGATCAACTTGCGACGGGCGAACGCCTCACTGCCGAGGCCGCCACCCGCGCGCCCATTGGCGAGCGCGAGCTGATCTGGATGATGGCGCTGCTGATGGCGCTCAACGCCTTCGGTATCGATGCCATCCTGCCCGCACTCGACGCTCTGGCGACCGATCTGGGCGCGCAGGGCAACAACCGGCAATTCGTGGTCGGGGCCTACCTGCTCGCTGCAGGGATCGGCACGCTGGTGCCGGGTGCCTTCGCCGACCGCTACGGGCGCAGGCCCGTGCTGTTCGTGGCCCTGTTCCTCTACATCACGCTTTCCATCGCCTGCGCGCTGGCCAGCACGTTCGACATGCTGGTCGTGCTGCGCGCGGCGCAGGGCTTCTTTGCAGCCGGGATCATCGCCCTTCCGCCAGCGATCATTCGCGACCGGGTGGGCGGCGACAAGATGGCCTGCATGATGAGCCTGATCTTCGTGATCTTCCTGCTCGTCCCCGCAGTCGCGCCCAGCATCGGTCAGGGCGTGCTCCTGCTGCTCGGCGACTGGCGCTGGATTTTTGTCAGCATGGCGGTGGCCGGCGTAGTCATGAGCGCGTGGGTCTACTTCCGCCTGCCGGAGACGCTGCACGAAGAGGACCGTCAGGAAATCCGTATCGGCCCCATCGCCCGGAATATGAAAAGCGCGGTGACGTTGCGTGAAACCATCGGCTACACGCTTGGCAGCGCGCTGGTCTTCGGCGGATTGTTCGGCTTCATCAATTCCTCGCAGCAGTTGATTGGCGAAGCTTTCGGCGCGGGCGACCGCTTCCCGCTGATCTTCGCGATCTGTGCAGGCTGCATGGCGCTGGCCAACTGGTCGAACAGCCGGATTGTCGAACGCTACGGAGCGCGCAAGGTCAGCCACGCGGCACTGTTCGCCTTTATCGCGGTGGCAGCGGCACAGCTCTACTTCGCGAACCAGCCGGACGAGACGCTCTGGACTTTTGTGCCCTTGATGGCGGCAAACATGAGCCTGCTGGGTTTCATCGGCGCGAATTTCGGCAGCATCGCTTTGCAACCGTTCCGGCATATCGCGGGTGCCGCGTCTTCGGCACAAGGCTTCCTGCGCATGACCAGCGGCGCCTTGCTGGGAGCATTCGTCGGCTATGCCTATGACGGGACCGCCCGTCCGCTGGCAGCAGCGCTGCTGGTGACGGCGGTCCTGAGCCTTGCTTTCGTTCTGTTTTCCGAACGCGGCGAGCTGTTCGGCGAGAAGATGCCCGACGACGATTAGGCTTCGGGGTGCAAGCGTCGCCAGGCGAGATCGGCAAATTCACACAGCAGGGGCCGCGTATCGCGTGGGTCGATGATGTCCTCGACATTGAAGCGTTCGGCGCTGCGGAAGGGCGATGTGACCTTGTCCAGCCGTTCGCGGATGGCGGCCAGCTCCGCCGCCGGGTCCTCAGCCGCCTCCAGTTCGGACTTGTAGGCCACCTCCAGCCCGCCAGCGATGGGTAGTGAGCCCCAATCGCCCGAGGGCCAGCAGAACCGGTACTGGTACGTCTCTGCATTGCTCATCGCGCTGCCCGCAATTCCATAGGCGCGGCGCAGCACGACAGAGGCGAGCGGGACGCTTGCCTTGTAGATCGCGTTCATCGCCTGGACGCCGTAACGGATGGTGCCTGCCATTTCCGCCTCGCGCCCGATCATGAAGCCGGGGTTGTCGACGAGATGGACGATCGGCAGGCGGAACTGGTCGGCCAGCTTCACGAAGCGTTCGACCTTTTCGGATGTTTTCGCCTCCCACGATCCGCCAAGATAGGAGGGATCGCTTGCGAGGACCGCGACCGGCCAGCCGTCGAGGCGGGCAAGGGCGGTGATGCAGGCGCGGCCCCACATGCGGCCGATTTCGAACACGGTGCCGGTATCGAACACCATCTCCATGCAGCGGCGCATGGAATAGACCTGTTTGTCTTCTCGCGGGACAAGGGAGAGCAGCGCTTCCTCGCGGCGGTGGACCGGATCGGTGCAATTGGAGCGGCGCGCGAACTGGCCGACGTGTTCGGGCATGAAGGACAGGAAATGCCGCGCGCGGGCGAAGGCCTCGGCCTCGCTGGCGACCTCGTCGTCAATCACGCCGTTGCGGGTATGGATGCCGCTGCCGCCAAGGTCTTCCTTCGCCTGGTTGTGGTCGGTCGATCCCCTGTAACTGTCGCCGAGGCCGTCGACCACGGCGGGACCGGCGGCGAAGATCTGGCTGAGGCCCTTCACCATGATCGAATAATGGCTCGCCACCGCACGCGCCGCGCCAAGCCCGGCCGTGGGGCCGAGAGCGAGCGCGACAACAGGCACGGTATCGAGATTCTTCACCACGTCCGACCAGCCGGGCACGGCGGGAATATAGGTCGCACCGATCTGTTCGAGCGTCTTGACGCTGCCGCCGCCGCCCGTGCCGTCGATCATGCGGATGATGGGCAGCTTGAGCTCGTGCGCCATCTTTTCGGCCTGCACCATCTTGCGGGAAATCCCTGCATCCGCCGCACCGCCGCGAATGGTGAAATCGTCCGCCGTGGCGACGACCGGACGCCCTTCGATCAGCGCCTTGCCGAAGAGGAAGGGGGCGGGGAGAATACCGGCAAGATCGCCGTTCTCGTCATAGCTCGCCTTGCCCGCGATCTTGCCGATTTCGCGGAAACTGCCGTCATCGACCAGCGCGGCGAGCCGGGCGCGGGCGTCCATCTTGCCGCGCGCGTGCTGGCGCGATACCTTTTCCTCGCCGCCCATCTGTTCGGCGAGCGCCTCGCGTCGGCGCAATTCGTCGAGTTCGTCCTGCCAGCTCATAGGTGCCCTCTCTCCTCGGTGGACACGCTTGCAAGGGTGGGCGTGAAAGGGAAGCCTTATTCTTCTTTCGGCTCGACAACCGCCAGCACGGCCTCGACCTGGACCTGCCCGCCAGTCGCAGCGGAGAGTTCGGTCACGGTCCCGTCGAACGGCGCGGTGAGCGCGTGTTCCATCTTCATCGCCTCGAGCACCATCAGCCGCTGGCCTGCGGTGACCGCATCGCCCTCGGCCACATCGACCGCGATGACCTTGCCTGGCATGGGCGCGAGGATGGCGCCGTCGGCGGCGGAGGCTGCGCCCAATCCAATAGGCGGTGTGAGCGAGAAGGCGTATTGGAAACCCGAATCCGGAACGATTACCGACGTGCCGGCTGTGTAAGCCTTCATTAGAAGCTGGTCATCTTCAGGCACTTCAAAACGTTGCGCCTGACCAAACTGGTCAAACAAAACGGCAGTCGAGTTACGATCAGCGTTCAACCGAAACCCTTGCAGCGAGTTGACCGAAGCGACATTTTCTTGCCTCGTATCAAAGCTATGATCCGCCTTGGCAAAGACGCTCCAGGCTGTTTGCAGCGCGACTTGATGTGGAGCAGGTCGCGCGACGAGACTTTCGAGGTTTTGATCGATGAACCCGGTATCCAGATCGAATTCGTAAAAGCGTTCTTGCTCCAATAGCCGCACGAGAAATCCCAGATTGGTCGATACGGGCCAAACAGCGCATTCGCATAATGCCGTCGCCAGATCGCTGACCGCTTCTTCCCGCGAATGATCCGACCATACGATGACCTTGGCAATCATTGGGTCGTAATAAGGAGTAATCTCCCCGCCGACGTCGACTCCGGTTTCGACCCGAACGAACGGAAAGGGCGGATCAAGATCGCAAATTTCAAGCCGCCCTGTGCTCGGCAAGAACCCCTTCGCCGGATCCTCTGCATAGAGCCGCGCTTCGATCGCCCAGCCGTTGATCGACAGCTCATCCTGCTGCAACGGGATCGGCTCGCCGCTGGCCACGCGCAGTTGCCATTCGACGAGATCGACGCCGGTGATCTCCTCGGTCACCGGGTGTTCGACCTGAAGCCGCGTGTTCATCTCCATGAAGAAGATGCGGTCTGCACGCAGGCCTTCGCTGGCGTCCGCGATGAATTCGATCGTGCCTGCGCCCTCGTAATCGACCGCCTTGGCGGCGCGCACGGCGGCGGCGCAGATTTCTTCGCGGGTGGCCTCGTCCATGCCGGGGGCGGGGGCTTCCTCTATCACCTTCTGGTGGCGGCGCTGGAGCGAGCAATCGCGTTCGAACAGGTGGACGACATTGCCGTGGCTGTCGCCGAACACCTGCACCTCGATATGGCGGGGCGAGGTGATCCACTTTTCGAGCAGCACCTCGTCGTTGGAGAAGCTGGCCTTGGCCTCGCGCCGGCAGCTTTCCAGATCGGCTTCGAAGTTTTCCGCCTTATCGACCTTGCGCATCCCCTTGCCGCCGCCGCCAGCGACCGCCTTGATGAGAACGGGATAGCCGATGGCGTCGGCCTCTTTTTTGAGGCGCTCGACCGACTGGTCCTCGCCCTCGTAGCCCGGAGTGACGGGCACACCCGCCTCGCGCATCAGCTTCTTCGCGGCATCCTTCAGGCCCATCGCATCAATGCTTGAGGGCTTGGGTCCGACCCAGATCAGCCCGGCATCGATCACCGCCTGCGCGAAGCCCGCGTTCTCCGACAGGAAGCCGTATCCGGGATGGATCGCCTTTGCGCCGGTCTGCTTTGCCGCCGCGATGATCTTCTCGCCCACGAGATAGCTTTCGGCGGCGGGCGAGGGGCCGATATGTACCGCCTCGTCGGCTTGCCGCACGTGCAGCGCTTTCGCATCGGCGTCGGAATAGACCGCCACGGTGGCGATGCCCATTTCACGCGCAGTGCGGATGATGCGGCAGGCGATTTCGCCGCGATTGGCGATGAGGAGTTTCGAAATCATACGAATGCGCGCTAGCCGTAGCGGCCAGATCCATCAAGCGCCTGGCTTCAAGCTACCAACCGGCGACGGGCCTGAAATCGTGGCGCGACCAGATGATCGGTTCCTCCGGCCCGCTCGGCCCGTTCCACAGCGCTTCGAAGAAGGCGGTTGTGACGTGCCAGCTTTTCTCCAGTCCGCCGACGCGCACGCGCTTGTCCCAGGCCAGCTGGCCTCGGTTCAGCACCTTGCGCCCGATCGCGCCGTAGATATTCGCGGCAGCAAGCACGGCCCAGCGCTGACGGAAACGCAGCTTTTTCGCGCCGAGCTTCGATGCGGCCTCGTGTTTTTCCATCAACGCGATGAGGCGGGGCATCAGGCTGGCAAGCTTGAAACGGTTTTCGGGAAGGGCATGCTGGCCCGCTTCCCAATCCAGTTCGGCCAGCCAGGTTGCGGGCAGGTAACATCGTCCGGCCTCCGCGTCTTCGGTAATGTCGCGTGCGATGTTGGCGATCTGGAAGGCAAGGCCGAGGTCGCAGGCGCGATCCAGCGTCTCGCCGTCGTCCTTGGATACGCCCATGATGACGGCCATCATGATCCCGACCGATCCGGCAACGTGATAGCAGTAGCGCATCATGTCGGCTTCGGTGCGCGGCTGCCAGCGGGTAGCGTCGAGGGCAAAGCCGCCGATCATGTCGTTCGCCATCTCCCAGTCGAGCCCGCATTCGTCGGCCACTTGCCCAAAGGCGTCGAAGGCGAAATCCGCAGTCGGCTGTTCGTCCAGAGCGCGCTTCGTCAGGACGCGGATTGCCTGGACCCGGTCTTCCGCGCTTTTCAGGTCGCCCTGGTCGCCCAGTGGCCCGCCCTTGTCCTGGTTGTCGGCGATATCGTCGCACCGGCGGCACCAGGCGTAGAGCAGCCATGCGCGCTCGCGCGTGCCGCGGTCGAACAGCTTCGAGGCGGCCGCAAAGCTGTGCGAGCCTTCCGCAATCGCCTCATACGACTTGGCGACCAAGGCGGCACGCTCGCGCCCGCCACCTGCACGCGCAGGAGTGACGCGCAAATTGCTCGTGGTAAGGGGACGCTGTGCGCTCAGAGGTCTTCCGCTTTCATTTTGAAGATCGGGGTATGCGGCGAATAGCTTTCCATCTGCTGAAGCAGGCCGCTTAACGTGGTGTCGTGCACGAGGATGCCCTGGTGCGCAGGCCGCACGAAGCCGACGTCCGCCATCTTGCGGTTGAAGGCGATTAGCTCGTCGTAAAAGCCGAATGCGTTGAGCAGGCCGACCGGATTGGAATGATAACCGAGCTGCGCCCAGCTCATCGCTTCCCACAGCTCGTCCATGGTGCCGACGCCGCCAGGGATCGTGACGAACCCGTCGCTAAGGTCGGTGAAGCGCTGCTTGCGTTCATGCATCCCGCCAACGGTGTGCAGTTCGGTGCAATCGTGGTTCGCGACTTCCGAGTTCGCAAGCGCGTCTGGAATGATGCCGATCACCTCGCCGCCCGCATCGAGCGCGCCGCGCGCAGTCGCACCCATCAGGCCGAGCCTGCCGCCGCCATAGACGACCCCGATGCCACGCTCCGCTAGGCCGGCGCCGACATCATAGGCAAGCTGGATGTAACGCGGATCTTCAGGCGAAGCGGAACCGCAATAAACCGCTAGTCTCTTCATTTCTCGAGCAAATCCTCAACCATGAGCCCCGCGGTCGCCTTGGCGCTGCCGACGACGCCGGGGATGCCTGCGCCCGGGTGCGTGCCTGCGCCCACGAGGTAGAAATTGTCGATCACATCGTCGCGATTGTGCCCGCGGAACCATGCGCTCTGCGTCAGCACCGGTTCGAGGCTGAAGGCGCTGCCCATGTGGGCGTTGAGGTCCATCGCGAAATCGCGCGGCGCGTAGTGGAACTTGGTCTTGATCCGGCCATGGAGGTCCGGGATCAGGCGGCGCTCTACCTCGTCGAGGATGCGCTTCTCCAGGATCGGGCCCATCTCTTCCCAGTCGACCGACAGCTTGCCCATGTGGGCGACGGGGACGAGCGCGTAAAAGGTGCTCATGCCTTCGGGCGCCATGCCGGGATCGGTCACGCTAGGGTGGTGGAGGTAGATCGAGAAATCCTGCGGCAGGACGCCGTGATCGTAAATGTCTTCCAGCAGGCCCTTATAGCGCGGCCCGAACAGGATCATGTGATGGGGGATGCCCGGCCAAGTGCCTTCGATACCGAAATGTACCACGAACAGGCTCGGCGAAAAGCTCTTGCGCGACAGCGACTTGGCGTAGCTCTTGCCGCGCTTGGTTTCGCCGAGCAGATTCTTGTAGCTGTGCATGATGTCGGCATTGCTGGCGACTGCGTCGAAGCGCTCCTTCCAGCCCGAATGGGTTTCCACCTCGCTCGCCCGGTTGCCCAGCGTGTGCACCTGGACGACGGGATCGTGAAGTCGGACGGTGCCGCCGATGCGTTCGAAGTGAGTGACCATAGCCGCGATCAGGCGGTTGGTCCCGCCCTTGGCCCACCACACGCCGCCGTCTTTTTCCAGCTTATGGATCAGCGCGTAGATCGAACTGGTCTTCATCGGATTGCCGCCGACGAGCAGGGTATGGAAGCTCAGCGCCTCGCGCAGCTTCTCGTTTTCGACATAGCTCGACACCATGGAATAGACGCTGCGCCAGGCCTGCTTCTTGGCCAGCGCGGGCGCCGCCTTGAGCATCGACTTGAAGTCGAGGAAGGGCTTGTGCCCAAGCTTGACGTAGCCTTCCTCGTAGACGCCTGCCGAATATTCGAGGAAGCGCTGGTAACCGGCGACGTCTGCCGGGTTGAGCTGCGCGATCTCGCCGAACAATTGCTCTTCATCGTTTGAATAATCGAAGTTGGTGCCATCGGGCCAGTTGAGCCGGTAGAACGGCATGACCGGCATGATCTCGATATCGTCGGCCATGTCGTGACCACTCAGCGCCCATAATTCGCGCAGGCAGTCTGGATCGGTGATGACGGTCGGGCCAGCGTCGAAGGTGAAGCCGTCCTTTTCCCAGTAGTATGCGCGCCCGCCCGGCTTGTCGCGCGCTTCGATAATCGTCGTGGCGATACCTGCGGATTGGAGGCGGATGGCGAGCGCGAGGCCGCCGAAACCCGAACCGATCACGCAGGCGGTGCGGCCCGTGTGCGGTATCTCGGTAGCGTCGGAAGGGGCGGGAGGTGTCGTCTCGGCGTTCATCGATGGTTCTCATGGACGAGCGGCGCGCCCTTGCCAAGCAAGGCCGTTACCGCGCGGGAAATTGGAACGGGCGGTTTGCCCGAGAGGATGCGCAGCTTGTCGAAGCGGGTCGAGCGTGCGGCATAGAACCGCTCGATCAAAGGCTCCGGCAGTCGATAGAAGCGCTCGAACACACGGTATCGTTCCTCGGGAATGGCCGCATCGAAGAGCATTTTTCCCAGGAGCCGGTAAAAGCGTGTCCCACGCCAATGGTCGTGCGCGTGTTTCTCGACGAAATCGGCCAGCTGCGTGCCGGGCAAATGTGCAGCCCCGGCGATGGCCAGCGCGTTCGCGGCCGCGATCGGCATGGTGTAGCTGGTCAGTGGGTGGACGAAGCCCCCGCGAGCGCCCGACAGCGCCACGCCGGGCTGCTGGAGTGAAGCGCGATAAGCGGCAAAATCGCCGCCAGTGATGACAGGCAGGACGCCGGTTTCCTCGTGGATCACATTTGCACGCCAGCCCTTGGCCTTGGCATAATCCTCGATCCGCCGCGCCAGCATTTCCCGGTCGAGAACCGGACTGTCGGCATAATAAGTGTCCTCTACGAAGATCTCGTCCTCGCCCAGCGGAAGCAGGTAGATGAAGCGATAGGCGCCCGGCTGGTCCACCGTGGCATCCATGATGACGGGGCGCTCGATCCCGTGCGGTGCTCCGGTGCGAAGATGCTGGCCGAGGAAAACCTGCCAGCCGCCGGCAAGATGCTCGCTCGGCACGGCATCGCGGCAATCGATCACGGCGCGCGCCTTGATATCGGGGTTGCCGCCGATCTCGATCCGGTCCGCGGCGAGGCCGGTGGCGCGCGTCCCGGTGAGGATCGCGTGCTGCGGCAATTGGCGGCGAAGGTGCGCATCGAAATCGCGGCTGTCGAGGGAGCGATAATTTGCGGCCAACTGGCGCCTATGGGCGGGAAAGCGGACTTCATTACCCCCGGTCCAGCCGGTTGCCTTGAATCCGGAAAGAAGTTCGGTCGCCTGTTGGCCGAGATCGTGTTCGAACCAGCTCCAGCGATGATTGCCGCCGAAACTCTCGCCCGCTTCGACAAGCGCGATACGCATGGCCGGGTGCGCGCGGTGGATGGCGAGCGCAGTGAGGCCTCCGGCCAGTCCGCCTCCGACAATGGCAATATCGTATTCGCGCCCCATGGGGACCACCGCTTACGTCCCGTGGCCGTGCGCGGCAATCGGTTTCGCCCGACACGGAATTGTTCGTGGAACGCCTGCGGGTCACGGTCGTTGGGCGGACAAGGGCAATTCGAGGGAAATTCCAATGAAATACGTCGCAATCCTTGGCGCAGCCGGTCTGGGCCTGTGCGCAACCGCTCCGCTGGCAGCACAGGACTATGCAGAGGTCGAAGGTGCGCGCAGCGGACCGCCATCCACCGTTTTCGACGGCGATTTCCTGAGCGTGGGCGTGGGTGTCGGCTATAATGCGAGCTATTCCGGCAGCGACGATTACAACGTCAATGTCCTGCCGATCGTGCAGGGTTCGGTCTGGGGCGTAGACATCAATCCGCGCCCGGCAGGTCTTGCGCTCGACCTCATTCCCGACGGGGACGATGCGACGGTCAACTTCTCCGCCGGCCCCATGTTCCGCCTGCGTAGCGACCGCGTCGATGCAGAAGATATCAACGACGATATCGTCGCAGCCTATGGCGAACTCGACCGTGCGGTAGAAATCGGCGGAAGTTTCGGCGTGTCATTTCCCAAGGTGCTCAACCCGTTTGATAGCCTGAGCGTCAACGTGGATGCGACATGGGATGTCGCTGGCTCACATGAAGGCATGACGATCAGTCCCTCGGTTACCTATTTCACGCCGCTCAGCCGCGCGACGGCCGCCTCGCTGACGCTAAGCACCAGCTTCATCGACGACGATTTCGCGGATTATTACTACTCGGTGCCCACGGTTAACCCGCTGTTGCCCGATGCGGACCTGCTGCCCGGCTTCCAGGCCGAGGGCGGGATGCAAAGCTATGGGGTGAACCTGTTCGTGGCGCACGATCTCAGCGGCGACGTTACCGATGGCGGTCTCTCGGTGATCGGGATCGGCGGCTGGTCGAAGCTGGTCAACGACGCTGCCGATACGCCATTCACGAGCATTCGCGGCGATAACGACCAGTACTTCGTGGCGCTCGGGGTGGGTTACACCTTCTAGGGTTTACGCTTGGTCGCGAGGCGCGAGTGCTTCTCGGCCAATGCCTGCGCGCGCTCGATCCGGTCACGGAACTTGCCTTCGAAGGGATCGCCTGCGGAGATCGCTTTCGTCCGCACTCCCCCTATGTCGAGACCGTAGAGCTTGTCGTTTGTGCCCATATAGGCTTTGGCCGGCACGCCTTCTCCGCCGAGGTCGTCCAGCAGGTGCTCGATGCCGGAAGTGCTGACACTCACCAGCCATTCGCCATAGCTGGTCGCAAACATCACATAGATGCTGCCATCATCCCCTGTCGGCGTGTGAAACAGCCGCGCGGTGCCCTTGCGCTCTCGTCCGCCCGCATAGGCACGCCTGCGCTGGATACCCAGCCAGATGTTGTAGATGCCGGCCCAAACCAGGATCGCCCCGAAGATGACGAAGATAATGCCCAAGAAAGTCGGGATTTCTTCGAGGTCGGGAAACATTCCGAGACCGGCCGCAATCATGGCCAGCCCGATGACGATGCTCAGTAATCCGATCATGGCCTGCCAACTCCGCAACTTGGAATTGGCAGGCCATTAGCACGATCGGGTTAAGGCTTTCGCCTATTTTTGGTCAGTCGCCCTTCGACGCGGTGCCGACAGTGCCGTCGGCAAGCTCGGGACGGCTGTCGGGCAAGGCCGCATCGCGGTCGCCCGTTTTCAGGTAGGTGTCGAACCAGCGCATCATGCGCAAATTGTAGTCGTAGCGTGCCGCTGCCTTGCGGTTGCCATGGCCTTCACCCGGATAGAGCACGAGGCGTACGGGCACGTCGGGCTTGCGCACCTTCATCGAGCGATAGAGCTCGTAGCTCTGGCTGGGCGCGACGCGCGTGTCTTCTGCGCCGTGCATGATGAGCAGCGGCGTATTGGCCTTGTCGACGTGATAGATCGGCGAGACTTCGAGCATCTTCTGCCAGTCGTCCCACGGCCATGCGCGGCTGTGCACATTGTACATTTCGTACGGGATGTCGGTCGTGCCGAACTTCGAGATCTGGTTCGAAATGCCGACGAACATCACGCCAGCCACGAACTCGTCGCTGAAGTAGGTCGACGTCCATGCGGTCGCATAACCGCCGTAGGAACCGCCGGTCACACCGACGCGGTCGGCATCGGCAACGCCTGCTTCGACAAGCGCGCGCTTCGCATCGACGAGATCGGTGAACTCGGGATCGGTATAGCGGCCCTGGTGCTGCTTGGAGAAAGCCGTGCCGTAACCGGTGGACCCACGATAGTTGGGCAGGAAGACCGCATAGCCCTGGCCTGCGGCGACCTGGCCCGGCTTGGAATAGGCGGTCTGCCAGCCATTGCTGTCATGCGCTTCGGGGCCGCCGTGGACGTTCAGGATCAGCGGAGCGCCACCGCGAGGGGTACCGCCGACCGGTTCGATCAAGACGCCTTCGACCTGCTGGCCGTCACGCGCGGTGAAGGTGAAGGCGCGCTGTTCGCCGAAATCGATTTCGGACAGCCAGCTGTTGTGCTGCGTCCAGCGCTGGAATGCGCCGTCCTTCCACACGAACAGCTCGGTCGGGTGCTTCGGGCTGCTTGCCTCGACTGCAACCACATTGCCGCCTGCCTCGACGCTGCTGAGGATGAGGTCGCCGCCGTCATGCTCGTGTTCGACCGAACCATCGGCATTGTAGACGCGCAGCGACGACTGAACTCCTGTGTGGATGACTGCGGCAAGGCGGCCGTCGGGAAGCCATTCCGCGTCGACGGCTGCTTCTGCGGCGCCGGCGTTGAGCGCGCGGTAGTTACCGGTTGCCACGTCGACGAGGTGCAGCGTCGTGTCTGCGGGATCGTTCATGTCGACACCGGCGATCATGGACAGCTGCGTGCCGTCGGGCGAAATCTCGATATCGCCGAGCTTGCCGGGCGTTTCGACCACGTTGAGGACCTTGCCGCTGGTAAGGTCGATGATGTGCGCACGCTTGGACGTGTATTCGTCGTCGATCTGCGGCGTGGGCGCGCTTTCGACGACGCCGGTCGTGCCGTTCGGCGCGACGTGGAAGCCGCTGACATAGCCCGGGATGGTCAGCTCGGTCGGCTCTGCATCGACTTCACCGCCGACCTTGGCTGCGAACAGGCGGTTGAGGCGGGCCTCTTCTTCATAGACGATCGCGTTGAAGCCGGCCTTGGACTGCTTTTCGCGGTCCTTGTCGTCTTCGGCGGAAGCCAGCATCCAGATCGCCGAGCCGTCCGGAGCCCAGGCATAGGAGCGCACGCTGGCGTCCTTTACCGCGGCGAGTTTGCGATGCGCGCCGCCGTCTACTGGAATGCCCCAGACCGCGCGGTCATCGTCTCCGTCGGCCCAGACGAAGCTGATCATGCGGCCGTCGGGCGAAAAGGAGATGCCCGATACGCTCATGTCTTCGGGCAGAAATTCACGCGCGTTGGCAGGACCGTAGGCGACGTTCAGCTGCTGCGTGGTCGAACCGTTTTCCTCGCCTTCGGTGACGTCGGGCAGGCTGGCGGTGGTGTAGGCGATGCGGCTGCCATCGGGCGAAACGGCGACCGTGCCGACGCTTTCGAGCGCGGCGACGTCTTCGGGCGTCATCGGGCGCGCCTGCGCCTGAGCGGAAATGGAAGCTGTGGCAAGCAGGCCGGTGGCGACTGCAAGGCGACGAAGGGTAATCAAGATGTTCTCTCCTGCAAGAATCTTCTGCCCGGCTACATAGCGATAGCGCGGCGAAGGGCAAACCGGGGCTTGTCGGCGGCGAATTGTGCGGGCTTTTCCGCCACATCGCGGCATAGGAGGGCAATCCGCTCGACGATGTCAGCGTGCTCGAAAATGCAGGTTGGGTCATGGTTCGCGGGCGGGTGATCGACTAGGCCGTAGCGCTCGCGGCGCTTGCCCCTGATCGAACATCCTCTGTCGCCGGTCCGTTTGTCGCTTGTCGAAGCGGGCGGCGGGGCATAGGCCCTGCCAAAATTCAGACAGGGACCTTTCGCCATGCATTTCTTTCGCACTGCGCTTATCGGCGCGTCCGCACTCACGCTTGCTGCCTGTGCGAGTGTGCCGCCCATGGCGGAAGCGCCCGCGGCAACCGCCAGCGACGAGGCCAGCGAACATGACCTGCTGTTCGCGTTGTTCGAAGATGCCGACGAGCGCGACCTGACGCTCAATCCCCTGTCCGCGCTGTTTCGCGGCGATCTGCGCTATGCGGACCGGATCGGCGAATACTACACCGACGAGTTCAGCGATGCCTCGCGCGCCGATGCGCAGCTGAACCTTGCAAAGCTGGCGGAAATCGACCGGAGCAAGCTCTCCGAGACCGATCGCATCGCTTATGATGTCTTCGCTTACAACCAGCGTGAGGCGCTGGCCGGGCTCACCCCCGAAATCCTCGCCGTGACCGAAGTGCGTCCGGTCAACCATTTCACCGGTTTTCACACATTCTATCCCAGCTTCGCCAGCGGCGAGAGCGCGGCACCGTTCGATACCGTCGAGGATTACGAGAATAACCTCAAACGCCATGCCGACTATGTGGCGCTGACCGACCGGATGATTGCGCGCTTCCGCGAAGGAATGGACAGCGGGGTTCTGGAAACCCAGCTGACCATCGGGAATGTCATCAGCCAGCTCGACACGCAGCTTGCTCTCGATATCGAGGAATCGCCGTTCTGGATGCCGGTGACCAACTTCCCGGATGGTTTCTCGCAGGCGGACAAAAAACGTTTGGAAGCCGAGTATCGCGGCAGCATTGCTCAGGTTTACGCCGCACACGAGCGCCTGCGCGATTTCCTGCGCGATGAGTATTACGCTGCCGCTCGCGAGAGCGTGGGCCTGTCGCAGATGAAGGGCGGCGAAGCCTTGTACCGCCAGCTGGTCGAGAGCACCACGACCCTGCCGCTGGAGCCCGACGACCTGCACGATCTCGGCTTGTCGGAAGTCGCCCGGATCAAGACCGAGCTGGAAAAGGTAAAGGCGGAGGTCGGCTTCGAAGGCACGCTCAACGAATTCTTCGACTATGTCCGCACCGATCCCAAGTTCCAACCCGAAAGCCGCGAGGCGTTGACGCAGACCTATTACGACATCGGTGCGCAGGTCGACGCGAAGATCCCGGAGTATTTCTCGCTCACTCCCAAGACCCCGCTCGAAATCAAGCCATACGAGGAGTATCGCGAGAAGTTCGAGGCTGGCGGGTCCTATCAGAGCGGTGCCGCAGACGGATCGCGTCCGGGCACATTCTATTTCAATGCCTATGACCTGCCCAGCCGACTGACGACCGGTAACATGACGCTGTACTTGCACGAAGGCGCCCCGGGGCATCATTTCCAGATCAGCCTGGCGCAGGAAAACGAGGCGCTGCCAGCGTTCATGCGCTTCGGCGGGACGACGGCCTATGTGGAAGGCTGGGCACTCTACTCCGAGACACTCGGCTACGAGATGGGTTTCTTCGACGACCCGTGGAACCGGTACGGCACGCTTCAGGACGAACAGCTGCGCGCCATGCGGCTGGTGGTGGACACCGGTCTTCACGCCAAGGGCTGGAGCCGCGAGCGGGCCATCGAATTCATGCTGGAAAACTCCGGCATGACGCGCACCGAAGTGGTGGCCGAAGTGGAACGTTACATCGCCATTCCCAGCCAGGCACTCGCCTACAAGGTCGGCGCGCTGAAGATACAGGAATTGCGCGCCAAGGCCGAAAGCGCGCTCGGCGAAGATTTCGACATCCGCACATTCCACGCACAGGTGCTCGACAGCGGCGGCCTTCCTCTGCCAGTGCTGGAGGCGAAGATCGACCGCTGGATTGCAGGCGGCGGCAAGTAAATTTGAAGATGGGAGAGGCATTATGAATATGACTGCAACGCGCACCGCGCTGGCCCTGGTGATGGCATCGGGCCTTGGCGCCTGCACCGCCGCAACCAACGGTATCGAAAGCGCCGCGCAGGCCGTGGGTGCAAGCGCTTCGCAAGCTGTCGCTGCCGCGGCGCTGGACGAACTGCTGGTCCGCAGCGAAGCCGCCTATCTCGATCGCAACCCGGTCTCGGCTTTTTTCCGTAGCGATTTTTCCGATGCCGACCGGCTGGGTGACTTCTCGCCTGCCTATTACGCCAAGGAGCGCGCGGCGGCCCAGGCCGATCTAGCCGCCCTTCGCCTCATCGATCGCTCCGCGCTGAGCGAAACCGACCGGATCGTCTACGACACGTTCGAGTACACGATGGAACGCCGGATCGCGGAGACCGCCCCCGACGTGTTGCCAACGGTCCTTGCGACGCCGATCGATCACTTCCGCGGGTTGCACGTGTTCTACCCGCGCTTTTCCGCACCGGGCGCGCTGATGCCGTTCGATACGGTCAAGGATTACGAGAACAATCTGTCGCGCCACCGGGACGCCGCAAAGATCATCGACCAGATGATCGCGCGAATGCGGACCGGCGCGGCGCAGGGCATTACGGTGCCCAGCCTGACAGTCGAAATCATGCTCAAGCAGTTCGACACGCAGCTGAACGCGCCCGACGATGCCAATCCTTATTACGCGCCGCTCGCCGCCTTCCCGAGCACCTTTGCCGATGAAGAGAAGCGGGGGCTTACCAAGGCCTATCGCGAAACGGTGCAGGGAACGCTGTTCCCGGCAATGAAGCGGATGCGCGATTTTCTCGCGGACGAGTACCTGCCCGTGGCGCGCAAAACGATTGCGGCGACTGCAAATCCGGGTGGTGACGATTATTACGGCTTCCGCATCCACGAGATGACGACCCTGCCGCTGACGGCAGAGGAAATCCACCAGACGGGTTTGTCGGAAGTGGCACGGATCAATGCCGCAATTGCGCAGGCACGCGCCGAGGCGGGCGATCGGAAGTCGCCGACCTATACCAGCAAGGCCGATTTGCAGGAGGCGTGGTACGAAGTCGCCAAGGATGTCGATCCGCTGATGGATCGCCTCTTCCTCAACCAGCCCAAGACGCCGCTCAGGATCGAACCTTACGAGGAATATCGCGAGGCCTTCAATCTCGCCGCTTCCTATATGGCGGGTAAGCCCGACGGCACGCGTCCGGGTACTTTCTATTTCAGCGGGTACAACGTGGCCGAGCGCCAGCTCGGAACGTCGATCAACCTCTATATGCACGAAGGCAACCCGGGACATCACTTCCAGACGATGCTCGCCTTCGAGAACGAGGAACTGCCCGATTTCATGCGCTATGGCGGCTTTACCGCTTTCAGCGAAGGCTGGGGGCTTTATGCCGAAAGCCTTGGCTACGAGCTCGGCCTCTATGACGATCCGCTGCATCGCCTCGAAGCATTGCAGGGCGGGGAGTTGCTCCGCGCCGTTCGGCTCGTGGTCGATACCGGGATGCACGCCAAGGGCTGGAGCCGCGAGCGCGCCATCGAATATATGGTCGAAAACGGCCAGGCCCGCGATTTCGCCGAAAGCGAAACGGCGCGCTACATCGTGATGCCGGCGCAGGCGCTGGCGTACAAGACGGGTGAGCTCAAGATCAAGCAACTGCGCGCCAAGGCCGAGGCGGCACTGGGCGACGGTTTCGACGTCCGGCGCTTCCACGACCAAGTCCTGGCCACAGGCGATGTTCCGCTCGAGGTGCTCGAAGCCAAGATCGACGCGTGGATCGCTGGCGGTGGCAGGTAAGGGCGCGATTCCCGAAACGGGACATGCGCTTCCTTGCATGACGAATTTCGGGAACCCGAAAGCCGACTAGGGGGTTTTACGCGGCAGGACGGTGGGAAAGTATTTCATGGAGGTAACCCATGTCGAGCTTGTCCTTCCATAGCAGCCGCCCCGATGGGTGGGTTAAGCCCAAGGCCTATAGCGACGCGTCCCTGCGCTATAAGCACCACGGCAAGATCCTCCCGATGGAGCAGCCGGGTTTCTTCGCCCGCCTGTTCGGGGCTCGCTAAGCGGTTCAGTCTCAAGGACACCCGTAAAAGGGAAGGGGCCGGAGGTCGAAAGACCCCCGGCCCCTGATTTTTGTGCCGTGGAAGGCAGGAAGGGTTCAGTACTCTTCCGGTTCTTCCGGCGTGTCGGCCGTGTGCGTCGGGCCTGCATCCTTTTCGCCCCGGGCAAGCTTGAACACCACGCCGCTGAGCAGCGCGAGGGCAAGCAGGTTCGGGAGCGCCATTGCGGCGTTGGAGATGTCGCCGAGGCGCCAGACCAGCTCGGACGGCTGGGCCGCGCCGAGGAAGATGACCACGCACCACAGCACGCGCCACGCCATATGCAGCTTCTTCTCGCCCGAGCGGGTGGAACCCTTCATGCGGTCGTAGAGGAAGGTGATCGCCCGCTCGCCGTAATAGGACCACGTCAGCAGCGTTGTGAAGACGAACAGGATCAGCGCGATCGACGCCACCAGCGTGCCGATCGGTACGCCGGCGAGAGTGAACGGGAAGGCGGCGGCAAAGGCGCCGCTCGTCATCTCGAAGCCGACCTTGTCGGATTGCCATGCATGGAGCACCGCCTCTCCGCCAGCGGTGAAGTCGCCGCGGACAGTCAGGATGACCAGTGCGGTCATGGTGCAGATGACAATCGTGTCGATGAACGTGCCGAGCATGGCCATGCGGCCCTGCGTTTCGGGGTCGTTCGTCTGTGCCACGGCGTGCGCGATGGCGGTCGAACCCTGGCCTGCCTCGTTGGAGAACAGACCGCGCGCGACACCGGCGCGGATGGCGATGATGATCGCCGCGCCGACGAAACCGCCGCTGGCCGCCTGCGGGTTGAAGGCCCCGTTGAAGATCAGGGCGAAAGTCTCGCCCAGATCACCGAAGTTCAGGATCAGCGCGATCACTGCCATGAAAATATAGGCCGCCGCCATGAACGGCACGACCTTCTCGGCCACGTTGCCGATCGACTTGATGCCGCCGATGATGACGATGAACACCAGTATGGCGACGATCAGGCCGCCGAGCCATTCCTCGATACCGAAGAGTTCGTTGAGGCCGTCGGCCACGGCGTTCGCCTGGATCGAGTTGCCGGTGACCAGGGCGGAGAACAGCGTGCCGAGGCAGAATACCACGGCGAGCCAGGTCCATTTCTTGCCCAGACCCATCATGATGTAGGTCATCGGACCGCCGCGCAGCACGCCGTCGCTGGTGCGTTCGCGATAGCGGATCGCCAGCGAACCTTCGGCAAAGGCCAGGGCCATGCCGAACAGGGCGGTGATCCACATCCAGAAGATCGCCCCGGGTCCCCCCAGTGCGATGGCAGTGGCCACACCTGCAAGGTTACCCGTTCCGACCTGCCCGGAAAGCGCGGTCGAAAGCGCGGCGAAGGGCGAGATTTCGCCTTCGCCCTGGCTCTTGCGGCCGGCAAACAGGCCCTTGAAGGCGCTGCCCAGCTTGATGATCGGATAGAACCGCAGCCCGATCATAACCCACAGGCCCATGCCCAGAAGGATGATGGTCATCGGCGGGAAGGGCAGGACTTCCGCCCCGTTCCACGTACCTACCCAGATGAAATCGGATACATTGGTGACCGGCTCGACCAGCCGATCGCCAAGACTTGGTGCCTGGCTTGTTGCCATGGTTAGGAAACCCCTCTCGCGTCCCTTGAAATCAAGTGGGGCACGCTAGAGATGGTTGGTCGCCTTGGAAAGACGCAAATGCGCGCCTCTCCCCCGCTTGCGTTTTGCGCGGGTGGAGCCTACATGGCTTCTCGTCTTCCGACATTGATGATGGATACAGCCCCTCCCGGACTTGAACCGGGGCGGCGAAACCCCCATCCCGGAAGGTACGAGCAGTTCAAGTGCGAGAGTGACAGGCCATGGCCGACAAAGGAAACAAGACCTCCCCCGCCGAATTTATCCGGCAGGTGCAGACCGAAGGCCGCAAGGTCGTTTGGCCGACGCGCGAGGAGACGATCCGTATTTCGATCTTCGTCTTCATCATGATGGTGATCCTCTCGCTCTTCTTCCTCGGCGTGGATTCGGTGTTCGGCGCAGTTGTGCGCTGGCTCATGACCCTCGCCTGACAGGCCAACGGCCCGACAAGACCCTCCGACAGGATAAAGATTACATCATGGCACGCTGGTACATCATCCACGCCTACTCCGGCTTCGAGAACAAGGTTCGCGATTCGATCATCGCCGAGGCAGAGCGTCTTGGCCTGTCCGAAGGCGTCGAAGAAGTCGAAGTCCCGACCGAAACCGTCACCGAAGTGAAGCGCGGCAAGAAGGTCCAGGTCGAACGCAAGTTCATGCCGGGTTACGTGCTGGCCAAGCTGAACATGACCGACGACGTGTATCACCTCGTGAAGAACACGCCGAAGGTCACCGGTTTCCTCGGCAACAACAACAAGCCGCAGGCGATCTCCGAGAAGGAGGCCGCGCGCTATTTCGGCGGTGTCGAAGAAGCCAAGTCGGCCCCCAAGAAGCAGGTCAGCGTCGATTACGAAATCGGCGACCAGGTCAAGGTGCTCGACGGCCCCTTCGCCAGCTTCAACGGCCTCGTCGAGGAACTCGATTTCGACAAGCAGAAGGTCAAGGTTTCGGTCTCGATCTTCGGCCGCGCAACGCCGGTCGAGCTGGAATTCGAACAGGTCGAACTGGTCAAGTAACCACGCGACCGACGCGATTCGGAAAAAGGGGCGCTGCTCGCATGACGAGTGGCGCCCCTTTTCGCGTCTGCTTCAGGCTTCAGCTGGTGCCTAGCATGCCCAGGCTGTTGGCATAGGCCAGGCTCATCATGATGGTGTCGACCGCGGCGTGCGCGAGGATGCAGGCCCACAGATTGCCGCCGCATCGCACACGGAGATAGCCGAGCCCTGCGCCGACCACCCCGGTGATGATGACGCCGCCTAACCCTTGGTAGAGATGCGGGAAGCTGAACAGCACGGCCTGGATCAGAATCACGAGCCACATCTTGTCGCCAATGCCGCGCAGGCGTTGCAGCCGGTCCATCAGGAAGCCGCGATAGAGCAGTTCTTCCCCGAAACCTGCGGCGAACCACGCGACGAAGACGATCCACATGGCAAAGCTGATCGGGCTTTCGGTGACGAAATCCATTATCGCCACGACGTTGGGGGTGTCGATGCCCAGCTGGCTGACCAGCCATGATCCGAACTGGAACCACGCGATGATCAGTACCGTGCCGAGCGAGGCGAGGGCTAAGGTATTGCCCCAGCTCGTAGGTGCGCGAAGATTCCATGCAGCGGCCAGATGGCCATCCCGGCTGAGCCAGAACCAGCACAGCAGGAGCGCGGCAGCCATGCTGCCGGCGACCGATCCGATCAGGCCTTCGGACGTCATGCCGAACATCACCACGGCCGGGACCGACGCTATAAAGAACAGGAGCGTGACGGTCATGAACTGGAGCGTGAACCGCCCCCAGACAAGGGTGCCGGGAACCGCGACCGGCTGTGCGCCGTGCAGTGTTGCGCCCTCGATCAGGCTGCTTTCATCGGTTGTGTTGCCGGTCATTCCTACCCATCCCCTGCTGGTGTCCCGGATGCATCCAGCACGCGGCGCGTCGCATCAAGGGAGGTCATGGGTAAATCCCCAGCCCATAGCCGCCGGGGGCCGTGAAGGATGTCAGGTGGAGGTGCCGGATTCGGCGCGCAAGGCGGCCAGTTCGCTGTCGACCGCGCTTTCGCGGCGCATGTCGTCAAGCTCGCGGTTGACCGCAGCCTTGCGGGCAGCGGCTTGCGAACCGTCGAGCGCATAGCCGGTGCGTTTTTCAAGCGCCTCGATCTGTCCAAGCCGGCGATCCACGGTTCTATCGCCGCTGTCGGACCGGCTGGCGACGGGCGCAAGGCGGTCCGCTGCCAGCTGATCGGCCAGCCGCATACGGACATCGTCCCGCTTGGCTTCCAGCTGGATTTCGACTTCCTGCATGTCGATGAGGCTGGCCTCGACGGCAGCGATTTCTTCCTCGATCTTGCTGGCGGCGAGCCGGGTATCCTCGCGTGCGATCAGTGCCTGGCGAGCCAGGTCTTCGCGGCCCTTGTTCATCGCCGACTTCGCCTTGTCCTGCCATTCGTCGATCTGGCCGCGCGTATCTTCGAGCCGCGCAGCAAGGCGCATGGTGTAGCGGCGCGCCTTGCTCATCTCACCCGTCAGACCGACAAGCGCTTCCTCGATTTCGCGCTGGAGACGCAGCAGCAGCTTGGCGGGATCGGAAGCCCTGTCCAGCGCGCTTGATACATTGCTCGAGATGAGATCCCTCACTTCGATCGCAATACGAAACATTTCCACCACCCCTCAGTAAAAGTCCCGGCGTATTCTATATTCGAGTCCTTAACAGAACCTCCTGTTCGCGAAAGGGAAGAATTTACCGTTCTTGTAGATGACGATTTCCTACAACTGCCCTCGGCGGATAGATTTCCGCCATGCAATTACGCTTAATTCCCGGCCTTATGTCTGACCTGCGCGATCGCCATGTGTGCGGGGAAATTCTTGCCCAGGACCCTGTTCCACATGTTCCACTCTGTAGGGCAGTCCACGGACAAGTCCAAATGGCGTCCAACAGGGCGCTTCGCACTTGCAATCGGGCGCAGAATCGCTATGTGCGCGCCTTCCCAAGCCCATGGCTAGGATACCCACGCGGGAGGTCTGCTTTGCGGACCGCTCGACCGCTTAACATGAGGCCGCCTTCGCAAGAACGTGGCCGACAGTGTGAAAGGAGGCCAGTGATGGCCAAGAAGATTGAAGGCTATATCAAGCTGCAGGTGCCCGCGGGCACTGCAAACCCGTCACCCCCGATCGGCCCGGCACTGGGTCAGCGCGGCGTGAACATCATGGAATTCTGCAAGGCGTTCAACGCTGCCACGCAGGACCTCGAAAAGAACGCTCCGATCCCGACCGTAATCACGGTCTATGCCGACCGTTCGTTCACCTTCGTCACCAAGACACCGCCTGCTTCCTTCTACCTCAAGAAGGCTGCCAAGCTGAAGTCGGGTTCGAAGGAGCCGGGCAAGGTTTCGGCCGGAACCATCAAGCAGAGCCAGGTGAAGGAAATCGCCGAAGCCAAGATGGTCGACCTGAACGCGAACGACATCGACCAGGCAATGAAGATCATCGAAGGCTCCGCGCGTTCGATGGGCCTCGAAGTGGTGGAGGGCTAAGATCATGGCTAAGCAGACCAAGAACCAGCAGGTACGTGCCAAGCTCGACAGCGAAAAGCTGTACACCGTCGACGAAGCTCTCGCTACGCTGCGCGAGCACAAGTCGAAGTTCGACGAAACCGTCGAAGTCGCAATGAACCTGGGTGTCGACCCGCGTCACGCCGACCAGATGGTCCGCGGCATGGTTTCGCTTCCGAGCGGGACCGGCAAGGACGTCAAGGTTGCTGTCTTCGCGCGCGGCGACAATGCCGACAAGGCGCTCGCCGCCGGTGCCGACAAGGTCGGTGCGGAAGACCTCATGGAAGACATGCAGAACGGCAACCTCGACTATGACCGCGTGATCGCCACGCCGGACATGATGGGCGTCGTCGGCCGTCTCGGTAAGGTGCTGGGTCCCAAGGGCCTGATGCCGAACCCGAAGCTGGGCACTGTCACCCCGAACGTGGAACAGGCCGTGAAGGACGCCAAGGGCGGCCAGGTCGAATTCCGCGTCGAGAAGCAGGGCATCATCCACTCGGGCATCGGCAAGCTGTCGTTCAAGGACGAAGACCTGAAGACCAACTTCAAGGCGCTGACCGATGCAATCGTCAAGGCGAAGCCGACGGGTGCCAAGGGCAAGTACGTCAAGAAGGTCACGCTGACCTCCTCGATGGGCCCGGGCCTCAAGGTCGACCTCGGCGAAGTTGAGGGAGCATAAGGCTCTTTCCTGTCCGCTGAGCGGCAGACTACCGCCGCGCTCATGCAGCGAAGCGGTAGCGCAAAAGAAACGGGCCGGGGGGAAGCCTCCGGCCCTTTCTCTGTGTGGTGTTTGCCCTAGTCCTGCGGGGCGGCGCGCAATTGCCTTTTGTAGAACCAGCCGATCCCGATCAGGCTGGTACCAAGGGCGAGGAAGCTCGCTACCTGTAGCAGTCCTTCAAGCCCGGCAGCGTCGAAGCCGAAGACCTTGATGACTGTGCCGGTCATCAGGACAAGCGAACCGATCCGCCAGCTGCGTTCAGCGCGTCGGCTGCCGATCATGAGGAAGGCAATGCCAAGCAAGATTCCCAAGAACGACCGCAGCAGGTCTTCGGACTGGCTCATCGGTGTTTGAACCAGGTAGGTGCCGGCGAAGACCTGCCTCAGCAAAGCAATCGCGCCGACAGTCGCAACGACCATGATCGCGGCGTCGATCGTGCTCCGGAAACGCGGCAACCACACGCGGAGCGACAGGAGAATTGCAATGGCCACCACGGTCATGGCGAGGGCGAGATTGGCGACGGGTACCGGGCCAACCGCCTGCCGTGCGAAGAGCGGGTTGTGCCAGAAGCCGGTGAAGAGCGCGAAATGTGCCAGCGCCGTGCCTGCGAGGACGCTTGCGATAAGGGAGTTCGCGCGCAGACCGGCGATACCTTTGGCCGCGAGCCATGCAGCACCGAGTAGAAGCGTCTCTAACAGGATGCGCTCGGCCAGCCCGGTCCGCTCGAATGCGAGCAGCGTCTCGACCGCGAAGACCTGCTTGAACAGGACGTGCGCCGTGATGAAGGCGGGCAAGAGCGCAGCCCAGTAAAGCGGCACGCGCTGCTCGATTAGACGGCTTTCGGCAATGCGCGCCGTGCCGAGAACGATTGCGAATGGCAGGATGAAGCCGAGCGTCTGCCGTACGCTGGGAAGGTCGGTCAGCAGGAACGGGTCGCCCAGAAGCGCTCCTCCGCCACTTTCAAGCCATCTGGCGAGCGGATCGGCGGCCCAGGCAATCGTCGCCAAAAGTAGTCCGAGGATCGCGCCTTCGCGATGGGGCTGCTTCCAGCGGATCAGCAGGGCAGCAGTTGCTGCCAGCCACACGCTGGGTATCGGCGGAAGCACTTGCAGTGCAGCCTTGAACAGGACCAGCGCAGCGGCAAATTCGGCAATCGTGCGCGGAAGCCTCTCCCTGAGGAAATAGGTCAGCGCCACAAGTGGCAGGGAAGCACCCAGCCAGCGAAGCAGGCCGGGCCAATGGGGATCCCGTGCGGTTTCCGACAGCGCATCGAGTTCCATGAGACCGCCGGTCGTGGCAGGCAGGCTGAGGATTGCGGCGAGGGCGAAAGCGGACGCCGTAGCCAGGAAGGCGCGATGCTCTGCCAATCGGTTGCGCAGGATCCAGGCGATCGCAGCGCCGATTGTGCCAAGCGCGACCGGAAGGGTCCATTCGGGCAAGAGTTTGTTGGCGGCCAGTCCGGCAAGCAACCCGGCGGAAGCGACATTTAAGGCAAGGGAGATGCTATCGGCGCGGCTCCACAGGACCTTCCCCCCGGCGACAGGAAGAGCGGCGAGCGCGAGGCACGCCATGCCTGCGAGCGGGTTCGAAGAACTGTCGAGTGTCAGCGCAGTGGTAAGACCAAGTCCTGTGGTTACCGTAGCAAGCATGATGCGGTCGACCAGTTGGTCCTTGCCTTTAATCGCATGGAACAGCGGAACGCCCGCAAACATGACCGTAAGCGCAATGAGGACCGCGATTAGCGAGCCGGTCGCGGGATCGCGCCAGAAGCCGAGCAACAAGATGCCGATGGCTGCGGCCACCGCATTCGCAGGGCGCATCGATGGCTTCTGCCAGCCGAAAAAGGCGAGCGTCGCTCCGAGCAAGAGGTACAAGCCCCATGCGAGCGGAGAATACCCGCCTTCGTCGACGAGGACGGCCAGCTGGAGACTGGCGATGGCGGCGGCAGCAAGACGAAGTGGCTGCTCGAACTTCTCGGTGGCAAGGAATGATGGCAGGATCGCGCCAAGCAGTACGAAGAAGAGACCAAGTGCCACGACGTCGGTGGTGGAAAAGCCCGTTCCCGTGATTAAAAGACCGCCCCATCCGAGGCCACCGATCAGGGCCGCCATCCCGAGCCACGGGCGCCGCTGGCGATTGCCGGTCTGGGTGAGGCCTCCTGTCACCAGAGCCAGGTACAGTGCGAGGAGTGGCAGGTTCGCCTCTTCGCTTCCCACCAGCGCGGGAGCGGCAAACCCGCCCACGAGGCCGAGGATCGCGCTCGGCAGTCCGAACCGGTAGGACAGGGCGACCGCGACAGCAGTTACGATCGCAAGGCCGAGGAAAGCGAACGTCTGGCCGATCAGTCCGTATTGGGTGCCGGCGAGGTAGAAGCCTGCGTACAGGGTTGCGAGACCTGCGCCAGCGAGCGCCTGGCAGACGCGCTCGTCGCGCACTTTTTCGGCATTGCGGTAGGCCGCTTCCGCTCCGCCGAGGAGGGCGATACCGAAGAGAAAGGACAGAGCCACTCGAACGCTGGAGGTCAACAGGCCCGCTTCGATCGAGTAGCGCACCAGCAGCACGCCTGTGACGGCAAGGGTTACGCCGCCCATCCAGACGAACAGGTTCCGCCCGAAGATCTCCTCGAAGTCGAAGGAAAAACGCTCCATAAGGCCGGGCTTGACGGTATCGGTGGGTCCAACGGGCGCTTCGGTAGGAACGGGCGTGTCGTCAATCGCTGCAGCCGGGACGTCTTTCGGACCGCCGACGAGTTTGACCGATTTGGGTACGGAAACTTCTTGCGCAGCAGCTGGTTCAGGCGCCGCACGCACCGCTTCATCGACGGGCTTTGAAGCGTCTGGCACGGCTTCCCGCTCAGGTGCAGTGGCAGCTGCGCCCTCTCGCAGGAGCGCACGCACGTGATCGAGCGAGCCTTCGAGCCCCTCAAGACGCTGCTGAAGGGCGCGCAGATGCGAGCGCTGGTAGAATGCGACCCCGAAGAGGACCAGGATAAGAAGCCAGTCCATCAAACCCCCTTGTATTCAATCAGGCTAGCGCAGGCGATGCCCAAGGCAAGCGCGGATCAAATTCCACCGGGGGTAAATTCGAACCCTTCTTCGGTCAGGCGCTCGCACAATTCCGCCATGCAGGCATCGAGTGCGGCGCGATCGGTCGACCGGATGACGAAATTGGACCCGACCTTGCCTTCGCGGAAGAAGGGATAACTGCCGATCTGGCATTCGGAATGCGCCTTCTCCACATCGCGAAGCTGGGTGGAAATCTCGCTTTCGGGAATGAATCCGCCGACCGTCTCGCTGAGCAAGGGCTCACCGCCCTCGAGCGTCCCGGTGAGAGCGTCCAGCATGCCCGCCGTGATATGCGGGACGCCTGCCATGAGGTGCAGATTGCCGACCTTGATGCCGGGAGCGCCCGACATCTTGTTGGGGATCAGTTCACCGCCTTCGGGCACGCGTGCCATCCGCAAGCGTCCTTCGTTCAGCCCGCCCTTGTCCTCGTAATAGCGTTCGAGGATTGCCCGTGCTTCCGGGTGGATGACGACATCGACACCCAGCGCCTTTGCCACTGCATCGACCGTGATGTCGTCGTGCGTCGGACCGATGCCGCCGGTCGTGAACAGGTAATCGTAGCTTTCGCGCAGGGCATTCACTGCCCCGACGATGGTGTCGATCACATCGGGGACCACACGCACTTCGGCGAGCCTGATATTCTGGACCTGCAGCCAGCTCGCTACCTGGGCGATGTTCTTGTCGTGCGTGCGTCCGGAAAGGATCTCGTCTCCGATGACGACGAGGCCTGCGGTGTAGATGCGTTTGGTCATGCGGTCAGACGTAGTGGCGCTTGACGCGGAAAGCTACTCCGCAGCTTCGAGAGTTTCGTCGGGCGACTTCGAATTTGCGCCCTTGCGCCTGAAGGCGAGGATCCCATCGTCGATGGGTTCTTCGCGCATGCGCTTGCGATCCTGCACATATTCCTGGTTGAGGCGCCAAGGATAGCCCACCGCATTCTTCGGCATGATGGCTTTCCCGCGCTGGATATAGCCGGACGAGAAGTCGAAGATATCGTCTTCTTCCAGGCCGTGCTTTTCGGGAAGCACCGGAACGGCCACGTCGACGCCGACCGCATCCATCTCGTTGAGAACGCGGCACACGTAATCGGAATTGATATCCGCACGAAGGGTCCAGCTGGCGTTGAGATAACCGAACACCACGGCAAGGTTCGGAATGTTCGAGAACATGCAGCCCTTGTAATAGAAGTGATCCGCCAGCTCGACTTTTTCTCCTTCGAGCGACAGGTCGATCTTGCCAGCGACCGCAAGCTTGAGGCCTGTAGCAGTGACAACAATGTCGGCTGGCAGGAATGTGTCGTCCTGCAGCCGGACGCCGCCTTTTTCGAATGCCTTGATGTGGCCGGTGACAACGTCCGCCTTACCGCTCTTCAATGCTTGGAACAGGTCGTCGTCCGGAACGAGGCACAGTCGCTGGTCCCACGGATCATAGGGCGGGGTGAACGGCGTCAGGTCGTAGTCCTTGCCCATCGATTTGCGAATGCGTTTGTGGAGGCCATCCTTCACCTTCTGCGGCTTGGTGCGAGCCATCTTGAAGCTGAAATCCTGCATCTTGATATTCTTCCAGCGGGTGATCCGGTACGCCGTTTCTTCGGGCAGAACCTTGCGCAGGAAATTCGCGACCGCGTCTTTCGCAGGGCGCGAGAACATCCAGGTCGGCGTGCGCTGGAGCATGGTGACCTTGGACGCCTTGTCGGCCATCGACGGCACTATGGTGACGGCTGTCGCGCCCGAACCGATCACGACGACCTGCTTGCCGGCATAGTCGAGATCTTCGGGCCAGAATTGCGGATGGATCACCTGTCCTTCGAACTCGCCGAAGTCGAAACCCGGGTCGTAAGGCTCGTCGTAATCGTAATAGCCCGAGCCCAGATACAGCCAGTTGGCGGTCAGGTGTTTGCGCTCCCCGTCCTCGCCTTCGACGGTGACATGCCAGCGCGCGTCCGCACCACGCCAGTCGGCGGCGATGACCTTGTGTCCGAAGCGGATGTGCTTGCGGATGCCGCGTTCGTCGGCGATCCTTTCCAGGTAGTCGAGGATGGCCGGACCATCGGCAATCGACTTTTCGTGTTTCCACGGCTCGAAGTCGAAACCAAGCGTGTGCATATCGCTGTCGGAGCGAATGCCCGGATAGCGGAACAGGTCCCAGGTGCCCCCGAGATTTTCGCGCCGTTCGAGAATCGCATAGCTGCGATTCGGCGATTTCGCCGTCATGTGCGCTGCCATGCCGATGCCGGAAATACCGGCACCTACAATCAAAACATCGAAATCAGTGGCGCGGTCGCTCATCGGTCTCTCTCCCATGAAGGACAGGCTAACCCATGATTAGGGCAAGCGCCAGTCTCGGTTGCTTTCCGCAACTTGATTCGTAGCTTCAGGTGGGCGATCGCGCTGCGCCGATTGTGCGGCCAGGATCCGCCGCCTTTCGCCGGGCGACTGCGCAAGAAATTCCGCTACCGGCCCTTGGCTATCGAGCGCGCGACTCATTTCTGGCTGGGTCAGGATGCGTTTGAGAGCAAGGACCATGAGGAACGGTCCGATATAGAACGGCATCTGACGGGCGAATGTCACCAGCGTGCCATCGCGAAAAACGTTTATCGCGGTGGCGACGATCAGCGCATACAGGATTTGCCGCGTCGGAGTCGCCCGGTGGCCCAGCAAGAGGGAAAAGGCCGCGGAATAGAGTAGAGCGAAGAACAGCGCCTGAATCGCCACACCAAGATAGCCGAGCGCCATCCAGCCTTGGCCGGGCAGCGATGCGGTCATGCCGATCGGGGTGCCGTAATCCCATAGGCTGAAATACTGGATCGGAGATCCGACCGGCTTGTCCTTCCAGAAGACGCGAGGAACGGGCTCGGTCAATATCTGCAGATTGCTGGCGAAATAGTCGTAAGTGCCCGTGCGCTGGGGCACCGCGTAGACAATGTACTCGAAATATTCGAGGTTCGCGAAATCCATGCCTTCGAAGGGCCTTAGTTCGAAGTTGGTCGCATAATCGGCCTCGCCGGCTTGGCCTGCGAGGCCGCGCAAGGCAGCTCCCCTGTCGGTGACGATCTGGTTGAAGGCAAGGATCGCAAGCCCGGCAAGCGTGGCAGCGCGCCAGTCCACCCACCGCTTGCGATATTCAAGCAAGGCGAGGATCCCGATCGCGACGGCGGTATAGATGATCGGTCCGCGCGTACCGCCACCACCTTGCAAGACCACGAAGACAACGAAGAAGCCCCAACTCCACCAGCGATAACGTGCCAGCCAGATCAGCAGCACGGTTATCGGTGCAAGGATCAAGGCAGCATCGGTGAACCAGCCGATCGCATCGGTATTGATTGCCGCGCCGGTCGACAGATCGCGGATCATCGACCCGTAATTGTCCGCTTGCCTCTGCCAGTTTCCGAGCTGCGACCAGATAGCCAAGGGGGCGAGAACCGCGCACACTGTCAGGATGGGGCGCTTCATCGCGGCGCGAGCGCTCTCGAACCGGTTCTGGTCGAGCGCGACCGGTAATCTCGGGGCGACGTACAGCGATGCGGCGACGAACACGATCATGGCGAGATTCGTCGCCAGGATTACCGTGATCTTGTCGCTCATAGACGGCTGGAAATCGTACAATCTGTAGACGAAACTGAAATCATAGACCCGGGCGACAAGCGGCCGGAACACGAATACCAGGCCATGGAAAGCCAGGTAGAAAGTGGTCGGATGCATGATGCAGGCCGATGGATGCCGCAGGTAGACTACGCTCGTCACAACGAACGTCAGCAGCGATGCGAGGAGCAGCAGGTCATACACGGCGGCGCGAAGGGTAGGCCGTCAGCGTGCTGCCCGGCAAGGCGCTCAGCGTTTTCTCCGCAATTCCCTCAGCGCCCAGGTTATGTCGCCTATCCGCTGCCGTGACAGCAGGCTTGCGGTAAACGCGCCGAAACTCAGCCCGGACAACCGCAATGCCCCCCTGAAGGCAGGGATGAGGTGGAACAGTTCTGCAAGGGCTATCGGTGCAACCACCAGGGGCAGGGCATGGCCCTTGTCCGCAAGAAATGCGGCCACAAATATCCCCGCCAGAGAGGCAGCGAAATACCACGTGACGGTCCCGCTGTGGCGATTGGCTGCGGCGATCATGGCGAAGGGAGCGGCGGCCAGTGCGCGGAAGCTGGCGGCAAGCAACAGCACCGCTGCCACGATCGGATCGAACGGCGTTTGCGCGCGGGTGAAGACGCGCTGCGCGAAGTCACCAAGGATAAGCAAAGCGCCGGAGAACACGACGGCGATACAGACCGCAAGTATCGTCATTATGGCCAGCAAACGTCTTCTGGTTTCCAGGTCCTCCGGGTCCAGGTGGGTGCTTTCATAGTACTGCATCGAGAAGCTGAAGCTGGTGAAAAGATCGAGCAGCCGGGTGAGTGTCCGGGTCGCGACGAAACCGGCCAGGAGGGCGGCGCCCGATGAAATGCCGATCACCATCACATAACCCTGCAGGTTGAGGCCATGCACCAGTGGCAGCAGCATGAGCGCGAGCGAGGGCAGCAACAGCGTCCTCGTCGATTCCCGCAGCATAGAAGATGGTCCATGAAACAGCGCTGGGGCAGTGCGCCGCGCCAGGGCAGCGATCCAGATTGCGGCCGCAATGCGTGTCACCGCCAATGCCATGGCGAGCGTTGCCATGCTGTCCAACAGGCTAACGCACGCGGCGATGACAACGATCTCGACCAGTATGCTGGCCGAATTGAAGGCAATATGATCGGCATAGCGGCCGACCGCGCGAAACGGGATCTCGAGCACCGCGACCTGGCTGCTTGCGAAAATGTAGATGGCGAGCGCAAAAAGCGTCTGGCCGAGCATCTCCTTCGGCACCGAGCGCAGAGACTCGATGGCGGCGCCCGTCTGCGCCAGTGCCAGAGGAAAGATTGCCGCTAGAACGAGAGTGGCCGCAGTCGCAATCAACCATGACGAGCGGAAGTGCGCCCTGGCTTGCGACGTATCAGCGTTTTCGTGCGCTGCCACTGCTGCGGTGCCGCCCGCCCCGGCAAATCCAGTGGCGATGAAGCCGAAATAGGCAGGCAGGGCAAACAGCAACAGCCAGGCGCCGACCCGCTCGGCATCCCAGCTTGAAAACAGGATCGGGAGGGTAAGAAATTGCGCTGCGACCCGCGTCGCCAGCGAGCCGAAATTTGCGGCCGCCCCTCGCAAGATGCGTTGCCGGGTTTTCACGGGAGATCACGAACCATTTCTGCGTCTCTGCATCCGGCTCGACCCGACCGCAAGTGCTCGCACAGGAAGTGCAGGTCAGTCCTCGTCTTGAGACATGAAAGCGACGATATGGCCGAGCACTGCTTCGTGAAGGGGGTGGTCGAACTCGGCGCCGACCAGGCTGCCCTCTCGCCATCGGATGTGGGCGTGCAGCGGTCCGACGTTACCGAGCTTGAGCGATACTTCCGTACCGACCTTGAGAACCGAAAACTTGTCGAAGAACCGGCAGCCTGTCTCGGAAACATCCTTGATCCAGACATCGCGAGACCCTCCCTGCCGTTCCCGATACGCACCGGCAACGCGTACGAAATGTCGATCTTCGCGCCTCTGTTCCATTCTGTTCCTTCCGGATACTGCCTTGGTCATCCCACGAGGCAGGAAATGGTGCAAGAGCAGGGCGGCTTTACTCGACGCGTCTTTCCACTAGCTATAGAGGGGCGCCGAGGGAGCGAAAGAGAGGTATGACGACAAACAAGCCGCACCGTGTGACGTCGATCGATGTCGCGGAGAAGGCCGGCGTAAGCCAATCGACGGTCAGCCGGGCCCTTTCGGGGTCCGAAACGATTACCGAAGCCACGCGCCGCAGGGTGGAACAGGCCGCGGCGGAACTGGGCTATCATGTCAACATGCGTGCCGCTGGCTTGCGCAAAGGCGAAACCGGCAGCATCGCAATCGTCGTGATCGGCCGCGATGGCCAAGGGCCCGCAGCCATCAATCCGTTCTATTACAGCTTGCTGGGAAGCACGTGTGCGGCCGCCGCAGAGCGGGGTTACGAGGCTCTCGTGTCCTTTCAAGCGCAGGAAGACGAACTTTTCGGCCATTACGTGGCGCGGCGACAGGCAGATGGCGTGGTCGTGATCGGCACCGCCACCAACGGGCCCGCATGGGACTATTTCCGCACCGTGGCAGACGAAAGTTCTTCCATCGCGTTCTGGGGCTCTCCCTTCGATGACGCGGTGTGGGTCCGGTCGGACAATATGGCCGGCGGGTGCCTCGCGGTCGAACGGCTGGTCAAGGGCGGTGCAAAGGACATCGTCTTCGTCGGCGATCCCAATTCCTCGCAAAAGCAGTTCCGCGAGCGGTTCGAAGGTTACCAGGCCGGAATGAAAGCCGCGGGCCTCGAAGCGAGACCTGCGTTCGTTTCGATAGGGTCGGACCGGGTCTCGCAAGGCCGCAATGCGATCATCCGATTGACGGAGAGCGGCACGGATTTCGACGGACTGTTCTTCGCGTGTGATGCGATGGCGCTTGGCGCGCTGGAGGAGCTTGCCCTTCGCGACCTCAGCGTGCCTTCGGACGTGGGCGTGGTGGGCTTCGACGGCTTGGGGTCGGGCGAATTCAGCAATCCGCCACTGACCACCGTGGAACCGGATTTTGCGGAGGCTGGAAGATTGCTCGTCGAAACCGCGCTGGCAGGCGATGCAGAACAAGGCGTCAGGCGGGTGCCTGTAAAGCTTGTCGAACGCTCGAGCGTTGCCTGAATTCCGGTCGTTCGTCGAACGCCCGTTTGCAAAGCTCCTCACGCACGGTCTAAGTCGCCCCCGAATGTCCGGGAGAGAGACCGTCATGAAATCGAGTATTGCCTCCACCCTCGCGCTCGTCCTGTGCGCGACTGCCGCTCATGCGCAGGATGCCGAGCCGAGCCCCAATCCGGTCGAGGAACAGGAAGTCGACGCTTCGCAAGACGCGCTGCCGCCCGACGGAAGCGGGGAGATTGTGGACGCAGCGCCGGCAACCGTGCCGATTGAGGGCGAGAAAACCTTCACCGAAAAGTGGGACGTCATGGCTCCGGCTGGCACCGTTCTGAAAGAAGTGCCGATCCGCACCGAAGAAGGCACGTGGATGGACGTCGACGTGTCGCCCGACGGCCGGACGCTCGCATTCGCGCTGCTCGGCGATATCTACACTATGCCGATAACCGGCGGCACCCCGACGCGAATTGCAGAGGGCCTGGCTTGGGAAGTCCAGCCCCGTTTCTCTCCCGACGGCAACCGGATCGCCTTCACTTCAGACAGGGGCGGCGGCGACAATATCTGGATCATGAACCGCGACGGTTCGGACAAGCGGCAGGTCACGAAAGAGGACTTCCGCCTGATCAACCAGCCAAGCTGGTCTCCCGACGGTCGCTATATCGTGGCGAAGAAGCATTTCACCACCCAGCGTAGCTTGGGCACAGGCGAAATCTGGCTCTACCACGTCTCGGGTGGCGGCGGTGTCCAGCTGGTGAAGCGCGCCAGCGAGGCCCTGCAGAAGGAATTGGGCGAACCGATCTACGCGCCTGACGGCAATGCGATCTACTACACCCGCAATGTCACGGGCGGGCCGATCTTCGAATACGCCCAGGACAGCACCCAGGGCATCTTCAATGTCGAACGTTACGACATCGATACGGGCGAAGTGACGACTGCCGTTGGCGGTTTCGGCGGTTCGGTGCGTCCGACGCCTTCCCCCGATGGCAAGAGCATCGCTTTCGTGCGCCGCGACAAGGACCAGTCCCAGCTTTGGGTCAAGGACATCGCAAGCGGCCGCGAGCGCATGGTTTATGGCAAGCTCGATCTGGACATGCAGGAAACCTGGGCGGTTTACGGCGTCTATCCCATGATGGACTGGACGCCCGATAGCGCGTCCATCGTGACATGGGCGGGGGGCAAGCTGTGGCGCGTTGAAGCCGACGGGTCAGGCGCGCGCGACATTCCGTTCAGCATCGACGATACGCGTGCGGTTGCCGATGCGCCGCATCCCGTGATCGAGGTCGCACCAGACACTTTTACTGCCAAGATCCCGCGCTTTGCGACTGTATCGCCCGACGGCCGGACGATCGTCTTCGAAAGCCTGGGCAAGCTGTTCACCAAGCCTGTCGGTAGCAACGCCGCGCCGCAGCGCCTGACCTCCGGCGGCGGAGATACACTCGAACTTTGGCCGACGTGGTCGCGTGACGGTTCGCGCATCGCTTTCGTGCGATGGAGCGATGAAGGCCTCGGCCAGATCGTCACTACCGATGCGCGCGGCCGCGCAGAACGCACAGTTACGCGCCAGCGTGGGCATTATGCCGTCCCGCAATTCTCGCCCGACGGTAGCGTCATCGCCTTCGAAAAGCGCAGTGGCGGCTATCTGACGTCGCCCGATTTTTCCGAGAACGAGGGCGTCTACGTGGTGCCTTCGGGCGGTGGCGATGCGCGACTGGTTACCCGTAACGGTTCGACCCCGCAGTTCGGCGACGACGATCGCTTGTTCATGCTCGCCAGCGCGGATGGCAAATTGCAGTTGATCTCCAGCGATCTCGATGGCGAAGCCCGGCGCGTTCACGCGCAGGGAGAACTGGCCAATGACTTCCGCGTAAGCCCGCGCGGCGATTACGTAGCTTTCCGGCAGAACTACGAGGTCTTCGCCATGCCGCTGCTTCCGGGCGGGCAGGCCGTGACGGTCGGCGAAACGGCTAGTTCGCTTCCCGTGACCAAGGTGAGCACGGGCGGCGCGGATTACATCGGCTGGACTGAGAACGGTTCGACCTTGCACTGGTCGATGGGGCCGACCCTATACAGGGCAAGCACATCGGCGCTGACCCCAGGCGCGCCGCAAGCGGAAGACGCGCCCAAGTTCTCGCCGCCGGACACCGGTACGTCGATGGCGCGTACGATCGCGGCCGACAAGTCGAGCGGCCTGGTGGCCATCACCGGAGCGCGCGTGCACACCATGGCCGGCGATGGTGCCGGAACCATCGAGGACGCGACTATCCTCATCGATGGCGACCGTATTGCGGCTATCGGGCCTGCATCTCAGGTCGATGTGCCGAACGGTGCGGTCCGTATCGATGCGAGTGGCAAGACCATCATTCCGGGCCTTGTCGATGCCCACGCCCACGGGCCGCAAGGGACCGGCGACCTTATCCCGCAGCAGAACTGGTCGCTCGTCCAGAACCTGGCGATGGGGACGACCACGATCCACGATCCCTCATCCTCTGCCAGCATGATCTTTGCTGCGGCTGAACGCCAGCAGGCAGGAACGCTGCTTGCCCCGCGCATCTTCTCGACCGGAGAGATCATCTACGGGGCCAAGGCACCAAGCGTTTATGCGCGCGTCGACAGCTACGAGGACGCGCTCGCCCATGTCCGCCGGATCAAGGCGCAGGGCGGCATTTCGGTGAAAAACTATAACCAGCCCCGCCGCGAACAACGCCAGCAGGTTGCCGCTGCTGCGCGCGCGGAGAACATGCTGGTCGTGGCAGAAGGCGGTTCGCTGTTCGGCATGGACATGAACCTGATCGTGGACGGCAATTCGACGTTGGAGCACAATATCCCGCTCGACGTGATGTACGAGGATGTGCTGCAGATGTTCGCGCAGTCGGACACGAATTACACGCCCACGCTCACGGTCACCTATGGCGGTCTCGCCGGCGATCCCTATTGGCGCCAGGCGACGGACGTGTTCGACAATCCGTTGCTGGTTCACACGCCGCCAAAGCTGTTGCTTGCCAGCACCGCGCGGCGGACCAAGGCACCGGAATGGGCTTTCGTCGATGACAATTCAGCGCGCGAAGCCCGGAAGCTGGCGCAGCGGGGCGTCAAGGTCAGCATCGGTGCGCATGGCCAGCAGCCCGGCATTGCCGCGCACTGGGAACTGTGGAGCTTCGCGAGAGGCGGTATGAGCCCTGTCGAAGCCTTGCGTGCTGGCACGATCGAACCGGCAAAGTCGCTGGGGATGGAACGCGACGTGGGCAGCCTGGAAGTCGGCAAACTGGCCGATCTGGTCGTGCTGACCGACGATCCGGCCGCGGACATTCACAACTCCGACAATATCGAACAGGTCATGCTGGGCGGCCGTCTTTACGACGCGCGCAGCATGAACGAGGTGGATACCGGCAGTGCGAAGCGCATGCCCTATTGGTGGGAGTAAGGCTGGTCGCGGGAGCGACCCGCGACCCGTTTTTCAGCCTGCGCGGACGTTGACGAGAAAGTTGTCGACACGGCTGCGCAGCGTCGATGCCTGGCCTTCGAGATCGTTGGCCGAAGCGAGCACCTGGCTCGCCGAGGCGCCGGTCGCCAGGCTGGTATCGCGCATCGCGCCGATATGGGTGGCGACATCGTCGGTCCCGCGAGCGGCCAGGTCGATGCTGCGGGCCAGGTCCTGACCGGCGACGGACTGCTGATCGACCGCGCTTGCGATCGAAATTGCAGTCGTCTCCAGCTGCTTGATCTGGTCGCCGATCGAGCGCAGCGCATTCACGCTGGCGCCGGTCGAATTCTGCATGGTGCGGATCTGCTCGGCCACTTCCTCGGTCGCCCGGCTGGTCTGCGTGGCTAGTTCCTTGACCTCGCTGGCGACCACAGCGAAGCCGCGGCCTGCTTCGCCGCCTCTCGCGGCCTCGATGGAGGCGTTGAGTGCGAGAAGGTTGGTGCGCTTGGCGATCGACTGGATCAGCTCCACGATCTGCCCGACCTGTTCGGCGGAAGAGGCGAGAGCCGAAATCGTCTGGTCGGCACTGCCAGCGTCATCGGCAGCCTTGCGTGCCAGTTCGGCAGAGTGCGCCGCCTGGCGACTGATTTCGCCGATGGACATGGCAAACTCGTCCGATGCAGCGGCAGCTGCGGTGACCCCGCTCGACGCCTGTTCCATTGCCCCGCTGACTTCGGAAGCCTTGACCGCGGCCACTTCAGCAGTGGCGGCCATTTCTTCGGCGGTCCGGTGAAGTTGGCTGGAAGCGGCGGCGACGCCGGAGACGACCTCGCCGATTTCGTGTTCGAAAGATCCGGCCAGCTTTGCGATATCGCGCTTACGGCGCTCTGCGGCCTCCTTGCGGCCAGCGAACAACTCGTCGAGCTTGTGGCCCGACTTGAGGAAAATTTCCAGTGCACGGGCCAGATCGCCGATCTCGTCGTTGCGGGATGTACCGATGATCGAAATGTCGCGATCACCTTTGGCCAAGGCATCCATTCCGGCTGAAACGGCTTTAAGGGGGCGGATCGTGTCCAGGATCATCCTGCGTGTCGCCAGATATCCCAGGACCAGGCAGATCACTGCCGCCAGGACGATCAGCCCGCTCATAACGGGTTGCGCGGCATCGCTGCTGAAACCGATGTAAGCGAAAATCGAGATGAGGAAGGTGCCGATCATCGGCGCGAGAACGGCAAGCTTCATCTTGTTCGCGAGGGTCTGGGAATTGAACCACCTCGCCAGCCAGTAGCGGTACTCTTCCACTTCCGGCGCCTCGTTCGAAAGGCTGACACTTGCGATCTCGTCGGACAGATCTTTGTCGAAATTGCTGATGGCGTTCATGACTACCCCTCTGAGGAACAGCTCGTGGTAACCAGACAGGCTTTCGATATGGTAAACGCGGTTGCCTTCGCGCCGGTCTTTCTTGAAAACCGTGCGTTAAGATCGGTTAGGCTGCGTTGGCCTTGCCGGGATCGATCGCGGTGGTGGTCGCGATCGCAATCGGTCGATCGAGGTGCTGCTCGATTTCCTCGGCCGGCATGGCCTTGAAATAGAGCCAACCCTGGATCTGGTCGCAACCTGCGGCCCGGACCAGATCGGCCTGTTCCTCGGTTTCCACACCCTCGGCAGTGACACCCATCTTCATGGCGCGGGCCACCGTGATGCTCGAGAGCATCATGGCGCGGCTGGCATCATCTTCGCCTGCCTGGACCACCAGGCTGCGATCAAGCTTGAGCTTTTCGAAGCGGAACTGGCGAAGGAAGCCGATCGAAGCATATCCCGTGCCGAAATCGTCGAGTGCCACGCGCACACCGAAGCCGCGGATCACGGCAAGGCTGCGTTCTGCCACGATCGGGTCGAGCACCAGGCAAGTCTCGGTAATCTCGAGTTCCAGGCGCTCGGGATCGAAGCCGGTTTCTTCCAGGATATGACCGAGCTGGATCGGGAATTCGGGATTGCGCAGCTGGGCGGCCGAGATGTTCACCGAAAGAGTAATGCCGTCCCACGCCAGCGCATCCTGGCAGGCTTTGCGAAGGACCCAGAGCCCGATCGGATTGATCAGGCCCGATTCTTCTGCGACCGGAATGAAGATATTCGGACCGACGCGTTTGCCGTCCGGACGCTCCCAACGCATCAGGCACTCCACTGCGACCACCTTGCGGGTCTGACTGTCCACCAGCGGCTGGTAGTTCAGGAGGAATTCCCCATTGGCGAGAGCGGAACGCAGCTCGTCGTCCAGTTCCTTGAGCTGCTCGCGGCTTTGGTCGAATGCTTCGGAGAACCAGGTGCAGCGCATCTTCCCGCCACGCTTGGAAGCGTACATGGCAACGTCGGCGCGGCGCAGCAGTTCACTGGAAGTGAGGGAATCGCGCGGGATACGACGGACCAGGCCAATGCTGGCCCCAAGGGTCAGTCGCCGGTCCTCAACGGCCACGGGCTTGGCGAGACGTTCGATGACACGGCGGCAGATGCCCTCCAGAAGGGTGCCGGCCAGGTTGCCAGACATCATGATTGCATATTCGTCGCCGCCGAGACGGTGAACCAGCGCGTTGCCGTCACAGACCTCTTCGAGGATGCTTCCGACTTCCTTGATCGCAGTATCACCGACAAAGTGGCCGTAGTGATCGTTGAGCAGCTTGAAGCCGTCCAGATCGATCATTGCCAGGGCCACTTCCTGCTCGTTCCGGATTTCGCGCTGGATGCTGGAATGAAGCGCGCGCCGATTTGGCAGGAATGTCAGGCTGTCGGTGTTGCTGAGCGTCTCCAGGTTCTTCATGTGCCGCGCGCCCATGAGCCCGAATGCTGCTGTCGCGAGGGTATAGGCGGCGGTTCCCCCGAGGAAAATCAGGGGTATTATTTCGAGCGAATTGTACATCGCCATCGTCGCGCCGATTGCGGTCGCGCACACGATCGCGGCTAACACCACCATAGGTGCGAACAGCAAGAATTGCGTGCGGTGACTGGTCTTGTCACTCAGCTTTGCCACGCGTTCGCCCCCTGAATAAGCGTTCTTTTCCAAATCAAGTCCACGAGGATTAGATCGCAATGACTAAGGAACGGTAAAATCGGCGTTTACCGTTCCGAAAAATCGAAAGCGAAAAAGGTCACTTTCAGCCCGTGGCCGCTGCCGGTCGCAGAATGTTTTCGATCGATTTGCGCGGCGCTGCTGCCTTGCCGATCGCAGGACAGTACAGTGCAGAGCCGAGGCCTGAAGGCTCGAACCGGTCTGTCTGCCCGACGACGGTTTCCCCAGCGCCCAGCATGAGGAGACCATCCGAAGCCAGCCCACTGGCCAGTTTGTCGAATGCGGTCCTGCGCGTTTCTGGCGCGAAGTAGAGCAGCACGTTGCGGCAAAGGACGAGGTCGAACTTGCCTGGTGAAGGTGGGAAATCCAGAATGTTCTGCCGCTCGAAGCGCGTCATGGCCTTAATCTTCTCGGAGACCTTCCAACCACCCTGCGCTTCGGCAAAGAAATTGAGCATCTGCGCAACCGAGATGCCGCGCTGGATTTCGAACTGCGAATAGACGCCGCTCTGGGCCTGCTCGATGGCCTTGCCGGAGATATCCGTGCCAACGATTTCGATGGTCCAGTCCTGCCAACGACCGGATTGTTCGGCAAAGATCATGGCGAGGCTCAGCGCCTCCTGTCCCGTGGAACAGCCTGCCGACCAAATCGTCAACCGTCGCGTGCTCGCGCGCTTCTTGGCGAGTTCGGGCAGAACCGTGCTTGCCAAAGTGTTGAAATACACGTGATCGCGGAAGAAATAGGTCTCGTTGTTCAGGAGAGCCTCGACGACGCGCGTCGCAAGCCGGTATTCGCCCGGTCTTTCCAGCATGCAGGCGAGTTGATCGACATTCTCGATGCCGATTTCGCGGAACAGACCGGATAGTGCAGTCGAAACACGCCAGCGGCGGCTTTCGGTCAGTTGCTGCCCGGTACGAGACGCAAGGAGATCGGCGATGATACGATGGGAGGCATCGTCTATCGCCATGCCTGCGCTCCCGCCTTGTCCAGAATGCTTTGCGCGAGTTCTTCCGGCGGGAGGCATGCCGTCGCCAGGCCCATCTCGGTAATGGCACGCGGCATTCCCCAGACCGCACAGCTTTTCGCGTCCTGTGCGTAGATCGAACCGCCGGCCTTTACGATGGATTCGGCCCCGTCCGTGCCGTCGCGGCCCATACCCGAGAGCAGCACTCCGGCGACTTCGCCGTCATAAGCTTCGGCAAGGCTTTCGAACATCGGATCCACCGATGGAGTGCAACCGCTCTTCACAGGATGATAGGCAAGCCCGGTTTCGTATCGCGTGCCCTTGCGGCGCACCACCATGTGGCCGTGTCCCGGCGCGATGATCAGCTTGCCGCGTTCGATCTCCACGCCCTCGTCCGCGAGCACCGCCTGGCGGCCGGACGCGACCTCCATCTGACGCGCAAACACCGGGATGAAATTGCCGGGCAGGTGCTGCGTGATCAAAATCGGCAGCGTGAAATCCTTCGGCAGTTTGCGCAGGAACAGGTTGAGCGCGTGAATGCCGCCCGTCGAGGCGCCGATCGCAACGACCTGCGGCTGCTTGCCGGCGCGGCGGGCAACCGGCCTTGCACAGGCGCGCCTCGCCACATCCGCAGGCAGGCCCTTCAGCGCCCGGATCTTGTCCATGAGCTGGTCGCGGTAATCGTCGTCGAACCCGCCCGGTCTCGGTTTCAGCATGGTGTCAGCCGCGCCCATGCGCAGGGCTTCGACCGTATGCTCTGCCCCTTCGGCAGTGAGCGAGGATATCACCAGGACCTTGGTCGTGGGCGAGACCTCGAGAAGCTTTGGAAGTGCTTCGAGCCCACCCATGCCGGGCATTTCGAGGTCGAGCATGATCACGTCGACCGCCTGGGAGCGAAGTTCGTCCAGGCCGCGTTCGGCAGTGCTGGCCGTGGCGACGACGTTGAAATCGGCTTCCTTGGCAAGCATGCGCGAGAAGACGGTCCGCACAGTAAGCGAATCGTCCACGAGCATGATCTTCACCCGCTTGTCTTCGGCGACGTCTGCGGGTTTCTCAGCGGTATTCTGGCGCAGAGCTGCAACCATCGTGCTGCTCCCGTTTATGCCATGCCAACAAGCTGGAGCTTGATCTGCAACGTTTCGTGATCGAACGGTTTCATCACATATTCGTCCGCGCCGGCACTGATGGCTTCGCGAATGTGGGCGACATCGTTTTCCGTGGTGCAGAAAACCACCTTGGGCCTGTCACCGCCTTCGCGCTGGCGTAGCTGGGTGATGAATTCGATGCCCGTCATCACGGGCATGTTCCAATCGAGAAGAATGACGTCGGGCATGCTTTCGGCACACCTGTCGAGACCTTCCTTGCCGTTCTCGGCTTCTTCCACGGAGAATTCCAGCGACTCCAGAATATGGCGCGAAACCTTCCGGATCACCCGTGAATCGTCGACGATAAGGCAGCTTTTCATGTTTACGTCCCTTGAGTTTCGAGCTGCATCATAAATACAGTCGGTAACCAATCGCTTAAGCAGCGAGCGCGGGTGGTCCCGCTATGATCTTTTCGATATCGACCAGCACCACCGGACCCGTTTCGGTCTCGACCATGCCGAGGCCTGCCCGTTGCCAGCCTTCGCCAAGACCTCCCGGGATGGCGACGAGATCGCTGCGTGCCTCGGACACGTCCTGCGCCGAATCGACCAGGAGCGCATAGAGGTGCCCGTCGATCTCGACCACGGCGGCGCGACGATCGGGGGAAGAGCAGGGCTGGTCGAAACCAAGCGCCAGCGCGCAGTCGACTACGGTCAGCGCCTGGCTGCGGAGCGGCGTCAGGCCGCAAATGAAATCCGGCGTGCCCGGAATCGGCGTGACGTCGTCGATCTCGAGAATTGTCTGGACGCGCAGTGCAGGGATCGCTGCATCGCGCCCGGCGATGGTGCACATCAAAAGCAAATCGTTCATGCTGCCCTCCCGGTGCGTACGCGCTTGAGTTCTGCCAGCAAGCTCTCGCGATCGTAGCGATAGATCGATCCGTCTCCTGCGTCCTCGGGGTCGGGCCGCAACCGGATGGTCTCCTTGGCGGGCCCGTGAGGAGCCGTATTTCCGGCGATCTCGATGGCAAGATCGGCGTCGTCGTCATCCTCCTCGGCGATCCGGTAGCCGGCGGCCTCTACGAGGGGCTCGAGGATGGTCCGCGCCCAGTCGCTGTCTTGCGGGATTCGGCACTTGAGCGGTTGCTCGATGCGCTTGGGCGTCGAATAGCGGAAGAACAGGGTATGGCCATCGATCAGCGGTACGGGCTTGCCCTCCACCAGCGTGACCCCTTCGATCGATGCATCGTCGGCTGAGACGACCAATTCGTCGGTCATCTCTGCCGCATCGAGAACTTCGGATACTGCGTAGACCAGCTCGCTATCGCCGTCGCTCAGGCGGATCAGGCGGCAGCGTTCTTCGGGCAGGGTGCCGTGTTCCAGCCCGGCAAGCGGGAGGATGCGGCCGTCGATGACAGCCTGCGTGCGTGCACCGTCGATGTCGAAAGCGTCGCACGACACGGTATCGATGCGCTTGACGAGTTCCAGCCTGACCGCGCGGCGTCGCCCATCGAGCCCCCGGAAGAGCATCAGCGGGACACCATTCTTCGCTTTCTTCTGGGTCTGCTCGTCCGCAATCGCGGGTTTGGAGCGCATTTCACCAACGAGCCCCCGCATCTGCGCGATGCTGGGCAAATCTAGCAGCATCATCGGAGTGCCATCGTCGAGGAGGGTGGTGCCAGCATAAAGCTTCGTCTGCATGATCGCGGGTGCGATCGGTTTCACCACCACGTCTTCGTGATCGTGCACGCGGTCTACGGCGAGGGCGAACACGTCTTCGCTCGCCAGGCGCACGAGCACGAGTGTCTTGGTTTCCCACTCGCATCGCTCGTTGTCTTGCGTGCCGAGCACGTCGGCGAGCGAGAGGCAGGGCACGCGGCGACCGCGGAAGGTAATGAGGCGGCGGGCGCCGGCCTGCGCAAACTCGACGCTGCTCGCGCTGCCGAAGACGATTTCTTCGATGTAGCTGCGCGGGATGGCGTAATTCTGTCCGCCGCTGGAGACGGTAAGCGTCGCGATAATGGAGAGCGTGAGGGGCAAGTGCAGATGGAAGCTCGTTCCCTCGCCGGGCTTGCTTGAAACCGTGATGGATCCGCCCACGCGCTCGAGGTTGGCGCGCACGACATCCATGCCGACACCGCGGCCGGACACGGCGCTGACTTCGTCCGCTGTCGACAGGCCGGGTTCGAAAATCAGCTGATGCTTTTGCGCATCGGACATCCGATCGATCTCGGCCTTTGTGTAAATTCCGGCCGCGACCGCTTTCTGGCCAAGGCGTTCGGTATTGATCCCGCCACCATCGTCGCTGACTAGCAGGCTGATCTGGTTGCCCGACTGGCGTGCAGCGAAACGTAGCAGGCCAATTTCGCGCTTGCCCTTCTGCAGCCGTTCGACAGGGCTTTCGACGCCGTGGTCGATGGCGTTGCGAATGATATGGGTGAGCGGATCGCGGATCATCTCGATCATCTCGCGGTCGAGTTCGACCTCGCCACCCTCGAAATCTACCATGACCTGCTTGCCAAGTTCGCTCGAAAGGTCGCGGACAAGGCGGGGCAGGGATGTAAAGAGATGCTCGAGCCGCTGCATGCGCATCCGGGTGATCGACGTGCGTACATCTGCGAGGATGGCGGATAGACGTTCGAACGGGCCGTCGATGGTCGGCTGTTCGCCAGCTTCGCGCAGGCGGCGGGCAAGGTCGTTGCGCGCCAGGACCATGTCGGACACGCCCTTCATGACCTCGTCGAGAAGATCGACCGGCAGGCGGATCGAGCGCTGCACCGTATTGCGTTTGGCAGCCGTAGTCACCGCGTCGTCTTGTTCGTCGGAAACGGGCTCGACAGGGACGACGTCGCTTTGCACTTCGATCGCGGCGTCGGCCTCCAGAGCGGCGATCAGGGCCATGTCGTTCTGGTCCTCGACCAGCTCTTCACCCGCTTCGATAAGGTCTGCGAGCTCGCCGATGCGGTCGATGATCGCGAGCACGGCCGTGACCAGCGGGGGATCGGCTTCGCGCCGCCCGGCCCGACATTCGGCAAGGGCATCCTCGGCTGCGTGGCTCAGTTTTTCCAGCAGCGGAAAGTCGAAAAAGCCGCAATTACCCTTAACGGTATGCACGAAACGGAAGATTGTATCGATGCGCGCCCTGTCCGACGGATCGGCTTCCCACGCGACGAGTTCCGTCCCGCTCTGTTCGAGCATTTCGCGTGTTTCGGCGATGAAATCGGCCAGCAACTCATCCATGACGTCAACGGATCCCCTGATATTCCGCAAACGCTATGGACGATGATGGTTAACGTTTGGTTGGGATAGCCCTCAACGCTCGGAACCCTTTCTCAGGACGCGCCATACGATGAGGGACGCAAGGAGACCGCCGGCGATATTCGCAACCAGTTCCGCTCCGTAGATCGCCTCGGCACCCAGGCTTGAACGCAGCAACCAACCGAAAGGCAGCATGACGAGGAAGACGCGTGCGGCACTCTGGAAAAGGGCGAGACCTGCCCGGTCGACCGCATTGAGCGCGCCATTCGCCACGATCAGCAGCCCGAAGCCGGCATAGCCCCAGACTGCGATCTCCAGATAGCTTTCGAATTCGGCGACAACAGCGGGATCCTCGGTGAAGAACTGCGCGAACCAGCCGCCCGTGAAGTAAAGCAGTATCGCCGTCGCCAGCCCGTACACCACGCAGAAGCCGGCGGAATAGAGCATCGCCAGGCGGGATCGGTCGGGCTGCCGCGCGCCCCAGTTCTGGCCGACGATCGCACCGATCGATCCCGACAGCGCCAGCAAGGGGACGGTGGCAAAGCTCTGGAGCCTGCCTGCTGCACCGAACCCGGCCACCGCAGCCTCGCCCTGGCTGGCGAGCAAGGCAGTGAGGACCGAAAGGCCGATGGGGTTGATGGCATTGGAAAAGGCCGCAGGCCCGGCAACGCTTATGATTGCGCGGCTGCTTTCGCCCAGGTTGCAGCTGCGGATGGAGGTCGGATTGATGTGCAATTGCGCGCGCTTGATCAGGTAGAGGGCGACCAGGATCGCGATGCCGAACCCGGCGATCGAGGCGTAGGCGGCCCCCGCTATGCCGAACCCTGCAAATCCGAATGCGCCGGTGATCAGGATCGGGTCGAGTATCCAGTTGGCGACCGAGTAGGTGATCGAAACGTAGCTCGTCTTGCGTGCCTCGCCCTGTCCGCGCAGCACGCCGTTGAGGCCCATCTGGAGCAGCAGGACCGGAAGTCCGAGTGAATAGGGCTGCATGTATGCGCGGATCAGCGGCAGGAGCGCATCGCTCGCCTGCATCAGCCGGAAAAGCGGATCGAGCAGCAGGAAGAGCACCAGCCCCATGACCACGCCCACCACGAGCGCGAAGACCGCTCCGAAATTGGCGCGCCGTTCCGCACGCTCGACATCGCCTTCGCCCAGCGCGCGGGCGATCACGGAATTGATCCCGACCATCACCCCGACGCCAAGACTGGATAGCGCGATGGTGATCGGGAAGATGAAGCTGACCGCGGCGAGTTCCTGCGAGCCTAGCTGGCCGATGAAATAGGCATCGATCAGGCCCACCGACATTATCGCGGCCACTCCGATGACCATGGGCGCGGTCTGCCCGACGAGATGGCCCGCAATGCTTCCGCGCGTCAGTTTGGCCGTCTCGCTCATTAAGGGGGAGCGCTAGCGGGGCGGGGCGCGCAAGGGAAGCGCTCAATTGCGCGGCATAGCTTGCCCGCAAGGGGCCCTCCATGCGATAGAGGTTGCAATAAGAGACCTAAGGAGAGCACGCCATGGCAACGCAGATGAAGCCCAAGTTCGAATGCAGCGAAGCGGAATGGAAAGTCCGGCAGGATTTGGCGGCCTGCTATCGCATCTTCGACCACCTCGGCTGGGGCGAGAGCATCTACAACCACATCTCTGTTGCCGTGCCGGGAGAAAAGGACACGTTCCTCATCAATCCCTTCGGCCTGCTCTACGATGAAGTGACCGCCTCGAACCTCGTCAAGATCGATGTCGAAGGCAACAATGTCGGCCAGTCGCAATACATGGTGAACAAGGCCGGCTTCACCCAGCACGCCCACTTTCATAAGCACCTTGGCGAAAAAGCGACGGCGATCTGCCACGTCCATACGACTGCCACCATGGCAGTGTGCAGCCACAAGGACGGGCTGGTCCCGAGCAATTTCTATGCCTGCAATTTCCAGGGCCAGATCGGTTATCACGACTTCGAAGGCGTGACCGTCCGCGCCGAAGAGGGCGACCGCCTGGTCGAGAACCTCGGCAACCACTCGATCCTGATGCTGCGCAACCATGGCCCGGTGGTGATGGACAAGACCATTTCCGGCATGTTCGTGAAGATGTGGGCGCTCCAGCGTGCCTGCGAAATCCAGGTCGCGACCCTTTCCCAAGGCGAGGCCAACGTGATTTCGCAAGAGGTGGTCGACGTGCACCAGCGCGACCTTGCCGTGATGGCCAGCCAGGGCGGTGCGGGCGTCCTCGATTTCGAGGCATGGAAGCGCCGCGTGTCCAAGATCGACGACAGCTGGCAGAGCTGATGGCGGCAGGAAAGACCTGCCCGAAATGCGACGGGCGGATGGAAGAAGGCTTCACGGTCGATCGCGGCTACGGAGAGAGCCATGTGCCCTGCTGGCACAAGGGCGCCCCGGACAAGAGATGGTGGGGACTGAAGGTCGACAAGAAGAGCCTGCTCGCTATTGAGAGCTGGCGCTGCAATCGCTGCGGCTATCTCGAACACTACGCCCGATAGGTCCCGCTACCCATGTCACGCATGACTGTGAACGACCGTCCGGTCGAATTCCTCATGGACGACGATACGCCCCTCTTGTGGGCCTTGCGTGACGCCGCCAACCTCACCGGTACCAAATACGGATGCGGCACGGGCGATTGCGGATCGTGTATGGTCCATATCGACGGTGAACCGCTGCGGTCCTGCCTCGTCACCATTGGCGAAGCGGAAGGCCGGTTCGTTACCACGATCGAGGGGCTGAGCGGCGACCGCTCGCACCCCGTCCAACAGGCACTGGTGGCGGAACAGGCAATCCAGTGCGGGTTCTGCACGCCGGGCATCGTCATGGCGGCCGCCGCCCTCATCAATCGCAATCCAGGTGCGTCCGAAGCCGACATCAAGGCTGCCGTGCCCAACCTTTGCCGCTGCGGTGTCTATCCACGATTGGTAAACGCCATCCAGCGAGCGGGGCGCGTTGCGCGCCGGCAGGAACGGATCAGCGCGGCACCTGCGCCGGGCATCAGCAGCGAAGACGCCGCGCGCGAAGTGCCTGCGCTTGCCGTACCCCCGGAAGCAAGCGGGCGAGCCGAGCCGGAAAACAGGTGACAAAGGCGACACCGTGTCGCCTTCGGGATTCCATCTCAAGGCCCTGAAATTAAACGAGAAGAATCGTGCTTCCCTGTCCCGGGGCCGGGTGACACCTCGTTACGCAAACGCTTGATCGACCAATAGAAAGAGCGACTTCCCCACTGCGCAATAACGCGCGTGTAGGAAAGTCGCTCTCTGTGCGTGCAGTGCCCTTAGATCTCGAAGCGGACGCCGATGCGTGCGCTGAAGGGATCGGCCGGCTGGATGTTGTTGTTGCCGTGCGCGCTCGGATAATAGTCTTCGTCGAACAGGTTCTCGATGTTGAGCTGCACGCTCAGCCGGTCGCTCACGGTGTAGTAAGCGGCGGCATCGACGCGCCAGTAGCTGGGCAGGACCACCGTGTTGGAGAAGCTTGCAAACTGCTCCGACTGGTGGATTACGCCGAAGCCGAAGCCCAGCTGCTCGGTCACATCGAAGCGGTTCCAGGCGCTGATCGAGTGCTTGGGCAATTGCTGCAAGCGCTGGCCGGCATCGCCGAATGCGTTGTCGTTGAGCAATTCGCCGTCGAGATAGGTGTAGCCGAGATTGGCCTTCCAGAAATCGGCGATCTCGCCGACCGCGCTGAATTCGAAGCCTTCGATGCGGCTTTCGCCAGCCAGCACCGTCAGCGTCTCGTCCGTGGGCGAGGGAGCCTGGATATTGGTCCGCTCAAGACGGAAGATTGCCGCGCTCAGAAGGACCTTGTCGAGCGGGGCCCACTTGGCGCCGAGTTCGTAATTGGTGAACTTCTCGGGCTCGAATTGGGCATCGCCCTGCGACAGGATGAAGAACTGGTCGCCCGCCTGGGGAAGGAAGCTTTCCGAATAGGACGCATAGAGCGACAGGTCCGGCGTAGGCTTCACGATCAGGCCGAGGCGCGGGCTGAACTTCTCGTCGACCCGGTCGCCCGGCTGGCCATTGAGCACGTTCACGGTTTCGAGGTCGAAGCGATCCCAGCGAACGCCTGCCACCAGTTCGAGAAACTGGCCGATTTCGAGCTGTTCCTGGATGTAGAAGGAGAGCGTTTCGAGATCGCTATCGCGCGAGCGGGATACCGGATCGAGCTGGAAGGGAGGAATGAACAGTACGTCCGTCAGCGGCGTCTCGTTCGGCTGCAGCGCATCGGGATCGCTCGCATCCACCGTGCGGGTGAAGGAGACGTTCTGGCGCTGGTTGGCCGAATCCTGGCGGCCCGCTTCCATGCCGAAGAGCAGGGTAGAGGACAGGGTGTCGCCAAAGTCCGCTTCCCAGACGAGGTTCGCCTGGCCGATCCAGTTTGTGCGCTGCTGCGCATCAAGATAGCCGCCAAGCGTGACGGTTTCGCCATCGGTGCCCGAGGGGACGATGTTGGAATAGACCTTATCGTAATCGGCGAACTGGACTGTGGCATTGGCAGTGAGGCCGCTGTTGAAATCATGTTCGAGGCGGACGCGGCCGATGTGCACATCGACTTCCGAGCGGTTGAAACCGGCATCGCCGAAGAAGGTGCTGTCGAAACCGGTTAGCGGACGATTGTCGAGCGAGGGTACGCCGCGGTCGGTGACGCGTTCGTCATTGTCGTAGGTATAGCTGGCGATCAACGTCGTATCCGCACCGAGAGCTGCGGTTACCGTCGGCGATACACCGATGAAGCGACCGTTGTAGAAGTCGCGATCGTTGTCGAATTCCTCATAGGTCGCGTTGAGGCGCAGCGCGACGTCGTTCGACACGGCCTGGTTTACGTCGGCCAGCAGGGCGAACGCACCGAAGGTATCGACGGAGGCTTCGCCGCTGGTGAAGACATCGCCCAGTTCTGCGCGCTTGGCCACGCGGTTGATCGCACCGCCGCCCGCGCCGCGCCCGAAGATTAGCGCATTGGCGCCCTTCAGCACTTCGACGCGGTCGATATTGTAGAGCGAGCGGTAATACTGCGCGTCGTCGCGCAGCCCGTCGATGTAGAAGTCTGCAGTGGTTTCCTGGCCGCGAATGAACACTTCGTCGCGGTGACCTTCGCCGGTTTCCATGCTGATGCCCGGGACATAGCGCAGGGCATCATTGAGCTGGCGGATCGACTGGTCTTCGAGCTGGTCTTCGGTGATGAAGGAAACCGCCTGCGGTACGTCGATCAGCGGCGTCGGCGTCTTGGTAGCCGTGGAGCCGTCGTCGTTATCGTAGCCGTCCGAACGGTCGCCCGTGACGACGATGTCGGTGGGCAGGTAATCGCGTTCGGGCTGCGCCTCTTCCGCTGCATAGGCCGGAGTGGCGAGCGCAGTTGTCGCGGCAAGAAGGGCGAGGGTGGTCGGTTTCATGCAAAGCTTTCTGTTCTTGCGATTGATTCTCAATCTCGTGACGCCCTGCTATTGAGAGCCATTCGCATTAGCAACCGCTAATCGCGCAATAGGCGATGAAAAAATCGCAAGCGTGCCTTTCACTGATCGCATCAGACGATTAGATGCAGCGCCAAGACATCAGGAGACCTCCCATGAAAGCGACCATCTGGCACAACCCGAAATGCGGAACATCGCGCAAGACGCTGGCGATCCTGGAGAACCTGTCCGGGGTGGACGTGGAGGTGATCGAGTATCTCAAGACGCCGCCCAGCGCCGACAAGCTTGCGCAGCTTTACAAGGATGCAGGCATTTCTCCTGCGGAGGGCCTGCGCAAGCGCGGGACCGATGCCGAAGAGCGCGGCCTGCCGGACGCTTCGGATGAAGCAGTGCTGGAAGCGATGGCGGCAGAGCCGATCCTGATCGAACGGCCGCTGGTCGAAACGGAAAAGGGCGTTCGCCTTTGCCGGCCGCAGGACAAGGTCCTCGAAATTCTCTAGGTGCGCTCGCGCGTCAGCTTGCTGTCGGGCTGCAGGCTGAACCACCCGTAGACGAACACGATGGCGCATAGCGCGACGATCAGGCCGAAGCCCAGCCAGTCGGAATGACCGTACAGCCATACCCCGAGCGCGGGCGCGTAGATGTAGCTGGCACCGGCAACCGAGGCTGTGACACCGCCAGCCTGCCCCTGCTCCGCGCGGGTGACGGCGAGCGATGTGCCCGAAGTCGATCCCGGCCTGAAAAGGCCGAAGCCGAGCGACGCGATCGCGAAGCTGAGCGCGATCGAATGGATATCGTCGGCAACGCCCAGCATGGCCACGCCGAAACCTGCGACCGCGATGCCCGATAACGTTGCGCCGCGTGGTCCCAGGTTGAGGCGCGGGATGAGGCCCCACTGTGCAAGCAAGGTCGCGATAGCGCCTGCCATCAGGACCAGGCCAACCGGGCCAGTGCCTTCCGCCGGCGTGTCGCGCAGGCCAAGCCGGTCGAGCACCAGGAAGCCCGCAATGCCGAGCACCATCGCTTGCGCGTGTCCGCCCAGCAGACCCACTGTGACCCAGGGGCGCAGGCGCGGTTCGAACCAGCGCAATTTGTGCGGTTCGACCTCTTCCTCGTCCTCGTCCTCGTCTAGGTCCGCCGAGTGCGAGGCGCCCGCATAGGGAGCATCGTAGGCGCTGCCCCTTGCTGCGAATTGCGGTTCGTCGTTCGGTAACCTCAGGCGCAGGGCCATGAGAGTGATGATCCCGATGAGGGCAAAGATGATGAAGGGCCCGGTCAGCCCTACGAAGGGCAGGACCATCAGGGGCGCGAGTGCAGGGCCGATCACCGTCCCCAGCCCGAAACTAGAGGCGATCAGCGACAGCGCCTGCGTTCGCTCGGCGCGCGGTGTGCGGCTGGCGACATAAGCCTGCACGGCAGGCGGCGCTGCGCTGCCGAACCCGCCGTAAAGGCTGCGCGCGGCGGCAAAGGCCATGAGCGCTGCCGTTCCGCTTAAGAGGCCGATGAGGCCGAACCACAGCGCAAGCCCGCAAAGCGCCATCGATATGATGAACCCGATCATCCCCAGCGCCATCATGGCCTTGCGGCCGCGCCGGTCGGATCGATCGGCCCAGAACGGCGCGCACACGACCCACAGGAGGGCGGACCAGCTATAGGCAAGGCTGATCCAGACATCGTCGATTTCAAGGGCCGTGCCGATGGAGGGCATGACCGACTGCATTGCGGTGTTACCGGCAGCCGTCGTCAGCATAACTGCAAACAGCAGCGTCATCCGCTCGCGCGAGATGGGCTTTGGCGCCTTGGCGACCGGTGACGTCACGGCGTCGGAAGGATCGGCATCTGCCATAGGCTTTGCGGGCTACGCCGAGCCGGTCCTGCTTGCAATGGCCAAGCGTGCCTGCCACAGCAAGTGCTTGTCTTTTCGATATGTGAAGGGGCCGGACTTGACCGGAGGCAACAATGTCGGCGCGCTCGAAAGGCGCTCGTTAAAACAGAAAGCAGCGCGGTTTTTCGGCCAGTGGGGCGTCTTCTTTCGCGGTTTTATCGAACATCCCAAGATGGTCGGTTCGATCATCCCGTCCTCGCGCTTCACCATCGAAAAGATGCTGGGCCCGGTCAAATGGGACGAATGCAAGTTGTTCGTCGAATACGGGCCGGGGGTCGGGACTTTCTGCCAGGCCGTTCTCGATCGCCTGCCGCGCGATGGTGCGTTGATCGTGATCGACACCAACCCGCTCTATATCGACTACCTGCGCAAGCACTTCATCGACAGTCGCTTTACTGCCGTTCACGGGTCGGCTGCCGATGTCGAGGAGATCGTCAAGGCACATGGGCATGATCACGCCGATTACGTGCTTTCGGGCCTGCCGTTTTCGACCCTGCCAGCGGGCGTAGGCCCCGCGATTGCAGAGGCAACCTACCGCGTCATCCGTCCCGGCGGCGCGTTTCTCGTGTACCAGTTCTCCGCCAAGGCGCGCGATTACATGGCGCCGCACTTCCAGCGGATCGAACGCGGGTTCGAGGCGCTCAACGTGCTGCCATGCCAGCTGTTCTGGGGCTGGAAAGAACCGAAGAACTAGGCTTCGAGGCTGTCGTCCGCCACCGACAGGCGCGACAGCTGGGCATGGATGGCGGCAAAGATGCTGACCATGAATACCGACGATAGGGCATCGACGACGCCCGCGAAGAGGGCCGTGCCGAAGCTGACCGTTTCCGGACCCCCGAACGAGAAGACCAGTCCCACGATCCAGCCTGCGAGCAGGAACAGGATGAAAGCGGCAACTGCCAGCAGGAGATAGAAGCCGAGCAGCCGGAACGAATTGCCCTTCGTCAGCTTCCAGGACCGGCGAAGGGCAGCGACGGGATTGCGCTCCCCCTCGAGGCCGATCACTGCCGTCGTCAGCGAGAACTTGATCATCAGGTAAATGACCAGCGGGATCATCACCAATGCTCCGACAAGGGCGATCGGTGCGAGGCCGGCAAATGCCGGCAATGCCACAAGCAGCACGTAAGGGACCGTCAGCGCCAGCACTTGCAATATGTAGGCGCCGACAAAGCTAGGCAGGAGACCGGCAGCAGTTCCGAGTGCTTCCCCGACCGTGGGTGAAGCGCGGCGGCGCATGAAGGCGAACATCGCCAATTGCGCAAGGCTGGTCAGCAGGAATACGATCAGGAACAGCCACCAATATTCGGCAACCAGCGTCTGCATGGCTGCTTGCAACTGGTCCATGTCAGGCTGCGCCGAATTGCCGCCGGCAATCTGCAGGCTCGCGTCTGGGAACAGGATCGCGGCGAATGCGGACGGCAGGAAGATCAGGACACCCGCGATCGTGGCCAGCAGCCCGAAATTGCTGCGGATCATTGCAAGCGCCTCGGTCCAGCCCTTGTCGAAGTCGAATTTCATCGCGTTACCCTCTCTTTCCCACTTGATAAGCGCAGCGGGCATTGCCACGCAATCACGATGGACGATTTGCTCACCGATAGCGTCGAATGGCGTGCCGAAAAGGCGCGGGTTCCCTATCGCGAAGCGCTTGAGCAAATGGAGACCCGCAACCGGGCGATTGCCGAGGGAGACGCGCGAGAGCTCCTCTGGATGCTCGAGCACCCGCCAGTCTACACCGCGGGTACCAGTGCCGATGGGGCCGAACTGCTCGATCCCAGGTTCGAAGTGGTGGAGGCTGGTCGCGGTGGCCGTTATACCTATCACGGTCCGGGCCAGCGGATCGGCTATGTCATGCTCGACCTGAAGGAACGTGGCCGCGACGTGCGCTGCTTCGTCCACTCACTCGAAGGCTGGGTCATCGCGACACTTGGTGACCTCGGGGTCGAATGCTGGCGTTCCGAAGGGCGGATAGGCATCTGGACGCGCGATATCGACGGGCGCGATGCCAAGATCGGGGCCATCGGCGTACGTGTCAGGCGGTGGGTCACGATGCATGGCTTTTCGGTCAATCTCGACCCCGACCTTTCTCATTTCACGGGGATCGTCCCGTGCGGGATCGAAGAATTCGGCGTGACAAGCATGGCGCGGCTGGGCCATGTCACTGCTCCTGACGCCTTCGACGAGGCGCTCAAGCGACGGGCTGGCGATTTTCTCGCCGCCTTGTCCGGAAAGGAATGTGCGCTGCCATGAAACGTATTGCGATAATTGCCGTAGGCGCGTTGCTGATGGCAGGTTGCCAGGACGAACCTGGCGAGGTCGCGGCCGATGACGGGATGCAGACCGCAGAGGGCGAGGTGCTGGGCGGCACTATCAGTGACGATATGCTCCCGCTTGCCACGCAGACTTCACAGGCTCCTCCCTTGAGGCAGAAATCGGATGACGAGCCTACAGCTGCCTCTTCCGATGGCGATGCTGCGGAAACGCAAGACGATAGCGCCGAAGAGCCCAGTGCTGCGGAACCCGCAGAGCCTGCGGACGAGGCAGAAGGCGCTGACGCCGAGGGCGAAGCCTAACTCTCGCCGATCAGCACCTTGGCGCGGACCAGGTCTGCCTGACCCACGTACCGTCCCCGAAAGGGGAGAATTTCGGCGCCGGGATTGAGCGAAAACAGACCGATCAGTTCGCGTGCCTCTGCAGATTCATCGGGGGACGGCTGGAAGGCCTTATTGATCGGATCTACCTGCGCCGGATGAACCGCGATCATGCCGGTGAAGCCGTCGGCGCGTGCTGCCTTGATCGCCCGCTCAGCACCTTCCGCATCGCGGGTATCGCGGAAACCCGCCTCTATCGCCTGTAATCCGCGTGCGTGGGCAGCAAGCAGTACCTGAGCCCTCACGTGGGCGAGCGGATCGATCCACAAGCCGCCTGGACCCCGCATTCTTCGTGCGCCGATCGTGCGCGCCAGAGAAGCCGCATCCCAGCCATATCCCACGATGCGCGGATGCAGTTCGCTCGCGAACGCGGCGAGGTTCAGCGCGGCTGCCGGGCTTCCTCCTAGTTCCGGCACGATATGGATCGAATTGCTGCGCAGTCCGGCTTTCGCTTCGCCCTCGTAGAGCATGGCAGCGAACTGCTGGATATCTTCGCTACTCGAACAACCCGCCAAGACGATTCCGTCCGGTGATCCTTCGAGTGCTGCATCCAGATCGTCGCGCCACTGCGGGCTGGAGACCGGTCCGACACGCGCCCACCGTTCGAACCGGCGGGCAGCAACCAGTTGCTCGCGATGCGATACCAGCCAGTCGCGTGCCGCAAGGCGGCTATGCTGCTTGGCATCGGCGTTGGCGGCTCGGGCCAGGTCGACGACCACGACGTCTGCGCCGCTGCCTGCAACCTGGCCCAGGGCCTTTTCCTTGTCCGCCGGGACATGGATCCACGAGCGCATACGACAACCCTCCTTAGCGGGCGAAACGCGCCGGACTGGTGCGAATCACTCTGCCGGAGTGTGCTCCTGTTTGGTTAGCATGGGGTAATCAATGTATCCCTCCGGTCCCGGAAGGTACCAGCTTTGCGGCACGTTTACATTTGGTTGCAGGCTTGCGCCCAGGCGGAAACGCTCCGGCAGGTCGGGGTTGGAGATGAAGTCGCGGCCCCAGCTGACGGCATCGCAACGACCTGCTTCGATGTCCGCCACCGCATCTTCGGGCGAATAGTCGCTGTTGAGTACGAGCGGCCCCGAATAGATCTGGCGGATCAGCGGGCTCTGCTTGGGCACGTCGGTGCTGCCGAATGTGCCTTCCGGTCCCGGCTCGCGCAGTTCGAGGAAGGCGAGGCCGAGTTCCTCGACCACCTTTGCGGCGGCACCGAAGGTTGCGGGCGGATCGCTATCGTCGCAGCCTTGCGTCTCGCCGTTGGGTGACAGGCGCACGCCGACGCGGTCGGCTCCCCACACGTCGATCAGGGCAGTCAGCACTTCGCGCAGGAAACGCGTGCGGTTCTCCGGGCTGCCGCCATATTCGTCATCGCGCTGGTTGGTGCTGTCGCGCAGGAATTGGTCGACCAGATAGCCGTTCGCGCCGTGTAGCTGGACGCCGTCGAAACCAGCCTTTCTCGCATTCTCGGCGGCGTGGCGGTAATCTTCAACCACGCGTGCGATTTCGTCCGTGCCGAGCGCGCGGGCTGGCTGGTAATCCTTGCGGCCCTCGAATGTATGGGCATGGCCGGGAGCGCAGGTGGCGCTGGCCGAGACCGGCGGCTCGCCGCCCAAGAAATCCGGATGGACGAGGCGGCCCATGTGCCACAGCTGCAATACGATCTTGCCGCCTTCCTCGTGCACGGCTTGCGTCACGGGCTTCCAGCCTTCGACCTGTTCATCGCTCCAGATGCCGGGAGCGGCGGGCCACCCCAGGCCTTCCACGCTGATGCCGGTGGCTTCGGAAATGATCAGGCCTGCCCCTGCGCGCTGGCGGTAATAAGTCGCCATCATGTCGTTCGGGATGGAGCCGGGCTGCGTCGAACGACCGCGAGTGAGCGGGGCCATGTAGACGCGGTTCTTCGTTTCGATGGCGCCTAGAGCGAGCGGTTCGAACAGCTTTGCATGCATGTGGGACAAGTCCTTTTTTGCTGACTTCCTTGTGACAGGAGAGCTAGGGGGCCGGGATGAGCGAAACAAGCGCCCAGGCCGACAAGAATGGCTTTCAGCCCGGAGCGTGGCACTTCGCCGCCCTTCTTGCCGGCAACTTTGCGCTGGCTCTCGGGCCATGGCTGGTTAGGCTGGCGGATACGGGCCCTGTCTCGTCCGCGTTCTGGCGCTTGCTGCTGCCGATCCCGATCCTTGCATTGCTCGCCTGGCGTACACGGTCGCCCGAACCACTCGACGGGCGGCTTGCGCTGTTTGCTATCGCCGCCGGGGTGTTCTTCGCGCTCGATCTTGCCAGCTGGCACGTGGGGATCGAACGGACCCGGCTCGGCAATGCTGTCCTGTTCGGCAATTCGGGCAGCGTGATCCTGATGATCTGGGGGCTAATTGCCCTGCGCCGTGCGCCATCCGGTCGAGAGTTTTCAGGGGTCGCAATGGCCCTGCTGGGTGCTGCGATTCTTCTCGGTCGCAGCCTCGAGATTTCGCAGGAAAGCTTCGTCGGCGACCTCTTCTGCCTTGCCGCTGGGCTATTCTACGCCTTCTACCTCTTGCCCGCACAGCGCGCGAGAACGGCATTGGGACAGTGGAGCGTCCTCTTGCTGGTTTCGCTGGCCGCTTCGCCGATCCTGCTGACCATCGCGCTCGCAAGCGGCGAACCGATCTGGCCGGGCGAAGCCGGATGGCAACCGGTCGTCCTGCTGGCACTGTCGAGCCAGATCATCGGGCAGGGCCTGCTCGTCTTCTCGCTTCGCCATTTCCCGCCGCTGATCATCGGCATGGCTCTCCTGCTCCAGCCGGCTATCGGTGCGACGATCGGCTGGGCGGTCTTCGGAGAAATGCTCACCCTGCTGGATGTCGCAGGCATGGCGCTGGTGGGAACGGCCCTCGTCATCGCCCGCAGTGCGGCGGGCAAGGCCAAGGTCCCGCGAACGCGCTGACGCTCACCAGAAAGTGCGGTTGAATTCGCTGTGGTGCTGTTCGAACCGTTCGAGGTCCGGGCCGGCAAGGTTCAGCTTGACCTGTTCCGCCAGTTTGTCGGCTTCTTGCTTGAGGCTGGCCTGGCGCCCCTCGTGCTCGAGCGGGGTCGCCGCATTGGCGAGGGTATCGAGCATGACCTCCGATGCGATGGGCGATGTCGCAACCGCGCTGCGGATCGCGCCAAAACCGCGTTTGACATAATGATCGAACCCGTCGGGGGCCGGGATCACCGGGCAATCTTCCGCGTCCTCTGCACACACGTTCTTGCGCAGATCCCGGCGCCCCACTTCTGCCGTGGCCGCGCCAAGCCAGTGTAGCGCCGTAATGGCAGTGAAAGGGTCGTTGATCCCGGGCGAGAGCGCTCGCAGGCCGATCTCGACCAGCTCGTCGATCAGGAATTGCGGATCCTGTTCCGGCGTGCGCGTGGCCCCGAGCGTGAAACATTCGCGCACGCGGTCCTCGATTTTTTCCGGCTTGCATCCCTTGATGCAAATGAGTTCCATTTCGCGGTGGACGAAGTCTCCGGTCCGCACGACCAGCGAGAAGGTGCAGCCGCAATCGCGCGCGATTTTCTCGAGATCCTCGAAATCGATGAGCTGCACATAGCCCGTGCTCCAGGCGGTAATCGGATCGCCGCCTTCGGGTTCGCGCGCATCGGAGAATTCATCCTCGACAGGATAGGTCTCGCGGATGGCTTCGAGAAGCCGGCCGCCAATCCCTTCGAGCACCTTGTTGATGCGGATGCTGGACGGGATGTGGTTGAGGAAGAAGACAAGCACGGCAACGCACAGACCGAGCAGGACATAAGCGACGAGTAGCGAGAGTTGCGGTGTGAAGCCGGGTAGTGCGGTGGTGGTGGCGTCGCTGATCGTGGCGGGCGTTTCGTCTTCGGCGCGGACTGCCCGAAGGACGAGCAAGGAATAGACGAAGCTGCCGATAAAGGTCGCAAGGCTCAGCTGGTTGCCGCGATCTTCCATGAAGTTCGTCAGCAGGCGCGGTCCGTAGTTACCGCTGGCATAGGCGACCGCCGCAATCGTGATCGAGAATACCGTCGAGGCGACACCGATCATGCTGCCTGCCATGACGGTGAGCATGTCCGCTGCACCCTTGGGACGGGCAGGAATAACCCAGTTCACATCGTTGAGGAACTCGGCAAAGCCGGAACGATCGAGCCAGACCATTGTAAACGCAAGGATCGCGGCAAGGATCGAGAAAAGCGCCGGATAGAACCAGTAATTGGCGTTGAGGCGCGCCCAGAAAAAGCGGATTTCAGCGGTCATGCAGGGCTAAACGCGCATGACCGCTCTCGGTGCCTCAGACTTTTCCGAGATCGCCTTTTCCGATCGTGCCGCTGGCCATTTCGAGCATCCGGTCGAGGCTCTGCTTGGCCTTCAGGCGCAGGCCTTCCTCGATCTCGATACGCGGTTCGAGATCGCGCAAACAAGCGTACATCTTCTCCATCGTGTTGAGCGCCATGTAAGGACAGATGTTGCAGCTGCAGTTGCCGTCCGCCCCCGGTGCGCCGATGAAATTCTTCTCGGGCAGGGCCTTTTCCATCTGGTGGATGATGTGCGGTTCGGTGGCTACGATCAGCGTATCGCCTTCGAAAGTCTTGGCGAACTGCAGGATGCCGCTGGTAGAGCCGACGTAATCGGCATGGTCGATGATCGTCGGCGGGCATTCGGGATGCGCGGCGACGGGCGCATCGGGGTGCTGGGCCTTGAGCTTGAGCAGCTCGGTCTCGCTGAAAGCCTCGTGCACGATGCAGACGCCCGGCCACAGCAGCATTTCGCGGTTGAACTTGCGGCTCATGTAGCCGCCAAGGTGACGGTCGGGGCCGAAAATGATCTTCTGGTCTTCGGGGATCTGGCTGATGATCGTTTCCGCGCTGGAGCTGGTGACGATCACGTCCGACAGCGCTTTCACCTCGGTCGAGCAGTTGATGTAGGTCAGCGCGATGTGATCGGGGTGGGCTTCGCGGAACGCCTTGAACTTTTCGGGCGGGCAGCTGTCTTCAAGGCTGCAACCGGCGTCCATGTCGGGGAGGACCACGATCTTTTCGGGGCTGAGGATCTTGGCCGTGTCGGCCATGAACTTCACGCCGCAAAAGACGATGACGTCGGCATCGGTTTCCGCTGCCTTGCGCGACAATTCCAGGCTGTCGCCCACGAAATCGGCGATGTCCTGGATATCGGCTGTCTGGTAGTAATGCGCCAGGATGATCGCGTTCTTCTCCTTGCGGAGACGATCGATTTCGCTGAGCAGGTCTTCCCCGGTCGGCAGGCTGGTTTCGGCAGTCATAATCTGTCCCGTCTGATGCGTTTGATGCGCTTATAGACAGAATGGCTGGCGAGGCGAGGGGGTTCCGCGAACCGCTACATTGTGAAGCCGGGCGGGAGAAACGCTTCCATCGGGCGCTCCGCTCCGGGCGTCCCTGCAATAACCCAATCGGTGACCGCGTATCCCAGCGGAGAATACGCAAACAGCATCGAGGCGACGAACACACCGGCGTAGATTCCGAGGCCCCACCAATAGGCCGGATGGACGCGGCCGAGCTTGCGCTTGTCGGCGATCATGCCGATCACGGGAAAGATCATCGTGATGATGGTGGTGATGATCCACGCGTTGGGTATCATCAGCGGCAGGGGCAGCAGGCGCCCGACGCCCGGCCCCAGCAGGATGGCCATGGAACACAGCATCAACCGCCGGTGCCAGCCCGTATAGCGTTGTCTCAGCAGCGCCCAGAAAGCGAGGAAACCGAAGCACCAGACCAGCGCCAGATTGCTGATGAGAAATTCGTTCACATCGAAAAAGAATGGGCCGCCGGTTCGCTGCGCGACGACAACCATGATGAGGGATCCGGCAGCCAGCATGACCGGCAGCAGAAGATAGGCGAATTTGCCGAGCTTGCGGTGGAGAGCCCAATTGCCCGACGAGGCCGTGAAGTGCTGGGCGAGGTACAGCCCGATCCAGGACATGAAGATGATGCCGTGGACGTGATAGGCCCAGGGGACGTTGAAGCTGGACCGGCCCATCGCAAGATTGAGCGAGAAGCCCGCGACGATAATCGTCGACATGACTACCGCCATTATGGTGAAAAAGCGGGTTTCGCCCCGAATAGCGCTCGATCCGGAATGCGCAGCAGTAGATGCCATGGTCGTTCCCTCCCCCAAGTTCACGCGACCATTTATGTTTATCGTTATGTCGCGAAAGCTATCGGGGGAGCGGAGGGCCGTCAATCAGTCCGCTGGTGTTTCCCCGTCGAAACGAACATTGACTGTTATGTTCTCGTAGCCCGCGACTTGGAGCGGGATGGCGAGGTTCTGACGCACCGCCTCTTTGGCAGCACCGCGCGCCATGGCGATAACCTGCGGGTTCTTGGCAAATTCCGCCGCCTTGCGTTCAGCCTGTCGCGAGTTGTTGCGGGCAAGATCGCTGCTCGCATCGCGGCTGACGTAAGTGCCTTCGGTGAAGGTGGTCTGCGATCCTTCGTCGAGATTGGGGCGCGAAATCTTTAGTGCAGGCAGGATTACCCCGAGCGTGTCGCTGGCCTCGTCCCATTCGAAGCGGTCGCGATCCATTCGCGATAGGTCGAGCCGATATTCGACCGTCGCCGGAATGACTGCCGCCTGCCTGCTCTCAAGCAGGTCGACGCCAAAGACACCACGCTTGTCGACGCTTTCCGCCACAACTTCGAAGCGAGAGGAGAAAACCGTAAGCGAATTCTGTTTCTCGAACGCAAGCATCGCGCTTCCAACCGGATCGCCTTCCTCCTGGTAGAAGAACGCGCGCCAGCCCAGCCATGCACATGCGGCAATCAGGAAGATCACGATGAGCCACGGAACCGCCTGTACCCGCGCGAGCGATTGCTCCTTGCGCGGTTTCGTGACGATGCCGGTTTCTAGGGTGTCTGTTTGCTCGGTGTTGTTTGCCATACCTCTCCAGAACGCTGCACCAGTCCTCGGCGTTCCAGATCGATGAGATGGGCGGTAACCGACATCCTGGCCGCGCCATGCAGGCGCGCATCGAGCCCCTTGTACATCCTGGGTACGAAACCGGCGGCTTCCAGAGGGCCGTCCTCCAGGTGGCGCAGGATCTGGTTCTCGCGCTGGCGGCGATGGCCGATCATCCCCCGGACCATCTGGCGCGGCTTCTCGATCGCTTCACCATGGGCCGGATAGAAAACGCGGTCCTCGCGGGCGTAGAGTTTTTCGAGGCTGGCCATGTAATCGGCCATGTCCCCGTCGGGCGGCACGACGACGCTAGTGGACCAGCCCATGACATGGTCGCCGGTGAACAGGGCGCCGCTTTCCTCCAGCGCGAAGCATAGGTGGTTCGACACGTGGCCGGGCGTTGCAACGGCGCGCAATGTCCAGCCCGGGCCGGTCATCGCCTCTCCATCGGCCAGCACGCGGTCGGGTTCGTAGGTGCGGTCGAACGACGCGTCGGCGCGCGGACCGCTATCGTCGAGGACGAGTGGGGCACATCCGACGATGGGCGCACCCGTACGCGCGGCAAGGGGGCGGGCGGCAGGCGAGTGGTCGCGGTGCGTGTGCGTGCACATGATCGCGCAGACATGCTCGTCACCGATGGCCGCATCCAGCGCCAGGAGATGCTCGGGATCGTCCGGACCCGGATCGATCACCGCACAGCCGCCGCCGATGCCGACCACGTAGGACTGCGTCCCCGTATAGGTATAGGGCGAGGGGTTGGGGGCGAGCACGCGCCTGACCAGCGGTTCGAGCTGTTGCGCTTCGCCCGTGGGCCATGGTTTGGGAGGAGGACCTGCCATGGGGTTGCATATGGGGGAGGTGGCGGTTCATGTCACCACCTGCCGGTGAAGAGGGAGAAATCATGGCCGAGTGTATTCTTGTTCTCGACGCGGGAACGACGTCCACCAGGGCGATGGTCTTCGACAGGCAGGGCGGGCTGGAGGCGGTATCTCAGGCCGAACTGACGCAGCACTATCCGCGCCCCGGCTGGGTCGAACACGATGCGGCGGAAATCTGGGAAAAGACGCTCGGCTGCATGCGCGAAGCAGTGGGCGAGGACGCTCGACGGATTGCGGCCATCGGCATCACCAACCAGCGCGAAACCGTTGTCGCATGGGACCGCAACAGCGGCGAGCCATTGGCACGCGCCATCGTCTGGCAGGATCGCCGGACTTCGGATTTCTGCGCGAAGCTGAAGGATGCGGGGCACGAACCGTCGGTCCAACAGCGCACCGGCCTGCTGCTGGACCCGTATTTTTCGGGCACGAAGATGCGCTGGATGCTCGACAATGACGAGGCGGTGCGCGCTGCGCACGACAACGACACGCTCGCTTTCGGAACGGTCGAAAGCTGGCTGGTTTTCAAGCTGTCTGGCGGAACTCATATTTCGGATGCCAGCAACGCCAGCCGGACCCTGCTGCTTGCGCTTGATGGTGAGCAGTTCGACGAGGATCTGTGCAAGCTTTTCGGCGTTCCGCGCGAAAGCCTGCCACAGGTCGTCGATACGCATGGCGAACTGGCCGTCGCCACGGATGAATGGCTGGGGCAGGCGGTCCCCATCACCGGTCTCGTGGGCGACCAGCAATCGGCGACGATCGGGCAGGGCTGCCTCTCGTTCGGCGAAACCAAGGCGACCTACGGAACCGGCGCCTTCGTCCTGACCAACAAGGGCAGCGACATTCCCCGCTCGGATCACCGGCTTCTCGGCACGGTCCTGCACCAGTCGGGCGGCCAGCGGACCTATGCGATCGAGGGCGCCTGTTTCGTGGCGGGCAGCCTGATCAAATATCTGCGCGACGAACTGGGCCTCATAGAAAGCGCCGCGCAGACGGAAGAACTGGCACGGTCCATCGAGGACAGCGGCGAAGTGGTGATCGTGCCTGCGCTTGCCGGACTTGGCGCGCCGCACTGGATGCCCGAAGCGCGCGGCGTCATCTCGGGTCTCAGTTTCGCCAGCGGCAAGGCGCAGATCGCGCGCGCTGCGCTGGAGGCGATGGCGCACCAGACGCATGATCTCGCGCAGGCATTCGCCGCCGATGGCGCACCTTGGGCGAGCCTGCGTATCGACGGCGGGATGAGCGCCAATGACTGGATGGCGCAAGATCTCGCCGACATTCTCGATATCGATGTCGAGCGGCCCGAGTTCGTGGAGACGACCGCGCTTGGTGCAGCGGTCTGTGCGGCCGTCGGGGCAGGGCTATATCCCTCGCTCGAAGCGGCCGCGGCGCAGATGCGCGGCAAGGCCGATACCTTCAAGCCGTCGATGGATGCGGATGTGCGCGAAGCCCGGCTCGCACGCTACGCCAAGGCGCTCTCGGCAGCCTGATCAGGCGGCGCCGAACGCGTCGGCTATGCGCCCCTGGAGGCTGCCGACCGGATCGTCATTCGCCGCGTCTCGTGAGCGTTGTTCCCGGTCGAGACGTGCCACGCGGCCATGCAGGCGCTCGGTGTCGCGGATCAGGGACCGCACCTTGAGCGGAAGCCGCGCCATGTTGCGCGGGTCGGAAGGGCGCTCTTCGCCGAGCGTGCCGTGTTTCTTCAATTGCTCGCGGCTCAGTTCACCGGAGAAATAGGCGCGCTGGTTGAGCAGCCATGCCAGGGAATTCATTACCCGCGTCGTCGTGCGAAGGGCTTCGATCGACATTGCGATGCGGACTTCATTGGCTTCAAGGACCGGGTCCTGCGCATCGCTCAGGTCGAAGGCGGCGCGTGCCTCATCCGCCAGAAGCAGCGCTTCGGCGTAGAGTTCTTCCACGATTTGCTGGGTTATGGCTGTGGATGCGATCATGTGTCCGGGCCGATAGAGCAATACGCGTTAATGTGCCAACGCGGTGGCGGGCTTGTCCCGCTAAGAGACGCGCGCTCAGGCGATGATATCGGGAATGAGATTGTCCTCGATGATGGAAATGCGGTCTTTCAGGATCAGCTTGCGCTTCTTCAGTCGGGCGATCTGGAGCTGGTCGGTGAAGCCGCCCTGGTCGCCCGCTTCGGTCAGCACGGCAATTGCAACATCGAGGTCGCGATGCTCGCTACGCAGCATTTCCAGGCGTTTGCGCAGCTCTTGTTCGTTCACGATCGTCTTCCCAAAATCTCGGCCTGTCGCATGACCCTAAGGAGGGGCTTTGTAAATTCGAAATAGTATGATTTGATAATCGGTCTGCGGCTCGTTCCGCAATGGCACGAGTCGCTTCTAATGGGTCGCAAGCTCACGAAGGAGACAACCCGATGCACTCATCACATGTCGACGCACTGAAGGCCAAGCACGCCGGGCTCGAAGCTCGCCTGCACGATGAACAGACCCGCCCGGCGCCCGACATCGCGATGATCCAGAAGATCAAGAGGCAGAAGCTTCGGATCAAGGAAGAACTGGCCGCCAATTAAGGGGGCCGCATCGAAGGCGGGGCATGGCCTCGTGCCACCGTCCCGCTTTCGCAAGCCACCAATCTTGCTATAGCTGCGAGCCATGTCAGCAGTTGCATCAGCTCGCCAGATTCTCACGCGCCTTCACGAAGTTATGGCTGGGCGCACGCACGCCCAGCACAAGCTGGATCGCGTGGTCGAGATCATTGCCGATGCGCTGTCGAGCGAAGTGTGCTCGATCTACCTCCTGCGCGAAGGAATGCTCGAGCTGTTCGCCACCCGCGGCCTCAATCCGGAGGCGGTTCACGTCACGCGTATGGGGATCGGCGAAGGGCTGACCGGGACGATCGCCCAGAACATCGAAACCCTGAACCTGGCGGAAGCGAAAGCTCACCCGGACTTCCTCTATCGCCCTGAAACGGGGGAGGAAAAGTTCCATTCGTTTGCCGGCGTTCCCATCGTCTATCGCGAACGCGCGGTCGGCGTGCTGTGCGTCCAGCACATGGAACCTCGCAAATACGAAGAGGTCGAGATCGAGGCGCTGCAGACCACCGCCATGGTCCTGTCCGAACTCATCGCGCACAAGGAACTCGTGGATGACGAAGCCGATCTCGGTTTCGGCGAACCATCGACCGAGATGGAAGTGTTCGATGGCCTGACCCTGGTGAAAGGCCTGGCCGCCGGTGCTGCAGTCTTCCACCAGCCGCGGATCGAAATCGATCAGGTCATGGCGGAAGACGTCGAGGCCGAACGCCAGCGTGTCTACCGGGCATTCGACAAGATGCGCGACCAGATCGACGCGATGGGCAAGGAGCCCGAATTCGGCAAGGGCGGCGAACATGTCGAGGTGCTCGAGACCTACAAGATGTTCGCCTATGACGAGGGCTGGAGCCGCCGGATCAACGAAGCGATCGACAGCGGACTGACTGCCGAGGCCGCGATCGAACGGGTCCAGCAGCGCACGCGCATGCGGATGCGCGAGATCGACGATCCCCTTCTCGCCGACCGGATGCACGATCTGGAAGACCTGTCGAACAGGTTGCTGCGCATCGTTTCCGGCCAGCTCGGAACGGCTGCATCGCAGGGTCTGAGGCGCGACACGATCCTGATCGCGCGCAACCTCGGTCCGGCTGAATTGCTCGAATACGACCGTCGCCGATTGAAGGGCGTAGTGCTCGAAGAAGGGTCGCTTACCGCCCACGTCGTGATCGTTGCGCGGGCGATGGGAATTCCTGTCCTTGGGCGGGTTCCCGGCTTCCGGTCCCGCGTCAGCGAGGGCGATGAAATCCTGGTCGATGCCGACAAGGGCACCGTAACGCTGCGCCCCACGCAGACCATGCTGGACGCGTTCGAGACGCGATTTGCGCGCAACCGCGAAAAGCAGGCGGCCTATGCCGAACTGCGCGATGTCGAACCGTTCACCCGTGACGGTACGCGCGTGATGGTGATGATCAACGCCGGGCTTCGCGACGATGTCAGTGCGCTCCAGCTTACCGGTGCAGACGGTATCGGGCTGTTCCGTACCGAATTCCAGTTCCTCGTCTCCTCGACGCTTCCCCAGCGCGAGCGGCAGATGCGGCTTTATCGCGACGTCCTCGATGCGGCGGACGGCAAGCAAGTCATCTTCCGCACCGTCGATATCGGTGGCGACAAGGCGGTGCCTTATCTCGACAACAACACTGCCGAGCGGGACGAGAACCCGGCCATGGGCTGGCGCGCCCTGCGCCTGTCGCTGGAACGCGAAGGGCTGCTGAAGGCACAGGCCCGCGCCCTGCTGGAAGCGGCAGCGGGACGGCAGCTTTCGGTCATGTTCCCGATGGTGTCCGAACCATGGGAGTTCGACGCGGCAAAGGCGATTTTCGAGGAGCAGGCCGATTTCCTCCGCCAGCGCCGCCGCCATATGCCCGAAAGCATCGAATATGGCTGCATGCTCGAAGTGCCCTCTCTGGCCGAAGTGCTCGACCTGCTCCTGCCCAAGGTGTCCTTCATTTCCGTGGGGACCAACGACCTGACCCAGTTCCTGTTCGCAGCGGACAGGGCGAACCCCAAGCTGGCCGAACGCTATGACTGGCTCAGCCCCTCGATCCTGCGTTTCATGGACCGGATCGCGAAGAACATGGTCGGCTCGAAGGTTCGCCTTGCAGTGTGCGGCGAAATGGGCGGCAGGCGGCTAGAAGCGTTGGCACTCATGGGGCTCGGCTTCACGCGGTTCTCGATTACGCCAGCAGCCGTTGGTCCGATCAAGGAATTGGTACGCAAGGTCTATCTGCCCGACCTTTCGGCGCAGATGCAGCGCTGGTTGCTCAATCCGCCGGCGGATATGCGAGCCGAGCTATCTCAATGGGCGGCGGACAACGACATCGACCTCGACTGATTTCGTCGCGTAGCGCGCGCGGCTCGTCCCCAAGGCGTGGTCGCGGCCCGATCAATGCTTGACACATGGGCCTGCTATCCCATTCTGGCGTCAACGGGAGCGGGAACACCCGCCGGGCACTAATCATTCGGGAATCGCATGGAAAAAGACGGCATCGTCGAAGAGGAGAGCGCGCGCATGGACCGCGTGGGTGACAGGCTGCGCGCTGCGCGCGAGGCGAAAGGCCTCGAGCTGGAGCAGGTCGCGGCAGAAACCCGGATTCCCCAGCGTCACCTTGAATCGATTGAGGCGGGCGACTTCGCCTCGCTGCCATCGCGCACTTATGCCATCGGGTTCAGCCGCACCTATGCGCGCACGTTGGACCTCGACGAGCGTGAAGTACTCGACCAGGTGCGTGCCGAGCTGGCAGAGCACCAGGGCAAGGCGGACTCCACACCTGCAAAGTTCGAGCCGGGCGATCCTGCGCGCGTACCGGGTCGCGGACTTGCCTGGTTTGCAGTATTCGCGGCGATCCTCCTGATGGGCGGCATTTACGCCTTTTACCGCAGCTACTTCGCTCCCGGGCTTGGGCCTGCACCCTTGCAGGATCCCGAAGAGCAATTCGCCGCAGCCGACAATCCGCAGGCGAGCGAGCCGGCTCCGGCCACGCAGCCGACCGGTGGCCCGGTGGTATTCACCAGCGAAATGGACGAGACCTGGGTCAAGTTCTACGACGTCAATGGGGAACGCTTGTACGAAGCGCAGATGAATACTGGCGACACATACACCGTGCCGAGCGACGCCGAGGGCCCGCAGATATGGACCGGACGCCCGTATGCGCTGGCGATCACGATCGGCGGGCGTTCCGTGCCCAAGCTTTCCGAAGAGGACGAGGTGGTGCGTGACGTCCCGGTGACGGCAGAGGCTTTGCTCGCCCGACCAGCCGCGCAGGAAGGGGCCGCAGATACGCCTTCCGCGCCTGCTGCCGGATCGGCGACACCCGCTACCTGATCACGGCGGAAAACCCGCTTCATCCCCTCGACAGTTTCGCGGGGGTAGGGCTAGATTCACATGGATTTCGTATTGAGGAGAACGGGCGTGACATCGACCCGCATTGCACGTGGTTTCGGACTTGGCGCATTTGCTGCCGCACTGGTGGCGACTTCCATGCCGGCTGCGGCACAGGACGATTCCCAGACGCGCATTCGTAAGCTGGAAGCCGAAGTCCGCGCCTTGCAGCGCAAGGTCTTCCCGGGCGGCGACGGACGCTATTTCGAGCCCGAGATTTCCGGACAGCCCGCCGCTCGCCCGAGCGTGAGCACGACGACATCGACGACTGCCGTGACCGACATTCTCGCGCGTCTCGATGCACTTGAAACCCAGCTCCAGCGGCTGACCGCCCAGTACGAGGTCGGCGGCAATGCAATGCGCCTGCTCGAAGAACGGATCGAAGCGCTCGAAGCGGCCAATGCTCCGGCTCCTTCGCCCACGCCTGCGGCCACCACGACTTCCGGCACGGCGTCGACCACCAGGCCGGCGACAAGCTCGACGCCTACGCCCACTCCGACACCCGCGGCCGCGCAACCCAGCGCGGAGCGTGTCGCGGCAGTCCAGGCGATCGCCAAACCGCAGACCGACGATGCGGCGGATGACGAATACTCCTACGGTTACCGTTTGTGGGACGCGGGCTTCTTCCCCGAAGCGCAGCAGCAGCTGACCCTGTTCGTGGAACGCTATCCCAGCCACTGGCGCGCAACCTATGGCCGCAACCTGCTGGGCCGCGCCTATCTCGACGATGGTAAGCCCAATGATGCGGCTCCCTGGTTCCTGCGCAATTATCAGGCCGACAAGAACGCGCCGCGTGCCGGCGACAGCCTGCTCTACCTTGCGGAAGCGATGATCGCGCTCGACGATACGAAGCGCGCCTGCATCGCCTTGGCCGAATTCGGCGAGACATATCCCGCACTCGCGGCAGGGCGTCTTCAGGGCCAGTACGAACGCAATCTCGGCCGCGTGACCTGCAGCTGACGTGGCCGTCGCCGATGAATTGATTGATCGATTCCTCGGCGACCTAAACCGGCTGCGCCTCGACCAAGGCGTTCTGGGCCTTGCCGTTTCCGGCGGGGCCGACAGCATGGCAATGCTGTTGCTTGCAGCCGAGGCCCTAGATCCCGAGGGGCTGGCAGTCGCGACGGTCGATCACGGCCTGCGGCCTGAAGCGGCGCAGGAATGCGCCCTGGTCGCAAATGCGTGCAGGAAGCTCGGCATCCCGTGTGAAGTCCTTGAGGCCGAAGTCGCTCCCGGTAACACGCAGGAACAGGCGCGGATTGCGCGCTATGCTGCACTTGGCGACTGGGCGCAACGGCGCGGTATCGCGACCATCGCGACCGCACACCACGCGGACGACCAGGCCGAAACCGTCCTCATGCGGCTCAATCGCGGCAGCGGGCTGGGCGGGCTCGCAGGCATTCGCTCGCGCACCCGGATTGAGGGGTGCGAGGCCGATATCGTGCGGCCGCTGCTGGGTTTCCGCCGGGATGAACTCCGCGCGATTGTCGAAGCGAGCGATTTCGATTTTGTCCATGATCCGAGCAATCTCGACGAGCGCTACGACAGGGTCAGGATGCGCAAGGCGCTGGCGCAAGCGGAGTGGCTGGACGCCGCCGCACTGGCGCGCTCGGCAAAGCATCTGGAGGAGGCGGAGCGTACGCTCCAGTCACTGGCGGACATGAGTTGGGAGCGCTCTGCGGACGTGAGCGGCAGTCAGATCCGCGTCCCCTATACGAACCTGCTCGACACCAATGCACGTCTCGTGCGCAGGGCAATGCTGACGCTGGGCGCGACAATCAGCTTGGGCGAGGTGATCGACTTCCTGAAGACCGGCCGCGACCGCGCCAATATCGCAGGCGTGCTCGTCGAAAGGCGCGATGAAAGCTATTTTTGCAGCAAGGAGCCACCCCGGCGCGGCAACTAGATGATAGGGTCACCCACGCCGATGCGCTTGCCATCGGTAATGATGACCTTGTCGCCTTTCTGCGCGATCTCGAAAATCCGGGCGGCTAGCGGGTCGGGAATGGCGACGCAGCCATGGCTGGCATAGCCGTTCTGCACTTCCGAGCCGCCGTGAATGGCAATCCCGTCCCATGTCAGGCGGAGGGTCCAGGGCATGGGCGCATTGCCGTACTTCTCCGAGACATTGTGCCGTTCCTTGGTGAGGATCGGGAATGTACCTGTGGGCGTGGGATGTTCGTCCGTGCCCAGCATCACTGCGGCGGCGCCGATTTCGTAACCATCGCGAAAGACGGAAATCGTCCGTGCCTCGAGGTCGACCGTGATCAGCAACGGACCTTCGGGCACGCCCTCGTCGTCCCAATGCCATTCGCCATACTTGATCGGCCCTTCGATCGGAAGGACACGCCGGATGGTGAAGGGACGCTTCGCATCGGCTTCCAGCTTTGCGAGGATCGCCGCTTCGGGCTGGAGCTTTGTGGGAGCCGCGGTTTCGGGCGCCTTCTCGAATTCAGGTTGCGCACTGCTCGTCACGCCAAACGCCAGTGCGGCGAGGCCGAGTGCGACCACAAGCGTGGTTCCGCCAATCCATCTGAGAATCGCGTTCATGCTTTTGTACATAGGGCAATAACCCGCGCTTTTCCATGAACGCAGCAGGTGCAGTCCCACGGCGGAACGGTCGTGGAAGCGGCGGTTACCGGCCCAGTTCGCAGGCCTTGCGCGCCATTTGCTCGACTGCGGCCTCGTCCACCGGACCGCGCGGGGCGACCCAGCTGCCCCCGACGCAGAGTACCGGGTCGAAGGCCAGCCACTCGCTTGCATTGGCTTCGGAGATTCCGCCCGTCGGGCAGAAGCGGCACTGGCCGAAGGGTGCCGCCAAAGCCTTGAGCGCGGGCAGGCCGCCTGCCGCCATGGCAGGGAAGAATTTGAAATGCGTGAGCCCGAGGTCGAGCCCGCGCATTATGTCGCCGGCATTGGCGATGCCGGGCAGGAAGGGGATGCCTTCGCGAATGGCTGCCTTGCCCAGCGGTTCGGTCAGTCCCGGCGAGACGATGAACTCGCTGCCCGCCTGGATGGCATTGGCGAGGTCCTGCTGGTTCGTCACCGTACCTGCACCGACGATCGCGCCGTCCACCTGCTTCATGGCGGTGATTGCATCGAGTGCGGCAGGGGTGCGCAGCGTCACTTCGAGGACGCGCAGCCCGCCGGCGACCAGTGCGCGGGCGAGGGGCACGGCGTGCTCCACCTCGTCCACGACGATTACCGGGATGACCGGCGCGGTTTTCATGATGTCGGCAATATTCATGCGTGTTCTCTTGCGAATGCGGCGGCTGCCCCGAACAGGCCGGGTTGCGGATGGGTGATGAGCTTGACCGGGATCGATGCCATCAGTTCCTGGAATCGGCCCTTGGACTTGAAGCGTTCTGCAAAGCCGGACTTGAGCAGTGTTTCGCGAATACGGTAGCCGAGGCCGCCTGCAATCACGACACCGCCGAAACCGCCCTGCGCCAGGGCAATGTCACCTGCGACGCTACCCAGCGACATGCAGAACCGGTCGACCGCCGCAGCCGCGAGGCTATCGCTGCCGTCCTGGCCGCGCGTCCAGATCGCGATATCGTCTTCCTCGGCGACCGGACGACCCTCCATCGCAGCAAGGGTTTGATAGATATCGGAAATTGCAGGTCCTGCGACCACGCGCTCCACCGATACGCGCGTATGGCGCTTGCGCAGGCGGGCGAGGATGGCGTCGTCGATCTGATCGAGCGGTGCGAAATCTATGTGACCGCCCTCCGTTGCCGAGACGCGGTAAGTGCCGTCAGGTTCGCGATAGAGATGCGCAACACCGAGGCCCGTGCCCGGTCCGAGCACGCTGAGGCGTCCGGTCGGCGCGAGCGGCTTGTCGGGGCCGGTGAGGTGGATGAACTGGTCCTCGCCCACACGCGCCACGGCGTGGGCCACGGCCTCGAAGTCGTTCACGATGCAGTAGTTCTCGACGCCCAGCTTTTCCTTTACGAGCGCGGGGCGGATGATCCAGGGATTGTTGGTGAAGCGGATCACATCGCCGCCTACCGGTCCGGCTATCGCCATGGACACGCGGGGGGGCAGGGTGCCGCCCATGCGATCGCGAAAATCTTCCCACGCGGTCTGGAAGCTGGCGTGGTCTTCCGTGTGGAGCGTCTCCGGCTCGTTCAGCGTGATCGTGCCATCGTCGCGGATGGTGGCGATGGTGAAACGGGCATGCGTGCCGCCGATATCTACGCTGACGAGTTCCATATCCTACAATCCTGCCATTGCGAGCATCGATGAAGCGCCTTGTTCCGCGCCGTCGGAATTGGCGCGGAACATGGCATAGAATTCGCGGCCCATGCCCATGTCGGGCGCAGGCTCGTGCGCGGCTTCCCGGCTGCCGAGATCGGCCGTAGTCGACAGCGTGCCGGCCTCCGCACAGACCTTGACGATGTCGCCGTCACGCAGTTTGGCCAGCGGTCCACCGCCCAGTGCTTCGGGTGTGCAGTGGATTGCCGCGGGGACTTTCCCGCTGGCGCCGCTCATCCGGCCATCGGTGACGAGCGCCACCCGGTACCCACGGTCCTGGAGAACGCCGAGGGCAGGGGTGAGCTTATGCAGCTCTGGCATGCCATTGGCGCGCGGACCCTGGAAGCGGACCACCACGACCACATCCTTGTCGAGTTCGCCCTTCTTGAAGGCCTCATTGACCGAATGCTGGTCTTCGAAAACGCGGCACGGCGCCTCGATGGTCCAGCGCTCGCGTTCGACGGCGGACGATTTGAAACAGGCACGTCCGAGATTGCCCTCGACGAGGCGCATGCCGCCGTCGGACTGGAAGGGATCGGATGCGGGGCGCAGCATTTCCGTGTCCCCGCTCGGGCCCGGATCGCGCCATGTCAGCTCTTCGCCATCCATTCCCGGTTCGCGCGAATAGGCTTCGAAACCCCCGTCCCAGACGGTGAGAATGTCTGCGTGGGCAAGCCCCTCGTCGAGCAGTGTGCCGATTACGTAACCCATGCCGCCTGCGTCGTGGAAATGGTTCACATCGCCCGACCCGTTGGGATAGACGCGCGCGACCAGCGGCACGGCGCTGGAAAGTTCGGCAAGATCGCTCCAGTCGAAACGGATGCCGGCGGCCCGCGCCATGGCGGGAATATGGATCGCGTGATTGGTGGATCCGCCCGTCGCGAGGAGGCCGATTGCAGCGTTGATGATGGCTTTCTCGTCGACGACTCGTGACAGCGGACGGAAGTCGTCCCCTTCCTTGCGGATCGCGGCGAGCCGGTGCGTGGCGGAACGCGTGAGTTCCTGACGCAGCTTGGCGCCCGGCGGAACGAAGGCCGCGCCCGGAACGTGCAGGCCCATCATCTCCATCATCATCTGATTGGAATTGGCGGTGCCGTAGAATGTGCAGGTGCCGGGCGAATGGTAGCTGCCCATCTCGCTCGCGAGGAGCTCGTCGCGCCCGACCTTGCCTTCTGCGTAAAGCTGGCGCGTGCGTTGCTTTTCCTTATTGGAAATGCCGGTGCCCATGGGACCCGAAGGCACGAAAATCGTCGGCAGGTGGCCGAAACGCAGGGCGCCCATCAGGAGGCCGGGAACGATCTTGTCGCAAATGCCGAGCAGGGCGACGCCGTCGTACATGGCGTGTGACAGGGCGACGATGGTGCTGAGCGCGATCGTGTCGCGGCTGAAGAGCGACAGTTCCATGCCGTCCTGCCCTTGCGTCACGCCATCGCACATGGCCGGCGTGCCGCCTGCGACCTGTGCCGTCGCGCCAACCTCGCGCGCCCAGATCTTCATGCGCTCGGGATAGCGGTGGTAGGGCTGGTGGGCGGACAGCATATCGTTGTAGGCGGTCACTATGCCGAGGTTCGGGCCTTGCGCCGCCTTGATGGCGTTCTGGTCGTCCTCTGCCCCGGCAAAAGCGTGGGCGAGGTTCGAGCAGGACAATGAATGGCGATCGACCTGGCGTTCGCCCTCGCGATCCATGAGGTCGAGATAGGCGGAGCGGCTGTCGCGCGAATTGGCAATCACGCGCTCCGTAACCCGGGTGATCGTATCGTTGAGCGGTTTAGTCATCGTGCCACGTCACCCCGTCGCGTTCGGCAAGCGCGATGGCCGCGCTGGGCCCCCATGAACCTGATGAATAGGTCTTGGGTTTCATATCGTTCTCTGCCCAGAGCGCGCGGATCTGGTCGATCCACTCCCATTGGGCTTCGACTTCGTCGCGGCGGACGAACAGCGTCTGGTCGCCTTCGATGAGGTCGAGGAGCAGCCGTTCGTAAGCGATGCGGCGCACGGTGTCGGAAAAGGCATCCGGCATCGCGATGTCGAGCGGCACGGGGCGCAAGCGCAACCCTTCGCGGCCCAGGCCCGGGACCTTCGCCATCATCGATAGCTGGATGTTTTCCTTCGGCTGGATTTCAATGACCAGCCTGTTCGGCTGCGTCACCGCGCCGCGTCCCTCGAAGATGGAGTGAGGGATACAGCGGAACTGGATAACGATTTCGGTGACGCGTTCGGGCAGGCGCTTGCCGTGCCTCAGGTAGAAGGGAACGCCGCGCCAGCGCCAGTTGTCGACATTCGCCTTGACCGCAACGAAGGTTTCCGTGTCGCTTTCCTTGCCCAGTTCCTCGTCGTAACCGGGCACGCTCTTCCCGTCGACGGCCCCGGCGCGGTACTGGCCGGTGACGACTTCGGACTGGGACACTTCGCGTAGGGCCCGGAGGACCTTGACCTTTTCATCGCGCACGGCAGTGGCATCGAAGCTCGTCGGCGGCTCCATCGCGACCAGCGCCAGCAGTTGCAGCATATGGTTCTGAACCATGTCGCGCAGGGCCCCGCTGTCGTCATAATAGGCGACGCGCGATTCCAGGCCCACTGTCTCCGCGACGGTGATCTGGACATGTTCGATATAGTTGGAATTCCAGACCGGCTCGAACAGGATATTGGCAAAACGCAGCGCCAGCAGGTTCTGGACAGTTTCCTTGCCGAGGTAATGATCGATGCGGAAAATGCGGTGTTCGGGGAAGGCCTTGGCCACCGCATCGTTGATCTCGCAGCTGCTGTCGAAATCGGTGCCGAGCGGCTTTTCCAGCGCGATGCGCGCATTGCCGCGGGTCAGGTCGACACGTTCGAGCCCGCTGATGGTCGGTTCGAACAGGCTGGGCGCGGTCGACAGGAAGATCGCCAGCCCATCATATTCGCCCACTTCCTCTGCAAGCTTGTCATAGCCTTCGGGCGTGGTCGCATCGACCGGGACGTAGCTCAGCCGGTTAAGGAAATCGGCCATGCCGCCGCGCCGGTGCTTGGGCAGGTACTTTTCCAGCGCTTCCCGCGCGAAGTTGCGGAACTCGTGGGTGCTCATCTCCGACCGGGCGGTGCAGACTATCCGCAGGTCCTGGTTAAGAAGGTTGTCGAAATTGAGCGCGCAAAGCGAAGGCAGGAGCATCCGCTGCGACAGGTCGCCGGTGGCTCCGAACAGGAGCAGGCGATCGGCGGTGAAGGCTAGCTCTGGCATGTACCGTCCATTGGCGGCTGTTCTCCCCTTTATCATTCAGTCGCCTATCAGGGCGCGCGATTGGGCGCCAGACAGGTGCATTCCTATTCTTGGTCGACGCGCGTAACGCTCACCGAACTGCGCTTGAAGTCGCTCATGCCGAAGGTGGTCAGAAAGCTTACGTCCGCAGCATCGCGGCCGATGCCGATCTTCACCGTCTCCGCCGGATCGGCCATTCCCGTCGCATCCACCAGTTGCCAGCTGCCGCCGCCCTCCATCTTGGGATCAGCCAGAAAGACCTCGGCTACCGCGTGGAAGTCCTGAGGATCGACGCCCGGCGCGTAACAGGCGACGTAGCGGGCAGGGATGGTACTTGCACGCGCCATGACGATCATCGTGTGGGCATAATCCCGGCAGATCCCGCGCCGTTCGACGAAGCTGTCGAGCGCGGTGGTCTGCGGTCCGGAAGAGCCGGGAGTGTAGGTGAAGTTCGAAGCTATCCAGTCGCGGATCGCGGCAATGCGCGCGCCGCCGGACGTGTTGCCGAATTCGTCCTCGACGAAGGTCTGGAACCGGTCGCTCGGGCAATAGCGGCTGTCGAACAGATACTCGACCGCTTCGCCAGGCAATTGGTGAGGGTGAAGGGCACCGCAAGCTGCGACGTCGGATACGTCGCGCATGATCTCGACCTCGGCCTCGTATTCGACTTCGAACAGGCCGTTGGCGCGGATCCAGATGCGTTCGCCGATATCGTCCTGCGCTCCGACGCGCGCTTCGTGGATGGCAGGGCTGAGCCGGGTGCGGGTCGAAAGGACACGCTGCTCCGGTATTGCGGCGGCCTCGAACTGCAGCAAGACGTCGGTCTCGCGTTCGAGTGAGAAGGCGAAGCTGCTTTCGATCCTGATGGGCATGAGGTGACAACGCAGCGGTGCCGACAATGTTTCAGGCGTGATGCGCGGTTCGATACCCCAAAAAAGAAAGGGCCCCGTGAGGAGCCCTTTCGAATACAATGCTAGCTAAAAGCATGCGTAGTTATTTGCTACGGCCGCCCATAAGCCAGCCCCAAAAATCCCACATGGTTTGCCTCCTGTTGTGGTTTCAACAGGAAGTAATCCATTAACTATGTCTGTTTGTAAAGAGTTAACTACGTTCCGGTCTGCGACCCCTCATAGGAATCCTGAAATTCCAACAGGTTAGTCAGCGACAATGGGCGGGCCAATGCATAGCCCTGGACGTATCGGCAGCCAATTTCGTTAAGGATTTGAAGGGTTTTCTCGTCTTCTGCCCCTTCCGCGACCACGGTGATTCGCGCAGCCTTGCCCATCTCGATAATACTGGACGCGATCGCCTTGGCCTTTTCGCTACGCGAAATAGAATCGACGAAAAGACGGTCGATTTTCAGCTCATCGAACGGAAGTCCGTAAAACGTTTCGAAATTGGCGGCACCCACTCCAAAATCATCCATCGAGATCTTCAGTCCCAGCAATTTCAATTCGTCGAGAATAGTTGCGGCCTTGGCAAGGTCCCCGATCCGAGCGGTCTCGGTAATTTCGAGGATCAGCGATCGCGGATCGAAGCCCGTCGCCTGCAGCGTGTTCCGCACGATGCCAACGATTCGCATATCGTTGAGCAAGGTGGCCGAGATGTTGACCGACATGGAGACGGCAGAACCGCGGAAATGCATCAGGCGTCCGGCATTGCAGGCAGTCTGGAGGACGTATCGCGTCAGGTGCTCCATGCGCCCGGCCTTTTCGGACTGGGCGATGAACTTGATCGGAGAAATAAATCCGCGTTCCGGATCATGCCAGCGCACCAGCGCTTCGACACCGGTGAGGGAGCCTGAGATCATGTCGATTTTCGGCTGGTAGACACAGTAGATCTCGCCGGCTTCCATGGCCGCGTCGATTCGCGCGCGGAGCGAAATGTCCCACAATTCGTCATGGTGCGAGGCGACCTGGGCGATCTTGATCGGTTCATGCGCCTCGGAAGTCTCTTCTGCTGCCGCGGCGGCCGCGGCGACCGAGTTGCGACCTGCCTCACCGATCGATGCGACGCCGAAAGTGATGCCGACGTCGACGCTTTCCGAGCCGACCTTGATCGGCGCGGCGAATATCGCGCGCAAGCCTTCGAGATGTTCGATCAGGCGGCCAGTATCGCGTTCGGTCGAGTGCCAGGCGAGGAAGTGCCCATCGATATAGATGGCCAGTTCCTGGTCGGCTGCCCGAAGGCGGTCGACGAGGCGCAAGATGTAACTGGAGCGCTCGGCCGAACCTAGCGTCTTCAAAACTTGCTCCAAGCCTTGGAGGCGTGCCACGACGATGTGTCCGGTGCGCAGGAAGTTTTGTGATACGGCCCGATCGAGAACGCGAAGTTTCTCCAACCCTGTATCATTGTCGATATTGGCGACCCGCAGTCGCCACCGTGCGCGAGAGCGTTGTGCTGCGAACGCAAAAACAAGAGCGCCTGCATATGCGAGTTCGGTGCGTACCCCGAAATACGCTCCAGCAAACAAAACGCCGGGGAGAGCCAAGGCGATCGCTACGTATGCGATCCGGCGGACTTTCTTAAGACGTGCGAACAAGACCGTGGCTGCGATAGCCGCCGCAAAGAGAAGTGTGAGTGGCAACCCGCCGACAAATCCATTGCGCCCCGACTTGAAGGTTTCGGCAGCGTAGATTGCCGGATAGCTCGGCGGGGCGTTGTACTTGCCTGGGATCGAAACGGGCTCAGTCGACTTGGAAGTCGAAGGACCGATAACGACATGCTTTTCTTTAAGGCTCGCCAGCGAAGTGTTGCCATCTACAACGTTGCGAAGACGAAACGCCGGTATCAGGTCGGGATCGAAACCGTAATCGATCTGCACAATACCGGTCGGCGCCTTGGGTTCTTGCGCGAGAGCGACCGCAAATGGCGCAGGCGCGTTTGCGGCTCGGTCAGCGCCGCGAACGGTCCACTGATATCCCATCCATGTGGTCGACCTGTCGGTAATAACGCGACCGCCAGCCCCTTCGAAAATCGGATTGGAGCGAAGTAGTTCTTCCTCCCCGTTGAGGGCCGGTTTTATCTGGTCGACAAGAACCAAGTCTTCGCCGAAATCTGCAATTGCCGCAGCGAGCTCCGCATCGGCGTCGGGACTGTCTCCTTCGTGAAGAACGAAATCCAGATAGACTTTCGCAACTTCCGCATCCCTAAGGCGGCGGAGGCCTTCGACAAGCTGTTTGCGCTCAGTGGCCGTCAACCGTCCATCTACTTCCGCACTCGATCCGACGAATACGATTTCTCCGGAAGGTTGCTGGTTGGCGACCCTCGACTGGATCATCCAGAGAAACTGATCCACCGGAACCAGCATCATCGTTGCAAGCATGACGAACGCCACCGCACCCGACCAGAGCAGGTGTTGCAGGCGCTTCAGGCGACCTTCGGATCGTTTGCCCGAAGGCTTCCGATCACGCGGTCCCGGCACCGGGGCGAGGGCGGTTTTCTCGTCCATCGCCTGCCCCTATGGGGCGATTAATCTTAAGAATGTTTCAACGGCGCGGCGGATTTCTGCGGGTGACGCAGGGATACTGCCCGTTTCGATGGTTAAGGGCGCTTAAGGGGCTAGCGTTAACGACTGCGCCGCTTATCCGGCGTTGCGCAACGCCCGCCGCCCAAAGAAGTTACGCAAAAGCGGTGGTTTGCATTGGAATCTGTCGGCCGGCTAAAATCTTAAATTCCGGCATTCAAGCGCGGCCCAGAATTTACGAAATGACGCCGAAAAGGTCGTGCTCGTCCGCATCCTCGATTTTCGCGGATACGATTGCGCCGGGAGAAAGGTCCTGCGGAACGTTGCGCAGGTAGACAGCGCCATCGATTTCAGGGGCGTCGGCCTGGCTTCGGCCAGTGGCTCCGACATCGCCGTCTTCGTCGGGCAAGCCGACCTCGTCGATGATGACCGGAAGCGTGCGTCCGACCTTGGCCTGGAGCTTCTCCGCGCTGATGCGGGCGGTCACTTCCATGATCCGCGTGTAGCGCTCTTCCTTCACTTCTTCGGGGACGGGATCGGGGAGGGCATTGGCCTGAGCGCCCTCCACGGGCTCGAAACGAAATGCGCCCACGCGGTCGAGCTGCGCTTCTTCGAGCCAGTCCAGCAGGTACTGGAAATCCTCTTCGGTTTCGCCGGGGAAGCCGACGACGAAGCTGGAACGCACCACTATGTCGGGACAGATGGAACGCCAGTTCTTCAGCCGGTCGAGCACCTTTGCCTCGTTGGCCGGGCGCTTCATGGCGCGCAGCACCTTCGGGCTCGCATGCTGGAAGGGAATGTCGAGATAGGGCGTCAGGAGTCCCTCGGCCATCAGCGGGATGACCGCATCGACGTGCGGATAGGGATAGACATAGTGCAGCCGGACCCATGGCGGCATCCCGCCGCCGATATCCAGCTGGCCAAGTTCGCGCGCCAGGTCCGTCATGTGCGCGCGGACGGGATTGCCCTTCCACTGGCGCTCTTCGTGCCGCGTGTCGACACCGTAAGCCGAGGTGTCCTGGCTGATGACCAGCAATTCCTTCGTCCCTGCTGCGACCAGTTTTTCGGCCTCGCGCAGCACGGCATCGATCCGGCGGCTGGCAAGTTTGCCGCGCAAGTCAGGGATGATGCAGAAGGCGCAGGAGTGGTTGCAGCCCTCCGAGATCTTCAGATAGCTGTAATGGCGCGGCGTGAGTTTCACATCGGGCTGCGGGATCAGGTCGATGAAAGGCCCCTGGCTCGGCGGGGCGTGTTCGTGCACCGCTTCGACCACCTGCTCGTACTGATGCGCGCCCGTCACTGCGAGGACGCTGGGATGCGCGGCGCGAATGACGTCAGCCTCTTCGCCCATGCAGCCGGTCACGATCACGCGACCATTCTCTGCAATCGCCTCGCCGATCGCCTGAAGGCTTTCCTCCTTCGCGCTGTCGAGAAAGCCGCACGTGTTCACCAGCACCACGTCGGCACCGGCGTAATCGGGGCTCATCGCATAGCCATCGGCGCGCAGACGCGTGAGGATGCGCTCGCTGTCGACGAGGGCCTTGGGACATCCGAGGGAAACCATGCCGACCTTTTTCTGGTCGGGGATCGATGAGGTTGTGCTGGTCATGATTGGGCGGCCCTCTACACCAACCCTGCGATGCGCGCTAGGAGGGACGAATGGGACCTGTAAATTGGATTGCCGTCGGAGCGGGCTGGGCAGTTGCGGCGCTGTTGGGCGTGGCATTCTATGGCCGGAAGGCGCTGCCGGGCGAAAAGCTCGGACTGCACCTGCTCGCCGCCATCCTGCTTGCGGTCAGTGCGGCAATGATCGGGCACATGCTTGCGCGAGTCGGTGTTGCGACCCTGCAGGCCAAGCCCTGGCTCTACTTCATGATGACCGGCGGGCTTGCTCTGACCTTCATCGGACCGGCGCTCGTCATCACTGCCGTGCGCCGCGAGGGCGAGCTGCGCGAAGCGCTGTTCGACTGGTCGTACTGGCTAGTCGCCTATCTCGCGATCGGCGGGGTTTTCCTGCTGCTGGACTGATCAGGCTTCTTCGCGCCGGCGGTCGTCGGCCACGTGGCCGTCGCCTTTCCTCTCGCCATTGGGAGTGGCGATGATCTCGACGATGATGTCGCCCTTCTGCAGGTTCTGGCATTCGTCTTCCCAGAAACCGATCGCGCGCCCGTCGCGGTAGACGCGCAGGCCCCGGCCACCGGTCGTGAGGTCGCCGATCGCGCAGCCGCATTCCTCTTCGGTCACTTCGCGTTCGACCAGCTGGACCCGGCCCGAAACAGACGCGAGATCGGCGAGATATTCCGCGATGTGTTCTCCCTTCGCCGATCCTGCCAGCAGCAGGCCGGTGAAGCGGACCGGGTTGATCACGTTGTTCGCGCCCGCCTGACGCGCGAGCGATTCGTTATCGTCCGCACGCACGACGACGCTGATCGGAACGTCGGGTGCGAGCGCACGCACCGTCAGCACGATCAGGATCGAGGTATCGTCGCGGCCCGCGGAAACGAGGACGTTTTGCGCTTCCGATATGCGCACTGCCTTGAGCGTCGTGTCGCGCGTTGCGTCGGCAGCCATGATGTTGCAGCCAAGCGCTTCCGCATCGGCGAGACGTTCCTCGCTCGGGTCGATGACGACGATGCAGGAGGGGTCGGTGCCGCGCTCGATCAGTTCCGCGACCGATTCAGAACCGGAAATGCCATAGCCCAGGACCACGATGTGGTCCGAAAGCTGTTCCTGGATGCGGGCCATGCGCCATTTCTCCCAGCTGCGCTTGATGATGAAATTGTAGGCCGTGCCCACGAAGATGAAAAACACTGCAAACCGGATCGGTGTCACGATAACGGCCTCCACCAGTCGCGCCCGGTCCGAGATCGGGGCGATATCGCCGAAGCCCGTCGTCGTGATCGAGATCATGGTGAAATAGATCACGTCGAGGAAACTGACTTCCCCGTCGAGATTGTCGACCAGTCCTTCGCGGTCCCACCAGTGGACCATGACCACGATGCCGATAAGGAAAAGCGCCAGGCCCAGCCTGATGCCAAGATCTCCCCATACAGGAATTTTCACCGCTCGGCGCAAGGGTTTGAACCGCGGACCGCGGTATGTCCGCGGGCTCTTGTCCGGCATGATCCGGTCGATCTGCTTTTGCCTGCTCATTCAAAACAGTAGGTGGGCGAGCGCGGCAGGACGGTCAAGACCGCTTAGCTTTCATAGCGTTCGCCCAACGCGCCGAGCGAGGCGTGATGGGTGAGGTCGAGATGTAGCGGAGTGACCGAAACGAAGCCTTCCTCGATGGCTTCGAGATCGGTCCCGTGGTCCAGCGTGTGCTCGATCGGATCGAGGCCGAACCAGAAATATTCGAAGCCGCGCGGGTCGCGCCCTTCGACCACCGTGCCGCGCGAATAGTCGTGAAAGCCCTGCCGCGTCGCACGGATACCGCGCACTTCGCTGCCCGGGCGCGGCGGGAAGTTGATGTTGACGAGCGTGCGCTTGGGCAGGGGCGTGTCGAGCAGCGGCGCAAGGACGCGCTCGCCCCATTCCACGGCCGCACCGAACTGGACGCCATTGCCGAGCCCTTCCTTGGCGTAGACCTGGCTGAGCGCGATGGAGCGGATGCCGGCCAGCGCCCCTTCGATGGCCGCCGATACCGTCCCCGAATAGGTGATGTCGTCGCCAAGGTTCGCCCCGCGATTGACGCCGGACAGGATCAGGTCGGGCGGTCCGTCCATGACCTTGCGCAGGCCCATGGTGACGGAATCGGTGGGCGTGCCGGTCACGGAAAAGCGCCTGTCGTCGTGCTTGCGCAGGCGCACGGGCCGCGTCAGCGTGAGCGCGTGGCCCATGCCCGACTGTTCCTCGTCGGGAGCGCAGATCCAGATGTCGTCGGAAAACTTGCGCGCGATGCCCTCGAGCACTTCGAGGCCCGCTGCGCGGATGCCGTCGTCATTGGTAAGAAGGATCCTCATGCTGCAGGTTCCAGCTTGGTGACGCCGCCCATGTAGGGGGCGAGGGCTTCGGGCACGGTGACGCTGCCGTCTTCGTTCTGGTAATTCTCCATGACCGCGACCAGCGTGCGGCCGACCGCGAGGCCCGAGCCGTTGAGTGTGTGGAGGAAGCGGGTCTTCTTCTCGCCTTCGGGACGATAGCGCGCATTCATGCGGCGCGCCTGGAATTCGCCCGTGTTCGAGCAGGAGGAAATCTCGCGGTAGGCACCCTGTCCGGGCAGCCAGACTTCAAGATCGAAGGTCTTGCGCGCACCGAAGCCCATGTCGCCGACACACAGCAGCATCTTGCGATAGGGAAGCTCCAGCGCCTCGAGGATGCCCTCGGCACACCGGGTCATGCGCTCGTGCTCGGCCTCGCTGTCTTCCGGGCGGCAGATGCTGACCATCTCGACCTTTTCGAACTGGTGCTGGCGGATGAACCCGCGCGTGTCCTTGCCTGCAGAGCCCGCTTCGCTGCGGAAGCACAGCGTATGGGCGGTAAGGCGGATGGGTTCGACCGGTTCTGGAATGATCTGGTCTGCGACCGAGGCGGTCAGCGGGACTTCCGAGGTTGGGATGAGCCATTGACCTGGGATGATTGAGCTCAATTCGTTCGAATCGACTTGCCAGATATCCTCGACCTCAGGGTCAGAGAAGTCATTGTGCTCTTCGAAAGCTTCCATGGGGACCACAAATTTCGTCCCCACGTTAGACATATCGAGCTTACTGATATCAACACGACCATTGGTTTTCGGTAATGGCGGAGGCGTCCGGTAAGTTTGAAAACTATCGTCAGCAAACTTGGGCAGCTTGTCAGTGCCGTACATGGCATCGTCGTTGACCAGCACCGGCGGATTGCATTCGGTATAGCCGTTCTCGCGCGTTTGCTTGTCGAGCATGAACTGGGCAAGCGCGCGGTGAAGGCGGGCCATGTCGCCGCGCAGGAAGGTGAAGCGCGCACCCGACAGCTTGGCGCCGGTTTCGAAGTCCATGCCGAGCGCAGGGCCGATATCGGCGTGTTCCTTTGGCTCGAAAGCGAAATCGCGCTTGTCGCCCCAGCGCGAGACTTCGACATTGTCGTCCTCGTCTTCGCCTTCCGGCACATCGTCGGCGGGAAGGTTCGGCAGCCGGGCCAAGAGGTCGTCGAGCTCGGCGCCGGCTTCGCGTTCGGCCTGTTCCCATTCGGGCATCGAAGCCTTGATTTCGGCCACTTCAGCCTTCAGCGCCTCGGCCTTGTCCTTGTCGCCCTGGCCCATCGCCTGGCCGATTGCCTTGGAGGCTTCGTTGCGGCGGCTCTGCGCTTCCTGGACCCGCGTCTGCGCCTCGCGCTTGCGGGCGTCGAGGGCGAGGATGCGGTCGGATACGGCTTCTCCGCCGCGCCTGGTCATGGCGGCATCGAAGTCGGACGGATTGGCTCTGATAAAGGCGATGTCGTGCATGGTGCGCGCTATGCCGCCTGCGCGCCGCCTTGGCCAGTGAGGAAAAGAGCGGGCACCCATCCTGATCTCGTACATTGAAGCATCTATGGCCGCACCCGATGCGCCCACGCCGAAAGAGAGGCCGAGACACTTGCAAAACCAGCCGCTTACGCCGCCCCGCCGCACACGTTTCATCGATGTAGCCGACGCGGCGATCCGGGCAGGGCGCAAGGTCGGCCTCGTCGATCCCGCGCGGCTGGAGCCGGATTTCCTGATCGAACAGGTGAGCGAAGCCTATGGATCGGACGATTTCGGCGATCGCTGGTTCGAGGGCGCGCTGGAGGTGCTGCTCGATTCGACGAAAGTCGAAGCAAGACTGAACGCGGCCGGCGACTTCTCCGCCATGAAGACGATCCACCACCTGCTGCGCGACCGGCTCTATGCGCAGCAATGGTTCGACCGGCACCCGGAAATCCTGGCGCGGCCAATCAGGAACCCGGTCGTGATCGTCGGCCCGATGCGCTCGGGGACCACCCGGATGCATCGCCTTCTGGCAAGCGACCAGAGGTTCGCGCACCTGCGCAGTTTCGAGACGATCAGCCCTGTCCCGCGTCCGGGTTTCGAGGAGGTCATGGCAGGAGAGGCGGAGGACTTCCGGCCCAAGCTGGCCGCGCGCATCATGAAGGTCGCCCGGCTCGCCAATCCGCGCACCCTGTCGATCCATCCCACCGGCCCGTTCGAGCCGGAAGAGGAACTCGGCCTGATCGCCGCAAGCATGTACGGCATGAAATTCGAGGCGCAGTGGCGCATCCCGACCTTTGCCAGGTGGAGCGAGGCGGAATCGGCGGTCCCGGCTTACCGGCACATGGCGAACCTGTTGCGCCTCATCGGATGGTCGCAGCAGGAAAGCTCGCTGCGGCCGTGGATCCTCAAGACCCCGCAGCACATGCTGGACTTGCCCGCCTTGCTGGAAGTGTTCCCCGATGCGAGGCTGATCTTCACGCATCGCGACCCGCAATCGATCGTCGGCAGCGCCGCCTCGCTCGCATGGAACCAGACAATTATCTATTCGGACGATGTTTCACCCGATGAAATCGGGCGTGAGTGGCTGCGTAAGACCGAGCTAATGATATCCCGCATGCGCGACGCGCGCGACGCAATACCGCGCGATAGAATGATCGACGTCCAGTTCGATGCCATGGACCGCGACTGGCGCGGGACAATGGAGCGGGTCTACGATTTCCTCGGTTTCGACATCACTCCGGCCGTGCCGGGGATGGAGGCATTCCTCGCCCGTTCCGCTGCGCAAAAGAGGACGCCGCACCAGTATTCGCTTGCCGAGTTCGGTCTGGAAGCCGGCCAGGTTTACGAACGGCTTGGTGATTATGTTCGCACCTATGGGATTGCCGTCGACCACCCCCGTGCGACAACCGGAGCGGCCATCGCCGCTGGATAGGTAGAAGGCGGCGATCCGGTTTCCCGGTCGCCGCCTTCCTGGGAGAGCTGGTTGCTCGGTGCTCAGTATTCGAAGGTGAGCGTTGCGAAGACCTGCCGCGGATTGCCGTAGAACGCAGTCAGCGTTCCGTCGGGGCCCAGCGTGGGGATCGGGAATCCGTTGGTTCCGTTCTGGATTTCGCCGGTCTCCGGGTCGGTCAGGACGAAAGTATAACCGCTCGTCTTGTATTCCTTGTCGAGCAGGTTCTTGCCGTAGAGCCCGATGCTCCAGTTGCCGCCCGGCGCGGTCCATTTCACGCTCGCATCTACGAGAGCGTAGCCGTCCTGGTCGAGATAGGGGTTCGGAATTTCGAACTGGCTCACCTTGCTGCGATAGGAGACCGTTGCGCCCAGGTAGAGATCGCCGCTGCCCAGATCGGCATCGTAGCTGGCGGTCAGGCTGCCGGTGAACTCGGGCGTGTTCTGGACGACGCGGAAGTCGGCAACATCGGTGGGAGTGCCGCCGATATCGGTGATATATTCGTCGTATTCCGCGTCGATATAGCCGAGCGAGCCCGACAGGCCGAAGCCGCCGCCGAAGCGCGCGTTTGCTTCCAGTTCGAGACCCTTGAAGGTGGCTTTACCCGCGTTCGACACAACACCGCAGAAGCTCGGCAGGCCGCCAACTTCGCAGGCAACCGAACCCGGGATCTGCACATCGGTGTAGTCCGCGTAGAAGGCAGCAGCCGCGATGTTCAGAATGCCGAGGCTGCCTTTGTAGCCCACTTCGTAGCTGTCGACCTCTTCCGGGGCGAAGCTGAGGAAATCGGCCACTTCGGCGTCGGTCGGTGCACCGGTAATGGCTGCCGGAGCATTCGCCCCGACGCCGCGCGGATCGAAGCCACCGCCCTTGAAGCCCTTGGAATAGCTGGCGTAAATGTTGTGATCGGGCGTCGGCATGAAGCTGATCGAGGCGCGCGGGGTGAATTTCTTGAATTCCCTGCTGCCGTCGAAATCGGTCGAAGGCCCGCCGAATGGCACGCCTGCGCCGCCGAAGATCGGCGAGCCGCCGCCAAGATAATTCTGGCGCAGGATGCTGGCGCTACGCTCATCCCAGGTATAGCGGCCACCCAGAGACAGGCTGAGCTGATCGGTGAAGTCGAAGGTGAAGTCCCCGAAGATTGCATAGGTTTCGGTGTCGACTTCCGCTTGCGTGTAAGCCGTCAGGCCCGGGAAAGTGGTGAAGATGCGCACGTCGAACAGCGTGTCGGCCTTCGCATCGAGATAGTAGAAGCCGAGCAGGCCGGACAGCGCTCCGCCATCGTCCCACAAGAGCTGGAATTCCTGGCTCAGCTGCTCGTTGAGATAGGCGCCGGGCACGTCGAGATCGACCACCGGAAGTGCATCGAAATCGATCGGCGTATAGCTGTCGTCCTTGCGCCATGCGGAGATCGAACGAAGCGTCAGCGCGTCCGACAATTCCATCTCGGCGTGGAGCGAAATCCCGTAGCTTTCGACGTCCTGTTCCGGATCGTTCAACGCTCCGCGCGTGTCGAACACGTTGTCGAGGATCGGCGCGCCCGAAGCGAGGCCGGGGATGAGGCGCGTACCACCGCGGGGGAGGGACTTGTCCTTGGTGTAGTCGCCCTGAAGGCGAATGAAGCCGGGCTCGTCATAGCCGCCGACTTCCAGGCTGAGCCGTCCGGCCCAGATATCCTTGTTGTAGTTCTCGAGCCCCGTAGTGAGGTTGTCGCCGAACCCGCCGCGCGACAGGCGTGCGAGCGAGCCGCCGATACGCACCATGTCGCCCATCGGAACGGAAGCGGTCACGACGCCCTCTGCCTGGTCATACGTGCCATAGGTGGCGCGCGCCTTGAACGAGGGTTCGAGCGGCAGCCGCTTGGTCACGTATTTGACGGCACCGCCGATTGTGTTGCGTCCGTAAAGGGTTCCCTGCGGGCCGCGCAGGATCTCGATCCGCTCGACGTCGTAGATATCGAGCACCGCCGCCTGTGGTCGGTTCAGGTAAACGTCGTCGAGATAGATGCCGACGCCCTGCTCGAAGCCCGATACGGGATCCTGCTGGCCAATGCCGCGAATGAAGGCAGACAGGGTGGAGTTGGTAGCGCGGCTGGCTTCCAGCGTTACGTTGGGGACCGCCTGCGCGATGTCGGTGATATCCAGCGCGCCGCGCTCTTCAAGAGATTCGCCCGAGAAGGCTGAAACGGCGATCGGCACATCGATCAGACGTTCTTCGCGGCGGCGGGCAGTAACGACGATCACGTCCTCGCTCTCGTCGATCTCTGCAACGGCATCCGTTTCCGACTGGGCCGAAGCGGGCGTAGCGAGTGCCGCGCAAGCGACACCAGTCATCAATGCTGCCGTCAGGCGCACGGGGTGAAAATGCATTTCGGAACCTCCCTCATAATCTCTCGACATGAGCAATATTGAAAACTGAACCACCTTTCAAGTTTAATCTTGCGTTATGCCGGGCAGACGGGGTAGCGAGGGATAAGGGAGGCAGTTTGGATGGACCGCGAAACGATCGAGAGCCCCAAGGTTCCGCGCACCGAAAGGGGGCGCAAAACCCAGCGCAAACTGCTGGATGCGGCGGCCATCGAATTCGGTGAGCGCGGCTTCCACGATGCGTCGATCAGCTCGATCACGCGCCGGGCAGGTGTGGCACTCGGCTCTTTCTACACCTATTTCGACAGCAAGGATGCGATCTTCCGTGCGCTTGTGCTCGACATGAGCGACGCGGTGAAATCCGCAGCGCGCGACGCCATCGCGGACGAGACCGACCCGCTCGCGATAGAGCGTGCGGCGCTTGGCGGGTTCCTGCGCTTTGCCAGCGAACACAAGGAAATCTACCGCATCATCGACGAGGCGGAATTCGTCGATCCGGAAAGCTACCGGGCCCATTACGAGACGATCGGCGAACGAATCGCACAGCGCCTGAAAGACGGAGCGCAGGTGGGTGTGATGCGGTCGGATCTGGGCGAGGTCGAGGCCTGGGCCCTGATGGGGATGAATGTGTTCCTAGGGCTGCGTTATGCCATCTGGAACAGGCAGGGCGATCCCGATCCCGAAACGGTGGCCAAGGCTGCCAATACCTTGCTTGCAAAGGGAATAGAGGCCTGACCCCCCGGAACACGAGCCGTCTCTGACCGTTATATGGACAAAGGAGACACGAATATGATTGGCAAGGTTATCGGCGCCTATATGGGCGACAGGCTTGCGAAGAAGACGTCCACCGGCATTGGCGGGGCAGGCGGTGCAGCGCTCGGCGTCATTGCAGCAGCCGCGCTGCGCAGGTTGAGCCTTCCGGCGATGATCGCGCTTGGTGCAGGTGGTTACATCGCCAAGAAGCTGTCGGAAAAGAACACCGGTACCGGCGATGCCGAACCGCAGACTATCAAGTCTGCGAAGGTGAAAAAGCCTGCCGAGGCAGCCTGAACCGCCTGAAATCGCCTTGTAGAAACGCCGTCCCGATCGGGGCGGCGTTTTTCATTGGGGTCAGCCCGGCAGGGCAATGGGCCGCGTTTCGTATTGCTGCTGCCACTGGTGCACATCCGACAGCATGATGTCGCTAAGCCTCCTGATCCTGTCTACGAGGCGCGTGTAGCCAAGATCATCGCGCTGGAATGACGCTTCGAGCTTGCGCAGGCGGCGGGCGAGGGCGGTCGATCGTTCTGCAGTCGCGGCGAAATCGCCCTGCATGCGGATGCCGTACAGGGCCGCGGCGAGTGCCGGGAAAAAGGCGGTCGCGAAAGTCGTGACCGCTGCCAGGCTGACACCGGATATATAGCCCATCTTGTCCGAGAAGATCGGGGTCGACAGGTAAAGGGCGCAAAACATGATCGTGCCGACGAACAACCAGTCGCCTGCCTCGTGCAACCTATGGTTGGTATGTTCCATCAAATGGGCGTTGCCGTCGTGATAGGCGATCTGGTCGCGGATCAAGCGGATGGCCGTCTCCCGAACCCGCGCCAGGTAGTCGCGGTCCAACTGCCCAGGCGGCATATCCAGTTCGCGCGCCGTGGCACGGGCATACCAGGTGACCCAGCCCGGGTGCGTGGTACCATCCTCCACGTCGCGCAGTTCCAGCCTTCCTAGTGTCGAGGACATTGCCAGCAACCTGAGGCGCTCGGCCAGATGGCGCCTGTCGATCCACATCGTATGGAAATCCGACCTGCGCGCACTTCGCGTGTTCAGGATGATGAGGGCGATTACCAGCAGCTCGGCGGCGATCAGGAAAGACTTGCCCGCGGGCCAGAACAGGCCCGACAGCGCAAGCAGGACCGCGAGGGCAGCCAGCGTGAAATTGGTCACGAAACTGCTTCTGAACCGCAAGGCGAAATAGCTCGCCGCCATATCCGCTCTTGCGAAGCGGTCGGCAACCTCGTCGTTCAGCCTGCGCCCGAGGGCTCCGAGACCTGCGAAGGGTTCGACCATCGGCATGAAGTACGTGCGCGCTTCGGCGACGGTGGGCATCTTGAAGCGCGTCTTGGCGATGCTTTTCGTCCCGCATGCAAGCAGCAGGAGGGGCCAGGCCATGCTGAACTGCTTGCGCTTGGGAGCGGGGGCGTAAAAGGTCTGCAGGCATTGCGCATCCTCGCCTTCGGGCGGCGCGCAAAGAGCCTCGAGCAGCTGGGTCAGGGCTTTCGACAGCTCGACACGTTCGACCCCATCGATGGACGGACGGTCCGGTATCTCGTCGTGAAGGCCGCTCCACAGCAATTGCGGTGGGTGGACCTCGTCGGGCCAGACATGGATGACAGGCATATGGCTGGCCACGGCCTGGGCGACGACTTCCGTCGTGCCGCCACGGCCGCGGGCTGCATCGCCGTCCCATACTGCGATGAGGATGTCCGACTGGGCCAGCACGAGGCGACCGATCGCTTCGTAAGCTCCGGGATCGCCCGGCTCGTGATCGACAAGTTCCACTGTGCTTTCCGCCGTCTCGATCAGGGCCAGCGTCTTTGCCCATTCGGAAGGTTCGAAATCGCGCGCATAGTCTTCCTTGCGAAAAGGCAGGCAGGCGGAGAGCGGCAAGCCCTGCGCCAGCGCCGCTTCGGCAGCCACCGTATCGGCACCGGTTGCCATGGCGGAGATCAGCCTGACGACAGGCTCCTCGTCGGAGAAAACATCGCGGTTGCGTTCGAAGATGTCGTGAAGGGCGGTTTTCGCGCGGGCGAAAATGTCCTCGCAGCCATGCCTTACGGCCTCATTTCGGTCGGTCGGCAATCGCGGTGGCCTGTGACCGGTGATGCCGATGCGCAAGGTGAGGCGCGGTTTCAGATCGAGCTGTTTCGACATTCAGTCCGTTGCGCCTTCCGCTTGCCAGTGCTCCTGCGCCCAAGCGCACATCTCGTCACAATGCTCCAGTTTGCCGAACCAGCGTTGCAGGCGAAGCTGGAGCAGGTCGAGCGTGACCTGCGGATCGTGCTCGCGCATCTTGGTGAGATGGTCTGCTGCCTGCTCGTGATTGCCCTCGTGCTTGTCGACCAGGAACAGGCCCAGATGGGCCGCTGCGCTGGTATGGTTGAGGCGCAATGCGCGGTCGTATTGTTTGCGGGCTTCGGGCAACTTTCCGTCCCGCAGGTGGACGCTGCCTTTCCAGACATACGTGGCAAACTGGGTATGCGCGCCCGGGGCCTGGACGATCTCGAGATCGAACTGCTCCAATGCTTCGTCGGCATTGTGCATCAATGCGTGGGCGATCCCGGCGTTGTAATGCGCAAGGCCGAAGTTAGGACTCTTCTCCAACGCGCGCTGAGCGTAGATCAGGGCGTCCTCGGGCTGGCCGATGTAATTATAGGCCTCGGCGACGTGAGCCAGCACCATCGGATTGTCCGGATCGAGCGTCAGGGCGCGGCTAATCTCTGCATTGATTTTCGCGATAGCGTCAGGATCGTCGGGCGAAGCATGCATATATATCGTCGCGTTCGCATCGGCGAGCATGGCGTGGGCCAGGCCGTAAGACGGGGCGATCTCGACCGCCTTCTGAGCATCCTGCAATGCCAGGAGAAGAGTTTCGCCGGTTATCTGGCGGTAATTGGCCACGGCCCGCGTGACCAGTTCCCATGCGGTCAGATTTTCCGGCTTTTTTAGAGCGCGTTCCATCTCGAGGCGGTTGACCTGCGAATTGAGATGGGCGGCGACTTCGAGGACCAGTTCCTCTTCAAGTTCGGCGAGTTCGTCCAGCGGCCGTTCGAACTTTTGTGTCCAGAGGATGGTGCCGGTTCGCGCGTCGAGCAGCTGGGCTGTGACACGCAGGGATTTCATCCTGCGCCGAACGTTCCCTTCGAGGATATATCGCACCCCCAGACTACGCGCCATCGCCTCTATATCGGCGATTTCGCCGTCGCGGTAACGCGCGACCGCGCTGCTGGAAATAACCCGCAGTTCCGCTGCCTGCGACAGCGCGTCGATTACGTCCTCGACCAGACCGATTGCAAAAACATCGTCGTCTTCGAGGCCCGAGCGGTTCTTGAACGGGAGAACCGCCAGCGACGGCAACTCGCCTTCTGCGTTTTCCGGTGGTGGAAGTGGGGGAGGGGCATGGGCGGACGCTTGGGGTCTAACGGTTTCTGCTTCCGTCCCGTCCCTGGAACTGCGCCGATCGACAACCTGTCGGATATCGGACACGAACGCCTGCCAGCGCGGATCCGACCGATCGCCGTTCCAACCGGTGAGGTCGGCGGTCTGGGTCAGTTCGAACATGATTGGCCGCTCGCACGGTGAAATCATGGCTGGGACCAGCGCCCCGTGTCGATCGCCGATGGTCGCTTCCGACCGAACCCACCGGGACTGCACCGAAGTTGCCGACCAGAGCACGACTACCGCCGGGGCCTGGCGCAATGCCTTCTCGATCACCTCGTCGTAGGTATCGCCCGAGCGCAGTGTTTCATCCCACCACACCGCGAAGCCCTCGTCCTGAAGGGTCGAGGCGTAAAGGCGGGCGACATCCTCGTCTGCGCGGCCATAGGATATGAACAGGTCGTGCAATGCTTCCCCCGTTCGACAGCCGCACTATCGCGGCAGTGAGCGTTCTCAATAAGCCGGATTTTCCGAATTTGCCATGCCGCGTGTTTCAGCTCTGCCAGAGGACCTTTCCGGGCATGATCGTCATGTCATAGGTGAGCCGCACCCCGTGGACTTCCTGACGGGGGTTGATCCCGAAATCTTTCGCCACCGGTGAGCTGTCGAGATGTTCGAGCGTCATGTCGAAACTCGTCAGCTTGGGGAAGGCGTCAAAGCGCGTGACCTCGCCCATCGCTTCGGTGATTGCCTGGTAACATGCCCTGTTGCCATCATGGACGTCGCGAAATTGCTTGAGGAACAGCTGCGGCACGCGGCGGTGCAGGGCGTCGCCGAGAATTTCGAAGTCGAGTTCGAGGCTGTTGTGCCAGCCATCTCCGCCCTTGCCGACGTGATGGTAGAGCGTCCGGACGGCGTCGCGGAAACCGGAAATGCCCGACAGCGTGGAGCTGTCCCTCTCCCCTTTGTGGTCCAGCGTCAGAAGGCGGTGCCGCGCCTGTTCGGCATTCTCACCGAAGGATCTTGTGGCGAATAGGTCGACGTTGAGAGCGCCCGCGGAATTGCCTTCGTCGTCGGGCAGGGTGATCCAGCCTTTCTGCTTGGCATATCCGAAGATTTCCCGACCCGATGCGATAGCTACCGGATTGTCCAGGACGAGGTAGGGCATGACCATGTCGAAATGGGTCGCAACCTCCTTGCCGCCGCGCTCCTCGACGCGCACCGCCGGGATCCAGAACGTCAGTTCCCGCTCGGGCGACCAGCCCATGTCCGGCTCGTCGACGAAGCGGCCGGTGCCGATGTCGACGATGGTCATCATCATTTTCGACGTCATCGGGCGAACGCGGATCTCGCCCCCGCTGGGTTCGTCGAACATCCTGCGGCAATAGCCTGCCATCAGGTCGTAGTCGGCATCGAGCAGGAAGGCCCACATGGTCGTATTGTCGAGGGTGATCCGCCCCGGGAATGTGACCATGCCAGGATGCTTCACGAAGGCGCCCCGCGCCTGCGACGGCCTTGCCGGATATTCCGCCTGTGTCAGCGCTTCGGCATCGACGCCGCGAATGTCGGTCGGGAATTTCGAGATCGCGTGGCTCGCGAGCATCCCGGAAATCGTGCTTGCCTCGAAGGAGCCGAGGTTTTGCCCGTTCTGGATCCAGTCGCCCGTGAGATAGAGGTTCGAATAGGTCGACCCGCTGGCGGTCATACGATGACGCGTCGAGTTGCGGACCGTTAGCGTGTAGCGTTCGCTCGGATCGATATTGGCGCGCACATAGGTGCTGCGGATGGCGCCGCCCTTCGGCGCACCGGGACCGAAGCCGCCTGGCCAGAAGCGCTCACCCTGCTGCTCCAGGAATTGCTCGGCGAACTGCTCGACCTTTCTCTGCTCGCGCAACGGAAATTCGTGATCCGAGGACGGTGGGAGTGTGTCCTTGCACGGCAGCGGGCCGCACATGATCTGCTCGGTGCGAATTCCTGAGTCTTTGGGCCATTCCTCCGTCGCGAGGACTTCGGATATGTCGCACCAAGTATTCAGATTGACCTTGTCGAAGGCGCCGACGAGGGTGGGAAGCGTCCAGCCGAGCTTCACCTCGTCCCTGTCCATCCAGGTTTGCAGGTTCTGCGTTGCCGTACTGCGGATCGTGTTATTGAATCGCGCCCATTCGGGCTTCTGGGCGATCAGGTCACGGCAGATGATCGGGTGGGCTGTAGGTGGGATGGCCAGCACAAGTGCATCGTAATCGTCACCCGCCGTCAGGGTGAGCGGGGGCAGGGCATCTTCCCATTCGGTCCAGTGCGATTCGAGATCGGCCCCCGAAGCGCGCAATTTGTCCCCGTCCTTGATCTGCTCGAAGCGGGGGCGGTCCGGCCAGACGTATTGTCCGCTCTTGAGCTGGCGCAGCGGATCGTAATCCCCGCCAAGCAATTCCACCTGCCGGCCCAGTTCGACCGCCTCGATCTGCTTTCCGTCGGCCGAGGGAACCAGACGATCGACTCGATGAAAGAATTCCACCTTCACGCCGCGCTGTTTCAGGACCTCGTAAATCGGCTGGACGATCGCATCGCCGGTAGCGCTGTTGAATTTCCAGATGATCGCGCCCTGATAGGTTGCCGTGTTCATCAGCGAGACCACCATGGTCCCCGCCTCGACTTCTCCCGGCTTCGTCCAGTCGCCTTGCGGATATGCGAAGATCAGGTCGTACAGGCTCCGGATCAAAGAAGAATCCAGAGTCAGCTCGTCCGCGCCGTGCGACCTCAGCCAGTCGCGGTAATCGAGAGCATTGACCCGTTCCAGATTGGCTTCAGGATCGAAGAGAAGCCCGTCGCGCAGGGAGCCGATCAGGCTGGTCAGGCCAAGGTCGACGAAAATCCAGAAGTGCCGCAAGTCTGCATCTTCATTGAGCAATGGGCGCGCTCGTCGCTGGATCCAGCTGCGCAATCCCGACACAGCGTCGGCCAGCAGGCTATGGTGGTGCGCGCCGTGCTTGCCGGGGTCCTCGACCAATGCTTGCACGATCCCCATCGCATCGCGAATGATGACGCTGGCCGCCTCCGCGACGATATGTTCGATGCCAAGGAGAATCCGCACGATCATGCGGCGCCACCATGGCAGCGAGGAAAGATCGGGGTGATCGGAGAACGTGATGCCGTGCGTCCCGAGCATTTCGCTCTCGATCCACTCGAGAACCTCGGCGATACGTCCCCAGATGTCGGGTGCCTTGGTTATACCCGGCGTACCCGGCATAACGGGCACGCCGAAAGGCCAAGGTTCATATTTGCCATCACGGCGATCCATCAGCGTGAGCTTCGTCTGCTGGGTGAAAGCCTTGTCCCACGTCTCGAACGGAAGGTTTTTCGCTTCGCCATAGGCTTCCTGCACCATGCGGAACGCGTTCTGGTAAGCGCCCATGAACACGTGAAGGCCGTGTTCCTGCACTCGTTCGCCGTGGTCGGGATTGCGGCCGGTGGCGCACTTGCCGCCCAGTCTCCAGCCCAGCTGGTAGATCGTGATGTCGTACTTCCTGCGTTGCTCCGGTGCGCTGAGGTAGAACGCGGTGACGATGCCAGAAAGTCCGCCGCCGAGAATGGCGATGCGTGTCTTCGTCATGGCTGGCCCTCCGCCCGCTCCTGGAGCGTTGAAGCCACCACTTCACCCTGCTGCGGGTAGAGCGGCAGATCCGTGCGGTTCGCAAAGAGGTGGAAGGCGGCGAAGAAGGCCGGGATGCCCATTACGAATGGGGAAATCAGGTGCACATCCTCGATTTCCGGATAGCCGAGCCACGTGTCGATCAGGGCCATGCCGGCATAGAGACCGACGGGAATGGCGATCATGAAACGGGAATTCATTCCCGGTGCCGGGTCGAGAGGAAGGCGTCGTTCCACCAGTCTGTAAAGGAAGAAGACAGTGAAGCTCGCGATCAGCCAGCCGCGAAAATTCTCCAGCGGCACACCGAAATGCGGTCCGGGGTCGACCCACACCCATGCTGGGTGGCCGACTTCTCCGGGCTGAAGTTCCTTGGTCAGGCAATCGAGGCCATGATCGGGGCAGGGGTGATAGCTCATTACCGGATCCATGGTCAGGTCCCAGGCAGTCATGACCATCGCGCTAAGCAAGCTCATCCAGATGATCGGGACGATGGCCGTGCGCCGGGAAACCGGGCCGCCTTCCGCGATCAGGTTGGTGATGATGTAGCTTGGATAGAACATCATATACCAGGCGAGCGGGATCAGAACCGGGATGCGGTCGAACAGCTTCCAGCCGAGGATATGGGTGTAGAAATAGGGACCGAAAATCAATCCCGTGCTCTCGCCGACGAATTCGAAACCGAACGAGATGAACACTGCCATCAGGAACAGCGTCAGAGCGCGCTTCCAGCCAAGCAGCATGAAGGAATGACCGAGGCAGATCGCGGCGGCGGATGGCACCAGAATGCCCCACGGTATCCGCTCCAGCGACATGTTGAACCCGCCGGTCTTTATCCCGACGTAGAACAGCACGATCGTCAGTAATGTCAGGATCAACCAAACGGCGGCCGGAATCCGGCCCAGCCTGCTGGTAATCGCCCCCATATTCGCCCCTCCGCACAAGTGGGCGTTACCGCCACTGGCTCATGCGACCTCGATCGCCATGGTAGGATGACGCTACGGAATTGCAAGCGCGTCCCGGAAAGGGGCGGGGAGCGCGTTCGGATTGGCGGGGGAGGAAATGGTGGGCGCGGCAAGGATTGAACTTGCGACCCCACCCGTGTGAAGGGTGAGAAATTAGACATCGGCAACTTTACTGGGACAAAAAAGCGTGTAAAAACAAGTACGGACGTTCGGTGACGTCCACCCATATTTTTCATGTTTTTTTCATGGATTTTGGAGCTGGCAGATCATGGCCGATTTGAGCCGCATTGGGGAACGGGAAAAGCTGAAGCCCAGGACTGGTGATGAGCCTTACTGGCAACGATTGCGGCAAGGGTGTTATGTTGGCTTCCGCCCTTCGAGGAAGAAAGTTGGAGGCACGTGGTTTGCCCGTGTTTATAATCCAGACACGAACCGAAACTCACGTAAGCGGTTGGGTGATTACGGGACGCTTACTGGCCATGAGATATTCAACCAGGCGAAATTGGATGCTGAGACCTGGGCTGAAACCGTTGAAAGCGGAGGTGAGCGCCCCCGTGCGATCGCCACAGTTAAGGATGCGTGCGTAGCGTATCTGCAGGAAAAGCCTGGATCGATTGCGGAGGGAGTGTTTCGGCGGCATGTCAATAACGACCCGATAGCCAAAGTAAAACTCGACAAGCTCCGACGCCACCATCTCAGGGCTTGGCGTAAACGACTGGAGGCGGCTCCAGCTCTTGTCTCTCGGAACAAAAGCGGGGACCAACAAACTAAAGAGCGGTCCAAGTCCACGGTCAACCGTGATATGGTGCCCCTGCGCGCCGCGCTCGGACAAGTCCTCAAGCTGGGCGCGCCAAATACCGATGCCGCATGGCAGGAAGCGCTACGGCCATTCAAGGGCGCAGATAGACGGAGAGGGCTCTATCTTGATCGGCATGAACGAAAGCGTCTTGTTGATGCTTGCGATGACGTCGCGGCCCCCTTCGTCAAAGCTCTATGCCTCTTGCCTTTACGTCCGGGAGCGCTTGCGTCGCTAAAGGTTCGTGACTTCGACGAGCGGACACGTTCGCTCAACATTGGGAGGGACAAAAATGGCAATCCTCGCCAGATTGCAATTCCGCAAATCGTCTCTGCCTTCGTTGCCGAACAATTGGAGGGTAAAGCTTCCGATGCGCCGATCTTCGCTCGGTCAGGGGGCTCCGAATGGAACAAGGATGCTTGGAAGTATCCGATAAAGGAAGCAGTGAGAGCCGCAGGCTTACCCAATGCTACGACAGCCTACACCCTGCGCCATAGCGTCATCACTGACTTAATCCGCGCACGCCTTCCCATCCTTACCGTGGCGCAACTATCTGGCACCAGCGTCGCGATGATCGAGAAGCACTACGGCCATTTAGTGCGGGGCGATGCTGAGGAGGCGCTGGCGACGCTCTTCATTTGATCATTGGCGGACGGCGTCGCGGCGAAGGCAGTTTCTTCGAGCGAAGCAAGAGAATTGTTCGAAAAGAACACAAACCATGGTGCTCGTATGACGAGATCCGGGGGCTCCTTTTGCCCTCTTCTCGGACATTAGAGCACTCCCACCACAACCCCGAAACCGGCCGTTCATTCAGGCTTGTGCGGGTGGCAGCTAAGCGCCCTCATATTGGACATTGGAGCATTGCTAGCCACTACCCGATAGCCGACCGGCAGCTATTGACCTTATGGCGAACGGATTGGCGTGCAATGCCTGGCATTCCCTCTCTCGGCTTCACCAAAGCAATCGGAAACAATCGAAATGCCAACCGGGCAATGATAGATTCTATCGACCCTCCTCTGCGATCCATGCTGCAACGGTATCGGTATATTCCCGCGGCAATCTGTGACCGCTTTCGAATTCCACGCGGGCGAGATTGGCACCGGCAAGTTTCACCAGCTCGGCATTCTGCTCCGGGGTCGAAAACTGGTCCTCGCTCGCGGTGACCAAGAGCCAGTTCGCTTTGACCCGGTCGGCGAAGGTGATCGGGGCCACTTCCGGCACGTTGCGGACAGCGGGCGGTACCATGGTGACCAGCTGCGATACGCGATCATCCTGCGCGGACAGCAAGATCGCTGTTTGCGCGCCCATGCTGTAGCCGATGACCACTACCCGGTCGGGCTTGGCGAACCGGGTTTCGATGTAGTTGAGCAGTTCGACATAGTCGGCGACAGTCTGGCTGATCATGGCGCGATAGGGACCCGCCTCGCCCGTCCGCGCGCCCTTGAGCCGGTCGATCGGCGAAAGCTCATTTGCCCGCGGCCCATGGGCCCGCGCGTCGAGAGCGAAGACTCTGTAACCCCTTTCGATGAGGTCGCGCGTCACGGCGTCGACGTAAAAAGCCTGATCGTATGCCAGCCACGTCATGCTCGACTGCCCCAAGCCGTGCATCAGGATCGCGACGGGTGCCTCGTCACCGGTTCCGTGCTTTTCGAAGAGGAAGCCAGTGATCCGATCTCCGTCCGAAGCTTCCATCACCAAAGGTTCGACAAGCGTCTGGGACTGTGCCGGAAGCGCGCCCATAACAGCCAATGCCGCAGCAAAGCAGAGAGCAATTCTCGAGAATAGGGTATTCATAGCAATCTCCATGTGTGTGGAGATATGCTAGCCGCGGCGAAGTCAAAGCGGCGTCAAACCCATTGCGGCGCGACCGCGGTCACCATGAAACCCGGGCAATCGTCCCGGTTTCCTCGTCGGGCCCGACACTGATCGCCAGCCCGAAATGCGCGCAAAGCCTTTCAGCTAGGGACAGCCCGATTCCGAAGCCGCCTACATCGGAAGGCTCGCCGAAACCCACGCCTGTGTCTCGCACGCAAACATCGCTCTCGGAAATGCGAACTGAGACTTCGCCCTGATTGGTGAACGTGAATGCATTGCGTACCAGGTTGCCGATGATCACCTGCGCTACGGCATCGGGCACCGGCATCCGGGAACCCCGGTCTCCAACAATGCCGAAAGCGACCTCGTCATCATTGAGCAAGTGCCGGTTGATCTTCGCTGCCTGTTCGCAGCTCTGCCAGACATTGCATGTAGCATCCTCATCCGGCTGGCGGCCGAGCCACAGGATGCCTTCGGTCAGCAAGCGCATGTTTCCGAGAGCCGATCCCAGCCGGTCGGTGACCGGTGTGCGCTCGCCCGCATCATCCAGTAGTTCGGCGGCTCCCATCGCAATCGATAGCGGCGTTCGCAGCTCATGACTGACGTCGCGATTGAATTGCCGTTCGCGTTCGATGAGTTCCTCGATCCGCTCGTCACGCGCTGCAAGCGATGCGGCGAGCAGGACTATTTCCTCCGGCGGGTTGTCGGTCTCGCTCGGCCCGGAGGCAGCGGGACATTCACCGGATGCTGCTTGCGCCATCGCTTCCAGCGGACCGCTAACCCTTTTGGCCAATCTCCCCAGGAAGATGAGCGCGATTACCAGCATCACCCCGCCCAGCACGGCGACGATGGCGATGAATTGTAGAACCTGCTGCGTCGAGCGGACGTAGGGCCGCGCATTGAAGGTGATATAATGCGGCTCTCCGTCGACCGAACGTATGGCCACATGGTAGTGTGTGTCGCTGTCGACGGTGACTTCGTATTCGCCGTCGGTCCACGTGGGATCGATCCCCTTCCCGAGTGGTGCGGGCAACGCATCGAACCGCTCGTAGTACTGCATCTCAATGCCGGAAATCGTGTTGGCAGTCGTTGGGGAAGGGCTTTCCTGCCTGCCAATGACACGGTCCGCCACGCTGCTCGCCTGGTTCTCAAAAATCTGGTCCTCCAGGTCGAAGCCGAAGAGCACCGCCACGAGAACCGTCGCTGCGAAACACAGGCCGACCGAGAGCAGGAGATTGCGCGTGAGCAGGGATTGCACGCTTCGCGCCCGTGGCCTCATCGGTCGCCTCCGCGGGTGAGCCTATAGCCGCGTGTCCGATTGGTGGCGATCTCGATCGCCGGGTCACCGCCGGGCTGCAATTCGGCCAGGATGCGGCGAAGATTGTAGATGTGAGTTCGCAAGGCGCCACTGGCCGGTGGCTCGTCGCCCCAGATCTGGTAGCTTATCGTCGATCCCGGCAAGGGGTTCGGGACTTCCTGCATCAGCCACTTGAGGATGTCCGCCTCCATCTTGTTAAGATGCCTCGATTCGTCCCCGATGCGGGCGGTCTGGCCGGACGGGTCGAGGACCAGGTCGGCAAAGCGCAGCTCGAGCGCGTTCACGACCCTCGGGCGGCTGGCCAATGCGCCGATCCGCATCTTGAGTTCGCGCAAGGCGAAGGGCTTGGTCAGATAGTCATCGGCGCCGGCAGCAAACCCGTCTTCCTTGTCGTCGAGCGTATCTCTGGCGGTGAGCATCAGGATCGGCGCCTGAAGCCGCGCCTCGGCCTTGTACCTCCGGCACAGCTCGATCCCGTCCAGTCGCGGCAGGTTGAGGTCGAGCACGATGACATCGTAATCGTTGGTGCAGGCGAGCTTGAGCCCCTCCTCGCCATTATAGGCGAAATCGAGGAGAAACTCCGGCTCGAGATAGTCGGCGATGTTCGCCTGGATATCCAGATTGTCTTCGATCACCAGAACCCGCAATCCGCACCTCCCCTCGAACCCGCCGGACACCTCATAGCACAGGACAGCCCGTCCGGCCTCTGGACCGGTAAACGTCAATCGGATGTCAAATTCCGTTTCACACTGATTTGACCTGCCGCCTCATAGACCTCGCTGCCATCACTGGACCCGAGGATGGCATGAATACCCAGATTGGCCTGCACCGCATCTCCCATTTCTTCGACGCGCCCCACGGTCGGATATCGCTTTTCGAGGAGATTGATCTCGTATTCGAGGGAGGGAAGACCCACGCGATCGTCGGGCCCTCGGGCGTCGGCAAATCGAGCCTGTTGTCGCTTGCCGCCGGACTCGAGCCGCCGAAGCATGGCGAGGTCAGTTTCATGCTGGATGGCCGGGAGCTCACTACGACGCAATTGCGCAGGAATTCCGGTTTCGTGTTCCAGCAGTTCCACCTGCTCCCCGAACTCGACGCGCTCGGCAATATCGCCCTCCCGCTCAAACTGGGCGGCGATCGACAGGCCTATGCGCAGGCGTCTGACTGGCTCGAAAGAGTGAATTTGCAGGATCGCGCCAGCCACAAGCCGACCGAGATGAGTGGCGGCGAACAGCAGCGGGTCGCAATTGCCAGGGCCTTTGCGACAGCACCCGCTTTCGTTTTTGCCGATGAGCCGACCGGCAATCTCGACGCGGCCACCTCAGCGACGATTACCGATCTGATGTTCAGCTTTGCCGAAGAGACCGGGGCCGCCCTGATTGTGGTGACCCACAGCGATGCCCTCGCAAGGCGCGCGCACAGTCGCCTGGCCCTTTCACCCTCGGGCATCGAGGCACTCGCATGAGCTGGCTGCGCACCGGCTTCGAGAACGCCCTGTCCGATGCGCGTTCGAGCGACGGTAGACTGGTCATTGCGATCCAGACTGCCCTCGTTTTCTTCCTCACGACACTGGCGCTGACCGGGGCGTCCGTGCAGGCCTATCTCGACGACAACCTCGACCAGATGCTGGGCGCGGACATGTCCTTGTCCGGTCCGCGCGCGCTTCCTGATGACGATCTGCGGCAGATTGCCGGATGGGCCGACGCTGTGGCCGAAGTCCGAATGGTTCCGCTAGCAGTATCCCACGAGGCCAAGACTGTTCGGGTACAGGTCAAGATCGCGGATGAAAACTACCCCCTGCAGGGCAAGCTCGAGATAGGGTCCGGCCTCGACCAGACCTCGCTGGAGAAAACCGTGCGCGGCCCGACACAAGGTGAAATCTGGCTCGGACCGAGGGCGGCAAGGGCCCTTGGCGTCGAGATCGGCGACCGGGTCGCGATCGGCGAAGATGCGCTCACCGTATCCGCGATCCTTTACCATGAACCTGACCGCCTGGCAGAAGGCCATTCGGTCGCTATGCGCGCGCTCGTCGGTGAGGGCTCGCTGAGGCTTGCCGATGAGGCGAGCAGCCAGATCGTCCACCGTGTGCTCATTGCCGCCGATGCCGACCGCCAAGCGCTGATCGAGGAATGGACTGCCGAGAACCACGGGGATTTCGCGGTCGTCACCAAGACCGGCGGAGGCCATCCTCTGGCATTGTTCTGGCAGCGCATCGAGAATTTCCTCGGCCTGGCTTCGGTGATCCTGTTCTTTCTCGCCGCGATCGCCATCGACATGGCCAATCGCCGGTATCTCAAGCGCCAGACGCAGCGGCTTTCAATCTATCTCAGCTTTGGTCAGAGCATGACCCAATGCATGCGGTTGGCGGTGTTCCAGTGGCTCGTCTGCTTCGTACTTTCCCTCCTCGCGGGAGCCGGCCTAGCCATGCTCGCGCAGGGCTTCCTCGTCGATCAGCTGGCGGACCAGTTTCCGGGCATAGCTGCGCAGACCCATCCGCTCGTCATGGCGAAGACCTTCGCGCTCATCGCCTTGCTGCTCCTGGCGTTCCAAGTGCCGATGTTGCTGCAACTTCGGCGCGCCTCTCTCGTCAGCCTGATCCGGTCGATCGAATATCCTTCGGCCCGGTGGCTGCGGCTGTTCTGGGGAGCCGCAAGTATCACGGTGCTGGCGGCGTACTATTCCGACAATGTGACGCTGACCCTGCTCACGCTGGGCGCGCTGGGCGCGGCGCTGGTGCTCATGATCTTCCTGAGCTGGGCCATACTGACGCTCGGCGAGCGCCTCGGGCGCAACCGGACGGGCCTGCTGTCTTTCAGTTTCTTCGTCATGAAGCAGCGCATAGTCAGCAAGTCGTCGCAGATCCTGGGGCTCGGCCTTTGCAGCCTGCTGCTGCTCTTCACGCTTATGCTGATGAAGGACATCGGCTCGACCATGGAGAGCTATTCGCGGGCCAACAACGGCAATCTGATGGTCGCGGAACTTCCGGCAGAGGAGTTGGCCGTCTTCGAGGACTGGAGCGCTGCGAACCAGGCCGGAATTCGTCAGATGCGCCCCTACGCGAGCGCTAAGCTGGTCGGGATAAACGGGAAACCCGTCGCCGAGGCGGTCGCCTCGCCCAGCGAAACGCTGGCGGTGGTCGGCGAATCCCTACGCATGTCATGGTCGCGCGAGGTGCCGGACAATAACAGTCTCGTTGCCGGCCGCTGGTGGTCGGAAGACGATACAAGCTGGCGGCAGGTCTCGGCTGAGAGCGAGGTGATCGCCGATCTGGGCCTCGCATTCGGAGACCGGCTTGCGTTCGCGATCGATGGCGATGAGGTCGAGCTGGAGCTGGTTGCGGAGCACGCCTACAAGCCGGGCGGCGGATCTGTAACCTTCTGGTTCCAGATGCCCGAACGGGCGCATGCCGCGCTGGCGCCCCGAACCTTCTATATGGGCAGTGCGGAACTTCCCGATGCGGCCTGGGGCAATCTGGGCTCCTTGTGGCGGGACACACCCACCCTGTCACTCGTACCCTTGAAGGAAATTACCCGGCGGTTCGACGATACGCTCGCGCTCGTCACGAAAATCGTGGTCGGTTTCGCCGGAATGGTACTGGTCATGACCGCGCTCGTCATCGCGGCTTCGATGCAGGGTTTCGAGAGCGAGGACCGGCAGAAGAACGGTCTGCTCCTGAGCATGGGCGTCACCAGGCGCGGATGCTTGCGCCTCGCGCTCTACGACTGGCTCACGGTCGCGGGTATTGCAGGAGTGGGTGCCGTGTCAGGCACGTGGCTCGCCGGACTGCTGATCTATCAGTCGCAGTTCTCAATGACCTACACCCCGCAGCCGCTCTGGATGGCGTCAGCGATGATGCTGGTCGGCCTGTGCGTCTGCGGCCTCGGGCTTCTCTACAGCAGGGCGAGCCTCTCCGTTTCGGTGAAGTCGCTGCTCGACCAGGATCGCTGATAACGGAGCAAGTTGCCTCACCCTTCCAACCAATAAGCAAGGAGGTTAACCTTCCACGGTGGCTCAATCTTCGTCTATCTATTCGCGAAAAGCGATCGAGCAGGCTCCCGAACATCTCGACCGGGCGGAGCTTTTTGCGATTTGTAAGCTCGACATGCATCAACCAGCGGACCTTGCAACGATGGTCGCGGAGGAGGATTATGTCAGGCTACTGGAAACCATCGCCGAAGCCGAGGACGGTTTGCCGCGAGCTCACATCAAGCTCGGTGCATCGATGCGCTGCGAGGAACTGGGAGCAGTTGGTCTTGCTTGGAAGAGCTCACCCACGCTCATGGATGGGTGGGATCGGGCTCAACGGTATGTCGGGGTTGTCGCTGGGGTGAGAGCGATTGAGATTGCTCGCAACGAGCAAACAACCGAGATCCAGTTTCTACGATTGACCGATGAGGCTCCCAAAGGCGCAAGATTGTCCAACGAAGCGACTTTCGCCTCCTTCACCGCAATATCGCGCGAAGCTTCCGGCCGCCCTTTCAAGCCGGTCCACGCGTACTGCGCGCATGATTTCATCGGTGATCGAGATTTTCTCGAGAACTATCTTGGCTGCCCTGTCGAGGATGGAGCGGGGGCCAACGGGATTGTCATAGCCAATGAAGAACTGGCTTTGCCGAACGCGGTTGGTGACGATGCAATCTCTCGCTTCTTCGATGAACGCGTCGAGGAGATGCTCGCCGAAATGAAGTCGGAGGTGCCGATAGCGTTTCAGGTGAAATCGCAGATCGGCAAAAACCTGAGCGGCGGGATTCCAAAGTTGTCGCATGTCGCAAGAGCCCTTGGGATGAGCGCTCGTACACTCCAGCGTAAACTGAGCGACGAAGGCGCTGTGTTCCAGGACCTGGTAGATCAAGCCCGGCGGGAATTGTCCGAACGGCTGCTGCGCACGACGGATTTCCCTCTGGTCGAAATAGCCTTCCTTACCGGCTTCGCCGAGCAAAGCGGGTTTACCAGAGCCTTCAAACGCTGGGCGGGTGAAACACCGCGCTCATATAGGTTGAGTTCGACATCTGGCTGATGGCGCCATTTGCACAAATCTTGTCATCCTAGGGCAAGAGGGACGAGTGCTCCCGGCCTACTCCATGCTTGTCTCCAACAAACGAGAGAAAGCAAATGACCAGAACCTCGTCGGGCAAGAAAACTACACTGGTGATCGGTGGAACCGGCAAGACCGGCAAGAGAGTCGCAGAGCGGCTGGCGGCTGCAGGGCGATCCGTCCGCATAGGATCGCGATCGTCAGTCCCCGCGTTCGACTGGGATCGTGAGGAAGGCTGGAATGCCGCACTGGATGGTGTCTCCAGTATCTACATTACCTATTCCCCCGACCTGGCCATGCCCGGCGCAACCGATGCGATCAGGGCACTCGTCTGGCGCGCAAAGCTGCAAGGTGTCGAACGGTTGGTGCTGTTATCGGGTCGCGGAGAGAAGGAAGCCCAGGCCTGCGAGCAAATCGTGCAGGACAGTGGCCTCGAATGGACCATAGTGCGTGCGAGCTGGTTCAATCAGAATTTCTCGGAAGGCGCTTTTATCGAGATGGTGCTGAGCGGGGCGATTACCCTTCCGGCAGGCGATACTCCCGAACCGTTCGTCGATGTCGACGATATTGCCGACGTCGCCGCCGCCGCCATTCTGGAAGATGGGCACGACGGCGAAATCTACGAAGTCACCGGCCCCCGTCTGATGACCATGGCCGAGATCGCGGCGGAGTTGTCGGCCGCGACGGGGCGCGAGATTGCCTATATCGATGTGCCCCATGACGGCTTTATCGAGGAGCTAACCGGTTCGGGTGCGCCCGAGGACGTCGTGTGGATGCTCGATTACCTGTTCTCCACGGTTCTCGACGGACGCAACGCCCACCTGACCGACGGCGTCGAGCGAGCATTGGGCAGGCGCCCGAAGGACTTCGCGGATTACGCCCGACAGGTCGCTGCGACCGGCTTGTGGAGGGTCGCAGCATGACTTATGAATGGCCCCTCTACTTCTGCCTCTTCCTCGCGCTCTGGAGCGCCATAGTCGGAGGGGTATTTTCGGCCTTTTCCGAATTCATCATGTCGGCATTGCTCAAGACCGAAGCGGCGGGCGGCATGGAAGCGATGCAGCATATTAATCGTGATGTGATCAGGAGCCAGTTCGTCGCGGGTATCCTCTCGATTGCGGTTTTCTCGACGCTTTTCTCCTTTTACAGCCTTACGGTCTTCGAGGGTTCCGCGCTGGCCGCGCTTATCCTCGCGCCCTTGGTCTACCTGCCGAGCGTCTTCCTCATGACGATCTTCGGCAATGTGCCGATGAACAACAGGCTCGACAGCCTCGATCACACCAGCCCAGAGGGTCACGCCTACTGGCGCGAATATGGCCGCAAATGGACGCGTCTCAATCACGCCCGGTCGATCGGCAGCGTGCTGACAGCCGGTCTCTACACCATCGCCGCAATCACGCTGATCACCAGTGGGCAGGTCTGACCGGTGCGGAGCTTTCCCACTGCCACTCACCCCTAGAAGGACGACACGATGATCAGGATGTCCGTATTGACGACCGCCGTGCTCGCGCTCGCAGCCCAACCGCTTGCCGCGCGCGACCCGCTCGAAGCCGTTGTCGACACCCGCGATGCCGACCGCTTTGCCGCTCTCTTCATCGCGAGCGACGGGCAACCGACCGAGGAAGAGCTGGAGGAAGAATATCTTTCCGCAGCAGGCGACGGATTGGCCCTGATGCGGGCAACGCGCTTCGTGACAGCTGCTGCGCTCTCCGCAGCGATCGCACAAAAGCCCGCTATCTACTCAGATGCCATCGAAAGATGCCTTCCGCTTATCAAGGGTGCGGATCGGGATTTGCAGGCGATCTACCTTGCCCTCTCCGGTCTGTTCCCGGGCCGGTCGCTCCCCCGCGTCGAGGTCGTAATCGGTGCGGGAACAGTGGCAGGAATCGCCTCGCAGGGAGTCCAGGTAATCGGGCTGGAGACGCTCTGTGTCGGCAGCAGGACCGATGGTGAGTTACGGGAAGCCCTGCGATACTTCTTTGCGCACGAAACCATACACTCTTTCCAGCCTCCACTTGATGCGAGCACGCTGGGTGCGGATCCCTTGCTTTCCTTGGCACTGCATGAGGGCATCGCTGACATGGTCGCCACCATCATTCTGGGACGAGTGCCAGATACCGAGCGCCACGCATGGGCTTCTGCCCGCCGCGAGGTGCTCATGACCCGGTTCCACCGAGACCGCCAAATCCTGAAGGATAGCGCGAGCCGGGGCGAAACCCTTGCTACTATGTCACTCGAGGCCCGGGATGCATTGCGCCGATGGCATTTCAACCACGGCAACGTGCCTGAAGATTGGCACAGCGATCTCGGCTATTGGATCGGGCGCCAGATCGCCTCGGCCTATGTCGATCAGGCCGCAGACCGGCGAGAAGCAATTTACAACCTCGTGAGAGGGATGGAGCCGATACAGGTGCTGGAAGCTTCCGGCTTGTCGGATGTACGCAGCGCCGGAGCGATGTGAGATGAAGAGGTTTTTCTCGATAGCAGGTCTTGCTCTCTTATTCTGTGCGCTGTGGGGGGCGATAGTTTTTGCAGCGGTGGACCGCGGCTGGGGGCATTCGGCCATCGCGGCACCCGGTGACGATCGCGGTTTTGCGCAGGCTGCACAGCAGATCGCCGAGCGGGACGGTGCCGGCAATATCAGCTTCGTCCTTCTCGAAGCCGGCGCACAGGTGGAGGATTTTCACTTGTCGAACGGCGAGCCGATCGATGCGCAGACGGTTTTCCAGGTCGCCTCACTCGGCAAGTGGATCACCGCATGGGGCGTCATGGCCCTGGTCGAAGAGGGCCGGATCGATCTCGACGCGCCGGTTTCGACCTATCTCACACGCTGGCAATTGCCCGCATCCGAATTCGATCCTTCGGGCGTCACGGTCCGGCGCCTGCTCAGCCACACGGCGGGCCTCACGGACGGGCTGGGATACGACGGGTTCGGCACGGCGCAGGAGCGACAGACCCTCGAAGCCTCGCTCACCCGGGCCATGGATGTCTCTCCCGATAAGGACGGGAAGACGATACTGGGCAGCGAGCCCGGGTCCGGATGGCAGTATTCGGGCGGAGGCTACACGCTACTGCAGCTGGTGATCGAGGAAGTCTCGGGAGAAGCATTCCCGGCTTTCATGCAAAGGCGCGTCCTTGCTCCGCTGGGCATGAAACGCACGACCTTCGACCATGCGGCGGCACAGGAGATGGGGCTCGCCGAGAATTTCCGCGCTGACGGCACGAACGAGCCGTTTCGCTGGTACACCGCGCTGGCGGCGACCTCGCTCTTCACGACATCGGACGACCTCGCCAAGTTCATCGCCGCACAAGCGCCTGGCAGGTCGAACCCTGTACTCGCGGACGAGACCATGGCCCTGATGGGGACCCCGCACGCCTCCGACATGGGTGCCGACATATGGGGCCTTGGCGCAATGCTCTATGCGCCGAACAATTCGGGCGGTTTCATCATCGGCCACGACGGCAGCAACGAGCCCGCGATCAACACCGCCGCGCGGTTCGATCCGGCAACCGGAGACGGCATCGTGGTCCTGTCGACCGGCAATCCAACGCTTGCAACCGAGGTCGCCGGCCAGTGGGTGTTCTGGAAGACCGGGAATGTCGACACACTGACCTTCGTATCGCGCCTCCCCACGGCCCTCGCCGTATTCGCCGCCGGCGTCTTGGTGATCCTGATCGTCATGGTCACTGCGGTCCTGCGCCGACGCCGGTCTGCAACTCGAGCCGAGCGGGAGTACCCAAAGCAATGACATTACCAGTCGCCACAAGTGAGGAGCCGGAGGAAACCGGCTCCGCAAATCCGCGATGGACTGCCCTGAGAGACCTGATCGTGGTCGTTGCGGTCATGGTCGTCGTCAAGCAGTCGCTGCTCCCTGCCTCTCAGCTTTACGCAGGACCCGCATCAACGTTCAGCGCGATGATCGTGGGGACGATCCTGCTGCGCCGCCGCGGCAAAACGTGGAGCGACCTGGGTTTCCGCTGGCCCGAGAGCTGGCCGAAAACTCTCGGCCTGACGCTGCTGTCCATGATCGTCTTCCTCGCCTTCGCCCAGACGATGTCGATGATTGCCGACATGTTCTTCGTGGATATCGGCACCAGCGACCGCTTCGCTCACGTCGAGGGCAATCTCAGCGCCTACCTCGTCATCATGTTCTTCGTGTGGACGCACGGCTCGTTCTTTGAAGAACTCCTGTTCCGTGCCTTCATCATCAGTCACGCGAGCGAGGCGATGGACGGAGGGCTGCGAGCAGACCTGCTGGCGGTTCTGATATCATCCATCTTCTTCGGTTATCGACATGCCTACTATCAGGGCTGGCATGGTGCACTTGTCACAGGAGCAGGCGGTCTTGCTTTCGGGCTACTCTACCTGTGGTTCGGTCGCCGCAATATCCTGCCTCTGATCCTGGCACATGGAACGTTCAACACATTGGGCCAAACATTCCGATTTCTCGGCATTGAGGATTGAATACGGTTCGGCCCGCTTTGGCCGCTATCCGAATTTGGCAGACTGGCGCGAACTGGCAAGTGTGTGGCGGCGACTGGCAAGAACTACAGCCCTAAGGGCCGTACTCAAGGGTGTGTGGATTCAATTGGAGAAACCGAGATGCGGCAACGTTACGCAGCTGAAATCGCAGCCCCTAAGGTGACCGTCGAACACGAACCGATCACCGGGGAGCGATTGTCGATCGGTCAGGGCTTCAGGGCGCTCAGTTTTAAGCATGCTAGATTCAGCGGATTGATGGATCCGCTGGTGATGGTCGATCACTACTTCATGAGCGAACCGACATTCGGCGCACACGCCCATGCAGGCATGTCAGCAGTTACTGTCCTGTTCGAAGACAGTGTCGGCCTTTTCAACAACCGGGACTCCATGGGTAACGATATCGATCTGGAGCCCGGCGATCTTTATTGGCTCAAGGCAGGAAGCGGCGCACTGCACGACGAGAAGCCTACCCCTGGTTCACGGACGCATGGCCTTCAGATGTTTGTGAACCTTCCAGCCCGACTGAAGCACGATGCGCCTGAAGCCCTTCACGTAAAGGCGGTCGATATGCCTCAGATTGTTAGCAGTGATGCGAAGGTTCGTCTCGTACTGGGGAGGAGCAATGGACTTGTCGGGTCCAGCTCACCCGCACTGCCGCTGACGATTCTTGATGCGATGATAAACGCAGGTGGTGAATTCGAGCACGAAGTTGCTCTGGGTCATTCTCAATGGATTCATGTTGTCAAAGGAAGCGTCGAGAAACTCGATGGAGAACGCCTCATCACGATACATTCTGGCGAAGCCTTTTCAGTTGGTGGAAAGCCAGAGCCCGTCACATTGGTGCTGAGAGCCAGTTCCGAGAGCCAAGTTGTAGTTGTGACAGGTGAACCGATTAAAGAGGCGTTCGTCCAAAGAGGGCCCTTTGTCATGACCACCGAGGATGAAATCGAACAAGTCGAAGCGGCCTATCGCTCAGGGCGATTGGGCGGCCTGAGCGACTAGTGATGGAATGGGTTCGGAGCCCCGATACGCCTTGTTCAATTATTCGCGATCGTAATCAAGCCGACTGTGAAAGGGCGGCTCTCGTCGTCACGAAACCCGAAAGTGGTCAGTCCGCTATCGGCCCTAGAACTGCCCAAAATCTGATACCTACAGTCATCAGATTCTGCCCGCCAGGTCGGCACTTGAACCTCATCCGCTGATATTCTGGATCATCCACATCCCCTCCGATGTCTTCTGCAAAGTGAACCTCAAATCCCCTGCTTCACCGCTGTCAGCCGCGACGTAGTACGTGCGGAAAGCAAGCGCGTTGTTGGCGGGCTTGGACCATTCCGTGATCCGCGTCGCATTAAGACACGCGCAGTCAGCCATGTTCGCGCTCAAATTGATATATCGGATCTTCATCAAGCGTGATCGGAGTGTGACCGTCCCAGATCAACGGTGCAAAATTATTCGCATCGTCGGAGAAGAGCTATAAAATCGGTCGACGTCATGTCGGCTCGGCCAGCAAGGGAACGGGCCTGCAGCGGAAGCGTCGGGCGGCGGGAAGTGGTCCCACTTGCCGATGACCGCTCCGGCCCAGCCTCCGCGTTCGATAGGGTCGCCGCTCCGGCCCAGCCTCCGCGTTCGATAGGGTCGCCGCTCCGGCCCAGCCACCGCGTTCGATAGGGTCGCCGCTCCGGCCCAGCCTCCGCGTTCGATAGGGTCGCCGCTCCGGCCCAGCCTCCGCGTTCGATAGGGTCGCCGCTCCGGCCCAGCCTCCGCGTTCGATAGGGTCGCCGCTCCGGCCCAGCCTCCGCGTTCGATAGGGTCGCCGCTCCGGCCCAGCCTCCGCGTTCGATAGGGTCGCCGCTCCGGCCCAGCCTCCGCGTTCGATAGGGTCGCCGCTCCGGCCCAGCCTCCGCGTTCGATAGGGTCGCCGCTCCGGCCCAGCCTCCGCGTTCGATAGGGTCGCCGCTCCGGCCCAGCCTCCGCGTTCAATAGGGAGGAAAGTTAAATAAGCAGGATGGGTGGTGTATTCCACCACCAGCTGATAAAATCAGCAATGCTCCGCGTGGGGGCTTGTCGCATTCAGGGGAGGGGAGAAGTCATGGATCAAGATAATAGGCCGGCGCCGAGACGCCACGGGAAGCCGAGGGCGGGAGCAGCACGAATAGATCAGGGGCGGAAAATTGTTGTCCGGCTAGATAACGAGCAGCATCGCAAGTTGAAGGAAATTGTCGGCGATCGCTCAGTATCGGATTTCGTTCGAGCTAAGCTTCTGGGCGGGAATCCCGAAAGCGGTGAACGATCGCGAAACGTTTACCGCAAGATCGCGGCGCTCCATGAGATGGGCGTCCGGCTATCTGCAGCTGCCAAGAATCCAGAAATTGATAGAATGGAAATCACCGGACTGTTGGTGGATATCCGGTCGGCAATTTCGCATCTCGCGATTCATGTAGATCCTCCTTCGCGATGATCACGAAGCGCATCAAGGCACGGAAGAACCTTCGTCAGATTACGCGAGAGCGCATCGCTCATGCACGCTCGCTCATCGACTATCTCCTCGCTCCGGAAAAGGAGAGTGACGAGAAGGCCTATATGGTGGATTACATGCTCCGCGCGGGGTTTGGGGACAGTTCCGGCGTGCGCCTTCTGCATTCGGGTTACCGGAACCTCCTCAGCAATACCGAGCATGCTCGTAGGGCTGAGATGATGGCGCTCGCGAATGCGGCCACGCGGAGTCCTAATCCTGTCGACCACTGGCTGCTAAGCTGGAGGGAAGACGAAAAACCCACTTCGAAACAGGTCGACGAGACCGTCGAAATGTTTCTGGGCCACTTGGGATTGGGCGGTCAGCCAGCGATCTATGTGTTGCACGGCGACACGAACAATCTCCATTGTCACATCGCCGTCAATCGCTTCGACATGCTAAACAGGCGCATGATCGAAATAAACCATGGCTTCAACAAGGAGGCCGCGCATCAGGCTGTAGCCAAGATTGTGGATCACTTCGGGTGGCAGGCGGAAGAGAAGCAGCGATACGTGGTTGTCGGCGGGAAAACGATTCTTTCGAAGCGTGCCGCGAAGCTGAAGGCTGTTGGTCACAAGCCGATCTGCACCGGAGCGTCGGCCGCAGAATGGCGAACCGGTTTCAAGTCCGTGCAGCGTATCGCGCAGGAAGAAGCGGTTCCGATCATCCTGAATGCGCGCTCTTGGCCCGAACTTCACGAGCGTCTGGCTGCGAAAGGCATGACCTACGAGCGGGTCGGCACCAACGGGATCAAGATCGGGATCGGTGAAGAGTTCGTGTCCGCTTCGCGCGTGAACAGTCGCATCACGATGATCAGGCGGGCGAAAGATTTAGGCGACTTTGTCGCTCGCCGTCCCTCTGTGAAGGTCGAAGCGAGATCACCTGAACAGGACGTTCTTCCGAATGCGAAGGGTGCGATAGAGTTCCGTGAACTTTGCGATGAATATCGCGCCGATCGCAAGCGCAAGAAGAAACTGCGGGAACTCGAACGCTTGCGCGGGACGAGAAAGCAAAATGCTACCGAGATCGCGCGGGCTGCTCTGCTTCAGAATTGCGAAGCTCGACCCGAACCCGAGTTCGCTAAGCCCCCTCCCAATCTCGAAAGCTTTCATTACTGGAAAAATGACGGAGAGACCGCCGCCAAATGGTGTCGTCGCAAAGATTTGTTTCCAAGTTTGACCGGTCAGGAACCTGCTCATGTAGAGCCCAGACCTATCGGTGGGTTCGTGCCCTTCCAATCAGGCAACGAAGTTCGGTATGCCCGGCACGCTGACGCCCCCACCGTTTTCGTCGATCGAGGCGATCGCATCGACGTCATTCTGGCCGTGGAAGATGAAGTCATCGTGGCCGCACTTCGGCTCTCCGCGCAGAAATTTCACGGGAAGGTGTCTGTGACTGGAAGCAGGCAATTTCGTGAACGCGCCTTTGAGCTCGCCCAACGTAATGGGCTTGGCGGATGCCTGATAGATCAAGACTTCGTCGACCGCCGTGCTGCCGAAGATCGCGAACGCCGACCAAGCGATGCTACCTCAAACATTAACAGGTCTGCGATGAGCGGAACGAACGGGCAAGCCGTGAACCTTGATTTCGATATTGGCACACTAGCTAAACTAGATTCTCAGCCATCCGAATGTGTCACCGGCGAGCGGCCGCGATCGCACCCACCGAATAATGCTGCGTCAGATGCGACCGATGCTGCGGAGAGGAACAAGCAGCAAAATAATTATGAGCGGACGGACGCTGAATCCGAAGCTGTGCGAAGCGCCCCCCCGCCCGCGGCCGCTTCGGCAGAGAGCCCAGAGCGTGTTCCATCGCGCGGTTCCAGCAAAGGGACTAATCTGCCGCTGGGACCGCAGAAGGGAAAAAGCCGCTAGTCGCGGTCAAAATCGGCCGCCCGCAGAGTGGGAGCGACGATAGGTAGATTGGCTGGGCCAGGCGAAGCTGTCCTTCGGAGGAAAATTTGAAGGCAGCCTGATCCGATCAATACTGATCGGTGACCCTCCTGAGAAAGCCTGAAATGACAAAATTCAATAACAGACCCCTCGCACCCTGCGAGCGACTTCTGGCGCTGCCGCTGCTTGAACTGGAAGCGACAAAAGTTGCCGAATGGCGATTGCCAGGAATGCCGCAAGGATGCCTCGATCTGGCGGAGTGCAATCTCGTCCTCAGCGGGACTGCGGACGCCGAGCGGTTCGACTTCGCGATGCTCAAGACGTCGACGGATCGTGATCGTGACGTTTTGCTGATGCGCTTGGTCACCGGTGAATTCCCGGCGCTCGCCGACATCGTTCTTCGCTCATCCGCAGAGCCGATCCTGCTGACGAACCTGATTCCGTGTCGGGCAAATGAGAGGCTGTGGTTCGTGCCGAGCTCGAATGGAAGGTGCGTGGAGGTCACGGAGAAGGGACTCGCCATGCGCTGGAAAGCGCCCGTAGCGGCTCATGAATTGAAGGAGGGATGCGACCGCATGGCCGACGAGATTTCCCGCTTTCTGAAGGGAGTGACGTTCTGATGGCTGCGACCAAATCCAAGCCGCGCACGAAAAAAGCGAGTTTACCTACCAAAACGGATGAGAAGGATCCGCTCAGCTGGCTCTACTTGAACCCGGAGGGGTCCTCGAGCGGTTTCGTATTCGGAGTGCTGCGGAAAACCTTCAGGGGGCGCACGAACAACGCCCACGAGTTCGGTTTCCGCAAGTGCCACCTGGGAGCGTCATTCGTGAACGCGGACCGGTCGCACTGGGCCCCGAATGCCGAGAAGGTCGAAGTCATTCTGCCCGCCCGGGCCGACGACATGTTGAGCAGCCCTGATTTGCTGCTGCGCGAAGTAGATTCATGCTCTCCGCCTAACGAAGCCGGGCTGCTCACGTACCTGACCCTGCCGCTGTCCGATGCCGAGCGGCTTCACGTCGGGTGGGAAAAAGCGCGCTCGTTCTCTGTGATGCTCGCATCCGAGCGCGACCTTGCGTCAATCGTGATCCTGCATTCCCCAGGATCGGTTGGTGCGGCTTTTCCTCTGCATGCCCATCTCCTCATCGTTCCGCGAGCCTTGAACGGTCTCGGACTTCGCCATGCTCCTTTCGATGGTGAATTGCTGCGTGACGAGGGGCAGGGGATCTTGTCCGATCTGTGGGACAAGCACTCTCGCTGAATTGCTCAGACGACAGATCGAGAGATGCCCGCGGGATGCTGCCCTCCCGCGGGCATCTCTGCGTGAGAGTTTTTGATTGGAGGTGGAATGTCCCCGGATTGGGGGAGGAAAAACGAGGAAGATCAAAAAGATTAGCAATGTCGAAACCAATGTGATGTTGGCGTACGCGAAAGCGGTTCATAAGATGCTGCTCGCGACCGACAGGCTTGAGACAGGATTGGCGTTTAGTGCCGGGTATCGGTGCACCATGAATGATGCCCTCAGCCTTGCTGAGGTTGTTCAATCTACTCGGCATGACATGCTTCGCCTCGCGTTCGAATGGAGCGAAGGCAAATTCCAGATGATCGAATTGGCGCTCTTCATCTGGCAAGATCGCGGCGCGCTGACGGTCCCGAATTGCCATCTATATCTTCCGACCGGATCAGAACGCGCGTGGCTCGTCACGTCCGAGACGTCGCCGAGGATGTCCGGCTTGGAGGCAAATGGAGTCGTTCGTGTTGATACGGTTCCTGAAGATATCGAGGCCGGAAAGGGAAGGGCGGTATCAAGCCTTCAGTCTCTCCTTACCTGCAACACATTGTCCTGACGATTCACGGAGCGATGGGGGCGTAGGACGTAGCTCCGCATTCGTAGACAACAACAGGGACAGTCGTGCCTTTAAGCTGCATTGGGTCGCAAGGGAAAGAAAGGCAGCTTTGCGCCCCAAATTCGGTCGTTCGGCGTTGTCGCCGACGATCCCGAAAGCCGCCATTCGATTCGCCAGCGCTCAACTGGTTCAGACCCGACATTGCGCTCACGGCCCAACAGGCGTGGCCACCATTATGTTCGGAGTGCAGCAATCAGGGCGTCCCGAGCCATGGCCACGCGCGGGTGTCGCAGCGATGAGCGTGCCCAGACGAGGTAGTATGCGTTGCGCGGCACCGTGATCGGCGCGGGTATCTCGATCAGCGTGCAGGCAGCGCGTTCGCTGCGGGTGAGATAGCCGGGCAGCACCGTCCAGCCCAGACCCGCGCGCAATCCCGACCGTAGCACCCGCAGATCGGGCGCGGTCAAGGCTGGCTGGCTGATCAGCTCGATCTGGTTTGCCTCGAGCCAGGTCCGCAGCAGCGGCCGGTCAAGATCGTAGGCGAGGTGGGCCGTCCGGTTGAGCCCGTCGGCAAGCGGCAATTCGGCAATCCGCATGGCCACGGGGGGAGAGGCTACGGCGCGCAGGTGTTCCTCGCCCAGCGCATGGAAGGCCAACCGCGGATCTTCGGGTTGCGAGGCGGTGACAGCCAGGTGCACCTTGTCTTCGAGCAGCAAGGCATAGAGCGCCTCGCGCCCGCCGATATGCAGGCGTAGGTCTAGCCCCGCATCCAGCAGCGGCGCCAGTCTGGGCGCGATCATCTCTCCCAGCAGGTCCGACGGCGCGGCGATGTGGACCGTGCCCGAGATGCGCGACGAACGGGCCCGCGCGCTGGCCAGTGCCGATTCCGCCGTATCGAGGCTGCTTCCGATCGAAGCCGCCAGATCGTCGGCAATCGCTGTTGGTCGGACGCCGCGCGAATGGCGATCAAACAAGGGACGGCCCAATTGCGCCTCGAGCGATGCGATGTGCTGCGACGCCGCCGGTTGGGTGATGCCGATTGCCCGAGCCGCCTCGCTCAGTGAACGACGGCGGTAGACTTCGACGAAGGTGCGCAACTGCAGGAGGGACATTGCGGTTCCATAAGCGAATTTATGGCCGTCCACCATTCCCGCTGGGTTTCATGATGCCGTTCCCTGCGTATCTAAGCTACCGAAAGGAACGATCGAAGGCAAAATCGCCGCCAAATGCTGATGGCTCTCACCGCTTTCTTTGTGGCGGGTGCGGCTGCGCCGGTTGCGTTTGCTCGTGCCCCCGACATCAATGGAAAAGGACAATTGACGATGACCCGCATTCTCATGGTGGCCACCTCCGCCGACCGCATGACTCCCGGCACCGAACCGACGGGTGTCTGGCTCGAGGAACTTACCACCCCGTATTATGCCTTCCGCGATGCGGGCGCCGAGGTGACGCTGGCCTCGATCAAGGGCGGCGCCATCCCCGTCGACCAGCGCAGCGTCAACGCCGACGGCGAGAACGACGCTTCGGTCGAGCGCTATCTGAAGGACGAGGCCCTGAAGGCCGAGGTTGCCAGCACCCCTGTATTCACAAGCATCGATCCCGCCGGCTACGACGCGCTGTTTCTGCCGGGCGGCCACGGCACCATGTTTGATTACCCCGGCAGCGACGAACTGGCCCGCCTGGTCGAGCGCTTCGACCGCGAAGGCAAGATCGTCGCCGCCGTCTGCCATGGACCGGCGGGTCTGGTCTCGGCGAAGAAGACCGATGGCACGCCCTTCGTCGCCGGTCGCCGTGTCGCGGGCTTCACCGACAGCGAGGAACGCGCGGTCGGCCTCGATCACGCGGTGCCGTTCCTGCTCGAAACGCGGCTCAAGGAACTTGGGGGCAAGCACGAGGGCGGCCCCGATTTTGCCCCGTTCGCCCTGCGCGACGGCAATCTGGTGACCGGCCAGAACCCCGCCAGCGCTACCCGCACTGCGGAGCTGGTGATGGAAGCCCTTCAGGACAAGGTCGCCTGATCATGCGGTATCTCCACACCATGCTGCGCGTCGCCGACCCCGAGGCGGCGATCCGTTTCTTCACGCTGCTGGGTCTCAAGGAGACCCGGCGCATCGAGAACCAGGCCGGGCGTTACACGCTGATCTACCTTGCCGCCGACGAGGATTTCCGCGGCGACGGCGAGCAGGGCGAAGCCGAGGTCGAGCTGACGTACAACTGGCCGCCCGAGGACGGCAGCCCTGCCGAGACTTATACCGGGGGCCGCAATTTCGGCCACCTCGCCTACGGGGTCGACGACATTTACGAAACGTGCGCGCGGCTGCACGCGGGCGGCGTGACGGTCAATCGCCCCCCGCGCGACGGACACATGGCGTTCGTGCGCTCGCCGGACGGGATCTCGATCGAACTGCTGCAGAAGGGCGAACACAAGGCTCCGGCCGAACCCTGGGCCTCCATGCCCAACACGGGCAAATGGTGATGGTGAAGTTGTTCGAACCGATTGAGGTTGGCGGGCTGCGGCTCGCCAACCGCATCGTCATCGCGCCGATGTGCCAGTATTCGGCAGTCGACGGCGCGATGACCGACTGGCACCAGATGCATCTCGGCCAGTTGGCGCTCTCGGGCGCGGGCGCGCTGACGATAGAGGCGACCGCGGTCAGCCCCGAAGGGCGCATCACCCACGGTGACATCGGCCTTTACGATGACCGTACCGAAGCGGCGATGCGAAGCGTGCTCGAAAGTGTGCGCCGTTGGTCGGACATGCCGCTGATCATCCAGCTGGCCCATGCCGGCCGCAAGGCGAGCAGCGCCAAGCCGTGGCACGGCGGAGCGCAGCTTCCCCCCGATACGGAGAATGGCTGGCAGACCGTGGGACCCAGCGCCATTCCCTTTGCTCCGGACGACCATCCCCCTGTCGAACTGGACGAGTCAGGGCTTGCCCGCATCCGGGAGGCGTTCGTGGATGCCGCCCGGCGCGCCGGCAGGCTCGGCATCGAAGCCGTCCAGATTCACGCCGCGCATGGCTATCTGCTTCACGCGTTTCTTTCGCCGATCTCCAACCGGCGCGGCGACGAATACGGCGGCAGCCTCGACAACCGGATGCGGTTCCCGCTGGAAGTGTTCGATGCCGTGCGCGAAGCGTTTCCGGCCGACCGCCCGGTGAGCGTCCGCGTTTCTGGGACCGATTGGGTTGAAGGCGGCTGGACAGCGGAGGAAACCGCATTGTTTGCACAGGAGCTGGAGCGGCGCGGTTGTTCGGCAATCCACGTCTCCGGCGGCGGCCTCGACCCGCGCCAGCAGATCCCTGTCGGTCCCGGCTATCAGGTGCCGCTGGCGCGGACAGTCAAGGACGCGGTCGCCATGCCTGTCGTGGCGGTCGGAATGATCACCGATCCGCAGCAGGCGGAGCGCATCCTCGAAGACGGGCATGCCGACGCAATAGCGATAGCCCGCGCTGCGCTGTGGGATCCGCGTTGGCCTTGGCACGCCGCCGCCGCGCTTGGCGCATCGGTAAAGGCGCCCCCGCAATATCTCCGGTCCGAGCCCCACGAAGCGGCCCGCATTCTCAAGGAAATGATCCCATGAAAATCTCCGTCAAACTGCTTTTTGCCGCTGGCGCTGCCCTCTCGCTTGCCGCCTGCTCGATGACCCGCGATGGTGCATCCGCGCCCCAGATCGAACAGGTCGCGACCTTCGATGGAGCGATGCCGACTGGCGTAACAGTCGCACCCAACGGGCGCATCTTCGTCAACTTTCCGCAATGGGGCGATAACGCGCCATTCACGGTTGCCGAGCTGGTGGACGGCAAGGCGGTGCCCTATCCCGACGCCGCGACCAATCGGCCCGAGCCGGCCGACCCGGCGGGGCATTTCATCTCGGTGCAGAGCGTGGTGGCAGACGGCGCCAATCGCCTGTGGGTGCTCGACACGGCGGCGCCCAAATTCTCTCAACCACAGGCCGGCGGTGCAAAGCTGGTGGCAATCGACCTCGCGACCGACCGGGTGGTGAAGACGATCGTCCTGCCGCCCAGCGTGGTGCTGCCCACGACCTACCTCAACGACGTGCGCTTCGATCTGCGTCAGGGGGCCGAGGGCGTCGCCTACATCACCGACAGCAGCAACGAGGGGATCGGCGGCATCATCGTCGTCGATATCGCCAGCGGACGTGCGATCCGGCGCCTGTCGAACCATGCGACGACCAACCCCGAGCCCGGCTTCACCCCGGTTGTCGACGGCGCGGTGCTCATGAACCGTCCCGCCGATGGACCCGCGACGCCGGTAACAATCGCGAGCGACGCAATCGGGCTTAGCGCCGACGGCAGCCTGCTGTATTACGGTCCACTGTCGGGCCGCACGCTGCACGCGGTCCCCACGGCCATGCTGCGTGACCCCGCGGTGTCCGAGGAGGAACTGGCCCGCGCGGTACGCAGCCTGGGGCGCAAAGGCGCCTCGGACGGGATTGCCGAAGACGACCGGGGCCGCGTGTTCGCCGGCGATTACGAGAACAACGCGATCCGCGTGCTCGACCAGGGCCGCTGGACGACGGTAGTCAGCGACCCCCGCATCAGCTGGCCCGACACACTGTCGATCGGCACCGACGGCTATCTCTACTTCACTGCCAACCAGCTCCACCGCCAGCCCGGCTTTCACGGCGGACGGGATTTACGCCGCAAGCCTTACGAGCTGCTCCGCATCCGGGTGGGCGCCGGGCCCGTCCTCTTGCGCTCACAGTGATCCCATCAGGCCGGGCAGGCTCGCGCGGGGCCGCGATCCGGCAAAAAATCAACAACTGACTTGAAGGAATACAATTATGACAAAGGGTATCGAAGGCAAGGTCGTTCTCATTACCGGCGGCAGCAGCGGCATCGGCGCGGAAACTGCGCGTCTTCTCGCGGAACGCGGCGCGAAGGTGGCGATCGCCGCGCGTCGCAAGGACAGGCTCGACGAGGTCGTCGCTGACATCGCCGCAAACGGTGGCACGGCACGTAGCTACGCGCTGGACGTGACCGACAAATCGGCGGTCCAGTCCGTCGTCGCCGCAATCATTGCCGACTTCGGCCGCCTCGACGTGCTGATCAACAATGCCGGGCTTATGCCGATCCGTCCAATGGCCGAGGTCAACACCGACGAGTGGGACCAGATGATCGACGTCAATCTGAAGGGTACGCTCTACGGCATCGCGGCGGCCCTTCCCGGTTTTCTCGACCAGGGCAGCGGTCACATCATCAACCTGAGCTCGGTTGCGGGTATCAAGGTCTTCGCACCGGGCGGCACGGTCTACTCCGGCACCAAGTTTGCCGTCAGCGCGATCAGCGAAGGCTTGCGCCACGAGGTGGGGGAAAAAGTCCGGGTCACGTCAATCGAGCCTGGAGCTGTCGAAAGCGATTTGAAGTTCACGACATCAGGCACGGCTGCCGAAACGGTGCTCGACTTCTACAAGCAGGCCATCCCGACGGCATCGGTGGCGCGTGCTATCGCGTTCGCTGTCGAACAACCGGATGACGTCGACATCAACGCGATCGTCATCCGGCCGACCGCACAGGAGTTCTGATTTCGACGAGGAGGCGGGGCCGGGTGTGCTCCGCCTCTTAGGGAACGTGCCGGCCCGCTCGTCCGTTAGTTTGCCGAACAATATCTGTCCGTATCACTTGAGGAGTCACTTATGCCCAAACTTGCCCTGTATGTACCGCTGAAGGCCAAGCCCGGAAAAGAGCGCGATGTCGCCGATTTCCTGACCTCGGCATTGCCGCTCGTTCAAGCTGAGCCGGGCACTCAGACCTGGTACGCGATCGAGGAAGGTCCCGGTGCGTACGGGATCTTCGATACGTTCGAGACAGAGCAGGATCGCCAGGCCCATCTCGACGGCAAGGTTGCCGCCGCACTGATGGAAAAGGCAGACGAACTGTTTTCCGAACCGCCGCAGATTCACAAGTTCACCCTGCTGGCCGCGAAATAGCGGAGCGATCGGCACCCTAGCACGTCGCTCTCGCCCGCGGGGGGGACCCGCGCGCGGCGGCGTGCACTGAACAGCTTTCCCCGAACTGGCCAAGGATACACGCCATGCGCACCATCCAGGACACTCGAGCTGAACGACACGCGGACGATCATCGAGGCGGGGATCGCGGAGGCCGAGCGGATCGGCAGCCCGTCGAACATCGCGGTGGTGGACGCGGGCGGCTGCCTCCTGGCGTTCGCGCGGATGGATGATGCGTGGCGCGGCAGCGTCGACATCGCGATAAGGAAGGCGTGGACGGCGCGCGCGTTCAACGTCGAGACCAAGGCGCTGGCGAAGCTCGCCCAGCCGGGCGCCGACTTCTACGGCATCCATGCCTCCAACGACGGCAAGGTGATGATCTTCGCCGGGGGCGTGCCGATCAAGGAGGGCGAGACGGTGATCGGCGCGGTGGGCGTGTCGGGCGGCGCCGGCAAGCAGGATCAGGCCATGGCCGAGGCGGCGGCGCAGGCTTTCGCGCACGGCTGAGCCTTGGAGCGCGGCGGCACCGGCTCAGTCGACGGCGGCGGGCTCGGGCGCCTTCAAGAATTTCGACGAGCACGATGCTTGTTGGACGAAGGTCGTGCTCAAGCCGGGCACCTGACCTTAATCTTGGACAGAAGAGGAGATAAATTATGACTTTAGAAGGCAAATCGGTCGCCATTCTGATCGCACCCCGCGGGACGGAAGAACCAGAATTCTCGAAGCCTAAGCAAGCTGTCGAGGACGCTGGTGGCGAAGTGACCGTGGTCAGTTTTGAATCGGGCAAGGCCCGCACAGTCAATGGCGATCTCGACGAGGGCGGCAGCTATACTATCGACAAGACGTTTTCCGATGTCAAAGCCGACGATTTCGACGGACTTGTCGTGCCCGGAGGGACCGTCGGTGCCGACAAGCTGCGCGGCAGCGACGAGGCAATCGGTTTCATCCGGGCTTTCTTCGATCAGAAGAAACCTGTCGCGGCTATATGCCATGCACCCTGGACATTGATCGAGGCGGACGTGCTCAAGGGTCGCACCTTGACGTCCTACCCGACGCTGAAGGTCGATATCGAGAACGCCGGCGGTACATGGACCGATGAGGAAGTCGTGGTCGACAACGGCCTTGTTACTAGCCGCGATCCCGATGATTTGCCCGCCTTCTGTGCCAAACTCGTCGAGGAAATCGCAGCAGGGAATTAAGACGGGGCGTTTCGACGAACCATGTGAAGGGCCCTCTCAATGAAGAAGGTCTGCACAAAGCAAGCGTGGCGGATAGCCAGCGATTGGCCGTTCGCCACGCCGCGTATCACACGAACACGGCGACCTGCGGCACCTAAAACCTGAGCCGCGTCACCGCGGTGACGCATCGCCGGGTCCCGCTTCCGGAGTCGACCCATCCCAACGTGTGGTTGAGATGCACCTGGTCCAACGTGCGTTCGGCTAGGTTTACGACCTACAGCGCCGCCTTGAGATAGCGAGCGGTGAGACTACCTTCCGCTTCCGCAACGACGCCAGGGACGCCGCTGGCAACGATACGGCCCCCATCTTCCCCGGCCCCCGGTCCCAGGTCGATGACCCAGTCCGTCTGGGCGATGGCGCGCATGTCATGTTCGACGACTACGACGGTATTGCCGGCGTCTACGAGGTCCTGCAGGTGTTGCATCAGCCGGTCGCCATCGGAGGGGTGAAGGCCCGAAGTTGGCTCGTCGAGGATGTAGATCGTGTTGCCGCGTTGAGCGCGTTGCAGTTCAGTCGCCAGCTTGATGCGTTGCGCTTCCCCGCCAGACAGCTCGGTCGCCGGCTGACCGAGCCTCAGATAGCCAAGACCGATCTCCCGCAACACGTCGAGGGAGCGCATCACGGATGCCTCGCCAGCGAAGAAATCGCACGCATCGTCGACCGTCAGTTCGAGCACCTGGGCGATATTGCGCCCGTTCCATTCGACTTCGAGCGTTTGCGGGTTGTAGCGAGAGCCATGACAGGTCGAGCACGGGGCAAAAACGCTCGGCAGGAACAGCAGCTCCACCATGACGTATCCCTCGCCCTCGCACACAGGGCAGCGGCCTTGCGGGACGTTGAACGAGAACCTTCCCGGCTTGTAGTGCCGCCGGCGGGCGAGCGGCGTATCAGCGAAGAGCCGTCGCACATGGTCGAACATGCCGCTGTAGGTGGCTAGGTTCGAGCGCGGCGTGCGGCCGATCGGTTTCTGATCGACCCGCACCAGCCTGCGAACATGCTCCATGCCTGCGACAACGCGTCCTTCAGTGTCGTTCTGCGCAACATCGAGCAGCGGATCGATATCCTCCTCCTCGGCCACGGGGGGGCCGCCGAGGTGTTCCGTGACGAGCTCGGGCAGCGCCTGACTGACAAGACTGGATTTGCCCGATCCCGAAACGCCGGTGACAGCGGTGAAGCAGCCGATGGGAAACTCGACGTCGAGACCATGGAGATTGTTCCGCCTGATCCCTTCCAGGCGTAGCCATGCCTTGGGATCGCGCGGTGTGCGCTCACTGTGGAGCGGCTCTGCGAACAGGTAGCGGCGGGTGATCGAAGTCTCGACGTCGGCAAGCCCCTCTATCGGCCCGCTGTAGAGGACTTCACCGCCCTTTTCCCCGGCTCCTGGCCCGACATCGACGAGCCATTCCGCGCGGCGGATCACGTCGAGATCATGTTCGACGACGAACAGGGAGTTGCCCGCCGCCTTGAGACGCTCGAGGATGGTGAGCAAGGCTTCGCCATCTGCCGGGTGCAACCCTGCCGAAGGCTCGTCAAGCACATAGACCACGCCGAAAAGCTGTGACGACAATTGCGTGGCGAGCCGCAAGCGTTGCAGCTCTCCGGAGGAGAGCGTCGGCGTGCTGCGGTCGAGCGAAATGTAGCCAAGGCCAAGATCGATCAGCGGCTCTAGCCGCTCGATCAATTCGCAGGCAAGGCGTTGGGCGGCGATCCGCTTCTCGTCGGAGAGATTGGGCGTGCGGCGTACGTCGGGCGCAGCCTTGTGCGCCGAACCTCCTGCCGCGACTCGCCGTTCGACCGCCGCATCGCGGGCCGCCTTGCCGAGGGCATGGCCCTTCGGGACCGCCGCGGCGCCCCCGTATTCGCCATGCGCGACGGGCGTGAGCAAGTCCCGGAGTTTCAACACCGTCAGGTCGCCGAACTCGGCGATGTCGAGGCCCGCGAACTTCACGGACAGGGCTTCGCGCTTCAGGCGCTTGCCGTCGCAAGTCGGGCAATCGCGACCGATGATATATTGCGAGACGCGCTTCTTCATCAGCGCGCTTTTAGTGTTGGCGAAGGTTTCCAGCACATAGCGGCGCGCGCCGGTGAAGGTGCCCTGATAGCTCGGCTCCATGCCGCGCTTGAGCGCCGTCCGGGTCTGTTCGGGCGTTAGGCCCGCATAGACCGGCACCATCGGCGCCTCTTCAGTGAAGAGGATCCAGTCGCGATCCTTTTTGGGCAGGTCTCGCCACGGCGTATCGACGTCATAGCCGAGCGAAACGAGGATATCGCGCAGGTTCTGGCCATGCCAGGCGGTCGGCCAGGCGGCGATCGCCCGGTCGCGAATGGTGAGGCTGTCGTCAGGGACCATCGTCTCTTCGGTCGCGTCATATACGCGGCCGATGCCGTGACAGGTCGGGCAGGCACCGGCGACCGTGTTGGGGGAAAAATCCTCCGCATAGAGCATGGGTTGATGGCGCGGATATTCTCCGACGCGCGAATAGAGCATCCGCACGAGGCTGGAGAGCGTCGTCACGCTGCCGACCGAGGATCGTGCATTGGCCGAGCCGCGTTGCTGCTGCAACGCGACCGCAGGCGGCAAACCGTCGATCGCGTCGACCTCCGGCACGCCCGCCTGGTCAATCAGGCGACGGGCATAGGGCGCGACCGATTCCAGGTAACGTCGCTGGGCTTCGGCATAAAGGGTGCCGAACGCGAGCGATGACTTGCCCGAACCCGATATGCCGGTGAACGCCACGAAGGCGTTGCGAGGTACATCGACGTCAATATTCTTGAGGTTATTCTGGCGCGCGCCGCGAACCTGCACGCAATCGGGCGGACCCGCATGCCCATGATCGGTGGCCGGCGTAGTCGCGTTAATATTCTTGCTCTTCAATTCAGTCTTCCTGCCCTATACGCCGGTGCGTCCCGTGGTTCATCACAGTCGGATAACAGATGAATGCATTTCCGACTAAGTACATCCAACGCCAAGGCCGGCCCGATGTTCGGCACCTTTGAAATATTTTTCCCGCATCAGACAAAGGTTACGACAAAATGATTTTCCCCTTTGGGCCGCGCGACGAGGCCACACACACTCCGCTGGTAAGCGCCTGGGCGAGGCGGCCCTGGTCCGTGGCGCTATCGGCATGAAACGACCGGACTTCGGCGCTTGTTACCCCATCGCGACGCGTTGCCCATTTGCCAGAGCGCGCGTCATCATGGCCTGGGTCGGGCCATGATGACGGACGAATTGTCGATCCGGGCGCCTCGCGCCGCTTCGTAACGATAGGTCAGTAGTGAATGACCGAGCGGATCGACTTGCCTTCGTGCATCAATTGGAAGGCCTCGTTGATCTCCTCCAAACCCATCGTGTGGGTTACGAACGGGGCCAGATCGATATCGCCTCTCATCGCGTCCTCGACCATGCCGGGGAGCTCTGTCCGTCCCTTGACACCGCCGAAAGCTGACCCCTTCCATACGCGGCCCGTGACGAGCTGGAATGGGCGGGTGGAGATTTCCTCGCCCGCGCCGGCAACGCCGATCACGATCGACTGACCCCAGCCACGGTGCGCTGATTCAAGCGCGGCGCGCATGACTTGGACGTTGCCGATGCACTCGAAGGTATGATCGATGCCCCAGCCCGTCATCTCGATCAGCACTTGCTGGATGGGCTTGTCATGGTCCTTGGGGTTGATGCACTCGGTCGCACCGAACTGGCGTGCCAGCTCGAACTTGGACGGATTGGTGTCGATGGCGATGATGCGACCCGCCTTCGCCTGGCGCGCACCCTGAATCGCCGCGAGGCCGATGCCGCCGAGTCCGAACACGGCGACCGAGTCTCCGGGCTGGACCTTGGCGGTATTATGGACTGCGCCGATGCCGGTCGTGACGCCGCAGCCGAGCAGGCAGACGTGTTCGGGGTTTGCCTCGGGATTGATCTTGGCGAGCGAGACTTCGGCGACGACAGTATATTCACTGAAGGTTGAACAGCCCATGTAATGATAGAGGGGCTGACCGTTGTACGAAAAGCGGGTGGTCCCATCGGGCATCAAGCCCTTGCCCTGCGTTTCGCGGACAGCGACGCACAGGTTGGTCTTGCCCGACAGGCAGAAGTCGCACTTGCCGCACTCGGCGGTGTAGAGCGGAATCACGTGATCGCCCGGCACGACGCTGGTGACGCCTTCACCGACCTCGACAACGATGCCCGCGCCCTCGTGGCCCAGAACCACCGGGAAAACACCCTCCGGATCACTCCCCTCCAGCGTGTACGCGTCGGTGTGGCACACACCGGTGTGCGTCACCCGTATGAGGACTTCGCCTTTCCGGGGTGGGGCGACATCGATCTCGACGATTTCGAGTGGCTTGCCCGCCTCGAAGGCTACAGCGGCGCGAGATTTCATGTTGGGATACCCTCGTTGAGTTAAACTGATTGCTAGTGCCAGGCCGTTGCGTCAGCGCAAATTCGTCGACATTCTCATACTGGCATGGGCGCCGATCGTCCGATCCTTTGTCGGTGAAGGGGGGGGGGCGATCGCTTACTCCCCCCGGTATGCCGGTCAGACCGTAACGACGACCTTGCCGATCTGATCGTTCGATTCGAGGAAGCGGTGAGCGTCCTGGATGGCGTCGAGCGGGAAAGTGCGCGCGATCCGCGGCTTGAGCGCGCCCGATTCCAGACCCGCCACGATGAACGCCTTGGCGCGATCGAGGGCGGCATCGTCCGAGACGATCTCGCTGTAGAGATACCCCTTGAGCGTGAGGCTCTTGCCCAGCACGGAGAACAACGGGAACGGCGTCGGTTCGCCGCTGAGCGCGCCATATTGGAGCAGGATGCCGCCGCGTGCCATGCTCTCGGTCAGCGGCTCGAACGACGGGCCTCCGACCGGATCGAGCACCACGCGCGCACCCTGACCATCGGTTATCTCCATCACCCTTGCTACCAGATCCTCTTCCCCGGTCGCGACGACATGATGTGCACCGGCATCGATCAGGGCCTGGCGCTTGGCGCCGGTACGCGTCGTCGCGATTACCGTCGCGCCGACCATCCGCGCAATCTGGAAGGCGGCAAGGCCGACGCTGCTGGAGGCAGCAGTGACGATGACGAAATCGCCCTCACCGAGTTTTGCCTGCTCCACCAGCGCACCCCAGGCGGTGACATACTGCATCCATACGGCCGCCGCTTCCTCGAACGATAGCGCCGCCGGATGCTTGACGACGAGGCGGGCGGGCACGTTGGCGACCTCGCCATAAGTCCCCCAACGAGCGATATCGAGCGGGGGGATGACGCTGACGGCTTCGCCTTCCGCAAACCCGGTCACGTCCGCGCCGACCGTAACGACAATGCCGGCAGCCTCATATCCAAGGCGGCTCGGGAACTCGGCTTCCTGAAGGTAGGCATGGTTGCGGAACATCACCTCGGCGCGGTTTATGCCTATCGCCTTCACCGCGATCTGCACTTCGTCGGCCGCGGGCGCGGGGACTGCCACATCTTCAATCCTGAGGACGCTGGCGTCGCCATATTCGTGAATACGGACAATGCGGCTCATGGGATGCTCCTTGATTATTGAATGATCGTTCTGTAAGGGTGCGAACCACCAGTTTCAAGATATTATTTATCGATCGTTCCATATCGTGCACCAGAGATGACAGAGACGAGAGCCCGTCGCCGCGCAGGTCGCCCTCGTGTGTTCGACACTGACGCTGCGCTCGACAAGGCGGTGCGGCTGTTCTGGCAGCGCGGCTACGAGGCGACATCGATGGCCGATCTGGTGGCGGAGACTGGCGTTGCCGCCGCCAGTCTCTATGCAGCGTTTGAGAACAAGGCAGGGCTGTTTGCGGCGGTGATCGAGCGCTACGCCGCAACGTTCAGCGTCCACCTCTATGCACCGATCAACGATCCGGCGCTGTCCACCTACGAGGCCGTCAAAGGCCTGCTGGAACGAGCGGCGTCATCATTCTCGGAACCTGGAACGCCGGCCGGCTGCTTCATGTATTCGGCAGCGGCAGCCGTTTCGCCGGCGTCCGCCGCCATCGAATGCCTGCTGCGCGACAAGCGTATCGCGGCGGAGGCCCTCCTGATCGAGCGTCTGCAACGCGGTGCCGCGCAGGGCGAGCTTGCGGCCAACAGCGATCCGGCCGTGCTAGGCAAATTCATCAATACGGTCATGCAAGGCATGTCCGTTCAGGCGCGCGACGGCGCTACGATCAACGAACTGCTCTCCATCGCCAAAATGGCACTCGATCGATGGCCGGCCGCGATATGATCGTTACATCATGGTCATCTGCCAATCCGCCTCCCGCGGGCCGAACAGCCGAACTCATCTCACAGGACGAAAGCACATGAAGCACGTGACATTGCCCGGCGGGGAAGTAATTCCTTCAATGGGTCAAGGCACCTGGAAGATGGGTGAGCGTACCGAGCGGCGATCCGATGAGATCGCCGCGCTGCGCGCCGGTGTCGAACTGGGCATGACGCTCGTCGATACCGCCGAAATGTACGGCGACGGTGCGGCGGAAACGCTGATATCCGAGGCGCTGGGCAGCGTTCGCGACCAGTTGTTCCTCGTCAGCAAGGCATATCCGCAGAACGCATCGCGCTCCCGCCTTGCCGGTGCGTGCGAGGCGAGCCTGAAGCGGCTCGGCACCGACCGGCTGGACCTCTACCTGCTCCATTGGCGGGGATCGGTGCCGCTCGCTGAGACTGTGGAGGCATTGGAGGCGCTCAAATCGGCAGGAAAGATCCGACACTGGGGTGTCAGCAATCTCGATACCGATGATATGGAAGAGCTTGTCGCTGCGGGCGCGAATGGCTGCGTGACCGACCAGATCCTCTACAATTTGGTCCGGCGAGGCCCCGAATTGGACCTGCTGCCGTGGCTCGCCGAGCATAACATACCGGTTATGGCGTATAGTCCAGTCGAGCAGGGACGACTTTCTACCCACCCCGCTCTCGACAAAATTGCAGCCGAGGTTGGCGCAACCCCTGTGCAGGTCGCACTTTCGTGGACGTTGCGGCAAGATGGTCTTATCGCCATCCCGAAAGCGAGTTCAGTCGCACATGTGCGGGAAAACCGCGCCGCCGCCGATATCGTTCTTTCCGACGCTCAGCTTGCGACACTCGACGCGGCATTTCCCAGGCCACGCCACCGCCGTCCACTCAAGATGCTTTAGCGTCAGATGACGATATTATCGCTCGAACGAACAGAGCGTAAGAAGGATCGGCGGTAGAAGCCGAATTTAAACTTGTTGAGCCTGCCAGTGGCGCGTGAAGTATCACTTCGCAAGCCTTCGCGCAGCAAGGTGAACCACTAGGAGTCTTCTTATGGATCGGATGCCCGCACTCTTTATCGGCCACGGAAGCCCGATGAACACGCTCGAGAGCAATGGCTACACCTCGGCCTGGCGGGCATTCGGGCCTGAGTTGCCCCGCCCCAAGGCGATCCTCGTGGTTTCTGCACATTGGTATTTCGGTGCTACGGCGGTGACGGCCATGGCACGCCCTCGCACAATCCACGATTTCTACGGATTCCCACAGGAGCTGTTCGACTTTGAATATCCGGCCCAGGGCGATCCGGACCTCGCGAAAGAGATCGTTGAGCTGGTGAAGCCCGAGTGGGTGGGTCTCGACCAGGATCAGTGGGGTCTCGATCACGGAACGTGGTCGGTGCTCGCGCACCTGTACCCTGAGGCGGACATCCCGGTGGTGCAGCTCTCGATCAACGCGCTCAAGCCGCTGAGCTATCATCTTGACCTTGGCGCAAGACTGGCAGCCTTGCAGGACCGCGACGTCCTGGTGGTCGCTAGCGGAAATGTCGTTCACAACCTCCGAGCCGTGCGCTGGAACCAGCCCGATTTTGCGTTCGACTGGGCAGAGCGTTTCGATGAAGCAGCGGTTCGCCAACTGGCAGAAAACCCGGGCGATCTGCTGCGCCTTGTGGAGCATCCCGATTATGCCGCGGCGGTTCCCACGCCCGACCATTTCGTTCCGCTGATTTATCTTGCCGGAATGGCGGCTGCCCGCAACGAAACCCTTGATCCGCTGGTGCGCGGCTATTCGATGGGTTCAGTGTCCATGACCTGTTACGGTCTTGGCACTGAAGGTTTGGCATGCTCCGAAAAAACGGGCGCGGCCAACTTGCCGAGTGATGTGCCGGCCGACCAGACGAATACATGATTCCTCGGTACACGGCGGACAGGCATGATGAAGTCAGGACGGAAGATGCGAAACGTCGGAGTTCGTCTTGATCCTTGAACACGAGAACATGTCGGAATCCTGGCTCTGCCCTCCCGGCTCGCGAAGTCGCGCCTAATGATCTTGCCTTCCTAGAGGACGTGTTCGACCGAACTGACGAGGATCATGCCGCGGATTTTCTCGACCATCAACTGGGCCGTATGTGTTCGCACCAGCGCCATGTCTTGGGGGGTCGTACCGACGTCCTCTGCCGTGACGTACTGCCCATTCGCCGCCGCTGCCTGGTACCCGTTTCATCCTTTTACGATGCCGAAGCACCAAAGGACGCTAAAGGCCGTATCTGGTTCGACCACCCCGATGGCGACAAGCTCGTATGCGCCGGTATCTAGCGCGACAGCGACGAATGAGGCGTAGCTATTCGATGACCATCACCGACGCTTCGAAAGAGGACTTGCGCTTCTACAACCAGAAGCCGGTCATCCTCATGTCCGCCGATCGCTGGGTCGATCACAACCGCACCGACGCCGCGGCGGCCCGCCGACCTTATTGAGACGAACTCACGATCGATCAGACGTCCGATCCTTGGCGCGAGGGTTAGCTCATTCAGTTTCAGATAACCGGTACCTGAATCATAGCTCCTCCGGTTTCATCACGCATTTGATGCAGCCATCGTCCTTGTCGCGGAAGGTCTTGTAGAAATCGGGCCCGTCCTTGAGGTCGCCCCGATGGGTGATGATGCCCGAAAGGTCGATCTCACCGGCTTCCACCCGCTTAAGCAGCGGCGCGAGATAGCGCTGCATGTGTGTCTGTCCCGATTTCATGGTGAGCCCCTTGTTCATGAAAGGCCCGATCGGGAACGTCACCTTATCGGCATAGACGCCGGGGACGGACAGCGTCCCGCCCTTGCGCACTGACATGACCATTTCCTGCAGCGCAAACGGCTGGTCGGACATGCCGGTGGTGTGCAACTCGACTTTGTCCTTGATATCGCCCAGCACTCCGTGCCCGTGGGCCTCAGCGCCGACCGCGTCGATGCCTGCATCCGGTCCCCGGCCACCCGTCATCTCGTCTAGCGCCTCCTTGACGTCGGTCTGGCTGTAATCGATGGTTTCGGCTTTGCCGTAGCTCGCGGCGAGTGCCAGCCTTTCAGGCACCCGGTCGATCACGATGACCCGTTCCGCTCCCATCATCCACGCGCTGCGCACTGCAAACTGGCCGACCGGTCCTGCTCCCCACACCGCAACGGTTTTGCCCTTTTCATAGCCGATGGCGTTTTCCGCCGCCATCCAGCCAGTCGGAAAGATGTCGGACAGGAACAGCACCTTGTCGTCCGGCAGGTCGTTTTCCAGCTTGATCGGACCGACATCGGCGTGGGGCACCCTGACATATTCTGCCTGACCGCCGGAATAGCCACCGGTCAGATGGGAATAACCGAAAAGTCCGGCAGGAGCGTGGCCCATGGCCGCGCGCGCGTTTTCCGCGGTGCGATTGGTCGTATCGCACAGAGAATACATTTCGCGCTGGCAGAACCAGCATTCGCCGCAGGATATGGTGAAGGGCACCACCACCCGGTCGCCGACCTTCAACCTTTTAACATCCGCACCGACCTCGACGACTTCGCCCATGAATTCGTGGCCCAGGATATCGCCCTGTTTCATCTTGGGAACGACACCATCCATCAGATGCAGGTCGGAGCCGCAGATCGCGGTCGAACTGACCTTGAGAATGCAGTCCCGGGGATCCTCGATGCGAGGATCGTCGACCGTTTCGCAGCGGATGTCGTTCGTTCCGTTCCAGACTAATGCGCGCATTTTTGGGCCCTTTTCGATGAATTCGGTTATTCCTTCTACCCTTTCAAACCTCAGGAGTTCCTAGTCTGGCAGATGTTAGACGGCCATTGGGTTGGGATCGACAGGCGTTTTTTACGCTTTGCTTGATGCCATCGATCGAGTTGCCGAAATGGGACTGACAGCACCATCACAATTGACTGTCCTCTCAACCTGCAATGACACCAGTAGTTTGTCATCGCTTGCAAGTGCTTATGCCGGTGCCAGGCTTCCTCAATGGTAGCGTGCTTGACACACCTCGCGGCATCGGAAGCGATGACTGAAGGGCGGAAATCTAGATTATCCGGCGAATGTCTTTGCTCTACGATACTGCTGCCAGGACCGAAGATCCTCTTCCGACCCAAAAAAGATGGCGTGAGCGCGGAGGCGAGCTCTGCTGTGCGCTTTTTCGAATACTAACCAGCTTACCGGAGCATCATTCAGAGTCCCTGCGATCCGTGGCATCGAGAATGACGCGGATCGCTTAATCTGGCCGATCCCACATAGGGAAGTTTCTGCTGCGCTCGAACCAGTGCATTGTCGCTTCCGGGTAGGCAGCTTTCGCGCGGCTGGCCTGCTGCGGCAGACACAGGCGATCCTTGTGACCCCGGCCGATGACCACCCGGGTCGACCGGGTCGCGGAGCCTTCCTGCATCGGGCCAGTGGCAAGGTCCTTTACCAACGAGTCGAACGTAAGCGTATCAGCAAACGACTGCAGTTCATTCAAGACGAAACCGGGATCGAGCGTTCAGGATCTTGCGGAAAGCTGCAGCATGAATGCAGTCCGGCCGGTGGCATTTCGCGGAAGGGCGGGAAGTGCCGGTCGCAAAGCCCGTACCAGTGCAATCGATGCCGTTATGGTGGTCCGGAAGTACGTCCGCTCCCACCCTTGCCAAAAGCCGCCCGGGTCCAGGGCGACGACTGAGCCGACGCGACCGCGCCGCGCCATCACGAGCACAAGCTCGGCGCCCAAGGAGCTGCCGACCATGTCGATCCCTGTAAGGTTCTCTTTGACGAGCCAATCGTCCAGGCTCCGCGCCAGCCCTTCGAACGTACCGCTGTCGACCTGTGCGGGAGCCTGCCCGTGGCTAGGCAGTTCCAGGATAATCACCTCCCTCGCTTGGGCGAGGGCAGGCGAGATCGTATCCCAGGACCGACGGCTCCCCCCAAGCCGTGGACGAGCAGATGGGTTTTCTGCGGCCTAGTCGCGTGTGAAGTATGCTCATGCAAAGGTAACGCGTCACAAGGACTTAGGTCCCCCCCGCCCCGAATGTCGACATAGTCAATAAAGTCGATAAGAACGGACAGTCCGCTCTTGGGACGGTAGCCGAGCGGCTGCTTTTCCGAATTTCGACCCTATCAGCAGACAGTTTGGTATCGGCCCAAACTCTGCGGCTCCAGCATATGTGTTCACAATTCTCGGCCAAGTCTTCTAATCAGCCAGCCTCCACGGGGGAAATCGGCGATTTTCGCCCGCGTGATATAGACAGATGCGGTTGCCCGTCGGGTCGCGCAGCTTGGCCTCCCTCCAGAGATAGGGTTTGTCGGATGGATCCTCGTCGATCGCGATGCCGCGCGATCTGAGATCGGCAACGGTTGCGTCGACATCGTCCACCTCGAAATAGATGAGGCCGCTTGCGGGCGTGGGATGCTGGGAAAGCGAAAGAGATAGCGTGCTCAGATCGCCTGGAACCTCAAAGCGAGCATACTCCTTTCTCGCCGAGACGATGAGTTTGAGGCCGAGGGCTTCATAGAAGGAAACCGACTTGGCGAAATCCGCGACAGGCACGGTATATTGGTTCATCCTCATTGTTCGGGCTCCAATTCGCTGAGTTCCTCGAGCGTATAGCGCTGCGGGATATGTTGCGGACAGTTCCAGTCGAAGCCTGCGAGGGTGATGACAAAGGCGCGTTCGGGCACAGCGCGATACTCGGGGTCGTGAAGTCGCGCGATGAGATCGGGATCATCCTCGACGTCGATCAGCTCGACAGTGCCGAGGATCTTCAGCCGCCGCCTGTTGGGATAGTCCATCAGGAAGAGCGAGATGCGTTCGTTCGACTGCAGATTGCCAACGCTGAGATACTGGCGGTTTCCGCGGAAGTCGGCATAGGCGAGCCGCTTCGCATCGAGCACCTTGAGGAAGCCGCGCGGACCGCCACGAAACTGGACATAGGGCCAGCCGGTTCCAGAAACCGTTGCCTGGTAGAAGCCGTCGCGCTCCGCGATAAACTCGGCCTCTCGTGCGGTGAGTACGTCGCCTCCTGAAACTTCGGGGGCGAGAAACTTGGCGTAGCTGACTGCGCTACCCTGTTTCTCCTGCACAGCGCGGACGTTGGGGGTGAAGGTCAATTCGGCATAGGCACGGGGCATGATTGTTCTCCGGATACTGGGGATCAGGTGAGTCTGCGGTCCTGCTCGGCGATCGGCTCGTCGTTGATGCTGGCGAAACGCTTTTGCATGAGCCCGTCACCGTCGAATTCCCACATCTCGTTGCCATGGCTGCGAAACCACTGCCCATCATCGTCGTGCCACTCATATTCGAAGCGGACCGCGATGCGGTTTTCGGTGTAGGCCCAGAGCGTTTTCCTGAGCCGATAATCGTGCTCGCGGCTCCACTTCTCCGCCAGAAACGCGCGGATCTCCTCGCGCCCTTTCAGAAATGAAGCGCGGTTTCTCCATTCGCTGTCGGGCGAATAGGCGAGCGCGACGCGTTCCGGATCGCGCGTGTTCCAGGCATCTTCAGCCGCCTGGACTTTTGCGGCGGCGGTTTCTGCGGTGAATGGGGGGGCAAGCTTGGTCATTGTGTTTACTCGGATCGGGAGGAGAGAAATGTGGGGCGCGGACTGGAGAGAGAGGGGACGTACCGCGCCCCGCAAGGGAGGGCTGAGTGGGGGAAGTGTCAGCCCTGGGGAGTCTCGCGGTCGAGGAATTCGAGGATTTCTTTGGCCATCATCGGTCCGTATTCTTCGAGCGCGAAATGGCCGGTATCGAGCAAGTGAAACTCGATGTTGGTAAGGTCGCGCTTGTAGGGATGCGCGCCTTCCGCCGGGAAAATGTGGTCGTTCTTGCCCCACAGGAGGATCGCCGGCGGCTGGTGCTCGCGGAACAGCGCCTGCCATTTGGGATACTCGGTGACATTGGTGGCGTAGCTCGCGAAGAGGTCGAGCTGGATTTCCTGATTGCCCTCGCGATCGAGCAGGAACTGGTCGGTATGCCAATTATCCGGGCTGATCGTGCTGACATCGCCCACACCATGGGTGTACTGCCATTTGGTTGCGTCGAGTGACAGCAGGCCGCGCAAGGCTTCGCGATCCTCAGCCGACCCGCTAGCCCAATATGCCTTGATCGGATCCCAAAACTCGCGCAGCCCTTCTTCATAGGCATTACCGTTCTGGATGATGAAACCGTTCACCTTCTCGGGATTTTCGGCGAAGAGGCGGAAGCCGATCGGCGCACCATAATCCATGAGATAGAGGCTGTAGCGGTCGACCTCTTTGGCTTGGACGAACTGGTCCACGATGTTGGCCAGATTGGCGAAACTGTATTCGAAGTCCTCGCGCGACGGCATCTCGCTCGCGCCATATCCGGGATAGTCGGGCGCGAGCACGTGATAGCGTGCAGCCAGAGCGGGGATCAGCTCATCGAACATTTGTGAGCTGGTTGGAAAGCCATGCAGCAGTAGCACTGTCGGGCGTTCTCGATCGCCGGCTTCGCGGTAGGCGATCTCTACACCCTCGATCTCAATTGAGAGGTGCGCGACCGCGGGGTTGATCATTTGCATCGTTGCCTCAGTTGGCGAACGTTGAGCGGCTTCACGCGCCTGCGCGTCTGTGGCGAGGGCAAAGCTGGTGAAGGCGAGCGCGACGGAGGCCGCACCGGCAGCAATACGAGCAGCGATAGGCGTGGCTGGGGCGGCTTCGAATTCGGGGTATTCTGGTGGGAAAAGCATGACTTCTTACTCCTATGTCGTGGGATGGAGGTGGTCGCCGGAAACGACGACCACCGGTCTGCTTAAAGTTCTTCGACTGGCGTGTGTTTGATTGTGGGCCATTGCTCGGCCGCCGTGCGCAAGATGTTCTCCTTGTCGGCAAGGTAGATTTCGAAAACGGCGGCACTAACGAACAGATAGAGCTTGCCGTCGACGATATCGGCGTAGCGCGGATCGCCATCGAACTTCTTACCCTTGGCTACGGCATAAGCGCAGAAGCCGCCGTACTGTGGAAGATACTGTGCTGGGTCAGACTTGAAGCGCTCGGCGGTGATATCCGACGCGAAATAGTAGGTGACCCCGTCGTGGACCACAGCGTGGCTTGCATCACCACGTGCCACGGTATTCAGCGTGCTGAGCGCGACAGTATCGAAACCGTGAACGCCTAGACCCGTGCCTTCGGTCGTGACGCCATTGGTGATGTTATATTCATCGGATGCGAAGGCGGGGGCGGCGATGCCGGTGGCGACAGCAATTGCGAGGGTGATGCAGGTTGATTTGATACGCACGTTCTTTCTCCTTGGGCTTGGCTTTGAAGGATTGACGGTGACCGCATGAGCCGGGAGGGGGCGGGGGATGGCTTAGGCGGCCACCGTCCAGTTGGCTGGAGCAGGACGGGAGGGGGGAGAGCTCCAGCCAGGGGCGGGGGTTACTGCGCTGCGTAAGCGGCCTTGATTGCGCTGACGGTATTTTCGGTGTTGTCGACCTTGCTTGCGATCATGCGGAAATTGACAAGCGACGCGGCGTAGCCGTCATAGTACGGCGTTATCGCGCCAGCGGTCGCATCGGTGACAACCATCACCTCGAAGCCGGCTTCGATTAGAGCGCGCATGTGCGACTCTGTGCAGAGGTTGGACGACATGCCGCCGAGGACGACTTGGGAAATTCCGGCCTTGCGCAATTGCAACACCAGGTCGTTGCTGTCGGGGCCGTAGACTTTGTGCGGGCTGGTCACGACGGTGCGACCGTTGTTGATATGCGGCTTGTACTGATCGAGCCAATCGGCGCCAGAGCCCTCGAACCCTTCCAAAGTCAGGGCATGCGGACGGTCGAACATGCCGATGGAGTGCATCAGCGTCTCGAGCGTTCCCTCGAACTGCCAGCGATGATCGTGCTCGAAATAGTAATGCGGCGAGATGAACACCGGCATCCCGGTTTCGTCGGCCACATCGAACAGCGCGCCAATATTCTCGACGGTCCCATTTTCGGTGATGCTCTGTCCGACAACGCCCCAGGTCACGCCATCGGGTGAGAGAAAGTCGTTCTGCGGATCGGTGATAACGATGGCGGTCTCGCCGGGAACAATTTCGAAGCCAGGCATGGGTAGACCATCGTTGGCCGGGGGCTGGGTCGCGGTTGCGGCCCGGGAAACTTCGCTCCCGGCGGATGCGACCGTAGGCGGGGCAAGTGCCACGCCAGCCAAGCTCGCAGCGATAGCGAAGGCGGCATTTCGAGATCTAGGCGAAAGATGAGTGAGCGATGACATGTGTTCCTCCTGAAGATGCTCCGACCGTAACCGATCGGTACACGTTAAATCGCAGAGGATAACCGATCTGTCAATGTGTGAAAGGGAAAATTCTTTCTAAGATCTGTTTGGACTGGGAGTGTGTGAGGCCTAGATTGCTGAAATATATACAGTTAATTGTCCGACGTTGATTCCCCAAGAGATCGTGACTATTTACCGATCTGTGAATGTTTATGCCGGAAAGGTCGCGTTATGAGTGCTTCAAAAAGGGAGGAACTGGTCCAAAAAGCGCTCGAGTCGTTTTATCGCGGGGGCTTCCATGCCGTCGGTATGGATCGTCTCGCCAAAGAAACTGGCGTCTCCAAAACTGCAATCTACAAACACTTCCGCACGAAGGAGGATCTGATCCTTGCAACGCTGCGGCTGCGCGACGAGCAATTTCGAAACTGGCTTCAGCGTCGGATCGAGGCGCTGACCGAGGAGCCACGCGATCGTCTGCTCGCTATCTTCAACGCGCTAGGCGAATGGTTCAACGAGCCCGACTTCAAGAGCTGCATGTTCGTCAAGGCGTCCTCGGAGTATCTGCAGCGCGATCATCCGATCCACGCTATCTCTGCTGAGCACAAGAGCCTGTTGGCTCGATACTTCGAGGAGTTGACGAAACAGGCTGGCGCGCCCGAGCCGGAAGAGCTGGCCTACCAACTCTTGCTGATCAAGGAAGGAGCGATCGTGCTTGCCCACCTGCATCAACCTCAAGAGGTCACAAGCAATGCGAAGGCGCTAGCCCAGGTCGCCATCGACGCAGCCTTGCCTCGCTAGCGGTGATTGACTTTGGTTTGGTCTTGGAGCGAACTGAATGGCAGCTATAGGCTATATCGGCTCCGCAAGCAGACATTCCGCTATCGGCCCCAAATTGGCCAGTCAGCAATGCGCCCCAATTTCGGCCATTGCAGCCATATCCGTTCCTTCCCCAGAGCGGCCATTCGCACGAGAGTGACCGAAGTCGCTTCACACAGGTGGGGTCGCAGGTGACCGCTCGTTTGGGCCGATCGCCATACAGGCAAAATACGGTGCGAGCTTCATGATAGCTTGGCTGCAGTCGCGTTTAATCTACAATTGAAATAACGAGAGGTCGAAGCGACACCCTCGTTAAACCGCAAGCCCTTCGTGTGCCCAGACTAGAACCAAAATTGCTGCTGCATTGGGTCCAGGTTCGAGCATGTGTGAGGCGGTGAACCGTCGAGGTGCAATCTCACACAGGGTCGCGTTCTGTGTGGTCCACCGACTCGTGGGGAGAATATGCCCATCGAGCATGCAAGGGAAGTAAGACATTGTCAGTCTGACAGCTTTTGGAATCAAGCTGAGAACCCAGCTAGGGGGGCGGAGAGCCTCCGGGCATGCAAGATGGCTTGCATGCAGGGGCCCCGGTAGATCGGCTCACCGCCTTGCGCCGAGCCACTATGGTGATCTTCTATCTAAGGGAATACCCGTAGAAGTCGTTCGTCGAATTTGATCGAGGCTTTCCATAATTGTCGTTCGGAAAACTTCGAGGACGCGCGGCTTAGGATCAGCCTCATCTAAATTCGTATCCGGATTAGGAGATTGCTTAATCGGAGCCCGATGAACCTGGTAGGGTACGCTCGCCTGACCACGGCGAGCCGCAAAGCGGGAGCGCTCGGGCCATCCAACGCGCACCTTTCCCATAAGCGGTAACTTTTCGCCTCAAACTGTCGGGGACTTCGGGCTCGATGAAACCAAGGCGGCGCCAGTAAGGCGCTGCACCTTCCACTGCGATCAGTTCTGCATCGGTCAGCTTATCTCGAACCGCCAATTCGAAGGCGCGTTGCAGTAGCCTTTGTCCAAGACGCAAACCGCGCCCGAAAGGCGCTACCGCCAGATCATGTATGTAGAGGACTTCACTCTGTCGTGCGGGGCTAAGCACCGCATCCAAGGCCGGAGGATTTTTACTAGGCCAGCCATGAGCGAGCAGATAAGCGATGAGCCGTCCATCGCAGACGGCCGCCAAGCAATAGCTTTGAGGAAGATGGAGCCGGCTCGCAAATGCCTCAGGCTCCTCCAATAAAGGCCCCGGATACACCGCGTGACGTGACCCCCAGCTTTCCCCCAGCTGGGATTAGAGCCTGGCCGCGTTGTTGCGCATGAGCGCGGTTGAAGCAATGGGCTGCGCAGCGGAGCCCGGAGGGCGTAGCGAAGCAGGCCGTTGCTTATCCAGTTCGGCGGCGAACGCCGCCGGTGTTGCGTAGCCAAGCGATGAGTGCGGTCGCTCCCGGTTGTAATCATCCACCCAGGCGGCGATCTCGACACGGGCATGGGCCATGCTCAAGAACAGCGTCTCGTTGAGCAGTTCGTCCCGCATCCGACCGTTGAAGCTCTCGACATAGCCATTCTGCATCGGCCTTCCGGGCGCGATATAATGCCACTCGACGCCGATCTCGCCGCACCATGCCAGCACGGCGTTGCTGGTGAGCTCGGTTCCGTTGTCGCTGACGATCATGCCGGGCTTGCCACGCTGGGCGATCAGCTCGGTCAGCTCGCGAACGACACGGCGACCAGAGATCGAGGTATCCGGCACCGCTGCGAGACACTCCCTCGTCACGTCATCAACGACGTTGAGTACGCGGAACCGCCTGCCAGACGCCATCTGATCGTGAACGAAGTCGAGGCTCCAGCGCTGGTTCGGCAGCGCCAGCACCGGAGCAGGTGCCCTCGTGCCGACTGCGCGCCTGCGGCTGCGTCGACGCCTCACCGCCAAGCCTTCCTCCTTGTAGAGCCTCTGGGTCTTCTTCCGGTTGATCATGATCCCCTCCCGGCGCAGCAGGATATGCAGACGGCGATAGCCGAACCGGCGACGCTGGTTGGCCAGCTCCCGCAGCTTCTCTCGCAGACCGGCATCATCGTCCCGGGTGGAACGGTAACGCACGCTCTTGCGATCGGCATCGATGACACGGCACGCCCGTCGCTCGCTCATCCCGTGGCATGCCTGAAGATGAGCGACAGCTTCCCGCTGCGCGGCGGGCGTCAGAACTTTTTTGCCAGAAGATCCTTCAGCGCAGCCTTGTCCAACATCGCATCGGCCAGCAACCGCTTGAGCTTGGCGTTCTCGCTCTCCAGCTCCTTGAGCCGACGGGCATCAGACACCTCCAGCCCACCATACTTCGACTTCCAGTTGTAGATCGTCGCTTCCGACACACCGTGTCGCCGGGCCAAGTCGGCAGTCTTCGCACCCGCCTCGGCTTCCTTGAGCACGCCGATGATCTGCTCTTCTGAAAACCTCGTTCTCTTCATCTCGTCCGTCCTTCTGTCAGGGCCGGACTCTAATCCAACTTGGAGGAAAATCAGGGGGTCACGTCAATCCGAGTTCGAATTGTGCTGAGCAATTGAAGCCATAATATCCTCCTGATGTCTGCCGTTGACGGCAGGAGCAGGACGGATGGGCGTGCGGCCGGCGGGTCAGGGATCGCCCCTAGGGGCGACCGCGCAGCGGCGGTAGGGGTAACGATTTTGTCGGACTGTAGCGTAGCGAAGGGAAGGCAAAATGGTGGGACCCTGCCGTCCTTGACGCGCCGGTTGCGCGACCATCAGAATGGGAAAACCGTGAGCAAGTACCCTTCCAGAAGTTCACTTTGTCTCGGTCTAGGATGCGTAGGTTCGTCCTAGAAGGGGATGTCATCATCAAGATCATTAGACTTCGGCTCAGCTTCCGCAGCCTCACCGATTGCCGCAGGTACCTCCTCTTCGCCTTCTCCTTTTTTCGAATCCAATCCCCAGTCAGACATGACATCTTTGAGAGGAAAGATGTCGCCCTTCGCCCAATCAACAAATGGTGCTGCTGTCGCACTCCAGGGCTCTCTTGCAGGCATCTTCATTTGCACCCGCACCGGCACATGAAGGGCACTGCCGAAAACTATCGCTTCGCCCGCAGCCAGAACTGTTACCTGGTCGAGCAGGCGCTGCGCTTGCTTGGGAATTATGCGGCGGAAATGATCAATGTCGTCGGGGTTTTGGAGGCGATGCGAGAAGAAGTTGGCGCACTGACTTATGATTGTCTGACTGATCTCGCTTGGCCTCTGGCTTGCGACGACGAGCGAAAGGCCAAATTTCCTTCCTTCCTTCGCGACCCGCTCGAACGCACTGCGTGAAAGGCTCTGACTGCGTTCCTCTAATGTGCGTGGCGGTCTGACGTAGTTGTGGGCCTCTTCGAGTATGAGTAGCCACGGGTAACGGCTACGAATGTCAGGCTTCAGCATTTCTCGGGTTTCCAAGAAGATGCGGCCAAGCAAGGCACAGGCGAAGGGAAGGACCTCCGAGGCCAGCATCGACATATCTAGGACGGAAACGCGGGACGATGATTTGCGTCCGATACCCAGCTTATCCATCCATGCTTGAAACGAGTCGATGCCTTGTTCTTCAAAGCTGAAGAACGACTGCCATCTCCGGTCATCAAGACGCGTTCGCATTCGAAGCTTGAGTGTCAGAAGATACTGATCCAGCCTCTTGCTACCCTCTTGGTCCGTAGACCGATCTACGAGGTTTGGATCGCGAAACTCCTGAACTGCGACAAAGCGCGGGGCATCGGCGGATTTCGCGAAATTCACCCCCTCGTTCTGGCGCTGCGATATCTTCTCCAAGAGTTCGGTTCGGATTTCGCCGAGGCAATCCCTCACAGCCTTTTCGTTGGATATCTTGCGCCAATCGTGGGTGTTGTTGGGAGTCCAGATGATTAGGTTGCGAAAGCCATCCCAATCGACATCGGTCGCGTATTGCTCAGCATGGTTAATCGGAACATCAAATGACCCTGACGCAGGCTGCTTTGGGTCGTCGAGCCACGCGACAGCAGCATCAATCTTGGTAATGGCCACTTGGAGCGGGTCATAAGCGCTGGCACCACTTGGTGACGCTTTCGCGATCGCCCACCAATCTTTGAGAACTGGCTCCTGCGTCGCTTCAGAAGCTTGCAGCCAATCACAGATCTCTTCGCCGTTCATGAGCCACGCTGGAAGGCAAAATTCCTCGCCATTGAGGTAGAGCTTATTTGGCTCGCGCTGATAATCTGCTTGCTGGGCGCTCAAGAACGCGCTCGCATATTCTCCATTGATATCTAGAATGAAGATGTGAGGGTCAAAGCCATCCTCGGACTGCATTTTGTCGTGGTCAAGTACGCCGCGAATGAGGCTGGCAACAGTGTAGGATTTGCCGGACCCCGTATTGCCGACGACAGCTAGCGGCCTTGAGAACAGGTCATTGAACGAAGCGCTCACTTTTGTGTTTTCGTCGCCCGTTTGATGACCGATCTCCAACGGAAAATCGAAATCTCCTTCACCCCAGCCTCTTGGCTTGTTTCGCAACGGAGGCCGCCCGAAAATGCCGGTTAGTATATCGGGATTGGCGACCTCAGCCGGTGTATCGAGAGTCGGTAGAATGGTTATGCCTGTATCGAATTTCCAGTTGCCTTTGGCCGCCTGCTTCACAATTCCCAGCAATTGAACAGACGCTATGCGTCTGGGCTTGGTTAGCTCCAAGGACAGCTCATCATCGGTTGTGGGATCGTAGGCTTCTCGGGCCTCAAGATCGCTGAGAATACCGATTGCGAGAGCCCCAGCCCCAAGATCGAAGGTCAAGAATGAATTGATGGCGACAGCCCGCTGCACGCCATCAGGTGTCGCGCGTGATGATGACTTGGCCTCAGTCGAAAGCTCTACTTTCAGACGGAAGCCATTGACGGACACCACATGGCCTATGACGCGCGGCTGCTCCATTAAGCTTCACCTGCGGTTTGTTCAGACCCTTTCTCTTCGGTCTTTCGGATTTGCTCCTCAAACTGGCGCAGCCGTTTGAAGTCTTCCAGCCACTTTACGTCTGGCATGACGTTTTGCGCAAAATCGGCAAAAGTAGCGATTTTGAAGGAGCAATCGGCCCCAGGCTCAAGCCGCTCCGTGAGAACAAATGCACGCTGGCCCAAGCTTTGATAAGCGGCGATCCGTTCGACGATCTTGCTCGCCGGGTTCGGCTCAACAACGAGCATCACGAGAGACGGGTTCATCATGGCCGTTTCGATGATGCGGGTGACGTGGTCATCGCCGAAACCATATCCAAGAACGAGCAAAAACGTCTGCGGCTGGTTCAGCCTCGCCTGGAAAAGCCGGAACAGATGCGAGAACGGCATTCCCAGAGTCTGGGTGAATTTCTGTGACGTGGGCAGAATGCCAAAGGATCCGATCTGATTGAATTCATCGGACTGGAGCTTGAGAGCTTTTCCGGCAACGTCACTACCGCGATAAGCTTGAGCAAACGACAAATCCCTGTGACGCGACCGATACGTTCCATCATCATCCACGAACCAATGCAAGGAACCGTGGAGCTTGTAGTACTGGAGAAATTTGTCGAAGCGACGGACCCTGCCTTCTGCAACGTCGCCAGGATAGTAGATGTCCAGCCCATACACGGCAGGATCAAAGCGAGCGGTTGTTTTGCCAGAGAAGCCATCGAAATATTGAATGCCAAGCTCTTCGAGCGCTTGCTCGAACAACGTATCGTAATTGAGCGTGAAAAGGTGAGTGCGGCCTAGGTTGGTGTCGCGAGCTATGAGCTTTGCGAGAAACGGAATATGGCCGGAAGAGCTGCCAGAGGTTTCAGCTGTAAGCTCGGCACGATCGATTTGAAGTGCGCACTCCGCATAGATCGCCTTCTCGATGTAGCGGCAGAGCGTTCGCTCATCATCTTCGCTCAGCACAAGAGACCCGTGTTCTTGGGATGCACCCTCGCCGTTTGTGCTTTCGCCCCGTTTCCACGTCACCGACGCGACCGGTGATTCTTCGGATTTTGTAAGGCCTGAAGCGTTGAAGAGGTAGCTGAGCCAATCTTCAAAACCGCCAGCACCAAAGCCGTTCGCCTTCTTCCATTCGATGATCGCCTTGGCATTTTCTGAGAGGGGACATTGTTCAACGGCATCGAGCACCAGGCATTCCAAATTGTTGGCGGCAGGCCCCGCCATCAGTCGTCCACCTGCACCGACTGAGCAGCCAGCGGCGGTCAAGACCACTACGTTCTCCATTCGCAGCCAGTCGGCCAACAAAGCCTGAATTCGGCGAAGTCCATCTTCCGAGTTCTTACCTGCGAGCAGGTCGGCGCTCTCCCCAGCCGAGTCCGGTGATAAGAGTTTGTACCTGCAGTTCACGATCTGAACTCTTTTTCGATCAAACTTGCTGAATTGGGATCATATTTTAGCGTGCTAATTGTGCCATCCTTTATACGCTCTACAGCCTCGTCGATGACGAACCGCGGAACCAGGAACCACTCCTTAGGTTCGACCGGTTTACCGAACCGGTCTATGATTTCGATGTCGAGTTTTGCGGCGCCGAATACTCGATGAATGACGTTTTCAAGCTTGGTACGATTGATATTGAATAGCTCGTATGTCGCGACAATTTCGACCTCAGCCATGAGGAAGGTGGGGTCGATCTTAGCATTCGCGATGCGTCGCTCGACTTTGCCGCTCGTCACTCCGATTTTGTGAAGCACCTCGCGATGTGCCGCGACGGTTGGATGATCGGACCTGCTCCGCAGAACGTAGATGGTTCCGCTTGCCTGATCGTCGTCATCTTCTTCTTCCGTGAAAAGTGGGCCGGCAATTGGTTCAGTTATCCGCCTGCCTGCCTCGTCTTTATAAAGCGCCCTTTGAAGCGAGCGAAGCAACAGATTGCTCTCGGTGCCGTTGGAATAGATGACACGAAGCCGAGCGTCTGTTTCACCGTTAGGCGCTTTGATGATTTCTCCGACCTCGGCGACGTAAACGGTTTGTCCGCCCAGAATGAAGAATTCACCCTGTTTGATGTCGGCCTTCAGGAAGCCAGCGTCTTTGACGAATGGGCGGGTTTGGCGAATGCCGTCTTTGATTTCCCTTTGAACCTTCACGAAGAGAGGCTCGAATTTCTCGAAGTCCTCGCATTTGTCGCGATTGGCAATCTCTTCGGCTGCACGCTTTTCGGCGCTGGAACGGACATGACGAAGTTCGGTGATGTCTGCCGTTTCGGCTTCCACACCTAGCTCAGCGAGAAGTGCATCATCGTCGAGTTCGTCAACCTCGACTGGTTGCTCAATGTCGGTGGTGTCGAGCAAGCCTTGATGGTCCATCGGCTCGACAAGAGCACGGCACTCTTCTTGGTCTCGGATGCGCTCTAATCTGACTGCATACAGGCGTTCGAAAATGTCATTGTCCTCACCGTGCCGTGGGCGCTTCCCATGCTCTTCGACGAAACGCTGAATTTCTTCAAAGCCCGCAATGATGCGCTCTTCGCGGGGTGTGCGAGTGGCAACCTTTTTGGCTTCTACCTCAACGCCTAGCTCTTCGAGGAGGTCATCGTCTTCCTGCGTGAAATTAGCCATTGGCAGCCTCGGCCTTCATGCGCGCAAGGAAGGCAACGCCTTCTGCCATCCTCTTTTCCCAAGCATCCGCTGAGGTGATTGAGGGCAAGCGTCCGCGTTCCTGTTTGAACTTCAGTGCGCGTTTGGCAAGGTCGCGAGCCTCCTCAGGAGTCAAATTGACCCGCTTGCCAGAGATGATTGAGGCAACCTGTTTCAGGCTCTCCTCGCTCATTGTCTTAGCAAGAATAGCGTATGCTTCTCCGAAAGGATTGATGCGGTCGATGAGGTCGATGTCGAGTTCTCGCACGTCCATCGCGTATTTGCGGACGCCATCAATGAGAGCCGTATTGCCTTTACCCTCGTTGTCACCACCGACGGCGATTTCCTTGGCCTTCTGAGTGAGATTAAGAGCTGCGATGGCATGCTGGCGAACGGCCTCCTGATCCTCGTCATCAAGTTCGGGAAACTTGGCCTTGATAATCTTGCCCATGCGAACCTGTGTGAGCTCTTCGGGGACAAGCTCCTCATCGAAGAGTCCGCGTTCAATCGAGGATTTGTCCTGGACGAAGGCCGTGATGACCTCGTTGAGGTCTTCTCGGCAAATGCGCTCGGCCTCTTCGGACTTTGGCTCGGCAAGTCCCTTTATCTCGATTTGGAATGTTCCGCGCTCTTCGTTGAATCCGACATTGCAGGCGTCGGGATCGTAACCGCCCTCCCCATAGTCGAACCCTTCGGTCGCGACATTGGTCGGTTTCTTCGGCTTGAACTCGAAGCGGGGTGCGAGAACCTGCTCCATCAAAAGGCTGGCAGCGATGGCTTTCAGCGTATCGTTGACGGCTTCCGTGACTGCCTCTTCCGAAGCGTCGGGTTCAGCAATCAGATTGGTGAAACGAGCGCGGGTTTTCCCTTCAGCATCGCGCGTTGCTCGCCCGATGATTTGAACAATCTCGGTCAGGCTGGCGCGATATCCAACCGTCAATGCATGCTCGCACCATATCCAGTCGAATCCTTCCTTCGCCATGCCTAAAGCGATGATGATATCTACGTTGTCGCGATTGTTTTTCTGAGCGGGGTCTTTGAGCGCCGCGAGCACTTTGGATCGTTGGCCTTGGTCGCTGTCATCAACAAGGTCAGCAATCTTCAGAACCTTGCCGTCTGAGGTATGGACGAGCTGGAAGCCTGTCTTGGGGTCGGTTCCTTTCCACTCGCCAAGCTCGTCGATGATGTGTTCAACTTCGCGGTGTTTATCCTTGGTGCTCTCACGAGAATTGACGCTCGGGATGTGAATGATGGTCTTCTCGTCAGGGTCAAGAACCTTCAGGATGTCATCGGCATAGGAGCCTGAGTAGAAGAAATAGCCGATGTCGAGAGTCTTCAGCCATTTGTAGCCGTTGAGCTGCTCATAGTAGGTGTAAGTGACGCTATCGAACTTTGCTTCATCCTGCGGAGCGAGGACTGCCTCGGCATCGCCACGAAAGTAGGAGCCTGTCATCGCAACAACGTGAACCTTGTCGCGCTCGATCAGCTCGGCGAGCTGTACGCCTAGCTTGTTATCTGGGTTGGCTGAGACGTGGTGAAACTCATCCACCGCAATCAACCGATTGTCGAATGCTTCGACTCCGAACTTCTCGACCGCGTTGCGAAAAGTAGCATGCGGACAGACGAGGACGCGGGCTTCGCTTTTCAGGAACGCTCCAACTGAATCTGCTTTGCTGCCTTCTGTGCCAGGGGCATTGCAGAGGTTCCACTGAGGCTCGACCTCCCAATCTGCCCAGAAACCGAACTTGCTGAGGGGTTCGTCGGCAAAGCTCGACCCGATTGATTTTTCAGGGACGGTGATGATGGCCTGCTTCAAGTCCTGATGGTGAAGCTTGTCGAGCGCGATGAACATAAGCGCGCGGCTTTTGCCTGACGCAGGCGGAGACTTGATGAGGAGATACTGCTCGCCGCGCTTCTCGTATGCCCGCTCCTGCATCGCCCTCATGCCCAGCTCGTTCGACTTGGTCGAAGCACCAGTCTGCGCATAGGTTACGGATACGGAAGGAACGGATTTCTCGGCGGTCATCAGGTCAGGCTTTCATTTTCGTTTTCGTTGATTGAGGCTTGGTCGTCATCTTGGTGTAAAGCTCGAACAGCTTCTCAAGCCGTTCAGTGTCATTCTTGAATCGTCGGCCGATGTAGATGCGTTCGAAAATCTCATCGTTTCTCTCATGCGCTTCGCGCAGGTCTTCGGGCATATCATCCGGGTCATAGAGTTCCGCGAAAGTGGCAGGAAAGTGAGCTTCACGCGCTAAGAGGATGTCGTTGGCGGAGCGCGAAAGATCATCAATATTTTTCTCCGTCAGCTTGGGGACTGGGAAGGTGTGCCATCCTAAAGTGTTTGAATAACGGATACGGGTTTCCAATTGTCCACAGACAGTAGAAACCCAAACCCAATGCATTCGCGAGGTAATTATAGCCATGTTCCAAATCGCTGCATCGTAGATTGCAAACGCGTTATCGGACACAATTGAATGTGACGAAAGCAACCCGACAGGCAAATAGCTTCGTTTTTCGGATGTGACTTTGGGAACAACGATTGTTCGATGCTTTCCACGACCTTGAATTTGTTTGAAACGGTGTGCCCGATCAGCAAAAGCTCTGGTGGATTCTGCATCGCTAGCTAAGCGCATCGCGCGGACGCCCTCCAAACGCTCTGCAATCTGAGCAGATTTGGTGGCTTCCTGGACTTCGTGATCCTCAATCCATAGGCAGCGACGAACGATGCCCTTCACAAACTCCTGCGAGCCAACGAAATCGAAGATAAATTTCGCGGTATCAGGTTCAGCCGCAATCATTTTTTCGGCTTCCGAAGCGGTCATCAGCAGATGACCACCGTCCTTGGGCATGTTGCCAAGGTCCATGTAAGCACAGCCAGAAATAGACGCCCGAGATGGCGAGATATTGATGCCGCGGCCTGGAACGAGATAGGAGTTAATTTTATCGACGGACTTCGCGATTGTCTCTCCGTCGTCACCGAGGGAGAAAATGACAGGTGTCCTTTCGTAGTCCGTAGCGATGCCAATGATGGCAACGGTAACACCTGCATTGTGACTGGCTAGGTTCGACCATTTGAATGAGGTGTGCGCGAACGCAATCTGATGTTGGTGTTCGTGTATAACGGGCCATAGGATAGGCACTTGAACACCTTGGCAAATCGAGTTTGTTGCAACGAACGCTGAGACCGCCTTCGTTCTTGTTCCGTAATCAGCGGCTTTGGCGAACCAACCCGCGACATAATCCAACGATTTCCAACTGCCTGTATGCTCCGAGAAAATCTCTCGGAGTTCGTCTTTCTGTTCTTTTGATTGCCATTTGCTCCCTAAGTATGGCGGATTTCCGCACAAGTAGGTTTCACCGCCCTCATTTTCGAAGTCAATCTGCGCTTGCTCTAGCGGAGTGTGGAAGAGATCATCGGCAGTATGCTTCACTCCAGTCCCTGTAGGCGGGCAAATGCTCAACCAATCGAGCCGAAGCGCATTTCCGCATGTTATCCAATTCTCAGCGTCGAGTGGAAGAAACTCTGCCAGGGCTTCCTTCTGGCCTCGGTATAGTACGTCGCATTGATATTCGGCGATGATTAGAGCCAATCTCGCAATTTCAGCGGGGAAATTGCGCAGCTCGATTCCGCGAAAGTTGGTAAGCGGTATCTCAGTTCTGATGTCGGCTTCATCGCGGCGTTGGTTTATCTCCGCTTCGATTGCTCTCATCTCTTTGTAAGCGATCACAAGAAAATTACCTGAGCCGCAGGCAGGGTCAAAAACCCTGATCTTTGCCATGCGCTTTCTGAGATTGAGAAGTTTGATGGGGCTGTTGCCAGCTTCCTCAAGCTTCTCGCGAAGGTCGTCGAGAAAGAGCGGATTGAGCACCTTTAGGATGTTCGGAACGCTAGTGTAGTGCATCCCAAGTGCGCCGCGCTCTTCATCGTCGGCGACGGCCTGAATCATGCTCCCGAAAATGTCGGGGTTGATCTTCTTCCAATCGAGATTGCCGATGTTGATTAGGTAAGACCGCGCGATCCTGCTGAAGGTGGGGACTTCCGTGCTTCCCGAAAAAAGCTCGCCATTCACATAAGGAAACTGGTTTGCATAACGTGGCGTGTCGTTGGCGTCTCGCTCAGCGAGCTTGCAATCCATCGCGCGGAAAATCTCGCCAATCACCTCGTGCGTGTTGGACGAGTCTCTCTCACTCATCTGCTCGATGGTGCGCGTGAAGAGGTCTTCGCCGTGGAAGATGTCAGTGTCCTCGGCAAAGAAGCAAAAAATGAGCCGCGCCATGAAATGGTTCATGTCGGGGCGGCGCTCATCCGTGTCCCAATCGGGATTGTCTTTCAGCAGCTCGACATAGAGACGATTAAGCCGCCCAGTGGCCTTGATATCGAACGAGCTCTCACGGATTTGCTTGACCGTCGTGATGCCAGCGAGCGGGAGCAGGAAACCGAAGTGGTCAGGAAAGTCCGCATACTCACAGGCGATAGGAGCTTCGTCGCTTCCAACCTCTTCGGCTTGAAGCGTCTCGCCGTCGGTAGCGAGAATGAATTTGGCGCGGGCACTCGCCGTCTGGGGGCTTTGCCGTAACGCCTGAAGTGTCGCGTCTACCTCGCCAAATTCACATGTCGCAATGTGAATATTGTTGCGCTGCAGCACCCCTCCCTCAAGGTCGGAGCTATTCGACGCGCCTGAGCGAAGACGCTTAATGGTAGTGGGTTTATTTCCGAATGCAGCAAGGAATTGGAAGGGGAATTCAGTCTTGTCAAAAGGCTGTTCCGCTAGCTCCGATATCGCTTCTTCAATCTCGACCGCATTCATCTGCTATTTCTAGTCTTTCTAATTCAGCAATAGATGCGCCAGCATCTCCTTGGTGACTAAAGCATATTCCGTGATTCGACCCAGTAACCAGATACCTTGCATTCGAGGTTATCCACACGGTCGCTGCTTGCACGGTTGCTCTTGAGAACCTCTCATTGTCGAGATTGAGGTCGGAAAGCAATCTTCCGGCCAATCTCACTTCCGATCAGGTCTGACATCAAAAGTAGGTGCCCGTCATCCAAGTGAGCGTAGCGTGCAGTAGTCGAAGAGTTGCTGTGGCCCAGCAAGCGCCCAATCATCGGCAGCGTCTCGGATGAACGAACGGCAAGGCTCGCATAGTTGTGCCGCAGATCGTGCAATCTCACGTCCTCAATGCCAGCTTCGACCCTCAGCATGCGCCAGAACCATTCGATTGCAGAGACGGGCAGCACATCGAACTGGAAGACGCGCTCATGGCTCCTTCTGCGCGCCAAGCGATCAATGACCGTCCTCGCCTCTTTGCCAAGCCATACGACACGTGGCCCAGTCTTTGAATCGGTCAGCTTTAGTTTGCGCCCCTGAACTTCGCCCCACGTGAGGTTGAGGATTTCGCCGCGCCGACATCCTGTCAAAGCGAGAAGCGAAATGACCGCGACCTCGTTCGGCTTGGCAGCGCGATGTCGTGCAAGGGCGACCCCAAGGCGGGCCATTTCGGCTTCGCTCAAGAAGCGTTCGATCTTTCGCCCCTTGTTGCGCTTCACGCCGCGAAAGGGATTTGAGTGCTCTGGAAGATAGCCCCATGCCTCCGCCTTGCCGAACATGGCTTTCAGGATTTCCATAGCGCGGTTGGCCGCGCCCGGACCTGCCGAGCGCGTTAGCGTCGCATGCCAGCGCACGGCATCAGCGTGGCCGATCTCATCGATGAACTTTCCGGCGAACGCATGGTTTAAATGCGTTCGTCGGTAGATGTCGTGTATCTCAAGCGTGGATGGCTTCCAGGTCGGAGCCGCCACCTCCCAATAGTGCCGAAGAAAGGCAGCATAGGTCGGCGTGTTTCTTCCGCGTTGCTTCTTGTCCGCCGGATTCTGGCCAAGCTCGATCCTCAAGATGAGGCGACGCGCAACATCCTTGGCGATCCGCTCGGTCAAAATGGCCGCATCGCCTATGGTGATGAGCCTCTGCTTGCCGCCCATCGTGCGCTGAAGAACATAACTCTTCCTGCCTGATGGATGGATACGCTCACCAAAACCGGGAAGGATGTAGTCGAACTTCGTGCGGCGCTTTCCGGCATCACCCGGAACGATGCGCGCGAGCTCCTCAGCAAGGATACGTTTGAGGTCGTAGCTGGTCATGCGGCCATCCCCATTGAGTTTGCGAGGCTAGAGCAGATTCGGTCGGCGCTTTCGGAAATGACCTCGTCTGCGAGGTGCGCGTATCGGGCGGTCGTTTCGGGAAGCGCATGGCCAAGCAGCTTGCCAATAGTGGCAAGCGGAATGCCTTTTGCGATGGCCACCGAGGCGAAGCTGTGACGCAAGTCGTGCAGGCGCACGTCGGGCAAAGCTGCCTTGCGCCTGATCTTCTCCCAGTGCTGCCCCAGGTTGATCGGCACTTCGCGATACATTGCCGGGAATACGAGTTGATCGTCTCCTCGCCGCTGCAGCCCAGCGAGCACAGCGATTGCCTGCGGGTTGAGGTAGATCGTTTTCGGGCCGGTCTTGCTGTCAGGCAATGCGAGGCGGGGTATCTGGACATAGCGCCAGCGCAGGGTCGCAATCTCTGAAACCCTTGCACCGGTATAGATCAGCATCAGGAGAGCTGGGACTACGAATGTATTGGCACCATCGTGCTCTGCCAGCACCTTACCGAGCCTTCGATATTCATCGGCTGACAGATAGCGTTCCGGCAGGTCCCGCTTGAAGCGAGAGACGCCGCGACAGGGGTTGGTGTTCTTCTCGCGATAGCCGAGTTTTTCGGCATATTGCATCATCACCGACATGATCGGGATGCTGCGATTGAACGCTCCTCCCGCATCGGCCATGCTGTCTCGCCAACGGTTGATGTCAGCCCGTTCGATCGCATCGACGGAAAGCTCACCAAACCGTGGAATCAGCCGCCTGTCCATGTAGGCCCGCGATGCATCACGCGTCGAAGGTTTCCAATGCGGCGAATAATCGATCCAGAATTCTTCTGCGAACTCTGCAAAAAGTGGAGCCTTATGCTTCTCCGGAGGGGTAGGCAGATCGGCAAGCGTGGCCTTGATGAGCAATCTGCGCGCGGCAGCGCGCGCGGCGGGAGCGCCCAGCGCACCTGCCGCCACTCCCGCGCTTCCCAGCGTCACCATTCGCTGCACGCCTCGCGGCCTGTGCTTGACGATCCACGTGAGATGTCCCGACTTGCGTTTGCGAAGTCCGAAGCCGGGTAGCTCGGTATCCCATGTGATGCCGACTGGAAGCGACTTTCGCCGCGCAACATAACCGGTCAGTTTAAGACGGTGGGACTGTCTGCGACGGGCTACTCCTGCGCCTTGGCTACCACCTGATTGCTCGCCCCCTTGGACAAGCAATACCTCTGTTTCTTCGTGATTTTTTGCCATGCCATGCAGCTACCGCTGCGTCCGGCCTAGTCATCAGCATAAGCCGGAGGTAGTCGGATGTCGCCGTGCATGATACCTTCCGGCCAGTCGAACGCGACTCGCCTTAATTTGGTAGCTCCTTGTTGCGACCGTTTCTGGTTCCCTGAGCCCGAACCCTGCCCGAGGTCCGGCTATGCCAACCTACAATCTGATATTCCATGAAGACGGCCACGGTGTTGAAAAGCGTGTTGAGCTCGAAGGCCAGAACGTCGCCTGTGTTTTTTCCGCTTTGGAGAGCGAAGCCGCATCGCGTTTGGTGGAGGTATGGACAGGGGAACAGCGTGTTGCTTTGGTTGAGCGTGATCGGTCGGGCCTCTGGACGGTGCAGAGTGACTCTCGAACGGTATCCGGTGACGTCGGAACGTTGCCGGGCGAAAAGTCGCGACCGCAGCAGCACGCGAACACGCAAGAGGCATCCACGTGAAAATGTAGAGCAATCCTAAGCCATAATTCGCGACAACGATCGCCGTGTATCCGGCGAGCACAGTCCATCGGGCGATTCAAGCAAGGTGTAGTGCAATCTTGACCCTCTAGGTGCCATGCCGCGCGAACGTATGTAATCGGGTCGTAAGCCGAATGGCAGCTTTCCGCACTTTGGCCACTGGAACCGGACAGTCAGTTTACGGCCCAAAAGCGGTCTTTGGCCTGCAAAGCTCGAAGCGATTACGGTCGTGGCAATGAAATTGTCCAATGATTCGAGTGCCTATCTTTGTCATCTACGGTGCACCAAAAAGGCAGAAGGGCGTTGGGAGCCCTGCGACAAGGATCCCTCGTCGTGGCTGTATCTGAATCCTCAGCCAGTGACCGAGGGAACCTCGTTCGGCGTGTTACGGAAAACTTTTTGGGGCCGTGTTAACTCGGGGCACGAATTTGGTTGGCGAAAAACCCACCTCGGCCCGGACTTCGCAGGATCGGACCAATCGGTCTGGGCGCCGAATGCAGAGAGGGTGGAGGTCGTCTTGCCAGCGAAAGCCGACGATCTTCTCAGCGATCCTTGTGAGTTGTTGCGGCAAACCGATAAGTTCGCTGCGCCTAACAAACAGGCACTACTCACCTACTGGACAATGCCTCTCGGCACTGCCGAGCGCCTTCATATCGCCTGGGAATGTGTGAGGAGCTTCGCGCGACTGATCGCATGTGAGCGTGACCTTGGCAGCATTGTCGCGCTGCATAGTCCAGGTGTCATCGGAGCGGATTTTCCGCTCCATGCTCACCTCCTCATCGTCCCGCGTAAGTTGGGATGGGGGATTAAGCACGGACCCTATGATCAAACGCTTATTCGTGACGACGGGCAGGAGATCCTTGGCCGGCTATGGGCGAGCCATCGCAATGGCGAAGGCATTTCCTAAGCGCTGACCAGCAGCTCGATCTCGGAGAGTGTCTTGGACTTTTCAGGGTCGAGCCGCGCGGATGATCGGTTGCGAACGTTTTCCCGAGAATTTGAGTAGAGTCTAACCTCGCCCATGGCCCCAAGAAACGGCGTTCTTGCCGGAGATTTGGCTCGCTGGCAGACCGTCCTCCTTGCGGTCATTCCAAGCCTCACCATCTGTCATTAGTCCGCTCGAACGACAGCTCGCTTTTACATGACCGACACAGTTCGCGAGCGCCAGCGACCGGCCCGTGGGTCCATGTCCGCCAGTCCCGTTCGGATAGTAAGACAGGCATGCGGGCGTGCAGATCGGCAGTGAGGCCAACACTATCGGTCATGACCATGGAATAGGCAGCACCCCAGTCGTCAGTATCGCACCAGATGCCGGCGACGGCGAAGATTTCGGCGTCAGGGCGGGTAAGCCATGTGCGCGTTTTGCGGCCGGTCGCTCCTTCCGCTTCCGCCCAGCCAGTGACCGGGATCAGGCAGCGGCGCGCTTCGAAACTGTAGCGCCAGAAAAACGTGTCGAGCTTATCGGCTCGGGCGTTGTTGATCGGTTTTGGCTTGAGCGCCTCACCAGTTCGCTTGCTTTTCAACACAAGGGGGAAGCCCCACGTCATCTGGCGGAGGCGACCATCGGCAATGACCGCTCCGGGATAACCAGGAAACACCTCGTCGCCGAAATTCGCGCCGTCGAGCTCGCTAACAGCGTCAAACCATGCGGCGGCCTCGCCTACAGCCTTCGTCATACGGTAAAGATTGCACATAGAAAGAGCCTACCTCGCACCAAATGCGATTGGCAACACGTTCCCTTTGTGTTCTCATATCGCATGATGATTCGCCCAAACGATGATGAGCTCCGCCGCGTGATCGAAATCCCGCTCCATACCGCCAAGCCCTACGCATTGCGCGGCGTGTTCACCGAAACGCGCGCGCTGGACCGGGAGGTGGCTGTGAAGACATTGTCGCAGCGAATTATGGCTTCGCTCCGCCGCTACGAGATTATGCGGGAGCCCAACGCCTATGAGCAGGGCGACAGAACCTTACCCCTGTTTGACGATGTGAAGGAGGGTAGGGTGGGCGCGCGCAAATTGGGTGGCCGCTAGGAAGGAAAAAACCATCCTGTCAGGGGCTTACTGTTTGTTGGGGCCAACTTTTTAGGCTGCCCGAGACTCCATCGTGACGTCATATCGAAAGGCCCATACTTCGTTTCTGTGGCCGTGATGCGCCATTTAGGAATCGCTCGGGAATTTCGTTAACTGACCTTCAGTTCTCGGCGGGGATAATGCCGACAGCCGACTGAGGGCGTGACTGGTCACTTCTTCTGAAGCAGGTCCCAGTTTCGTTTCTTTGTTCGGCGCGCAGGCTCGCACCGAGAGGGCTATCAAATGTCAAATCGCATTCGCTGGATCGGATCGCTAGCTCCGCCTTCCGCTGTTTTGGAGGTCGGGCATGTCACTCTACACCGTGCATTACACATTGTCGGGAGACCCGGAGATCGAGGCAGGAATGGAATATAGCGCCGACACTATGGAAGGCGTGTTTGCGAAGCTGGAACGCATTCGCGGGTTGTCATCAGCAGCGCTATACGAAGACCACCAGCGTGCAATCGCTAACAGCCGTGAGATTGGCAGAAGTGCCCCATACCGAGCTGAGCCAGCTGGTTGCGACGATGCCTCACCTGGCGCGCGCGCTCTGGTTCTCGACTCTTCTCGACGCAGCGATGCACAGGGAATGGATTTTTCGGCTCGGTCGGCTCAATGCCGAAGGTCGCATCGCGCACCTCATTGCCGAACTGGCGGAACGCCTTCGCCTGGTCGGCCTGTTCGAGGAAGGCGAGCTTCCCGTCCCGCTTTTGCAACGGGACTATGCCGAGGCCTGCGGGATCTCTCCTGTGCATGCCAATCGCAGCTTCAGAACACTCAAGGAGCGCGGCGCAATCGTGATGGAGGGAGAGGCCAGATTACGGATCCTCGACGAGAAGCAGCTACGCGATTTGGCGCAGTTCGACGGCTCATACCTTTATGGCACTGGTGTTCTGGGCCTAGAAGCGCTCACGGACCGCAATGATCCTCCCCAGTGCTGACAGGCTTAAACCAGACCATATGTGTTTGAATGTGGGCGGCGAGATAGCTTCCACCGAGAAGCTAAAATCTGTTGGCATGAGAAAGTCCAGGGCCGGCCCCAAATCGTAACGCTACGTCACTCTAATAGGAGTAAATTATCCAAAAGTGATTTACTTTCTCTAGCATTTATAAACTGGTTTCTGGTCACGCTAGATTTGGGGTAGGAGGGTCAATCCCATACCGATAAGGTAGATACTATAGCCGTCTTCGTCTTTGCTTTCAAACGCTTGTTCTGCTTGGTCTCGGGCTTCTCGCGTTGGATATAACGAAAGTTCAAACCCTCCTTCCCATTCGTGAGCAAAAAAATATGCGAAACCCGTGGCGAGAATTTGATGGGTGGGGTCGTTTTCCGTGATCGACACCGCGGTGACATCCGACGACATTTCACCGAAGAACGTCTCATCACTGAAGAACGTCTCATAATGACTGGCGCGAAAAGCCTCGTCTGCAGCCCGCGCTAATTCCTCGGTATTGAAGAGCGTCACTATTAGATGACCTCCGACCTCCAAAATCAACGCATGAACGGTTCGTTCGCACGTCGATCTAGCAATTGAGGACATGACGGGGGCGTTGTTTTCCCAACTCGAAGTATTGGCGAATTTTGCTAAAGCCTTCACTTCATTTGAAATGCAATTTGCAAGATATTCCCATGGACCGCCAAAGCCTTCATACAAGCAAAAGAAGTAGACATAGTCCTCTGCCTTCTGTTTGAGCAGCTCATTAATTACCACGTTTTTGCAATCCGTCGCACGATGAAGGTTTTTCGAAGGGTTCGATTTTGCTGGAGATTGCGCCATCTTAATCTTCCCCGCCCAGGCGTTTGCACTCGAATGCCGGCAGCGTGTCCAAAAACTGCCTCAGGTCGTCTACGCAGACGATGGTGCGACGCCCGACCTTGCGGGCAGTCAGGCTCCCGTCACGAAGAGCCAGATAGATCGTCGAGCGTGAGAGCCGAGCGATACGTGCTGCTTCATCAATCGTAAGCGCGATGGGGTTCAGCCGTTCGGGCTCGGCTGACTCGTTTGGGTTCGATCTATCCATGGTCTCTCTCCGTTTGGGTCTACGGACAAGCCTATGGATTTTTGAAATTATTGAGGGTTCGAAAATAAGTCGCAATCTGGAACGATATTTGTGCACCTAGCGAGCTTGAGGCTTCATCGCTGTGTGACGTTGTTCTTTCCAATCCCCGAGAGGATGAACTACTGTCGTCTGCGCTGCCTTGTGGGCGTCGAAGACCTTCTTATGCGTCATCTTCGCACCTGTAATTTTCACGGCGGCTGCGTGCATAAACCTTATACTTGGGCCTCCCTCCCCCGCGTCGTTTATGCTTGTCGGTGTGTTCCCGCCGCCCCAAAAAATTGCGTATTCGAGGCCCAACCGTCCGATCAGAAGATGAAACCGCTCGTCAGCCTTGCGGCCAGACTGAGGGTTGCCAGGCTCTTTTCTATCCATTCTTTCGCAAACGTCACAGAGTATTTGTAAAGACCTTACAAACTGGAACCCGTCTAGGTCGATACCTGAAAAAATGTGCTTATCGGTGAATAATGCCAGATTCATTTGCTCGAATTTTGTCGTCGGGGTCATATCGAAGCATTGTAAAAGTGCGATTGACTTGTCTCTTACATCTCTAAGATGCGACTTACGCTCAAGGGAGGTATGGATAGGCTTTGACCTCATGCCCGCTTCGTAAAGTGAGTCGATTGCACCTAGGCTCAGCTGCATCTCCTTCAACTGTCTCAACTTAAGTGCGGGCGCTATTTTCGGTGATCGGGAGCCTCTAACTGTCTTGTCCAAATTTAGGCAATCCGTGAGTGAGAAAAGAGGCGTGTCGCAGAGATTTTTTCCCGTAGCATTCATGGGAGGATCGGATTTCATACTCTTTCCATCTTCAACTGTGATTTCGGGAAATAGGCCAAATTCCTGGAGCGTGTCTTGTGTTCGATGCAACCGGTTAATATTGATCAAACGATCCAGCGAAGATCTTCCAAATTCTCAAGGCGAGAGGCGAGTTGAATCGCGCGGCCCTCGCTGCGGCAGTTGAAGCCTCGAAGATAGGAAGCGGCGCCAACAAAGGGCGGCAAGCGCCAATTGGGCTCCGTAGATTTTTTCACGAATTTTTCATGGAAACGCGGACCATCTCTTCTAAGTTCTTGAAAAGATGGTGGGCGCGGCAGGGATTGAACCTGCGACCCCACCCGTGTGAAGGGTGTGCTCTACCACTGAGCTACGCGCCCGTCGCATGCGGTCGCGGCAGGTGCCGGACGCTGGACAGGGACGCGCCTTTACGCAGCGAATCGGGGCATTGCAAGTGCGCCGGGCGCTAGTTTCCGAAGAGGGAGACCAGCATCTTCAGGAAGCCGCGATCCTTGTCGTCCTGTTGCCCACCACCCTCCGATGTGGGACAAGTGAGGCAGTAAGCCTGCGCCCCACGCGTTCCCAGAAGCCGCCGGGCATCCGCGATCACGCGGTCCGCCGCTTCCGTTTCCTTGCGGGCGAACAACGCAAAGACATCCTGCCCTTGCGAATCCTCTTCGCCGACCAGCCACTGGCGAAGCAGAGTATCGGTCGTGCTGGGCGGTGTGCCAAGATAGGCAGCGTGCCATTCCCCGTCCGCGAGTTCCGCCTGTCCCGCGACCCAGGCGAGCGCTTCTTCCAGACCGCCATATTCGTCGACCAGCTGGAGCTGACGCGCCGTTCCGCCATCCCAGACGCGGCCCTGACCGACCTCATCGGCCTGATCCAGGGTCATGTTGCGGGCTTCCGATACGCGGGTGAGGAAGTCGCGATAGCCATCTTCGATCGATGCCTGGAGGATGCGGTCCACTTCTGGCGTCAATCCGCCGACGAGGTCCGGCTGGCCCGACAACGGACCGGTACGCACACCGTCACTCGTCACGCCGATGCTCGCGGCCGCCTGCTCGAAGGTGGGCAGGACAGCGAAGATGCCAATCGAGCCGGTGATGGTGTCGGGCTCTGCAAAAATGCGATCGGCTGGGGTGGAAACCCAATATCCGCCACTCGCGGCGACATTGGCCATGGATACCGCGACCGGAATGCCGCGTGCCTTGTGGCGCAGGATGGCATCGCGGATCGCTTCGCTGGCGAGTACCGATCCGCCGGGAGAATCGACCCGAACGACAAGGCCCGCGAAATCGCGATCGAGTGCGGCGTCGAGAAGATCGGCAATGCGAGTGCCTCCGGCGGTTCCGGGCCCGGCTTCTCCGTCGACGATTTCGCCGGCGATGGTCACGATACCGATGGGTTTGCCGTCACCCGGTAGCGGATTGTCCTTCAGCCAGGCGTCGTATTCGGTTGCGGGGAAGGCGTTGGGCAGCTTGCTCCATTTATCCGTTCCGACCAATTCGACCACACGTGCGTTGAAGGCATCGCGATTGCCGAGCTTGTCGACCAGACCCGCGTTGAGCGAGGCCTGTGCCAGATCGCCTTGGGCGGCCTCGACCCATTCGGCGGGCGATTGCGTAATCAGATCGAGGTCGACAGCCGGCCGCGCCTTTTTCACGTTCGCCTGCCATTCTTCCCACAGCGCTCCGTAAAGCGCCCGGGCGTTCTCACGCGCAGGCTCGGACATGCCGGTTTGCGTGTAAGGTTCGACCGCGCTCTTGTATGTGCCAACGCGGTAGACGCGCGCATTGACGTTGAGGCGATCGATCAGGCCCTTGTAATAGAGCCGGTGCCCACCCGGGCCGGCCACGACTGCGCCGCCTAACGGGTTCATCCAGACCTCGCTTGCGTGCGCGGCCAGGAAGACGCCGTCGTCTGCATAGGCGGTGGCATAGGTCAGGACAGGTTTGTCTGCCGCCCGCACGCGGTCCATTGCCTCGCCAATGTCCTGGAGATGCACCTGACCGGCACCGAGAAACCGTTCGAGGTCGAGCACGACCGCATCGATGCGCTCGTCACCGGCCGCAGCATCAAGGGCGCGTACGATATCGCGCGCCTGGTACTCGCCGACCTGCGCCTGCGATGAAAGCAGGGCCTGCAGCGGGTCGATCCGGCTGCGCTCTTCAACGACCACGCCGTCGATTTCCAGCAGCAGAGCGCCTTCACGCACCTGCGCCGGGCTCGGACGGGTGGTGAGGATCAGGAACAGCGTGCCGAAAAACAGTAGCATGAACAGCAGGACGAGGCCGTCCTTCACGCCAACCAGAAGCCGCCAAACCTTGCCTGCAAATCGCATCGTAACTTACCCCGGAATACTCTTTGGCACGTGATCTAGGGAAGCTTCGCCGCCCATGCCAGCCGAATGTGCTTGAGGGTGCGATGGCTCTCGACTAAGGGCGTGGCTTTAATGACAGCTTCGCAAACACAGCCCCACGCATCCCGCTATCCGGCGGGAGCGCAGGCCTTTCCGCATCGCGACCTGCTCGGCATCGGCCAGCTGGAGCGCCATGAAATCCTGTTCCTGCTCGACGAGGCGGAACAATGGGTCGATCTTAACCGACAGCGGCAAAAGCACAGCGACAGTCTTTCGGGGCTGACGATCATCAATGCCTTTTTCGAAAACTCGACGCGGACGCTCTTGAGTTTCGAGATTGCAGGCAAGCGGCTGGGGGCCGACGTCGTCAATATGCACGCCGCACAGTCGAGCGTGAAAAAGGGCGAGACGCTGATCGATACCGCGATAACCCTCAACGCCATGCGCGCCGATGCCATCGTCATCCGCCACGGATCGAGCGGGGCGACGGGCCTGATCGCGGACAAGGTCGACTGCCCGGTTCTCAATGCAGGAGACGGGCAGCACGAGCACCCGACGCAGGCATTGCTCGACGCGCTGGCCCTGCGCCATGCGCTGAGAGAGCGAAGCCAGTCGGGCGACGATTTTACCGGCCTGACCATAACGATTTGCGGCGATATCCTGCACAGCCGGGTCGCACGTTCGAACCTGCTGTGTCTTCAGGCGTTGGGGGCAACCGTCCGCCTTTGCGCTCCGCCCGCGCTCATGCCTTCGGGTATCGAAGCCATGGGGGCGCAAGTCTTCCATGATTTCGACGCCGCGCTGGACGGGGCGGATGTGGTCATGATGCTCCGCCTGCAGACCGAGCGCATGAGCGGACAGTTCATTCCTTCTGCGCGGGAGTACCACCACCTCTACGGCCTGACTGCCGCCCGCCTTGCCAAGGCCGGAGAAGACGCGCTGGTCATGCATCCCGGGCCGATGAACCGCGGGGTCGAGATCGACAGCGATGTTGCCGACATGATCGACCGCTCGATCATAACGCGGCAGGTCGAGATGGGGGTGGCGATACGCATGGCTTGCCTCGATGTCCTGACGCGCCGTGCCCGAGGGGTCGAAGGATGGGGAGAGGTCGCATGAAGCAAACGCGCGCCCTGACAATTACCGGCGGCAAGCTGGTCGCTTCCGATGGAATTCGTGATGGCAACCTCCGCATCGCGGAAGGCCGTATCGCTGCATGCGGTGATGGCGAGCCGCAGGGCGGGGACGAGGTCGTCGACGCTGGCGGCAAGCTGGTCGCGCCGGGGCTGGTCGACCTTGGCGTCTTCGCCGTGGACAAGCCCGCTTTTCATTTTGGCGGCATCACGCGTGCAGCGCTCATGCCCGACCAGTCTCCCGCGCTCGATCTGCCGAGCCGCGTTTCCTATATCGCGAAAAGCGGGAAGCCCGACTTTTGGGTGCATCCGCTGGCAGCTGCAACACGCGGCCTTGCGGGAACCGAAATTGCCGAGATTGCCCTGATGCGCGAGGCGGGGGCGCTAGGCGTTTCCACCGGCCGTGGCTGGATAGCCGATTCCGGCGTCATGCTTCGCCTGCTGCAATATGCGGCTATGCTCGACATGCCGGTTATCTCCCATGCCGAAGATGCAGCCCTTGTCGGCGATGCAGTTGCAACGGCTGGCGAATACGCGACGCGGCGCGGCCTTCCCAGCGCACCTGCTCAAGCAGAGGCCATCGCCATAGCGCGCGACCTGGCCCTGGCGGAGATGGCGGGTGCCCGCATCCATTTCAGGCAAGTGACCACGCGGGCCGGGCTCGAACTGGTGCGGCACGCGAAGGCTGGCGGCCAGCGTGTCACCGCAGGCGTTACTCCCGCGCATTTCATGCTTTCCGATCTTGCCACGGTCGATTTTCGCACCTTCGCGCGCCTGTCGCCGCCCTTGCGCAGCGAAGACGATCGGCAGGCGGTCCGTGAAGCGATTGCCGACAGAACAATCGACGTGATCTCCAGCGGGCACGATCCGCGCGGGCCGGAAGACAAGCGCCAGCCCTTTGCCGATGCCGAACCAGGGATGGCCGGGGCGGAAACCCTGCTCGCGATGGCGCTCTCGCTCGCGACTGATGGAATTATCGATCTGGCGCGTGTCTTCGAGCTGGTGGCGGGCAATCCGGCATCGATCCTCGGCGTGGCAGCAGGATCGCTGGAGCAAGGCCTGGAAGCGGACGTGGCACTGATCGATCCGGACAAGCCCTGGATCGTCCAGAGCGCACGCATGGCAGCGACCGCAGGCAACACACCCTTCGACGGTCAGCCTACTCAAGGCCGCGTGCTTCGCCTTTGGAAGGGCGGCGTGGAAATCCATCTCTAAGAGAAAGAAACCCCCGCCGGATCGCTCCGGCGGGGGTCAGGTATTGGCTTATGGCTGCGCGTCTTAGCGCGCTGCGACCCGTATTGCCGCATCGCCCAGATGACCCGGGAGCGGATTTGCGGAGGCATAGGCGATGCAACCGCCGCCTTTGCCCTTGACGCTGGAGCACATGCTCTGTGCCGAATTCTTGGCAAAGCCCGCTGCCGCGACGCGGTAGTAGATCTTGCCGTTCACGCGGGCCTTGGTGATGACCTTTTTCGCGTCGGCGAGTTCGGGATACCTTTGCTGGAACTTGCGCCAGCCGTCCTGGGCATCCGACATCGAGAAGTACGATCCGAGCTGGATATTGTAGTCGCCCTTGGCGAGCGCGATGCTCGGGGCGGCCTTGGGAGCAGGCTTTCCAGCCGGGCGCGATGCCGGGGCGGCAGCCTGAGCTTCGGCCTTCGAAGCCGCAGCGATTGCGACCGGAGTCGGCTGAACCACTTCTTCGGCGACGAACTGCTTACGAGGCGCAGCCTCGAGG